>NZ_JBDGIU010000004.1:0-222705 GCF_057657235.1 Pelagerythrobacter sp. Soil_C_18
GCCGTGCTCGACAAGACCGGCCTCAGCCGCTCGACACTCTACCGCAAGATCGAGGAGGGCACGTTTCCGAAGCAGATCGTGATCGGCGCTCGCTGCGTCGCCTGGCTGGAGGCCGACGTGGAGGAATGGATGCGCAAGCCGATGTGCTACAAAGTCGAAGATCAATTGCAGGCAGCGGAGTAGCGCCCTGTGGCGCCCCTCAATGGGCGGAGCGACCAGCAGATGATCAAGCCATACCGCCCCGCGGCATGCCCCGCTCAAACTGCGCACATGACCTATCCCTGCTGCCGGTCGTGGCGGCCCTTCTCTGCGCCAGTCGGATCGAGATTGCTTCTAGTGCCCGTATTTTTGCGAGGCAGATGTCGCGGCAAACTATCACCAGGGCCGCAATGGTTGCAGCCGCCTCAACCGCGATGGACAAAATTTTCACAGCGCGCGCGACTCTTTTTGTGGTCCTCGACCGTCAATGATTTGTGGACGCAAGTGCGAACAGGAGGCGCGCATCATGAACTTGGAGAACCAGACGGCCGTGGTCACCGGAGGGAGCCGCGGCCTTGGGCTGGGCGCTGTCGAGGCGCTCGTTGATCATGGCGCGACGGTGACAGTCATTGCCCGGACCGCCAGGGACCTGAAAGTCGTCGAAGATAGACTCGGGGTCGCGACGATCGCGGCTGACGTCACTGACCGTGAGGCCGCAATGACAATCCTCGCGGAGGTTAAACCGACGATCCTGTTGCTCAACGCAGGCGCCCCTCCCGCAATGGCGCTACTTGACGAACATACGTGGGATTCGTTCAGCAACACTTGGGAGACGGACGTAAAGGCCGGGCTTCACTGGCTTCAGGCAGCGCTTTCGACGCCGCTCGAGCCCGGAAGCCGCGTGCTGGTCGGATCCAGCGGCGCCGCGATCGGTGGTTCGCCGATGTCCGGCGGCTATGCCGGCGCGAAACGCATGTTATGGATCATGGCCAATTATGCGGAGCGGCTGTCCGCGGAAAGGAATCTGGGCATTCGATTCCAGACGGTCGTGCCGCGTCAGATGATCGCTGGAACCGGGACCGGCGACGCCGCATCATCAGCCTACAGCACCAAACTGCGGATCCCCATGGACGAGTACATGCAGCGGTTTGGTGCGCCAATGCCGCCCCGCCAGTTCGGCGAGTACATCGTTTCCATTCTCACACAGCCCGAATTCGAGGAGCACCGGGCGTTCAACGTCAGAGGCTACGACGGCGTAACGGTTTTAGAGGAGGCCGGCAGATGATGGAGCGGCCGATGCGCAGAGTAGGGAAGAAGGGAGTATCCTGCAGGCTCACCCGCCTCCGTACCACTTGGGGCCCGGATTGGCAGGTGCCGCAATGATCCAGCACTCCGAGCTCGGCACGCCGCGGCTTCGCGTTCGGCCGTTTCGAAATAGCGACCAGGATGCGCTCGTTTCGCTGTTCGTCGACCCCCTGGTGGCCCGCTACGTGGACGAAGGCCGGCCGTTGAGCGAGGCCGCCGCCAAACTCTGGATCCGACGCTCCAGGGAAAACCTCTCCTTGCACGGATACGGAACCGGTGCGGTCGTGGAGAAGGGTTCGGATGCGTTGGTCGGGTGGGCGGGCTTCGCCCGGCCCGATGGCGGCGATCAGGAAATCATCTACGGGTTGGCGCGCGCTCATTGGGGAAAAGGCTACGGGCGCGAGCTTTTGGGGGGCCTCGTCACGTTTGCGCGACAGAAGAAGATCGATCCGGTCAAGGCGACGGTTCATCCGGCGAACGCGGCATCGATCCATCTTCTCGTATCGAGCGGGTTTAGGCGTGTTCTCGAGAGCCCCGACGAGGACGAACTGACGCATGTCTACTGCCTCGAGCGCTGAGCGCGTAGCCTGCTGCGACGTGTCAGCGCTATCTCATCGAAGACATCCTTTCGAGGCGGCTTCGAGCTATTGCGCAGACGGCGCCGTCGGCGGGAGTGTCCCTTCCGGCGCCTCGTTGGTCGCTGCTACAGACGGGCGAACATTCGCGGAAGTGAACCTGCACGGGTGTCCAAGCGAAATCGTTCTGTGCTGAAGGATCCATAATGTCGACCGACAGCCGTTATCGCGGCTTCCTCGAAACGGCGTGGCACGTTCGTGAGCGACTGCACCGCTATTGCACCAGGATGACCGGCTCTCCGCTGGACGGCGAGGACGTGATGCAAGAAGCGCTGCTCGAAGCCTATCGAAAGCTCGGCGACCTGGATAATCCGTCTGCGCTCGGCTCCTGGTTGTTCCGCATAGCGCACAACCGGTCGATCGACTTTCTCAGGCGGCAGGAGCTTCGTCCTGCAGCCGAGGCTGCCTTTGCCGACGACGAGCTGGTCGACCTCACCATTCCAGGAGATCCCGGCGTCACGCACGCGATCGAGCGGCTCGTCCTGCAGCTCCCGCCCAAAGAGCGTGCTTGCGTCCTGCTGATGGACGTTTTCGACTATCCCCTGGCAGAAATCGCCGAACTCACCGGCTCAACCGTCGACGGGGTGAAGGGGGCGCTTTTCCGCGCTAGAACGAAGCTGGCGGCTCTTCCCGGCGAAGCCGGCACGGCGCCGACCGTGCGAGCCGATCCGCAGCGCGCCGAATTGCTGCGTCTATATGTAGAGCGTTTTAACCGACAGGATTGGGACGGCGTGCGCGAACTGATCAGCGCCGATGCCCGGCTGCGTGTCTACGATCGCTTCGAGGGACTCATGAGCGAGTCACCCTACTTCCTGCGCAACGAGCAGTGGCTGCCATGTTCAGCCGTCGTCGCCACGCTCGGATCCGAGGACGTGATTGTGATCCTGCGGGAGTCGGATGGTCGAATGTCCTTGGGCGCGGTGGTGCGGATCGAAACGGCAAGGGACAGGATAGTTGGGGTGCGAGACTACCGTCATTGCCCTTGGGTCAACCGAAGCATTGCCGGTCTAATCACGAGCCATATGGGCGCAAGGCGTGGCTAATTCCGGTCCAGCCCCGCGCCCCTCCGATGGCGCGAGTGTGCCGAAGGGTGCCCCATGGGCCAGAAAAAAGGCGGCACGTCCTTTCTTCGGCCGCGTTCTGCCTACGCCAGCGAAGGAACGGACGTCGTCTCGGCGACATGGAAAGGCGAAGCGCGCGGCTCGCGGAAGGCCGAGGCCGCGCGCAGCCGCCCCTAATCCGAGCCGAACCGCTCGATCACTTCCTCCAGTTCGACATGGCCGCGGCATGCTCCGCTGCCTGGTTGCATCTCCCGGTTTTCCAGCGCCGTCGCATACACGACTGCTGGGTCGGATTCGATGCGCGCCCTGAGTGCGGAGAGCTTCGGCCAGCGGGTCTTGTCGGCGACCTGGTGGAAGTCGAGCCATCGGGCCACGCCAACCAGGATCCCATCGGCCAGCGTGGGATGGTCTGAGATCATAAACGGGGTGTCCCCGAGCATTTCTTCAAGCTTGTCGTGGCGTTCGATGACGCCCTCGCTCCCCCATTTCTTCAGCGCAGACTGAAGCACCGGATCGGGAGATTGCATTTCCATCGCCGCCCAGAGAGGCCCGAATGCGCCGGTGAAGCCGGTGTTGATGAACGCCATGAACTGGTGCATCCGATCGGCTTCGAACGACAGCGGATCGAAGCTTACCCGGCGATCAGTGTCCCGCACTTCGAGCCATCGGGCGATCGCCATGGTTTCGGTGATCACGTCGCCGCGATCGGTGATCAAGGCGGGTGTTTCGACGCGAGGGTTGATGCGCTTGTAGGATTCCTCGCGCATTTCGCCCAACATGTCGACGCGGCAGAGCTTGTAGGGCTTGCCCAGCCACTCAAGAGCGGCGACGAGCCCCATGGAGCTGCCCGCGGGGTAGCCGTATACGAGGATAGGTTCCATGTTTATGGTTCTCCGTGATTTCTTGTGACCACGCTGCGCAGCGAAACCCGGCACTAGCTGACGGCTGCACCAAGTAAATTACGCACCTTTTTGTTACCACGAGAATAGTATGAAAGACCTTGTTTCCCGCTGCCCCATCGAAGAGGTGATGCAGATCCTCAGCGGTCGGTGGCCGACCTTGCTGATCTACTATCTGCAGGAGGGAACGAAGCGGTTCAGCGATCTTCGCCGGGACAATCCGACGATTTCGCACAAGATGCTGACGCTCGAGCTGCGCAAGCTGGAAGACGCCGGCATCGTCCGCCGCACGGAATTCGGAGGCTATCCGCTTCGTGTCGAGTACGACTTGACCCCTGCAGGAGTGCGATTGGTGCCGCTCATCGATGCACTGGGCGATTGGTGGGAAGCTGGTGACGGCAATAATGAAGAAGTGGGTTCGGAAACCGACAATGTCGTCGGTCAGCAGGCCAGTGCTGCGTGAACCGCAGACAAAGGCGGCTTGTGGCATCGACCGCCGTTATGGCGCATTCAAATGAAGGCGCTGAAGAGACGCTCTAGCCCTCTCGATCTTTGCAGGCGCTCGCTGCGGGCGGGCCGGGAGCCGCTTGCCGCGCCATTAGGGGCTCCCGCACCTTGCGCCGCGCTAGCTGCGCAATCAGCCGCGGCACGAAGTCAGAAATCAATCTCGTCACCTTCCTTCGGCTCGATCGACGGTTCAGCTCCTCGGGAGAGTTCGGTTGACCTATGGGACGCCTCAATCGCATCCGCATACGAATCGATCTCGCGCTGAAGACGCTGAAGGCCGGCTGCCGCGTTAGCCTCCGCCGGCGCGCCGACGTAACCGCGGGGAGTAAGCGCTTTCGCACGCGCTCCTCCCATTCGCCATTCGCGCAATCGCTCTGCGCTGAGTACAACCGGGGGGAGTTCCCTGGCCATATCCGCATCGACATCGCGCGGCGCTGCCAGGAGCATGGCCGAGGTCTCCGCGGCCCCGGCGTGGAGGTCTGGAAACCCACGCGTTTCAACGGGCGGCCAAGCGGCGAACACGAACCACGGGTCAGCCGGCTTAAGCCCAAGTCGCGCGCCCAGCGTGTCCGGAACGACAAACCTGGCTTCCAGGATGCCCTGCTCGTTCGCCGCTCTGACTGCTTCGGCGATGGCGCGTCCGTGTGCTGCATCGAAATGCCCTGTGATGCAGTAGACTTCGCGAAAACCGCTCTGTCGCAAGCTGCGGAACACGTCGAGCATCAGTTCGATCATGACCTCGGGGCGCACATGGATGGAGCCCGGGAACGCCCCCGTGACGGCGTTGACACCCCAATAGTACGGCGGGATGATTGCGCTCTCAATCCCGCGGCTCGCCAGCGCCGACCTTACGCCGCGCAGCTGCGCCGACGGAATGACGATGTCGGTTGAAAGCGGCAGATGCGGACCGTGCTCCTCGATGGCGCCGAGCGCCCAGAGCGCTACGGCCCCGTCCTTCATTGCAGCTTCGACCTCGACATAGGTTTCGTCGGCGATCGTGCCGCGCAGCACGTCCTGCGCATCCTTCACGTCTGCGGCGAACGCCGTGGCGCGCGTCATTGAGGCGGAGCTTTCCCACGCCGTCGTGTCGGGCTGCGCAAACGCGGCGGCGGGTGTGAGCAAGCCTACGGCCATTGCGCAAATGGCAGAAAGCAGGCTGCGCTCGAGTGCGTTGCTGTCGATCATGCTGGTCTTCCCAATGGTTGGAGGGCAGAGTCTACCTACCCCTGCTAGTGCGCGTCGGCGCGGCTTTGCCGCCGATTATCGGGTTCGTTGTGCGTCAACGCCTATTCTTCGAAAGGCGCGTCCCAGAGCGCGTCGACCGCAGACGGCGGACTGTAGTTCTCGACGAAGCGCCGGCCGAAGTCGGCTACCCAGCTTGCCCAAGTAGTGGCCGGACGCAAACGAACGTGCTGGCAGAGGCATTCGGTGAAGGCCGCCTTCATCGCCACTCGGGGAAATGCTTCCAAAATTGATCTCGTGCGCTCGTCGCCGATCTCGCTAAGAGCCACGCCCGCGTAATCCGCGACCACACCGGCATTTGTTAATGCCACTTCCGGCTCTTTAAAGCGCGCGATCGAGGAGGTGCCGTGGAGCGCGATCGCATCCCACACCCGCTGGCGGCGAACGGTATCGAGATTGCTCGCGAGCGCCCAGGCAGCATCCGCGCCGGCGACTTCGAACCTGACGTCTTCCCGCGGCTCGACCAGGCCCAGGTCATGTAGGATCGACGCCACCGCGAGAACTTCGGGGTCGTGCTTCATGTGCCGAACCTCGGCAAGGACCGAAGCGAACACCCAGGAGCGCATGACATGGTTGAAGAGCCAGGGCGGTGATGTGTCTCTGACTCGTTCGAGCGCCTGATCAACGAGCCGGCTATCCGGAAGCTGGAGATCCGCGGCGTGGTGTGCACGCGAGCGGGGCGTCACCACCGGAGGTCCAGCCGATAGGTGACGAATTCAGTGTCCAGCATCCAGCCGGCACTTTGGTACAGCCGCTGCGCCCCATCGTTCGTGCGGCTGGTGCTGAGGGCTAGCTTATCGATTCCGGCGGCTCGCGCTGCGGAACGTGATGCCTCAAGTAGGGCAGCGCCCGTTCCCCGGCCTCGCGCCGATGGATGGACGAACAGGTCGTTCAACACGAGCATCGGTGCGAGCGCCAGAGAGGACAAGCAGCGATAGAGCTGCGCGAAGCCCGTAAGATGGTCGCCCTCGTCGGCGACGATTATAATGCTATCGCCTTCGGCCATGCGCATCGCCAGGAATGCGCGCGAACGCTCAGCGTCCGTTGGCTGGTGGTAGAACCCGCGATAGGCCTCAAAGAGCGGAGCCAGTCGGTCGAGATCGCCGGCGTCTGCACTCCTGATGCTATACACCGGCGATTACCTCAGGCGCGAGCGAGATGTCGGCGAAAGCGTCAGAACCTGAGGCGCGCGTTCCTCGTAGTCTTTCAGGCGCAGTCCAGCATCGTCGCGCCACACCTTGCTCTTCCGTAGTTCTCCGAGCACCTGGTTGTAATGTTGCTTGTCGCGCGCGAGTGTAAACCAAACAAAGACTTTCTCGCCTTCCCGGACGGGGAGGCGCGGGAAATTGTTCCTCACCTTCGCGCGTACATAACTCGACAGGACCGGCAGGCCTGCGGCTTCAAGCAGTGGTCTCACCGCCTCGTGGTAGAATGCGCTGAAGCCTTCGTCGGGATCCTTCCAGAGGTAGTGGATCGTGGCGATAATCAGGTTTGGCGCGACGGCCGCCGCTTCCTCCCCAGCGGACGAGGTGAAGCCGCTGTTCGGCGTCGCAGGCCGCAACAGCAACACGTTGTCGTTGTCTACGAGGAACGGGTTGGCCTCGCTCCGAAGGGCTCGCCAGACGGGGCCAAAATAGAAGTCGTGCAAGCTCTTTTCGCGCTTCTCGTAGCTCGGAAACTCACGCATCCAAGTGAAGCGATCTGGATCGTCGAGATCCCGGAAGAGGCCCACAAGGCGCATGCCGAGAGCTTCCTGTCCGTCGACGAGTTCGCGCTCAAAGAGCGTGACGAACGCGTCGCGCTGATCCTCGACGATTTTGTACTGTCTGAGTTCCAGCAAGCGGTCGTCGGCTGATTCGCCAGCGAGCGTCTTCGAGCCCAAGGCTAGCGTGCTGATGGCCGCTGCAGTCATCATGTTTCTCCTGGTGAAGCTCATCGAAAACGCTCAGTCGCGCTCAAACTGCATGATCCAATTGGTTTCCCAGGTGGCGCCGCCGTCTGCCGAAAAAGCCTGCTCCCAAAGGGCCGAGCTCTGTGCGATGTTCGTCCACAGGAAGCGAATGCGGATCGGGCGCCCTTCGAACGTGTCAGTGCCGAAGAAGATGCCGCGTCCATCGCTAAACTTGCCATACATCGGTGCATCGAGCTTGGGATCACGGCCATCGATCCAATGGATGCTCCACTGGCTCTCGTCGATATGGAACATCCGCAGCGTACAGGCATGGTAGCGCCCTTCCGGGAGATCGAGCACATTTTGATCGAAGTTGCCCAGCCCATCGAGAATATGATCCGCCGACATCGTGCCTTCGAATTCGAACCACTCGTCACTGCCGATGAGGCGTTCCCTCAGCTTGCGATGTCGAACGCGCCAGGATCCGATTAGGAAGTCGAACCCCTCCGCGCCGGCAGGTCGGGTTTGATTTTTGCTGCCGTTCACGAGCCCCTCCGGGTGAAATCCATGATCCAGTTGACCTCCCAGGTCGCGCCACAGTCCGCCGAGAATGCTTGGGTCCATTGCGCGTTGCTCACGTCGAACGACTCATAGGTGGTCCGAACGCGGATGGGATGGCCCTCGAAACTGTCTTCGGCGAAAAACTGCCCTTGCGGGCCGGCAAAATTGCCAACCACCGGTGTATCGGTTGTCGGGAAGCGCCCGTCTAACCACCAGATCGACCACGTGTCCGCGGCGGGATTGTAAAGGCGCAGAGAGTGCGCCCGATAAGGCCTGTCTGGGTCATCGAGCCAGTTGTCGTCGAAATTGCCGAAACCGTCGAGAATAGGTGCAACGTCGAGCATTCCGGGGAAGCTGTACCAGTCGGTGTCCCCCGCCAGCCGGCTCTTGAGCTTGCGGTGGGTGACGTTCCAGCTCCCGTGCAGGAAATCGAACTTCGAGCGTGCCTCACGCTCTCGGCTTGAGAGCGCGGATGTCTGCGCAAGCGCGCTCCCCGCGTGCGCCGCCATGAGCGACGCTGTGGCGCCGCTCACCATGTCTCGTCGGCTCATGACCAACTGCTCGGGTTCCGAATCATAGTCCATAACAGACAGGTCATTCGGTTTGTTGTCAACACATTTGCAAAGAAGACGAAGCGGAGGATATGATCGGCTCATGGCAACGAAGGAACGGCCGGCGCGACGGCGAACCAACGATCCGGAGGCGACGCGCGGGCGAATTCTCGACGCGGCTGCGGACCTGCTCCAGCGAAAGGGTTTTCACGACACCTCGGTGCAGGACATTCTAGTCGCAGCCGGGGTGACTTCAGGGGCGTTGCACCACCATTTTCCTTCGAAGAAGCAACTGGGGCTGGCGGTAGTCAACGACCGCGTGGCTGCCGAAGTGCAGGCGACATGGATCGAGCCGGTGGAAACGGCGGAAGACGCCGCGACCGGCATCCGTGCCGCCTTCATCGCAAGCGCCAACGCGCTTCGGGATCAGGGCTTCGTGCGGGGATGCCCGCTCAATAACCTGGCGATCGAACTCGCTTTTGCTGATCCTGATTTCCGGCGTGCGCTCGACGCGGTCTTCGACAGATGGCGGCAGGCCATCTCGATCAGGCTAAAGGAGAGATCGGACGGGGCGAGCGAGGCGTATGCCGATGAACTCGCCACACTGGTTGTTGCGTCCTACTCAGGCGCGATGACAATGGCGAAAGCCAAGCAGACGCCCGAGCCGCTCTACAAGGCTCTACGTGGTCTGGAGCGACTTCTCGGGTTTTAGAGGGTGAGCTCGACAGGACCGAGGGCTCCGCGACGAGAAAACGCTCGACGCACCGCCATCGCACTGCATTGCTTTCGGCTGGCGGCGCGTACCGGATTGCGGGCTTTAGTCGCGAACCTGCGGCCCTCTCTTCGCAACAATCACACCAGCTTGTTTTCGAGCGCCGCACGATAGGGCCGGCTACCGCGCAGTGTTCGTCCGTTCGCGAGCATGACGGTGAAATCCTCGTTGCGACAAGCCAACTGTTGCCATTCTCCGACGAAAGCAAGGACCTCGGTAAGGTCCGAGATCGCGAATGTACTTGTACGCCGCGCCACCGGGATTATCGGTCTCGGCGGAAAGCGGCAACTCGCCGGAGACACTAGTTGGCCGATACAGGGCGCAGGTCTGTGCTCATGGCGATTGGGTAGGCAACTTTGCCATGACGCCGGCGAACTTCGCCAGAAGGGAAACCGCGTGGCATGACACGATTAGCAAGGCTGCCGTACCGGCTCGAGGGATGCGGCAATGCTTCGAAGCTGTTGCTCGGTGAGCCTGTCGAGTTGCTCAAGAGGGGCAAGGAACGCATCGTGGCCCTTGATATCCGTTGCGATCTACAGCCTCTTGTTCGGCGGGACGAGCGGATATGGAATCGCCAACAAGCGACTGATGGGCGAGCTAGCCGAGTGGATTGCCGCGCACGACGACAGCGCCAACAATGCATTGAGAGCGAACCGGATCTCCGACAGCCTCGCCCGGTACTCAACTTCGGCGTCCGCCAATGGGCAGGTGCCGATGAGCGTTGGTCCGAATGCCGCCATCGCCCGATTTGCGTTCGGTTTGCGCCTCCAATCGCTGACTTCTTCGGCCAGACGGCCCGGCGGATTGTGCCTGAAAATGAGCCAGTATAGCCTGCCGCATGGATCCCTCCCAACCGCAAGTGTATGGGACGGCCGATAGGGGATACGCCCGGAAGCGTCAGCACAGGCGCATTCTCGGTAGAACGCTTCGACTTCGGTGATCTCTGCGCCGGCTCGCGTTGGCAGCGGCAAATCACGGCGCTTCGTTTACGTCCGGCAAACGGGAGCTGCGACTGCAATGGTACAAGAACAAGTGCGTGCCGAACGATGTAGATAGATTAGCTTTGACTAATTGATTATCGGCAGTCTATTCGACAGGTATGGATCAAACATCCGCAATCACAGCCACTATGCGCGCGCTCGCCGATCCAACACGCAGGGCGATCCTGGAGCGGGTCGCGCGGACCGGCGAAATTACGGTTGCCGAACTCACACGCGAAAGTGGGGTTACGCAAGGGGCCGTCTCACAGCATCTAAAGCATTTGAGGCTGGCGGGTCTTGTGGCGGAGCGGCCGGAGGGCCGGAATGTCTATTACCGCGCCCAGCCGAAGGGGCTGGCACCGCTCGTTGACTGGATGGATCACTACGCCGCCTTCTGGCGTGATCGGTTCGACGACCTCAAATCCCTTCTGAAGGAGATCGATCAGTGAGCAGCGCTGGACTAAAGTCCGCCACCCGAGAAATCGTAGTCGACGAGGTCTTCCCCCATGCGGCCGAGATGTTGTGGAAGACATTAACAACCCCCGAATTGATGGGTCGCTGGCTCATGGCGCCGACCGGCTTCGAGCCCATCGCGGGCAATCGATTTACCTTTCAGACCACACCGGCCGGTGAGTGGGACGGCGTCATCCATTGTCAGGTGCTGGAAGCTATCCCGAACGAGCGACTGGTTCATACCTGGCAGGGCGGAAGTGAGTCCAACGCCGGCTACGGATCGCGTCTGGATACGGTCGTCACCTGGATGCTCTCCGAGGTAGCGGGTGGCACAAGGGTTCGCCTTGTTCACTCGGGCTTCTGCATGCCCCGCAACGATTTCGCGCTCCGCAACATGAGCGATGGTTGGCCGAAGGCCATTCAGGCGATCGGCACAGTTGCAGAAGGCAACCCATGAAGATGGCGGGCGAGCAATAACCCTGCGCGTTCATGGTCGCGCTCGGCGATCGCAGTGAAGATTTGGCGATGCTCGTGGTTGGAGCGCGGCTGCCAAGTCGACGACCGCCCCATCGCGATGACGATACGTGAGTGGGCGAGCCGAAGTTGATCGAGCAGCGTCAGCAACCGCTTCATGGGACACGGCGCGACCAGGGCTGCGTGGAACTCGCGATTGGCCCGCTCCCACTCGGCCACCGATTGGGCGCGCTCGCCTGCCTCGACGGCAACCTCGATGAGAGCGATATGTCGTGCATTGAAACGCTGCCTAGCGTGATCGAAGGCTAGCCGCTCCAGGACTGCGCGCAACTCCATCACCTCCTGCTGATGGACAGCGTCCATCGGCGCAACCCGCATTCCCCGCCTTGCCTCGCTTACAGCAAGACCCTGCGCCTGCACGAGTTGCAGAGCCTCACGTACCGGTACATGGCTCACGCCGAACTCGGTCGCGACGTGGTCCTGCCGCATGGGCGTGCCGGGGGCCAGTTCACCCGTAACTATGCGCTCAATCAGAGCATCCGCGATGCGATGGGCAACAGAGGGCGATCGTGGTGGAGCCTGAATCATAGATTATCTACTGTAATTCTTAGTGCATACGCGATCATGCATTGATAATCTGGCTACGCCAACAGAATTATAGATAATACGCACAGTTCTCCGGACCATTATGCTGGCGCGACTTGCATAGCGCTCCGGATCTTACTTTGGAGGATCCTCTGGCACATCATCTGCAAACACGCCCTGGATCGCGCGTGCTGATCCGAACCGACTGGAGCCGGGAAGAGATTGCGGAGATCCACGACCTACCTTTGCCGGATCTCCTCCACCGGGCACAGGACGTGCACCGGCGCTTCTTTAATCCGTCGCAAATCGAGGCAGCGAGCCTACTTAGCGTGAAAACCGGCGGCTGCCCTGAGGACTGTGGCTACTGCTCCCAAAGCGCACGCTACAAAAGCGGTGTGGAGGCTTCGCGGCTGATGAATGTTGAGGCGGTCGTTGAGGCCGCCCGTGCGGCACGGGAGGCTGGAGCTTCGAGGTTCTGTATGGGGGCCGCTTGGCGAAACCCGAAAGATCGCGACATAAGCAAGGTTTGCCGGATGATTGAGGGCGTACGAGCCCTCGGGATGCAGACCTGTGTGACACTCGGCATGTTAACCGCCGACCAAGCGGCTAAGCTCCGCGATGCAGGGCTCGATTACTACAGCCACAATATCGATACCTCGCCCGAGTACTACACCCGGATTATCACTACCCGCACACTCGAGGATCGACTGGAAACAATTGATCGCGTTCGCGATGCGGGCATACGACTCTGCTGCGGTGGTATCGTCGGCATGGGCGAACAGCCCTCCGATCGCCTTGGGATGCTGCATCTCCTGGCCTCGCTTGATCCACACCCCGAAAGCGTCCCGATCAACCAGTGGAACGAGGTCCGCGGTGTGCCTGTCGCCGACACCGCCGAAAAGGTTGATCCGCTCGGGTTCGTTCGTCTCATCGCGGTAGCACGAATCGTGATGCCGAAGAGTGTGGTACGCTTGTCGGCCGGCCGCACGGCCATGAGCGAGGAGCTACAGGCGCTCTGTATCGCTGCGGGCGCGAACTCGATCTTCATTGGAGACCGTCTGCTCACGACTGAAAACCCTGTGCTCGATCGAGATCTCGCGATGCTGCGGAAGATGGGCCTGGAGATCGTCTCCTCGCCGGCGGCTGGCGCCATCGAGGCTGGAGATCGTTCGACTGTATCCTCGACTTCGCAGATATGAGATGCTCGTTTCGTCAGTGCGAAGAATGCATCGCACTGACGGACATCGATCGCGTGCGCATGAGAACCCTGACTGACCACGGGTCTCCCGAGTAGCTTTAGCCTGATCAGTCCTGAGTTTCGCCGGCAAGCGGCGTAGCCCGCATCGAAGGCCGCTGAACGAAAGTGTCGAACCAAGAGCTTAACCGAGAAGATGTGCGGAACGACGGGAGTCCGCGGAACTCAAGCCAGTCAAGGGCGGTGGCTAGGGCAATATGGCCGACGTCCACAGCCTCGTCCGACCAGACTTGATTCTCAAGCCAAGCATAACTCTCGCTCAGCTTCAGCGCATATCCATCGGCGAGAGGCGGGTACCGCAACCTTTCCGGTCGCCGCGCCTGTTCCCACCGAATCTGGATCCCGGCATCCGCAAGGCCTTGGGCGACCGCTTCCAAGCGTAGCGCGCGCCAACGTGCCTCACCCTCTGCGGGGATGAGCCTCGGTCCGGCGTGGAGGGTATCGAGGTAGGCACAGATCACAGCCGAATCGAATATCGGCTCCTGACCTTGCCTCAGCAGGACGGGAACTTTGCCGAGGGGGTTCTCGGCGAACACCGTTGGATTTGCGCGAGTCGGGCTTGTCTCGTGGTGCTCGACCGTGAGCTGATCGCCCAAGCCCGCTTCGAGTGCGAAAACCAGAACCTTGCGAGCGAAGGGAGAATGGGTCTGATAAAGGAGCTTCATAACTCAGCGGTCTTTCATATGGTGAAGGATATAGGCCAGCGCGGCGGTCAGCTTGCGCGCCGTGGGCAGGTGAAGAAATTCGTTGGGGCCGTGCGCGTTTGATTCCGGGCCCAGAACGCCCGTCACTACAAATTGCGCTCCCGGAAATCGTGCGCCCAGCATCGAGAGAAAGGGAATACCGCCGCCGCCACCGATTGTCGCAGCAGGCCGTCCGAATGTCGCCTTGGATGCTGTATCGACGACTTCAGCCAAATGCGGGCTGAAGCATGGCGCCTCCCAGCCCGAAGAAAGCATGTCGAGACTGAAATCGACGTTGCAAGAGTAGGGCGGATCCTTCTCCAAAAGCTCTTTGAGCGAGGCCCCCGCTTCAATCGGGTCCAGCGTCGGTGGAAGGCGAAGGCTGATCTTCATTGCGATCACTGGCCACATGACGGGCGCCGCATCAGCAACGCTCGGCAAACCCTTGATCCCGGTAACCGCAAGCTGCGGACGCCAGGCGCGGTTAAGAAGTTGCTCCGCCGCACTCCCGGTGACAGGCAAAGTACCATGCGAGAGAGGCAGCGCTGCGTCCAACTGGCCGATCGCTTCACCCGTCGCGAGCGCCTCCGCCTGCCGCTCGCTCGGTATCGGCACGTGGAACGCCGGGCTAATAATTTCTCCTGAGACCGGATCTTCGATCTTGCTCAATAGGTGTCGGGCGATGCGAAATGGCGAAGGCACGACGCCCGAGGCATCGCCCGAATGCACCGCCTCGCGCATTGTTCGCACGGTCAGCGTACCCGCGACCTGCCCGCGCAACGAGGTCATCGTCCAGAGCTGATCGTAGTTGCCGCACGAGCCATCTAGGGCGATCACGAGACCCGGGATGCCGAGCCTGGAGCTTAGATGCTCAATCGTTGGTTCGAGATCTCCGCTTCCGGACTCTTCTGTTCCTTCGATGAGGATTTTAACCGGAGGGCAAGATGCGTTCTGAGCTCTTAGTGCCAACACGGCAATCACGGCGCTGAAGATCGCGTACCCGTCGTCCGCGCCGCCACGTCCATAGAGCCGATCGCCTTCGAGGACCGGAATCCACGCCCCTTTGCCAGGATGCCAGCCCTCCATCGGAGGCTGCTTGTCATAATGTCCATAGCAGAGCACCGGCGCTCGATCATCGTCACCCGGAATGTCGATATAGACGGACGGGGTTCTCGCGGGCAGCCGGACTACTTCGACGATTGCGTTCGGGATGCCAGCTAGGTGAAATTTTGCCCAATTCGCAAGCAAGTCGACGGCACGATCGAGGTGGCCATGTTTTTCCCACTCGGGGTCAAACGCGGGAGACTCCGCTGGGATCGCGATATATTCCCGCAGCCTCGGCAGAATGTCGCGGTTCCAGGCATCCGCCACGAACGCCTGCACTTTCGAATAATCCATCGCACGAAGACTCCGACCTGAGCGAAGCGGGAGACTACGAGGGCGCGCCGCCGCTTTTCCGCGAGTTCAGGGGTCGTTCCGCCTTCAAACGGCGCAAAAAGGCGGTACCGTAGCGCGATGAAGCTCGACACTTTCGATCGCCGCCTCCTTGAGCTCGTGCAGGAAGATTCTTCCTTGACGGCGGAGCAGCTCAGCAACTTCGTGGCGTTATCGATCTCGGCCATTCAGCGTCGGCTGCGTCGCCTACACGAAACCGGCGTCATCGAGCGGAATGTCGCAATCGTCGATCCCCAGCTTGCGGGTCGACCTACGCTCTATGTCGTGGCTCTGCAGGTCGAGCGCGAACGGCCGGAATTGCTGGCTCAGTTTCGGCGTTGGCTCGCGAACGAAGTCCAGGTTCAGCAGGCGTTCTATGTAACCGGCGAGGCCGATTTCGTGCTCATCATAACTGCGCCAGACACCGCCAGCTACGACGCTCTAATGTCTCGGATGGTCAAAGAGCATGCAAATATACGGCGCTTTACAACCAACGTTGCACTAGAGGTCGTCAAGCGCGGCCTGACCATTCCGGTCCCGATGAACGGAGCGGAATGACTGCCCAAGGCGTGATTGCGCAGCTTTAACGTGGATTGGCCCGGCAGATCGGGAAAATGCGGCGCGATTCGCCGTGCATTATCGCGACATGCTGAACTTCGCTATTTCCGAGAACGGGTTGATCCTTCCTGCCACATCGCTGCGCGACGCTCCGGCGCTCGCGAGGCGCACCGGCGTGGCGCGAACATTCGTCAAGCTCGAGAACGAGCGCCCGTTGGGGAACTTCAAAATTCTTGGCGGCATGTATGCGGGACTTCGTGTTCTGGCTGATCGGCTGGGGTTTTCCGTGTCAGAGCTCGTCGAGCATCGAGGGCGCCGCGGCGAGTTGCCTCAATTGATCTGCGCCAGCGATGGCAATCACGGGTTATCTGTCGCGGCCGCTGCAAGTGTGGCTGGAGCGCAGGCGACGGTCTACCTCCACGGCGGCGTCGGGGAACACCACGCGAAGCGCATCAAGGAATTTGGCGCATCGATCGTTTGGTCCGATGGCACCTATGATGACGCAGTAGACGCGGCCGCTGCCGCTGCGCGCGCCGGACGCGGGCTGCTTGTTCCCGACACGTCTTCGGACCCCGATTGCCCGGTCGTACAATACGTAATGAAGGGCTACGGGCTTCTTGCGAACGAACTGCTCGCCCAACTGGGCCATCTCGGAGCTGGCCTGAGCCATAGCTTTGTCCAAGCGGGCGTGGGCGGCCTGGCGGCGGCCCTCGCTGACGGGTTGCAGCAGACCAGCGCCGCAATGGTTGTGGTCGAGCCGGAAAATGCGGCCTGTGTTGGGCATGCCTTGGCAACAGGAACGCCCGGTCGGCTGAAGGGCGATCTAGTTACCTCCGCCCAAATGCTGTCATGCGGCCAGGCGTCAGCACAGGCACTGAAAATCCTCCTGAATCATCGTGCACGTGCGGTCACGGCGAGTGAGCCTCAACTCTCCGCTGCCGTTCGTATCCTTGAGGAAGACATCGGCGTCGAGACCACTCCTTCCGGTGCGGCTGGCCTCGCCGGCTTTCTGCGTGTGGCGGCGGATCCGAACCTGCGGATCGTGCATGGCCTCGATCGCGAAAGTGTAGTGCTTCTCATTGTTACCGAGGGCGCCGGCCTGCCGTCCGCGCGGATCCGCGATCTGGAGCCAGAGATCCGATTTCGCCGAAATTTTGAAAGCCGCTAGATAGCTGGTCGCAAGTAGCGCAGCTACCGTGGCCGGACCGAGCACAGACAGCGCTGACCGCAGGCCCCAACGAGACAATCAAAAAATCCCGACCAACTGGCACGATCCTGGATGCCCTTGCTCGCCGCCGTGCCGGTCGATGCAAAGGTGTTTTCAGGTTAAGATTAGCGTTGACTAATCAATTAGCGTGTACTAATATGTCGGCATGCTGGGAAACACCCGCAGTCGACGCGATCATGCGCGTTTGCGTATCCGACACGCGGGTGTGGATAGAGTCCGTCATCCTCAACGGCGAGATCACTGCGGAAATGACACGTACAAGGAAGGGCCACCGAATTTCGACAATTCCCCAGCATCCGCAACCGCTCAATCGGCTGAGCGGGTTCCGAGCGCCCGTGAGTCCGACGTGTTTAATCATGCCGAACCCGCGGGCGTTGGCGCCGCGGCTCGACTGGAGGAGTCATCACGCGCTCTTCGGGCGCGAGCGTACCGCCGACATCCACACATTGTTGAAAGGACTCAATCTATGAACGCTACAGCATTGCATGCCGACACCCATGACATCGTCGTGGACGAAGTCTTCCCCCACGCGCCCCAGACGATCTGGAAAGCGCTGACCAACGGAGAGCTTATCGGCCGCTGGTTGATGGTTCCGTCCGGCTTTGCTCCCGTTGTCGGAACCAATTTTACGTACAAGACCGCGTCCGCAGGCAAATGGGATGGGACGATCGATTGCGAGGTGCTCGAAATAGTGCCGAACGAGCGGCTCGCCTATTCGTGGAAGGGCGGAGACGCTGAGAACGTCGGCTACGGATCGCTACTGGACACCGTGGTCACTTGGATACTCCAACCTGCCGAGAACGGCACGCGTGTGCTCCTCGTCCACGCCGGCTTTGTGCTGCCGCGGAATGAGAGCACGTACCGCAATCTGGCGGAAGGCTGGCAGAGCGTCGTCGGTAAGATGGTCGACATCGCCGTGAAGGCGGCTGCCGATGAGTGAGCCCTACACTGGCGGCTGCAAATGCGGTGCCATCCGCTACGAGATATCCGGCGAGCCTGCCGCGATGCTCTATTGTCAATGCCGTCAATGCCAACGCGACGCTGGCACTGGGCATGGAGCGCATCTGACGTTCATCGGCGCGTCAGTGGTGCTGGCGGGAAAGGCAAGTCAGTGGACGGTCACGGGCGACATGGGAACACGCAAGGCTCGCGGCTTTTGCTCCGATTGCGGTGCGCCCGTCTACCTGACTTTCCCGGACAATCCCGAGGTCTTCGTCGCAAGTGCGACTAGTCTCGACGACCCGAGCCGCTTCAGGCCTGAGTTCGTCACTTGGACCGACTCGGCCCAGGCTTGGGACCAGATCGACCCGGCACTACAGCGGTTCGGCAAAATGCCGCCGAATGGATCCTCCCAGTGACCTGACCCTCTGATTTTCCTCAACACTCGATTAGCGCCCGGGCCTGGTTGCACGGTTACCCAACCTTGGGCCACTCGGGCCTGGAGTTTTCCGCTTTGCTCAGGTCCGGTGGGCTGGTTGCACCGGCTGAGTTTGCCAGCAAGATCGGGGGGATATTCCCGATCGCGCTGTGCGGTCGCTCTTCGTTGTAGTGTCTACGCCACGCCTCCAGCTTTTCGCAAGCATCTTGCAGCGACAGGAACCAGTGCGCGTTCAGGCATTCGCTTCGCAGCTTGCTGTTGCACGCGTTATCTGTGGCTTACCAGGGCGGGAGAAGTCCAGGATCACACCGCGCTGGTAAGCACACAGATCCGTGTCGCGCGAGATGAACTCGCTGCCATTGTCCACCCGTATCGTCTTTGGGTAGCCGATCTTCCGGCAAGCTCTTTCCAGCGTCACAACCACGTCCTCGCCGCGATAGCTGAACCTCGGATCGATCACCGGCGACAGACGCGAGAGCGTGTCGACCACCGCCAGGATCCGCAGCTTCCGTCCCGTCGCCAGCTGATCGTGAACAGTTTCGAAGCGAAGCGGAGAAGGGCAAGCGACGCGCACCCAACTCCATCGCCCACACATCGTTCGGTCGGATCGCCGTCGTGCGATCCTCCCGCAGCTTCGCTTTGACCCGACGCTTGGGCGCCTTGTTCCTGAGCTGAAGACCTTACTCCCTGTAAAGGCGATAGACCTTCTTCATGTTCACAACCCGGCCGTCGCGGCGAAGAATGTAGTACACGCGCCGGTAGCCGTAGCGGACATGCGTCTCGCAGATCTCCTTGATACGCTTCTTCAGAAAGGCCGGATCGGTGCGGCGGGACCGGTAGTGATAGGCCGAGCGATCAAAGTGCAGTGCGGCACATGCCCTGCGGATCGTCACCTGCCAGTCCTGCCGAACCTCGTCGATGATCTCGCGCTTCCGAACCGGCCTTAGAGCTTTCGCTTGATGACATCCTGCAGCATCTCGCGGTCCAGCGTCAGGTCCGCCAATGCAACGGACCGTCAAAAGATGAGTGCCAGCGGCGCGGGGAGCACTTCTTTCTGAGGTCGGCGCGAGGCACTGCGACGCGTAGCAAATTGCGCCCCCCCCCCCCCCGGTACAACAACCCTGCTACTTCACATTTGCTGCATTCGTAGCGATCGCTTCTACTATGTTGCGCGTCTGCTCAGGCGGCAGGTCATGCCCCATCCCGGTCACCAACAGGAACTGCGATCGCGGGATTGCCTCGGACACCTCACGGCCGAGTTGAGGAGCGATCAGCGGATCGTCGGTGCCGTGCAGGACGAGCGTGGGAGCCTCGATGTCAGACAGCCTTTCACGAATATCTCCCAGCACAAGAAGGGCCGCCCCCTGGCGAGCAAAACCATAGGGATCGCGGTCCCTCTCTACCGCCCGCTCCATTACTGTGCGCGTTCTGGTCTCGTCGAAGGTCGCGTCAGGCGCCGCAAGAGCGTGAGCTGTGACAATGCGCCGCCGCACAGCGTCTGCGTGCGATTCGTCCGGGTGCGGCTGAGGCAGGCCAGCGAGGCGATCGGGTTGCGCCGGTATCGCAACCGCGGGGTTCCCGGAGTTCGCCGCGATGAGATTCAGCGAGCGGACGAGGTCCGGTCTGTCCAGTGCCACGAGACTCCCTATCGTCGCCCCTCCGGAGATCCCGAGAATATCAGCGCGATCGATCTCCAGATGCTCGAGAAGTGCAACAGCGTCGTCGCGCATGTCGGCAGCAGTGTAGGGTAGGGTGACCTCCTTTCCTGCCGCCATCACAGCAAAGTCGGGAACTCCGGCGGCGGCAAAGTGGCTAGAGGCACCGGTGTCGCGATGTTCGTAAGCGATGACACGAAATCCGCGGCTCACCAACTCGTCGATAATCTCCGGCGGCCATTCAATGAGTTGCATGCCGATCCCCGGGATGAGCAGAATCGGACGCCCCTCCGCCGGACCGGTGGCGCTGTAGGCGATAGTGATGCCATTGACGGCAGCGGTTCGAATCCGCTGCACTTCCTCGGCAGAGACGGGGGCGGGGGCAGCGCTAGCCTGAGGGGCGGAAGCCATCATGCAGCAGCTCAGCGCAATGCACCAAAAGTTCATTTCATGTCTCCCAGATTGGACGAGGTCGCGTTTGTCATCACCGATCCAGGAACTGCTTTTAGCGTAATGTAATTTATGTGTCACGATAATTATTTCTTGATATACGATCTTCTGCGGCGTATATCCGGTCAGCGCTATCAATGGAGATGGAGACCTGCCAATGTCCCTTCGCTTTCTCACCGCAGCCCTCCTTATTGCTCAGCTCATGCTGCTGATTGCGGCGCTCGTGGTCTTGCTGACGTTCGTCCTACAGGTCGTTCAGGGCGGGCCGTTCGTCACCAGTTGGCCAGTTGCTTCTGAGACCGCCATCGCTGCCTTCCCGCTATCGGGGAGTGAAGGCGTGATACGGATCGACAAGGGAGTCCTGACGATTAGCGGCGCCGACTGGAAAGCGGAGTTCGTTCAGTTGATCGTGTTCGGCATCGTCGTAACCGGAGCATACTTCGCGATTGAGCGGCTGAAGCTGATTGTTGCAGCCATCGCCGCCAGGAAGCCGTTCAGCGACGAAGTCGTGCGCGGACTGCGTGTGATTGGCTATCTGATGCTCGGGTGGATGGCACTCGACTTGATCGAGGCATTTCTGATCCAGCCCGCGCTCATCGAGGCCTATGCGCCCGCGGGCGATTCAATTGCGGTTCACAGTCTTCCGTGGGCGCACAGCAGTGATGCAGAGCGCTCCTTTCATCTCACGCCCGATCTCGATCTGCTGAAGATCATCGCCGGATTGGCCGCACTCGCGATGGCTCACGCATTCGCGATCGGCGGGGCCTTGGCTGAAGAGAACGAGGCGATCGTCTGATGCCGATAGTCGTGACACTCGATGTTATGCTCGCGCGGCGCAAAATGATGTCGAAGGAGCTATCCGAGAAGATTGGGATCTCCCTTCCCAACCTGTCGCTGCTGAAGACGGGTAAGGTGAAGGGCATCCGCTTCCAGACCCTGGAGGCCATTTGCCGTGAGTTGGACTGCCAGCCGGGAGACATACTCGAATATGTCCCTGAGGATCCGGGGCCGGAGCAAACTAAAGGTGCCTCGTAATCTTTGCAGGCAGGTCTAGGATCCGCCTAAGCCGGCAGAGCAGGCTATCTCTCGAACGTAAGTCTAAGCGACTCTTTTCCCGGATTTGGCCGACTGCCTGGATGCGATTAAGGTCAGCATTCAGCACCTCTCTATCGGTAAACGTGGCCTCATGGCGCTATTACGTGACGGCACTCTCGCGCCCACCGTTCCTCGCCGTGACCTTGATCCGAAAAAAAGCGACGCTTAGCGGCGCTGCATTTGAAGGTCCTGCCATTCTCAACCAGCATCGTTTGATCGTGTGACAGAACGGGAGGCCAGGATTGTTTCAGATCGCGATACCTTTCTGAATGGCTATCCGCGGCCGCCCGCCAAACTCCAGTAAGGCCGCCCTGGGTGATGGCGCCCCATGTTGCGGCCCGGCTCGCGTTGCGTTTGCATCGAGTTGTCGCTGTGTGGGACAGGGTGCCGCCGTTCGCGTAGAACGACGCTCGCGCGGTCTCACGCCATGAGGAACACATGACGCATCCCTCCTCCTACGCGCTTGGCTTCACAACTTTGGCGCGCGAAGAACGCCAGCTGATGCTTGCGGTATCCGGCACGCTGCCGGGATGGTTGGCTGGAAGCCTGATCCGCACCGGCCCCGCTCGCTTCGAGGTGGGGAAGACCGCCTATACCCATTGGTTCGATGGCCTCGCCATGCTGCACGCCTTTGAGTGCGATTCCGGCTCTGTGCGCTATTCCAACCGGTACATTAGCTCGGACAGCTGGCGCGATGCTGAAGAGCAGGGCCGCATCGCTCGTAGCGAGTTCATGACCGATCCCTGCCGGACGATCTTCGGCCACCTGTGGGCACTCTTCAAGCCAAAGCGGACCGACAACGCCAATGTCAACGTGGACGTGCTGGCGGGGCGAGTGGTCGCGCTCACCGAAACGCCGATGCCGATTCAGTTCGATCCGCACACGCTTGAGACCCAGGGCCATCTGACACTGGACGACGCACTGAACGGGCAGGTGTCAACGGCGCATCCGCATAGCGACGGAGCACGCACTTATTCTTACGTCATCCAGATGGGTCGCAAGAGTTCATATCGTCTGTTCGTTGACGAACAGAGTGATCAACGCGTGATCACGGAGCTGCCGGTCGAGGAGCCAAGCTACATGCATTCGTTCGGAATGTCGGAAAGGCATCTTATCGTGGCCGAGTTCCCGCTGTGCGTGAACCCGCTGCGTATGGCACTGTCGCGCAAGCCCTTCATTAACAACTATCGCTGGAAGCCGGAGCGGGGCACGCGCCTGACTGTGGTCGACAAGGTGAGCGGCGACGTGGTTGCTCGAGCAACGGCACCGCCCTGCTTCAGCTTTCATCATGTCAACGCTTTCGAAGAGAACGGTGCGGCAAACGTCGATCTGGTTGCCTACCCCGATGCATCGATAATCGAGCGGCTTCGGCTTGATCGACTGCGAGCGGGTGATCCGCCGCTGGTGACGGGGAAACTGACACGATTTTCTATCCCCCTCGACGAGCGTGCGGATTCCGTCTTCATTGAGGGAAAGGTCCTTTGTGACACTGAACTCGAGCTGCCACGCATCGACTACCACCGAAGGGCGGGTCAGAGGCATTCCTGCGTCTGGGGAGTGGGACAGAATGATCCGCAGGCCTTTCACGACACCATTGTAAAAGTCGACCTGTCGGGTGAGCGTGCGGTGTTGAGGCGGTGGCGGGAAGATGGCTGCTATCCGGGTGAAGCGGTGTTCGTCGCTCGTCCCGCAGGCCATGCTGAGGACGACGGGGTGCTGCTGTCGGTGGTCCTCGATACGCGTTCAGGCACCTCGTTTCTGCTCGTACTGGATGCCGCAACACTGTCGGAATGTGCGAGGGCAGTGGTTCCACACCACATTCCTTTCGGTTTTCATGGCAATTTCTTTTCCGCCGATCGCACCGGCCGCGTGGAGGAGGCATCACCGTCGCAAGGAATCTGACTTTGCGCCGAGGGAGATTGGCCAATGCCTCGTTCCGAGAGCAGACGAGCGCTCGATAGGAGGGATGCGGCGGGTCTGGAGAATGCCGCCGAACTTGCGTTGACGGCATTCTGCTGGTGGCGCGCCGACATCGCGCGGCAAGTCTGCGAGACCTACTGGCGCGACGTGCATGGGATTTTGTTCGCCCGCGCTCCAGGCCTTTGGCAATGTCGGCAGCTGCATCTCGCAGCGAACCGGTCGGATTTCTGGCGGGAAGTCCCAGGAATCTCGTTCACTGCACCGGAAGCGGCCCAGCCACATGGCATCGGACATGCGCTCTTCCTGTCGAGGGACGATCTCGAAGCATTCGGCAGCCACCCTCTCCCGAATAAGGTCATCCCTGAAGACGCACACAACTTTATCGGTCGCATCGGCGCCCTGCTTTCGGATCGTAGCAGTGGTCGCACGTTCGTCGACCGCATCAACGATCCCGCCATCCAGGGAGCACCTCCGGCACCAACCTTTGTTCTCTGCTTTGTCCCAAGAGCAGAAGCTGCGCCAAGCGAATTCCATCGCTATCTGATTGAGCATCTTGCGCCGATGTGGAGCGGCCATTCCAACGTAGTTCGCTTACGGGTCGAGCCGCTCCCACCGTACGAACTATCGGCAATGGCGTCGCCAGGGCTGCCGCACCAGTGGCCGAATGAGCAACCCTACCTAGGCTGGGCCGAACTGACGGTGCGCGATGTCGGTGTGATTGGCGATCTCATGACAGACATCGCCGTTGACGAACTTACCCGCCACATCAGGGCCATCCACACCTACCCGGTTCGCGAGATCTATACGATCGTCTCCGCGGGGCAACCAACCGAAGTCGGTCTGCGCGGCTATCCGGCGGTACAAACGATCATTGCTGCGGACGCTGAGAACCAGCGCAGCAAGGCCATTCTAGATCTCCTTTATGGCTGAGCTGCGAGAGCCTCTATCTAAATGAGACTGGTTTGATTTGGTGGCTCACACTGAGCCTCGAACCGTCACTGTTCGCCTGACCACTCCCAACGCGATATCGCCACGTAGATGCGGCGCGCGCCAGAAAGTGGTGTCCCCGCGATGCACGACATGCCCGCGCACGTGGTGCAGTCGCGGCGTTTGCCGGGTTTTCGCATTCGCCCCGTGCTCGCCCGACAGGATGCTCCTCCGCGCGAGGTCGAGGCCGACTTCGGCATGATCGAGCAATGGGTGTTTTCCCCTCCGTCGTCGCGCCTTGTTCAGCCGGGACAAGTCGCTCGAGGAAAATGTCAGGGGTGTGCGGCTTTCTAGGACAGAGACGAACGCCAGGATCTGAGGGAGAAGATACCAGGTGTTCTCCATGCAATGGTGCATTAACTGAGGAAAGCGCTCAGGTTCGCGGCGAGCGAGAAACTCCTCCCACGTAGGATCCAGCCAGGCAACGACGTGCGAAAGCAGTTGGTCGAGCTGCGGAAGTGCGGCGTTGCGCACGGCGAACGCGTTCCTCCCGTTTGCCGCCGTTGCCATTGGCAGGTCCAAGTCGAACTTGACCGAGAGGATATTCAGATCTGGCATTGCACCCTCGCCCGCCCACCAGGAGCGAATTTCTCCGCTGCGACCGTCGGGGCCCGAGGTAACGAGAGTGCCAAAGTAGTGCCGAGACGTCGTGTCTTCCGATGGCCACTCCAGCCAGAAGGCGGGATGAGGCATCTTCATGCGTGGATTGCGGGTATCGAGATAGCTGTCTGCCGAGCGGACGATCTCGGAGCACCAGGATGCAACCTCCGGCCGCAGGATATATCGCACCGGCACGTTTGCGATCTCTTTGTTTCGACAGCCCACGCCTGTCAGAAGCATCGGCTTTGGCAAGCCATTCGAAATCCGGACTTTAGGAGGACAGATCATGATCCTGTCCGCCAGCCGCGCTGTCCGCGCGGCCAACGTGCGGAAATCGGCGATATTGCCTCTGTCCATGATCTCGCCCGGGCGGCCAAGTGCCCCGTCCCGCAACTTCGTCGCCATGCGTCCAGCCCCTTTGTAGACACTCGGGAGCAAGCGTGAAGGGTGGGCTTCGAGATCGCAGTGATCGACTCTGTCAGCGGCAAAACAATGTAGCTGAGCGCATCGGGAGTCTGCCGAACGCTACATCCGCGCCGATCAGCGCTGCCTGGCGAGGCGCATTCGGCTCATCCGCGGCGGACTGCATCACCGGACGCATGGCCTCAGAACCGCGCCGTTCGGCGACTTCGGTGTGGGAGGATCAGTCTCAGGTTGGAATTGTCCCGGTGTGCAGAGGACAACGTAAGATGACCCGAAGAACTGTTTTCAAAGCCGTCTTGATTGCAGGAACACTCGATATCCTGTCGGCTATCGTGCTGACCGTCATGGCGGGGCAGCCGGTGGACCGGATGCTCGCGGGCATTGCCTCGGGACCGATGGGCGATGGGATATTCGCCCTTGGCGTCACCGCGTCGATATTGGGATTGGCCACTCACTACGCTCTGATGACCGTAATGGTGCTCGTATTTGCCTGGCTGGTCTGGCGCTACCCTGATTTTGGCCGTCGGGCTGTCGCTGCAGGTATCCTGTACGGGTTAGCGATCTATACGGTCATGTACTGGCTCGTTCTCCCAGCGCGCTGGCCGGACGCGGCGCAGGTAGTCACAATACGAACAGTGGCCATTCCGATGCTCATCCACGTCGCGCTCGTTGGGCTGCCTATATCGCTGATCGTTTCGGGTGCTGGTCTCCGCGGCACTCACCTGTCTCCCGGGCTCGGCTCGGCGAACGAAAAGGCTTGAAGTGGCTCGGGCGGCAACGTGAAAAATCATCCGATTGAACGCGAATGTCGCCCGATCCGCGTGATCACGCGAACGCTGACCGGGGCGAAATAGCCGTTCGGCGAATGCCCTCCGTTCAGCGGCATTGAACGGCCACTCACCGGCAAGGCCCAAGTCATTCGAATTCTCCGCTCCTAGCAACAACGAGCCAAGTCCGAGCAGTGGACCCGCGCCGAGCCTTCGTGCGCACGTGCGCAACGGCAACCGCCTGTTCCTCCGCTCAGTGACCGCAAACAAAGAAGTACACAGGGAGGAAGTAATGAGGACCAGAATTCGGGCACACCTGTTCGCATCAACCGTACTTGTCGCGGGGCTTGTCGTGCCAGCGCACGCGCAGACTGCGGATGCTACACAAGCTCCAGAAGCGGGGGCCGGGGCGACCGAACCACCGCTGATCGTCGTGACGGGCTCGCGCATCTCGAACCCCAATCTGGATCAGTCGAGTCCGGTCCAGGTGGTGGGAGATGCCGAGATCAGCCTTCGGCAAGCAACGAACGCAGAAGAACTCATCGGCGAACTTCCGGGCGTGTCTCCAGGTGCCGGCGCGGGCGTCAACAACGGCAGTGGCGGCTTCGCGTCGCTCAATCTTCGCGGAGTAGGAACCAACCGCAACCTGGTCTTACTCGACGGAACGCGCCTCGTCCCCTCATCGCTGTTGAGCGAGACTGATCTGAACATCATTCCCGTGGCTTTGGTCGAGAGAGTCGAGATCGTCACAGGCGGTGCGTCTTCGGTCTACGGCGCCGACGCCATCGCCGGGGTTGCGAACTTCATCACAAAGACGGATTTCTCAGGCGCCGAACTCGCAGGGACGCTGGGTATCAATGAGCGCGGCGATGGTGCACGCTACCGGGCGGATGTCACCCTTGGCGCGAACTTCGACGACGGGCGCGGCAATGCAGTGCTCAATGTCGGATACCAGAAGGTAGAGCCAGTTTTGCAAGGCGACCGCGCGGTTTCGCGCGACACCTACTCCATTGGCGGCGGACAGATCGGCTCCGGGACAACATCTCCGACGCGGATCAACGAGCGCATCTACAATCCGGAGACTGGCTCCCTGCGAGACTACGTTAGCTCGAGGGATGCATTCAACTTTGCACCGGACAATTACTTCCAGACGCCGCTTGAACGCTATAACGTCTTTGGGGCCGCCCGCTACGAGATCGCCGACGCGATCGAGGTGTACGCCAAGGGCATGTTCACCAAGTCCACGGTCCAGCTCAGCTTGGCTCCGTCTGGCATGTTTGGCGACACCTGGCTCCTGCCGCTGAACAATCCGTTCCTGCCCGATGCCGTTCGAGGCGAAGTTTGCGCTTCCAACGGAATCTCGGCAGCCGACTGCGCAGCCGCCGCGGGCGCCACCGATCCGACCGACCCGAACTATCGCGAAGTCGCGGCGACCATCAATCGGCGGTTTATCGAGCAGGGGCCGCGCCTCAGAAATCTCACGACCAACCAATTCCAGGTCTGGGCAGGTGTGCGCGGCGAGATTACGGACACGATCGACTTCGACGTATATGGACTGCACGGCGAGTCCGACCGCAAGAATAGCAACATCAACTGGGGTCTGAAATCGCGCGTCCAGCAGGCGCTCCGCGCCGTCAGCGAGACCGAGTGCGCGGATCCGTCCAATGGATGCGTGCCGATCAATCTTTTCGGCGACGGAGCCGACATCTCACCAGAGTCGACCGCCTTCTTCAACCAGCCGGCCGGTGCGACCATCAGCACGCGGCTTTCGGTCGTTAGCGGAAGCGTCTCGGGCGAGGTCGGCAACTTCCTCGCCGGTGAGACGCCGATCGGCTACGCATTGGGCGCAGAGTACAGGAAGTACGGAGCGTCGCAGGTCTCGGACGTCGCTTTCGGTACGCAGGACGAGGTGCTGGGGACTGGTGCACCGTCGCCCTCGTTCTCCGGCGCCTACGATGTCAAGGAGGTGTTTGCCGAAGTCATCATCCCGCTGGTCGAGGATGTACCTGGTATCCACGGGCTGACATTTGAAGGCGGTCTGCGCCTCTCCGATTACTCCAACACCGGCGGGAGCACGACCTGGAAGGCCGGCGGCACCTGGGAGCCAATCCGGGGCTACAAGATTCGCGGAATCTTCCAGCACTCTGTGCGGTCTCCCAACATCTCCGAATTGTTCACGCCGGTAACGACCGGGCTCTCGAACTTGGCAGAAGATCCGTGCGAGGGGACGAACCCTGTCGGAAATCCTGAGTTGACGGCGATCTGTATCGCGCAGGGCGCGCCTCCGGCCACCATTGGGCGCATTCCATCGCCCTCGGCCGGACAGATCAACCTCACAAACGGAGGAAATCCCGACCTTGGGGTCGAAACCGCGGATTCCTACACGCTCGGGGTTGTCCTGACGCCGCCCCAGATCCCCCGGTTGGCGGTGACGGCAGACTACTATCACATCAAGATCACCGACGCGATTACGCTGCCTACACCTAATGACATCTTCGGACCGTGCTTCGACGAAGGTGATGCCGACGCTTGCGCCCGGATCAGGCGGAATCCCTTAAACGGTTCGCTGAACGGCGGTGGGGATACGCCGGGTCTCATCACCGTTCTGAGCAACCAGGGCACCATCGTGACATCCGGCGTTGACCTGCGGATAAATTACGACCTGCCGACGAGCTTCGGAGGGTTGAATTTCGATCTGACAGGCAACTGGACCGAGCAGTCTAAGTTCCAGGCATCGCCAACTGCGATCAATCGCGAGTGTGTGGGCCAGTACAGCTCGAACTGCGGCTTCTTCGCAGGCGAGATCACACCGGAATTCAGCGTCAACCTCCGCACGACGGCGAGTATCGATGAGGTAGGCGACATATCGCTGTTCTGGCGCTGGATTGATGGTGTAGATTACGAGAGGGTTCTCTCCAGGGACGGTGTCCACCCCGACTATCTCAGCATACCCAGCTACAGCTACCTCGACCTGACGTTCCGCACCGAGATCGCCGACACTCTGGGCCTCACGTTCTCGGTGCAGAATCTGCTCGACAAGGATCCGCCAAACGTCAGCAATTATGTCGGAACCACGGCGCAGAACTCAGGCAACACCTACCCCAGCACGTATGACGTTCTCGGCCGGCGGTACAGCATCACGGCGACAATGAAGTTCTAGCCATTCTCCCGGAGAGGTACTGCTCACATTCTTGAGGAAAATACCCAGCGGATGAAAGCTTGCCCAAAGCTTTCATCCGCTTCATTTTGACGGTCTAGGTTAGCTGTCCGAGAGAAGATCATTCTTCCTGAAAAGGTCGCGCAGCGTGCGAAAATTGACCCGTCCCGCAGGGATCTTCTCCCCGTTTTTCAGGATCACTTCGCGTCGCCCCGAAGGCGAGCGCCGCACCTCGGCGATTGAAGCCAGCCGGACTAGTGCCGACCGATGAACGCGTACGAACTGGCCCTCGTCCAACTTTGGCTCGAGCGCACGAATAGATGATCGTACAAGATGTGTCGTTCTGTCGAGGTGAAGCCGGACGTAGTCGTCTTCGCTGCTGATCCAATGAACGTCAGGCAGCGACACACGGCTGAAGCTGCCGTTCGCACTTCTGATCCATAGTTCGCCGTCATCCGCATCCTTCTGTTGCTCATGAAGAGCAGCGCGCAGGTTCTCGATGACTTCCTGCATTTCCTCGATGCGCGAACTCCCTCGCTCCTCTTCGTAGCGACTTCGTACCCGGCCCAATGCGCCTTCGAGACGCTGTGCGTCGATCGGCTTCAACAGGTAATCGATAGCGGCCTGTTCGAACGCCCTGACCGCGTAGTGATCGAACGCTGTCACGAATATCACATACGGCTGGCGATCTTCCCCCTGGTTCTCGATCACGTCGAAGCCGGTCCCGTCGCGCATCCGGATATCGAGCAGAAGCACGTCGGGCGAACTTGCTGCGACCACCTCCAACGCCTCCGCACAACTGGACGCAGCCCCCACAAGCTGCACATCCGGCATTTCCGCGAGCAGGAGCTTCAATCGCCTTAGCGCGAGCGGCTCGTCGTCGACGATGACCACACGGAGCGGCAGCATCAGACGAAGGCCAGCGGGAACGAGAGCTTCACCTCGAACCCGTCCTCTTTCGTGATGGTGACCAGCTCCTGCTCGCTGCCAAAGCGCTCGCGCAATCGGCTTCTGATGTTATCGAGGCCGATTCCATGCCCATCGCCCCACGGCGCGCGCGCTTCTATCGCTCCCCCATTTTCCACGCTCAGAATGAGCCTCTCCGGGTTCGCGTCGGCCACGACGCGGACGAAGGTCGGGGGTCTCGATCGGGCGACGCCGTGTTTGATTGCGTTGTCGATGATCGGCTGCAGGATCAACGCGGGCACCGCGGCGTGCCGCAGGCGATCGGGCAAATCGATCTGCACCTGCATGTCGGGATAGCGCAGCTGCTCGACCGCGAGATACGTGCGGTGGAAATCGATCTCCTTTGATAACGGCAAATCAGCAACGGGATCCAAGCTCAGCGACTGCCGGAGGTAGGATGACAGGAGGCCCAAGGCCTTGTCCCCGTCCTCGCGCCTTCCTTCCAGCACGAGCGCCGAGATCGAGTTCAGGCTGTTGAACAGGAAATGGGGATTGAGCTGGTTCGACAGAGCCCGGAGCTTCGCGCGATGCGCATGAATTTGCAGTTCGGCAGCGCGCTGCTGCTCTCCTCGCGCAAGGAAGCTGTACTCGATCGCCAGGTACAGCCCGGACCACGCGATGAAGAACCAGGTATAGAGGAGCAACTGGCGAATGGCCGCATTCCAATCCTCTACTACGAACGCCAGGGGCGCGCCGGAGAGCCATGCGAACCCGAAATAGTTAGTCCACGCGAAGATTTCGGCCACGACGGGCGCCGCAACAATCAGTGTCGCGGCTCGTGTCGAGAACCGGTGCGACCGCATCGACTGTAACAAGCGATGCAGCGCGTAGCAGAACCCGATCCCCAGAAGCATCACCGCGGCTCGCATTGCCGCAGCAGGACCGAACGCCCGCTCCGATTCGATAAAGCTGAGAAGCGTGAATGCTATGAAGGCAGAACCCCACATCGCAAGCGTCAGCCAGACCTTCGCTCTGTTCTCAGCACGGTGATAGTGCGATCGCCCGCCTTGAGAAGGCGAGGCGCCGAGAGATGGACCCGCGTCCAGAATAGGCATGACGTTCATTTCGACAGTTTCGCAGAGCGGCGCAAATCTGTCGATGTACGCTCGGCCGCAGAAAGATGACGTTCGGGCATCCCTGCAAGGCAACGCCCAACCGGAGGTTAGGAAAAAGATTCGCCAGGCACACGCGCGTTCGGCGGCCGATGTGCCGATTATCCCTACGTTGGGCCGCAGAATCGCTACGCCCGCCGGATTGCATGTTTGGTCGGTTGGACATGTCGACCATCGGGCAGGTGACCGGATAAACAGCGGAGAGGTTGCTCTTGAGGCATCGGCGGTACTGGATTTTGGCGGCAGCGATTGTACTTGCCCTCGCGGGCTTCGGCGTCTGGCTTTTCAGTCTGCCGGCGTCGGGCGCCGGTGCCCCGGCACCGCCGGTTCCAAGACGTGAGCAGGCCGCGATGCTTGCGGCGCTCCGCCCCACCGATAATGAGCGGCCCTTGATAGCGGTAGTTGGGGTCAATGATGCAACCGAGACGACCGATTATCTCATGCCGGCAGGTATCCTCAGGCGGGCGGACATTGCTGAGGTAGTGCTTTTAGCAACAGAGCCTGGTCCTGTGCACCTTTACCCGGCCCTGAAGGTGCAACCCGACGCGACCATCGCCCAGTTCGATGCGGCGCATGCTCGCGGGGCAGATTACGTGATCGTTCCAGCAATGAGCCGCGACGACGACCGGGCAGTGCTTGAGTGGTTGAACGAGCAGGCTGAAAAAGGAGCGATCATCATAGGCATCTGTGCCGGTGCAAAGGTCGTCGGTGCAGCCGGTCTTCTCAATGGCAGACGGGCCACCACGCACTGGTACTACCTGGATGAGCTATTAACCCGGCATCCGACGATCCAGTACGTCAAGGACCGCAGGATGGTGGTGGACGAACGCGTCGCAACAACCACCGGGATCTCGGCCTCCATGCCCATGATGTTGACACTCATTGAGGCGATAGGAGGCCGTGCCAAGGCGGAGGAGGTCGCCGGCGAACTCGGCCTTGGCGATTGGAACGCCCAGCACGCCAGCGATTCCTTTCGGCTCACTCGCGACTTCGCCACGACAATCATGGGCAATCGAGCAGCATTCTGGAGACATGAGGACCTCGATCTTCGGCTTGAGCCGGGCATGGACGAAGTATCGCTCGCTCTGGTGGCTGACGCTTGGTCCCGAACATACCGCGCGAACGTCACTTCATCTGCATCATCGGCATCGCCCGTCATAACCGCGAACGGTGTCCGCATCCTTCCGGATGCGACGCCGGCAGCCCCAATGAGTGGCGGGGAGCTCTCGACCTATGTTTATAATCCCCCAGCGGCGGCACTCGACCTGTCACTCGAAGCTCTCCGCCGACGGTATGGTGACAAGACTGCCGAAGTCGTTGCGATGCAGCTCGAATATCCGGCTGAGCGAGCACGCTGATGGCCCGCTCGAGCTGCCCGCCGCAGAGCGACTGTTGCTGGACACAGGGGCCAAGTTCTTGGCAGTTGAATCGCGGTCGATGTAAAGCTTATCCGCGGCGGGCGCTCGGTGCGAGAGCTGCGGGAGTTCGGGGTCGAGATGGACGAAAATGACCTAGGTGACCGGTTGAATGATCTCGAGGTTCGGCTCAGCAGTTCGAGCGATTCCAGCGCTGCCGCGCTCAACAAGCTGCTGCGGCTTTTGCCGCTCTTCACGGCGGCACAACTGCTATTTGCGGTTCCAGCATTGATCGGTTCTCTGGCTCTGGCCTATTTTGCCTTTGTCCAGGCGGACGCCACCAGAAAAATGCAGGTCGGAGGTGCGATGCCGTTCGTCACCTACGGTACCAGCAATGTCGATGACCAGGGCGGCCGCGAGATTTCACTTTCGCTGGCCAATAACGGCCTCGGGCCTGCGATCCTCGGCCCGATCGAAATCCGGTATGAGGGCAACATTATCGACAGCCCTGCCGATCTGCTGGAGCAATGTTGCGGCTTCAAACCGAACAGCGGCCTCGCATTCATGACCTCGCCCGCGAGCAATGTAGCGGTGAGACCCGGCGAAAGCGTCCAGTTCTTTCGTTTGAAGCGCACGGTCCAAAACAGTTCAACCTGGGACCAGCTAAACGAAGAACGTTGGAAACTGCAGGTTCGTGCCTGCTATTGCTCTATCTATAACGACTGCTGGGTAATTGAAGGCGCTCAGACCATTCCAACGCCAGCGGCTCAGTGTCCGTCGACTTGGAGGGCATTTAGCGACGGTGCATCCCGTTAGCGCTTGGCTGCATCGGTCCACACTGCAACCGGCAAGAGAGGAACAGGCCGATGAAGCGACTTCTGGCGATCACACTCGCCTGCACCTCAATCGTGGCAACTGCTGCCGAACCCGCGCCCGACGTGAGCCTCACCCGTCTCGATTGCGGACGCGCGACCGAGCCCTGGCCGCTCGATGGGTTCGACGATACCGGCGGCGCGGACGGTATGAAGAAAGCCATCGTCGGATCGTGTTATCTCATCCGGCACGGCGAGCGGCTCATGATCTGGGACACGGGCATCGACCCGGCCACCAGCGGAGATCCCGATGGAGGCTTCTTTCTCGATCGCACTCTGGTCGACCAGTTGGGGCAGCTCGGCATCGCCCCCGCCGACGTGGAGTTGGTTGGTATCAGCCACTACCACTACGACCATACGGGCCAGGCAAAAGCCTTTCCGCAGGCGACCCTGCTGATCGGCGAGGAGGACTGGCAGGCGATCACGCACGATCCACCGCTTGGCAACGCGAACCCCGCGGACTTTCCAGCCTGGGTATCCGGCCAGGCGAAGGTCGAAGCTTTCGCCGGCGACAAGGATGTCTTCGGCGACCGGAGCGTGAGAATCATAGCCACTCCAGGTCACACGCCGGGGCACCATTCGCTGCTCGTGCGCCTGCCGGAGACCGGGCCGGTGCTGCTCACCGGCGACGTTGCGCATTTCACCGCGAATTACGAACGTGAAGGGGTGCCCACCTACAACACCGACCGGGCCGATACGCTCGCTTCGTTCGACCGCTTGAAGAAGATGGCGAAGAACCTGGGCGCGAAAGTGATCATCCAGCACGAACCGGCCGACGTCACCAAGCTGCCCGCGTTTCCGAAGGCGGCCCGCTAGACGCCCGAAAGGCCGTATACGCCGCTTCGAGCAAGGTTGAATTTCGCTGCTCTGCAATGGCTGGCCGCGATGGCGGGATTTCGGAAGTATTGCGGTTCAAATGCGAGCTGGTTGCTCTCCCGGGGTTCCTCGCCGAGGACGTGAGCGGAGCGACTATACACGTTCAGGAAAAAAACGGGAGCTCGGCTGCAACTGGAATGAGTTCTCATTCGGAGCATACCAGCGGAACGACGGAATCGACGTGGAGGGCGAAAATGATTGCCAGGATGCTTGCGGCGATGCTGTTAACCCTGACCATTGAGGGGGCAGCTTTCGGGAACGGTGTTCCCGATCTGAGCGGCGCACAGTGGCGCGAAGATGTCGCTGCGCTTGTCGCTGGGATAGAACAGAACCACCGTGACGCATGGAACTTTGCCTCGAGGGTCGAGGTCAGACATCTGGCAGATGATGTCATCGAACAAGCGGACGGCGCCGAAGATTATGAGATGCTCGTTTCGCTGCAACGGATCGCTGCAGCGATCGGGGATGGCCACACCTTTCTCGCGACGTCCGACATATACTCGCGATATCCGTTGGAAGTTCGACCAATTGAGGGTGATCTTTATGTCACACGAACGGCGCCGGCGCATAGTTCCAAACTCGGCGCCAAACTTATAGCAGTTGATGGGACACCGATCGAATGGGTCGTCGAAAAGCTGTTAGCGCTGGTGCCCCGCAATGAAAATCGCTGGTATGAGCAAGACGCGGTCGCTCGCCTGCTGACACAAGCTGAGCCCTTGGCGGCGCTCGGCATAATCCGCAGTCCCGCCAGCGCCAATTTTACGTTTGAGCTGGCGGGCGGACGTCGCGAGCATGCGCACTTTGAGCCCGATGATCCCTCTAATCGTCTGAGTTTGGTGACGATCGGTCCCGAAGGCGAGCTTGTTGCTGCGGAGCCGAAACTCGGCCTGGAACTGAGCATCATAGATGATGTCGCCTATCTGGATTTTGAGAGCTACCACGATCTTGAAACGAGGAGCGCTGAGATTTGGGCTGCAATTGATGAGGCTCGCCCCCGCGCATTGATCATCGATTTTCGAAGCAATCGCGGCGGCTCGCTGCCGGCTGGACGCCGGCATATCGTCTATCCGACATGGGAGCGGTCGCAACTTAACCGGAAGGGCTGTCTCTTTGTGCTGATCGGGCCCGCTACGTTCTCCGCAGCTATGACGAACGTTACCGATCTGCGGAGAGAGACAGAGGCCACTATTATCGGCCTACCCACTGGCGCTCGGCCGAATGGATACCAAGAGAACAAATGGTTTACCCTGCCCAACTCCGGGCTGCGCGTTTCGGCCGCGCAACGTCGCTATCGGTTCGGTGTACCAGGCGAAACAGCCGTAATGCCTGACCTTGAAGTGGCACAAACAATCGAAGATTGGCGCAAGGGTCGGGACACCGCCTTGAACGCTGCCGTGTCAATGGCGCAAAGATGCGACGCCAGCTCGATGGCTGCTTGGAAAATGGACTAGATCGAGGCGAATGAGATTCGAAATCGCCCAAACGATGAGCGGCTTCGCAATGGCAGCGGAACCGAGACGTACGGGGAAGCGACCGCTCGCTCGAACGGTGCCTCCGATTGGGTGCTACGTGGGTGGACGTAGTGTGACTGCTTCTTCAGGGTCGCCGGTGGTGAGTGCGAATAGGACCGAACCCCTCGGACCTAGGAACCCCGCACGAGAGGAGGCCTCGGCCTTGCCTGGCCGTGGAACCTCTTCAGACCCTGAGACCGGCGGACCATGCGATGCACTCGCCGCTTGATCGCCTACGGCAAAGACTGGACGCCAACGCGCGCCTAGCTTGGCACAGTCACGCCGACCCCTATGCGGCGCTCGTGTTGGACGGTGACTATGAAGAGTGCGGTGACGGGGGGCGCCGCCGCGTGGGCCCCGGCCATCTCGTCATCCATCCGCCCTTCTCGGCGCACGCCAATGTCGTCGGCAGACGCGGCGCGACCGTCGTGAACCTGCCGCTGACCGTCGCGGAGGCACTAACGCTGCGATCGGGCGTACTGTCGGAGCCGGAAGCAGTCGTGCATCGCTATATGGACGATCCCGTCTCCGTCAGCGACGCTTTGCGCTCGGGCGTCACTCCGGTAGCCCAGCTGGACGATATTCCGGATCGCCTTGCCGCTGCACTCGCCTTGCCGGGACGGGTGGCAATCGCCGAGTGGGGCGCCTTGCACGGTATTTCGGCTCGATCCGTCACGCGCCACTTCTCGGCTGCCCTGGGTCTTCCGCCGGCACAATTTCGCTGGCGTGCGCGGACGCATGGCGCCTTACGCGCCCTGATCACGACTGCTCGACCACTGGTCGAGATCGCGCACGACTGGGGCTTCTCTGACCAAGCACACATGACACGTTCAATTCGTCGGCTAACTGGCAGGTCCCCAACTGCGTGGCGCGCGACCGTGTCCGATTAATTCAAGACCTAGCCTCGGGGGCGAGGCAATGACCGTGGGTATGAGAACACTGCTTTTCGGCCTGCTGCTTAGCTTCATGGCAAGCTCTGGCGCCGCTTCCACCTTTACCGAAGCCCAAGCCGCCTATGGGGTGTACGACGTCAACAAGGCGGAGTCGCTCTATCGCCAAGTCGCCTCGGACCCTGCCGCACCAGCCAAGGACCGGTCCTCTGCAAACCGAGAGCTGGCGCGAATCGCTTGGCTTGTCGACGGGCAGCGCGACAGGGCCCTTGCGATTCTTACCGCAAGTCTCCCGGAGGATCCCGACCCGTGCCCAGCCGCGAACCTATATGCCCGAATTCGTAACGAGGGATTGCACTTCAAGTCCAACCCTCTCCTCGCTCGGCTTGAAATCCAGTGTCTCGAGACCGAGCCCGGTGTTGCACTTGAGGGTATCCGCTCGCTGAAGCTCGCGGCGCTCGATGTGGCCGGTAACGGAGCTCAGCGCTCGGCCGCAGTCGCGGCGCTACGCCGATTGGATGCTCTTCCTGAACCTGCGCGCTTCTCCGCGCAGGGAGCGAAGCTGAAGTTGTCGCTCGGCATCCTAGCAGCGGACGCGGATGTCGCGCTGACCGGCTGGCGAAGATATTTCTGGCTCGGTGACCGCACGCATGCGCCCCAGGCGATAAAAGCGGATGTTCCTCGCGTGTTTCGTGAAGGTCTCGCGCCACAACCGACGACTGGCGCGGCGCTTCGGTTCGCAGGCTTGTTGATGCGCACAGGCTTTTATGAGGAACTACAGGCCTACGCTGAACGACACCAATTGGAGCGAGTTGAGGGATGGGAACCGATCGGCGTCTACTTGGACTTACATGACACGCTCACCGGCGAGATACTTGCACACGACCGACGCTATGCGCGGAACGGCCCCGCCGACGAGAACGCCTTCGAGGAGAAGCTGACAAGCATACTCGCGAGCGCCGCCGAGCAGGTCGCTCCGGGCGCGGATTGGCAAGACGCACTGTACCGCGCGTTCGGACTGTGGGGAACGAAGCCAGGCAAGTCCAACGGCGTATCCGGCGTTCACTTGGGTCACGTCGTGGTCGACCAGCGTCAGAAGGTGATGCAGGACGACCGCACCGGTGAGATCCGCTTCATCGTGCTGGACAATATGGTCCATAACTCATTTTCCGCCTGGCTGATGGATGGCGCTTCGGCACCGGGAGGTTGGGCGGTCGACGGCGCGACGATCGTGCAGGTCCGACCCCGCTATCTTACCTTGATCGACGGCTTCACCCGTATCGCCCGCCCCGGTGCCGCGCGAGAAAAAGCGTTTGTGGAGGCCGAGGCGCAGCGCGCAAGCGACAGGGAGATAGCAACCAGAACGCCGATAGCCTTCCTGAGCGGTGTGCGATCCCGGCTCCGATTGGCTGGCATCGATACTTTGGCCGCCAGGGTGCGCGCGACCTTGGGCCCCCACGAAAGCTTCGAAGCGGCATTCAAGAAGGCTTACTATGGCGCCCTCGTAGAGAGCGCGATCACCGCTCACGAGGGGCGGCACGTCCTCGACCAGGCAACCTTCCAAGGGCCTTGCGAATTAGAGAACGCTGAACTCGAGTACCGGGCAAAGCTGTCAGAGATCCGGTTCGCGCCGAATGCGAAGCTGGCGCTGTCGTCGATCTACAGTCCGCTGTTCGGCGGGACGAGTGGACATGGCGTGGCCAACGAGCGCCTCCTGAGGGAGATTGCCGAGTGGATTGCCGCACACCCGGAGGAGATCGAGGACTACGATGCGTCTCTGACTCCCCTCGAACAGCTCGACAATCTGACCGAGCAACAAATCCGAAGCATCGCGTCGTCTCTCGAACCAGAGATGATGCCTTGCTGATCGCGCGATCGTGACCGTTCTTGGGAAGTGCCGGCCCCTGCAAAAACTCAATACTATCCATGGAAAAATCGCCCTCTCCCATCCCTCGGGATCAGGCTGTTCTCTAGCGATTCTCCAATTCAAAGAACCAGCAGCGGCCGGCGGCTTTTGCAAGCATAGGGTATTGCGGATCGCGCATTCGACAGGGCGGTAATTCTCGCTGCGCAAGCGTTGTGATCATTGTGTCGAGAAACTGACTCTGGGTTGCAGACTCGGACCTTTTCAACACATGAAGACGCGTTGTTGACCGAAAGGTCGCGCCAGAAGCCGCTTTTCCGCGGGGGCTTCTGATAGCCCGGCCTATTCAGAGCGGCTGCCCCGTTCTGCCGATTTCGCGGCATGTGGTGCAGAGACTTCTGGTCTGCTTTCAGTCTGCCCGCTCGCAGTCGAGATAATCCCCCATGGTCCAGCGTCCTTCGGCCCGTGCCACCTCCCATACCTTCGTTAAGCGGCCATTCGCTATAGTGTAGGTGAAGCGGTTCGGCGCAAACGGATCTGTGAGAAGAGCCCGCTGGACCAGCGTCAGTGAGCTTTTCGTCCAAGTCTCGGCGACATACGTTACCGCGCTCGGTTCGGCGGTTCGGCCTGACCCGGTCAGTGCGAGCGAGACAATATGCCCGCTCTCTCGATCGAAACCCCAGTGCGACTCCTGACGATAGCTGTGCGGGGGCCGATCGACATGGGAGAAGCGAGTTCCGAGCCCATCGAAAACAGGCTCAAAACGTAGGTCGGCCTCTATCGCACGCCCGTCTGCAAACGCGCCGCGGCAGCGCCATTGGCCTTGGACGGCAGTCATTAGCTCTCGCGCCTCCGCCTGCCGCGGATGTGGCGTGGGTGTCGTCGACTGAATGACGAGGGCAAGCAACGGCGGAACAAGAGACATAGTGACTCCACAGTAGCGGTGACGACATGTCGCTTGATAACGGTCTAAACCAGGCTCTCTCGATAGCCGCACGGGCAACGGTCGCTTTTATGCCGCTGAACGCACGACAGCGGCAGCCCGGCTGACGGCGAACCTGCACTTGCTTTGCTTGCCCGGGCACCGAGGACCGAATGAAAGAATGCTTCTGATGTTCCTGAAGGCCGCCCGGCAGCAGGAAGTCGACGTTGCTCGCAAATCCATTTGGGCATTGCTGCGGTGCGATCAATCATTGGAGGTGCGGCCGCCGACCGCCCTGAATGCCAGCAGGGGAGCAGCAAGTGTGTCATTAGCTCGCGTTCAACATTTCTCCATCTCGCTAGACGGCTTCGGTACCGGTGAAGGTCTAAGCCGTGAAGCTCCGTTCGGACACGCCGGTGAAAGACTCCATGACTGGATGTTCGAAGCGCGGTGGGGCCGCAAGTTGCTCGGACGAGCCGGGGGAAGTGGCGGCATCGACGATTCCCTGCTGCGCTTGTTCTCGCCGGGAATCGGTGCCGAGATCATGGGCGCAGGCAAGTTTGGCTATCCTGGATGGGAAGATGATCCGAACTGGCATGGCTGGTGGGGTTCCAACCCGCCATTCCATACACCGGTCTTCGTACTAACCCATCACCCGCGTCCGCCGATAGAGATGGAGGGCGGTACCACATTTCACTTTCTCGACGCCTCGCGCGAGGAAGCATTCGCTGCCGCTCGCCAATCGGCCGGCGGTCAGGACGTGCGCATCGGCGGAGGCGTTTCGGTTATTCGGGATTTCCTTGCAGCGGGGCTTATCGATCACATGCACTTGGTCGTCGTGCCAATCCTGCTGGGACGAGGCGTTCGCCTCTGGGATGGAATGGAGGGACTGGAGGAAAGCTACGATGTCGAAACCGTATCGTCCTCAAGCGGCGTCACGCATATGATGTTCAACAAGGCCAACGGATGATTGCTGGATTGGGCGCCCCTGAAGTCCGCACGCGCCGTTCAGTTGGCAGCGTTTAAGCGTAAGCGCCCTCGCTCGAGAGGGGCGTCTTCCGCGCAACGACCGGCTGCTGCGCCAGCGGCACTGTCGAGTCGAAGGCATGCGCCTTTCGTCGTTGCTGCTAGAGCAACGCCAGTTTATCGGAACGCGACTTCGATTGCGGGAGGCGTGCGGACCGGTAGCGACCGGTTACTGGGAAGGGCAGTCGGTCGGGCTGCCGAAAATGTTGGTGCCACGTCCAGCTCGGCGAGCGCTTCGACGAGCTTGAGGCAGGCGGGCGTAGGGGCTGCTACGACGCCGAGAAAATCCGGGCGGCTGTCGATTTCAAATGACGCCAGATTGTCCAGAGACAGCCATTGTACGACATATGTGTCAGCGGTTGGAGTGCGCAGCCATGCAGTCCTGTCTGGCTCGCTTGTCCGCGAGGTCCGTCACGCAGCGTCACCAGTCTCAGAGTTGGCCGCACTTGGGCATCGCCCTGCATGCCAAGAGTTCCGGCAGGATCCGCCCCGACAGCGCCCAACCAGCACAGAAAATAAGGTGATCGCTGCTGGCGCGGGCAAGCGTCGGTATCAGGTTGGTCGGCGAAGGCCCTCCGGGCCAGGATTCAGGCGTGCAGCTCTGGACGGTAGACAAGTTCCTGGATCCGGCCATCGAGAAGCTGACTCGAGACCAGGTCGAGATCGAAATCCGCCGCGCCATCAAAGATCGGTTCGGCGCCTGACTGACCTGTAATCACGGGGAACACCGTCACCTGGACGAAATCGACAAGGCCGGCTGCCATCAGCGCCCGGTTCATCGACAGGCTTCCGTGAGAGCGCAGGGGTAAATCCGACTCTTCCTTGAGCCGAGCAACGACCTCGATTGCATCACCGCTCTCTAGTGTAGCGCCTGGCCAGTCGAGGGGGCCTTCGACGGATCTCGATACGACAGAGGTCGGCAGATTCCGCATGCGCGCAACCCATGGGTCGTGCAGTTCGGATTCAGCTCCGGTCGCCGCCAGCATCCGCGTGAAAGCACGATATGTGTTGGCTCCAAGAACCATTCGTTGGTCCTTTTGGTACAGATCAAGGCGATGCGCGAGCAGTTCAGGCCCCTGCTTGCCCCAGTATCCGCGCCACCCGCGGCCGGCGGATCCGGAGCCGTCGAGACTCATGAATACGTCGAAAGTATACCTCGCTGTCATGTCTTTGCCTTCCCCAAATCTTCGGATCGGGAGCTCTGAATGGCTGATCCGATACTTCGAGCCTCCGCAGCCATATCTGGGATGCCGGCGCTCGCTCGATCGCTGCACCATTGATGGACGGGACCCACGCTGCGAGTTTGATACCGGACGCTAACGCCGTTGACTTGGCGAAGTTGGATTCGTCGCGGATGCCGGTTGTGGCATCTGAGGACCATCCTGCGCCGGTGTTGCGATCGCTGCGCAAGGTCGACAGCTATGCTAGACGCCGAAAAAGTACTGTACATTTGAGCATTTCTTCATCTCCTAGGGTCGGCCGCGCGACACGTGTCGCAATGATCGACGCGATGAGCATGCCCAAACCGAACGCAGCCAAGCGTCGCTTTTTAGCGGGCATACGGCGAACCAAGCTTGATCAGGAACGAATCTGACGACGCGTCCGCCCGCCCCACACCGGGACGAGATGCTGCGCACAAACGCCGCCATGAGCAGCGACGGCAACGTTTGCACCCGGTTTGCTGAGTGCGATCGCGATCGCACGACCAATGTCGGAGTTCGCGCCGGTAACGACGTATTTTTGCCTGTAGGGCCAAAGTGAAGCTGCATGTGGAGGACTTCCAGATAAGTATCCGCAACAAACCGCACCAGGCGCCTGGCGGCTCCCTCTGTTGACGTCATTTGACGTCGATCAGATGCGGGTCTGGTCAGCCATGATGCCTCTCACGTGGTTCCGACACTAGCTCGCAGTTTGTATTGCTACTCGGAAAAGACGCATCCTGACTGCTGACGCCCCGGGTTGTCTAGTCGCTATCCAGCGGCAGTCGGTGTCGAGCCACCCGTGTAGTGATGGACAACCGAGCCTAGGTAATGAGCTGACGTAGCTAGTTCGCGTGACTCGACGGCAGCAAGCCCGCATTCCCTTCTGCAAGCTGCCCGTCTCTAAACTGGCCGGCTTCTTCCAGCCCGCCAAGCAACCGTCGGGGTGATTCAGCGTCGGCTCGAACCTTGCGGGACCGCAGTGGCGGCGCCTAGCACGCCGGATCGCGCGCGATCCGATCCTCGGCGACATACTAGCAATGGGCGATATCGATCAGCTCCTCGTGGCTAACGACAATCAGGAGATCGAAATCCGACTGATAGCCATTCTCCGGCTCGTCCACTGCATTGCGGATTACGAGTATGGCGGCTGTGCCTTTTGATGTTGCCGCGGGCCGTTTGACCACAGTCGAGCGGCAATCAGCTCCTCTTGGAGTGCCAGGTCACAGACGGGGAGCGAAATCACCAGCCCAAGAATTCAGTCGCACTTTCGCCCGATGCCGACGGTCATCGAGCCGTCCATGCTGGTAACGGGGCGTGAGACAGCGCGGCAGTTCTTCCCTTTTGCCGGCGGGCGAAGGGCTTTTCGTTCAGCGGCCGTCATGCACACCTGTTCGTAGAGCCATCGATCAGCGAAAGCCTTCCCATCGAGGCGAACCCGGCGTCGGTAGCGAGACTGATAACGCGACTTGTCTGCCGGAGACAATGACTGAAAGGTGCATTTTTCCGGTGGCTCCGCCGCCGTTGCCCGAGCCATTGCGGGGGAGGAAAGTAAAGCCAGAAGGCCTGCAACAAAGATTGCGAGGAAAAGCCTGATGCGCATGCGGAACCTCGCGGGACGTCGGTTTCGGGTGCAGGATAGCTGTCCGTCCACCTCGAACAAGTGAGAAGTGCAGGTGGCCGATCAAGCCGCCTACCAGGAGGATCTGCAGCCCGCGGCACTATAGAGCCCCGTCGCAGCCGCTTGCGGCAAGGCCGGAGCGGCAAGCGCGGCGCCCACCCAACCAGCGGGACAACGGCCATTCGAGAACGGCGAGCGGCTTTGATCACGCGTCGCGATGCGATTGCAGCTCCGATTGTGGCCCGAAAGTCGGAAGAATCCGAAACTCAGCACTCCTAGAACGCGAGCGAGAACGTCGCCTTGCCGCTGTGGTTTTGTGCACGCGAGGCCGCATCTCCGCTGTAGGCCACGTCGAGCCGCGCCCGACTGGATAGATCGAGGCCGAGGCCGATGTCAGCCGACAGCGCATCGGCCCGCGCCTATCAGCGCGATCTACCGGACGCGGAGTTCCACATCCTCAACGACGCAGGACACTGGCTGCTGGAAACCCCATTTTGAGGACGCGCTGCCGCTCGTCCGCCAATTCCTTTCGCGAACGCTGCGCTGAGCGCTGTGCAATCGACGTGGCGGCACGAAGGTCGTGCCAGTGCATCGAAGCAGGCCGACCGCTATCACGTCCAGCAAGACCTCCGCACGACTGCCCTCGGGCGGCAACGGAGAAGATCCGCTCGGTGGTAGACGGGTGGTAGACGGCCCATGAGAGCCATCCCCCCGCTTTACGGGTGCGAAAGTAACTCCCTGAATTTCTCGGAATTTTTGGAGCGGGCGAAGAGATTCGAACTCTCGACCCCAACCTTGGCAAGGTTGTGCTCTACCCCTGAGCTACGCCCGCTCACTTGGCGCTGCCGGACGCCTGGCGTTCCGGCTGGAGGCGGCGCGATTAGCAGTGGGGACCCAGGGCCGCAAGGGGAAAATCGCGCGGCGCTTTTTCCTTCACAATCCGGGCAAAACACCCACATTGGCCGCTTGTCCGAACACCTAACGAATGGGAGCGCGCCTTGGCTAGCATGGGCCTCAATCTCGACGAGCAGAAGGCGGTCGATCGGTTCCGCAAGGATGTCGTCGAACCGTCGATGTCGAAACTCGTCATCCTCGATTTCTGGGCCGAGTGGTGCGGGCCGTGCAAGGCGCTTGCGCCGATGCTGGAGAAAGTCGCCGCCGAATATGCCGACAAGGGCGTGATGCTCGCCAAGCTCAACGTGGACGAGGAGCAGTTCATCGCGAGCCAGTTCCAGGTCCGCTCGATCCCGACCGTCTATGCGCTGTTCCAGGGCCAGCCCGTCGCCGACCTGACCAATGCGCGCAGCGAATCGCAGTTGAAGCAAGTGCTCGACCAGTTGCTGGAGCAACTTCCGGTGAACGGCGGGGACGGCGGCGCCGCGCAGCGGCAGGAGCAGGACGTTGCGCAGTTCGTCGCCATGGGAGAGCAGATCCTTGCCGACGGCGATGGCGAACGCGCGGCAGGCATCTTCGCGCAGGTGACCGAGATGACGCCGGACAACGCCGCAGCGCAGGCCGGGCTGATCCGCGCGCTGATTGCCGCCGGGCGGCCCGACGAAGCGCAGGCGGCGCTCGACGCGCTCGATCCGGCGCTCGCTGAAGACCCGGTGATCCGCACCGCGAAGAGTGCGCTCGAGCTGGCCGGAACGCAGGTCGACGAAGGCGAGCTCCAGGCGCTGCGCGCCGCGGCGGCCGAAGCGCCGGCGGATATGGACAAGCAGCTCGCCTTCGCCGAGGCGGCGTTCGCGGCGAACCGGCGCGACGAGGCGGCGGACACGTTGCTGGCTATGATCGAGCACGACCGCGAATGGAACGATGGCGCCGCGCGCGCCAAGTTGCTGCAGATCTTCGAAGCCGTCGGGCTCGAAGATCCGTGGGTCGTCGCGACGCGGCGGCGATTGTCCAGGATACTGTTCGGATGAGGCGATGCCGGGCCCGGTGGAGCAGGGATCGGTCAGGCCGATGACCACCCGCCTTTCGATCTTCCCCCTGCCGGGCGTGATCCTCTTCCCGGGGCTGCAACTGCCGCTGCACGTCTTCGAGCCGCGGTACCGCGCGCTGGTCGGCGACGCGCTCGCGCGCGACCGGCGGATCGGGATGATCCAGCCGCACCGCGCCGCGGAAGGTGCGCCGCTGTTCGCGATCGGCTGCGTCGGCCGGATCGGCGAAGTCGAGGCGCTGGAGGACGGGCGCTACAACATCGTGCTCGACGGCGAGGCGCGCTTCCGCGTGCTGCGCGAGGTCGAGAGCGCCACGCCGTTCCGCAAGGTCGAGGCCGAACTGATCGGCGACGATGCCGACGAGGTGCTGAGCAGCATCGAGCGCGCCGGCTTCGAGCGCGAGGCGCGCCGCTTCGCCGATGCCCAGGGCTACAGCGTCGACTGGGAATCGGTCGCCCGGCTCGACGACATGTCGCTGATCAACGGCGTGTCGCAGATCGCGCCGTTCGATCCCGCGTCGAAGCAGGCTCTGCTCGAAGTCGATACGCTGCGCGAACGCTGCGAGCTGCTGATCCAGCTGATGCAGTTCTACGGCCGCCGCGACGGCGACGAAGATCGCGTAACGCTGCAGTAAACGCCCTCAAGCGCCGGGCGCGGGCCGTCCGGCCCGCTTGGCTTTTCTCGCCTAAGCTCGGGCGCGCGGTCGCGCTTGCGGTCGGCTGCGCCGGCCGGATCTGCACACCTCCGGCAATCTAGAACCCGAAGCTGCCGCGCAGCCCGTCGATCACATATTGCGAGGCAAGGGCAGCGAGCAGCACGCCGAGCAAGCGCGTGATGACCGCCTCCACCCGGTCGCCGAACAGCCGCATCAGCGGCCCCGCGGCCATCAGGGCCAGCATCGTCAGCAGCAGTACGCTGAACAGTGCGGCGAGCACGGTCAGCATTCCGTTCATGTCGGTCCCGCTGGTGAGCAGCATGATCGAGGCGATTGCGCCCGGCCCGGCGAGCATCGGCATGGCCATGGGGAAGACCGACACGTCCTCGACCTCGGGGGTTGCCTCGTTCTGCGCCATGATCTTCTCGGCCCGGTCCTCGCGGCGCTGGGTCCGCTTCTCGAACACCATCTCGAGCGCGATCACGAACAGCATGATGCCGCCCGCGATACGGAAGCTCTCGAGATCGATGTGCAGCGCGCCGAGCAGCGCCTCCCCGAAGAAGGCGAAGGCCAACAGGATCGCACCCGCGATCAGGGCCGCGCGGATCGCCATGTTGCGGCGCTGCGCAGCGCTCGCGTCCTTGGTCAGCCCGGCGTAGATCGGCGCGCACCCCGGCGGGTCGATCACCACGAACAGCGTGACGAAGGCGGAGATGAAGAGCTCGACCATTCAGCCGCCACCGGGCGCGGCAACCGCGACCGTCAGGACGTCCTCCGCCTCGCCGTCGATCAGCATGGTGACCGTGACGGTGCGCGAGAGATCGGGCGCGACTTGCCAGGTATAGGTGAGCGTGCGGTCGCGGGAGCGGCCCGATCCGGCGGTGGCGCCGGGCTCGGACGCGGGTGCGACGGGCAAGCCGTCGCCGCCGCAGTCCGCCACCGTGGTCCGGATGATGTCCGGCTCGGGCAGCGGTTCGGCCAGCGTGTCGCCCTGGTCGAGCACCCAGCGGTACTCCTCGTCCCCCCGTCGGCCCTCGCGGCGCCACACGGTCGTGAAATAGCCGGTGCTGCCGTCGGGCCGCTGCCAGGCGCCCCTGGTGACCGAGAGCGAGCCGTCGCAGCTCGACCAGACCTGGTGCGGCTGCCACTGCACCGGCTGCGGCGGATCGGCGCGGTTGGACAGCCAGTCGCGCGCCTTCACCGCTTCGGGCACAAACATCACCGCATCCTCGGCGGCGAATTCGCGGAAGGCGGTCCACTGCCCTTCCTCCCGCGCCTCGCGCGCGAAGGCGAGCTCGGTGGCGATTACTGCGCTCGGGTTCGCCCGGGGCGCAAGCGAGCGGTAGAAACGCTCGCGCGGATCGTTGCTGCCCGACGCGCAGGAGGCGAGCAGGCCTGCGAGGAGCACGGCGCCGATCGCGCGCTTCATATCGCATCCTCCGCCAGCGCGATTCCCGCATTGCGGTGCGCGGCGACGAGCGTGTTCCTGAGCAGGACCGCGATGGTCATCGGCCCGACCCCGCCCGGCACCGGCGTGATCGCGCCCGCGACCTCGCGTGCCTCATCGAAAGCGACATCGCCCACCAGGCGGCCTTTCGCCGCGCCGGGCTCCGGCTCCAGCCGGTTGATGCCGACGTCGATCACGGTCGCGCCCGGTTTGAGCCAGTCGCCCTTCACCATTTCCGCGCGCCCGACCGCGGCGACGACGATGTCCGCCCGCCGCACCACATCCGGCAGATCCTTCGTGCGGCTGTGCGCCATGGTGACGGTCGCATTGGCGCCGAGCAGGAGCTGCGCCATCGGCTTGCCGACGATGTTCGAGCGGCCGATCACGACCGCCTCGAGCCCCGAGAGGTCACCCAGCCGGTGGGTCAGCATCATCATGCAGCCGAGCGGCGTGCAGGGCACGAAGCCGGGCTGGCCGACCGCGAGTCGGCCGGCATTGATGACGTGGAAGCCGTCGACGTCCTTGTTCGGGTCGATCGCGGCGATCACCGCCTGCTCGTCGAGATGGCCGGGCAGCGGAAGCTGCACCAGGATGCCGTCGACGGCCGGGTCGCGGTTCAGCCGGTCGACCAGCGCCAGCAGCTCCGCCGCGCTGGTTTCGGTCGGAAGGCGGTGCTCGAAGCTCGCCATGTTGGCGGCGACGGTCGCCTTGCCCTTGCTGCCGACATAGACCTGGCTCGCCGGGTCCTCGCCCACGAGCACGACCGCGAGGCCCGCCTTGCGCCCGGCCTGCGCCTCGAACGCGGCCGCCAGCGCGCCGACCTTCTCGCGCAGGGACGCGGCGAACGCCTTCCCGTCGATGATCTCGGCCGCCATTACTGGCCGTAGACCGCGTAGATCAGGATACGCATGAAGATCTGCAGGCCGATGATCAGCACCAGCGGCGAGAAATCGATCGTTCCGGTCTGCGGCAGGATTCGCCGGATCGGCGCCAGCACCGGCTCCAGCAGCGAGTTGATCGAGTTGTAGACCTGCCAGAGGAATTCGTTGCGCTGGTTGATCACGTTGAAGGCGAACAGCAGCCCGATGATGAACTGGATGATGACCAGCATTACGATCACGTTGATCAGCATGCCGAGGATGTCGATGATGAGACCCACGTATTGTCCTTTCCTGGCCGCGTTGCGGTTCGGCCGCCTTCCTACCCGCTTCGTGGCGGCTGTATCAACTGCCTAAGACGGTCGCACGACCATCCTCATTCTGCCCGTATCAGCGTGCCCGCGCCATGCGCCGTGAAGAGTTCGAGCAGCATGGCATGGGGCACGCGCCCGTCGATCACCACTGCCGCCTCGCACCCGGCCTCGACCGCGTGGACGCAGGTCTCCAGCTTCGGGATCATTCCGCCGCCGATCGTGCCGTCGGCGCGCAGCCGCTCGATGTCGGACGGTCGGAGATCGCTGAGCAGCGCGCCCTGCTTGTCGAGCACGCCCGGAACGTCGGTCAGCAGGAACAGCCGCGCCGCGCCCAGCGCCGCGGCGATCGCGCCGGCCATGGTGTCGGCGTTGATGTTGTAGGTCTGCCCGTCCTCGCCTGCGCCGATCGGGGCGACGATCGGGATCATCCCGGCGGCGACCGCGGTGTCGATGATCGTCGTGTCCACCGCCGACGGCTCGCCGACGAAGCCGAGGTCGACCGCCTGCTCGATATTGCTGCCGGGAGTTTTGACCGTGCGCTGCACCTTGGACGCGGTGACGAGCCGCCCGTCCTTGCCGGAGATGCCGAGCCCCTTGCCCCCCGCCTGGTTGATCCAGCCGACCAATTCCTTGTTGATCGCGCCCGACAGGACCATTTCGGCGATTTGCGCCGTCTGCGCGTCGGTCACGCGCAGGCCGTCGACGAAGGTGCTCTCGACCCCGAGCTTCTTCAGCATGGCCCCGATCTGCGGCCCGCCGCCGTGGACCACCACCGGGTTGATCCCGACGGCCTTCAGCAGCACGATGTCCTCGGCGAAGTCGCGCGCGGCGGCCGGGTCGCCCATCGCGTGGCCGCCGTATTTGACCACGAAAGTGCGCCCCGCATATCGCTGGAAGTAAGGCAGCGCCTCGATCAGCACCTGGGCCTTGGCGATCGTCGCCATCTCGTCGCTGCCGTTCATTCGAAAAACCTTCTGCCTGCGCAAGCCCGGCGCGCTTAGCGGCTGTGCTGCGCGCTGGAAAGCGCCATCGACCGGGAGGGCCGGAAGCTAAACCCCCGATTAACGGGCTCACCTCGGCGATCTTACGGCGCGGATCGCCGCAATTCGGGGACCTTTCACGGGGTCGGCACGTCCTAGCCATCCCAGCCAACGGGATTAAGGATGGACTCGATGAAGAAGATGATTTCCCTTTCGCTCGCCCTGGCGCTTGGCGCTGCCGGCTCGGTCGCCCATGCGCAGTCGGTCGACGATGCCACCGGCGCGGTCGGCCCGGTCACCGGCGAAGTCGACGTCAGCGCGGACGCGCAGACCGGCCTCGAAGGTCCGGTGAACACCGCGACCGACGCAGTGGCCGACACCGTCGACCACACCAAGGAGCATGCGGACGACGCAGCGGACGCGAGCGTCGAAGCCGATGTCGCGGCGGACGCCGAAGTGGGCGACACTTCTGCGTCGGCCGATGCCGACGCAGAAGCGGAAACCGATCCCGAAGCCTAACGCCCGGATCGCGACGAACGGAAAAGGGCGGCAGCATTGCCGCCCTTTTTCTTGCGCGCCAGCCTCTTATGCGGCGGCGCTCGCCCGGGTGACCTGGCGCCCGTCGCCCGCGAAGGCGGCAAGCTCGATCGCCTCGCCCGCCCCGCGCATGACGAGGTGCAGCGGTTCCCCCGCGATCGCCGGGCTGAGGCCGCGGAAGGCGAAGCGCTTCAGCGCGTTGTCGCCCAGTTCGCGCGCGGCGAGCTGCAGCAGCAGGCTCGCGGTCAGCGGCCCGTGGACCACCAGCCCGCGATAGCGCTCGACCTCGCGGGCATAGGGCGCGTCGTAGTGGATGCGGTGCGTATTGAAGGTAAGCGCCGAATAGCGGAACAGCAGCCGCGGATCGGGATGGACCACGCGGTGCGCCGCATCCCAGCCTGCGGCGTCGAAAGTGTCCTCCGTCGGCGGCGGCGGCGCAAGCGGCGCGTCGGCCGCCGCGGCCTCGCGGTAGACCAGCGTCTGCGTCTCGCGCACGGCGAGCGCGCCGCCTGCCGACGTCTCATGAACGACCTCGACGAAGGTCATCGGTCCGCTGCGCCCGTCCTTCTCCGCGATAGCCGCCACGCGCGAGACCCGCTCGACCGGCGCCCCGACTGCGATCGGACCGAGGAACGCGACTTCGCTCGCGGCCCACATCCGGCGGGGGAGCGGCACGGGCGGCAGGAAGCTCACCGCACTGTCGTCGCGCTGCGGATGCCCGTCCTCGCCGAGCTGCGCCGTCGGCGCCTCGGGCGTGCAGAGGCAGAAGTGGATCCCCTGCGGCATGGCCTCGCCCGCCGGCGCCGGCAGGTCGAACGTCGCACACCAGCGCGCCGCCAGCGACGGGTCGAGCCGGTCGGCACTCCGCTGCTCGCGGCCGATCCAGGCGTCCCATTCAGTCATGCTGCACTCCCGCATTCGTCATCCCAGCGAAAGCTGGGATCGCTGTCCGCCAGGTCGTACGGTGCTGCGCGCGATTCCAGCTTTCGCTGGGATGACGGGCGAAGACCCATACTCTCTCACGCCGCCCGCTCGAACAGCGCGGCAATCCCCTGGCCGCCGCCGATGCACATGGTCTCGAGCCCGTAGCGCACCTCGCGCCGGTGCATCTCGTGCGCCATGTCGGCGAGAATGCGCAGGCCGGTCGCGCCGATCGGGTGGCCGAGCGAGATGCCCGAGCCGTTGACGTTGAGGATCTCGCGCCGGCTGTCGTCCTCCGACCAGCCCCAGCCCTTGAGCACGGCGAGCACTTGCGGCGCGAAGGCCTCGTTCAGTTCCACCAAGCCGACGTCGTCCCATCCCTTGCCGGTGCGCGCGAACAGGCGCTCGACCGCGGGGACTGGGCCGATGCCCATGCGGCTCGGGTCGCAGCCCGCTGCGGCATAGCCGGAGAACCACAGCATCGGCTCGAGCCCGAGCTCCTCCAGCTTGTCTTCGGCCACGACCAGGCACGCGGCCGCCGCGTCGTTCTGCTGGCTGGCGTTCCCCGCCGTGACGACGCCGCCTTCGAGCGGGCGCAGGCGCCCCAGCGTGTCCATGCTGGCATCGGCGCGAAAGCCCTCGTCGCGGTCGAACGCGACCGGATCGCCCTTGCGCTGCGGCACTTCGAGCGGGACGAGCTGCGCGTCGAACCGCCCCGCGTCCCACGCCGCCGCCGCGTTCCGGTGCGAACGAACTGCGAAGGCGTCGGCCTGCTCGCGCGTGATGTCGTAATCCTTGGCGAGATTCTCCGCCGTCTCGATCATGCCGCTGATCACGCCGAAGCGCTCGATCGGCTGGCTCATCAGCCGCCCGCGTGTCAGCCGGTCCCACAGCTCGACATTGCCCGCCTTCACGCCGCCGCGCAGCGCCGTGGTGTAGTGCTCGACGTTGGACATGGATTCGCACCCGCCGGCGACGACCACGTCGGCATGCCCCGCCTCGATCATCATCGCCGCGTTGACCACCGCCTGCAGGCCCGACCCGCAGCGCCGGTCGAGCTGATAGCCGGGGACCTCCAGAGGAAGCCCCGCCGCGAGCCAGGCCCAGTGCCCGATCGCCGGCGCCTCGCCGTTGCCGTAGCCCTGGCTGAATACCACGTCGTCCACCCGCGCCGGATCGATCCCGCTCCGCTCGATCAGCGCCTTGAGGATCGCCGCCCCGAGATCGCCCGCCGTCAGCGGCGCCAGCGTGCCGAGGAAGCGTCCGACCGGCGTGCGCAAGGGACTGACGATGGCGGCGCGGCGTTTGGTCATCTGAAAATCTCCGAATCTCGGCCGGTTGTATAACCGAATAATCTACTCATGTCAATAAAAAATAACCAAATAGGAACATTCTTGTCAGGCAGTTCCCCGGAAGGATTCCCTGTCGCTCGGTGCCACCACGCCCCGGTCGATCAGGTCGCCGATCGCACCCGAGGACAGCCCCAGCCGCTCGGCGAGCACTTCCTCGCTGTGCTGGCCTAGGTAGGGCGCGGGCGCGGGATCCCCGGCGGCGCGGCCGGGCAGGTTGGCGAGCGAGCGGGCCGCCGGATAGGCGAAACCGCTCGGATTGGCGGGCGAGGGGCCGAACAGCGGGTTCTCGGCGACGAGCACCGGATCGGTCACGGCCTCGTGCATCGTGCGGTAGCGTTCGAACGTCGCACCGGCCGCCGCCAGCCGCTCTGCGAGCACCCCGTAGTCCTCGCGCCCGGCAGCCTCCTGTACGATCGCGAACAGCGCCTCGCGGTGCTCGAACCGGTTGCGGTCGGACCGGGCGAACGACAGGCCCGTCTTCGCCTCCAGCGCCGCGACCGGCTCCGCGATGCCCAGCGCCTCGACCATCGCCGCCCACTGCTTGGGCGTGAGCACCGCGACCATGAAGCGCTTGCCGTCGCGGCTGGTGAAGTCGCGCCCCAGGGCGCCCCAGATCGCATTGCCGAGCCGCTCGCGGTCCGCCCCGCGGTAGAGCATCTCGGCCATGGCGCCGCTGTTGGCGACCGTGCCCAGCGCGACGTCGCCCAGCGGCACGCGCACTTCGCTTCCCTCGCCGGTCGCCGCGCGATGGTGCAGCGCGGCCATCATCACGAACGCGCAGTAGGCGCCGGTGATGAAGTCCCACGCGGGCAGGATCTGGTTGACCGGCGGCGCGGTCTGCAGGTCCCATTCGGCCGGGCCGGTCATCAGTGGATAGCCGCTCGCGGCGTTGACCGTGAAGTCCATCGCCTGGCGCCCGTCGTGCCAGCCCATGATCCGCACCGAGATCATGTCCGCCCGCCCCTCGCTCACCGCCGCGTGGCTGAGGAAGCTCTTTTCGGGCAGGTTGGTGATGAGCTGGCCGGTCCTGCGCGCCAGCTCGACGCACAGCTCGCGCCCCTCCGCACTGCGCAAGTCCAGCGCGACGCTCTTCTTCGCGCGGTTGAGGTTCTCCCACGACAGGCTGCGCCCCTCGGCGGTCTGCATGTAGCGGTCGTAGTCGAGCCCGCCGCCGATCTGGTCGACCCGCACGACCTCCGCTCCCATCTGCGCGCAGTAGAGCCCCGCCGTCGGCGAGGCGACGAAGCTCGACACTTCGACGATCGAGAGGTCGGAGAGGAGGCTATACATCGTGCGGAGCCCACCCCGCTGCGACTAGCCGGCAAGCCGGCAAGTCTCGCTCCCTTCCCGCTTGCGGGAGGGGAATGAGGCTTCGCGAGCCGCAGGCGAGCCTAGCTGCAATGGGGTGGGCCCGAGCCACCTCTGTCGTCACGACCCCGCCGCGAAGTCGCGCAGCATGTGCTTGGCGATCTGAAGCTGGAGGATCTGCGTCGTGCCCTCGTAGATGCGGTAGATCCGCGCGTCGCGGAAGAAGCGCTCGGCGTCGTATTCGGCGAGGTAGCCCGCGCCGCCGTAGACCTGCACCACCCGGTCGACCACGCGCCCGCACATCTCGCTGGCGAAGACCTTGAAGGCGGCGGCCTTGCGCAGGATGTTCTCGCCCGCGTCGGCGCGCGCGGTAACGTCGGCCATCATGCATTCGGCGGCATAGATCTCGGTCTCGCTCTCGGCGAGCATCTGCTGGATGAGCTGGAAATTGGCGATCGGCTCGCCGAAAGCCTTGCGCTCGGTGGCGTAGCGTAGCGCCGAATCGAGCGCACGGCGCGCGTAGCCGGTGGACGCCGCGCCGACCGAGATGCGCCCGTTGTCGAGGCTCTTCATCGCGAAGACGAAGCCCTTGCCGGTCTCCCCGCCGAGCAGGGCATCGCCCGGCACGTGCACGTCTTCCAGAATGATGTCCGCGATCTGCGCCCCCGACTGGCCCATCTTCTTGTCCGCGCTGCCGACCGAGACGCCCGGCGCGTCCATCGGCACGATGAAGGCGGAGACGTGCGCGTTCTTGGGCAGCGCCTCCTTTTGGGTGCGGGCCATGATCAGGCCGACTTTGGCCTGCGGTGCGTTGGTTATGTACCGCTTGGTGCCGTTGAGGATCCAGCCGTTGCCCTCGGGATCGGGCCTGGCGGTCGTCTGCATGGCCGCGCTGTCGCTGCCCGAACCGGGCTCGGTCAGACCGAAGCAGGCGATCTCGCCTCCGGCGATCCGCGGCCACCACTCCGCCTTCTGCGCCTCGGTCGCGCCGTTCTTGATCGCCGAGTTGAACATGCCGACGTTGATCGAGAAGATCGATCGGAACGCGGGCGCGGCGTAAGCCATCGTCCTGACCACGCGGGCATATTGGCTGGTGTTGAGGCCGGCGCCGCCATAGTCCTCCGGCACGGTAAGACCGAACAGGCCCATGTCGCGCATCTCGGTCAGGATCGGCTCGGGTATCGAATCGTGCTCGATCACCTCGCGCTCGGCCGGGATCAGCCGTTCGCGGACGTAGCGTTCGAGCTGGTCGATGAACTGCTCGAAAAGTTCCGGGTCCATGCCGCTTTGAGCCATGCGTCTTCGTGTCCTCTCGCTGTGATGAAATTCGGGGCGGAGCTATCCGGCGGGTGCCGGCTCCGCCGTCGGGGTCGCGGCTGGGGAGGATGGGGTTTCGGCGCCCTCGTCGAGCGCGTCAGGCGGCAGTCGCTGCTGATCGAGCATCTCGGCCGCATCGTCGAGCGCCTTGGCCTCGCCCACCGTGACTCCGCCGGGGCCGGGCTGGTTGTCGGCCGGCTCGCAGGCGGCGAGCAGGAGCGGGAAGGCGAGAAGGGCGAAGCGCGTCATCGCCGCGCACCATAGCGAACGGCGGACAAAGGAAAAGCGGGCGAATCGCCTGAACGATCCGCCCGCTTCATCGATTGGCTGCGGCCCCGCGAAGGGCGCGCGGACAAGCTTACTCGGTCGTCTCTTCCGAAGCGGCTGCGGCTTCGGCCGCGACGTCGGCGGCCGCGGCAGCGGCGGCTGCACCCGCCTCGTCGGCGGCGGCATTGGCGTCGACGGCCGTCGTGTCCTCGGCGGTCGGCTCGGCCACCGGCGCTTCGACCGGCTCTTCGGTCACGGGCGCGAGCGCCTCGTCGGCCGGCATCTCGACCGTGTCCGCCTCGGCATCGGCCGACGCGTCTTCGGAGCTGCCGCAAGCGGCGAGCGCAAGCGCCGCCGAAGCCGCGAACGCGCTGGCAAGGATCTTCCTCATCGATTGTTCTCCTGTGAATTCCTGCCCCGGCATGGCCAGGGCGCGCGCACGCTAGCGGCGCACAAGTCCTCCGGCAAACGGCAAATGATCCGATTGGCCGTTCACCTGCCGCGCCGCATCTGCCATGCGGATCCGCGATGGACGCGGGGCACCAAAGGATACAGCCGCTCGACACGGCACGCGCGGAGCTGCGCCGGCTGTTCGGGCACGACGACTTCCGCGGTGTCCAGGCGCGCGTGGTCGAACGCGTGCTGGGCGGCGAATCGACGCTGGCCGTCATGCCCACCGGCGCGGGCAAGTCGCTGACCTACCAGCTTCCCGCGACGATACTGCCAGGCACCTGCGTCGTCGTCTCGCCGCTGATCGCGCTGATGCACGACCAGCTCCGCGCCGCGCGGGCGAACGGGATCGAGGCGGCAGCGCTCACCAGCGTCGATGCCGACTGGCGCGAGACAATCGACGCCTTCCGAGCGGGCGCGCTCGACCTGCTCTACGTCGCACCGGAACGCGCCAGCCAGCCCGGTTTCCGCGAGCTGCTTTCTTCGGCCCAGCTCGCGCTGTTCGCGGTGGACGAGGCGCACTGCGTTTCCGAATGGGGGCACGATTTCCGCCCCGACTACCGCCAGTTGCGCGGGCTCATGGATGCTTTCCCGCACGTCCCCCGCCTCGCGCTGACAGCGACGGCCGACGCGCATACGCGGGCGGACATTCTCGAGCAGCTCGGCATTCCGGCGGAAGGGCTGGTGCTGGCCGGGTTCGACCGCCCCAACATCCGCTACGTCATGCGCCACCGCGACAATCCGGTGCGCCAGCTCGCTGCACTTATATCGGAGGAGCAGGGCCCCGGGATCGTCTATGCCCCGACCCGCCGGAAGGTGGAGGATCTGGCGGAAAAGCTCGCCGGCGCGACCGGGCGCCCGGTGCTGCCCTACCATGCGGGGCTCGATCCCGCCGTGCGGTCCGCCAACCAGGCCGCCTTCGTCGCGAGCGAGGACATGGTGATCGTCGCCACGGTCGCCTTCGGCATGGGGATCGACAAGCCCGACGTCCGCTTCGTCGCCCATGCCGGCATCCCCAAGTCGATCGAGGGTTATTATCAGGAAACCGGCCGCGCCGGGCGCGACGGCGATCCGGCACGGGCGGTCATGCTGTGGGGCGCAGGCGATTTCGCGCAGGCGCGCCAGCGATTGAGCGAAGTGGACGAGGCGCGGCGGGCCGGCGAACGCGCGCGGCTCGATGCGCTCGCGGGCCTGGTGGAGACCGCCGGGTGCCGCCGCGCGGTTCTGCTGCGCCATTTCGGCGAAAGCCCGCCCGAGAGCTGCGGCAATTGCGACAACTGCCTCTCCCCGCCCGGCGTCACCGATGCTACCGAAACCGCGCGCAAGCTGCTCTCGGCCGCCTATCGCACCGGGCAGAGCTTCGGCTTCGGCCACCTGCAGAAAGTGCTGACCGGGGCGGAGGACGAGCGCGTGCGCCAGCGCGGGCACGACCGACTGAGCGTGTTCGGCATCGTCGATGGGGAGGAGGCGCGCCTGCTCCAGCCGCTCTCGCGCGCGCTCCAGGCGCGCGGTGCGCTGGTCTCGAACGAACACGGCGGCCTCGCCCTCGCCGGCGACGCGCGCGCGATCCTGAAGGGTGAGCAGACGGTCGAGATCGTCCTTCCCCCTCGCAGCGAACGCCAGCGCCGCCGCCGCGACAGCGGACCGAATCCGGTCGGCGATCCGCTGTTCGACGCGCTGCGCGAACTGCGCCGCGAGCTCGCGATAGAGGCGCAGGTGCCGCCCTACGTCATCTTCCACGACGCCACCTTGCGCGAAATGGCCGCCCGCCGCCCCTCCTCGCTCACCGAGCTGGGCGAGATCGGCGGCGTCGGCGCAAAGAAGCTGCAGGCCTATGGCGAACGCTTCCTCGACGCGATCAGGCGCCATTGACGGAGGATCCGGGTCGGGGTTGCATGACTGCGCGATCTCGTCGATGGCGCGCGGCCAGCGTTGCATTGAGGTGAGGGGAGTTTGGCGCCGATGAATCCGATCGATGCGGACGATGCGCTGATCTGCCTGCGCGCCGGCGATGCCGCGGGGCCGGTCATGCCGCCGATCGTGCAGGCCTCGCTGTTCCGCTTCGAAACGCTCGAGGAACTGCATGCCGCGCAGGCGCGCGAGAACGAGGTCTGCGTCTATTCGCGCGGCACCAACCCGACCGTGCGTGAGCTGGAGGAGACGCTCGCCCGGCTTGAAGGCGCCGAGGCGGCCAAGTGCTTCGCCAGCGGCATGGGCGCGATCTCGGCCACGCTCTTCGCGCTGCTCGCCGAGGGCGATCACGTGCTGTTCTGCGGCGACATCTACGGCCCGACGATCGAGTTCGCGCAGCGGCTGGAGGATTACGGCGTCACACACAGCCGGTGCTTCGCCGCCGGTATCGACGAGATCGAGGCGGCGCTGACGCCCGCTACGAAGATGATCTACTTCGAAAGCCCCGGCTCGATGCGGTTCGAGCTGCTGCCGATCGCGGAGATCTGCGGCCTCGCCAAGGCGCGCGGCATCCTGACTGCGGCCGACAACACCGTGGCGACCCCGCTGCTGCAGAAGCCGCTCGCAATGGGCTGCGACCTCGTGCTCCATTCCCTGACCAAGTACATCGGCGGGCATTCGGACACGCTCGGCGGCGCAGTCGCCGGCTCGGCCGAACTCGTCGAGCGCGTGTTCCGCCGCGGCTACATGCTGATGGGCGCGGTGACGGCGCCGTTCGACGCCTGGCTGCTCCTGCGCGGGCTCGCGACATTGCCTGCGCGGCTGGCCCGGCAGCAGGCGGATGCGCTCGCGGTCGCGCGCTTCCTCGCGGATCATCCGAAGGTCCGCCAGGTGTTCCATCCCGCGCTGGCCGAAGGTGCGCAGGCGGCGCTGTTCGCGCGGCAGATGCGCGGCCACTCCGGCCTGCTCTCCGCCGAATTCGACCTGCCCGATCATGCCGCGGCGCTCGCGCTCGGCAACCGCCTGCGCCTGTTCGGCAAGGCGATAAGCTGGGGCGGCGTCGAAAGCCTGGTGTCGAGCGCGCACCGGACCGATCCGGGGCCCGATCACGGCGGCCGCATGCCGCGTACCCTGCTGCGCTTCTCGGTCGGGCTCGAAGGCGCCGAGGCCCTGATCGCCGATCTGGAGCAGGCACTGGCATGAGCGACATCGAACGGACCGAGCGGACCCCGCTGCCGCTGGCCCTCGCGCTGGCGCCGATAGTGGCATTGTTCGCAGCCGGAGTCGGCGGCGCGGCGGTGTTCGGCTTCGGCGGCGAGCCATTGCTGCTGGCGCTGCTCTTCGCCGCCGCTGTCGCGGCCGGGATCGCGCGTGCGCGCGGGCACGGCTGGGCAGAGGTCCAGGCCGCGGCCGGGCGGCTGCTGGCCGAGGCGCTGCCCGCGGTGCTCATCCTGCTCGGCATCGGCGCACTGCTGGGAAGCTGGATGTTCGCGGGCACGATCCCGCTGCTGGTGGTACTCGGGATCGACCTCATCAGCCCGCAGTGGATGGCGCTGACGGCGTTCCTTGCGACGGCGGTGATGTCGGTCGTCTCGGGCACCTCGTGGGGCTCGGCAGGCACGATCGGCGTCGCGCTGATGGGCGCGGCCGAGGCCATGGGCCTGCCGCTCGCGCCGATCGCGGGCGCCGTCGTCTCCGGCGCCTATTTCGGGGACAAGCTCTCGCCGATCTCGGACATGACCAATATCACCGCGATCGGCGCCGGGGCGGAACTCTACGCCCATATCCGCCACATGCTGCCGACCAGCCTGCCGCCCGCGCTGATCGCGATCGCAGCCTTCGCGCTGATCGCGCCCGGCGCGGCGCTGACCGGGGCGAACCCGGCCGAGGCGATCCGGGGTGAACTCGTGGGCCTGTTCGCGCCCGGCGTCTGGGCCGCGCTGCCGCTCGCGGTCGCCATCGGCGGGATCGCGCTGCGCTACCCACCGGCGCCGGTAATCATCGCCTCGGCGCTCGTGGCGCTCGTGATCGGGGTCACGGTCAACGGGTTCCCCGCCGCTGCGGGCGTGCATGCGTTCGTCGCCGGCTTCACGCTCGATCAGGTGGCGCCTGACGCCACCGTGAGCGAGCAACTGACCGGCCTGGTCGAGCGCGGCGGCCTCTATGCCATGGCGCCGACGCTGGTCTTCATCCTTGCCGCCTTCCTGCTGGCCGCGGGAATGGAAGTCTCCGGCGCGCTCGATACGCTGCTCACGCGGCTGCTGGGCGCGGTGCGCGGCGCTTTCGGGCTGGTGGCCGCGACCATGGCGGCGGGCGCGACGATGGTCGGGATGACCAGCCACGGCGGCGTCACCTCACTGGTCGTCGGCGGCCTGTTCCGCCCGTCCTATGCCGAACGCGACCTCGCCCCCGAAAACCTCGGCCGCGCACTGGCCGACTCGGTCACGATCACCGAGCCGCTGATGCCCTGGACCGTCTCGGGCCTGTTCATGGCTTCGACCCTCGGCGTCGCGACTCTCGCCTACGCGCCCTGGGCCGTGTTCTGCTGGCTTGGCCCCGTCTTCAGCCTGCTGATGGCCCTGCGCCACCGCCTGACGGGCAAGGGACTGAAGCCAGCCGCCTGACTTGCCACGTGCCGCGAATTGCGACAGTCCCGTCCGGCGCACGAGGACGGAGGAACACCATGAAAACCGCGATTACCGAGATGTTCGGGATCGAGCATCCGATCATCCAGGGCGGGATGCACTTCGTCGGGCTGGCGGAGATGGCGGCGGCGGTGTCGAATGCGGGCGGCCTCGGGATCATCACCGGCCTCACGCAGAAGACGCCGGGCGATCTCGCCAACGAGATTGCGCGCTGCCGGGATATGACCGACCGGCCGTTCGGCGTGAACCTGACGTTCCTGCCCACGGTCAACGCGCCGGATTATCCGGGCTACGTCCGCGCGATCATCGAGGGCGGGGTCAAGGTGGTCGAGACCGCCGGAAACAATCCGCAGGCCGTGCTGCCGTACCTCAAGGATGCCGGGATCAGGGTGATCCACAAGTGCACCAGCGTGCGCCACGCGCTGAAGGCGCAGTCGATCGGGTGCGACGCGGTCTCGGTCGACGGGTTCGAGTGCGGCGGCCACCCGGGCGAGGACGACGTGCCGAACTTCATCCTTCTGCCCCGCGCGGCGGACGAGCTGGAAATCCCGTTCGTCTCCAGCGGCGGCATGGCCGACGGGCGCAGCCTGGTCGCCAGCCTGGCGTTCGGCGCGGCGGGCATGAACATGGGCACGCGCTTCATCGCGACCACGGAAGCGCCGGTCCACGACAACGTCAAGCAGGCGATCCTCGCCGCGAGCGAGCTCGACACGCGGCTGGTCATGCGCCCGCTGCGCAATACCGAGCGCGTGCTCAACAACGCCGCCGTCGAGCGCCTGCTGGAGAAGGAGCAGGAACTCGGCGCGGACCTCAAGTTCGAGGACATCATCGAGGAAGTCGCCGGCGTCTATCCCTCGATCATGCGCGAGGGCGAGATGGATCGCGGCGCGTGGAGCTGCGGCATGGTCGCCGGGCTAGTGTACGACATTCCGACCTGCAAGGAGCTGATCGACCGGATCATGCGCCAGGCGAGCGAGATCATCGACCGGATGGACGCGCTGCGCGCCGCCTGAGCGCCGCCCGCTACCAGGCGAAGCCCTGCGCCACCGCGCGCTTCTCTGCCGGCGTCGAGCGGCGGCCGAGCACCGGGTTGCGGTGCGGGAAGCGGCCGAAGCGGGCGATCATCCGGTGATGGCTGACGGCGAAGCCGCGATTCCCCGCCTCGCGCGCAAAGAAGGCGAGTGAGGCGCGCTGGTCCGCGATCGTCTCGCTGTGCATCAGCGCCATTCCGGTGAAAGCACGCATCCGCCGCGGCAGACGCTCGTGCCAGCCGCACGCGATCATGCCTCTGGCAATGGCGAGCGCGAGCCGGTCCGAGGCAAACGCACGCGGATCATTCCGAAAGATATTACGCGGCACCTGGTCGAACAGCAGCACCGCCGCCTGCGCGGTCAGCGGATCGGTCAGGAACTCGGGCGCCGGCCGGTGCCGCAGCACATGCCACTCGCGTGCGAAGCGGCGGCGCAGCAGTGCGTCGACCTCGGCGTCGCCGCCGAACCAGTCGGCCGGGCCGAGCCTGTGAAACCAGAGATGGAGCAGTTCCGCCGCCCAGCGGCGCGGGGCGGCAGTCATGCGTCAGATCAGCTTTCGACCTTCTTGTAAGGGACGAAATCGCCGAGGAAGATATTGCCGGTGTAGAACCCGCCCGTGCGATCGAAGGTCGTCACCATGTCCGTGCGGCAGAGCTGGCTGCTCGTGCGGCGGATCTTCATCGCATCGCCCTCGTCCAGCGATTCGGGATGCTGGGGGATGTTCACGTAGAGCGTGCTGCCCCGCTCGATCACGATCGCCGTGCCGTCGATGATGCGCATGTGCGTGTTGGGGAAGGTCTGGACGCAGTTCTGCGGTTCGCCGGCCACGCGGCCTTCGAGCAATTTGGCGAGCTCGGCCTGGCCCTTGGGCTTGGCTTCCTCGGCCGCGGCCGGCGCGAACAGGGCGCCCGCGGCGATTGCGGCAAAGAGGGTTGCTGTTTTCATCGGTCAGCCTCCTTCGGCGGCCTCCTGATCGTCCGCCTTCGTGTATGGGACGAAGTCACCGAGCGCCAACCTTGGTCCCGGCATCGTGCCGCTGCCGAGCCGATCGCGCAGTTCGACCTGATCGAGACGGCAGAGCTGCGAGCTGAACTGGTGGAACACCGGCAGGTCGCCGCGCGAGAGAAACTGCGCGCCGGCCGGGCGGTTGACCCACAGCGTGCCGCCGTCGCGGAACACGATTGCCGTGCCGTCGACGATCTGGATCGAGTCGCGCTGCGACTCGCTCAGGCAGTCGACCGGCTCGCCGGCCACGCGTCCTTCCAGCATTTCGGCGAGCTTCGTCTCGCCGCGCGTCGGCTCCTCCGCAGAAGCGGAAACCGTGCCGGCGAGCGCGAGCGACGCCAGCAGAACTGAGATGGACTTGGTACCGATCATGCCAGCCTTATAGCACGTCCGGAGTGAATGCGCGATGAGCGGCGGCGCAGCGGCGTCAGGCCGTTCCGCCTACAGTGAGCCGGTCGACCAGCAGCGTGGGCTGGCCCACGCCGGCCGGCACGCTCTGCCCGGCCTTGCCGCACACGCCCACGCCTTCGTCGAGCGCGAGATCGTTGCCGATGCCCGAGACGCGGGTCAGCACGCTCGGTCCGTCACCGATCAGCGTCGCGCCCTTGATCGGCGCACCGATCACGCCGTTCTCGACCCGGTAGGCCTCGGTGCAGGAGAACACGAACTTGCCCGAGACGATATCGACCTGCCCGCCGCCGAAGCTCTTGGCGTAGATGCCGTTCTTCACGCGGCCGAGCAACTCGGCCGGATCGTCGTCCCCCGCACGCATGAAGGTGTTGGTCATGCGCGGCATCGGCGCATGCTGGTAATCCTCGCGCCGGCCGTTGCCGGTTGCCGCGACGCCCATCAGCCGCGCGTTCAGCCGGTCCTGCATATAGCCCTTGAGGATACCGTCCTCGATCAGCACGGTCTCGCCGGTCGGCGTGCCTTCGTCGTCGATCGAGAGCGAGCCGCGCCGGTCGCGGATCGAACCGTCGTCGACCACGGTCACGCCCGGCGCCGCGACCCGTTCGCCGATCCGGCCGGAGAAGGCGCTCGTGCCCTTGCGGTTGAAATCGCCCTCGAGGCCGTGACCGACCGCTTCGTGCAGCAGCACGCCGGGCCAGCCGGGCCCGAGCAGCACGGTCATCTCGCCCGCCGGCGCATCCACGCTGTCGAGATTGACCAGCGCCTGGCGCACCGCCTCGTCGACCGCGCGGTTCCATCCTGCGGGGTCGAACAGCGAATCGTAGAGATAGCGCCCGCCGAAGCCGAAGCTGCCGCGTTCGCGCCGCCCGTTCGCTTCGGCGACCACGCCGACGTTGAGGCGCACCAGCGGCCGCACGTCGGTGGCGACGAAGCCGTCGGGCCGCACGATCTCGACCACGCTCCAGCTCGCCAGCAGGCTCACGTTGACCTGCACCACGCGTGGATCGCGCGCGCGGGCGGCGGCGTCGATCGCCTGCAGCAGCCTGACCTTTTCGGCGAAGGGCACCGCGTCGAGCGGATTGTCGGCGGTGTAGAGGTGGCGGTTGCTCCGGCGCGGCGGCGCGGCCAGCGCGCTCGCCGTCGGATCGAGCAGTCGCAGGGTCTCGCCCGCGCGGCGGATCGCCGCGTCGCTGATCTCGTTCGCATGGGCGAAACCGGTCGTCTCGCCCGAGATGCCGCGCAGGCCGAAGCCCGAATCGCGCGCGTAGTCGGCGGTCCTGAGCCGCCCGTCCTCGAACGCGAGCGCCTCACGCGCGGTATATTGCAGGTAGAGCTCGCCGTCGTCGCAGCGCTTGAGCATCTCGGCCGCAAGCGCGGGTGCGCGTTCGGGCTCGAGCCTGCCTTCGCCGTAGAGAAAGGCGCGTGGGTCGGCTTGGGGGTCGGCTTGGGGGTCGGCTGATGGGGTCATGGCATGCGATATAGGCATGCCCGCGCGAATGTCAGCCGTAACCCGTCAGCGGTGGCCGGGATCGCTTCCGGCGGAGATATCCTCCAGCGCGGCCTGCGTCGCACCCTCGGCCGGTCCGCCGCGCAGCACGAAGCGGCGGTCGCAATAGCCGCAGTCGACGTAGCCGTGCTCGTCGATCTCGAGCCAGACGCGGGGGTGGCCGAGCGCGGAGGGGCGATAGCGGTCGCCGCCGCGGATCGCTTGCGCGCCGTCGCACTTGACGCGGCGATGATCGACCAGAGTCACTTCGGGCGGTGCGATGTCCATGCGCCGCCCGATAATGCGAAGCGCGTCCGCACGCAACTGCGCGTGCGTGATCGTAATGGGGCCTTCGCCCTTTACGGATCGGGCGGGCGACGCCAAGTGAGCGGCATGACCGCTTCTCCTCCTGCCGAACCCGCTATCGCCATCTGCGACCTCACCAAGCGCTACGCGGGAGTGAAGGGCGAGGAAGGCAAGCTCGCGCTCGACGGGGTCAGCTTCGACGTGCCGCAGGGGCAGATCTTCGGCCTTCTGGGCCCCAACGGGGCGGGCAAGTCGACGCTGATCAACATCCTCGCCGGGCTCGTGCGGAAGACCGGCGGCAGCGCCGAGATCTGGGGCTTCGACATCGACCGGAACCCGCGCAACGCCAAGCGGATGATCGGCATCGTCCCGCAGGAAATCGTCTTCGATCCGTTCTTCACCCCGTTCGAAGTGCTGGAGAACCAGGGCGGGTTCTACGGCATCGGCAAGCGCGACCGGCGCAGCGAGGAACTGCTCGCCGCGGTGCATCTGGCGGACAAGCGCGACGCTTATGCCCGCACCCTGTCGGGCGGGATGAAGCGGCGGCTGCTGATCGCCAAGGCGATGGTCCATTCGCCGCCGATCCTGGTGCTCGACGAGCCGACCGCCGGGGTCGACGTCGAGCTGCGGCGGCAGTTGTGGGAACTGGTGACCGATCTCAACCGGCGCGGCGTCACCGTGGTGCTCACCACCCACTATCTCGAGGAAGCCGAGCAGCTCTGCGACCGGATCGCGATCATCAACCGCGGCAAGCTGATCGCCAACAAGCCGACCCGCGAACTGGTCGGCATGGCGCGCGAGAAGATCGTGCGGGTCACGCTCGACAGGGACATTGCCGGCCCGCCGACAGACGACGGCTTCGTCAAGGCCGAAGCGCTCGATCCGCGCACGCTGGAGATCACTTACGACCGCGACAAGGCGAGCGCCGGGCAGGTGCTCGCGCGAATTCAGGCCCACGGCTACGTAATCGAGGACGTCACCACGCGCGAGCCGGACCTGGAGGACGTGTTCGTCCAGCTGACCAGCGCGGGCTGAAGCGGACCTTCAGGATTGCGCGGCGCGGCGGAAACGGGTCGCGGCGCTGAGGGCGCGATCCTTCGTGTTGTCCTCGCAGTCGGCGTCGGCCAGTTCCTCGATCTCCGTGGCGGCGCGGTTGAGCAGCCGCTGCATGATCGCCTTGTCGTGCTCGGCCGCGTCACGCTCCTGGCGCAGCCGCTTCGTTTTCGTGTCTTCCATGTCCTCTGGACCTCGTTGCCGAACTCGCCGGTACGCCTCAGCGGCGATGACGCCAGAAGAAATACCACATCGCTTCGTTATCCGCGACCCATTCGTGGCCACGCCTCGCCACGAGGCGGCCGATCACCTGCGCGCGGCCCCGGCATCGGCCGTAGCGCTGCTCCTCGACCGTCTCCGACAGGGCCGCGGTCTCGGGCCCGGTGCGGCAATCGCCGAGCTCGGCCCAGCGCGCTAGCGCCGCGGACATCGGGTACTGCCAGTATCCCGCGCCGCCTCCGGCGACCGGATTGACCGTGTCGGTCTCCCCCGCGAATGCCAGCACCGGCATCGGATGCTCGGGCCGGCAGGTGGCCGGATCGGGGCGCTGCGGATCGGAGGCGAGCGGATTGCCCGCGCGCAAGCCCACGACCGGCGCGATCGCCGCAAAACGGTCCGACGCGACGCAGCCCAGCCACGACGTCATCCGCCCGCCGCCCGAAAGGCCGGTCGCATAGACCCGCTCGGGATCGACGCACCCGCTTTCCGCCAGCCAGTCGATCGCGGCGGTGAGGAAGGCGACGTCGTCAGGATCCTCGGAGGTCGGGATCTCGCCGGTGATCGTCGGCACGCCGGGAATGTTCCACACGAAGCCCTTGTCGACCGGAATGCCGGCATCGGGCGCGGCGAGCAGGAAGCCGTGATGGTCGGACGTCGCGGCCAGCCCCGAGCTGTCGAGCATCGCCGCGCCCGTGCCCCCGCTGCCGTGGAGCAGGAACACCAGCGGCAGATCGCGCACGCGCTCCACGCCGACGGGGATGTGGATCAGCATGGACCGGCCCGTCTCGCCTACCGCGACGCGCTGCGTCGTGCCCGGTGCGCCGATCGCGCAGACGGGCGCGGCCGCGGCGGGCTGCGCGAGAGCGGCGAGGCCGAGCACGAAGGCGAGGCAGGCGGCAAAGCGGGCAAGCGTCATCGGATCAGCGCCTCGTCAGGGTGGCAGCGACGCCGAAGTGGTCGGACGGATACTCGCCGTCCGCCGCCCGGTCGCCGATCACCCGGGCCTCCACGACTGCGAAGGCGGAGCGTTCGGCGAAGATATGGTCGATCACCCGCGGCTCGTGCCCGCGCGCGGTGTTCAGCGTGGTCTCGGCCGCGCCGGGCGGCAGCGCCGATACGAACCGCGGCGGCCCCATCGTCTTTAGGCCGGGGTCGTCGAGCGGCGCGTTGAAATCGCCCATCACGATCAGCGGCGTCCCGTCGTCCGGCAGCCAGGCGAGCAGGTCGGCAAGCTGCTCCGCGCGCACCGGCCCCTGCTCGGGCTTCCACGCGAGATGCGTTCCGACCACGTCGACCGGGCCGGCGTCCGTCCTCACCCGAACGCGGATCGCAGTGCGGTAGTCGGACAGCGGCTCCAGCTTGCGCCGCGCCACTTCGATCACCGGCAGGCGGGTGAGGATCGCATTGCCGTAGCGCTTGGGCGCGCCCTCAGGCTCGACGGCGACGAAATGCACTTCGGGATAGCCGAGCTCCGCCGCGATCGTGTCGGCCTGGTTGGGCAGGCCCTTGCCCGCATCCTCGAGCACTTCCTGCAGCGCGATGACATCGGGATCGGCCGCGCGCAGCACGTCGGCGAGCAGCCCCAGCCGCACCGGCCAGTTGCCGCCCGCGTCGTGCCAGATGTTGAACGTCGCGGCGCGCAGGCGCCCTTTCGCCCCGCCCGCAAGGCCCGGCGCGCAGGCGGCGAGCGGAAGCGCCGCCATCCCGGCGAGCACCGCGCGGCGGCCAAAGCCAGCTTCACCCATGGCGATGATTCCTCTCGCGGCTCTCATCGAATCCTCTCTGTCGCGCCGCCGCGCGCTGTGCAACAGAAGTGCCATGAACGACACCGATATCATCGTCATCGGCTCTGGCGCTGCGGGGCTCAGCGCGGCGCTCGCCCTGGCGGAGACAAAGAAAGTGCTGGTCCTCGCCAAGGGGTCGCTGACCGGCGGCAGCACCGCCTGGGCGCAGGGCGGGATCGCCGCCGTGCTCGACGCAGGCGACACCTTCGAGCACCACATCCACGACACGATGGTCGCCGGCGCGGGCCTCAACCGGCGCGAGACGGTCGAGTTCGTGATCGAACGCGCACCCCACGCGATCGACCGCCTGATCGAGCTCGGCGTGCCGTTCAACCGAGAGAGCGGGGACCTGCACCTGACCCGCGAGGGCGGCCATTCGCACCGCCGCATCGTCCACGTCGACGACGCGACCGGCTGGGCCGTGCAGGAGGCGCTGCTCAAGGCAGCCGAGGCGCATCCCAACGTCACGCTCCTGCCCGGCCAGGCCTGCATCGACCTGATCACCGGGCGCAACCAGCAGACGTTCTCCGGTTCCGGCCGCGTCTGGGGCGCCTATGCGCTCGACGAGGCGAGCGGCAAGGTCGTCGCCCATGTCGCCCGCGCCACAGTGCTGGCGACCGGCGGCGCGGGCCGCGTCTACCAGTTCTCGACCGCGCCGCGCGGCGCGACCGGCGACGGCATCGCCATGGCCTGGCGCGCCGGCTGCCGCGTCGCCAACATGGAGATGATGCAGTTCCACCCGACCTGCCTCTACAATCTCGACGTCAAGAACTTCCTCATCACAGAGGCCGTGCGCGGCGAAGGCGGGCACCTGCTCCATCCGGAGACCGGGCACCGCTACATGCCCGACTACGACCCGCGCGCCGAGCTCGCCCCGCGCGACATTGTCGCTCGCGCCAACGACGACCAGATCAAGCGCTACGGCCTCGACTGCGTCCACCTCGACATCAGCCACCGGCCGCCCGAATTCGTGCGCCAGCACTTCCCGACGATCCACGAGAAGCTGCTCGGCCTCGGCATCGACATGACGAAGGAGCCGATCCCGGTCGTGCCCGCGCAGCACTACACCTGCGGCGGCATTCCCGTCGGCCTCGACGCGCGCACCGACCTGCCGGGCCTGTGGGCCGCGGGCGAATGCACCGAGAGCGGCCTCCACGGCGCCAACCGCCTCGCCTCCAACAGCCTGCTCGAATGCTTCGTCTTCGGCGAGGCCGCCGCGCGCGACATCGCGGAATGCTGGGACCAGCTCGACGACCCGCCGCCGATCCGCGAGTGGGACGAGAGCCGCGTGACCGATTCCGACGAGGAAGTCATCATCAAGCAGAACTGGACCGAGATCCGGCGGATGATGTGGAACTACGTCGGCATCGTGCGCACCACCAAGCGCCTCGAGCGGGCGCAGCACCGCATCGAGCTGCTCGCGCAGGAAATCGAGGACTACTACGGCTCCTTCCGCGTCACGACCGACCTGATCGAACTGCGCAACCTCCACCAGTGCGCCGACCTGATCGTCCGCAGCGCCCTCAAACGCCACGAAAGCCGGGGGCTGCATTTCACGCTGGATTACCCGGAGACACTGACGGAGGCGCGCGACACGGTGCTGGTGCCGTGACGTTCCAGACCCACCCCCGGCCCCTCCCGCAAGCGGGAGGGGAGTGAGACTTGGCGAGCCGAAGGCGAGGTTAGTCGCAACGGGGTGGGCCCTCGCGCAACACAGGCAGTTTGAAGGTTGGCGCGGCCGCGCTATGTCCACCACGGCCTTTCCGCGAACGGAAAGGGAGGAGGGGGACCGATGACACAAATCACCGCCAACGGCATCACGCTGGAATACGAGGACTACGGCAACCCGGGCGATCCGCCGGTGCTGCTGGTCATGGGGCTCGGCGCGCAGCTGACCTTGTGGCCGATCGAGCTGGTCGAGGCACTGGTGGCGCGGGGGTACCGGGTGATCCGCTACGACAACCGCGACATCGGCCTCAGCCACAAGTTCCACGGCGTGAAGGCGCCGGGCATTCTCAAGCTCATGCTGCTCGGCCGGCTCGGCCTGACCCCGCGCGTGCCCTATACGCTGGCCGACATGGCGGCGGACGGCGTCGGGCTGCTCGACGCGCTGGGGATCCGGAAGGTGCACGTGGTCGGCGCGAGCATGGGCGGGATGATCGCGCAGCATATCGCCTTCACTCACCCCGAGCGGGTGCTCTCGCTCACCTCGATCATGTCGACCACCGGCAACCGCCGCCTGCCGGCCGCGCAGAAGCAGGCGATCGACGTCCTGACCAAGCGCCCCGTGTCCGATGACGAGGAAGTGCTGATCGCGCACGGCATGAAGATCGCGCGCACGATCGGCAGCCCCGGCTACCCGGCCGACGAAGCGCGGCTGCGCGCAAACGTCACCGCCGGCGTGCGGCGCAGCTATTACCCAGAGGGGCTCTCGCGCCAGCTCGCCGCAATCCTCGCCGATGGAGACCGGCGCACACGGCTCAAGGCGGTTACCGCGCCGACGCTGGTTATTCACGGGGAGGACGATCCGCTCGTCCCGTTCCCGGGCGGACGGGACACCGCGGCATCGATCCCGGGCGCCACGCTGCGGAGCTTCCCCGGCATGGGCCACGACCTGCCGCTCGAACTGGTCGAGCCGATCGCCGACGCCATCGCCGGACATACCCGGATGGCCGCAGCAGCATGACGCCGCAGGGCCGCGCGACGCCACGAAATTGCGCGGCCCGATTCGATTGATTCAAAGGCCGGCGATACCCACTTTCCGCATATAAATTTTTTCACGGATTCATTTTGGGGCTTGCACCGGCGCAGACCCAAGGAGTTCCCACGCGTCGCGGTGTGGCATCTGGATAGAACACCTCGCTCTGCGAGGGTTTCGGGGCATTTACCCCCTTGCACCCGACTCGCCGGTGATTCAGTATCTAGTGGTCAGGAATGCGGGGGGACCCACTAGATCGTGTTGCCGCCGAGCAAATGCCCTCCGGGGCGCGGGCGGCGATCGGTCTCGGGAATCCCCCTCGCAGGAGCCGGGCCGGGGCGGATCGGGGGATAAGTAATTGCCCCCCGTTCGCCGGGAAATGCTAGGCGGGAGCAGGCTTCCGCCGAATCGAACGGAAGCGGAACATCGCGCCTGCGGCGCGATTGTTCGGCAGTGGCGCGAAACGGGTGGGGCGAACATGGATTTCAGAACCGGGGACGATGCGGCGATGGGACTCGATCAGACGGACGGCATGACGCTCGAGGGTGACGAAACCCTGGCGGACGCCAAGCCCGGGAAGGCGATGAAGATGGACAAGGCGGACAAGGGCAGCGAGCAGCTCGTCGCGGAGAAGGCGGGCGAGGCGATCGCCGGCGCCATGGCCGAAGCGGCCAAGGCTTCGGTCGAGCAGCACGATTCGAAGAAGATCCTCGACCGCCGGTTCGATATCACGATCGACGAATCGCGCGACGCGCTCTTGACCGAATTCGGCAAGGAAACGCTGATCGACCGCTATCTGCTGCCGGGCGAGAAGTTCCAGGACCTCTTCGCCCGCGTGGCCGACGCCTATGCCGACGACCAGGACCACGCGCAGCGGCTCTACGACTATATCTCCAAGCTGTGGTTCATGCCCGCGACGCCGGTGCTGTCGAACGGCGGCACCAACCGCGGCCTGCCGATCTCCTGCTACCTCAACTCGGTCGAGGACAGCCTGGAAGGGATCGTCGGCACCTGGAACGAGAACGTCTGGCTCGCCAGCCGCGGCGGCGGCATCGGCACCTACTGGGGCCAGGTGCGCGGGATCGGGGAGCCGGTCGGCCTCAACGGCAAGACCAGCGGCATCATCCCCTTCGTGCGCGTGATGGACAGCCTGACGCTGGCGATCAGCCAGGGCTCGCTGCGGCGCGGTTCGGCCGCCTGCTACATCGACATCTCGCACCCCGAGATCGAGGAATTCCTCGAGATCCGCAAACCTTCGGGGGACTTCAACCGCAAGGCGCTCAACCTGCACCACGGCGTGCTGGTGACCGACGCCTTCATGGAAGCGGTGCGCGCCGGCGAGACCTTCGATCTCGTCTCCCCGCGCGACGGCAGCGTGCGCAAGACGATCGATGCGCGCAGCCTGTTCCAGAAGCTGGTCGAGACGCGGCTTGCCACGGGCGAGCCCTACATCGTCTTCTCCGACACGGTGAACCGGATGATGCCCAAGCATCACCGCGATCTGGGCCTCAAGGTCTCGACGTCGAACCTGTGCTCGGAAATCACCCTGCCGACCGGCCGCGACCATCTCGGCAACGATCGTACGGCGGTCTGCTGCCTGTCCTCGCTCAACCTCGAGAAGTGGGAAGAGTGGGACGGCGACAAGCTGTTCATCGAGGATGTCATGCGCTTCCTCGACAACGTGCTGCAGGATTATATCGACCGCGCCCCGCCCGAAATGGCGCGGGCGAAGTATTCGGCCATGCGCGAGCGCAGCGTCGGCATGGGCGTGATGGGCTTCCACTCGTTCCTTCAGGCGAAGGGCATCGGCTTCGAAAGCCCGATGGCGAAAGTGTGGAACCTCAAGATGTTCAAGCACATCAACGCCAAGGCGAACGAAGCCTCGATGATGCTCGCCAAGGAACGCGGCCCCTGCCCGGATGCCGAGGACATGGGCGCGATGGAGCGCTTCTCCTGCAAGATGGCGATCGCGCCGACCGCGTCGATCTCGATCATCTGCGGCGGCACGTCGGCCTGCATCGAGCCGATTCCGGCGAACATCTACACGCACAAGACCCTGTCGGGCTCGTTCGTGGTCAAGAACCCCTATCTCGAGAAGCTGCTGCGCGAGAAGTCGAAGGATTCGACCAACGTGTGGAACTCGATCCTCGAGAAGGGCGGATCGGTCCAGCACCTGGACTTCCTGACGCCGGAGGAAAAGGCGACCTTCAAGACCAGCTTCGAGATCGACCAGCGCTGGCTGCTCGAATTCGCGGGCGACCGCACGCCCTACATCGACCAGGCGCAGAGCCTGAACCTGTTCATCCCGGCCGACGTCGACAAGTGGGACCTGATGATGCTCCACTTCCAGGCGTGGGAGAAGGGCATCAAGTCGCTCTACTACCTGCGGTCGAAGTCTGTGCAGCGCGCCGGCTTCGCCGGCGGCGTCGAGGCCGACAACACGCCCGACGCGGCCAAGTACGAGCTCACCGCCGGCGAGCAGACCGACTACGAGGAATGCCTGGCCTGCCAGTAAGCCTTATCCCTCTCCCACCGGGAGAGGGAGGGAGCGCCGCAGGCGCGGAAGGGTGAGGGCGCTCGGCCGGTGAAGAGCTACCGCAGCGCTCCCTCCGGCGCGGTCGACCGAGCCCGTCGCCTGCGCCGCGATATGACCGATGCAGAACGCCTGCTCTGGCGCGCAATGCGCAAGGCGTTCCCCGAAGCGAAATTGCGGCGGCAAACCCCGCTCGGCGCCTACATCGCCGACTTCCTGACCTTCCGGCACAAACTTGTGATCGAAGTGGATGGCGGCCAGCACGCAGAAATGCTCGAAGCCGACGCTCGCCGGACACGCTATATCGAAGCGGAGGGCTTCTCTGGAACAGCGAGGTGATGGACAACCTCGACGGCGTGCTCGATACGATAGCATCCCATCTTGACGGGAGGTCCGAATGACACCTCGCATCCACCCTCACCCTCCCACGCCGCTGCGCGGCGCGGGCCCCTCCCTCTCCCGATGGGAGAGGGGCCTAACGGCCGTCCTCCTCCTCACCGCCCTCTCCGCCTGCGCGTCACAAGTCGACGCGGGCGTGTCGCAGGATCCGGGCGCGCCCGGCTTTCTCTGGGGCCTGTGGCACGGGTTCGTCTTCCCGTTCGCCTGGATCGGCTCGCTGTTCGACCCGGAGATCGCGGTCTACGCCGTGCCCAACCGCGGCGGATGGTACGACTTCGGGTTCTTCCTCGGGATCACCGTGCTCGGCGGCGGATCCTGGTTCGGTTCGCGCAGGCGTAGCTAAGGCGAGGCCGGCGCCCTCGGGCGCCGGGACTGCCTGCCCGCGAGCTCAGGCCCGTGTGGCGCTCGTGCCGAGGCCGCTGGGCACCCGCGCGCCTTCCTTCAGATAGATGCGGTTGTCGTCGATCGACTCGATATCCTCAATCGTGAGAAAGTGGTGCATCTCGTCCGCGCTGTCGGAGCGGGTCAGCTTGATCGCGTCGCCGTCCACTTCGTCGACCGTGCCGACGTGCTGGCCCTTGCTGTCGGCCACTTCCATGTGTTCCTTGATGCGCATTTTCTCGAACATGGTTCCAGTCCTTTCGCTTGCCCCACGCGGGACCAACGGAGGCCGGCGGGCGCCCGTTCCGTGACTGGGCGCACGCGAGGAACGGCTCGTTCGAGGCCGCGGGATCAGACCGGCCGCTCGGCGTCCGCCCTGGCCCGCCGCGCCGGATCGTCGGAGGTCTCGCCGACCACCGGCTCGCCCGCCTGCGCCTGCCGCTCGCCGATCGCGCCGGTGTTGAGGTCCTGCACCTTGCCCTCCTGCGGACGCTTGTCGCCCTTGCGGGTCTCGCCCTCGCGCGGGCCGGTGCGCTCGATGCCGCCCGGCTCCGGCCCCGGCCTCAGAGTGACGTTGCGGCTGTCGTCCGGCTCGTATTCGCCCATGGCAATTCTCCTTTCGCGAGCGACCAACGGCCGGCCGCACCCGGGCGTTCCGCGGCCGCCACCGGTTATCCCCACCCTATCGCGCGCGCCGGGTTTGGTGCGCCCGGCGGCGGGCATAGTGTTGTTCGCCTGATGCGCACGCCGGGGAACGATTCGCGGGTGCGGGGCCTTGCCGCCTCGTGCGGTCCGCCCCTCGCAAAGATCCCTCCGGCGCCCGCAAACCGATTCACATATCCGCCCCGATACGCTATATGTTGGGGCCAACGCCAACCGGAGACGCCAGATGTCCCTTCTCGAAGCCCGCAAGACCTACAAGCCGTTCGAATATCCGTGGGCTTACGACTTCTGGAAGCGCCAGCAGCAGATCCACTGGATGCCCGAGGAAGTGCCGCTGGGCGAGGACTGCCGCGACTGGGCGCAGAAGCTCTCCGATCACGAGCGCAACCTGCTCACCCAGATCTTCCGCTTCTTCACCCAGGCCGACGTCGAGGTGCAGGATTGCTACCACGACAAGTACGCCCGCGTGTTCAAGCCGACCGAGATCAAGATGATGCTCGCCGCCTTCTCCAACATGGAGACGGTGCACATCGCCGCCTACTCGCACCTGCTCGACACGATCGGCATGCCCGAAAGCGAATACGGCATGTTCCTCGAATACGAGGAGATGAAGAACAAGCACGACTATCTGCAGAACTTCGGCGTCGACACCGACGAGGACATCGCCCGCACGCTGGCGATGTTCGGCGGCTTCACCGAGGGGCTGCAACTGTTCGCCAGCTTCGCCATGCTGATGAACTTCCCGCGCTTCAACAAGATGAAGGGCATGGGCCAGATCGTGAGCTGGTCGGTCCGCGACGAGAGCCTGCACTGCGAAGGCATCACCCGCCTGTTCCACGCCTTCGTGCAGGAGCGCGACTGCCTGACCAAGGCGGTCAAGGAAGACATCATGGACATGTGCCAGAAGACGGTGCGGCTGGAAGACGCCTTCATCGACCTCGCGTTCGAGCAGGGCCCGGTCCCGGGGATGACGGCGAAGGAGATCAAGCACTACATCCGCTACATCGCCGACTGGCGGCTGGGCCAGCTCGGCCTGCCCGCGATCTACATGGTCGAGGACCACCCGCTGCCCTGGCTCGCCCCGCTGCTCAACGGCGTGGAGCACGCCAACTTCTTCGAAACCCGCGCGACCGAGTATTCCAAGGGCGCCACCAAGGGCAACTGGCAGGACGTCTGGTCGAGCTTCGACCAGCGCCAGAAGGCCCGGAAGGGCGAGGAAGCGAACGACCTCGGCGACGAGGGCCCGGGGCTGTTCGGGGATGATGCGGAAGGTGGGAGTGTGGCGGCGGAGTAGAAAAGGAGAATTAGGATGGCGAAAGCACCAAAAAATTCTGGAAAGAACTGGACGTCGAACGATGTACGCCAATTGAAGGGCTTGGCGTCGGGTAATACTCCAACTCGAGTGATCGGTTTGAAAATGGGCCGAACACCTGGCGCGATTCAGACAAAGGCATCCAACGAGGGGATTTCCTTGAAGCCGACCAATCAATCACCATACGGGACCAAAAAACGGTGAAGATCAAGCAGCTCGGCTGGGCGCCGTGGCTGATCATTGGTCTCTGGGTGATTTGGTTTGGAAGCGTGGTTGCTCACGGTTTCGGGGTAGATCTCTGGCCTGGGCGAAATCCGAACTTTGAATCGTCGGGCACGTTCGGCGATTCTTTTGGATCACTTGCTTCGCTAATGGCCGCCCTAGCGGCTGCTGGCGCTCTTCTTACTCTGCGCCAGCAACAGAAAGAAAGCTCACGACAAAACTTCGAAAACAACTTCTTTGGACTGCTTGACCATTTCCAAAGCCTCGCTCAAGCTACCCAAGCTCATAATTGGGGGAGGGAAGTTGCTGAGGATGGGACCGAAACCGATTTCGTGAGTCATTCCTTTCACGGTCACCAAGCATTCAGAGCGTTGCTCGACGAGCTTAGACAGGACTTGCGGCCTGCGGATTTCAGGCATCCCGAAAAGGTTAGGCGTAAGTATGACAAGTTTTACGAAGAGTTTCGAGATGATCTGGGCCACTATTTCAGACTGCTCTATCATCTTTTCAAGATGATATCGGATCGCTGTGAAGAATCTGAGGATCTGAAATACTATTACTCTCAATTGGTGCGCGCCCATCTCTCTAGTTCAGAACTTATACTTCTCGCGTATAACTGCATTTCTGGCGAGGGGAGGCATAAATTTGTCCGCTATCTAAAAGAATTTGCGGTTTTGCACAATGTAGGTTTTAATTCAGACCGATTTGGTCACGCGGAAAGGAAATTCATCGAGTCCTCGTTGCCGGCTGAGGTCTTCATTAGCCGATCTCAAGCTGCGGAAAATGCAGCCTTGGCCAATACCTCCGAACTGCGCCCCGAGCGCAAATAAGTTTCATCCTAGATTCGGCGGCGCTACATTGCGGTGATGGCCCGCATTTTTTCCCTCTTCGCTCCTGTCCTCGCCCTCACCCTCGCCACGCCCGCCGTCGCCTGCTCCGTCACGGCCGATTACCACGTCCCCACCAACCTCGAACTTGCCCAAGAGGCAGAGCTGGTACTGCTCGGGCGGGTAGTCGGGGAGGTCGAGGGGGCAGACCCGTGGGATAGGAAGCTGCTGGTCGAGCCGGTGCAGGCGATCAAGGGTGAGATGCTGGAAGGCACGGTGTCGCTGGCGGGCTCCGGGCTCGTTCCGGAGGACAAGCCGGGCTTCGCCATTCTCAGCAGTCCCTACGAGCTGAACCAGGCGCATCCGCTCAGCTATATCGGCGGCTGCATCCGCTATATGTTCCCTGCCGGCACCACGGCGCTGTTCTTCCTCGAGCGCGCGCCGGACGGCGAGGGCTGGCGGCCGTCGGGCGGGCCGTTCTCGCGCTGGGCGGAGGACGTGCTGGTCGAGGATGCGCCGTGGCTGCGGCTCACCCGGTTCTACGCGGAAGTCGCCGCCGCGCCCGAGGGCGAGCGGGCGGCCCTGCTCGACGCCGAGCGCGCGCGCCTTGCCGCTCTTGCGGAGGATCCGGTGGCGCAGCTCATGGCGGCCGATATCGCGCGACAGATCGAAGGGCCGAGCCCGACCTGGCACGAGGTCATGCGGCGCGGGATCGAGGGCGAGTAACCCTCCGCTGCGCTCACCCAGAGGGTTTTCACGCAAAGGCGCGAAGAGGAGTCACCCGGCGGCGAAGCCGTCCTTCACCCTCTTAGTGGCTTAGTGGCTTAGTGCGCGCACATCTTGTCTCGCACTAAGGCACTAAGACACCAAGTTGGTGCGCGATGCCGACACACCGCGCCCTCCGCACGAATTCCAGTTCGGTTTTGAGGCGCGGCTTCGCCGCGGGCGCTTCTTCTTCGCGCCTTTGCGCCTTTGCGTGAACAAAAATCCCGCGGCCCCCTCCGCCCGGCCTGCGCGTTGGTCCCGCATGCCGTCGACCGCGATCGCACGCTTCGCCTATCGCCCCGCGCTGGGGGCGCTCGACGTGCAGTTCGTCGGCGGGCGGGTCTACCGCTACTTCGACATGCCGGAGTCGGTTGCGCAAGCGCTCGCCCGGTCGGGATCGAAGGGCGGCTACTTCAACCGCGCGATTCGCGACCGCTACCGCTTCGAGCGGCTGCCGCGGTGGGAGGACGCCGCTGCGGACTCTGCATGCGACGAGTTGCAAAAGTCCCAACATAAGTAAATTCCTCACCGAAATTCAGCAACTTGGCGCTCCCGGCCTTCGCTTTGGCGCATGCGCGGAAACCGCGGGGCGGCTCCGCGGCTTGATGAGGCAGGTCCCGTCACAAGCGGACCACTGGAGAGAAGGAGATATAACCGTGAACAACAACAACCAGAACCAGGGCGGCGGCCAGCGCCAGCAGGGCGGCGGCGGCCAGCAGGACCGTCAGCGCGAGCAGCAGGGCGGCAACCAGCGCCAGCAGCAGGGCGGCGGCAACCAGCGCGAACGTGAGCGCGAACGCGAAGACCAGGGCGGCGGCGGAAGCCAGCGCCGCTGACGAACCGACGCACGGAAATGCGAGCGGCGGCCGTTCTCCAGCCGGGAGCGGCCGCCCATTCCTGCCAACAGGGGACCCAGGGCCGATGGCCGATTACGAACCGCAACCATCCGGCGCGGCCCTTCCGCCGCGCGAGCTGATCCACAATCCGCACATCCGCCTCCACGGCGAAGTCGATCATGCCATGCTCGACACGATGCTCGACGGCTTCGCCTCCGCCGAGGGCGGTGAGGGCCCGATCGCGCTCGAGGTATGCACGCTTGGCGGCGATGCCGAAGTGGGGCGCCGCATGGTGCTCGAAATCGGCCTCGCCCGCGAACGGCTGAAAGGCCGGCGCCTGATCTTCATCGGCAAGACGATCGTCTATTCCGCCGGGGTCACGATCATGAGCGCCTTCCCGCGTGACGACCGCTTCGTCACATCCGACGGGGTGTTCCTGATCCATTGCCGCCAGCTCCAGAAGACGGTCGAGCTCTCCGGTCCGATGCGCGGCAGCCTGCCGCTCGTCGAGGCATTGTGCCGCCAGCTCAAGCTCGGCTGCGAGATGGAGGTCGACGGCTTCGAGCGGCTGATCGCGGGCAGCGAGATCGAGATCGACGAAGTGCTCGAACGCGGGCTGCACAACTGGTATCTCACCGCAGAGGACGCGCTGGAGCGCAAGTTGATCGCGGGGATCGTCGACGGCGGCTGACCGGGCGGGGCAGTCGGGCGGACGCGCGAAAAACCATTTTCCTACATGGAACAAATGTGGTTCATCATGCGGGATGAAGCGCAATCCGTCCCCTCAGCCCGCTGGCGGGCCAGCCCCCGAGCCGCGGCGGACCCGCCGCCGTATCCCCGCCTTTCATCCCGTGCCGGTCGGCCCGCGCCGCGACGGCTGGGCGCCCGAACGGCAGGCGGCCTTCATCGGCTACCTCGCCGAAACGCGCTCGGTCCTCGCTGCCGCGCGGGCGGTCGGTATGGGGCGCGAAAGCGCCTATCGCCTGCGCAAGCGCCCGGGGGCGGCCGGCTTCGCCGCTGCCTGGGACGCGGCGCTCGGAAGGTTACACTCCCCTGTCAACTTGGCCTCGGCGAAGTCCACAGGCCTCGATGCCGGTTATCGGGCCGAGCACGGGCTGATCCAGATCGTCATGGGCCGCGGGCGCTATGCCGGAAGGTATTGGAAACGCGACATGAATGCGCTGCTTCAGCATCTCGCGCGGCTGGACCGGGTGGGGCGCCGCCCCCCGCTTCCGCCACAAGGTTACACGGCGTAAAACTTGGCGGAGCGTCAACACCCGGCGGCCCGCTTGATCGGGACGCCGCCGCCCCCATCTGCTAGAGATACCAGGTTAGAGAGAGGACCGATCCCCACGATGCGCACCGAATCCGAAGTCGCCGCCATGCAATGCCCCGTCTGCCGCGTCCCCCTTGCCATGAGCGACCGGCAGGGGATCGAGATCGACTACTGCCCGCAGTGCCGCGGCGTCTGGCTCGACCGCGGGGAACTCGACAAGATCGTCGAGCGCAGCGCACCCCAGGCCGCCCCCCAGCGCCCCGCGCCGAACTACGCGCGCCACGGCGGCCAGGCGCATTCGGGCTACGGCCACGGCCATCACGGCAAGCCGTACAAGAAGCGCAAGAGCTGGCTGGAGGAAATCTTCGACTGACGGCGCCGCGCGCCATTTGTCAGCCACCCGCGGCGGTGTTATTGGTTACAGGAGAAACCATGGCAACGATCGCACCTCAGGAACACGACTTCACGGCTCTCCCCGAGATGCCGGCGGACGTCTTCACCGCCCCGCTGCAGAAGCCGGCGCACGTCGGCGACGACTGGCTGGAGCCGAAGCAGACCGACTATACTGCCGAGGACGATGCGATCTGGAACGATCTCTTCGCCCGGCAGATGGGCGTCCTGCCCGGCCGCGCGGCGAGCGCTTTCATGGAAGGGCTGGAGAAGCTCGACCTCGGCCAGGGCGGCGTGCCCGAGTTCGGCCGACTGTCGGAAGATCTCGGCAAGCTGACCGGGTGGAGCGTCGTCCCGGTGCCGATGCTGATCCCGGACCACGTGTTCTTCTGGCACCTCGCCAACCGCCGCTTCCCGGCGGGCAACTTCATCCGCACCCGCGAAACGTTCGACTACATCCAGGAACCCGACGTCTTCCACGACGTCTTCGGCCACGTCCCGATGCTGACCGATCCGGTCTATGCCGACTACATGCAGGAATATGGCAAGGCCGGGTGGAAGGCGATGCGCTACAACCGCCTGAAGGCGCTCGGTGCGCTCTACTGGTACACGGTGGAATTCGGCCTGATGCTCGAGCGCGGCGAAGTGCGGGCCTACGGCGCCGGCATCCTCTCGGGTCCGACCGAGGTGGTCTTCGCGGTCGAGGGCCAGAGCCCCAACCGGATCATGCTCAACGTCGACCGGGTGATGCGCACCGATTACGTCATCAGCGACCTGCAGCCGACCTACTTCGTGATCGAGAGCTTCGAGGACCTCTACCGCCAGACAGTGGAGCGCGACTTCGACCGCCTCTACCGCAACCTGCCGCCGGCCTTCACTTACGCCAACTCGGCCGTGATCGACGTCGACAACGTGATCCACCGCGGCACCCAGGAATACCTCCTGCGCGGCGGCCGCGGGAGCGGGGCAACGCCGGTCTGACCGGCCGCAAAAGAAAAGCCGGCCCGGGCTGACCCGGACCGGCTCTCCTGAATTCGAGAAGCGAAGAGCTTACTCGGCCGGCGGCGTCGCGGCGTCCGTGGTGGCATCGCCCTCGGCAGCGGCTTCGGCCTGGTCTTCCATCGCGTCCGCCTGATCTTCGGCGGTATCGGTCATCGCATCGGCTTCGGCGTCGGTGATCTGGCCGGTGTCTTCCATCGCTTCGGCCTGCTCGTTCACCATCTCGGCGTTCTGCTCGCCGGCATCCTCGGCCGCGTTCTCCTGCGCGCTGTCGCAGGCCGCGAGGCTGAGGCCCATGACGGCAACCGAAGCAACCATCGCGCTCTTGAAAATGCTCTTCATCTCAGTCTTTCCCCTTTGCTGTTGGGCGGGCCGACTTGTACACATATGTCAGCCCGGCGTGAATAGCGTTTACCTGCGGTGCCCGTCGAGCCGGTTTCGAAACAGGGCCAAGGCACCGAGGAGGATCAGCGCGCCGACGGCGGCGACCGGTATCGAGATCGCGCTGAGGCCGGACAGGATCGACCCGCGATTGCCGACGACGCCGCCGATGACGGCCCCGAGACTGCCCGCGGCCACGTTGGCCATAATGCCGCGCCCGTCCTCGATGCGCAGCACAATCGCCGCGAGCCAGCCGAGAAGCGCGCCACCCGCAAGAAAAAAGATCAAACCCATGATGTTATCGTTTGCGAACCATCCTGCCCGATACAATCCGGGGCGGCTGCGAAACGTTCCGGTCCTTGCGACCGGCCGAGCAGGATAGTTGCACCCGGGCAACTATCCCCCGAGACCGATCAGCCCAAAGTGAGCCAGGCGATCGCGCCCAAGCCGAGCACGATCCGGTACCAGGCGAAGGGTGCGAAGCCGTGCCGGCTGACGTAGGCGACGAACGCCCGGATCACGACGAGCGCGACCAGGAAGGCGGCGAGGAATCCGAGCGCGATCTCCCCCCAGCCGACGGTCGCCTCGCCCGCCAGCAGCGCGGGTTCGTCGAGGACCTTGACCGTCGCCGCGCCCAGCATCGTCGGAACCGCGAGGAAGAACGAGAACTCGGCCGCCGTCTTGCGCCCCACCCCCATGGCCAGCGCGCCGAGGATGGTTGCCGCCGAACGGCTGGTGCCCGGGATCATCGCCAGGCACTGGGCGAAGCCGACCGCGATCGCCGTCTTCCACGACAGGCCGGCCACGCCCACATCCTCGCGCACCGGGATCGTCCTCTCGAGCGCGAGAATGGCGATGCCGCCGATCACCAGGGCCACGGCCACCACCATCGGCGTGCCGAGCATGACGTCGATCGCATCCTTGGCCAGCAGTCCGATCACCGCCGCGGGGAGGAAGCCGAGCAGGATGTTGCGCACGAACCGCAGGGCTTCCGGTTCGAGGCGGAGAAGCCCCATGCCCATCGCCCAGAACGTCTTCCAGTACGTCACCACGACCGCGAGGATCGCACCGAGTTGGATGACGATGTTGAACTGCCGCCACTGCGCCGGATCGTAGCCGAAAAAGGCCTGCGCGAGGATCAGGTGGCCGGTCGAGGAGACGGGGAGGAACTCGGTCAGTCCTTCGAGGATGCCGAGCAGGATCGCGGTAAGAGTAAGGCTCATTACGCCCGGGTCATGGCGATGGCGCGCGGCGTGTCAAACGCAAATCGGCCGCCGCGCACAAAAAAAGCCCCCGACCGCGTGGGTCGGGGCGATTCTTGATGACGCCAATGGTGCTTACCAGATGTGCACGCGCTCCTCGGGCGGGAGGTAGAGCGCGTCGTTGGCGGTCACATTGAACGCCTCGTACCATGCATCCATCTGCCGCACCGCGCCGTTGGTGCGATACTGCTCCGGGCTATGCGGGTCGGTCCGCAGGCGCTGACGCGCGGCGTCCTCGCGCTGCTGCGAGCGCCAGACCTGCGCCCAGGCGAGGAAGAAGCGCTGGTCGCCGGTCAGGCCGTCGATCACCGGCGCTTCCTTGCCGTTCAGCGAGAGCTTGTAGGCACGGTAGGCGAGGCTGAGGCCGCCCACGTCGCCGATGTTCTCGCCCAGCGTCAGGCGTCCGTTCACGCAGGTCTCCCCGCCGTCGAGCGGGCAGAACTTGCCATACTGCTCGACCAGCGCGTTGCCGAGCTTGTCGAACGCGGCGCGGTCCGCCTCGGTCCACCAGTTGCGCAGCATGCCCGTGCCGTCGGACTTGGAGCCCTGGTCGTCGAACCCGTGACCCATCTCGTGCCCGATCACCGCGCCGATGCCGCCGTAGTTGATCGCCGGGTCGGCCGACACGTTGTAGAACGGCGGTTGCAGGATCGCAGCGGGGAACACGATCTCGTTCTTCGTGGGGTTGTAATAGGCGTTCACCGTCTGCGGCAGCATGCCCCATTCGGTGCGATCGATCGGACCGCCGAGCTTGGAGAGCATGTCGTTCCACTGCCACTCGGCCGCGGCGATGCGGTTGGCGAGCGGCGTGCCGGCGCCGATCGCGAGGCCCGGATAAGTCTCCAGGTTCTCGCGGTAGCCGATCTTGGGGTCGAAGCTGTCGAGCTTGGCGACGGCTTCCTGCTTGGTCGCCGCACTCATCCAGGCGTTCTCTTCGATGCTGATCGCCAGCGCCTTGCGCAGGTTGACGACCAGATCTTCCATCGCCGCCTTGTTCTCCGGCGGGAAGTAGCGCTCGACGTAGGAGGCGCCGACGAGTTCGCCGAGCAGGCCCTCGGTTTCCGCGGTCGCCCGCTTCCAGCGCGCGCGCTGCTCGGGCGTGCCGGTGAGCGTCTTGCCGTAGAAGGCGAAGTCCGCTTCGTCGATCGCGCTCGGGAGAACCGCCGCGTTGCCGGCGAGGAATTCCTTGACCGTCCACGCCTGCAGCACCTCGACCGGCGTTTTCGCCAGGAGCGCGAGCATCGCGGGCGTGCCGCCGCCGATCTTGGCGAGGGTATCGTCGGTCAGGCCGAGTGCGGTCGCTTCCTGGTCCGTCGGCGGCAGGTCGTAGACGACAAAGCGGTCGGTTTCGCCGAAGCCGCTCGCATCGAGCATCGCGGCCAGTGGGAAGCCGCCCGCAAGATCGCCGAGTTCGGCGGGAGTCACGGCGTTGTAAGTCAGGTCACGGTTGCGGCGCGTGGCGCGATCCCAGGCGATATTGCGCGCAACCGCGTCTTCGAGCGCGTAGACCTGCTGCGCTGTCGCGGCGGGATCGGCATAGCCGGCCTGCTGGAACAGGAAGGCGAGATATTCGCGGTACTTGGCCTGGATCTCGCGGCCCTTCTCGGTCTCGTCGAGATAGTAGTCGCGGTCGGGCAGGCCGAGGCCGCCGGAAGCGACGTAGACCGAATAACGCGTCGGTTCCTTGGCATCGACCGTCACGAAGCCGCCCACGGGCGAGGAGTAGCCGGGCGTGCCCCACAGCGTCGCCAGCTCCGCCAGAGTCGCGGCGTTCTCGATCCGGTCGAGGTAAGGCTTGGCCGGCGCGAGCCCGGCGGCATCGATCGCGGCGGTGTCGAGGAACGCGTTGTAGGCATCGACGATGCGCTTCTCGTCAGCCGAAAGGCTTGCCGGATCCTTCGCCACGAGTTCGTCGACCAGCGTCTTCACGTCGCTCGTCGATTTCTCGCGCAGCAGGTTGAACGCGCCGAAGCGCGAGAACTCGGGCGGCAGCGGATTGGCTTCGAGCCACTTCTCGTTCGCGTAGGCGAAGAAGTCGTCGCCCGGATCGACGGTCTTGTCGAGGTAGGCGGGATCGAAGCCCCACTCGCCGAAGCTCATCGTCGGCAGCGGGGTTTCCTCCGCCTTGGCGGCGGGCGCCGCAGCGCCGGCATCCTGCGCCAGCACCGGAACGGCAAGGGTCAAGGCGAGAGCGCTGGCCCCCGCGGCAAGCATGGTGCGGATCATCGTGGAATTCTCCCGGAAATTTTCAGTCAGCCCCAAGGATGCAGAGATCCCCTGCCTCCAGCATAGGCCACGGCGCGCATGCAGCGTCGCCGTTCGTCGGTTTCAGTTGCAACTTCATAGATTGCCGCGGCTGTGCCTCGGCTGAACGCAGGGCTCGCACGAGTGTCAGGCGGCTTCGCTGGGGGCGAACTGGAGCGCGGCGAGTCGGCTGTAGAGCCCGCCCGCCTCCGTCAACCGCGCATGCGTGCCCTGCTCGACGATCCGGCCCTCGTCCATCACCACGATCCGGTCGGCGGCGCGCACGGTGGCGAGGCGGTGGGCGATCACGAGCGTCGTGCGCTCCGCCATCAGCCGGTCGAGCGCCTGCTGCACTAGCCGCTCGCTCTCCGCATCGAGCGCACTGGTCGCCTCGTCGAGCAGCAGGATCGGCGCGTCGCGTAGCAGCGCGCGGGCGATGGCGAGGCGCTGCTGCTGCCCGCCGGAAAGCCGCGTGCCGCTCTCGCCGAGATAAGTGTCGAGCCCTTCGGGAAGCTCGCGCAGGAAGCGCTCGGCATTGGCCGCGCGGGCCGCTTCCCAGATGTCCTCGTCGCTCGCATCCCAGGCACCGTAGCGCAGGTTGTCGCGGGCGTTGGCTGAGAACAGCACGCCGTCCTGCGGAACGAGGGCAATGCGCTTGCGTATCTCGGCCGGATCGGCGCTGGTGAGCGGCACGCCGTCGAGCCGGATCGTGCCCGCCTGCGGATCGTAGAACCGCTCTGCGAGCTGGAATACGGTCGACTTGCCCGCGCCCGAAGGCCCGACCAGCGCGACGGTTTCGCCCGGCTCGATCTCGAGCGTGAATTCCTTGAGCGCCGGGGTTTCGAGCCGCGTCGGATAGCGGAAGGACACGCCGCGGAACGAGAGGCTGCCGCGCGGCGGCTCGGGCAGCGCGAGCGGGCGCGCCGGCGGGGCGATCGCGGGCTTTTCTTCCAGCAGTTCCTCGAGCCGGCTGGCGGCGCCCGCGCCGCGCAGGAGCTCGCCGTAGACTTCGGTCAGCGCGCCGAAGGCTCCCGCGACCAGAATGCCGGTAATGACGAAGGCGGCGATCGTGCCGCCGCTGATCTCGCCGCTCGTCACCGCGATCGCGCCGCGCCACATGACCAGCGTGATCGCGCCGAAGACGACGAAGATGATCGTCGCGGTCATCACCGCGCGCAGCAGGATGCGGCGTTTCGCGGTGGCGAAAGTGCGTTCCACGGCGACGGCGAAGCGCTCGCCTTCGCGCTTTTCCTGATTGAACGCCTGGACGATCTTCATCGCTGCGAGCACTTCCGCGATCATCGCCCCGACGTCGGCGATCCGGTCCTGGCTCGAGCGCGAGACGTTGCGGATGCGGCGGCCGAAGAACATGATCGGCAGGATCACGACCGGAATGCCGATCACCAGCCCCACGGTGAGCTGCGGCGCCAACCAGAACAGATAGGCCGTGCCGCCGACTGCCATCAGCGCGTTGCGCAGCGCGGTCGAGATTGTCGTGCCGACCACCTGCTCGATCAGCGCGGTGTCGGCCGTCATCCGGCTGGCGATCTCCTTCGGGCTGTTCTCCTCGTAGAAGCCGGGCGCGAGGCGCAGCAGGTTGTTCTGCACTTTCAGCCGGATGTCGGCGACCACGCGCTCGCCGAGCCAGCTTACGAAGTAGAACCGCAGCGCCGTGCCGATCGCCAGTACGCCGACGATCACAAGCAGGTACTGGAACCAGCGGGCGATGTCGCCGGGGTCGCCTTGCGCGAAGCCGCGGTCGATGATGAGCTTGAAGCCGTTGGGGATCGCAAGCGTCGCCGCGGCGGTGATCACCAAGGCGACGAGCGCCAGCGCCACGCGGCCGGGGTAGCTCGCCGCCTCGCGAAAGATCATCTTGAGCGGGCCGAGCGTGCGTGCGGGCTTGGTTTCCCCTTCGATCGCCGTGCTGCGACTGAAAAAGCCGCGGCGCGCGGGGCGCGCTTCGGGTTGGGGGGTGTCCGCGTCCATGCGGGGCAGGTAGCGATGCGGCGCGGCAAAATCCACTCATCCGCACACGCCGCAGGCACGAAAGCGCAAATGATGCGTTGCACAATGCCACGCGACCCGTCAGTGTGCAGTGCACAATCGACCACGACAGCCGTCCGCGGCGGACGCTCGGCAAGGGAAGAACGCGACTTGCTCTATCACGCCTACGAACTGCAGCGCGCCTGGCTCAGCGGCGCGAGCGCGCTCGCCTCGATCGGTGCCGAAGCGCTGTCGAACCCTTATCTGCCGGTGGGCTACATGGGTTTCGGCCAAGTGGGCGCCAGCGCGCTGGAAGTCTTCGCTCATGCCGCAGCCCCGCGCGGCAAGCCCGCGTTCGGGATCGACTTCGTCGAGGTAGCCGGTGAACCTTGCGCGGTCGAGGAAGCCACGGTGGTCAACCGCCCGTTCGGCGATCTCAAGCGCTTCACCCGCGAAGGGCTGCCTGCCGATGCGCCGAAGCTGCTGATCGTGGCGCCGATGAGCGGACACTACGCCACGCTGCTGCGCGGCACCGTGCGGCGCATGGTCGAGAGCTGCGAGGTCTACGTGACCGACTGGGCCGACGCGAAGACGGTGCCATTGTCGGAAGGCCGCTTCGATCTCGACGACTACATCGACTATCTGATCGAATTTCTCGAGCATATCGGTCCGGGAACGAACATGATGGCGGTCTGCCAGCCATCGGTGCCCGCGCTCGCGGCCACGGCGATCATGGGGGCGGACAAGCACCCGTGCCGCCCGGCGACGCTGACCATGATGGGCGGACCGATCGACACGCGCGAGAGCCCGACCACGGTCAACGATGTCGCGATGGACCGTCCGATCGAATGGTTCCGCAACACCGTGATCGCCACCGTGCCGATGCAGCATCGCGGCGCGGGGCGGCGGGTCTATCCGGGCTTCCTTCAGCTCGCTGGGTTCATGAGCATGAACCTCGGTCAGCATATCCTCAGCCACTACGAGATGTTCAAGCATCTGACGGTGGGCGACGAGGACAGCGCGCAGGCGACCAAGGATTTCTACGACGAATACCGCTCGGTCTGCGACATGACCGCGGAATTCTACCTCCAGACGGTGGAGGAGGTATTCCAAGAGCATTCGCTGGCGAAGGGCGCCTTCGTCCATCGCGGCAAAGCCGTCGACCCCGGCGCAATCCGCGACACTGCGCTGCTCGCGATCGAAGGCGAGCGGGACGATATCTCGGGCATTGGCCAGACCCGTGCCGCGCTCACGCTGGCCACGGGCCTCGCGAAGACGAAGAAGCAGTACCTGCTGGCGGAGGGGGCCGGGCACTACGGCATCTTCAACGGCAGCCGCTGGCGCACGAAGATCGCCCCGGCAGTCGAAGCCTTCATGGCGCGGCACGGCAAGGCGGCTGCGAAAATGGCAGCCTGAGCAACAAATCCTCCCCATTCGCGCCATGGGAAAAATGGGAGGATCAGGCGCCTAGCCCGACGCGTTTCTCTGCCCGAAGAGCCGCCGCACCATCCGGCGCGCCAGCAGCAGGAGCCACGCCGTCAGCGCCAGCAGCACCAGCGCGATCGCTCCGGCCACGTAAGGATACTCGTAGGCCGCCCAGAGGAGGCCCGCGGTCGCGACGTCCTCCACGGCCGACACGGCGACGTTGCTCACCGGCTCCGGGCTGGTGTTGACCATTCCGCGTGCGCCGGCCTTGCCGGCATGCGCCGCGAAGGCCGCGCTGCCGCCGAGGAGGAAGGCAATCACTTGCGTCGCCGGGTCGGACGGATCGACGATCGCCAGCGCCAGCAGCGCGCCGCCGACGGGGCGCACGAAGGTGTGCACCGCATCCCACGCCGAATCGAGCCACATGACCTTGTCGGCGAAGAATTCGCACAGCGCCGCAACGGCTGCGATACCCATGACCCACGGGTTCTCGAGCACGGCGAGACTCGCCAGGTGCTCGGGCACCGGGATCGCGTCGAGCCGCATGGCGAGCCCGGTGGCGAAGACGCACAGATAGAGCCGCCATCCGGCAAGCAGGCTGACGCTGCCCGCGATGCCGATGATCTCCATCACGCCCATCGCACTCTCCTCCGCTGCGAGAATGCGCCGCATTGGCGCGCGCCGCAAGCGTTAGGGTCAGGACCTTGACCTTAGCGTGCGTTGCCGACCACTTGCATTTCGTCGATACCGCAGCGGAAATCGTGCGCACGCGTGTCGGCGATCTCGCGCGCGACGCGGTTCGCATCGGGCGTTTCGCCTGCGATCTGCGCCACGCGGCAGCCCGGCTTGCCCGCCCGCCCGATCTTCTCGACTCCGATCACCGTACGCCCGTCGCTTTGGGGCGCGACGTCGCGGTAGCGGAAGATCACTGCGAACGGCGACCCGTCCTTCATGCGCCACTCCAGCCGCTCGCCAAGCTCGTTGAAGGCGCCGATGGTCGTGAACTCCTCGCCATCAACGCCGGCGTCGATGTCGAGCCGCCCGTCGCCGAGATGGACGAAGATCGGGACGCCGGCGCGGCCGGAGCATGCGTAGTCGACGCTCGCGCCCTCGCTCGATTCGCCGGTTACACGGCAGGCTTCGAGGTCGAAGGCGGTGTAGGCGGACGAGTAGCCGCCCGCATTGATGGGTTCTTCGGCCGCAGGATCGGGCGTCGGCTCCGCGGCCGAAGTTCCGGCGTCCTGCGCATCGGGCGAGGGGTGCGCCTCGACCGGCTCACGCTCCGGGGCTTCCTGCGAGCACCCGGCGAGCGGCAGCGCGGCTGCCAGCCATAGCCAAACGAACGGGCGGCGCATGCGGTTCTCCTTCGGTACGAGGCACGAAGAAGAACGCACGAGCCGCCCGCCCGTTCAAATATCGATGAATCAGAGGACTTCGAACATCCCCGCAGCACCCATGCCGCCGCCGACGCACATGGTCACGACGACATACTTCGCGCCGCGCCGCTTGCCTTCGATCAGCGCGTGGCCGACGCAGCGCGCGCCGGTCATGCCGTAGGGGTGGCCGATCGAGATCGAGCCGCCGTTGACGTTGAGCAGTTCGTTCGGGATGCCGAGTTCCTCGCGGCAGTGGATCACCTGCACCGCGAACGCCTCGTTCAGTTCCCACAGGCCGACGTCCTCGAGCTTGATGCCGGTCCGCTCGAGCAGCTTGGGGATCGCGAAGATCGGGCCGATGCCCATCTCGTCGGGCTCGGTGCCCGCTACCGCCATGCCGACATAGCGGCCGAGCGGGGTGAGGCCGCGCTTCTCGGCGAGCTTCGCCTCCATCAGCACGCTGGCCGAGGAGCCGTCGCTGAGCTGGCTCGCGTTGCCTGCAGTGATCGTGGTGCCCAGCCCCATGACCGGCTGCAGCGCGGACAGACCTTCGAGGGTGGTCTCGGGCCGGTTGCCCTCGTCCTTGGCGATGGTGACTTCCTTGTCGGAAACCTCGCCCGTTTCCTTGTTCGTCACCTTCATCGTCGTGGTGACGGGCACGATCTCGTCGTCGAACTTGCCCGCGGCCTGCGCGGCTGCCGTGCGCTGCTGCGACTGCAGGGCGTATTCGTCCTGCGCCTCGCGGCTGATGCCGTAGCGCTGCGCGACCGTTTCGGCGGTCTGGAGCATCGGCATGTAGATCGCGCCGTGCATGTTGATCAGCTCGGGATCGGGCATCACGCGCATTTCCTTGGTCTGCACGAGGCTGATCGATTCCTGTCCGCCGGCGGCGACCACATCCATGTTGTCGATCATGATCTGCTTGGCCGCTGTGGCGATCGACATCAGGCCGGACGAGCACTGCCGGTCGATCGTCATGCCTGAAGTGCCAATCGGGCACCCGGCGCGCAGCGCGACCTGGCGCGCGAGGTTGCCGGATTGCGTGCCCTGCTGGAGCGCCGAGCCCCAGAGCACGTCATCGATCTCGCCCGGCTCGATTCCGGCCCGCTCGATCGCGGGCGCAAGCGAATAGGAGCCGAGCGTGGCGCCCCTGGTGTCGTTGAACCCGCCCTTGTAGGCGCGGCCGATGGCGGTGCGGGCGGTGGATACGATGACTGCGTCGCGTGACATGGAAAAACTCCTTCGAAAATCAGGCCCGCCCTTCAGGGAGCGGATCGGGAGAGGCCTTGCACCACCGCTAGCGGCACCCGCCTTCTCCTTCCCTCCCCAAATGGGGGGTGGTCGTTCAGACGAAAAGCTGCGTGATCCATTCGGCGATGAGGGCAGGCTTCTCCTCGCCTTCGATCTCGATCGTGATCTCGTGCGTCTGCTGCCACTGGCCCGGGCGCTTCTCGACCATTTCGAGCAGCTTCCAGTGGCCGCGGATGCGCTTGCCCGAGCGGACGGGATTGATGAAGCGCGTCTTGTTGCCGCCGTAGTTGACGCCCATCTTCACGCCCTCCGGCCGCGGCAGCTCCGACTTGGCGCTGAGGTAGGGGATCATCGACAGGGTCAGGAAGCCGTGTGCGATCGTGCCGCCGAAGGGCGTCATCTTCGCCTTTTCCTCGTCTACATGGATGAACTGGTGGTCGCCCGTCGCATCGGCGAACTTGTTGATCCGTTCTTGGCTCATTTCGACCCATTCGCTGGTGCCGATCTGCTGGCCGACCTTTTCTGCGATTTCCTGCGGGGTCACTGCGCCTCTCCTTTGCCGCGGTTTTGACTTGAAACCGCGGCTTCATGGCGCATCGTCAGGGCTAGCGCAACGCGCCCGCGCCTGCCGCTACGGCATCGCCGGAGGGCGCGGGCACGACGGGCGGCCAGCGCAAGCGGCGCGCCTCTCGCCCCTGCGAATCAAGCCGTTTGCAGTAGGACCAGAGGCCGATCTGGAGGCCGATCAGCATGAGCACGAACGGCTGATAGGCGATGCCCTGGAACAGCGACCCGACGAGGTAGATGATCTGCGCCACCTGCAGCGCACTGGCGAGCGGTGCCTGCCATTGCTCGGCCGCGCCGGTCCGCCCGCGCCACCGGCGACGAATCCGCTCCATCTGCCACAGACCGAGCACATGGATCCAAAGCCACAGTGCAAGGCCCGGCCAGCCCTGTTCGCCTAGCACTTCGAATATCGCGGAATGATAGGCCCGCGCTTTGTCGACGACGTCCCTGTACTCGATCGCGGTCGTATTGCCCTGCGTCACCAGCACCGGCATCTTGTAGGCGAAGCTGTTGCCCCGATAGGCGTCGAACCCGCCACCGAAGGGATTCTCGGTGGCATAGTCGAACGTCCATTGCCAAACGGCGACCCGGGTCGAGGCAGACTGGTCCTGATCGTGGCTGCCGATCGTCGACATCCGCTCGTAGTAGCTCTGCGGCAGGAAGGGCAGAGCCATCAGCCCCAACGCCGCACCCGCGGCAAGGAAGGTGAGACGGCGCTTCACGTCGCGCAGGGCGACCACCGCCAATACCGCGATGCACAGCAGCCCGGTGCGCGCCTCCGTCCCCACCGGGATCAGCAGACAGGCGAAGATCAGTGCGTAGCCGAACGCCTTCACCCGCCAGTCGGGAGGAAACACCGTGCCGTGGCGGATGAACCAGACGATTAGCGGAATGATCGCGATCGCCACCGTCGCCAGCGTCGAGCTCTCGTACATCCCGCTATTGTCGTTGACGAAGAAATAGAGCGAGGCATAGCCGCCGCCGCCCAGCGCGGTCTTCAGGCCCGCGCTGATGATGATCGCGCCCGCGGTAAGCACCATGATCAGCGCCATGCCCTCGATTCTGAGGCGGGTGGTGAGCGTCAGCGGAAGGAAGATCGCGAAGACCAGCGCTTTCCACACCCAGTCCCACTTCTCCAGCGCCTCGACCGGAAAATCGGCCGTCTTGGTGGTCCAGAAACAGTAGAGCAGCAGCGCGGACAGCAGGAACTGGCGGAAAGTGAAGCGCACGTCCTTCTTGCTGTCGGTCAGCAGCCATCCGGCAAAGGCGGCGCAGAAGGCGATCAGCGAAATCGGCAGCGCCGAGGTGATCGACCAGCCGATCTTCTGCGGCGCAAGAATGTCGATGTAGCAGTAGGCAAGCACCCACAGGAACGGGCGGCGCAGGCCGATCGCGAAGAACGCCATGACGAAGCCGAACAGCGCGAGGTCAAGCATCGGACGCCTGCCCGGCATCGCCGTTGTCGCCGCGCACATCCTCGAAAGCCGGATCGCGGTCGGTCGCGTCGCGCCCGGCGAGCCGCAGCAGCGCGAGCGCGATCAGCGCGTGGATCAGGCCGAGGGCGAAGTAGTCGATCAAACCGGAAAAGTGCTTTCGATTGGCGCGCGTCGATGCCGACTAGCACCCGCCGGTTGACGCCCCGTTAAGCTTGCTGTGGCACCAGCCGCTGCCATGACCCGGGTGCTGCACGTTCTCGACCACTCGCTGCCGCTGCACAGCGGCTACACCTTCCGCACGCGCGCCATCCTGAAGAGCCAGGAGGCGGCCGGACTGGAGGTGCGCGGCGTTACAGGCTTGCGCCATGCGGCGGACGGGCCGGGAGTGGAGACGGTGGACGGGCTCACCTTCCATCGCACCTCCGGTTCGGCGTCGGGGCCGGCGGGCTGGCGCGAATGGCGCGAGATCGCGCGTTTCGCGGACTCGATCGAGCGAGTCGTCCGGGAATGGGAGCCCGACGTGCTTCACGCACATTCACCGGCACTGTGCGGTGCCGCGGCGATGAAGGTGGCGCGCCGCCATGGCATCCCACTGGTCTACGAAATCCGCGCCTTCTGGGAAGATGCGGCGGTCGGCAACGGCACCGGACGCGAAGGCTCGCTCAAGTACTGGCTGACACGCACGCTGGAGAACCGCGTCGTCGCAGGTGCGGACGCGGTGTTCACGATTTGCTGGGGCTTGAAGGACGACCTTGTGGTGCGCGGCTTCGCGCCCGGAAAAATTGACCTCTCGCCCAACGGGGTCGATCTGGCGCTGTTCGGTAAACCCGTCGCTCGCGACGAAGTTCTCGCTCAAGAGCTGGGTCTCGGGAGCGGCCCGGTGATCGGCTTTATCGGCAGCTTCTACGACTACGAGGGGTTGGATGATCTGATTGCTGCCATGCCCCTTCTGCGCGCGGAGGTACCGGGTGCGCAGCTCCTCCTGGTCGGCGGCGGACCGATGGACGACGCGCTGCGCGCGCAGGCCCAGGCAAGCCCGGCACGCGAGGCGATTCGCTTCACCGGCCGGGTGCCGCACAAGGCGGTCGAACGATACTATTCGCTGATCGACGTGCTCGCCTACCCGCGCAAGCGCAGCCGGTTGACCGATCTCGTGACGCCGCTGAAGCCGCTCGAGGCCATGGCGCAGCGCCGGCTGGTCGCGGCCTCCGACGTGGGCGGCCACCGCGAACTGATCGCGGACGGGGAGACGGGCGCACTGTTCGCCGCCGACGATCCGGCAGCCTGCGCGGCGGGGTTGGCGAAGCTGCTGCGAAGCCAGGGCGCATGGGATGCGCTGCGCGAGCGGGCACGATCTCACGTCGCGGAGCACCATGACTGGGCACGCAACGTTCGTCGTTATCAAGACGTTTACCATCGCGTGCTAGCCCGCTTGCCGAATGAGGCAATGCCCGCCGCTGCATGAGGCGCGCAGTGCCCGGACAACGGGGAAGAACGAAGTGGCAGCCACGCACATCGGCACGACCGCCAGCAAGCCGCCGATCAGCCAGCATCCGGCGTTTCCTGCCATCGTGGCGCTATGGTTCGCCGCGCTGCTCGGCATCGGCAGCCTCGTCCTGCCTGTCACCCTGTTCGAGAGCTTCGTAATCGCGACGGGCCTGCACACGGTCGTTCCCGCTGCGGAACCCCCGCTGGGGATCGCCGCGCGCATCCTGATCGCGCTGGTCGGCGCGGGCCTAGGCGCCCTTGCGGGACTCTACATCGCACGCAAGGTTGCCGCGGCTCAGGCCGCGCCGCGCTTCGTCCCCGCCCCCGTGCGGCGCGAGCCGACGAGCACGCGCCCCGCCAAGCGCCCGATCTCGGCGCATGAGGAGCTCGGGGCCGACGGCTTCGACGAACCGGTCGAGGATCTGCGCTCCGCGCCTATCCCCGGGCGCCGCCGCGCGCTTTCGCTGACCGAGGAGAGCGGGCCGAGCGAACTGCTAGACTACGCGCCGCTGCCAGGTGCGGATGCCGAGATCGTGATGCGCCCCGCGGAGGAGTCGGCGGCGCTCGAAGACGAGACGCTCGATCTCACCGCGTTTGTGGACCACTCGCCTGCACAGGTCGAGGAACCCGAAACCGCGCGTCCGACGGAAACGTCGGTGCATGGATCCGACGAAGACCCTGTGGTCGCGCCGGCGCCGGTCGCGGCCGAGCAGGTGCGTCGCTTCGACGTGCCGCCCGCCTTCGACGTGCCGGAAATCGACCCGATCGACGTGCCGCTCGCCGCGGAAGCACCCGTCGATGCCCTGCGCGATGAACTTGGCCTTGCGGCGGCGCCCGCACCGTTCGGCGACCCTTTGATGGCGGCCGAGAGCGATGCAGGCGAGTCGTTCCCCGTGCCGGCTAGCGGACCCATCGGCGCGAAAGACCGGCCGCTGCAAGAGCTGTCCATCGCCGAGCTGGTCGACCGATTCGCGATCTCGCTTCAGCGCGCGGCCGAACGGGCCGAGACGGAACTTCCCGCCGCCGAGATGCCGGCCCGCTACGTGCCCGATCTCGGTGTAGAGGCGGTGGAAGCGCCACGCCTTGACGCGAAGCTTGCGCCGGAACCGGCGCCGCCGGCCTGCGCCGAAGAGGCTGCCCCAACGCCCGATAGCGTTGCACCGGGGGGAGCGGTCCCTGCCGCGCTGCGCCCGCTCGCGCTGGACGACGAGTTCGTCGATGAGGAGGACGACGATCTCGCGCTGACGTTGTCCCTATCGCCCGACGCGCGCCCGTTTGCTTCGCCGACCTCAGAGGTCATGGGGAAGGGCGACGAAAGCGACGACGCGCCTGCCGAAGCGGCATACAGCTCGCTGCTCAGCATCCGTCGGCCAGAGCGCGAGCGCGAGTTCGTACGCATCGAAGAGGATCTGGATGACGGCGCGGACGAGGCATTCGAGCCCGTGGTGGTCTTTCCCGGTCAGGAGGAGCGCCGTGTCGCGCCAGCGCCGGCGCCGCTCATGGCGCCGGAGCGCCCCTTCGACGCGCCCCGCAGCCTCCGTGCAGCGCCGCCGGCAGGCGAGATGCCGCCGGTCGATCAGGCCCAGGCCGAACGCGCCCTGCGCGAGGCGCTGCACAAGCTTCAGCGGCTGAGCGGCGCGGCCTGAGCGCCGCCGCGCACTTTTGCGCGCGCAAGAATTACTAATACCTATGCGCTGCCTTCGCAGTTGCAAAAATCCGTTCGTATCGTCATGAAGCGCCTTCGCGATAATTTTCGTGCGCGATTGCGCGCCACGGAAAGCGCTTCATTGCCGGAGCGTGGGGGAGGCACGCGCTTCGGCACCTGACACGACGAGGTTTCTGGATGGGATTTCCCACGCCGACAGGTCTGTATGATCCACGCAACGAACATGATTCGTGCGGCGTCGGTTTCGTAGCGCATATCAGAGGCCAGAGAAGTCACGCGATCGTCGCGCAGGCGCTCGAGATTCTTGCCAACCTCGACCATCGCGGCGCGGTCGGCGCCGACCCGCTTCTGGGCGACGGCGCGGGTATCCTGCTTCAGGTTCCCGATCCACTGTTCCGCGACTGGGCGGCGGAGGCGGGCCGCGACCTGCCCGCCGCTGGCGACTATGCGGTCGCGCAATGCTTTCTGCCGCAGGACGAAGAGGCGCGCGCTTTCGTCGCCGAACAGCTCGAAAAGTTCGTCGCCAAGGAAGGCCAGCGTCTGGTCGGCTGGCGCGACGTGCCGGTCACGCTCGACGGGCTCGGCAAGGCGGTCGTGGAATCGATGCCGGTCATGCGCCAGTGCGTGGTCGCGCGCGGCGACAACTGCGCCGATCGCGACGCATTCGAGCGCAAACTGATCGTCATCCGCAAGCAGACGCTCAATCCGCTTGCGAAGCTGGCCGAGAAGCACGGGATGCCCGCGCTGACGCAGACTTACATCCCGAGCTTTTCCAGTCGCACGATCGTCTACAAGGGTCTGCTGCTCGCCAACCAGGTCGGCAGCTTCTACGACGATCTACGTGATCCCCGCTGCGTCTCCGCCCTGGGCCTCGTGCACCAGCGCTTCTCGACCAACACCTTCCCGAGCTGGCGCCTCGCCCACCCGTACCGCTTCATGGCGCACAACGGCGAGATCAACACCGTCCGCGGCAACGTGAACTGGATGGAAGCGCGCCGGCGGACGATGGAGAGCGAACTGCTCGGCGCCGATCTCGACAAGATGTGGCCGCTGATCCCGCACGGCCAGTCGGACACCGCCTGCCTCGACAATGCGCTCGAACTGTTGCTCGCCGGCGGTTACAGCCTCGCCCATGCGATGATGATGCTCATGCCCGAAGCATGGGCCAAGAACCCGCTGATGGAGCCGGCCCGGCGCGCGTTTTACGAGTACCATGCCGCACTGATGGAGCCGTGGGACGGGCCGGCCGCGGTCGCCTTCACCGACGGGCGTCAGATCGGCGCAACGCTCGACCGCAACGGCCTGAGGCCGGCGCGGTACTGCGTGACCAAGGACGATCTCGTCTGCCTCGCCTCTGAAAGCGGCGTGCTGCCGTTCGCGGAAGCGGACATCGTGCGCAAGTGGCGTCTCCAGCCGGGCAAGATGCTGCTGATCGACCTCGAACAGGGCCGCATCGTCGAGGACGCCGAGCTCAAGGCCGAGCTCGCCGCCGCGCACCCCTACGAGAAGTGGCTCGAGCAGACGCAGTACAAGCTGGAGGATCTCGACATGATCGAGCCCGAGCTTGCTGCGATCCCCGACCACACGACCGCACTGCTCGAACGCCAGCAGGCCTTCGGCTATACGCAGGAGGACATTGCCCGCTTCCTCGAGCCGATGGCGCTGACCGGCGACGATCCGATCGGCTCGATGGGCACCGACACGCCGCTCGCCGTGCTCAGCCAGCGGCCGCGGCTGCTCTACGACTATTTCAAGCAGAACTTCGCGCAGGTCACCAACCCGCCGATCGACCCGATCCGCGAGGAACTGGTGATGAGCCTGCTGTCGATGGTCGGCCCGCGCCCCAACCTGCTCGGCCGCGAGGCGGGCACGCACAAGCGGCTCGAAGTCAGCCAGCCGATTCTCACCAACGAGGATCTCGCCAAGATCCGCTCGGTCGAGGCCGCCCTCGACGGAGCCTTCCGCACGCACACGCTCGACGTGACCTGGGATGCACACAGCGGCGCAGACGGGCTCGAAATGGCGCTCAAGGAGCTCTGCTGGGCCGCGACCGAGGCGGTGCTGCTCGATCACAACATCCTGATCCTATCGGACCGCGCGCAGGGATCGGACCGCATTCCCATCCCCGCGCTGCTCGCCACGGCGGCGGTTCATCACCACCTCGTGCGCCAGGGCCTCAGGATGCAGACCGGCCTGGTGGTCGAGACTGGCGAAGCGCGCGAGGTGCATCACTACTGCGTGCTCGCCGGCTACGGTGCCGAGGCGATCAACCCCTACGTCGCATTCGAGACGATCGAGGCGTTGCGCGCCGAGCGCTTCCCCGAGATCGCGCCGGCGGACGCGCGCCGGAACTACATCAAGGCGGTCGGCAAGGGCATGCTCAAGGTCATGTCAAAGATGGGCATCTCGACCTATCAGTCCTACTGCGGGGCGCAGATCTTCGATGCGGTCGGCCTGTCGAGCGCCTTCATAGATAAGTACTTCACCGGCACGGCGACGACCATCGAAGGCATCGGCCTTGCCGAAGTGGCGGAAGAGGCGGTCCGCCGCCACGCGCTCGCGCATGGCGACAACCCGCTCTACCGCGGCATGCTCGATGCGGGCGGCATCTACCAGTACCGCCTGCGCGGCGAGGACCACGCCTGGACGCCGGGCAGTGTCGCCAGCCTGCAGCACGCAGTCCGCGGCAACTCGCGCGAGCGCTACGAGGAGTTCGCGCGGGAGATCAACGAGCAGTCCGAACGGCTGCTGACGATCCGCGGGCTGATGGACCTGAAGCCGGCCGAGACCCCGGTGCCGATCGAGGAGGTCGAACCGGCGAGTGAGATCGTCAAGCGCTTCAGCACCGGCGCGATGAGCTTCGGCTCGATCAGCCGCGAGGCGCACACCACGCTCGCGATCGCGATGAACCGGATCGGTGGCCGCTCCAACACCGGGGAAGGCGGCGAGGAACCCGATCGCTTCACGCCGATGGACAATGGCGATTCGATGCGCAGCCGCATCAAGCAGGTCGCCTCGGGCCGCTTCGGGGTGACCACCGAGTACCTCGTCAATTCCGACGACATCCAGATCAAGATGGCCCAGGGCGCCAAGCCCGGCGAGGGCGGTCAGCTCCCCGGCCACAAGGTCGACAAGACGATCGGCGCGGTGCGCCACTCGACCCCCGGCGTCGGCCTGATCAGCCCGCCGCCGCATCACGACATCTATTCGATCGAGGATCTCGCGCAGCTCATCCACGATCTCAAGAACGTGCAGCCGAGCGCGCGCATCTCGGTCAAGCTGGTGAGCGAGGTCGGGGTCGGCACCGTCGCCGCCGGCGTGTCCAAGAGCAAGGCCGACCACGTCACCATTTCCGGCTACGAAGGCGGCACCGGCGCTTCGCCGCTGACCAGCCTGACGCACGCCGGCTCTCCGTGGGAGATCGGCCTGGCCGAGACGCAGCAGACGTTGCTGCTCAACGACTTGCGCAGCCGGATCGCGGTGCAGGTCGACGGCGGGCTGCGCACCGGGCGCGACGTCGCGATCGGGGCGCTGCTCGGCGCCGACGAGTTCGGCTTCGCCACGGCGCCGCTGATTGCCGCCGGCTGCATCATGATGCGCAAGTGCCATCTCAACACCTGCCCGGTCGGCGTCGCGACGCAGGATCCAGAGCTGAGGAAGCGCTTCACCGGCACGCCCGAGCACGTGATCAACTACTTCTTCTTCGTCGCCGAGGAACTGCGCCAGATCATGGCCGACATGGGCTTCCGCACGATCGAGGAGATGATCGGCCGCGTCGACAGGATCGACACGCGCCGGGTGAAACGCCACTGGAAGGCGCACGGCGTCGATCTGTCCCGCGTGCTCCAGGTGGCCGCGCCCCAGGGTGGCGGCGCGCTGCATCACACGCAGGTGCAGGAGCACGGCCTCGCCGCCGCGATGGACAATGAGGTGATCGAAGCCTGCCGCTCCGCGATCAGCAGCGGCGCGCCGATCCAGCTCGAGCGCGAGATCCGCAACGTCAACCGCACGTTCGGCGCGATGCTCTCGGGCGAGATCGCCCGCCGCCACGGGCACGCCGGCCTCAAGCCGGAGACGATCCGCATCAACCTGGCCGGTGTTGCCGGCCAGAGCTTCGGCGCGTGGCTCGCACACGGGGTCACGCTGGATTTGACGGGCGATGCCAACGACTACGTCGGCAAGGGCCTGTCGGGCGGCCGCATCATCGTGCGCCAGCCGGCCCATGTCGCACGCGATCCGGGCGAGAACATCATCGTCGGCAATACCGTGCTCTACGGCGCGATCTCGGGCGAGGCCTACTTCGCAGGCGTCGCGGGCGAGCGCTTCGCGGTGCGCAATTCGGGCGCGGTCGCCGTGGTCGAGGGCACCGGCGATCACGGTTGCGAATACATGACCGGCGGCGTTGTCTGCGTACTCGGCCGCACCGGGCGCAACTTCGCCGCCGGAATGAGCGGCGGCGTGGCCTACGTCTATGACGAAGACGGCGACTTCGAGCACCTGTGCAACCCGGCGCAGGTCGATCTGCTACCAGTGCCGGCCGCACCCGATGCCGAGGAAGGCACGGGCCGTCCGCAGCAGCGCGCCCGCTCGGTCCACGACCTCGGCATGGGCGACATGCTGCGCCACGACGCGGAGCGCCTGCGCATCCTCGTCGAGCGGCACAAGCTGCACACCGGCTCGGCCAAGGCCGCGGCGCTGCTCGAGAATTGGGATGTGGCGCTGACACGCTTCGTCAAAGTCATGCCGCGCGATTACGCTCGCGCGCTCGAGCAGCTCGAAAGCGAGCGGATCGAGGCCGAAAGCGTGGCAGCGGAATGATGCGGCACGCTCTCGCCCTCCCCGCCAGCCCGGCGAAAGCTGGGGATGACGAATTGAATTGGATGTAACCGCCATGGGCAAGGAAACAGGTTTCCTGGAATTCGAACGCGAGGATGGCGGCTACGCCGATCCGGCGGAGCGCCTTGCGCACTACAAGGAATTCGTCGTCCCCCTGCCGGACGACAAGCTGCGCAATCAGGCGGCGCGCTGCATGAACTGCGGGATTCCCTATTGTCACACCGGCTGCCCGGTGAACAACCTGATCCCCGACTGGAACCACCTGGTCTACGAGGCGGACTGGAAGCGTGCGCTCGACACGCTCCATTCGACCAACAATTTTCCCGAGTTCACCGGCCGCGTCTGCCCTGCGCCGTGCGAAGCGGCCTGCACGCTGAACATCGTCGACAGCCCGGTGACGATCAAGTCGATCGAATGCGCCATCGTCGACCGCGGCTGGCAAGAAGGCTGGATCAAGCCGCAGATCGCCGAGAAGCCCACCGGCAAGTCGGTCGCGGTGATCGGATCGGGTCCCGCCGGGCTCGCCTGCGCGCAGCAACTCGCCCGCGCGGGCCACGCCGTCACGGTGTTCGAGAAGGCCGACCGGATCGGCGGACTGCTGCGCTACGGCATTCCCGACTTCAAGATGGAGAAGCACCTCATCAACCGCCGCGCGGTGCAGATGGAGGCCGAAGGGGTCCAGTTCCGCACCAACAGCGAAGTCGGCGTCGAAGTATCGTTCACCGCGCTCAAGGAGAACTTCGACGCGATCGTGCTGGCGGGCGGCGCAGAGAAGGCGCGCCAGCTCGACATCCCGGGCGCCGAGTTGCCTGGCGTGCGGCTGGCGATGGAATTCCTGACGCAGCAGAACAAGCGCAACGCCGGCGACGACGAAGTGCGCGCCGCCCCGCGCGGCTCGCTGACGGCGACGGGCAAGCACGTGATCGTGATCGGCGGCGGCGACACCGGCAGCGACTGCGTCGGCACCTCCAACCGGCAAGGCGCTGCGAGCGTGACCCAGCTCGAGATCATGCCCAAGCCGCCGGAGAAGGAAGACAAGGCGCTGACTTGGCCCAACTGGCCGCTCAAGCTGCGCACATCCTCCAGCCATCAGGAAGGCGTGGACCGCGACTGGGCCGTACTGGCGAAACGCGTGATCACGCAGAACGGCGAAGTGGCGGGGCTCGAATGCGTGCGCGTCGAATGGTGCGGCGGACGCATGCAGGAGATCGAAGGCAGCGAATTCACGCTGCAGGCCGATCTGATCCTGCTCGCGATGGGCTTCACCGGCCCCAAGCGCCGCGGGCTGCTCGACCGCGCAGGCGTCGACCTCGACGCGCGCGGCAATGTCGCCGCCGACACGCAGAGCTACGCCACGAGCGAGCCCAACGTCTTCTCCTGCGGCGACATGCGCCGCGGGCAGAGCCTCGTCGTCTGGGCGATCCGCGAAGGCCGTCAGGCTGCCCGTGCCGTCGACGAAGCCCTGATGGGCGCGAGCGAACTGCCGCGCTAGGGCGCGCCTAGACTCGCCAGTCGATCGCGCCGCGGCCGTGCGCCTCGAGGAAGGCGTTCGCCTTGCTGAACGGGCGCGAGCCGAAGAAGCCGCGATGGGCGGAAAGCGGGCTCGGGTGCGGCGAGCGCAGCACGAGGTGCCGGTCGCTCTGCGCGAGTTCGGGAATGCGCGCCGCCTTACCCTGCGCATGGCTGCCCCAGAGGATGAACACGCTCGGCTCGGTCCGGGCCGCGACGGCCGCGACGCAGGCATCGGTGATCATCTCCCACCCTTTGCCCGCGTGGCTGCCTGCGCGCCCCGCCTCCACCGTCAGCGAATTGTTGAGCAGGAGCACGCCCTGCCGCGCCCAGGCGCTCAGATCGCCGTGGTCGGGCCGCGGCAGGCCCAGATCGGTTTCCAGCTCCTTGTAGATGTTGACCAGGCTCGGCGGCACGCGGACGCCATGCGGCACGGCGAAACACAGGCCCATCGCCTGATCGGGCCCGTGATAGGGATCCTGCCCGAGGATCACGACTTTCACGTCCTCCAGCGGCGTCAGGTCCAGCGCGGCGAGCCGCGTGCCGCGGGGGGGATAGATTGTCCGCCCGGCCGCCTCCTCGGCGCGAAGCCAGCCGCCCAGCCGCCTCGCTTCCGGGGCGGAGAGCACCGGATCGAGCACCGGCAGCCAGCTCTGGGGTAGAGTGTCGCTCATGGCCGGGCAGGATAGGCCGCGCGCGCGCCGCGTTCCAGCAGCCCTTTCCCTCAATCCCCAATGCGCCTAAGAGCCGCGCCTTATGGCAGTGCATTTTCACGAAGAAGACCTGCCCGCCGGCGTGCTCGCCGACGGGCCGATCGCGGTCGACACCGAAACGATGGGTCTCATCACCCCGCGCGACCGGCTCTGCGTCGTCCAGCTCAGCGACGGCCACGGCGACGAGCACCTCGTGCGGTTCCGCGTCGGCAGCCCCTACGACGCACCGAACCTCAAGACCGTGCTGGCCGATCCCGCCCGGCTCAAGCTCTACCACTTCGCGCGCTTCGACCTGGCGGCGATCGAACACTATCTCGGCGTCACCGCCGCGCCGGTGTTCTGCACCAAGGTCGCAAGCAAGCTGACGCGGACTTATACCGACCGGCACGGGCTCAAGAACCTGGTGCAGGAACTGCTCGGCGGCGAAATCTCGAAGGCACAGCAGAGCTCCGACTGGGGCGCGCCGGAGATCAACGAGGCACAGCGCGAATACGCGGCTTCCGACGTGCGCTTCCTCCACCGCCTGCACGCCATCTTCGTCGAGCGGCTCGCGCGCGAGGGCCGCACCGAGATCGCTCAGGCCTGCTTCGACTTCCTGCCCACCCGTGCGCGGCTCGACCTCGCCGGATGGGCCGAGAACGATATTTTCAGCCACGCGTAGTCCTTCCGGGTAGGCGCAAACGATGGTGACGAAACGGCGGATCGAGACACAGGAGGCGGCCCGGCTGAGGAGCGAGCGGCAGCACTTCGCCGCGCCCGGCGGGTCGCACGACCGGCTCGTCTCGCTTCTCGCCAAAGTTCTGCCGATGGGTATAGGCGTGGTCGCGGCCTTGATGGTGATCACCCCGCTCAGCCCGCGCGGCGAGGTCAGCTTCCTGCTCGATCGCAACGAAGTCGCCATGATCGACGAGCGTCTGCGGGTCGATAACGCGATGTACCGCGGGCAGGACGACAAGGGACGGCCGTTCTCGCTGACCGCCGGCGAGGCGGTGCAGCGGTCGAGCGCGGAAGGAATCGTGCGGATGAACGACCTCGTCGCCCGGATCGCATTGCCCGAAGGCCCGGCGCGCCTCGGCGCGCAGGCGGGCGCCTACGATATCGATGAGGAAGTCGTCTCCGTCTTCGGACCGGTCCGTCTGACCGCGGCCGACGGCTATCGCATGGTCGCACGCGGGGTTTCGGTCGATCTCGCATCGAAGCGCATGGTCGGGCGCGGCGGGGTCGAAGGCGAGATCCCGGCCGGCACGTTCTCCGCCGACCGTCTGATCGCCGACATGACCGAACGCACGGTTACGCTTGACGGCAACGCCCGCTTGCGGATGATTCCGGGCGAACTGAGGATGCCCTCATGACATCGCACCTTTCCACCGCGTCACCCCTTTCCACTGCAGTGCGTTGGGCGCTCGCCGGCTTCGTCGGCGCTCTCGCCGTGTTCGCGGGGATGCAGATCAACGCCCAGGCGATCGCCGGGCACAACTCGAACGCACCGGTCAACTATGCCGCCGACCGGATCGAGCTGCAGGACCGGCAGAACCGCGTTGTCCTGTCGGGCAACGTCGACATCACCCAGGCCGGCCTGCGCCTGCGCGCGGCGCGCACGCTGGTCAACTACAGCGACGCCGGTTCGCTGAGCATCCAGCGCATCACCGCGACGGGCGGCGTGCAGGTGACGCGCGGCAGCGAATCGGCGACCGGCGACGTCGCAGTCTACGACTTCAACCGCCGGATCATCACCATGGCCGGCAACGTCCGCCTGCGCCGCGGTACCGACACGCTCAACGGCGGGCGGCTGGTGATCGATCTGAGGACCGGCGTGTCGAGCGTCGATGGAAGCGCCTCGGGCATGTCGACCACGTCTGACGGGCGCGTATCGGGCACGTTCCAGGTCCCCGAGAACTAGTCGAGCCGCTCCGCACGTCCCGGATTGCTGCACGCGATCCCGGCTTATGCTGGGATGACGGAGATGCAGGTCACCGCCGTGCGGCGCGGCGGGCGATTTCGGCGAGGCCCTGTGACAGCAGCAGCTCGGCCGACTGGCTGTTGGCGAGCAGCGCGCGGTGGAGCGCGACGAGCTTCGCCACCAGCCGGTCGAGTTCGCGCCCGCGCCAGTGCTTGAGCTGGGCGGCTAGGTCGCGTTCATCCTTCCAGAAGATGCGACGGGCGCGCTTCTCCGCGTCCAGCGCCGCCGCCACGTTGCCGCGCGGCCCGATCTTCGCGGCGATCTGCGCGAGCTGAGCGGCGCGCCGCTCGATCGCCAGCAGCACGCCGACCGGATTGAGCGACAGCTCGCGCAGCCGGTGGAGTTCGGCCGGAATCTTGCGCGTTTCGCCCGCGAGCACGGCGTTGACCAGCGGCATGAAGCCGTCTTCCTCGGTCGAGGCGCCGATGGCGTCGAGCGCGGTGGCGTCGGCATTCTTCGGCGCGGCCGGCGAAGCATCGAGATAGAGCGCGAGCTTGTCTACTTCGGACTGCGCGAGCCGCACGTCGAGCCCGGCGGCGCGCGCGATCCGCTCGGCGATGTCGCCGTTGAGGCGCAGGCCCGCCGCATCCGCCATCCCGCGCACGCCGGCGGTGACGGAGGCGAGATCGGGCGGCCAGAACATCGCCACCAGCGCGTCGTCACGCTTCTCCAGCAGCTTTGCGGTGCGCGACTTGTCGGTGGCGGAGGTGGCGACGATCAGCACCGGGCAAGCCTCGCCCGTACCCAGCAGCAGGTTGCCGATCGCGTCCAGCGCCTCGTCACCGCTCGCGCGTACGTAGATGTGGCGCGCATCGCCGAACAGCGAGCCCGAGCGGGCCTCGTCGCCGAGCAGAACAGGATCCTTGCGCAGGGCCGCGCCCGACATCTCGATGCGTTCGCCCGGATCGTCGAGCAGTTCGACAATCCTGTCCGCGGCGGCCGAGGCGCCGGCTTCGTCGGGCCCGCAGAAGAAGAACACCCGGCACTGCTGCGCCGCGCGCCGGGCGGCAGCGGCGAAGTCGCGCTGGGTTGCCTTCACCGCTCTTCGCGCAGCGTGAGCGAGAGCTGCGTCACGATACGGTCGGCCACCTCCTGCGCGAGATTCTCGAGCGCGGTCTGCTCGGCGGCGATGGTGGCATATTCGCTGGAGACGACGTCGATCCCCGCGTCGGAGCCGGCGGTCGCATCGAGCAGGATCGAACCGTCAGCGGTGTCGACAAGCTGGTAACGGGCGCGCAGCGTGCGGCGTTCGCGCCCGATCGTGTCGTCGCTCAGCACGCCGAGTCCTTCGAGGCGATCATCGAGCCGCACGTCGAGACGATAGCGCGGGCTTTCCTCGCCCGCCGCGCCAAGCCGGTCGCGCAGGGCATTGCGCACCAGCCAGCCGGCGCGCCCGTCGATCGGGGGCACTTCGACAGCGGCGAGCCCGCGCGCCACCGCGCCGCTTCCGCCGCCCGCGTACATAGGCTGCAGCGAGCAGCCGGACAGCGCGACCAGAGCCGCGGCGAGGGCGCCCGCGCGGATCACGTGACGATGTTCACCAGCCGGTCGGGCACGACGATCACCTTGCGCACGGTTGCTCCATCGATCGAACGCTGAACCTTCTCGCTCGCCAAGGCAAGCGCTTCGAGGTCTTCCTTCGGCGCGCCTCTCGGGGCGGTCAGCGTGTCGCGCAGCTTGCCCATGTGCTGGATGGCGATGGTCACCTCGTCCTCGACCAGCAGCGCCGGGTCGACACTCGGCCATGCCGCGTTCGCGATCAGGCCTTCGCCGCCCATCGCCGCCCAGCCTTCCTCGGCCAGGTGGGGCATCATCGGGCTGGCGAGCAGCAGGGCCGTGCGGATGGCTTCGCTGCGCGTGGCGGAAGGCTGCGCCTTCTCGATCGCGCCGGTCAGTTCATAAAGCCGGGCGACGGCCTTGTTGAACGAGAGCGCCTCGACGTCCTCGGCAACCGCGGCAATGGTCTGGTGCGTCTTGCGCAGCAGCGTCTTGTCCTCGCCGATTGCCGCCGCATCGTATTGCCCGAACAACCGCCAGAGGCGCTGTACGAAGCGCCAGCAGCCCTCGATTCCGGCTTCCGACCACGGCAGGTCGCGCTCGGGCGGGCTGTCGGACAGCATGAACCAGCGCACCGCGTCGGCGCCGTATTTCGCGACGATCTCGTCCGGGTCGACCGTGTTCTTCTTCGACTTGGACATCTTGATCACGCGGCCGATCGCGACCTCGCCGCCGTCGTCCTTGAGCAGCGCCCGTTCCGCCTCGCGGCTGACCTCGTTCGGCGCATAGTAGACGGTGCGCCCGTCGATCTCGCGGCTGTAGGTCTCGTGCGTCACCATCCCTTGCGTGAACAGGCTCGCGAAGGGCTCGGCGAAGTCGAGCTGGCCGATATGCCGCAGCGCGCGGGTCCAGAAGCGGGCATAGAGCAAGTGCAGGATCGCGTGCTCGATCCCGCCGATATACTGCTCGACCGGCAACCATTTCGCCACTTCGTCGCGGTCGAACGGCTTGTCGGCCGGCTGGCTGGCGAAGCGCAGGAAGTACCAGCTCGAATCGACGAAAGTGTCGAGCGTGTCGGTTTCCCGCTCCGCCTTGCCGCCGCATTTGGGGCAGTCGGCGTGCTTCCAGGTCGGGTGGCGCAGCAGCGGGTTGCCGGGCGTCTTGAAATCGACGTCTTCGGGCAGGACGACGGGCAGCTGGTCCTTGGGCACCGGCACCACGCCGCAGGCGGCGCAGTGGATGAACGGGATGGGCGTGCCCCAGTAGCGCTGGCGCGAGACGCCCCAATCGCGCAGGCGCCAGACGGTCGTGCCCTGGCCCCAGCCGTCTTTCTCGGCGCGCGCGATCACTTCGCGCTTGGCCGCCTCGACCTCCATGCCGTCGAGGAATTGCGAGTTGACCAGCACGCCGTCGCCCGCCTCGGCCTCGCCGGCGAAAGGCTTGCTTGCCTCATCGGCGCTCGCAGCCACTACGCGCGGGATCGGCAAGCCGTACTTGGTCGCGAATTCGAAGTCGCGCTGGTCGTGCCCGGGCACCGCCATGACCGCGCCGGTGCCGTAATCCATCAGCACGAAGTTCGCGATGTAGACCGGCAGGTATTCGCCGGTGAACGGATGCCGCGCGCCGATGCCGGTGTCGAAGCCGAGCTTCTCTGCCGTTTCGAGCTCGGCCGCGGTGGTGCCGCCGCGCTTGCACTGTTCGATGAACTTGGCCGCGTCGCAATTGATCATCGCCGCACGCTGCGCGACCGGATGGTCGGGCGCCACGGCGACGAAGCTCGCGCCGAAGATCGTGTCGGGCCGTGTCGTGTAGACGGCCAGGCTTTCGCCGTCCGACAGATCGAACGAGAACTGCAGACCGCGGCTCCGGCCGATCCAGTTCTCCTGCATCAGGCGGACCTTGTCGGGCCAGTCATCGAGCTCACCCAGCCCGTCGAGCAGTTCCCCGGCGAACTGGGTGATCTTGAGGAACCACTGGTTGAGCTTGCGCTTCTCGACCTCGGCGCCCGAGCGCCAGCCCTTGCCGTCGATCACCTGCTCGTTGGCGAGCACGGTCATGTCGACCGGGTCCCAGTTGACCTCACTCTCCTTGCGATAGACCAGCCCGGCTTCGTAGAGGTCGAGGAACAGCGCCTGTTCGTGCCCGTAGTAGTCCGGATCGCAGGTCGCGAGCTCGCGACTCCAGTCGAGCGCGAAACCGATGCGCTTCAACTGCGCCTTCATGTTGGCGATGTTGGCACGGGTCCAGCCGCCGGGGTGGACGCCTTTCTCCATCGCCGCGTTTTCGGCCGGCATGCCGAAGGCGTCCCAGCCCATCGGATGCAGCACCTCGTGCCCGGTCATCCGCTTGTAGCGCGCAAGCACGTCGCCCATCGTGTAGTTGCGCACGTGCCCGATATGGATGCGCCCCGAAGGATAGGGGAACATCTCCAGCACATAGCTCTTGGGCTTGGTCGAATTGCTGTCGGCCTCGAAACAGCGCGCGTCGTCCCATGCGCGCTGCCAGCGCCCGTCGGCCTGCGACGGATCGAAACGGTTCTCGGTCATGGAAACCCCGTTAGGGAGAATTGTATTAGGAAACCACCGCCTGGCGGCGCAGGTCGCGAGCCTTGGTGAGGATGATGCCTTCGAGCTTCTGCACCGTCGCCGCCTGCACCGGCGCATCGACCCAGGTTCCGCCCTGCGCAACCTGACGGCTGGCAGCGACGCGCACGGCGTCGGCGCGCAGGTCCTGGTCGAGGATCGAGACCGTCAACTTGACTCGCTCGCTCGGGTTCTCCGGGTTCGTGTACCAGTCGGTCACGATCACCCCGCCCGCGCTGTCGGTCTGGAGCAGCGGCGCGAAGCTCACCGTCTCCAGCGCCGCGCGCCAGAGGTAGGAATTGACGCCGATCGTGGTCACCTGGCTGGCGGCGAGATCCGAAGCGGGACGGCCGCCGCCACCGCAGGCCGTGAGGCCGGCGAGCGCCAGCGAGGCGAGCAGGCCGCGGGAAACGGTCGAAGCAAGGCGGTTCGCGTTCATGATGATCGGGTCGTATCCTGTCAGTGTTCTCGTCCATCTCTATAGCCCGCGCGGCGCGAGCGGCAAGCACAGCGTGGACTGCATGTTCGGAAGCCCGGATTGACCCGCGGGCGTTTGAACCGCGCCTTAATCGCTCGGCGGCCTGTGTGCATGGTGCAACACCCCCGCCGAATTCGCGGGGCGCCCCCTGTGGAAAACGCTGGTCAAGGCGGTGGATCGATCCTAGCTTTCCTTTCGACTCTCTTGCGCCCGAGTCTCACCGGGGCGAATGGCGCGGCAAAGTCAGGAACTGTTCAGGCCCGATCGGCTTGGATGGCGGGGGAACAAGGGGAAGGACGCGCTACAATGTCTGGGTCACGCAAGATGACACGCAAGAGTGGGTTTGCGCCCACACTGCTGTCTGCTGCGTGCCTTGCGTTCGCGATTCCTTCGGCCGGCCTGGCGCTCGTCGGGCTGGAGAATGGGGAAACCGCCGCCCCTGCGGCCGGGCAGTTCGCTCCCTTCACGCCCGCATCGGTCGATCCGCAGCTCGCCCGGCGAGTCGCACAGCAGGTCGCCGCACACGGCCAGATGCTGCGCTTCACGCCCGCCGGGCCCGCCAAGCCGCTCGACCGCACCGTGACCGTGGCCGTCCGCGTCGACAAGGAAACCGCGCGCGCGATCTCGTTCCGCTCGACGCTGGCCTCGATCGCCGGAGAGCCGGGAACCGGTGCCGCGACGATCGCCTCGACCCGCTACAATCTGGGCATTGCCCGCGGTTATCAGACCTTCGCCAAGGCGCCTTCGCTGCCCGAGGGTGTGCGCGAGATGGACGTTCCCGATCTCGCCAGTTTCGAACCGGCCCAGGGCCGCGAGGAAGAACCGAGCCGGTTCCAGCCACGCATCGCGTTTGAGCGGGACCGCAGTATCGGCCGCGCGCCGCGCACGCTCGAAGGGTTGGGCGATCAGTCCGTCGATCTCGGCGGCGCCTACCGCGTTACCCGCAATCTGGACGTCACTGCGGGCGTGCGGCTGTCGCAGGATCGCGACCGGCTCGCCCCGCTCACCGACATGGAACAGGACAGCCAGGCGGTCTACGTCGGCACGCAGTTCCGCTTCTGACCGTCATCGGCACCTGAATTCGTCTGCAAGACCCCGCTCCCGGCGGGGTTTTTCTTTTGTGTCGCGCAGCCTTCGCGTAGACCTTCGGGACCCACAAAAATCAGGCGGAGAGACAAGTCCATGGCTCGCGTTGCAATCGTCACCGGCGGAACCCGCGGTATCGGCGAGGCGATCAGCCTCGCGCTCAAGGCGCAGGGGCGCACGGTGGTCGCCAACTATGCCGGCAACGACGAGAGAGCGCAGCGCTTTTCCGCTGAGAACGGCATTCCGGTCTACAAGTGGGACGTGGGCGATCACGAGGCATGCCAGGACGGCTGCAGGCGGGTGACGGAGGAGGTCGGGGACGTCGACATCGTCGTCAACAACGCCGGCATTACCCGCGACGGCACGCTGCACAAGATGACGTACGACGACTGGAACGAGGTCATGCGGATCAACCTCGGCGGATGCTTCAACATGGCCAAGGCGTGCTTCCCCGGAATGCGCGAGCGCGGCTGGGGCCGGATCGTCAACATCGGCTCGATCAACGGCCAGGCCGGGCAGTACGGTCAGGTCAACTACGCCGCGGCCAAGAGCGGCATCCACGGTTTCACCAAGGCGCTGGCGCAGGAAGGTGCGCGCTCCGGTGTTACCGTCAACGCGATCGCCCCCGGCTATATCGACACCGACATGGTCGCAGCGGTGCCGGAGCCGGTGCTGGAGAAGATCGTAGCCAAGATCCCCGTCGGGCGCCTCGGCCAGGCGGACGAAATCGCTCGCGGCGTCGCCTTCCTTACCAGCGACGAGGGCGGCTTCGTCACGGGCTCGACGATGAGCATCAACGGCGGCCAGCACATGTATTGACGATGGCGAGCGGCTAGCTCGGCCGGCGGGTTGGCGGCTCTCGAGCCGACAAGCCCGTTCGACGTCACGGCGGCGGCTCGCCATCGCCTTGGCTGGAATTGCCGGCGCTTTCCGACGCGGTACCGTCAGGAAATCCAGTAGCCGACCACCCGCCAGCTCGAACCCTCGCGAACCAGCGTCACGGTTTCCGTGACCTCGGCCTTGTTCGCGAAGCTCGTGCGGAACTTGATCATCTCGTAACCATAAGGCGGCGCCGGCACGCCTTCCTGGCTGATCGGGGTCCGCGAAAGCACTTTGCCCAGCGGGGGCCGGGCCTGCTCGGAAACCGAAGCCCATTTCTCGCTCGTGTTCAGTTCCTTGAAGGCCCGGCCGGTCTCGTTCCAGCTTTCATCCCAGCGCCCCTGATCGACGAGGGTAAGCCATTGCCGCGCCGCCTCCATGATTTCGTCCCCCACTTCCGCAGCGGGAGCGTCGGCATCGGCCGGGGCCGCCTGGCTGCTCCCCGCGGCGGGTTCGGCGACTTGCGACAGGGATGTGAGCGCGAGCGTTGCGAGAACGAGAGACATGAGCATTCCTCCGATGATCCAGAAGCGGCGGGACCTCGCATCGAGACCATTCGCCACTGCTCCATCGTGTCCCACGCCAGGGGCTGGTCCGGCTGCCCCCATTTGCTTGCCCGCAAGAAAATTGGGCCCTTCGCCCTCTTTGTCGAGAAGCATTCGCGCCGCCTCGCGGCTGCTGGAAACTTCCATCTTCCGCCGCGCGTGGCGCAGGCGCTCGTTCACCGTGTGGACGGAAATTCCGAGGCGCCGCGCCAGCGACTTCGCGTCATAGCCGCGGACGATCAACCGCAGCGTCTGCTTCTCTTTTTCGGTGAGAGCCTGATATCCTTCCGACATTCGCTCGCCCGCGTTCGCATGATCTGATCGAGCACGAAGCCTAGGCGGCGCCCGGGGAGGGAACCACCCCAAAAAAATCGTATCGGCGCGCGCATCGGGGCGGCCGGAACTTGACCGCATGCGACGCCGCCGAATACCCAACCGCAATGGAGAACTGTACGATCCGGCCGGTAGATCCATCGGAAGTTGAAGCGCTCGCGGAGCTCGCCCGGCGAACCTTCGCTGCCGCCTTCGCCAGCGGCAATGCCCCCGACGATCTGGCGGCCTATGTAGAACGCGCGTTCGCAGTCGAACGTATGGCAGCGGAGCTCGCGGCACCTGATTCCCATTTCCTCTTCGCGGAAGTCGAAGGCGAACTCGCCGGCTACCTCAAGATCAACACAGGCGACGCGCAGACGGAACAGGTCGACGGCGAAACGCTGGAGGTCGAGCGCATCTATGTAGACGCGCGGCAGCAAGGGCGGGGAGTCGGCAAGGCGCTGCTCGATTTCTCGCTGGAAGAAGCGCGTCGTCGGGGCTGCGATACGGTGTGGCTGGGCGTTTGGGAGAATAACGCCAAGGCGATCGCTTTCTATGAACGGCAGGACTTCGTGCCCTTTGGAAAGCACGACTTCACTGTCGGTACCGATGTCCAGACAGACATTCTGATGCGCTGCGCTCTGCGCTAGCCTTCGCCGCGAAAGTGCATCTCCCTCGCAGCGGCTTTTCGAGGGCCGGGTTTAGGGCTTCTCGTGGAAGCTCTCGCCCCAGATCGTGTAGATGAAAGTGGCCGACCAGGTGATGAGCATGAACCCGGCGAGCGAGAACAGCATCACCACCATCCGGATCGGACCTTCCGTATCCACTTGGGCGAAGCCGAGGGTGACGAACGAGATGCCTGCGACGTAGAGATAGTCCGCCGGCGCCCCTTCGAACGCCGCGCCCAGCGAACCGGCGCCCGGTATCAGGAGCAGAAGCCACAACACCAGCGCCCCGATCGCGATTTCGATGAGGTGGAGAAGGCCGAGGCTCCAGAACGTCACGACGACGCTCATGTGCGGATGACGCCGACGCTCTCGCTTGCCCCAGCCGATCACTCGCAACCCGCCCATATGAAGCGCGCCTAGCAGCGCGAATAGCGCCACGCCGCCGGCGAGAAAGAGGGCTTGGCTTGCGATCATGAAATCTAAGTGAAGAAATGCCGGCGGGCAGGCGCGGGTTCCCTGCGGCGCTGCCAGCTCAAGGCTCCGCGAAGCCCAGCGCGCGGACTTCGAGCCGGTGGCGGCGCGGGTCGTCCTTGAAGAAGAGTCCGGCGTTCCGTGTCGATTCCCCGGGGACGTAATCCACGGTCGCCGTGCTGGTCGTAGCCGTCCCGTCGGATTTGGTAAGCTCTCCTTCGATCTCCACGGCGGCCGCCGTGGCGGACGAACGATTGTGCAGCTCGACCTCTACCACGTAGCCGGCCTGAACGGGCGTGATCCGGCTGACCGTCGCCTCGACCGCGGGCGGCGCACCGTTCGGACCCATCAGCCCCTCCCACGCCAGCGCGCCGAGCACTGTCAACGTCAGCAAAAGCCCGACCGCGGCGGATATCCATTCGAGCAGCGGAGGTTGCGACCGCTGCTTGCGGTGCCGCTTTCCCGATTGCTCCTCGTGTCCGGCCTGCGTCATCGGCTTCCCCTTCAGACCACCAGCCGCGCAATCGCCGCCCCGACTGCTGACGGAAACGCGAGAACCGCCGTCATGGAGGCAATCTGTGTCAGGTCTGCACCATCCATCCGTCCGAAGGTCCACAGCACATAGAGGCTGACGAGCAGCGCGATACCGTACCCTGCAATCGTGTAGCTGATGAAAACCCGCCTGAAGCCGCTCCCTTCAGGCGGCTGTTCCTGCCCGGCGAAGCCGACGCCGTAAACAAAGGCGTGGAGGATCAGAAGCGAGACCAGCACCAGCGCGATGCCGTGCCAGGGCGACATCTTGAAGCCGATCAGGATCATCTCTTCGGTCGGCGCGAGGTTGAAGGCCAGGAACAGCGCCCCGGCCACCATCAGGAACAGCTGCCAGCCATAGCCGCCGCGACGCTCGGCCACGTCGCGCTCCTCGTCCTCCTCCTCGTCCGTCTTGCCTCTCATCTGCTGGCGCGCGATGATCGCGCCAAAGCTGGCCGGAACGCTTTGCACGGCGATCTTGCCGACGATCTCACCCAGCGGCATGCCGGGCAGCAGAATTCCGAAGATAGTGAGGGTGACGGCGGACGCGATCACACCCACCCCGTAGGCGGCGAGCGCATCCAGCAGATCCTCCTTGGAACTCGCCGTCTCCTCGAAGCCGGAGAACCGGGAGAGACCTACCAGGATCGCGAAGTTCACGAGGAGGAAGAGGATCAGGCGCGTGCGGTCGAGATAGAAGCCGAGGAACCACATCTCCATCGTCATCAGGTTCGGCAGGCCGAAGATGATCGCGCCGCCGAACGCGCGGGCCAGCCCGATCGCGTATTTCCTGTTGGGGTGCTCGTTCGCCGCTTGGCTAGCCATGCGAACCCCTGTCGCGGTCCAGGAACATCATTGTAGAGGCAGAACGGGCCGATGGCGTGAGCGGTTCCTCCCGTCATACGCACCTGCGGGCGGGCCTAGAAGCGGGAGAATCCCGCCAACGAGCCCATCACGGGCAGCCGCCCGTCGGGGAAGAAGCGCGTGAGGCCGGCAAGCACATCCTCGCCTGGCTCCCGACTTCGAGCGATGCGACCGTGCAGTTCGCCCCGATGGCTTGCCTGAAAGGTCCGCTGTCGGGCGTGATGGCCATCACGTCGCGGCAAAGAATCTGTTCGGACACGGACTGTTCTCCCGATCACGAAGGGAAGGCCGATCTAGGAAACGCCAAGTCAGGCGAGCAGAGACTTTACGCGCTCGACAGCTTCATCAGGACGAGGCCGCTCAGGATAAGCGCTGCGGCAACGAGGCGGACGGCGGTCACGCTTTCACCCAGAAAGACGATACCCACGACAAAAGCGCCAAGCGCGCCGATGCCGGTCCACACCGTGTAGGCAGTCCCTAGCGGCAGACTGCGCATCGACCATGCGAGCAGTGCGAAACTGGCCGCCATGGCGACGAGCGTGACCAGCGAAGGGCCGAGGCGAGAGAAGCCTTCCGAAAGCTTCATCGAAAAGGCCCAGACGACCTCGAGCAACCCGGCGACAAAAAGTACCAACCAAGCCATAGCAGCCTCCATCACAAGCTGCCGGGGCGTCCCGGTCTTCATCATCCCCATGTTGGGGCGAGGACGTGGCCTCGGGGAGGCTATCTAGGGTGGCGCAGCAGCCGGTCAATGCCTTGGTCACCGCCGGCAACCAGCTGCCGCAGGACGTCCGGGCCTGACTGCGAAGCCGTTCCGCATTCAGACTGAACAGGCACGTCAAGTACGCGCAGACGTGCTAGGCCGGCGCGATGTCTGCTCCTTATCACCCGCCGGTCAAACGCTCGGTCGAGATCGCCGGGCACAAGACATCGATCAGCCTCGAGCCGCTGTTCTGGGACATGCTGCGCGCAGCGGCAGAGCGCGAGGCGGTACCGCTTAATGCGCTCGTGGCGCGAATCGACGAGGAGCGGATCAGGGCCGAGCACCCGCCCGGCCTCGCAGGCGCGATCCGCATTTGGCTGGTGGCATCCACGCGGGACTAGGGCAGGCGAACGCGTCGTCCGCTGCCCGCCTGCCGCACGCCGCCTAGTAGGTCGCTGGCGGATCGCTCGCTGGAAAGCTCTGGTCGCTCGCCTCGTCGGCCTTGCTCCAGCCGCGCTTCGGTTTGTCGCGCATCGACTCGGGCCCGGCGTCACGCACGTTCGCGTTCCCCTGGTTCCCGGCGAAGGCTGCGCGGTCGTCCCCCTTGTGCTTTTCGTAGTACTTGTACCCGGCGTATCCGAGCGCTCCGAGTGCTGCCAACTTCAGTAATGCCATGATCGAACTCCTTTCCCCTGGCCAACGCGGCATCGGGCGGAAAGGTCCGCGGCGCCGAAGCTACTCGTCGCCGATCCGTTCGACCTGCGCGCCGACCAGAGCGAGCTTCTCCTCCAGCCGCTCGTAGCCGCGGTCGAGGTGGTAGAGACGGCGCACCTGCGTCTGCCCTTCCGCTGCAAGGCCGGCGATGACCAGGCTCATCGAAGCGCGCAGGTCGGTCGCCATGACTTCGGCGCCGGTCAGCCGCTCGACTCCATGCACGATCGCGGTGCGGCCCGAGGTCTCGATGTTCGCGCCCATGCGGTTGAGCTCCGGCACGTGCATGTAGCGGTTCTCGAAGATCGTCTCGGTCAGCACGCTGGTGCCTTCGGCGCGGGTGAGCAGCGCCATGAGCTGCGCCTGCATGTCAGTCGCGAGGCCGGGATAAGGCGCGGTCGAGAGATTCACCGCCCGAAGCCGCCCGTTGGCCCCGACGCGCACGCCTTTCGCCTCGCTTTCGACGTGAATGCCGATGTTGCGCAGGGCGTGGAGCGTCGCCTGCATCTCCTCGGCCTTCGCGCCTTCGAGCAGAACGTCGCCCCCGGTGATCGCCGCCGCGCAGGCGTAGGAACCCGCTTCGATCCGATCCGCCATTACGCGATAGGTCGCCCCATGGAGCCGCCGCACGCCGTGGATCGTCAGGTCGGACGTGCCGATGCCTTCGATCTGCGCGCCCATCGCGACGAGCAGGTTGCACAAGTCGACAATCTCGGGCTCGCGCGCTGCATTGAACAGGCGTGAGGTGCCGTTGGCGAGAACCGCCGCCATCAGCGCGTTCTCGGTTGCGCCGACCGAAACGACCGGGAAGTCGAACTCCCCGCCGGGCAGCCCGCCGTCCGGAGCGCGTGCGCGGACATAGCCCTGCGCCAGCTCGATCTCCGCGCCGAACGCCTCGATCGCCTTGAGGTGCAGGTCGATCGGGCGGTTGCCGATCGCGCAGCCGCCGGGCAGCGAGACGGTCGCCTCGCCCATCCGCGCCAGCATCGGGCCGAGCACGAGTATCGAGGCGCGCATCTTGCGCACCAGTTCGTAGGGCGCGACGGTCGAGGTGATCCGCGGCGCTTCCAGCGTCATCACGCGGCCGAAATCCTCGGGCCGCGTTCCCTGGATCGAGGTCGTGATCCCGAACTGGTTCATCAGGTGCTGGAAGCCGTCGATATCCGCCAGCCGCGGCAGGTTGCGCAGCGTCAGCGGTTCTTCGGTCAGCAGTGCGCAGGGGATGAGCGTAAGCGCAGCGTTCTTGGCGCCGGAGATCGGGATCGTGCCCGAGAGCCGCTTGCCGCCTTCGATGATGATCTTGTCCATGGTCGAGCGTTTAGCGTGAATCGATGCTCCCGCAAGTCGCCGGTTGCGCTGGTCCCGCGCGCTACCTATCCAATTGTCATGAGCGCACGAAAACCGATCCGGAAGGCCGTGTTTCCCGTTGCCGGCCTGGGCACCCGCTTTCTCCCTGCAACCAAGGCGATTCCGAAGGAACTGCTGCCGATCGTCGATCGGCCGCTGATCCAGTACGCGGTGGACGAGGCGCGCGAGGCGGGGATCGAGCAGATGATCTTCGTCACCGGGCGCGGCAAGACGGCGATCGTCGAGCATTTCGACACCGCCTTCGAGCTGGAAACCACTATGCGCGAGCGGGGCAAGAGCCTCGACATCCTCGAACCGACGCGCTTCCCGCCCGGCGACATCATCACCGTGCGCCAGCAGGTCCCGCTCGGGCTCGGTCATGCGATCTGGTGCGCCCGCGCGATAGTCGGCGACGAACCCTTCGCGATCCTCCTTCCCGACGAGCTTATGGTCGGCGAACCCGGCTGCATGAAGCAGATGGTCGCGGCTTACGAAGAGGTCGGCGGCAACCTCATCAGCGTGCTGGAAGTGCCGCGCGAGGAAGTATCGAGCTACGGCGTGATCGATCCGGGCGAGGAGCGCGGCACGCTGACGGAAGTCCGCGGCCTGGTGGAGAAGCCGCCGATCAACGAGGCGCCCTCGAACAAGATCGTTTCGGGTCGCTACATCCTCCAGCCCGAGGTCATGCGCACGCTGGAGGATCAGGAGAAGGGCGCGGGGGGCGAAATCCAGCTGACCGACGCCATGGCGCGGATGATCGGCGGCCAACCGTTCCATGCGGTGACCTTCGCCGGCCGCCGTTTCGACTGCGGCAGCAAGACCGGCTTTGTCGAAGCAACGCTCGCCCTAGCGCTCGAACGCGAGGACATGGGCGAGGAAGTCCGCGCGATCGCCAAGCGGTTGCTGGGCTAAGCGTCCTCGCGCGCCGTGGCGGCATATTCGTCGCGCAGTTCGCGCTTGTAGAGCTTGCCGTTCGCCTCGCGCGGGAGGTCGGGGCGGAAATCGAACTGTTTGGGCATCTTGATTCGGGCGAGCTGGGGCGCAAGGAATTCGCGGAGATCGGCCTCGAGCGCCGCGCCCGCATCCGCCATGTCGCGCGGCTGGATCACGGCGACGACCCTCTCCCCCAGATCCGGATCGGGCACACCGATCACTGCCGCATCCATCACTTTGTCATGGGTGACGAGCAGGTTCTCGATCTCCTGCGGATAGATGTTCACCCCGCCCGAGATGATCATGTGGCTCTTGCGGTCGGTCAAGTAGAGGAAGCCGTCGTCGTCCACGTGCCCGATGTCGCCCAGGGTCATCCAGCCTTCGGGATGCATCGCCTCCGCGGTCTTGGCCGGATCGTTGTGATAGGTCGGGATCGTGTCGTTCTCGAAATAGATCAGCCCGTCGGCGCCAGGCGGCAGCTCCTCGCCCTCGGACCCGCACACGTGGATCTTGCCATGGAGCGCCGGGCCGACCGAGCCGGGGTGCGCAAGCCAGGCATCGCTGCGGATCAGCGTCATCCCGATGCCCTCCGATCCGGCGTAGTACTCGACCAGGATCGGCCCCCACCACTCGATCATCGCCTGCTTGACCGGAATCGGACAGGGCGCCGCGGCATGGATGGCGCGCTGATGGCTCGAAAGGTCATAGCGGGCGCGCACGGCATCATCGATTTTGAGCATGCGCACGAAATGGGTCGGCACCCACTGGCTGTCGGTCACCTGGTATTTCTCGATCGCGGCCAATGCGGCCTCAGGATCGAACTTCTCCATGATCACCACTGTGCCGCCGAGCCGGTGGACCGTGCAGCACCAGGCGAGCGGCGCGGCGTGATAGAGCGGCGCGGGCGAGAGGTAGACCAGCTCCCCGTCCGCCGGCATGCCCGGCCCCATCACCGCGAGCATGACCAGCGCGTGCGCCGCCTGAACGTCGTCGTCCTGCGGGCGCGGGGGGCGTATGCCCTTGGGCCGCCCGGTCGTGCCCGAAGAATAGAGCATGTAGAGCCCGGGGCAGGGGTCGGCGATCGGTTCGAACGGCTGGACCGCAATCGCCGCTTCGAGGGCAGCGTCCCCGTCCCCGCCGAGCACGAACACGGGCAGATCGGGGCATTCGCGGCGAACACCCTCGGTCACCTCGGCAAACTGCATCGAGGTGATCAGCAGCTTCGCACCGCTGTCCTTCAGGATGTAAGCGACCTCAGGCGCGGTGAGGCGGGTCGAGACGGGGACCAGCATCGTGCCCGCGCGCTGCGATCCCCACACGAGCTGGAGGTAGAGCGCGTTGTTCTCCATCAGCAGGCCGAATGCGTCATCTCGCCCCAGGCCCTGTGCGCGCAGGAAGTGCGCAAAGCAATTGGCGGTGCGATCGAGCTCGGCATACGTAACCGTCTCGCCGGAGCCTGCGACCACGATCGCGGGGCGGTCGGGACGCGTTTCGGCGTGGGTAATGGGATGCATCGTCGGTTTCTCTCCACTCACGGCGCCCTGCCGGCGTCTCGTTGTGATTCGAAACCTAGCTGCCCGGGCCGCGGCAGCAAGAAAAAAGGCGGCGGGATCGCTCCCGCCGCCTTTTTGTCAGGCATCCTCTCCCATGCCTGCCTCCCGCCCCTCACGCGAGGCGCGAAATCTATTCCTCGCCGCCGCCCATGCCGCCGCGGCCAGTCGCCAGTGCGAAAGCCTGCTGCGCTTCGGTTTCGACCATGTAGGGGATCGGATTGACCGCCTCGCCGTCGATGCGGATTTCGTAGTGAAGGTGCGGGCCGGTCGAGCGGCCGGTCGAGCCGACGTAGCCGATCAAGTCGCCCTTCTTGACCCGCTGACCATCGGCCACGGCGAGCTTCGACAGATGCGCAAAACGCGTCTGGAGCTTCGCACCATGTTCGATCTGGACGTACAGGCCGTAGCTGCTGAACCAGTCGGCGCGGCCGACGATACCATCGGCCGTGGCATAGACCGGAGTGCCGGTCGGAGCGGCAAGATCGACACCCTTGTGCGAACGACGGCCGCCGAGCACCGGATGGGTACGCATGCCGTAATCGCTGGTAAGCTGCGCACCGTCGAGCGGCATGCGCGAGGGGACCGAAATACCGGTGCTTGCGATCGGCTGCGCGGCGCGGTCGCCGTCCAGCGAGCGCCAGCTTGCAAAGAGTTCGCGAAACTGCGCATCCCCGCTCACCGACTTCTGCGCGTCCTGCACGGGCGCGGTCATGTCGGCTGCGGCTGCGGCGCTCGAATTGGCCAGTGCCGGACCTGCGGCGATGGCGAGAAACGCGGCGCCTGCCGCTGCCGCGGCTTTGGCGATCCGCCGATTTCTGAGAGTTGCGACCAAGATCCCGTCCTCTTGTTTGCGACCTTGAGCCGCAGCGATCCGTGCACGCCGGGACCCGTCACCGGCGCGAAATTTTATGCGAGACTTGGGAACCCTCCTCCGTCTCAGTGATTGGGGGCCTAACCGGGGGTGGGTTTAACTGGCAATAGCAGCGTAGAACTCTCGCGATAAACCGGCTGCCGAACGCGCCGAGTCGTTGAATGGTGGCTTCAACGTGCCGCGAAAGTGCCTTTCCACCAGCGTTTTCCAACACTTCTCAGGCATTTCGCCCGCTTCGTCGCAGCTTGCGATAAAGTGCTTTGTGCCGAAGCGGACGTGGCGAATCTCGTCGTCAAGGATTCGCTGGAGGATTCGGGCGCCGTCTTCGTCGCCCTGCGCCCGCACCCGGTCACGCGTTGCCGGCGTGACGTCGAGCCCGCGCGCCTCCAGCACCATCGGCACTACGGCGAGCCGCGCACGCACATCGTGCCGCGTGTCGTGCGCGGCCTGCCACAGGCCCCCGTGCGCCGGCAGCGCGCCGTAATGGCTGCCGAGGCGGCGGAGCTTGCGGTCGAGCAGAGCGAAGTGCATCGCCTCGTCGGCAGCTACCGAAAGGAAATCGCTCACGAATTCCCGGCCCATAGCCGCCCCGAAGCGGCCCGCCATGTCGAGCGCAAGGTCGATCGCGACGAATTCGATGTGCGCCAGCGCATGCCACAGCGCGATCCGCCCGCGCTCCGATCCGGCCTTGCCGCGCTTCGGCATGCGATTGGGCGGGAGCAGTTCGGGCCGTTCCGGCGCAGCGGGGCGTTCGGGCATCGCGGTATCGAAGCGCCAGTCGAGCCGCCCAAGACGCCAGCGGCGCGCGACATCGCGCGCCGCAAAGACCTTGGCGGTCGGCTCGCCGGTCAGCAATGCGCCGCGGATCGCCGCGGCGACCGATTCGCGCCTCTCGCTCAAAGCGCCTTCGCCGCCTCGAGCACGTCCGCGGCGTGGCCCTTGACCTTCACCTTGCTCCAGACGCGGGCGATCTTCCCGTCCGCATCAACGAGGTATGTGCTGCGGACCATCCCAATGAAGGTCTTCCCGTACAGCTTCTTCTCGGTCCAGATCCCGAGCGTGTCGGAGAGGCCGCCTTCCTCCGCGTCGGTCGCGAGCGGGACCTTCAGGTCATGCTTGGCAATGAAGTTGCGGTGCTTCTGCGGCGAGTCCTTGCTCACCCCGAGCAGCGCGACACCGGCCTTCTCGAATTCGCCGGCAAGCGCCGTGAAGTCCTTCGCCTCGGTCGTGCAGCCGGGCGTGTTGTCCTTCGGATAGAAGAACACCACCAGCTTGCGCCCACGATAGTCCGAGGGTTTCACGGTGCCGCCGTCGGGCGTCTCCATCGCGATGTCGGGCATCGATTCGCCGGCTTTCGGAAAGTCGCTCATTGCTGGGTCTCCAGTTTCTCTTCGAACACCTCGCGCCAGGTGGCGGCAACGCATTGCCGCGCCTCTTCCAGCCGGCGCAAGACCTCGTCGAGGCTTTCGCACCGGCAGGCGCGGGCCAGCGCGCGACCGGCGGCTGGCGTGGGCTGGTCGAGATCGGGTGCGAGCAGGCGGCCCGCCACGAGCAGGCGTGTCATCATCCGCTCGGCCTCCGCCATTTCGCCGGGCAGGCTCCCGCGCTCGATCAGGCCGGCGATGGCCTGCCCCAGATCCGGCAGGATGCAGGCCTGGTCGCGCAATTGCAGGTAGTGGATCAGGAACTCCAGATCGACGAGCCCGCCGCGCAGCAGCTTCGCGTCGAGCGGCCCGCGCGGCGGCTTGTTGGCGGCCATCTCGCCGCGCATTCTCAATACGTCCGCGCGCAACTTTTCAGGATCGCGCGGGCGTAGCAGCACGTCCGCGATTGCACTTTCGAGCGCAGCCCGTGCCTCGGGCGAGCCGACCAGTGGCCGCGCGCGGGTGAGCGCCATGTGCTCCCAGGTCCAGGCATCCTCGCGCTGGTAGCGGGCGAAGCTGTCGAGGCTGACCGCGAGCGGCCCCTGTGCGCCCTGCGGGCGAAGGCGCGTATCGACTTCGTAGAGCGCGCCTTGCGCCGTTGGCACGCTCAGCGCGCCGCTGACCCGCTGCGCGAGGCGGTTGAAGTAGAGCGTCGCGCCGAGCGGCCGCGCACCCTCAGATTCGGCGCCGTGATCGCCGGTGAAGAGATAGACGATGTCGAGATCCGACGCATGCGTCAGGGCGCCGCCGCCGAGCCGCCCGAGGCCGAGCACCAGCAGCTCTCCGCCGGGCACGACACCGTGCTTGACCGCGAAATCGTCCTGGGTCGTGCGCGCGGCGATCGCCAGTGCAGCCTCGGCGGTTCGCGACAGCGCGGCTGCGACATCGAGCGGATCGTGCTCGCCCTGGATAAGCTGCACGCCCAGAGCGAAGCGCGTTTCGCCGGTGACCACGCGAATCCGGTCGAGCGCGCGCTCGTAGTCGTCGCCGGTCTCGCCGCGGGCCATGCGCTCCGCCAGCGCGGGAACGTCGCCGGGCAGGTCGAGCGCGCTCTTGTCGATCAGCGCATCGAGCAGCTCGGGTCGCCGTGCGAGCTGCTCGGCAAGCGGCGGCGCCAGCGTCAGCACGCCGACGAGCTGGTCGAGCAGCGCCGGGCGCGCGTCGAGCAGGCGGAACAGGTTGATCGCGCTCGATGCCTTGGCGATCAGCTCCTCCCACAGCAGCAGGGCGCGGCGCGGGTCGGGCGCTTCGGCCAGCGCATCGAGCAGGCGCGGGAGCAGCGCGTCGAACGAGGCGCGCGCCGCCTCGCTGCGCAGCGCGCGGATGTGCCCGTCGCTCCAATTCGCGATCCGTTCGGCGAGCGCCTCCGGCTCCTCGAAACCGAGCCGTTGGAGCCGGGCGGGCAGACTCTCGCTTTCGGCCGGTGATCCACCGCCACCGCCCGGCCGGTCGAGCAGCCGGTCGAACCGCGCGGCGACCTCGGCGCAGAGCGGCGTCAGCTCCGCCAGCAGCGCCGCGCCATCGGCCAGGCCGTCGAGCCGGGCAGCCCGATCGAGCGCTTCCCCGGCGGGCAACGTGTGCGTCTGATGGTCCTCAAGCATCTGCAACCGGTGCTCGACGGTACGCAAGCGGTCGTAGCTGCGGCCGAGAAGCTCGGCGTCCTCGGATGCGATAAGGCCGGCCGCGGCAAGCGCATCGAGCGCGGCACGAGTCTGCCGGATACGCAACGAGCGGTCGCGGCCGCCGTGAATCAACTGGTGCGTCTGCGCGAAGAATTCGATCTCGCGGATCCCGCCCCGGCCTTGCTTGAGGTTGAAGCCGGGCGCGGGCTCCGTCGGGCCCGAATACCGGTCGCGGATGCGCGAGGTCAGCCGGCCGATCTCCTCGATCGCGCCGAAATCGAGACTTCGCCGCCAGACGAACGGGCGAATCGCAGCCAGAAAATCCTCGCCCTGGCCGATGTCTCCCGCCGCGGCGCGCGCGCGGATATAGGCCGCGCGCTCCCACGCCAGCGCAGAGCTCTCGTAATGGCTGAGCGCCGCATCGCACGAAATCGCCAGCGGGCTCACTTCGGAAGCCGGGCGCAGCCGCAGATCGACCCGGAAGACGTAGCCCTCCGCGCTATTGGCCGAGAGCATCTGGACGATCTCGCGGGCATAGCGCTGCGCCGCCTCGCCCGGCTCGTCGCGTGCGCGGCGGGGCAGCGTCGCCGGGTCGTAGAGCAGGATCGGGTCGATATCGGAGCTGTAGTTGAGCTCGCCCGCCCCATGCTTGCCGAGCGCGAGAGCGATGAACCCGGCCGGCGCGGCGCCCTCGACGCGGCGCGCGACCGCCTCCGCTATCGCGCGGTCCAGCGCACGGTCGGCGAGGTCCGACAGTTCGGCCATCACTCGCTCGAGCGGGAAGGCCCCGGCGAGATCGCCGACCGCAAGCGCCGCCGCAAGTCCCAGCCGTTCGCGCCGCAGCGCGATCTCGCAGGTCGGCGCTCCCGCTTCGCGGGCCCAGGCGAGCGCCGCATCGCCGTCTCCATCTCGCAGCAGTGCTTCGAGTTCCGGCTGCCGGTCGAGCGCGCGCGCGAGAAAGGGCGCGTTGGCACGAGCTCGCGCGATCGCATCCTGCCAGTCACCCGTCATTCCCGCTCCCTGCCCGGTGTGCACACCATGCACAAGCACGGGTTGCCGCGGCGCGCGGGACCTGCCAAGTTTTGTGGCAATCGCAGTCTTGAGAGAGTTTTCGCAATGATCCGCCGAATCCTAGCCGCCACCGCCATGCTGGCGCTCGCCGCGTGCAACGTCGCCGTGGGAGAGCCGGAGGGCGACACGTCGCTCGACCTCCCCGAAGTCGAAGTGTCCGAAATCTCCATCGAAACGATGAAGGAGGCGACACGCACCCTTTCGTCGGACGAGTTCGAGGGCCGCCTGCCGGGCACCGCCGGCGAGGAGAAGACCGTCGCCTATATCGCGGAGCAGTTCGAGAAAGCCGGGCTCGAGCCGGGCAACAACGGTAGCTGGTTCCAGGACGTGCCCCTGGTCGAGATCACCGGACGCGATTTCGCGCCGCTGACCGTGAAGGCCGACGGTGAGACGATGAACTTCGACTTCGGCGAGGATTGGGTCGGCGTTTCCTACCGCGAAATGCCGACGACGAAGATCGAGAACAGCGAACTCGTGTTCGTCGGCTACGGCATCAACGCGCCGGAGAAGAACTGGAACGACTATGCCGGGATTGACATGACCGGGAAGACCGCGGTCATCCTGATCAACGACCCGGACTACGAAGCCGAGGCGCTCGAAGGCACGTTCAACGGCAAGGCGATGACCTACTATGGTCGCTGGACCTACAAGTACGAGGAAGCCGCCCGTCAGGGCGCGACGGGGGCCATCATCGTGCACGACACTTATCCGGCGTCCTACCCCTGGACCACGGTCAAGAACAGCTGGTCGGGCCCGCAGGCCTATGCTCAGCGGGAGGGTGGCGGTGCCGACCAGACTGTCATGAACGGCTGGGTGCAGAAAGCGGTCGCCGAGCAAATCCTCGAGGCGACCGGACACAACCTGACCGAACTTTCGGCCGCCGCGAAGAAGGAAGGCTTCAAGCCCGTGCCGCTCGGCGCGACCGTGTCGACCGCCTTCGAGAACGATGCCCGCACCTTCACCTCGAAGAACGTGATCGGCATCCTGCCCGGTGCAGAGCGCCCCGAGGAATACGTGCTCCACACCGCGCACTGGGATCATCTTGGCCGCTGCGCCCCTGGCGAGGAGGACGAGATCTGCAACGGCGCGATCGACAATGCGACCGGCACCGCCGCGCTGATCGCGCTCGCCGAAGCGCACGCCAAATCTGGGCCGGCGGATCGCAGTCTGGTGTTTCTTGCCGTCACCGCCGAGGAGCAGGGCCTGCTCGGCTCCGAATACTACGGCGCGAACCCTGTCTTTCCGCTCGAACAGACGGTCGGTGGGGTGAACATGGATGCGCTCTCGCTCGCCGGCCCGGCGAACGACGTGACCGTCGTCGGCCCCGACAAGTCGCAGCTCGATGACTTCCTCACCGCCGCGCTGACCGCCGAAGAGCGCGTGGGCACGCCGAACCCCTCGCCCGAAGCGGGCTACTACTACCGCTCGGACCACTTCAGCATGGCCAAGCGCGGGCTGCCTATGCTCTACGTCGACGGTGGACAGGATCTGGTCGAAGGCGGCACCGAGGCGGGCGCGGCCTACGAGGCGCGCTACCGCGACACGGCCTATCACGCCGCAGGTGACGAGTACGACGAGAACTGGGACTGGTCGGGCGTCGAGCAGGACCTGCGCCTGTTCTACCGCCTCGGCCGGATGCTCGCGATGTCGACATCGTGGCCCAATTGGCGCGAAGGCGACGAATTCCGCCGCATCCGCGACGAGGCCTGCGCGGCGGACGGCGGCTGCTGACCCCACGCGCCCGTTCGGAGCGACTTTCGATGGCTATCTCGATGCCCCCCGAATGGGCGCCGCAGGCGTGGCTGTGGATCGGCTTCCCCCACGACGCGAACGAGTGGCCGGGCTATCTCGGCCGCGCGCAGGAGCAGATCGCGGCGTTCGCCAACGCCGTGGCCGAAAGCGGGCAGGAGGTTCGCCTGCTGGTGCGCGATGGGGCGAACGAGGCGCGGGCACGCTCGCTCGTCTCGGGCGCGGTCAAGCTCGAGCGCTGCAGCTTCGGCGACGTATGGCTGCGCGATACCGGGCCGCTCATCCGCACCGACGGGTCTGCGCTGCGCTGTCTGTTCAACGGCTGGGGCGGCAAGTACCTGATGGAGGGTGATCAGACGATCGGCGCCGCGCTCGCGAACGAAGCGGGGCTCCCGGTCGTCGGAGCGGACTGGATCCTCGAAGGCGGGGCGATCGACGGGGACGGGACCGGCCTCGTCGTCACGACCGAACAGTGCCTGCTCAACCCGAACCGCAATCCCGAGCTCTCGCGCAAGGAGATCGAGGCACGGCTCGCAGGCGATCTCGGGTTCGATCGCGTGCTGTGGCTCGGCGAGGGACTGATCAACGACCATACCGACGGGCATGTCGACAACCTCGCCCGGTTCGTTGCGCCGGGCCGCCTCGCGCTACCGCGCGCCACGGGCAGCGATGATCCCAACGCCGCGATCTACGCCGATGCGAAGCGCCGGGCCGAAGCTTTCGGCGTCGAGGTGGCAGAGATCCCTTCCCCCGGGCTCATCACCCGGGGCGATCTCGTCGAGCCGGCCAGTTACGCCAACTTCGCGATCACCACGAACCTCGTCGTCGTGCCGACGTTCGGCTCGATCCACGATGCGGACGGCGTCGCTGCTATTGCAGCGCTGTTTCCCGACCGCGCGACGATCGGCCTTCCCGCCGATGCGGTGCTTGCGGGCGGCGGCGGCTTTCACTGCGCCAGCCAGCAGATGCCGGCGCTTTGATCCGGTCTTTAACACTTCCTTAGCGGCCGCGCGCGCACCTTCAGCCGCATGGCATATGCGATCGTTCTCGCCCGCAGGCATGGACACCGCGCGCTCGATGCGCTGCGCGCGGCCGTCGTGGCAGGATGCGCGCTTGCGCTGATCGCGGCCGACGCTGCGCTGCCCGGCCTGCCCCTATAGCAGCTTGACCAGCGCGGCGAGCGCCGCTGCTGCCAGCACCACTGCCACGAAGACCCGCCACACGGTATCTTCGATCCGGCCGAATGCGAGGCTGCCCAGCCAGTTGCCGAGCAGCACGACCGGCAGAAGCAGCGCGCCGAGCGCAAGCTGACGCCAGTGCAACTCTTCAAGGAGCGCGCCCGAAGCAAGCCCGGCCGCCGAGGCGAAGGTGAAGATCAGGATCATCGACGCCTTCGCCGTCGCCCGCGGTATCGCGCGCCCGACGTAGTACGGGACCACAGGCGGGCCCGGCATTCCCGCGAATCCGGTCAGAAACCCGCTCGAAAGCCCGGTCAGCGCGGTCGTCGCCTTGCCCGGAAGATCGGCCGGGCGAGACGGGAGCAGGATGGCTGCGAAGGCGGAGAGCGCGACCAGCGCGATCAGCAGCCGCGCGAGCGGCGCGGGCGTTGCGGACAGCACCGCCAGCCCCGGCAGCGTCGCGAGGAGAACCAGCCCCGCAATGATCCAAGCGGAGCGCTCCGCGTGCTGGCGCAGGCGCCTGAACTCGCTGAGGCCGAGCAGCAGCGAGACGGTGTTGGTCACCAGAACCGCCTCGACCGGCGTGAGTGCCAGCGCGAGCACGGGCACCAGCAGGATCGCCATGCCGAACCCGGTCAGGCCGCGCACGAACGCGGCGCCGAGTCCGCTCGCCAGCGCCACTCCGATCTGCAGCACGGTGAAGTCGGCGATCATCCGTCCCTCGACCCACGATCGCTGCCTCCGGCATAGCGCAACCGAACCAGCGGATAGGGCCGGCCCTGTGGATCGGTTTCCGATCGTCCGATCCGCACGAAACCCCGCGCCTCGTAGAATGGCAGCGCATTGCTGGCCTGCTCGCTTGCCTCGACCGTTGCGTGCGGCGACAGGGTGAGCGCATGCTCGATCAAGGCCGTGCCATAGCCCTGCCCGTGCGCCGCCGGATCGACGAACAGCGCATCGATCTCGTTACGCTCCATCACAAGGAAGCCGAGAACATGTCCGTCGCCATCCTCGGCCAGCCACAGCTCGGCCTGGGGCAGGAACTGCTCCGCCACCATGCGGTCGATCTCGACGCGATCCTCGGGCGTCAGGAAACCATGCGTCGCATCGACCGCGGCGCGCCAGATTTCGAGCGCACGCGGAACGTCCGCTGGCAATCCTTCGCGAACCTTCACCGCAGGTCGGGCGGGGTCGCAGCCTCGCGAAGCATCGCAATCGCTTCGTCGAGCGGCATGACCTTCTGTTGTTGCTCGCCCAGCGTGCGCACCGCGACGGTTCCTTCCTCGGCCTCGCGCTTGCCGACCACCAGCAAGTGCGGAACTTTGGCGAGGCTGTGCTCGCGCACCTTGTAGTTGATCTTCTCGTTGCGAAGATCCGCCTCGACCCGGATCCCTGCCGCTTCGAGCCTGCGTACGGTGTCTTCCGCGTAGGCATCGGCATCGGAGACGATCGTCGCCACGACCGCCTGGGTCGGCGCAAGCCACACGGGCAGGCGGCCCGCGAAATGCTCGATCAGGATGCCGATGAAGCGTTCGTAGGACCCGAAGATCGCGCGGTGGAGCATGATCGGGCGGTGTTTCTCGCCATCCTCGCCGATATAGCTCGCGTCGAGCCGATCAGGCAGCACGCGGTCGGACTGGATTGTGCCGACCTGCCAGGTGCGGCCGATCGCGTCGGTAAGATGCCATTCGATTTTGGGGGCGTAGAACGCGCCTTCGCCGGGCAACTCGCCCCAGCCGTATTCGTCATTGGCGAAGCCCGCTTTGCTCACCGCGTCGCGCAGTTCGCTCTCGGCCAGATCCCATACCTCGTCGCTACCAAATCGCGTCTCTGGGCGCAGGGCGAGCTTGATCTCGTAGGTAAAGCCGAAGTCCTTGTAGACCCGGTCGGCCAGTTCGCAGAACTTGCGCACTTCCTCCACGATCTGGTCCTCGCGGCAGAAGATGTGCGCATCGTCCTGGGTGAACTGGCGCACGCGCATCAGGCCGTGGAGCGCGCCGTGCGGCTCGTTGCGGTGGCAACAGCCGTTCTCGTAGAGGCGCAGCGGCAGGTCGCGGTAGGACTTGATGCCCTGCTTGAAGACCAGCACGTGCGCCGGGCAGTTCATCGGCTTGAGCGCCATCCAGTCGGCCGCGTCGGAGACCAGCGGGCCTTCGTCATCGACGTTCGGCACCTCGTCGGGGATGACGAACATGTTCTCGCGGTACTTGCCCCAATGGCCCGACTGCTCCCACTGGCGCGCGTCCATCACCTGCGGCGTCTTGATCTCGCGGTAGCCGGCACCGTCGATCGCGCGGCGCATATAGGCCTCGAGCTCGCGCCACACGCGGTAGCCCTGCGGGTGCCAGAAGACGCTGCCGTGCGCTTCTTCCTGCAAATGGAACAGGTCCATCTCGCGGCCCAGCTTGCGGTGGTCGCGCTTGGCGGCTTCCTCCAGCCGGTGGAGATGCGCGTCGAGCTGCTTCTTGTTGAGCCAGCCGGTTCCGTAGATGCGCGTAAGCTGCGCGTTGCGCTGGTCGCCGCGCCAGTAGGCGCCCGCGACGCGCATCAGCTTGAAGGCGTTGGGATCGAGCTTGCCCGTGCTGGCGAGATGCGGCCCGCGGCACATGTCGAGCCAGTCCTCACCCGACCAGTAGACCGTCAGTTCCTCATCATCGGGCAGCTCCTTCGCCCATTCAGCCTTGAAGGTCTCGCCTTCGGCTTCCCACTTCTCGATCAGCGCCTGGCGGCTCCAGACCTCGCGCCGCAACGGTTTGTCGGCGCGGATGATCTCACGCATCTTCTCCTCGATCGCCGGCAGGTCGTCCATCGAGAAGGGGTCGCGCGTGTCGGGCGCCTTCACGTCGTAGTAGAAGCCGTCCTCGGTCGCGGGGCCGAACGTGATCTGCGTTCCGGGCCACAGCGCCTGCACCGCCTCCGCCAGCACGTGGGCGTAATCGTGACGGACCAGTTCGAGCGCGTCTTCCTCGTCGCGCGCGGTGATCAGCGCGAGTTCCGCATCGCCTTCGAAGGGGCGCATGATGTCGCGCACTTCCCCGTCTATCCGCGCGGCGAGCGCGGCCTTGGCCAACCCCGGGCCGATCGCGGCGGCGATATCGGCCGGCGTGGTCCCGGGCTCGACCTCGCGCACCGAACCGTCGGGCAGGCTGATCTTGAGCAGTTCCGTCATCGTTTCGTACCGTTCCTTTGGCGCGGCGCTATCGGCGGCGTCCAGTTGAGGGCGCCATGGCACAGCGCGCCCCGCGCTTGAAGAGCGGCGTTGATGTTGATCGCGATTTCAGGAGGAACGCCGCACCGCCCGAAACCGGGCGGCGGCAGATCGCGTCAGACCGCGACCGACCGCCCCCGGAGGGCCCGGGTGGTGGTAGTCGTGGCGGTGATCGGCAGCGCGTTCATGGCGGCCGAGATACCCGCGAAGGGTTAACGGTTCAAGTCGCCACTGGCATGTAAGTCTACCGGCTACCGCTGTGGCAAGCTTGCACGCCATATTGTCGTGGACGCTTGACATTCGGCAGAGCAGCGTCTAGGTTGCTTTACATTCTAGCAACGGAGCTTGACCATGGCCACTCTACGACCGTACCTCTGGGCCCTTGCGGTGATCGCCGTCGGGATTCTCAACATTCTCGATGTCCTGCCCGACTGGACCACCATCGCCGCCGTTCTGACGCTCCCATTCATGGCCGCGACGACGGGCAATCGGTGCGGCACTACCGGAAAGGCCGGATGACCGCCCACCGCACCCGCCACGCTGGCCGTTCACGCTGGTTCTGGGCGGGGCTGATGTTCGCCTCCTTCGGCGCGATTGCCGCGCTCAGGATTACCGATGCGATCGGAGAGACCACCGGATTCATCCTGATGGCATGCGCCATGGTGCTGATCGTTCCCCTCACCCGCGCCGGCCTGGCGCACCAGCGGACCACCGGACACCTCAGCCCCGCCGTGGCGCGCTACACGCGCCGCTTCATGATTGCCTCGCTGGGATACATGCTCGGCCTTGGCATCGCGATCACGCTCAGCGAACGGATGGAACTTTCAGGCGCGGGTGCCTTCGCGATCGCCCTGCTGCCGGTGCTGCCGATCTTCGCCATGATCTGGACCATGGCGCAATATCTGATCGAGGAAGACGACGAGTTCCTGCGCCATCGTGCGACCATGGCGTCGCTGTTCGGCCTGGGCCTGGTGCTCGCCGCTGGCAGCTTCTGGGGCTTTCTCGAGACTTTCGGCGTCGCGCCGCATATCGATGCCTGGTGGACCTTCCCCGTCTGGGCGATCGGCATGGGGATCGCGCAATGCTGGATGAGCTGGCGCGGCCGGGCCGGGGCCGAATCGTGAAGAACCGCCTCAAGGTCCTGCGGGCCGAACGCAACTGGAGCCAGCAGGATCTCGCGCAGCGACTCGAAGTCTCCCGTCAGAGCGTGAATGCAATCGAGACCGGCCGCTACGATCCGTCCCTGCCACTCGCGTTCCGTATCGCGGCATTGTTCGGCATGCCGATCGAAGCTATATTCATGCCGGATTGAGAGAGAGCCATGACGCGTATCGCCACATTGCTGCTCGCCTGTCTCGTCCTTGCGGCGTGCGGCGACCGCGCCGAGGAGCCGCCTGCGCCGTTCGACGTGCCCGAACTCTATTGATCCGGTTGCCATGCTCCACATCTAGGGGGCATGGCTTCGGAAATGAGCGACATCCAGCATCACGCCATGCCCGACGGGCGCCGCATCGCCTTTCGCCTGCATGATGGCGTGGGTCCGGCAATCGTGTTCCTTCCCGGCTACATGTCCGACATGGCGGGCGGGAAGGCGACCGCGGTGTTCGACTGGGCCCGCCGCAACCGGCGCGCCTGCCTGCTGCTCGATTACTCGGGGTGCGGGGAAAGCGACGGCGATTTCGCCGACGGCACGCTCTCGCGCTGGCGGGAGGAAGTGCTCGCCCTGATCGGGGCGAAGATTTCAGGCCGGGTGATCCTCGCCGGTTCGTCGATGGGCGGATGGCTGATGCTGCTCGTCGGCGAAGCCCTCGGCGAGCTGCTTGCAGGCGTCGTCGGTATCGCGGCGGCGCCGGACTTCTCCGACTGGGGCTTCGATGCCGCACAGAAGGCGGAGCTGCGCGAGGGGCGCACGATCTACGAAATGAACCCCTACGGCCCAGAATCGACGCCTACACATGGCGGGTTCTGGCAAGATGCCGAGACGCTGCGCGTGCTCGATCACACGATCGCGATCGATTGCCCGGTGCGCCTGCTCCACGGCCAGCGCGACGCAGACGTGCCGTGGGACGTGAGCCTGCGCACTGCCGACGCTCTGCGTTCCGACGATGTACAGGTGACGCTGATAAAGGACGGGGACCACCGCCTGTCGCGCGAGCAGGATATCGCGCTGCTGCTGCAAACGATCGCCTCGTTCCCCGCCGAATGACTGGATCCCGCGCCTCATGACCCCACTCATCGTTTTCCTGCTCCAAGTCGGTCCGATGCCGACCACCGAGCCGATCTCGCCGATTCCCGACGAGCTCTACGAACAGCGCGAACGCACGCGCGCCCGGCAAAACGCCTATGTCGAGGTTCTTCCGCCGACTAGCCGACTGGCCCAGTGCCTCACCCGCACGCGGCAGGACGCGGGCGGTGCGGCGAACGAGGCCGAAGCCTGGCTGACGGAGGCGAGCGGCGGGGAGCGCGGCGATGCGGCGCAGTGCCTCGGAGTGGCGCAGGCTCAGCTCGGCCAGCAGAGCGCTGCGGCCGAAACCTTCCTGCAGGCGCGCAACGCCACGCCGAGCAGCGACCATCGCGCGCGCGCGCTGCGCGGCGGGCTGGCAGGCGGCGCCCTGCTGGCCCGGGGCGACCCCGCGGGCGCGCTCGCCATTCTCGACGCGGCACGGACCGACGCACAAGCGGCAAGCGGCGAGGCGGCTGCCGGACAGGATGCCATTCTCGGCCAGATCGCGATCGACCGCGCGATCGCACTCGTCGTGCTCAACCGCGTCGACGAAGCCGTAGTCGCGCTGGGCACGGCGCGCACGGCGCTGCCCGACAACGCGCAGGCCTGGCTGCTGTCGGCGACCCTGTCGCGGCGGCTCGGGAACCTCGATGAGGCGCAAGCAAGGATCGAGCGCGCGGCCATACTTGCACCGCTCGACACCGCCGTCGGGCTCGAAGCCGGCGTCATCGCCGCCATGGCCGGGCGCGACGATGCCGCGCGTAAAAGCTGGCGTTCGGTGATCGACGCCTCCCCCGGCAGCGAAGCCGCTGCGACCGCGCAAGCCTATCTCGACCAACTGGACATGCCATGACCGATTTTGCCGTTCTCGATCTCGTTCCCGTGCGCGAAGGCGGCACGCTGGGGGAGGCGTATGCCGCCACCGTCGACCTCGCCCGCGCGGCCGAGGCGGCCGGATGCAAGCGCTTCTGGATTGCCGAACATCACGCGATGGAAGGTATCGCCGGCGGCGCGACTTCGGTCGTGATCGCCCATGTCGGCCATGCGACCTCCAGTATCCGCATCGGCGCGGGCGGCATCATGCTGCCCAACCACAACCCCTTCATAATCGCCGAGCAGTTCGGCACGCTTGCTGCGCTATTCCCGGGGCGGGTCGATCTCGGGCTCGGCCGCGCGCCGGGCGCCGGGCCTGAGCTGCAACGCGCGCTGCGCAAGGATCTGCACCGCGCGGCCGAGCTCTTCCCGCAAGACGTGGTCGAGCTGCGCGCGCTGCTGACCGGCGACCCCGAAGTGCCGATCAGGGCAACGCCTGGGTTCGGCGCCGAGGTGGATCTGTGGATGCTGGGATCGAGCCTGTTCGGCGCACAGCTCGCCGCACGGCTGGGCCTGCCATACGCCTTCGCCAGCCATTTCGCACCGACCCATCTCGACGCCGCGCTGGAGCTCTACCGCCGCGACTTCCGCCCGTCAGAAGCGCTCGAGCGGCCCCACGTCATGGCCGCGATGACCGTGTTCGTCGCCGAGAGCGAGGAAGAGGCCGAGCTGATCGCATCGTCCCAGGCGCAGAGCTTCGTGCGGCTGCGCACCGGCAATCCCGGGCGTCTCCCGCCGCCGGTGCCGGGGTACCGCGACAGTCTGCCTCCGCAGGCACGCGCCATCCTCGATCACATCGGAGAAGCTTCCGCAATCGGAACACCCGAGCAGGCCAGGGCGAAGATCGCGGCGTTCGTGGCCCGAACGGGGGCCGACGAGATCATGATGTCGGGCGCCACGTACGACCCGGCAGCGCGCGTGAGATCGCTCGAACTTCTGGGCGATTTCATGCGTTAGCCGAGGGCGCACGCCTTGTGGTAAAGGGGCGGCCGAGCCGGCTTGCGGCGCGAACGATTTGGGCGTAGGCGCGCAACATTATTGCCGCACGTTGCGGTATGCAGTGGCCGGGCCCCAATGCCCGATGGAGCGATTTCGATGGGTTCCAACGCAGCCGCGTCTTCCGACACACCCCGCCGCCGGCTGGCTGACAGTTCTTCCCTCGCAGAGGCGCTGACCACGCGAATCTGCGAGTCGCTGCTGCCCGGCGACACGCCGTTCGCGACCGACAAGGTGCGCGAAGCCGCGGCCTTCATGCTCGACGCCGCGAGCCGGCGTGCGCCGGGAGAGGTCGCGATCGCGCTTGCCTCGGCCACCGATGGGCGCCGCTTCATGCGCATTGCGCTGATCAACGACGACATGCCGTTCCTGGTCGACTCGGTCGCCGCGACGATCGCGGCGCAGGGTCTCGCGATCGACCGCCTGGTCCACCCGGTGGTCCACGTCCGCCGCGATGACGAGGGCGCGCTGAAGGCGATTGCGGGCGAGCGGGGTGACGACACTCGACGCGAGTCGATGATCTATGTGGAGACGGTGCGTATCGACGCACGCCAGCGCCGCGAACTGGAACGCGCACTGCGCGTCACGCTGACCGACGTCCGCGCCGCCGTGGCCGACTGGCCCAAGATGCGCGAAGCCATGCGCGCCGACGCCGCCCGGATCGACGACGCCGAAGGCGCCGAGCTCCTCCGCTGGCTCGAAAGCGGTATGCTGACCCAGCTCGGCCATGTCACGCGCTACCGCGACGGCAGCCATTCCGACCTGCTCGGCATCTGCCGCAAGAGCGCCAAGCAGATCCTCGCCGACGCTTCCTACGAGCGCGCGTTCGCGTGGTTCGGCGCAGCCGACGACGGGTACGAGCTGCTGATCATCAAGGCCAACCGGGTCTCCAACGTCCACCGCCGCGTGCCGCTCGACCTGTTCATCGTGCCGGTGCGCGAGAACGGGGACCTGGTGGCGCTCTCGATTCATGCCGGCGTCTGGACCAGCGCGGCGCTTGCCGCTGCCCCCACCCAGGTTCCGCGCCTGCGCGAGCGGCTGACCGGACTAATGGAGAAGTTCGACTTCGACGCCGGCGGCCACGCGGGCAAGGCACTGGCCCATGCGCTGACGGCGCTGCCGCACGATCTCGTGATCGGCTTCCCGGACGAGGACATAGAGCGCGTCGCGACTGCGATGATGAGCCTCGTCGATCGCCCGCGCCCGCGCCTCGCGCTGGTCGAGGCGCCGCTAGCGCGGCATCTCTTCGCCTTCGTATGGATGCCGCGCGACATGCTCGCCACCCAGGTGCGGCTTCGTATCCAGGAACTGCTCGAAGAAGGCGCGTGTGCGACCCTGATCGACTGGAGCCTGCAGGTCGAAGGCGGCAATCTTGCCATGCTCCGCTTCGTCCTCGACTTGCGCGGCGGAGAGGTGGCGACGCCCGAGCGCGAGCTCGAGACGCGGCTCCAGACGATGCTGCGCGGCTGGGCCGAAGCGGTCGAGAGCGAGCTCGCCCAGCAGATGGAAGCGGGCCGTGCCGCCGCCATCGCGACGCGCTTCGCCGAAGCGTTCCCGCAGCCCTACCGGAACAAGTACGGCGCGGCCGAAGCCGCGCGCGATATCGCGCGCATGCGGCACCTTTCGGTGACCGACGCCGACGCTCCGAGCGGAGCGGCCACGCAGCGCGATGCGCGCCTCTACACGCTCGACGACGATGCCGAGGGGCATCTGCGACTCAAGATCTACGAGCACGAAGGCGCGCTGCCGCTGTCCGACGCGGTGCCCGCGCTGGAGAACTTCGGCTTCCGCGTCCTCGCCGAAATCCCGACCGCGCTCGACGAGGGGCGGCTCGGCACGATCCATGATTTCACGCTGGCATTGCCGGAAGGCGACACCGCCGCGCCGCTGCTGGCATGGGCGGACGCGATCGAACAGGCGATCGCCGCCGTGCTCAACGGCCGCGCGGAGGACGATTCGTTCAACCGCCTGGTGATCGGCGCCGGGCTCGGTGCCGACGAGGCGAACCTGCTGCGCGCGTTCTATCGCTATCTGCGGCAAGCGGGCGTCAGCTTCACGATCTATACCGTGGTCGACGCGCTCGACCGGGCTCCGACGGTCACTCGCGCGATCGCGAAGCTCTTTGCCGCCAGGCACGATCCCGCCTTCGGCGGCGACCGCGAAGCCGCGGAGAAGGACGCGGCCGCCGCGATCAAGCAGGGTCTCGCGAACGTCGCCGCGATCAACGACGACCGCCTGCTGCGGCTCTATGACGCGCTCGTGCGTGCGATCCTGCGCACCAATGCTTTCGCCCCCGCGGCGCAGGAAGCGCTGGCGTTCAAGATCGATTCGGCGCTCGTCCCGGCGCTGCCCAGGCCCATTCCGTGGCGCGAAATCTTCGTCTACTCGCGGCGGGTGGAGGGCATCCACCTGCGCGCAGGGCCGGTCGCGCGCGGCGGTCTGCGCTGGTCGGACCGGCGCGACGACTTCCGCACCGAGGTTCTCGGCCTGATGAAGGCGCAGCGCGTCAAGAACGCAGTGATCGTGCCGACCGGCGCCAAGGGCGGGTTCTACCCCAAGCAGCTTCCTGCGCCGGAGAAGGACCGTGCCGCATGGGCCGCGGAAGGCCAGGCGAGCTACGAGATCTTCATTCGCACGCTGCTGTCGGTGACCGACAACATCGTGGACGATAGGGTCGTCCATCCCGATGCGGTCTTCATCCGCGACGAAGAGGATCCCTATTTCGTCGTCGCCGCCGACAAGGGCACGGCGCGCTTCTCCGACGTGGCCAACGCGATCGCGCAGAAGCAGGACTTCTGGCTGGGCGATGCCTTCGCCAGCGGCGGTTCGAACGGCTACGATCACAAGGCGATGGGGATCACGGCGCGCGGCGCCTGGGTCTCGGTCCAGCGACACTTCCGCGAAATGGGCGTCGACGTGCAGACCGAACCGGTGCGCGTCGCCGGCTGCGGCGACATGTCGGGCGACGTGTTCGGCAACGGCATGCTGCTGTCGAAGGCTATTCTGCTCGTCGCCGCCTTCGACCACCGCCACATCTTCATCGATCCCGATCCCGATCCGGCCGCGAGTTGGAAGGAACGCAAGCGCCTCTTCGACCTGCCGGCGTCGAGCTGGGAGGACTACGACAAGGCGCTGATCTCCAAGGGCGGCGGCGTCTGGCCGCGAACGATGAAGCGCATTCCGCTGACCGCCGCGGTACGCAAGATGCTCGACATCGATGCCAAGGAGATCGAGCCCGAAGCGCTGATTTCCGCGATCCTCAAGGCTCGGGTGGACCTGATCTGGTTCGGCGGCATCGGCACCTATGTGAAGAGCGCTCTCGAGAACAACGTCCAGGTCGGCGACCCGGCGAACGATGCGCTGCGCGTCAGCGCGGCGGAGATGCGCGCGCGGGTGATCGGCGAGGGCGCGAACCTCGGCGTCACCCAGGCCGGACGGATCGAATTCGCGCTCGGCGGCGGGCGCATCAACACCGACTTCATCGACAACTCGGCGGGCGTCGACTGCTCGGACAACGAGGTCAACATCAAGATCGCGCTTGCCGGCGCGCGCCGTGCCGGCCGTCTGTCGGAACCGAAGCGCAACAAGCTGCTGCTCGAGATGACCGACGAAGTCGCCGCGCTGGTGCTGGAGGACAACCGGCTCCAGACGCTGGCGCTGTCGGTCGCCGAACTCGGCGGCGCCAAGGCGACCGCCTCGCAGGTGCGGCTGATCGAAACCCTGGAAGATCGCGGCTACCTCGACCGGCGCACCGAAGGCCTCGCCGAGGGCGAGACGCTGACGCGGCGCGCCAGCGACGGTGCGGGCCTGACCCGGCCCGAACTGGCCGTGCTGCTATCCTCGACCAAGCTCGTGCTGCAGGATGCGATCGAGCAGAGCGGACTACCCGACGATCCGGTGCTCGAACCCGATCTCCTCGAGTATTTCCCCGCGCCGATGCGGAGCAAGTTCAAGGCGCAGATCCTCGATCACCGGCTCCGGCGCGAGATCATCGCCACCAGCGTGGCGAACCGGATTACCAACCGCCTTGGCTTGGTCAATCCGTTCGAGCTGGCCGAAGAGGAAGGCACCGAGCTGGCTCAGGTCGCAGCGGCGTTCGTCGCGGCCGAGAAGCTGTTCGGGCTGGAAGCCCTGTGGGACCGGCTCGACTACGCGGTCATGCCCGAAGTCGCGCGAATCACGCTGTTCGACCGCGTGGCCGCTGCGATGCGCAGCCAGATGGCAGATCTTCTGCGTGCCGGTGCGGGCCGGGCCGGGCCGTCCAGGATCATCGCCGAACTGTCCAAGGGCGTGGGCGAGCTTTCCTCCGGCACCGAAGGCCTGCTGGCCCCCGAATCGCGCCAGCAGTCGACCAAGATGCGCGCAGCCTTCGTGGAGATGGGCGCGCCCGAGGAGATCGCGGCCGAGGTCGCGCACCTGTTCGACATGGACGGCGCGGTGGGGCTCGCCAGCCTCGCGCGCGATGCCGACATCGGTGCGCGCAAGCTGACCGGCGCCTTCACCGACCTCGGCGCGCGTCTGGGGCTCGATTGGGCGCAGGGGACGGCTGCGCTGATGGATCCGTCGGACGTGTGGGAACGCCTGCTCGTGGCCGGGCTCGCGCGCGATTTCCAGCAGATGCGGCTCGATTTCCTGCGCCGGCTCGCCCGCCGCAAGGATGCGAAGAAGGATCCGGTCGGCGTCGTCGGCGCTTGGGCGGAGGAGAATGCCGCCGCGATCCGGCAATTCCGCGCGATGATCGGACGGGCGCAGGCGCATTCGCCGGTGGCGCCCGCAATGCTGGCGCAGATCGCGAGCCAGGCGCGCAATTTGCTCGGGCGATAGGCGGGATCGTTCTCCGCATACCCCCAAGCGAGGGTTGACCCGGCAGCGTATTTGCCCAAATCCCGCCGGGCATGAAACGCGCTGACATAGTGATCGTCGGCACGGGGCATGGCGGCGCGCAAGCCGCCATCGCCCTGCGCCAGAACGGATTTGCCGGCTCGATCGCGATGATCGGGCGCGACAGCGAACCGCCGTACGAACGGCCGCCGCTGTCGAAGGAGTATCTCGCGGGCGAGAAGCCGTTCGAGCGGATCTGCATCCGCCCGCCGCAGTTCTGGGCCGACAAGGACATCACGCTGCGGCTGCGGACCGCGGTTGTCGCAGTCGATGCCGCAGCGCACGAGATCGTCCTCTCCGATGAAAGCCGCGTCGGCTACGGTCAGCTCATCTGGGCAGCGGGCGGCGATCCGCGGCGTCTGTCGTGCCCCGGCGCCGACCTCGCCGGCGTCCACTCAGTGCGGACCCGTGCCGATGTCGATCGGATGATGGCGGAGCTCGAGGCGGGCGCCCGCCGCGCGGTCGTAGTCGGCGGCGGCTATATCGGACTCGAGGCCGCAGCCGTGCTGCGCAAGCTCGGCTGCGAGGTGACGCTGGTCGAAGCGCTGCCGCGCGTGCTCGCGCGCGTTGCCGGGGAAGAGCTCTCGCGCTTCTACGAAGATGAGCACCGCGCGCACGGCGTCGACGTGCGTCTGGAGGCGGCAGTCGAGCGGATCGAGGGGGACGGCGACAGGGTGACGGGCGTGGGCCTCGGCAGTGGCGAGATCATTCCTGCGGACCTGGTCGTGGTCGGGATCGGGATCGTACCCTCGGTCGGGCCGCTGATCGCCGCGGGTGCGGCGGGTGCGAACGGGGTCGATGTCGACGAGTTCTGCCGCACCTCGCTCCCCGACATCTATGCCATCGGCGACTGCGCCGCGCATGCCAATCCCTATGCCGGCGGCGCGGTGATCCGGCTCGAATCGGTGCAAAACGCCAACGACATGGCGACCACCGCGGCGAAGGCGGTCTGCGGCGATTCGCGGCCGTACAATGCCGTACCCTGGTTCTGGTCGAACCAGTACGATCTTCGCCTGCAGACCGTCGGCCTCTCGATCGACCACGACGAGACGGTGCTCCGCGGCGATCCGGCGGAGCGCAAGTTCTCGATCGTCTATCTCAAGGAAGGCCGCGTAATCGCACTCGACTGCGTCAACGCGACCAAGGACTACGCGCAGGGGCGCAAGCTGATCGAGGCGGGCACGAAGCCGGAGCGCGAGGCGCTGGCCGATCCGGAGATCTCGCTCAAGGCGCTGGTGTAAGCTCGGCTAGCGCCCATTCGGCGGCTTCGGCGACAACGGGATCGGGATCGCCGGTCAACGCCGTCACCTGATCGATCAATCCCGCATCCCCGCTGTTGCCCGCCGCGATCAGGCAATTGCGCACGAACCGGTCCCGCCCGATGCGCTTGATCGGCGAGCCTGAGAAGAGCTGGCGGAACCCTGCGTCGTCGAGCGCAAGCAGTTCGGCAAGCCGCGGCGCGGCAAGTTCGGCGCGCGGCAGAAACGCAAGATTGCGCGCCGCCGCGTCAGCAAACTTGTTCCACGGACACACCGCAAGACAGTCGTCGCAGCCGTAGATGCGGTTGCCGATGGCTTTGCGGAAAACTTTAGGAATGTTGCCCGTGTGCTCGATAGTGAGGTAAGATATGCAGCGGCGGGCGTCGAGGCGGTAGGGCTCCGGGAAGGCCGCGGTCGGGCAGGCATCCTGGCAGGCGCGGCAGGAGCCGCAGCGGTCGGAATGCGGCGCGTCGGGGGCGAGTTCCACGGTGGTGTAGATCGCGGCGAGGAACAGCCAGTTGCCGTGCTCGCGGCTGACGAGATTGGTGTGCTTGCCTTGCCAGCCAAGCCCGGCCATCTGCCCGAGCGGCTTTTCCATCACCGGGGCGGTATCGACGAAGACCTTGAGCTCGGCCCCCGGCGCCCGCGCCACCAGCCAGCGCGCGAGCGCCTTCGCAGCCTTCTTCACCGTGTCGTGATAGTCGCGCCCCTGCGCATAGACCGAGATCCGCGCGCGGTCATGCGCCTCCGCCAGCTCCAGCGGATCGGCCGCGGGCGCATAGCTCATGCCGAGCGCGATCACGCTCTTCGCCTCGGGCCACATCGACTGCGGCCCCTGCCGCACTTCGGCGCGATCCTCCATCCAGCCCATCGAGCCGTGATGCCCGGCGGCGATCCATTCGGAGAGACGCCGCGCGCGCAGCGGATCGTCCGCGGCCGGCGCGATGCCGACCGCGACGAAGCCCAGCCGCCGGGCCTCCGCGATCAGGTCCTCGCGCAGCGGGTCGTTTTCTCGCGCGTCGGCCACGCTTTGACTTGCTCCTGCATAGGCCCGGGCGCTACCGCCCGGGCATGGACACCGCGCTAGGCGATCAGCCCCGCACGAGCAACGATGCCGCGATCGCCGGCGGCCCGCTGGCGATCGCGGCCCGCGGCCTGGTCAAGCGGTTCGAGGGCACTACCGCAGTCGACGGGATCGACCTCGCCGTGCCCCAAGGCGCGATCTACGGCATTCTCGGGCCCAACGGCGCGGGCAAGACGACCACGCTGCGCATGCTGCTGGGGATCATCGACCCGGACGAGGGCGTGCGCCGCGTGCTCGGCCGCGAGGACCCGCACGACATCGCGCGGCTGATCGGCTACCTGCCCGAGGAGCGCGGGCTCTATCCGGCGATGAAGGCGGTCGAGGCGATCGCCTTCATGGGCGCGCTGCGCGGCGTGCCGCTCGCCGAAGGGCGCCGCCGCGGACGCGAGCTGCTCGACGGCCACGGCCTCGGCCATGCCGCCGACAAGCAGATCCGCCAGCTTTCCAAGGGCATGGCGCAGACCGTCCAGCTCCTCGGCACGCTGGTCCACCGCCCGCGGCTGGTGGTCCTCGACGAGCCCTTTTCCGGCCTCGACGCGATCAACCAGGGCAAGCTGGAGACCCTGATCCGCAACCTAGCCGCCGAGGGCACGACCGTGATCTTCTCGACCCACGTGATCGCCCATGCCGAGCGACTATGCGAGCAAGTGGCGATCATCGCCGGGGGCAAGGTCCCCTACGCCGGATCGGTCGATGCGGCGCGCGACCGCATCCCGGCGCAGGTCCGCCTGGAAACCCGCGCGCGCGAGGGCCGCTGGCGCGACGCGCTCCCCGCCGACGCGCGGCGCGAGGGCGACTACTGGTACTTCCCCCTGCCCGAAACGGGCATCGAGCCGCTGCTGCGCGCGCTGATCGAAGGCGAGGCGGGCATCCTGTCGCTCTCGATCGAGCGCGCCGGGCTGCACGACGCCTTCGTCGACATCGCCGGCGAGGCCGCGGCGCGCGCGCTTGCCGAGCAGAGCCCGGCGGAGGCCGTGCAATGACGCCGGCCGATTCGCGGGCGAAGGCCCGTCTCCCGCTAGCCCGCGCGGCTTTCGTGATCGCACGTCGCGATTTCACCGCGATCCTGTTCAGCAAATCGTTCCTGTTCTTCCTGCTCGGCCCGCTGTTCTTCCTCGCGATCGGCGGCGTCGCCGGCCTGCTGAGCTCGCAGGCGGCCCGCAGCGCCGACAACCCGCGACTGGCCGTGGCGATGGCGCCTGGCGATTCCGCCGCCTTCGCCGCGGCGCACGCGCGCCTCGCCGATCTCGTCGACCTGCCCGATATCGAGACGGTCGAACCGAGCACGGCGGACGACGCCGGCGCGCTGCTCGGCGATAGCGAGCGGAATTTCGGCGCGGTCCTGAGCGGCACGCTGGCCGCCCCGCGCCTGAGCGGGACGCAAGATCGCATCGAACGCTGGCGGGGGCCGGTCGCGCTGGTCGCCGCCGAAGCCGGATCGGCGGGCGCGGCCGACTTTCCGCAAGTCGCGCTCGTCCCGACAGCGACGAGCGTGGCGCAGGAACGCAGCGCCAATGCGGCGACCGCCACGGCCGCGGTCACGCTGCTGTTCCTCCTCTCGATGCTGCTGGCGGGCATGGTCATGTCCAACCTCGTCGAGGAGAAGGCCAACAAGATCATCGAGATTCTCGCCGCCGCCGTGCCGATGGATGCGGTCTTCTTCGGCAAGCTATTCGCGATGCTCGCGCTCAGCTTCGTCGGCATCGCGGTGTGGGGCGGCGTCGGGGGGGCGATCGTGCTCGCCGGCAACCTGCTGGAACAGATGCCGGCGCCTGCAATCGGCTGGCCGGCCTTCGCCGTGCTGTTCCTCGTCTATTTCGCGATGGCCTATCTGCTGATCGGCTCGATCTTCCTCGCCATCGGATCGATGGCGCCGACCGTGCGCGACGTGCAAACCCTGTCGATGCCGGCAACGATCCTCCAGTTGCTGGTCTTCTTCCTCGCCAGCTATGCGATGACCGACCCGGGATCGCCGGTCGAGCTGTTCGCGATCGTGTTCCCCCTCAGCTCGCCCTACGCGATGATCGCGCGCGCCGCGCAGGAACCGGCGCTGTGGCCACACGCGCTGGCGATCGTCTGGCAGATCGCGGCAGTGGCCCTGTTCGTGCGCCTGGGCGCGCGGCTGTTCCGCAAGCGGGTGATGAAGTCGGGGCCTGCGCCCGCGACGAAGCGCCGCTTCTGGCAGCGCACGACGGAGACGGCGGCAGACTAGGCTCGGGGGCTGTTACCCTCGCCCGTCATCCCAGCGAAAGCTGGGATCGCTCTCCGCCTGGTCGGACTTTGCTGCCCGCGATCCCAGCTTTCGCTGGGATGACGGCGGATGGGGAAACACTGGGTGACAGGTGGCCCGCCGCAGAGATAAGTCGCAAATCGCAACGCACTATTGACATCCCGGTAAGCAAGGGCAGGATGGCCCCACGCCACGCGCTGCGAAAAGACGTGCGGGCGGAGGAGAGATAGCCCATGGCAACGCAGATCGCCCAGCAGCCTGCAACCTATCGCCGTTCGCCGATCGCGGTCGACGCCTTGCGCGCGCACCTGGCCGAGCATCCCGAAGAGAAGTGGAGCCATACGCACCCCTACGACGTCAGCCGCAGCGACATCTATTACGAGGACCGGTGGCAGCCGATCTTCGCAGACATGCGCGCCAAGGGGCCGCTGCACTGGGTCGACGAGAGCCCGGTGGGCCCGTACTGGAACGTCGTCAGCCACAAGGCGATCAGCCATGTCGAGGCGCTGCCCGAGCTGTTCTCCTCCAGCTGGGAGCACGGCGGGATCACGATCCTCAACAAGCTGGACGAGGAACAGCTCGCCGCGCAGGGCAAGGAGCGGTTCGAGCTGCCGATGTTCATCGCGATGGACCGGCCCAAGCACACCGGCCAGCGCCGCACCGTCGCCCCGGCCTTCACCCCGGCCGAGATGAAACGGCTGGACGACGATATCCGCCACCGCACCGGCGAGCTGCTCGATTCGCTTCCGCGCGGCCAGGTGTTCGACTGGGTCGACAAGGTTTCGATCGAGCTGACCACCGGCATGCTCGCGATCCTGTTCGGCTTCCCGTGGGAGGACCGCCGCCTGCTGACCTTCTGGTCCGACTGGGCGGGGGATACGGAGATCGCCATGGTGCGCGATCTCGACGAGATGCGGCACGAGATCCTGCGCGAGATGGCGGCTTATTTTCAGACATTGTGGGCCGAGCGCGCGAACAAGGAGCCGGGGCCCGACCTGATCTCCATGATGATCCACTCGCCGGCGATGAACCAGATGAGCCCGCAGGAATTCATGGGCAATCTGGTGCTGCTGATCGTCGGCGGCAACGACACGACCCGCAACACGATGAGCGGGATCATCCACGGGTTCGACAAGTTCCCCGACCAGCGCAAGCTGTTCGAGGAGAACCCCGACCTGATCCCCAACGCGGTGCAGGAATGCATCCGCTATCAGACACCCCTGGCGCATATGCGCCGCACCTGCACCGAGGATACCGAGCTGTTCGGGGAGCAGGTGAAGGCGGGCGACAAGCTGGTGCTGTGGTATCTATCGGGCAACCGCGACGAGGAAGTGTTCGAGAACCCCGACAAGCTCGATATCACGCGCGAGAACGCGCGGCGGCACCTGGCGTTCGGCTACGGCATCCACCGCTGCGTGGGGGCGCGCCTGGCCGAGCTGCAACTGCGGGTCCTACTGGAGGAGATGCACAAGCGGCGGCTGCGGGTGCATGTCGCCGGCGACGTCGAGCGGGTGCGCGCGAACTTCGTCCACGGCTTCCGCAAGCTCGAGGTAGAAGTCACCACCTTCTAGCCCGCGCCGCGATCGCCCGGCCTATACGGGTGCGGAGAGCAGGCGCGGGCACTGCAGCCGCGCCGCGAGGAGCGCCAGCTCGCGCAGGTTGAACGTGGTGTCGAACGCGAGCCCGTAGCGCTCGCCGTCGCGCCAGCGGACCTTGGCCTCGATCTCGGGCAGGCGGTCGGACATCAGCCACAGCGGCTGGCCGAGGGCGAGGAAATGGTCGCAGACGATCCGTGCGCCCTGCTGCGAGAGGTTGACCAGGTCGGCCTCGATCCGCTCCCCGCCCCACTGGAGGTGGAGCGGCAGGTCGAGATCGAGCCGCAGGGGGCGCTTGGGATATTCGCCGGTTTCGGCGATCACGTTGCCGACCTCGACCGGGGCGGCGAAGCGGTAGCCCGAATCGAGCCCGCGGCTCCACACGCGCTCGATCGCTAGCCGGTCGCCGGTCTGGAGCTCGAGCAGCAGGGGATCCCCATCGGGAAGCGGGTGGAAGCCGCGGAGGCTGATGCCGGTGGCCGAAACGTCGCGGATCACGCACAGGAACTGGCCTTCGGGCGCGATGAGCTTGGCCGAACGGATCAGCAGCGTGAAGCGCGGTGCGGCGCGCTCCTCGGCCCGCGGGCCGTCGTTCATCGCAGTGTCGCCTGCCGACTGTTCCATCGTTGCCTTCCGAGAGCAGGGGCCCACGCGAACCGCCGCCCCCGCCCGACTGGCAGGTCTTTATCGGTAAATGGTTACCGCGCGCCTAAGGGTAAAGACGGGGCTAACGAGCGGGCGGGGATCTGGAACCGGACGGAGCACGCGCTTGTCGATCTCTGTGGCGGATGATCTGGTGCGGGCGGCGGGACTCGAACCCGCACGAGCAAAGCTCAGGGGATTTTAAGTCCCCGGCGTCTACCATTCCGCCACGCCCGCGCACTGCGGCCCGTCGGCCGCCGATCCGCCAAGATTGGCCCCGGCGCGCGGGGCGTCAATCGGTGTTGAGACGCTCGCGCATTTCCTTGCCCGGCTTGAAGTAGGGCACGCGTTTGGCGGGCACTTCGACCGGGTCGCCGGTGCGCGGGTTGCGCCCGGTCCGGGCCTGCCGCTCGCGGGTGGAGAAGGCGCCGAAACCGCGCAGCTCGACCCGGCCGCCCTCGGCCAGGCGCGCGGCGATCTCTTCGAAGAAGATGTCGACCACCTGCTCCACTTCCTCGGCGCGTAACTCGGGATTGTCCTTGGCCAGAGCCTGCAGCAGTTCGGATCGTATCATTCCTACCCTCCCGGCACATGGCCCGGCTAACCCAAGGGGCATGCAAGGCGCTGATTTGCAACGCCGCCGTCGCGGCAGCCTAGTGCGACCTTGGGAAATTTCCAATGCCAGATGTGCGCCAATCGTGCAATCGCGACGCGAAACAGCGCGCTGCACCGGGGGTGCGCCGCATCAGCTATGCGCGAGCAGCTCCGCCGGATCGATGCCGAGACGCTTCATGCGGACCCTGAGCTCGGGCCATTCCGTGGCCAGGAACTGCTCCCGCTCGCTGCGCCGCAGCTTTTCCGCCGCGCCGGGGACGACGTACATGCCGACCCCGCGCTGCACTTCGACCAGGCCGTCCGCCTGGAACTGCTGGTAGGCCTTGGCGACGGTCAGCGGATTGGCGCCTTGCTCCGCCGCGAAGGCCCGGACCGACGGCAGCATGTCCCCTTCGGCATAGACGCCCTCGATGATCGCCGCCGCGATCTGGTCGCGCAGCTTGAGATAGACGGGGCGGCTCTGCTGGGTCATTGCGTAGTCGGTCCTCGCGCGCGGCGGCGCTGCTCAAGGTGCATCAGTGACATAATACAGCGCGGCGCGCAAGGTTCCCGGTTCACGGCGGCGAACACCAGCGGCCCCCGTTTCGCCTGTAACTAATACTTCACAAGGCAATTTGAGGCGCTAGGGTGCCCGCATTCGGCGACGAGCCGCACGGAGTTGGGAAGGGTTCGCATGAAAGACTTGGCTTTGTGGAACGAGGGCGACTGGATCGTCGCCATTGCCAGTTGCATCCTGGCGCTATTTCTGATGGCTGGCGCCTACGCCGTGACGCGCAAGCAGCCCGAAGTGGGAGGCCATCCCAAGGGCCTCTACATCCTGTTCTTCGCCGAAATGTGGGAGCGCTTCTCCTACTACGGCATGCGCGCGCTGTTGATCTTCTATTTAACGCAGCATTGGCTGTTCAACGACAGCGCTTCAAACATCGTCTATGGTGCCTATGTCAGCCTGGTCTACATCACACCGGTGCTCGGTGGCTGGCTCGCTGACCGATATCTGGGCCAACGCAAGGCCGTCGCGTTTGGCGCGGTGCTCCTGACCTTCGGCCACTTCTTGATGGCGTTCGAGGGGACGGGCGGGCAGAACGATCCGACGATCAACGTGTTCTGGCTCGCGCTTAGCTTCATTATTGTTGGCTCGGGCTTCCTCAAGGCGAACATCTCGGTCATCGTTGGGCAGCTCTATCCGCGCACCGACGTCCGCCGCGACGGCGCCTACACGATCTTCTACATGGGGATTAACGTCGGCGCGGCGATCGGCACGATTATCGCCGGTTATCTGGGCATCACCCTCGGCTGGGCCTATGGCTTCGGCGCGGCCGGCGTCGGCATGTTGCTCGGCCTCGTGGTGTTCATCCTCGGCAAACCGCTACTGCTCGGCCAGGGCGAACCGCCCAAGCTGCTCGAGAAGAACCGCGAGTATATGCTCTATGCCGTTAGCCTCGCCGCCGTGGCTGTGATGTGGGTGCTGATCCAGTATCAATCGGTTGTCGGCGGCCTGATGTTGCTCTCGGGCGTGGCGCTGCTCGCCTACGTTCTATTCGAGGCGTTCAAGCTCGAGAAGGAGCCTCGCGAGCGGATGTTCGCTATCCTGTTCCTGATCGCGCTCCAACCGCTGTTCTGGGGTCTGTTCGAGCAGGCGGGCGGCTCGCTCAATCTGTTTACCGATCGCTATATCGACCTGGGCGGCGTTCCGGCGCCTATTTTCCAGTCGATCAACCCGATCTACATTATCCTGCTGGCCCCGATCTTCGCGTGGTTGTGGACCTTTCTCGGCCGTCGCGGGCTCGAGCCTTCGACGCCGGCCAAGTTCGGCCTTGGCCTCGTCCAGCTCGGCTTCGGCTTCCTCGTGCTGGTCTGGGGCGCGGCGAGTGTCGGTCCGGAGGCGCTGGTGCCGGTGATCTTCCTCTTCGGCATCTACTTCTTCCACACCACGGGCGAGCTCTGCCTCAGCCCTGTCGGCCTTTCGGCGATGAACCGGCTTTCGCCGCGCCATCTCGCCAGCTTGATCATGGGCGCCTGGTTCTTCGCCACAGCGGGCGGCAACTATGTTGCCGGCATGATCGGCGCCGCAACCGGTGGCGAAGAAGGGGAGATGACCCGTGCCGCGACGATGGAGATCTACTGGACCATCGGCCTTATTGCGATCGTGGTCGGCGTGGTCGTCATCCTGATCTCGCGCTTGGTGAAGAAACTGATGCACCTCGATACCCTGCGCGACGACAATGTCGGCGACGACCTCGAAGGCCAGGCAGAAGCCGGGATCGAGGCGCAGGAAGCCGGCATTCACCCGACGACCCGTCCGAGGGGCTGATCTTTCAAACAACCGGGGCGCGGCGCGATTCGCGCCCCTTCTTCATCCAGTTCTGGGGGGCATCCGAATGAGAGCAGCCATCCGCGTCCTTCTCGCGGCGACCGCCACGGCGGCGCTGGCCGCGTGCGCGACCACCGAAGGATCAGGCGATTCCGCGAAGTCCGCGAGCGCCTACGACTATCCCGACACACCCTATCCCTCGACCTACAGGCCCTATCCGGGCGCGCCGACCGCGCTGGTCGGCGCGACGGTCTATGACGGGGCCGGCGGGCGGATCGACAACGGGACGGTGCTGTTCGCCGACGGCAAGGTTATCGGCGTAGGCGGCGCGGATCTCGCGATCCCGGCGGGCTACACACGGGTGGACGGCACCGGCAAGTTCGTCACCCCCGGGGTGATCGACATCCACAGCCACCTGGGCGACTACCCGACCCCGTCGGTCGACGCGCACTCGGACGGCAACGAGGCGACCGACCCAACCACCCCGGAAGTCTGGGCCGAACATTCGGTCTGGCCGCAGGACCCGGGCTTCACCCGTGCGCTCGCGAACGGGGGCGTCACCTCGCTGCAGATCCTGCCCGGTTCTGCCAACCTGATGGGCGGCCGCTCGGTCACGCTCAAGAACGTGCCGAGCCGCACCGTCCAGGGGATGAAGTTCCCCGGTGCGCCCTACGGCCTGAAGATGGCCTGCGGCGAGAACCCGAAGCGCGTCTACGGCGGCAAGGGCCGCACGCCTTCGACCCGCATGGGCAACTTCGCGGTCAACCGGCAGATCTGGATCGACGCGCACGAATATGCCGCGGGCGACCGCGACGAACGCGATCTCGGCAAGGAAACGCTCGCCGGCGTGCTCGACGGCGAGATCCTGATCCACAACCACTGCTACCGCGCCGACGAGATGGCGCTGGTGATGGATATGGGCAAGGAGATGGGCTACCGCGTCACCGCGTTCCACCACGCGGTCGAAGCCTACAAGATCGGCGACCTGCTGCGCGAGAACGACGTGTGCAGCGCGATCTGGTCCGACTGGTACGGCTTCAAGATGGAAGCCTACGACGGCATCCCGGAAAACGCCGCGCTGCTCTATCAGGCGGGCGCCTGCGTCGTGATCCACTCCGACAGCGAGAACGGCATCCAGCGCCTCAACCAGGACGCCGCCAAGGCCCAGGCCGCGGGCGCGCGCATGGGCATCCAGATTCCCGATGCGGAGGTGGTCGGCTGGTTCACGCTCAACGCCGCCAAGGCGATGGGGATCGACGACGTGACCGGCAGCCTCGCGGCCGGCAAGATGGCCGACGTGGTGCTGTGGAACGGCGATCCGCTGTCGGTCTATTCGCGGCCCGAGAAAGTCTGGGTCGACGGCGCGCTGATGTTCGACGCCAATGACCCGCAGCGCCGGCCGGTGAGCGACTTCGAACTCGGCCAGCCCGGCGAAGGAGACGTGAAATGATCGGGCGCACGCTTCTCGCCGCCACCGCCGCCCTGGCTCTTGCAGCACCCGCGGCGGCGCAGGACTTCGCCATCACCAACGCCACCGTCGCGACCGGCGACGGCAGCGCGCCGATCGAGAACGCTACCGTCGTCGTGCGCGGCGGCAAGGTCGTCGCCGCCGGCGCGAACGTGCAGGTGCCCGCGGGCGTGCCGGTTTCCGACGGGAGCGGGACCTGGGTCACCCCCGGGATCTTCGCCACCGTCACCGACCTCGGCCTGGTGGACGTCGGCGCCGTGGGTGAGAGCAACGACACGTCGGCGCGCAACTCGCCGTTCAGCGCGGCGCTCGATGTCGCGACCTCGATCAATCATCGCTCGCAGCACATCCTGGTCAGCCGGGCGGCGGGGATCACCCGCGCCGCGGTGGCGCCGTCCGCCGCGAGCTCGATCTTCGCCGGACAGGGTGCGATGATCGACCTGGGCGACGATCCGCAGGCACTCGACCGCGCGCGCGCGTTCCAGTTCGTGGAGCTCGGCGAAACGGGCGGGCGCCTGGCCGGCGGCAGCCGCACGGCGGCGCACACCCTGCTCCGCAACGCGCTGCGCGAAGCCTCGCGCTTCGGTGAGGAATCCGGCCTCGCCGGAGGCCCGAGCCGCCCGGCCGAGGTGAGCACGGGCGATGACATCCTGATCGACCCGCGCCTGGTCGAAAGCGATGCCGAGCGCGCGACCGACGTGCTGCTGACCCGCTTCGATGCCGCGGCCCTGGTGCCGGTGGTGGCGGGCCGCCAGCCGCTCTACGTCCATGTCGAGCGCGCGGCGGACATCCGCTCGGTCCTCGCGCTGCGGCAGGAATTTCCGCGGCTCGACGTCGTCATCGTCGGCGCCAGCGAAGGCTGGATGGTCGCGGACGAGATCGCGGCTGCGGGCGTTCCGGTGATCGCCGACGCGCTGACCGACCTGCCCGCGCGGTTCGAGCAGCTCGCCTCCACCCAGAGCAACATCGGCCGCATGCAGGACGCCGGGGTGAAAGTGGCGATCAATGCCGCCGCCATGGAGCAGCCGCGCTATCTGGCGCACTTCGCGGGCAATTTGGTGGCGCTCGCCTCCGTTCCCCGGGCCACCGGGCTGAGCTGGGGCGAGGCGCTGGCGAGCATCACCTCGATCCCGGCCGAGATCAGCGGCTTCGGCGGCCGGCTCGGCGTGCTGAAGCCCGGCGCGGCCGGCGACGTGGTGGTGTGGGACGGCGACCCGCTCGAAGTCTCCTCGGCCCCGGTGCGGGTCTACGTCGACGGTGTCGAGCAGCCGCTCGAGAACCACCAGACCGGCCTGCGTAACCGTTACCGCGACCTGGACGAGAGCGAACTGCCGAAAGCCTATGACTGGTAAGGCCCATGGCTGACAAGCCTCAACCGCGCCCGGCGGGCGCTTCCGCCACGCTGGGCGCGCTCGGCGCGGCGGCGCTGGCCGTCGCGACTTGTGCGCTCGTCCCTGCGCTGGCGCAGGACGCGGCGCCGGACCGGTCGCAGGATGCCGCCTGGCACAACGAGCAGCAGGCCGCACTCGCCCGCCTCAAGGCGGAGGACGGGTGGGGCACCCTGCCCGGCGGCCTGCGCATCCGGCGCGTGGCCGGCGGCGGCACCGGGCCGCATCCGACGGTGGAGGACACGGTGACCGTGCACTATGCCGGCACTCTGACCGACGGCACGACCTTCGACAGCTCCTGGGACCGCGGCGAGCCCGCGACGTTTCCGCTCGGCAAGCTGATTCCCGCGTGGAAGCTGGCGATCCCCGAGATGGGCGTGGGCGACACGATCGAGATCGCCGCACCGGCCGATCTCGCTTATGGCCCCAAGGGCAAGGGCCCGATCCCCGGCAATGCGACGCTGCTGTTCAAGATCGAGCTGATCGCGATCGGCGAGGGACAGATTGCGGAATAGGTTTTTATTTGCTACTGAAATGACGTTTCGGGGAGAAATGTCGTGAATGAAGCCCTTCTGTCGCTGAGCGCCGCCGCGATCGCTTTCGTCGGCACGCATTTCGCGCTGTCCCATCCCTTGCGTGCGCCGCTGGTGCGTGCCTTGGGGGCGGGGCCGTTCCTCGGCCTCTATTCGCTGGTGGCACTGGCGACCTTCGCCTGGATGGTCCTGGCCTTCCGCGCCGCGCCGCCGGCCGACCTCGGCGGATCGGGGCAGATCGGCTGGATCGCCGCCACCGTGCTCACGCTCCCAGCGCTCGTGCTGTTCCTCGGCTCGCTGCGCAAGAACCCGGCGCTGCCCGACCCGCGGGCGGAGGCGATGACGAGCCGCGAGGCCGGCGGCATCTTCGCCGTCACGCGCCATCCGATGATGTGGGGCTTCGCACTCTGGGCCATTTCGCACATCGCGCTGTGGTGGAGCGTGCGCACGCTGATCGTCGCGGGCGCCGTGCTGTTCCTCGCCCTCGTCGGCGCGCACATGCAGGACCGCAAGAAGCGCTCCCTGATGGGCGAGGCCTGGAGTGCGTGGGAAGCACGGACGGCCTATTGGCCCCGCTGGACGGCGCTCCCGCGCGCCGGGTGGCTGCTGTGGCTCACCGCGCTGGTGCTATGGCTGGTGATCACCTGGTCGCACATCCACGCGGCCGGCGTTCCCGCCGGCGTATGGCTGTGGATACAGTCGTAGGTCGGGATCTCAGGCCCGCGCCTCCGCCACGCCGGCGCTGTTGTGGCGTAGCGCCTTGAGTACCGTCTCGACGATGTGCGGCGCGTTGAGGCGGGCCTCGTCGTACTGCTTCGCCGGATCGTCGTGGTCCTGGAACAAGTCGGGCAGGCGCATGGTGCGGATCTTGAGCCCTGCGTCGGTCAGCCCCTCGTCACTGGCGAAGGTGAGGACGTGGGCGCCGAGGCCGCCGATCGCAGCTTCCTCGATCGTCACGACCACTTCGTGCGTGCGCATGAGCTTCTCGATCAGGGCGGTATCGAGCGGCTTGGCGAAGCGCATGTCGGCGACGGTGGTGGGCAAGCCCTTGGCCTCGAGCTGGTCGGCCGCCTTGAGCGCTTCGTGCAGGCGCGTGCCGAGGCTGAGCAGTGCAATCTTGCTCCCCTCGCGCACCAGCCGGCCCTTGCCGATCTCGAGCTTCTCGGGCGTCTCCGGCAGCGGCACGCCAATGCCGGCGCCGCGTGGATAGCGGAAGGCGATGGGTCCCGCGTCGTATTCGGCGGCGGTGTAGGTCATGTGGACCAGTTCCGCCTCGTCCGCCGCGGCCATGACGACGAAGTTGGGCAGGCTCGCCAGATAGGTCACGTCGAACGAGCCGGCGTGCGTTGCCCCGTCCGCCCCGACCAGCCCCGCGCGGTCGATTGCGAAGCGCACCGGCAGGTTCTGGATCGCGACGTCGTGCACGACCTGGTCGTAGGCGCGCTGGAGGAAGGTCGAATAGATCGCGGCGAAGGGCCGCATGCCCTGCGCGGCGAGCCCGGCGGCGAAGGTGACGCCGTGCTGCTCGGCAATGCCGACGTCGAAGGCGCGCTCGGGGTGGGCCTTGGCGAACCGATCGACCCCGGTACCGCTCGGCATGGCGGCGGTGATGGCGCAGATGCGCGGATCGGTCTCGGCGAGCTTCGCCAGCGTGTCGCCGAACACGTTCTGGTAGGCGGGCGGTCCGCCGCTCGACTTCTTCTGCTCGCCGGTGATGACGTCGAACTTGGCGACGCCGTGGTACTTGTCGGCGCTGTCCTCGGCCGGGCCGTAGCCCTTGCCCTTCTTGGTCACGACGTGGACCAGGATCGGCCCCTGCTCGCTGTCGCGCACGTTCTCGAGCACCGGGATCAAGTGGTCGAGATCGTGCCCGTCGATCGGGCCGACGTAGTAGAAGCCGAGTTCCTCGAACAGCGTGCCGCCGGTGACCATGCCGCGGGTGTATTCCTCGGCCTTCTCCAGCCCCGAATGGACCCTGCGGCTGAGCTTCTTGGAAATGCGCGAGGCGAGGCTGCGCAGGCCGAGGTACTCGCTCGAGGAAACCATGCGCGCGAGATAGGCCGAGAGCCCGCCCACGGGCGGCGCGATCGACATGTCGTTGTCGTTGAGGATCACGATCAGCCGGTTTCCGGCCTGTTCGGCATTGTTCATCGCCTCGTAGGCCATGCCGGCACTCATCGCCCCGTCGCCGATCACCGCGATCGCCTTGCCCGGGCGGTCGTTCAGCTTGTTGGCCACGGCGAAGCCGAGACTGGCGGAGATCGAGGTCGAGGAATGCGCGGCGCCGAACGGGTCGTACTCGCTCTCGCTGCGCTTGGTGAAGCCCGACAGACCACCGCCCTGGCGCAGGGTGCGGATGCGATCGCGCCGGCCGGTCAGGATCTTGTGTGGGTAGGCCTGATGGCCGACGTCCCAGATCAGCTTGTCGTCGGGCGTATTGAAGACGTAGTGAATGGCGACGGTCAGTTCGACCACGCCGAGCCCCGAGCCGAGATGCCCGCCGGTGCTGCCGACCGCATCGATCATCTCGGCGCGCAGTTCGTCCGAGAGCTGGCGCAGGCGGCTCTTGTCGATCTGGCGGAGGTCCTGCGGTGTGGCGACCGTGTCGAGCAGGGGCGTATCGGGACGTTGACTCATGGCAAAGCTTTACACGGGCGAAGCGTGACTGTCGATGAACGCGTGCGATGAACGGGTGGCTAGGCCGGGCGTCAGCCGGCGCAGGTCTCGCACAGGCCGCGCACCTCGATGATCGGGCGGCGCGTCTGGAAGCGGCTGGCCTTCGCCACGCCGCGAACCCCGCCGGAGACGGTATCGTCATCGACGTGGGTCGCTTCCCCGCATTCGTCGCAGACGAGGAAGATGCAGTCGTGCTCGCACCCCGGGTGGGTGTTGGCGAGATAGGCGTTCGCGCTTTCGACCCGCATGGCGAGGTTGTTCGCCACGAACAGGTCGAGGATGCGGTAGACGCTGTTGGGCGCCACTCGCTTGCCGCGCGCGGCCGAGAGGTTGTCGGCTATGTCGTAGGCGGAGGCTGGGCGTTCGTGGCGTGCGAGTTCCTCGAACACCGACTCGCGCATTCCGGTCCACTGCTCGCCCGCCGCAACGAGCGCGTCGCGCGCTGCGGTGATGAGGTCGCTGCCACTGTGTTCGTGGTGTGAGTGCTTATGCTGGGTCGCCATACTTGCGGATATAGCGATTGCGCGGCCCGCGCGCCACTCAATCGCGTACGAAGCCGGTGCGGTAGAGGCGGGGATAGAGCCGCTCGAGGGCGGCGATCCGGGGCCGATCCCAGCGCAGGACGTATCCGTGGCCCGGATTGCGGGCCGCGAAGTCCTGATGGCGATCCTCGGCGGGATAGAAGGTCCGGTGGGGTTCGATCGCGGCGACAATCGGCTCGCCCCACAGGCGCGAGGCTTCCATCTGATCGAGATAGGCGGCGGCGACCGCGCGCTGCTCCGCATCGATCGGAACCAGCGCCGTGCGGTAGTGCGCGCCCTTGTCCGGCCCCTGGCGGTTGCGGAGCGTCGGGTCGGCCACCACGGAGAAGAAGATGCGCACCAGTTCGTCGTAGCGAACTTCCGTGGGATCATAAGTGACCGCCACCGCTTCGGCATGGTCGGTCAGGCCGGTGGCGACGAGATCGTAGCGGGCCTGCCGCTCGGTGCCGCCGTGATATCCGGAGACCGCGCCGGTCACGCCTCGCACATGGCTGAAAACGCCTTCGACACCCCAGAAGCAGCCGCCGGCGAAGATCGCAGTCTTCAGGCCGGGGCTTTCGCGCGCCACGCGCTCGGGTGTCGGGGCTTCGACGATGCTTTGCGCCAGATCGGCGGGTTGCTGACAGGCACTCAGCGCCAGCAGACCTGCACCGAGGGACGCGAAAGCGGGCTTCACTTCAAGACGGCGGCCTCGGCCTGCGGCAGGACGGCACCGACGATGTCGGGCGACGCCTGCAAGGCGACGATCACGGCGCCCGCGGCGAAGCCGATGGCGAAATTGCGGAAGAGATCGGTCTTGAACGGGTTCATCGGCTTCGTCTTTTTCAGCGGTACTTCTTGCCACGCGGTCTAGCAGGCCGCGCTTGCGGGTGACTGAACATGGTGTTCGGGATCGGTTTACGAAAGGGGCGGGCGCGAGGCCCCGCGCCAACTTTGCGTTTACACCCTAGTGGCGAAAATGTCGCATTCCGGTGAAGACCATCGCCAGGCCCGCCTCGTCCGCTGCGGCGATCACTTCCTCGTCGCGGATCGAGCCGCCGGGCTGGATCACCGCCGTTGCGCCGGCTTCAGCCGCGGCGAGCAGACCGTCGGCGAAAGGGAAGAACGCATCGGACGCGACCGCACTGCCCGCCGTGCGCGGCGCGGCCCAGCCGTAGGTCTCCGCCGCTTCGATTGCCTTCGCCGCGGCGATCCGGCTCGAATCGCGGCGGTTCATCTGGCCCGCACCAATGCCGGCGGTCGCGCCGTCCTTCGCATAGACGATGGCGTTCGACTTGACGTGGCGCGCCACCGTCCAGGCGAACAGGCAGTCCTTCAGTTCCTGCTCGGTCGGCTCCCGCTCGGTGACCACCTTGAGATCGGCCAGGGCGATCGCCCCGTCGTCGCGGCTCTGCACCAGCAGCCCTCCGGTAATCGGCTTGACCGACAGGCCGCCGCGGCGCGGATCGGGCAGTTCGCCGGTGACGAGCAGACGCAGGTTCTTCTTCTTCGCGAAGGCCGCGCGCGCCTCCTCGCTCACCGCGGGTGCGATCACGACTTCGGTGAAGATGTCGCAGATCGCCTCCGCCGTCGGCCCGTCGAGCTCGACATTCACGCAGACGATCCCGCCGAAAGCGGAGACGCTGTCGCAGGCGAGCGCTTCGTTCCACGCATCCAGCAGCGAGCCGCGCTGGGCGACGCCGCAGGGGTTCGCGTGTTTGACGATCACGACTGCCGGATCGCCGCCCGCAAACTCGGCGCAGAGCTCGAGCGCGGCGTCGGCGTCGTTGTAGTTGTTGTAGCTGAGCTCCTTGCCCTGGAGCTGCTCGGCCTGCGCGATGCCGCGCGCGTGCGGACCCACGGGCGTATAGAGCGCAGCCTTCTGGTGCGGATTCTCGCCATAGCGCAGCTCGGTCACGCGGCGGCCGTTGATCGCCAGCATGTCGGGAAAGGTCTGTCCCTGATCGGCGAAGGCGAACCACTGGCTGATCATCGAATCATAGGCAGCGGTCGCGGCGAAGGCCTTGGCCGCCATCTGGCGGCGGAATTCGAGCGACGTGCCGCCGTCGTGACCGGCGAGCTCGTCCAGCAGATCGTCGTAGTCGGCCGGATCGGTCACGATGGTGACGAACTGGTGGTTCTTCGCCGCGGAGCGGACCATGCTGGGCCCACCGATATCGATGTTCTCGATGATCTCCTCGCGCTCGGCGCCGCGCGCGACGGTCGCCTCGAACGGATAGAGATTGACCACGACCAGATCGATCGCGCCGATTTCGTGCGTTTCCATCGCCGCGGCATGTTCGGGGTTGTCGCGCACCGCCAGCAGGCCGCCGTGGACCATCGGGTGCAGTGTCTTGACCCGCCCGTCCATCATCTCGGGAAAGCCGGTGAGGTCGGAGACGTCGCGCACGGCCAGCCCAGCCTCGCGCAGAGCACGCGCGGTGCCGCCGGTGGAGACCAGCTCGACGCCGCCCTTGGCCAGCTTCGCGCCCAGATCCACCAAACCGCTCTTGTCGGACACCGAAAGCAGTGCCCGCTTGATCGTCACGTCGCTCACTTGAATTCTATCCCATCTTCTTGAGCAGCCAGGAGAAACTTCCCCCGCTGCGCGATGTCATCCCTTGAATGACCAGTTGTTCGATCGGATGGGGCTTGCCCAGTCCGTCGATCCACAGACTTTCCTCGATCGCCAGATCGCCCGCCCCGTCGCCCTGGGGCAAGCGGAACTGCCAGTAGCTGCCGTCGGGCAGCGCGAGGCCGGCTCCCTTGCCGTCTTCCGACAGGCGCGCCTCGACCCCGGGGCCGAGGTGGAAGCGAATCGCGAAAGCTATCTTGCCGCGCTTGCCAGTCTTGCCAGCGGGCAGCAACACGTCCTCGCCGCGCAATTCGTGGCCGTTGTCGCGCAGGATCAGGATGCGGCGGTGCATCAGGCCGTAGCGTGCGGCATAGCCGTCGTGGCTCGCCTCCACCCGCGTCGCGCTGCCACCGTTGAGGTCGAGCATGCGGCGGTCGACCTCGACTTCGTTGACCCCGCTGCCGAGCTTGCCGCCGAGGAGGATGGCGGTCGAGTTCGCTTCGTCGAGCACAAGCGTCGAGTGCGCCGCGGTCGCGCGCAGGCCCTGCTCGATCCGCACGGGCACCTGCCCGCCGGCAAAGGCGGCCCCGCCGCAATTGACGACCAGCCGCTGCCCGTCGACCGAGAATTCAAACGCCAGCGTCGAGGCGCAGCCGGCGCGGGCGTGACGCGGCAGCGCCGGAGGCGCGGTGTCGACGATCAGGACCGACTTGTGCGCGGCGACCCGCTGATAGCCCCACTGGCGCGGTTCCTTGAGCGGCCGCGTGCGCACGCGGCTCGCCTCGACCAGGGCGGCGACGCGATCGGCGCCGATCGCGCCCGCGCCCTGCCAGTTGCCGAGCCCCCCATCCCCGTGCAGCAGCGAGAGCAGCGGCGGCACGAGCAGTTGCAGCATCGTCTCGAGCACCTGCGGCGGATTGCGCTTCACCGCCTCGTAGCAGGCGCGCAGGTCCACCAGCGCAGCGATCGCGTCCATCTGCGCCAGCGGGCTGCGCGAGAGGACCCCGCCGTCCTCCGCCACCAGCTCGCCCAGCGCGCGCGCGAGCCCGGCTTCGGCATAGAGCCGGCGCGGCTTGCCGTCGGGCAACAGCAGCCCGGCGGCGGTGAGCGCCGTCCAGCCGGCCACGGCGCCAGGCCCGTCCTCCGCCCTCCCGACCTTGCGGTCAAGCCAGCGCGCGGTCTCCGCGATAGCGGCGAGCGTCTGCCCGCGGAGCTGCGTCCCTTCGCCGGACAGGATCAGCGGCGCGAAGACGAGCCAGTTGCGCAGGCGGTTGCCGACGTGCTCGACCTGCCAGGCGGCCCCCTTGCCGGGCGCGGGATTGGCCTCGAGCCAGGCGCGGAGCAGGCGCTCGGCCGTGGCGAGGCACTGTTCGCGCGGCGCGCTGGCGGCCAGATCGCGCAGCCAGCCGAAGCCGTGGACCGTCCGCTCGAACGGCGGCGTCAGCCGCGCGACCGAATCGAACTCCATCTGCGCGATCGGCGCCTTGACCCCGTAGATCAGGAAATGCCCGGCGCGCAGCGCGACACCGGCCGCGCGGTCACCGGCATAGGGGCTCTCGACCGTGCCGAGCAGGCGTGGCTTGGCCGGCTTGGCGAACGGCGCGGTGAGCGTCGATCCCGAAACGCCCATGCCGTAGGCGAGGCGGATCAGCCGCTCGCCGGCACCGAGCCGGGGCGGCGCGAGATCGGAAAGGACCAGCGAACGGCCCGGTTCGAGCACTTCGCGTCTGTCTCTTTCGTGCCGGGTCTTCTCGCGCCGGACCAGATCGTCGCCCGTATCCGCGTGCAGCGGCAGCGCAGGCTCCACCCAGTCGCGATCGTCGGCGTCGCGGGCGCCTCTATCGGCGAGCGGCGCCACGCGGTCCATCAGCCTTCCCCCCTCAGGGCGGCGATATTGGCGGCATAGCGCCCGGGCCCGCCCTTGAACGTGGCGGAGCCGGCGACGAGCACGTCGGCCCCGGCGGCGACGCAGAGCCGCGCGGTCTCCTCGTTCACGCCGCCGTCGACCTCGAGCCGGATGTCGCGTCCGCTGGCGTCGATCATGCGGCGGATCGCCTCGGTCTTGCGCAGCTGGCTGTCGATGAAGCTCTGCCCGCCGAAACCGGGATTGACGCTCATCACCAGTATGAGATCGGCGAGGTCGAGCAGGTATTCGAGCGCGTCGGGCGGCGTGCCGGGATTGAGCACGACCCCGGCCTTCTTGCCCAGGCCGCGGATCGCCTGCAGCGTGCGGTGGGTGTGCGGGCCGGCTTCGGGATGGACGGTGATGATGTCGGCGCCGGCGTCGGCGAACGCCTCGAGATAGGCGTCGACCGGGCTGATCATCAGATGGACGTCGAACGGCTTGTCGGTGTGCGGGCGGAGCGCCTTCACCACGGCCGGGCCGATGGTGATGTTGGGCACGTAATGCCCGTCCATTACGTCAATGTGGATCCAGTCCGCGCCGGCGGCGTCGATCGCACGCACTTCCTCGCCCAGACGCGCGAAGTCGGCGGACAGGATGGACGGGGAGATAAGCGGCGCGGCCATGGTCGATCGCATTGCAAAGGGCGGGAAACTCCGCCTAGAGCGCGACCGGAATCGCGACAAGCGCGCACCGCCACCTTTTCCACATAGTGTGCACGAGGCGAGTCGTTCCGGCGATGAATGGTTGTCCAGCGGCGAATTCAGGGCCAATTAAGGCCGCCCGCCGCAGATGCATTGCCAAGACAGGGAGCCGGCCATCGCCGTACCCCGGCGGCATGAATTGCCGCTCGACCTCCCCCCGCAGCAACGATGGACCGCAGCAGACGATGACTCTCAGGAAAACCCTCGGAATTGCCGCCGGCGCGATGCTCACGGCCGGCATGCTGGCGACCGCGCCGGCACAGGCCTATCAGCAGAAGATCTCAAACGACCTCGGCCGGTGCAGCGCCGGCAGCGGCCCGGCTGTCAAGGTGACGGTGACCGGCGTCAAGTCCTCCCGCGGCACGATACGGGTGCAAACCTATCGCGGCACCAGTTCCGAATGGCTCAAGAAGGGCAAGTGGCTCCACCGTGTGGAAGCCTCGGCGCAGCGCGGCACGATGACCTTCTGCCTGCCCGTGCCCTCTGCCGGCACCTATGCCGTGGCTGTGCGTCACGACATCAACGGCAACGGCGACACGGACCTGCGTGAAGACGGTGGCGGTATGTCCAACAACCCGAGCATCAACATCTTCAATCTCGGCAAGCCGAGCTACACGAAGACGGCATTCCCGGTTGGCGACGGCGTGAAGTCGATCACGATCAACATGAAATACTGGGGCTGACGCCGCCCAGAGTGTCGAGCAGGGCCCGCCATTCGGGCGAGTTGTCGCCGCCCCGCGTCGCCCGGTCGATCCGCGACAGGAACTCCGTTGCCGACCGGCCTGCATGGACCGGGCCCTGACCGGCGAGGAGGATACGCCGCACGAGGCGGCACTCAGCACCGGTGATACGGGGCGCGCCGCGCCGCCCGCCGACCCGCGTTGGCCCCGTGCCGGTCAGCACCGTCGTCTCGATCGCAGCCAGCGCATAGCACCGCAGGGTCTCGGGCGCCCGCTCGGCGCGTTCGATGACGCGCACGAGCAACTCGAGCTCGGCCATCGTCGGCACCCCGCCCAGAGCGTCGAGCGCGCCGGTCAGCCAACGCGCTGCGTCCTCGCTGCAACGGTCGCGCGCGGCGCTGCCGTCAAGCAGGTAGGCGCTCAGCGTCTCTACGAAGAAGTCGGTCCACTCCCCGCTGGGGCGCGATAAGGTGCGGTTGAGCGCGAGGATCTCCTCGGCGTCGTCGCGGCTGATCCGCCCCGCGTCCCATTCGAGCTGACGCAGGGCAAGCAGGTGCGGAGCGGAGATCTCGCCTTCAGCCACGGCTGTACGTGCGATGTCGGTGAACTGGATGGTCATGGCCTCGCCCTCCTGCCGGTTCGAAGGCGAGTTTCCGGCTCCAATGGTTAAGGGCGGGTTACGAGCGGGCTCGGCCTGCCGCTCACCTGCGGCGCAGTGCCGCAACGCAGGCCGCGCGGTCGACGTCGAGCCCGTCGGACGAGCGGCGGGCGTCGACGTAAGTCGCCGTCGGCTCGGCGCCCGGACGCAGCGGATAGAGGTAGATGTCGAGCACGCAGGGCTCGCCGCTGTATTGCAGCTTGCGCACGTCGCCTTCCCGCACGTCGAGCCGCGCGATGCCGAACACGCGCTGGAGCGCCTCCGCGTCCGCACCGATGACGCCTTCGAGCCCCGGCATGTTCATGACGCGCGGTGCGCGAAAGCCCCCCCCGCCCTGCGGCGGCGCCGGCCGGGTCGGCGGCGGGGCCGACGGGCGCGCGGATGGCGGCGCGGTGCCGCCGGGCGCAGGGGCTTCGGGAATGGCGGTGACGCACGCGCCGAGCAGCGGCAGCAGTGCGAGAGCGAGTATTCTATGCTGCAATGGAGCCTTCCTTGCGGCGATGGACGAGGTGGACGGCTGCGGCCGCGCCGAGCACCGGCGCGAGCAGGTTGACGAACGGCACGGCGAGCAGGCCGGCGACCACGCCGCCGAGCAGGAATCGCTCTGGGGCGCGGATCGGCGCTTCGGCCCCCCGCGTGTGGCGATGCCGGGCCCAGGCGAGATCCTGCAGCTCGCGCCCGAGGAGCCAGGCATTGACCGCCCAGAACAGCACGGCAGGACCGATCGCGGTAAACAGCAGCGGGATCGCGAGCACCAGCGCCACGAGATTGGCGAGCACGGCGCGCAGGGTGGCCCGCGCGCTCATCCCCAGCTCCTCGCGCCAGCCCGGATCGCGCGCGTTCGCACGCGCCTGCGGATAATGCTTCAGCTCCACCGCGCGGACGACCTCGTCGGCGAAGAACTGCAGCACCGCCAGCGCGACGATGCGGAACAGCAGCCAGCCGCCCACGAGCATCAGGACCAGCCCCACCAGCGCGCCGATCTCGTCGCTGCCGGCGATCTCCCACCGCGCGAGCAGCGCCTCGATCCCCGCCGCCGCGCCGATCCCGAGCGCGAGGAAGATCGCCAGCGTCACCGCGATCGACTTGGCCAGCACGCGCAGCACGGCGGGATCGGTCAACTGACCGGCCGCACGGCCCAGGGCTGAGGGAAGCGAAAGCATCGCGCGAGGGAATGGGCCGGGCCGGAGGGCCAAGTCAATCGCAAAGCCTTGGCGCGAGAACCCGCAGCGGCTAGGCGCGGCGCTTTCCCGGACAATCAGGATTCGCCGTGACTCAGCAGACGCCCGAACCGCGCTACGACGTAATCGCCATCGGCAATGCCATCGTCGACGTGATGGCCCCGTGCAGCGAGGACCTGATCGACGAGCTCGGCCTCAACAAGGGCGGGATGACCCTGGTCGACACCGCCCGCGCGCAGGAGCTCTACGACGCGATGGGGCCGGCACGAGAGATCTCGGGCGGATCGGCGGCCAACACGCTGGCGGGCCTCTCCGCGCTTGGCGCGCAATGTGCGTTCATAGGCCAGGTCGCCGACGATCAGCTCGGCGAGGTCTTCGCGCACGACATCCGCGCGGTCGGGATCGATTTCGACACCCCGCCGCGCCGGGGCGACCCGCCCACGGCGCGCTGCCTGATCTTCGTCACGCCCGACGCGCAGCGCACGATGAACACCTTCCTCGGCGCGAGCCAATATCTCCCCCCGGCAACGCTCGACGCCGAAGCCGTCGCGGCGGCCAGGATCCTCTACCTCGAAGGCTACCTGTGGGATCCGGAGGAGCCGCGCGCGGCCATGCGCCGGGCGATCGAAGCCGCGCGCGCCGCGGGGCGGAAGGTCGCGTTCACGCTTTCCGAGGTGTTCGTGATCGAGCGCCACGGCGACGATTTCCGCGCGCTGATCGACGACGGACTGATCGACATCCTGTTCGCCAACCACCTCGAACTCGCCGCACTGACCGGCGAGAACGACCTCGAGGCCGGGATCGCCGCGCTCAAGGACAAAGTGCCGACGCTGATCGTGACCTGCAGCGCGGACGGTGCGATCGCGCTCTCGGGCGGCGAGCGGGCGCGCGTCGCCGCCGAGCCGATCGAGCGGGTGGTCGATACGACCGGCGCAGGGGATCTCTTCGCCGCGGGCTTCCTCTACGGCCACGTGAACGGCGAACCGCTCGCGACCTGCCTGCGCCGGGGCGCGATCGCCGCCGCCGAAGTGATCAGCCACTACGGCGCGCGGCCGGAAGCCGACCTGCAGAAGCTGATGGACGAGCGGCTGACCGCCTGACGGCGCACTTTGGGGAGGTCGGGACCCTCCCCCTTTGGATTAGAACCGAGCGTGCCTGGGCGGATCAGTGCACGAAGCGCGCGACCACGTCGCGGTAGCTGCGGCTGACTTTCACTTCCGCGCCGCTGTCGAGCACGAGGAAGCACTCGCCGTTGGTGTGCGGCCGCACCTGCCGGACCTGATCGAGATTGACGATGGTCGAGCGGTGGACGCGCTGGAACTTGCGCGGGTCGAGCCGGCGCTCGAGATCCTTCATCGTCTCGCGCAGGATCAGCGAATTGTCGCCGGTGTAGATGCACATGTAGTCGCCCGCGGCCTCGATATGCTCGATCGAGCCGACCTCGACGCGGAAGATCTGCCCGCGATCCTTGATGTTGATCAGCTTTTCGAACCGATCGCTCGACTCGCTCTCGCTCTCGGCGAATTCCTCGGCCGCGTCGGGCGCCACTTCGCTGAGCACGTTGAGCAGCTTTTCCGCATCTTCGGCGGAGCGCTTCTCCGCCAGGCGCTGGCGTACGCGCTCGATGGTATCGGCCAGCTTGTCCGGATCGACCGGCTTCATCAGGTAGTTGACCGCATTCGCCTCGAACGCGCGGATCGCGTGTTCCTGGAATGCGGTGACGAAGACGAACAGGGGCGGCTCGATCTCCATCACGCCCTTGACCACCGAGAACCCGTCGAAGCCCGGCATCTGGATGTCGAGGAAGACCAGATCGGGTTTCTCGGTCTTGATCTTGCGGATCGCCTCGCGCCCGTTGGCGCAAGTCTCGATCACTTCGACGTCCTCGAAAGCTTCGAGGCGGACCTGAAGGCCCTGTATGGCGAGTTTCTCGTCGTCGACGATGATGGTGCGGATGGTCATGCTTTGGTTCCGATTGGCCGCTTGGTGATCTGCGCGGCGGGAGGGGGAGGCGGAGAATTCCCGGAAATACGCGGTTGAGGGGCGGCAGGTTCCTCCGCCCCGGCGAAATCGTGTGGGATCTCGATCATTACGGTGAAGCCGCCTTCGGGCGGCGTGCGGATTTCAAACAGGTGGTCGTCGCCATAGGCCTGTGCAAGCCGGTTCCTGATATTGGCGAGGCCGACCCCGGTCGAAACCGCCTGACCCTCGCCCGTTATTGCACGCGGAAGGCTGGGACGCATCTGGCTGGCTTGCAAGCCCGGTCCGGTATCGGAAACGGTGACGCGCAGACGGTTTCCGACGAGTCGAGCGGCGACACTGATTCGCGCGCCTTCTTCCTGCGCCGAGACCGCGTACTTGATCGCGTTTTCGACCAGCGGCTGGAGCAGCATCGAGGGGAGCCGGGCGTGCGCGGCAGCCGGTTCGATGTTGAACTCGGTCCGAAGCCGCTCCTCGAAACGCATGCGCTCTATCCCGAGGTAGAGCTTGAGCGTCTCGACCTCCTGCGCCAGCGTGACTTTGCCGCCGGGCTGGCTGATAAGCGTGTGCCGCAGGAACGACGACAGCCGGGTCAGCATCGCATTGGCCGGTTCGGTCTGCTTGAGCAGCACCAGCGTGCTGATCGAGTTCAGCGTATTGAACAGGAAATGCGGATTGAGCTGATAGCGCAGCATGGCGAGCTGCGCGCTCGTCGCCTGCGCTTCCAGCCGTTCGAGCCGGTCGGTCTGCTCTTCGACCTGAAGGAAGTAGTTGATCGCGTAATAGAGCGCCGACCAGGTGCCGAGCAGAGTGAAGGGCAGCATCGAAATGCCCACCAGAATGGTAGCGAAGCTGGATTCGCTTTGCGGCCGGTAGAGCATGAAGACCCAGCCGTCGATCGCCGCGTAAACCCCCACCGCAATGGCAAGTGCGATCGCCGTAATCCCCCAGGTCACCAAAGGGCGGCGATTGATCAGCTTTCGATAGACGACCGACAGGACGAGGCTGATCGAAAAGCCGGTGACGATCTCGATCGCCAGCGGAACCATGAAGTCGAGCGACTGCCCGTTCGCGATCGCGGTCACCGCGCGCAACAGCATCGCTCCGCCCCAACCGGCGAACTGCAGGTTCCAGAAGGCGCTGTTCTTGTTGGCGAAAAACGGCGCAGGTGGTGAAGGCAGCACGGCCATGACCAGCGCTTTAGCCGATTTCCGCCGCATTCGTCAGATTGTTTTGGCGTGCCCGGCGCGGCGCGCTAGGATGCCCGCAAAGGGAGAGCTGGTGATGAACGCAACCGATCACACGCTTCACAGCGCTGCGGAGCGCGCGAAGTTCCGCGAGATGAAGGAAGGCACGGCGCAGGACTGGGCCATCATCGGCGGCGAGTACCGCCAGTTCGCCAAGGGCCTGCCCGACCGCGTGCTCGAACATCTGCGACTGCTCGACGGCGATTTCGGCGGCTTTCCGGTCTGCCGGCTCGAGCACTCGCTGCAGACCGCGACGCGCGCGCACCGCGACGGGCGCGACGAGCAATATGTCGTCATGGCGCTGCTGCACGACATCGGTGACACGCTGGGGAGCTATAACCATCCCGAGGTCGCGGCCTCGATCATCAAGCCCTTCGTGCGCGAGGAACTGCACTGGATCTGCCAGCATCACGGGCATTTCCAAGGCTATTACTACTTCCACTACCTCGGCATGGACAAGGACGCGCGCGAGGCGTTCCGCGGAAGCGAGCACTTCGACGCGTGCGCAGAGTTCTGCGAGAAGTACGACCAGGCCGCGTTCGATCCCGACTACGAGAGCGAGCCGCTCGATTTCTTCGAGCCGATGGTGCGGCGGGTGATGGCGAGGCCGCTGGCGAGCCTCTACCAGCTCGACGAGCAGGCCGAAGCCGCCGAATAAGCGGGCTGCCCGTTCGCCGGCCTAGTCGGCGACCTCGCGCACGAAATGACGGGACCAGTCGGCGCTTCCGTCGGGCGCGCGGACGGCCTCCACCAGCACGATTTCGGCCTCGATCGTCTCGGCGCGCTCGTCCCATCCCTCATGCGTCCGCTTGCGGAACAGGCCGCCGCCGTGGTCAGGGCCCCAGCGGCGCATGAAGCGCAGCGCGGCCCCGGGCTCGTAGCCGGCGTTGGCAAGCAGCCAGGGCATCATGCGGTCGGCCTCGCGCTCGGTGATGCGCACGTTGCGCCACTTGCGCCCATGCTGGTCGAGCCAGACGCGGTGCCGCAGGAGATTGTGCGCGAACTCATGCGCGATGGCCGCGGCGAATTCGTCTTCGGGATAGGAGAGACCCACGAACTTGCGCCCGATCACGACCCGCGCGCCCTCCGCCGCCGCGCCGTCGCCGCCGATGATCTCGAAGCGGCTCGGGCAGGCTTGAACCCCCTCCAGCACGATGTCACCCCGGCCGGGGAGCGTGACGAGCACCTTGCCGTCGGCTGCGAGCGAGGAGTCGATCGCATCGTGCAGGCGCGCGAGGCGGCGCCAGTCTTCTTCCTCGGCCGCAGGAAGCGCGGCGACCACCGTGCCATCGATCGCCGCGATCTCGTCGTTCGCGCGCAGGCCCGCCGTGTGCGCCGGCGAGCCGGGCGCGACGGCCTGGACGGCGATCGGGCCGGCGATGCCGGCCGCCTTGCGCATCGCTTCGGGTTCGGCGTAGCCGGTCATGTCCTGCAGCAGCAGGCCGACGGCGGGCCGCGCATCGCTGCAATAGGCCGCATTCCCGGCGGCGAGCCGCCATCCGATCGCGAGCAGCCGTGCGTCGCTTTGCTGGAGCGCGGCAAGCGCCGCTGCCGCCGGCTCCTCGCGGGATTCGGCCAGCGCCGGCTGCGCCAGCGCCAGGAGCAGCGCGAGCGCCGGCGCAGCGCGGATCACGAGCCGCGCGCTGCGGCGATCGCTTCCTGCAGCGCGTCGTAGCCGATCGCCCCCTGGAGCACGCGGCCGCCGATCACCCAGCTCGGCGTGCCCGAGAAGCCAAGCGTGTCGGCAAGCCCCATGTTCTTCGCCAACTCGCGGGAGGCCTCGTCCGATGCGGCGAAACGCCGTGCCGCCTCCATGTCGAGCGCGGCGGCCTGGGCTGCCTTCTCAATGCTCGCGGCACTGGGCGGGCCGAGTGCGAACATCGCATCGTGGAACGCCTCGTACTTGCCCTGGCGAGCGGCGGCGAGCGCCATGCGTGCGGCCTCCTCGCTGCCCTGGAAGATCGGCCATTCGCGAATGACGACGCGAAGGTCCGGGTTTTCCTCGACCAGACGCGCAACTTCGGGCTGGCTCATCTTGCAGTAGGTGCAGCCGTAGTCGGTGAATTCGACCAGCGTCACTGCGCCTTCGGGATTGCCCAGCACGGCGCCGGGGAACGGCACCTCGACCTCGTCCGCGACCTGCGCGAGCCGTTCCTCCGCCTGCTTCGCCTGATAGCGGTCGGCCATTTCGGGGAGCAGTTCGGGGTTCTCGAGCAGATAGGCGCGCGTGTGCTTGTCGCCGAGCCCGCTCAGCGACCAGGCGGCAGCCCCGGCAAAGCCGAACGCGAGCGCGAGAAGCGCGACGAGAAGGTAATGGCGTATTGTCATGGGGCTGCGAGCGCTACCGGCGCTCCCGCTCGCGTTCAAGCGCGGCGCGGGCCTGGAGCGCAATATCCTGCGCGCGGATCCAGTCGGGCGAGCCCTCGGGAAGGCCCGCCTCTGCCGCCTGTGCGCTGCGGATCGCCTGTGCGTACTGCCGGTTCATGACCTGCTGCTCCGCACTCGCGAGCCGCGCGCGCGGCATGTCGCCCTGCGCGGCGTAAACCACGCCGAGCTGGTACCAGGCGAAGGGATTGAGGCGGTCGCGGCCGACCGCCCCGCGCAGCACCCGCTCCGCCTCGTCGAAATGCGCCCGATCCTCCGTTGCGATCAGCGCATGGCCGAACATCGAGGCAATCAGCGGCTGGTTGCGGGTGAGCTCGGTCGCGCGGCGCAGCGGCTTGATCGCCTCCTCCGGCCTGCCCGATTCGAGCAGGACCTGACCCTTGAGCTCAAGGAAATAGGGATCGTTCGGCGCGGTCTCGAGCAGGGCGTCGGTCTCCGCCAGCGCCTTGTCCATCTGCGCATCCTTGTGCCAAGCGTAGGCCCGGGCATAGCGCGCGGGCACTCCCGTCATGGTTTCCGGGTAGGCCTGCAGGGTCCGCTCGGGCGTCTCCTGATAGCCCGACAGCTTGGCCTTGACCCGCTCGAAGCGCTGCTGCAGCTCGGCATCGTCCGGCGCCTCCCACGCGGGGTCCTTAGTATAGACTTCGCGCAGACGCGCGATCCGGTCGCCCGAGAGCGGGTGCGTGCGGCCGAAGGCGACTTCGTCGTCCTGACTGTAGCCGTAGCGAAATTCCTGGTTCTGCAGCTTCCCGAAAAACGCCAGCGAGCCGCGCCCGGAGATACCGGCCTTGGAAAGATATTCCGCGCCGGCGGCGTCGGCGGAGGATTCCTGCACCCGGCTGAAGGCGAGGTACTTGCCGAGCGCCGCGCGCTGGCCGGCCATGATCATGCCCATGGCCGCGTCGCCCGCACCGGCGAGTGCCGCGCCGACGCCAAGCAGCAGCGAGAGGAGCGAGATATTGGTCGCCGCGCCCGCGCCTTCCGAATGGCGGATGATGTGCCCGCCGGTGATGTGGCCAAGCTCGTGCGCGATCACGCCCTGGACCTCATTGGCGGTCTCCGCCGCGTCGATCAGGCCGGTGTGGATGTAGACCGCCTGCCCGCCGGCGACGAAGGCGTTGATCGAAGGATCGTTGATCAGCACGATCTCTACATTGCCGGACTGGAGACCCGCGGCCTCGACCAGCGGCGCGGCCATGTCGTCTAGCAGCGCCTCGGTCTCGGCATCGCGCAGGATCGACTGCGCCGCCGCGGGCTGCGCCATCAGCGAAAGAACCGCAATCAGCGCGAGGAATCGGGCGAGAAGCTGCATTTGTGCTCTTGCTAGCGGTTCGGGGGCTGAACCGCCAATGAAGATCGCGCGCGCGGCGCTCAGGGCGTCTCGTGCGCCTGCTCGACCGTTTCCACGATCCGTGCCGCATCGCCCTGCGGCCTGAGCCCGGCCGCGCGCAGGAATTCCTGGCCGACGGCATAGCTGTCGCCCAGCCACAGCGGAACGCCCGCCGCCTCGATCGCCGCCTTGCCGGCGAGTTCCTCGGGCGAGAGCGGTTCGGTGGTCGCAGTTCGGATAAACACCGCGGCGATCCGGCCGAGGTTGCCGCTCACCACGTCGGCATAGGCCGGCAGGTCCCCCTGCGTGTCGTCGCCGATCAACGCGAAGCGGATGTCGGGGTACATCGCCATGACCGTATCGATCGCCGCGCGCTTGTGCTCGCCGTGGCTCGCGCTGCCCAGGGTCGCGCGGTCGAAGCCCCAGTCGCGCAGCAGCAGCGGCCCGAGCGGGAGCTTCCGAACCCGCAGAAAGGCGACGAGGTAGGAGAACAGGTTCCACGGGCTCGACGAGACGTAGAAGAACGGCCGGTGCGTGGCGGGGATCGCATCGCCCGCGCCGCCCTTGCCCGGCAATACCGCACCGCCGCCGAGCGCGCCGTAGAATGCGTCCACCCCGGGCACCGCGATCCGCTCGTCCGGCAGCTCGGCCAGCACGCGGCGCCAGTTGCGCATCAACTGACGGAAACCGCCGGTAATGCCGGTCTCGACGATCGTGTCGTCGATGTCGGAGATTACCGCCAGCAGCGTCGCGCTGCCCGGCACGAGAATGTGCCCTTCGACGCACTGCGGCCCCTCCCGGTTCAGCCAGTGGAGGCACACGATCTCCCACGCCGGGTCACGCGGCAGCGGCCAGCCTTCGCCGAGTTCGATCTCGAAACGGACGAAGCCTTCCCGATCGGTGGTGGCGAAATGGTCGGAGGTTTCGCCCTCGGGCGACTTAATCTCGAGCCGTACGTCGAGCCCGGCAGCCTCGCGCGAGGCGAACTGCGCGAGCATCGTACGCATGGCCTGCAGGCGGCCGCCATTCTCGAAGCCGGGCTTGCCGGAGCGCAGCGCCCGCGCCGCGATCACCAGGCGATCGGCACTCCGGTAGCCGAAGTAGGGCTGCAGGCGAACGGGCTGGCCGGAGAAGAAATCCATCGCCTGCGAAGGGGTAGCGCTCGCACGCGTCCGAGGATAGCCCGCGCGGCTCTCAGGCTACCAGCTTGCGCCCCACACGCTCGATCAGGGCCTGATCGTCGGAGACCTCGCCGATCACAGCGACATCGCCGTCGACACGGCGGATCACGACGAGACCGAACTCCGCGCCTTCCGGCGCAATCGCCTCGAACCCGCGCGGCTCGATCGCGCGCAGCTTCCTGGCGAGGCGAGTGTGCGGCGATTCTGACTTGTCCGCCTTGCCACTTTCCTCGCGGCGCAGCTTGCGCTCGGCCTTTACCACGCCCTTGAGGCCGCCCTCGGCCGCCGCGAGGAAGCCGGTGAGCGTCCCGGGCGCCAGACCCAGGCGGTGGGCGTGGCCGAGAACCGCGGCATATTCGGTGAGACGCGTCTTGTCGTAATCGGCACCGAAGACGAGCTTGACGACCGGCGTCATCGGCGCGCGTTCCTGCACCTTCAGGCCGTTCTGCGCCACGAGCGCTTCGAACTCGTCCGACGCGGCCGCCGCGGCGAGGCTGAAATCATATGCCCGCCCAACCGCGTCGTAGAGCGCGCCCCGGCTGCGGTCCTCGCAGCTCAAAGCCGCCTGAACGCAGGCGCGCGCCGCCGCGAGACTGGCGACGAGCCCCTGTTCGGCAGGGTCATGCCCGTGCAGCGCCGGAGCCAGTTCGTCATCGGTGACGAGCGGAATCGCATAGGGCTTCTTCGGCACCGACTGGCGCGCGATCATCGCGGCCATGCGCCAGGCGCCCTGGTCGTCATCTGCGTCGCCGCGCCCGGTCTCGCCGAAAGCCGGCGCGGGATAATCGTCGGCGGGTGCTCCGGGAGCCGAGGAAGCGTCCAGCGTTGCGACTCCGTCGACCGGACCGTCGGCCCAGTTGGTCACCGGGTCGGGATCGCGGGGCCCGTCGTCCGCCAGCTCGTCCGGATCGAGCGCCTGATCGATCTCCAGCATGAGCTCGTCGGTGGTGTGCTGGTCGGCGATCTCCTTCCAGTTGATCACGCCGTAGATGAAGTCGATCGTGTCGTCGTCGCTCGAGAACGGCAGGAGAATGCCGCGGTAGAGGATCGTCGCCCCGCGCTGATTCACGAATTCGGCTTCGAAGCCGATCGGCGCCTGGTTGGCGAGGATCTGCATGTAGTGATCGGTGATCCGGCTCAGCAGAGAGCGCGCAGGCACGTCGGTAAGCGCACCGATCTCGCCGTCGGCGCCGCATTCGACGGCGAGTTCGGCGCCGAGATACAGCACTGCCGGGTTCTCGATACCGGCCGTGAAGTCGAGCAGGATGCTGTAGGGGCCGAAGTCGGGCAGGGCGGCCGGATCGAGATCCTCGACCGAGGGAAAATTGCGATCTGCCAGCAGGCCGGCCCAGTGGTTGTAGGCGCGCACCTGCATCCGGCGCTCGTCGCTGCCGATCGCAGCGGGCGGCGGCTCGTGCGTGCCTTCGTCCCCGGCGTGGCCGAGACCGCGATCGCCTTCACCATAGTCCGGCGAATCGAATGTGCCGCGCAGTGTATCCATCGCCTCGTCGAAGCCCCCGATGCCTATTCCAGGACCGTTCTGGCGCGACGTGGTAAAGTTACGGTTAAGTCGCGCCGGCTGGAGGCGCCAGGCCATCGGACAGGCCCCGGTCGGTTCCGCACAGTCGGTCCCAGACGCGGAAATAGAGGCCGAAATTGCACGCGTAGTGCTCGTGATGGCGCTGGTGGTGGCTGGCGGTGATCAGCCAGCCGCCGAGCCGCGAGCGGACGAGGGCGCGGGGAAACAGCTCCCACCTCATGTGATTGGTCACGCCCATGACAGTCATGATCGCCAGCACCAGCCCCAGCATGGCGACGTGGATCGGGATCAGGAATACCAGAGCGGGGATGACCACCGCTCCGGTCAGCGCCTCGATCGGGTGGAAGCTCATCGCCGCCCAAGCCGTCGGCGGGCGGCTCGAATGATGCACCGCATGGGCGAGGCGGAACAGCCGCGGGCGGTGCATCCAGCGATGCGTCCAGTAGAACCACGTGTCGTGCGCGAAGAGATAGAGGAGCAGCGACAGCGGCAGATACCACAGAGGGTACGCATCCCAGCCGGTGTAGATCAGGGTCCAGCCGCGTTCCTGCCAACCCCAGGCGACCACGCCCGCGGGAATGCCGTAGATCGCGGCGGAAAGCAGCGACCAACCGATCTCGCGCCCGATCTGCGGACCCAAGCGGGCATAGAGCCCCGGCCGCACGCGCGCGGTCGCGAAGGCGAACAGCCCGCTCGCGGCGAAATAGCGCAGCGCCACGATCGCGGTCATCGCCAGGGCGGAGAGGATAACGGCGAGAGTCATCGCAGCCGCATTATGCCGCAGCGGCACGCGACGCGACAGAGCGCATGCGATGCCTTGATGTCATTCCATATGATCCCTATGCGATCCATATACGAATCATATATGGAGAACCCGCATGGGTATCGTCAGCATCGAGGATGAACTGCACGAGCAGGTGCGTCGGGCGAGCAAGGTATCATTCCGCTCGATCAACGCGCAGGCTGCCTACTGGATCAAGATCGGCATGCTGTGCGAGACCAATCCGGCGCTCAACTTCATGGAAATCATCGAGCGCGAACGCAGCTCCGCAGGCGTCTCCGCGCCGCCCCTGGCCGAGATGCGGCATGACGAAGCAGCCTGAGGAACTGGCGCTGCTGGCCGAATCCGGCCGGCTTCTCGCATCGGTGTTCGAAATGCTGGACCGGACGCCGCTCGCAGGCATGTCGACGCTCCAGATCGACGGAATGGTCGAGCGCTTCATCGTCGAGGATCTCGCGGCGCGGCCCGCGAGCAAGGGCCAGTACGGGTACGGCTTCGTCCTGAATGCCTCGGTGAACAACGTGGTCTGCCACGGCGTGCCATCGGCCGAGGACGTGCTGCGGGGCGGAGATATCGTCAATCTCGATATCACGCTCGAGAAGAACGGCTATATCGCCGACTCGAGCAAGACCTACCTCATCGGCGAGGTCGAGCCTTCCGCGAAGAGGCTGGTCCGAACCGCCTACGAAGCCATGTGGATGGGAATCCGGGCGGTCCGCCCGGGCGCGCGACTCGGCGACATTGGCTCGGCGATCGAGCGGCACGCCAAGCGCAGCGGCTATTCGGTCGTGCGCGAATATTGCGGCCACGGCATCGGCCGCGAGATGCACGAGGAGCCGCAGATTCTGCACTTCGGCAAGCCCGGAACCGGCCTGGTCCTGCGCGAAGGCATGGTCTTCACGGTCGAACCGATGCTCAACCGCGGCCGGAGGGGCGTGAGAACCAAGAACGATGGCTGGACCGTAGTGACCCGCGACGGCTCGCTGTCCGCGCAGTTCGAGCACACGGTCGCCGTCACCGCGTCGGGCGTGTCGGTGCTGACCCTGCGCCCCGACGAGCGCGGCATGATCGAGAAGATGAAGCTCGTCGCCTGAGGCGCGACTCAGGCCACTTCGCGCGCGATGTATTCGGGGTAGAAGCTGGGGGCGCGGTCCGACCAGCCGGGCGCGGTCGCGGCGGCCTCGCTCAGCGACTGGAGCAGGACCTTGCGGCGTGCAGGCGCGATCTGCGGCAGGGCGCTCGCGGCGCAGAAGGCGCTCGGCAGCCACGGCCGTGCCTCGGCGCCGAGCAGCCGTTCGTAGAGGAAGCGGAAGGCGGAGAAGCTCTCGATCCGCTCCTGCGCGAGATCGAACGCGGCCACGCGCACGAGCTTGCCGATGAAGCCTTCGATACCGTCGAGTGCGGTGCCGGCGGGGATCGCCGCCCGCAGCGCCTTGAGGTCCTGATAGGCGACGTACTGGCTGCGGATCGCGGCGTTCTCGCCGGCATCGCGCGCCCAGAGCTTGAAGGCGTCCTGCCGGCCGAGCCCGATATCGAGGCTGCGGCGGATGTAGCGCTGCTCGGCAGCCGTGAAGCTCGCGAACTCGCGCATCTCGGCGATCGTCAGCGATGCGGTTCCGGTCTTGGCCATGGGGCGGTTTCCCTGTTGCGCAGAGGCACCATCGCCGGACTCGGTTAAATTCGGGTTAGCCGCACCGATTCTGTGGTCAGATCAGTCCGGCCAGGGGGCTCGATGGGTCGGCATACTTGCGGGTCGCCATGCGCCCCGAGAGATAGGCGTCGCGCCCGGCCTCGACCGCAAGCTTCATCGCGCGCGCCATACGGATGGGATCCTTCGCCTCGGCAATGGCGGTGTTCATCAGCACGCCATCGCAGCCGAGTTCCATCGCGACCGCGGCATCGCTCGCCGTACCGACCCCGGCGTCGACCAGCACAGGCACGCTCGCGCCCTCTACGATCAGGCGGATCGTCACGCGGTTCTGGATGCCGAGGCCCGAGCCGATCGGGGCGCCGAGCGGCATGACCGCGACCGCGCCCGCATCTTCGAGCTGCTTGGCCGCAATCGGATCGTCGACGCAGTAGACCATCGGCAGGAAGCCTTCGCTCGCCAGCGTCTCGGTCGCGCGCAGCGTTTCGCGCATGTCGGGATAGAGCGTGCGCGCTTCGCCCAGCACTTCCAGCTTGACCAGGTCCCAGCCGCCGGCCTCGCGCGCCAAGCGCAGGGTGCGGATCGCTTCGTCTGCGGTGAAGCAGCCGGCGGTGTTGGGCAGATAGGTGACTTTCTTCGGGTCGATGAAGTCGGTCAGCATCGGCGCCTTGGGGTCGCTGACGTTCACCCGGCGCACTGCGACGGTGACGATCTCCGCACCCGAAGCTTCCAGCGCGGCCGCGTTCTGCGCAAAGTCCTTGTACTTGCCCGTGCCGACGATCAGCCGCGAGCGGAACGTGCGCCCGGCGACCGTCCAGGTGTCGTCGCTTCCCGCCGCATGGTCGCCGCCGCCGACGAAGTGCACGATCTCCAGCACGTCGCCGTCGACCAACGCCGTGTCCGCGAGCGTCGAGCGCGGGACGATCTCGCCGTTCCGTTCTACGGCCACTTTCTCGGGTGTGAGGTCGAGCTCGCGCACCAGCGCGGCGATGGTCGGGGCGGAGGAACGGCGGGTCTCGCCGTTGACGGTGAGGGAAAGGGGGGCTGCCATGCCCCGCGAGATAGCGCTCAATGCGCGTGGCGCAAGTTGAGGAAGTGTCCGATCGAAACGAGCGAGACGCCAATCACGGTCAGCACGACCTCGCCCGTGCCGTGCGGCATGGCGAGCGCCCCCCCCATGAAGCTGAGCCCGGTCATAGCCGTTACGAACGGCGCGGCGCGGCGGTGGGTCAGCGCGCCCCAGCCGATCGCGACCGCGGCGATCACGAGCGCTATCGCAAGTCCGACGCGGTGAAAGGCCGGCGCGAGCAGGAACTCGCCGCCGATCCCGAGCGCCGAGACGATGACGATCGAGGCCAGGCAATGCAGCAGGCACAGCCCGGAGAGAACGACGCCTGCACGGTCGAGCCGAGCGCGAATCGAGGAGAGCGGATTACTCATTGGCGAGGCTCATGTATGTGATAATGTATCATAGCGCAAGCGCAAATCGGCAAAGCCCTTGCGATTTGCGGAATGCGGACGCATCAGGCGGCTCCATGGTCTCCAGGACGAATTTCGGCGCCGGCACGGCCGTGCTGACGCCCGCCACAGCCCGCCCCGCCGCTCTCGCCCGCTGGCTATGGATCGTCGCCTGGATGGTCGTGGCGATGATCGTGGTCGGCGGCATCACCCGGCTGACCGAATCGGGCCTGTCGATCACCGAATGGAAGCCCGTCACCGGCGCGATCCCGCCGCTGACCGACGCCCAGTGGCAAGCCGAGTTCGAAGCCTATCAGCAGATCGGCGAGTACCAGCAGATCACCGGCCCGGCCGGAATGACGCTGGCGGATTACAAGTTCATCTACTTCTGGGAATGGGCCCATCGCCTGCTCGGCCGTCTGATCGGGCTGGCCTTCGCCCTGCCGCTCGCCTGGTACTGGATACGCGGCGCGATTCCCAGCGGATACAAGCTGCGGCTGCTCGCGCTGCTCGCGCTCGGCGGCCTGCAAGGGGCGTTCGGCTGGTTCATGGTGCGCTCGGGCCTGTCCAGCGAGGTGACCGACGTCAGCCATTTCTGGCTGTCGATCCATCTGCTCACCGCGCTGTTCACCCTCGGCGGCCTCGCATGGACGGCGTTCGATCTCCACCGGCTCGCGCAGATCCCGGGCGCCCGCCCAGCGCGGCTCGGCGGGCTTGCGCTGGTCACCGCGCTGATCCTGTTCGTCCAGCTCCTGCTCGGCGCCTGGGTCGCTGGCCTCAACGCAGGGTTGGCGTCCGATACCTGGCCGCTGATGCAGGGGCGGTTCGTGCCTGAGTTCGACACGTCGCGCGGCCTGTTGTGGGCGATGACCCACGACCCGTTCCTGATCCACTTCCTCCACCGCTGGTGGGCCTGGGTGGCGGTGGCGGCGCTGGTCGTGCTAGCGCGCAAGGTCCGCCCGCTCGATCGGCGCGCCTCGATCGCGATCCACGCGGCTTTCGGCACGCAGATCATCCTGGGCATTGCCACCGTCTGGACCGGCGTATCGCTGTGGGTGGCGACCGCGCACCAGTTTGTCGGCGCCTTGCTGGTGATTGCCGTGACCTGGGGTGCCCATGTCCTGGGGCGGCGGCCGTGAGCGCGCTCGTCTGGTGCCCCTGCCCGGACGAGGACATTGCGAAGTCGCTTGCCCGCACGCTGGTCGAGGAGAAGCTCGCCGCCTGCGGAAACATCATCGGCCCGATCGATTCGGTCTTCTGCTGGCGCGGCGAAGTCGACGAAGCCCGCGAGTTCGGGCTCCTGCTGAAGACCGACGCGCGCCTGCTGGAGAAGGCCGTTGCGCGGCTCGAGCAAGTGCATCCCTATGACGAGCCGGCGGTGCTCGGCTGGCGCTGCGATGCGGCGGGCGCAGCGACGCAGGCGTGGCTCGGCGCCCTGGCGGGGCCGCGCGGGTGACGGCGCCCTTCAACCGCCGGAGTGCGCTTGTCGCATTGGGGGTCGCGATGGGCACCGCGCTCGTTGGAGCGCGCGTTGGTGCCCAGGTGGCCGAAGCGCCCGGCTTCAGAGCGCCAGGCGAGCCGATGCGGCTCACGCGGGTGCTCGAGCGCGAGCTGGGTGACGGCGCCAAAGTCACGGTCACCCGAACCTGGCGCGTGCGCTTTGTCGCGCATGCGGCCGGCTATACGGTCGAAGGCGAACAGATCGCCGTCGAAGTCGACGCACCGCCGCGCCTGGCCGTCTTGGCGGAGGTCGAACGGAAGAACCCGCACGCAGGCCCCTTTCCGATCGCGCTGGACCAGGCCGGACTGATCCTTGGCGAAGGAGGAGCAGGCGCTGCGTCCATCCCCGGCCTCGACGAAGCGGCGAAGAAGTATCTCGAAGGCGCGCCGCCGGAGCGGCATGCGGACGCGATGCAGTATGTTCGCGCGGTGCAGCAGGCCGGGGCGGCGATGACGAGCCGGTGGCCCGAAGACCTGTTCTATCCGGTTGCCGGGCCGCGCCGCGACAAGCGGACCCTGCCGCTGCCCGGGGGCGGATCGGGCACGATCGTGGTCAGCTTCGAAGGCACTCTCTCCGCCGGTGGACGCCATCTCGCCGCGGCGAAGCGGCGGATCGAGACGACCGTGAACGGCACCGCGCGCGCGTCGCGGGAGATGTGGCGGCTGGAGCCGCTCCAGTAGCACGGTATTATTTTACCTCCTTCAAGAACCCCGCATTTGCTTGACTTTTGGGCGTTCGGACGACAAATGCGCCGCTCCCGCGCCCGCTCTCATGCGGATTCGCGGCGAGAGACATTTCGAAGGAATTGAAGCCATGAAGGCGCTCCACAAGAGCACCCGGTCGATCAAACCGGCCGAGGTCGAGAAGAAGTGGCACCTGATCGATGCCGAGGGTCTGGTCGTCGGCCGCCTCGCTGCGATCGTCGCCAACATCCTGCGCGGCAAGCACAAGCCGAGCTACACCCCCCACGTCGACTGCGGCGACCACGTGATCGTGATCAATGCCGACAAGGTGCGGTTCACCGGCAACAAGCTGGGTGACAAGAAGTACTACAAGCACACCGGCTATGCCGGCGGGATCAAGGAAACGACCCCGGCCAAGGTGCTCGAAGGCCGCTTCCCCGAGCGCGTGCTCGAAAAGGCGGTCGAGCGCATGGTTCCGCGCGGTCCGCTGGGCCGCGACCAGATGCGCGCGCTGCACCTCTATGCCGGGACCGAGCATCCGCACGACGGCCAGAAGCCCGAAGTGCTCGACGTTGCCTCGATGAACCGCAAGAACAAGGTCTCCGCATAATGGCTGATGACGACAAGAACACCGTGTCCGATCTGTCGGACCTCAAGAACATCGCCGGCGACGCCCCCGAGAGCGACGCGGTGACGATCGCCGAGAGCACCGCCCCGCTGCGGGAGCAGGAGCTCGACCAGCAAGGCCGCGCCTACGCCACCGGCCGCCGCAAGGACGCCGTGGCCCGCGTGTGGATCAAGCCAGGCAAGGGCAAGATCACCATCAACGGCCGCGACCAGGAAACCTACTTCGCACGGCCGACGCTGCGCCTGATCATCAACCAGCCCTTCGCGATCACCGATCGCACGGAGCAGTTCGATGTCATCGCCACCGTCAAGGGCGGCGGGCTTTCGGGCCAGGCCGGCGCGGTCAAGCACGGCATTTCGCAGGCGCTCACCAAGTATGAGCCCGCCCTGCGCGCCACGGTCAAGGCCGCCGGCTTCCTCACCCGCGACAGCCGCGTGGTCGAGCGCAAGAAGTATGGTCGCGCCAAGGCCCGCCGCAGCTTCCAGTTCTCGAAGCGCTAAGGCTTCCGCATACCGGACAAACGGAAGGGCGGTCCCGCAAGGGGCCGCCCTTTTTTTGCGCCCCGGCACGTTCGGAATTGACCGGCCCTTTCTCCTGCAAGAATGTGGGCGAAGGACACCAAGGAGACTGAATGCCGCATCACACGCCGCTCATGGGCACAATCGTCGCAGGGTTCGTCGTTGCATTCCTGATGGGAGCGCTCGCCCACAAGCTGCGCGTTTCCCCGGTGGCGGGTTATCTCTTCGCAGGTGTGATCGTCGGCCCCTTCACACCCGGTTTCGTCGCAGACATCGCGCTCGCCAACGAACTGGCGGAAATCGGGGTCATGCTGCTGATGTTCGGCGTCGGGCTGCACTTCTCGCTCCGCGACCTGCTTTCGGTGAAGAACATCGCCGTGCCCGGGGCGGTGATCCAGATCGCGGTCGCGACCGCGATGGGGCTGGGGCTGGCACTCTACCTCGGCTGGTCGATCGCGGCGGGGCTGGTCTTCGGCTTGGCGCTGTCGGTTGCCAGCACCGTCGTCCTGCTCCGCGCGCTCCAGGCGCGCAACTTGGTCGAGACCCAACGCGGGCGCATCGCCGTCGGCTGGCTGATCGTCGAGGATCTGGCGATGATCCTCGCGCTGGTGCTGCTCCCCGCCATAGCCGGCATGCTCGACGGGGGGCCGGACGGCGAGGGCGGCCGCGGCCTGTTGACCGCCGTTGCGCTCACCGTGCTCAAGGTCGGCGGTTTCCTCGCCTTCATGCTGATCGTGGCCCGGCGACTGATCCCGGCCGCGCTGCACTGGACCGCGCATACCGGATCGCGCGAGCTCTTCCGCCTGGCGGTGCTGTCGATCGCGCTCGGGGTGGCGCTGGGCGCGGCTTACGTCTTCGACGTCTCGCTCGCGCTCGGCGCCTTCTTCGCCGGGATGATCCTGGGCGAGACCCAGTTGAGCCGGCGCGCGGCAGAGGAGACGTTGCCCCTGCGCGACGCTTTCGCCGTGCTGTTCTTCGTCTCGGTCGGGATGCTGTTCGATCCCTCTGTGGTCGTAGAGCAGCCGGGGCCGGTCCTCGCGACAGTGGCGATCATCGTGGTCGGAAAGTCGCTCGCCGCCTACGCGATCGTGCGCGCCTTCGGATACGACAACGGCAAGGCGCTGACGGTTGCTGGCAGCCTCGCACAGATCGGCGAGTTCTCGTTCATCCTGGCGGGGCTGGGGATGCAACTCGGGATCCTGCCGCCCGAGGGTCGCGACCTGATCCTTGCGGGCGCGATCTTCTCCATCCTCGTCAACCCGCTGATCTTCACTCTGCTGTCGGGACGCCTCGGTGACGTAAAACGGCGCGAGGAGGCGCACGCGCAGGAGCGCGAGGCAACGCGGCAACGCGAGCGGCGCGAGCACGTGATCCTCGTCGGGCACGGACGCGTAGGGCGGCTGATCGCCGAGGGAGCCGCGCACCCGGGGCGTGCACTGGTCGTGATCGAAGAGCAGGCGCACTTCGCGCGCGAGGCGGAGGAGGCCGGGTGCGAGGTCGTGATCGGCAACGCGACCAACCCGCACATCCTCGACGAGGCGGGAATACAGCATGCCTCCAAGCTGATCATCGCGATCCCTGAAGGTTTCGAGGGAGGAGCGATTGCCGAGCACGCCCGGCGGCTCAATCCCGAGATCGTGATCTTCGCGCGCGCCCATTCGGACGAGGAGGTCGGCCATCTCGAACGGCTTGGCGTCGATCACGTGATCATGGGCGAGCGCGAAATCGCGCGCGCGATCCTCGGTCTAGCGGCGATGACCCGCCCCGCCGCCTGACCGCGCCTGACGGCGGCGATCTTCACGCCATCATCGTTCTGTCACGCAACCGCCACACGCGTGTAATGCCCTGCCCCTAGCGGCCCCTCCAACAAGGTTCAGGAGGGCAACGGGAAATGTTCAGCCGCAAGCGTTATCTGCTTTCATCCGCCAGCGCAGTCCTGGCGGCCGCGATCGCGACCCCGACACTCGCCGGCGACCTCGTCGGCAGCGTCTACGATGCGAGCGAGACAATCGCCCTGCAGGCGGCACAAGTGCGGCTGGTGGAGCTCGATCGCATCGCAACGACGGAGCGCGACGGCAGCTTCCTCTTCTCCGACGTCCCGGCCGGTGAATACACCCTCGAAGTCAACTACGTCGGCGCGCCGAGCGTCCGCCAAACCGTGAGCGTTCCGGCGGACGGCTACGTCCGCACCGACGTACTGATCGGCGGCGACGACGCGCGCGAGATCCTGGTCGTCGGCCAGAGCGCCAATCTCGCCAGCGCCCTGTCGCGCAAGCGCGGGAACGACGGCGTGAGCGACGTGCTGACGCGCGACGCGATCGGCCAGTTCCCCGACCAGAACGTCGCCGAGTCGCTGCGTCGCCTGCCTGGCGTCAACGTGCTCAACGACCAGGGCGAGGGCCGCTTTGTCTCGATTCGGGGACTCGATCCGGAACTCAACGCAACCTCGCTCAACGGCGTGCGCCTGCCGGCCCCGGAATCGGACGTCCGCTCGGTCGCGCTCGACGTCATATCGAGCGACATTATCGAATCGATCGAGATCAAGAAGTCGCTGACACCCGACATGGATGCGGACACGATCGGCGCCTCGATCGAAATCGAGACGACCAGCGCCTTCGACCGCAAGAAGGACCTGCTCACTGCGAAGATCGAGGGTAGCTACAACGACTACGCCGACCACGTCTCGCCCAAGGGCAGCATCGATTTCGCCGCCAAGCTGAGCGACAACTTCGGCGTGTCCGGCGGCGCATCGTACTACAAGCGCAAGTTCGAGACCGACAACATCGAGGCCGACGGATGGGACGACGACGACGGGCTGATCTACGCCGAGGAAGTCAACTACCGCGACTACGACGTGGAGCGGGAGCGGATCAGCGCCAATCTCAACTTCGACCTGCGGCTGAGCGACACGACCGAGCTCTACCTGCGCGGCCTCTACAGCCAGTTCGACGACCAGGAATATCGCCGTGAGGTCTCGCTGAAGTTCGGCGAAGCGCCGAGCTCGGGCAGCGGAACGAGCGTCGAGTTCGACGACGCCGACGGCGAGATCGAGGTGCAGCGCTCGATCAAGGACCGTTTCGAGACGCAGCGCATCCGCTCGATCGTCCTCGGCGGCGAGACCGACACCGGTGACTGGAAGGCCAGCTATTCGGCGAGCTGGGCCAAGTCGACCGAGAACGAGGACGGCTCGGTCGATCCCGCAAATTTCGAGGCAGGCTTCGAGGAAAGCGGCCTGGCGGTCGGCGTCGACTATTCCGATCCGCGCAAGCCGCTCTATTCGGTCAGCGGGTCGAACGCCGCGGCCTTCTTCGATCCCCTCGAATATGGGCTCGACGACATCACCGTCACCGCGCTCTCCGATTCCCAGGACGAAGAGTTTGCAGCGAAGTTCGACCTAGGCCGCGAGTTCGTCACCGACGGCGGCACGTTCACCGTGCAGGGCGGTGCCAAGGCGCGCTGGCGCGACAAGAGCTACAACCTCGAGGCGCGCTATTTCGAGAACGACGATCTGACGCTGGCCGACGTTCTCGGCGAGCAGACCTACCGCCTCACCGACATTTCGCCGGTCCCGAACTATCGCGGCGCGCGTGACCTCCTGTTCGGCAATCCCGACAATTTCACACTGGTCCCGCTCGACAGCGATTTCGACAGTGCGGTGGAGGACTATTCGGTCACCGAAGACATTCTCGCCGGCTACCTGCTCGGCCGCTGGGACAGCACCACGCTGCGGGTGATCGGCGGCGTGCGTTACGAGCGGACGAAGAACGACATCACCGGCAACCATGTCCTGCTGGTGGAGGACGAAGCCGTGACCGTCTCCCCGGTCGCCTACGAGCGCGACTACGATCACTGGCTGCCGAGCCTGACGATCCGCTACGAGCCCACGCCCGATCTGGTGCTGCGCGCCGCCGGCTATCGCAGCCTGGTGCGGCCCAAGCTGTCCAAGCTCGCCCCGATCTTCGTGGTGGAGGAGAACGACGACGGCGAGCGCGAGGGTGAGTTCGGCAACCCCGACCTGCTGCCCTACGAGGCGTGGAACTTCGACGCCGCGGCCGAATGGTACTTCTCCGGCAACGGCGCGATCACCGCAGGGGTGTTCTACAAGGACATTAAAAACTTCATTGTCGACACCGTCCGGGAGAGCGACGTCTATCAGGGGATCGAGTTCGACGAAGCGACGATCCCGATCAACGGCGAGAGCGCGGAAGTCTTCGGCGTGGAGCTTTCGGTCGCACAGAAGCTCGACATGCTGCCAGCGCCGTTCGACGGGCTGCTGATGCAGGCGAACTATACCTATACCGATGCGACCGGGCTCGTCCCGAACGACGGCGATCCAACGGACCTGCGCGAGATCACGCTGCCCTCGACGTCGAAGCACACGGCCAATATCGCGCTGGGATACGAGAAGGGCCCGATCAGCCTGCGCGTCGCGGGCACCTATCGCGACTCCTATCTCAACGAGCTTGGCGACGAGGCTCAGGAAGATCGCCTGGTCGACGACCACTTCCAGGTCGACCTCAGCGCCAAGTACCGCGTCAGCGACAACGTTCAGCTCTTCTACGAATGGGTGAACATCAACAACGCCAAGTACTTCGCCTACAACAACTATGGCGGGCGCCGGAATCTCTACCAGTACGAAGAATATAGCTGGACCATGAAATTCGGGGCGAGGGTGAACTTCTGATGGCAAACGCATTCAAGATCTTTCCGCTCGCCGCGGTTCTCGCGGCGGCAAGCGGCTGCGCGACCGCGCCGATCATGGGTGATCCCGCAGTCCAGGTTAGCGCATCGGCCGAAACACGCCCGGTGGGCACCGCAAATGCGGATGCGGCGGACGATCCGGCGATCTGGCGCAATGCGGATAATCCCGCGGCAAGCCTGATCGTCGCGACGGACAAGAAGGCCGGGCTCTACGTCTACGGGCTCGACGGCGAAGTCCGCCACTTCCTTCCCGGCGGTCTGCTCAACAACGTCGATCTGGTTGAACTTGCCGATGGCACCGTGCTCGTCGGCGCCAGCGAACGGACCGATCCGGCAAATGCCAAGGTGGCGCTGTTCACGCTCGACACCGGGCGCGGCGAGCTGCGCCGCGTGAGCACGATCGATGTTGGCCCCGGCGAAGGCTACGGCTTCTGCATGGGGCCGGGCCGCGGCGGCGCCGACGTCATGCTCTATTCGCCGGTCAAGGATGGTTCGCTCCACGGCCAGGCCTTGCGCTGGAACGGTGGGGAACCCGCAGTCGAGACCGTGTTCCGGCACAAGCTCGCCACCCAGCCCGAAGGCTGCGTGGTCGATCCGCGCGATGGCACGCTCTACGTTGGTGAGGAAATGGCCGGGATCTGGCGCTTCCGCACGGACGGAACGCCTGGTGAACTCGTGGCCACGGTCGACAACGCCATGCTGGTCGCCGACGTCGAGGGCCTCGCCATCGCGCCCGAGGGTGAGAACGGCGGGCTTCTGGTCGCCTCGAGCCAGGGCGACAACGCATACGCCGTGTTCCGCCTGCCCGGAATGGAGCCGGTCGGCCGTTTCCGCATCGCCGCAGGTACGATCGGCGCCGCGGAGGAGACCGACGGCATCGAGCTCAAGCTGGGCGAGTTCGGACCGGAATTTCCCGCAGGGCTGTTCATCGCCCAGGACGGCATGAACGAACCGGAAGCGCAGAACTTCAAGCTCGTGCGCTGGGACAGCGTGCTCGAGGCGCTCGGCGAACGCTGAGCGCGCGCGGCGGGTTCAGTGCACCGGAGGGTCGGTGCGGGGGATCTGCCGCACGGGCGCGACCGGCTCGCCGGGTTCGCGCGGGGGCCGCGCATCCTCTGGCACGTCGTCGATCTGCATGTCACGGGTACGCACGTCTTCCAGATTGCGCACGCGCACGTGCAGGGTGGTGCCGTTCCAGGTGAGCTCGTTGAAGCTCGGCGGGGTCGAGCGAGTCCGCTTCGACAGCGTGCCCGCGCCGATCATGCGAACAGGGCCGTTCGGCGTCTCTTCGACGATATCGAAGGCGTCATGGACATGGCCGCTCAGCACGGCGAGCACCGGGCGGCGGGCGAGCGCGGCGAGCGCCCTGCTTCCGCCGCGGGTCAGCGCCGTGCCGGCCGTGCCGACCTCGCGTAGCGGATGATGGCAGGTGACGAGCGCCTGCACGCCCTCAGGCAAGGCATCGATCGCGGCGAGGCATTTTTTAAGCGCCCTGCGGCTGACCCAGCCCTTCGACCAGTTGAAGCGCGGCTGCGCGCGCACCGCCGTCTTCAGAGGGACGATCGCCAGGCCCGGCATGTCGATCTCACGCTCGATCCGGTCCGCGATCCCGCGGATGCGGCGATAGGGCTCGAAGAACCGCTCGATCAGATTGAAGTAGGGCAGATCGTGGTTGCCGACTTCCACCGTCACCGGCACGTCGAGCGACTTGATCCAGTGGCACGCGGCATCGAACTCGCGGGTGCGGGCGCGCATGGTCAGGTCGCCCGTGATCGCCACCGCATCCGGAGCCTGTTCGGCGATCTCCTGCTTCACCCAGTCAAGCGCGCGATTGTCCTCGAGCCCGAAGTGAATGTCGCTCAGGTGGAAGAGGAGCGTTTTGTCAGCAGCCATTCTCTGTTGCTAGCAGATCGACCTCGCACGCGGCCACGGTGAATTCCTCGTGCGCACGCCCTTGCGCGTGTTCGCCGTCGATCAGGAGGCCGATCGTCTCGCCGTCGCGGTCGGCCACTTCGAGGTGGTCCACGAGCCCCAGCCGGTCATGCGGCCCCTCGCGGAACTGGCGGCGCAGGAGCGCCCAGCCCTGCTGGAGGAATTCACCCGCGTTCTCGGCATGATAGGCGTCGATCTGAAGGCCCCACTGGCCGGGGGTGATCTCGATCAGAGGGTAGCCGTCGTCGGAGCCGAAGCGGGGCTTGACGCAGCGCAGCATCGAACCGCCGGTGGTTTCCGCAAGCGCCTCCCCCGCACTTTCGGCAGCGGCGGCGATGTCGACCTCGCGCAAGGCCTCGCGCACGGCATACCAGGCGGTGCCTGGCCCGGCGAGAAGCCCCGCCAGCGCATCGCCATGAGTCGTCCGTGCCACCATCGGCCTCACCCGCCGCGCGGCGCCCGCGCCGGCGCGAGCGACAATCTCCTCGGTCGGCGATTCTCCGTGGAGCCGCTTGGCCAGCAGGTTCATCGTTCCGCCGGGCAGCACGAGAATCGCTCCGCTCCAACCGTAGAGGCCCGTTACCGCGGCGTTGACCGTCCCGTCGCCGGCGTAGATCGCCAGCGTCTCGACGCCGGCCGCGTCGAGCGCGGCAGCATCGGGCAGTGGTTCATCCGGAAAGGCTATGCGCCGTTCGAGTGCAAAGCCGTTGTCGCCGCAGCAGGTCTCCAGCGCCTCCACCGCGGCCGGGCTGTTGCTGCCGCTTGCGGGGTTGGCGATCAGCCAGATCGGGCGCGCTTCGTTCATGACCCGATAGCGCCGGAAGCGGCCATGCGTTCCGGCGCTCAGACCCGGCCGCTCAGGATCAGCCAGGCCGAAGCCATGTTGAGCGCGGTGTAGAGCAGATAGGCCCAGGCCAGCGCCGGCCAGCCGTTAGCTACCAGCAGCATTGCGGCGAGCAGCACGAGGAATTCGGTCACCAGCGTGATCCGACCGCCGAGCATGTGCACGAACCACGGCATCCGGCCGAGGAGCGGATGGCCGCTTTCGAGCACCGCCTTGTGCAAGGCGAAGTTTCCGATCCCGAGAATGAAGATGAGGATCACGACCATCACCGCATCATGCACCAGCGCCGGTCGCTTGCCAAACGCGGTTCGTCGGGCGGTTCGGTGCATCGGTCGGGAGGGCGCATCCCCGGTCGACGGTTGGCGGCACGCAGTCGATGGACGCGCGCGGACATGGCCCGGCAGGCGTATCCATCGATCTTGCGAGAGGGCCTTCTCCCCTCACACGGCCCTCTCGCAAGATGGAGGACACGAACCATGAAACGCCACCTTATCGCCATGACCGCAGCCGCCGTTCTCGGCGCGGCTGCCAGCCCGGCTGTCGCGGAAAGCCTGTCCATTCCCTACAAGGATCTGAACCTCGCCTCGGCCGAAGGGCAGAAGACGCTCGATCACCGCATCGAGAGCGCGGTGCGCGATTTCTGCGGAATGAACGAGACGACGACCGGTTCGCGCATCGTCTCGGGCGAATCCCGGCAATGCTACACCGAGACGAAGAAGCAGGCGCAGAAGCAATTCGCCGCCATCGTCGAGCGGCATCGGCTCGGCGGCTGAAACACTCCACAGCCGCTGCTCGGCCCGAACCGGTTCAGTCCCCCGGTTCGGGCCGACTTGCGTCTGGGCGGCAGCTAGCGGCCTGCCATCGCCTTGACCTTCGGCAGATAGGTCCGCCCGATCCGCAGGGCGTCACCGCCTTCGAGTTCGGCCGACCATACCCCCAGCCCGTCATGGCGCAGACCGCGGATGCGATCCTTGCGCAGGATCGTGGACCGGTGGATGCGGATGAACGCCCCCGGATCGAGCCGCTCTTCCAATCCCGCAATCGTCTGCAGCAGCAGATAGCTGCGATCGCCGAGATGAAGGCGCACGTAGTCGCGCTCGGCATCGATCCGGTGGACCTGATCGACGTCGACCCGCAGCAGCTCGGAACGATGCGGCACCCACAGTTCCTTTAGCCACCGGCTTTCGCCACGCGTCGGGCGCGCACCGCGCGAGACCGCGCGTTCGATGGCGCGTGCCAGCCGGTCGTGCGCGACGGGCTTGAGAACGTAGTCGACTGCATCGAGATCGAACGCCTCGACCGCGAAGTGATCGTGCGCGGTGACGAAGATCACTGCCGGCCGCCGGTCCCGCTCCGCCAGCTTGCGCGCCACGGCAAGCCCGTCGACCTCCGGCATCGTCATGTCGAGCAGGACGAGGTCGGGTGTCAGCGCCTCGATCAGCCTTAGCGCGGCGGCCCCGTCGCTCGCCGTGCCGACCACGGCCAGTTGCGGCAGCTTGGCGCAGATCACCTGCATGCGTTCGACGGCGAGCGGCTCGTCGTCGACGATCAGGGTGCGCAGCGGTTCGGTGTCTTTGTCGTCAGCCATGATTCACCAGCGGAATGCGGATTTCGGTGAGATAGCCACCATCGACCGGGCCGGAGGTGACCGTCGCCTCGTTGCCGAAGCGGGCCTGGAGGCGGTCGCGGACGTTTGCGAGGCCGATGCCGAAGCCCGAATCGCAGGCGTGCGATGCACCGGGCCCGTCGTCCTCGACGGTGATCGCCAGCCGGCCGTAGTCCTCGCGCGCGGCAATGCGGATCGTCACCGGCGCCTTGTGTGGGGCGACGGCGTATTTGACCGAATTCTCGACCAGCGGCTGCAGGATCATGCCCGGCACGCGCGCCTCGGCGAGCTCCTCCGGCAAGTCGAACACGGCCGCGAGCCGATCAGGGAAGCGAACCGCCTCGATTGCAAGATACTGGCGCTGCAGCTCGAACTCGTCGGTCAATGCGACGTCGCCGGTCGGGTCGTCCGCGAGGCTATGGCGGTAGAAGGTCGAGATCGTCTGGATCATCGTCTCGGCGCGCTCGGCCTTGCCCGTCATGACCAGGGCGGACAGCGAGTTCAGCGTGTTGAACAGGAAATGCGGATTGACCTGGTAACGCAGCGACCGAAGCTCGGCCGCCTTGGCGGCGCTGCGGAACCGCTCCTCGCGCCGCTCTGCCGCCCGCGCCTGCGCGCCGGCAACCATCGCGAAATAGAGCGAAGCCCAGGCGAGCAGGAGGAAATAGCGCCCCAGCGCGATATCGACGACCTGCAGCCACTGGTCGACCTTGGACGGAGCAGGGGCGATCATGACGCTGGTCGGCGCTGTCGCCGCAACCCCATCGCGGACTCCCAGGCCGGTCAGATCATGGAACCGTTCGGGCGGGATATCGACCAGGAGATTCCCGGCCTCGTCACGGCGAATATTGATCCCGCGCTCCTCGCCGTAGTTTTTTTCGACCTGACGCTGGATATCGGCGAAGATCCACTGGTTGGTCTGCGCGATCGGGATCGAGATCGGAATGGCCACCAACACCGCGGCGAGAATCTTCATCCACAAGGCGCGATCGTCGAACAGCCGGAGGATCGCCCACAGCAGTATCGTCATACCGATGCCGACCAGCGTGACGACGCCGCGGCGCCAGAGCATTTCCGCGTGTGGCTCGAACCCGAGAATAGTGCCGCGCACGGTGGTGAGCACGAGGTAGCACAGCCACAACCCGGTCATCGAAGCGAGGACGGTGACGACCGGCACGCGGGTGCGGTCTTCGGAGGATATCTGTCGAGCCATGATCCGGACTTTCGCTCTAGCCGCGAACGGTCCCGCCCGACCAGCGCGGTCGTCGGAACGCTTCTGCGCTTCGTCGAACAGCCGTCACGCGCCTTCGAGCAGGCCCTCGCGTGCGATCCGCTCCTTCCACTGCGCCGGCGCGAGGGTATGGACGTTGTTGCCCTGGGCATCGACCGCGACCGTCACCGGCATGTCCTCGACGGTGAACTCGTAGATCGCCTCCATACCGAGATCCTCGAACGCGACGACCTTGGCTTCCTTGATCGCACGCGCGACGAGATAGGCCGCGCCGCCGGTCGCCATCAGGTACGCGACCTTGAACCGGCTGATCACCTGAACCGCATCATGCCCGCGCTCGGCCTTGCCGATCATCGCGAGCAGGCCGAGGTCGAGCATCATCTCAGTGAACTTGTCCATTCGCGTCCCGGTGGTCGGGCCCGCAGGGCCGACGACCTCGCCCAGGACGGGATCGACCGGGCCGACGTAGTAGATCGCGCGGCCGCGAAAATCGACCGGCAGCTTCTCGCCCTTCGCCAGCATGTCGTGAATGCGCTTGTGCGCCGCATCGCGCCCCGTGAGCATCTTTCCGGAAAGCAGCAGCCGGTCGCCGTGCTGCCAGCTTTCGACTTCTTCCTTCGTCAGCGTGTCGAGATTCACGCGCCGGGCGGCCGCGTCGGGCTTCCAGTGCACGTCCGGCCATTCGTCCAGCTTCGGCGGCTCGAGATAGGTCGGCCCAGAGCCGTCGAGCGTGAAATGCGCGTGGCGCGTCGCCGCGCAGTTCGGAATCATCGCCACCGGCTTGCCCGCTGCGTGACAGGGGGCGTCGAGGATCTTCACGTCGAGCACCGTCGAAAGCCCGCCGAGGCCCTGTGCGCCGACGCCTTGCGCGTTCACCGCGTCGTAGATCTCGATCCGGAGCCGCTCGATATCGCTTTGCGGCCCGCGCGCCTTGAGCTGCGCCATGTCGATCGGCTCCATCAGGCTCTGCTTGGCGAGCTTGACGCAGTGCTCGGCCGTGCCGCCGATGCCGATCCCGAGCATGCCGGGCGGGCACCAGCCGGCGCCCATCGAGGGGATCTGCTCGAGCACCCAGGCGACGATGTTGTCGCTCGGGTTCATCATCTTGAACTTCGACTTGTTCTCGCTGCCGCCGCCCTTGGCCGCGACGTCGACCGACACGGTGCTCCCCGGCACCATTTCGACCGAGAGCACGCAGGGCGTATTGTCGCGCGTGTTGCGGCGGGTGAAAGCTGGATCGGCGAGGATCGACGCGCGCAGCTTGTTGTCGGGGTGGGTGTAGGCGCGCCGCACCCCTTCGTCGACGACGTCCTGCAGGCTCCGGGGCGAATCGAGGCGGCAGTCCTGCCCCCACTTGATGAAGACGTTGACGATCCCGGTGTCCTGGCAGATCGGCCGGTGCCCTTCGGCGCACATGCGGCTGTTGGTCAGGATCTGCGCGATCGCATCCTTCGCGGCCGGGCCCTGCTCCGCTTCGTAGGCGGCGCCGAGCGCACGGATATAGTCCATCGGATGGTAGTAGGAGATGTACTGGAGCGCGTCCGCCACGCTCTCGATCAGGTCCCCCTCGCGGATCGTTACGAGGGGCCGCCCATCAAAGTCGCTCATCGAAGCCAGGTTCCTTCCTATCGATTGGCGAATCCCATAGGCGCGCTCCCCACCTAGCGTCAAAGCGCTTGGCCGGGCGGGGCGATACGCCTAAAGCCATGCCCGATTGACCAACTGTATTAAGCGTGTAATACAGCGCGCCGAGGCCCATATGACACTTGCCGAAACCCGCACCCTACAGACCAGCGCCGGCCAGACCAGCGCCGCTCAGGCCGGCTTCGCCGCCGCTCGCCGCGCGATGATCGACAGCCAGCTCCGCACCAGCGGCGTCAACGACGCGGGCGTGCTCCAGCGCATGGCAGCCGTGGCGCGCGAGGCGCACGTTCCGGAAGGCGCGCGCGGGGTCGCCTACATGGATCGCGGAATCGCCTTCGACGATGGAGGGCACATTGCCGCACCGCTGTTCTACGGAATGGCCATGCAGGAAGCGCGCCCCGACGCGAGCGACGAGGTTCTCGTGGTCGATGGCGGCAGCGGCTATCTGCCGGCGCTGATCGATCCGCTGGTCAAGTCGGTCAAGGCGATCGCGCCCGAACAGGCGCTCGGTTCGCTGCGCGGCACGTTCTCACTGATCCTGATCGACGGGGCGGTTGAGCAGTTTCCCGACACGCTGACCCGGCGCCTCGCGGAGGACGGGCGAGTCGTGGCCGGCCTCGTCGAGGATGGCGTGACCCGGCTCGCCGCGGGGCGCCCGGCGGGCGGCGCGATCGGCTGGCTCCGCCTGGCCGAGATGGGCATTCCGCGCCTGAGGCAGTTCGACACGCCGAAACGATGGAGCTTCTGACAATGAGGAGGAGGGGGGCGAAGCTGGCCTTGCTGGCCGGGGCGACGCTCGTCGCTGCGCCGGCGAGCGCCGATACGCTGCGCGAGGCGCTGGTCGAAGCCTATCGCGGCAATCCGACCCTCCAGTCGGCCCGGGCGCAGCAGCGCGCGACCGACGAGAACGTCCCGATCGAAAAGTCCGCGGGGCGCCCCGACATCGGCGCGACCGGACGATACACCGAATACCTCAAGCAAAGCTCGACCGATTTCGCCGCGCCCGAGCGCGTAGTGAATCTCGGCGTCGAACTCGGCGTGCCGATCTATTCGGGCGGCGCCGTGAAGAACGCCGTGCGCGCGGCCGAGGAACGGGTCCAGGCCGGCCAAGCCGATCTGCGCGGCACCGAATCGACTGTCTTCAACCAGGTCGTCGCCGCCTACATGGACGTGATCCGTAATGAAGCGATCGTCGGGCTCGCTGCCAATCAGGTCGACGTGCTGTCGACCAACCTGCAGGCGACCAGCGACCGGTTCGAGATCGGCGATCTGACGCGCACCGACGTGGCACAATCCGAAGCGCGCCTCGCAGTCGCCCAAAGCGACCTACGGGCGGCCCAGGCGAACCTGATCGCCGCACGCGAGGACTACATCGCGCTCGTCGGCCAGGCGCCGACCGATCTGCAGCCGCCCCCGCCGCTGCCCGGACTGCCGAGCACCCCGGACGAGGCCGTGGCCGTGGCGCTGGAGAACAATCCCGACCTCATCGCGGCGCGCGAGCGTGCCGAGGCAGCCGGATACGACATAGAGGTCGCCGGCGCGGGCCGGCTGCCGCGCGTTTCCCTGTTCACGGGCTACACTTACGACAACTACCTCGGCACGCTCGGCGGCGCGATCGTCGACGATCCGACGGTTCCCCGCGATGACGTCTCGCAGACGTCCTCGGGCGCGCAAGCCGGCGTTTCGATCTCCATCCCGATCTTTCAGGGCGGGCGCCCCGCCGCGTTGCAGCGGCAGGCGCAAGCACGCGCCTCGGCTGCGCTGGAGGACATCATCGCGGCCGAGCGCGATGTGATCGCACAGGTCCGTGCCGCCTACTCAAGCTGGCAGGCCTCGCTCGCGATCATCGAGAGCTCGCAGGCCGCCGTCTCCGCCGCCGACCTGAGCCTCGAAGGCGTGCGCGCGGAAAATTCGATCGGCAACCGCACCATCCTCGACGTACTCAATGCCGAGCAGGAACTGCTGAACGCCCAGGTCGAGCTCGTGACCGCGCGGCGCAACGCCTACGTCGCAGGATTCAGCCTGCTTGCCGCCATGGGCCGCGCCGAGGCGCGCGATCTGGGGCTGGATAGCGAAGGGCTGCTCTACGACCCGCAGCTCAACTTCGAACGGGTCGAAGGCAAGTGGTTCGACTGGGACCGCGATCCCGACCCGGTGCCGCAATCGACGAGAACCGTTGACATCCCCGCACAGGATGCGGAGATTCTCGGCAGTGAATCGCAGCCCGCCTCGGTAATCGACTGAGCGGGTGGAACCCGGGGTACTCGGCAACATGCGTCAGCAGGGCGAAGCGTCCGTCGAGGAGATCCTCGAATCGATCAAGAAGGTGATCGCGCGCGACAATCGCACGATCGCGACGGAGACGCGCCGCCGGCGCGAGGAAGAGGGCTTGGCAAATCCCAGCCCGGTCGGCGAAGGGGGCATGGAAGAGGTCCTCGACCTCGGTGCGGCCGAATTCGTCGAACAGGCGGACGACGATGACGAGAGCTCGCCCCTGACGACCGATGCGGTGCGCGATTCGCTGCGCGAGAACCTCGCCGCGCTCGCCATGCTGGCAGAGCCGGGCGTGCCGCCACAGATCGTCCGTTCCGGCGAGACCTCGCTCGAGGGGCTGGCGCGCGACATGCTGCGCCCGATGCTGGCGGAATGGCTGGACCGGAACCTGCCCGAAATGGTCGAAAGGCTGGTGAAGGCGGAAATCGCGCGGATTGCCGGCAAGCGCGGCTGACGCGCGGCCTAAACCGCTTTCCCCATGCTCGCCGAGCCGCTAGGCCGTGGCGCATGATCAGAAGAACGGGTTTCGCAATCTCGCTCGCCGCGCTGGCCTTCGCCGCGCCTTCCCTTGCCCAGGACACCGCGCCGATGACGGCGCAGGATCTCGTGACCATGCCGCGCCTCGGTGCGCCAGTCGCATCGCCCGACGGCCGGTTCGCGATCTACGCCGTCACCTCGACCAATCCCGAAAGCTACGCCCGCACGACGACGCTCTACCTGCGCGATCTCGCGGCGCCCCAGGCGAAGGCGCTCGCACTCGATCTGGGCGGCAGCGCGAGCAGCCCGGCCTTCGGCGCCGACGGCTCGCTCTACTTCCTCTCCGACCGCGGCGCCGGCGGAACGAGCCAGGTGTGGCGCGCCGCGCTGGACGCGAGCGGCACCGCCGGCAGCCCTGCTCAGGTGACCAATGTCGCTGCCGACGTCGCGGGCTTCGAACTCTCGCCCGACGGCCGCAAGATCGCGCTGTTCGGCGACGTGGCGCGCGACTGCCCGACCTTCGGCTGCGAAGGCGATGGCACCGCACATCTTCCTGGGCCGGGCGACGGCCTCCTTTACAGCTCGGAAGACGGTTTCGTCCGCCACTGGGATACCTGGGAGACACCCGGCACTTTCGGCCGCGTGTTCGCCTTCGACCTCGTCGACGGGAAGGCCGCAGGCGCCGGCATCCCGCTCGACGGCCCCGCCGGGGAGGGCGCGCTCGTGGGCGACACCCCGACCAAGCCGTTCGGTGGCGGAGAGGAGATCGCCTGGGCGCCCGACGCCTCGGGCCTGTTCTTCGCTGCGCGGCGATCGGACGCGGCCGAACCGACGTCGACCAACGTCGACATCTGGTGGAATGATCTGACCGGCGGTGCGCCGGTCAACCTCACCGAGACCAACGAGGCGACCGATACGCTACCCGCACCGTCGCCCGACGGTAAGTGGCTCGCCTACGCCGCGATGGCGCGCCCGGGCTATGAGGCCGACCGGCTGGTGATCCACCTGCGGAATCTTGCGACCGGGGAAACCCGCGCGCTGACCGAGAGCTTCGATCGCTCGTTCGGCTCGCTCGCCTGGACGCCCGACTCGCGCTGGATCGTCGCCACCGCGCAGGACGTGCTCGACACGCCCGCGTTCCGCATCGACCCGGCGAGCGGCGAAGTCCAGGAACTCGACCTCATGGCCGGCAACGAGGCGCACGTCGGCAATGTCGTGCCGCTCGCCGGCGAGCGGCTGCTGTTTACCCGCGATTCGATCGGCGCACCGCCGGAGCTGTTCCTCTCGCACGGCTGGCAGCAGGCCATGCCGCTGACGGAAGTGGCCGGGCGCCACCTCGGCCGGCTGGCGCCGATCGTCAGCCACCGCTTCAGCTTCATCGGCGCGGGCGGCGATACGGTGTGGGGCCAGATCACCAAGCTCGACGGTCGCGACGGCCCCATGCCCGCGATCCTCTACGTTCATGGCGGGCCGCAGGGCTCGTTCAACGACGCATGGTCCACGCGCTGGAACCCGCGCGTGGTCGCTAGTCAGGGCTATGCCGTGATCTCGGTCGATTTCCACGGGTCGACCGGCTACGGTCAGGCCTTCACCGACGCCATCAACCGCGACTGGGGCGGCAAGCCGCTCGAGGACCTGCAGAAGGGCCTCGCCGCTGCGCTCGCACTCGATCCGCAGATCGACGGCACGCGCGCCTGTGCCATGGGCGCGAGCTACGGCGGCTACATGATGAACTGGATCGCCGGGCGCTGGCCCGACCGGTTCGACTGCCTGGTGCAGCACGACGGCCTGTTCGACATGCGCAGCTTCTACTACGCGACCGAGGAACTGTGGTTTCCCCGCTGGGACTTCGGCGGCTCCTACGCCGAGAACCCCGAACTCTACGAGAAGTGGAACCCTGTGCACCACGTCGGCAACTGGAAGACGCCGATGCTGGTGGTGACGGGCCAGAAGGATTTCCGCGTCCCCTACACCCAGGCACTAGGCGCCTTCACCGCCCTGCAGGAGCAGGACGTGCCGGCGCAGCTGCTCGTCTTCCCGGAGGAGAACCACTGGGTGCTGGACGCGAAGAACTCGCTGCAATGGCACCAGACGGTCTTCGCCTGGCTCGACCGCTGGCTCGGGAAGGAATGACCGGGGCGACGGATCTCGCCAAGGCGCGGACGGCGCTCGCCAAGATCGGCGGCGAGACGATCGAGCGCCACATCTTCCTCTGCGCACTGTCGGAAAAGCAGAAATGCTGCCGGCGCGAGGAGGGCGAACGGGCCTGGAAGTATCTCAAGAAGCGGCTGAAGGAGCTCGGCCTTGCCGGGCCGAAGCGGGCCGACGGCTCGGGCGGCGTGCAGCGAACCAAGGCCGATTGCCTGCAGATTTGCGAGGCGGGGCCGATCGCGCTCGTCTGGCCCGACCGGGTCTGGTATCACTCGTGCAGCGAGCCCGTGCTCGAGCGGATCATCCAGCAGCATCTGATCGGCGGCGAACCGGTCGAGGAGTTCCGCCTGCAAGCGCCCGAAGGCGGCTAGCGCGCGCTAGGCCGGCGTTCCCCAGGGCGTGCAGTCGGGGTCGAGACCGACCAGATTCCGCCTGAGCGCGGCGCGCGCCAGCCGCTCCACCTCGACCTTGCGCCGCGCGGCGGCGAGCGGGTGCGAGGGCGCAGGCCGGACGATCTCCGCATCGTAGCCGTCGGCGACGATCACCCCGCAGCAATCGGGCCGGTAATCGGCACCCTCGAGCGGGCCGCGGTCGAGCCCCACGGGCAGCCCCCAATAGAAACGGTCGCAGAAGTCGAGGTAGTCGGGCCACTTGCCGTCGCCGAGCAGGTCGGCGCGGCTCACCTTGATCTCGACGATCACGATCCGCCCTTTCGCGTCGATTCCCATCAGGTCCGCCCGGCGGCCGTTGCGCAGCGGCATCTCGGACAGGCACCAGACGTCATTGCGCGCGAAGAGGCGGCAGATGCCGCGCGCGACATCGGCGGCGGTGGCATTCGCGGCGGCCGGGACGGCAGCAGGCTGCGAGTTCAGAACGCGATTCATGCCCCATGACTGGAACAAACGGCGAACTCGGTCAACCGGTTTGCGGCGGATACATGCGGATCAGGCGCTGCGGCGCGGGCCCATGATCCCGGCTTCCGGCGCGAGCGCGAGCAAGGCGTCGCGTGCGGCGCGGTATTCCTCCCACAGCGTGAGCGCGGCGCCGCTGGCGTCGTGCCCGCGCGCCTTCACGGCGAGCAGGGCGGAGAGGCCCGGCTGGAGCATCGCGCTCAGATCGGCCATGCCGTCGCGCGCCAGTTCGAGCCGCCAGCCGCCGGCATCCCGGACGGCGGCGACAAAGCCGCGCTCGGCCGCACTCGGGTTCTCCGCTGCAACCCCTGCCAGCATCGCGACTGCCGTGCCCGCATCGAGCATGGCCGACCACTGCGCGCTCAGCGACGCTTCGCCGCCGCGCAGCTCGCGCTGGGTCTGATCGGGAGGAAACGGCGCATTCATGCCGTCCGCCTAGCATCCATCGACTTGCCAAATCGCTAATGCCGCGTCCGCGCGCAGCCGGACCGGCAAATTCGCCTAGCAAGCCGCCGTCGCCTTTGCTAAGCGCCGCGCTCGCTCACGCACCCGTAGCTCAGCTGGATAGAGCGCTGCCCTCCGAAGGCAGAGGTCACAGGTTCGAATCCTGTCGGGTGCGCCATTGCTCATAGATCCAGCGCGACGTGCGCATCTCGCCGAAGGGCGACCGAATCTCGGTCAGCCGCCTGCGTGGTCGCTCCGGCACAGACTGTGGTCGGCGAGCGTTTCGATGATGCGGCAGTTCCCGACCGAACCGCCGCGGCACTGGCCGATCATACGGTTCAGTTCCTCCCGCAGCAGAACCAGGCGCGCGATCTTGTCCTTGACGGCGCGCAAATGGCCCGACGCGATCCGGTCCGCGTCGGCGCAGTCGCGCTCGGGCTGGTCGGCCAGGTCGAGGAGCGAGCGGATATCGGCGATGTCGAAGCCGAGCCGGCGTGCGTGGCGAATGAAGTTCAGATGGTCGAGATGCGCCGGCGTGTAGCTGCGATAGTTGCCGCTCGTCCGTTCTGCCTGGGGCAGCAGGCCGATGCGTTCGTAGTACCGCACCGTTTCGACCTTGGTGCCGGTCGCCTTCGCCAGTTCGCCGATTTTCAGACGCATGCTCTTGACCCTGTAGCAGCTACAGGGTGCATATGGGGCGCCGACTCGGAAATTGTCCAGGAGACGGCATAATGGCAGGCGGGTGCTGCAGCAGCTCGTGTTCGAGCACCGGCGGAAACAACGATCCGCGCTGGCGGCGCGCGCTGTGGATCGCGCTCGCGGTAAACTTCGGAATGTTCGGAGCGGAGATCGTCGCCGGCGCAGCCGCGGACTCGCGCGCGCTGATGGCCGACGCGCTGGATTTCTTCGGCGACGCCGCCAACTACGCGATCAGCCTGGCCGTTGCCGGCCTCGCGCTGACGTGGCGTTCCCGCGCGGCGCTGTTCAAGGGGGGCACGCTGATCGTGCTCGGGCTGTGGGTGCTCGGCAGCAGCATCTACGCCGCGATAGCCGGGGCCGACCCGCACGCCGGCACCATGGGCGCCATCGGCGTGCTGGCCCTGCTTGCCAACACCGGCGTCGCTCTCCTGCTCTACCGCTTCCGGACGGGGGACGCGAACATGCGCTCCGTCTGGATCTGCTCGCGCAACGACGCGATCGGCAACATCGCGGTCGTGGCCGCCGCGGCGGGCGTCTTCGGCACCGGCACAGCCTGGCCCGACCTGATCGTTGCGGCGGTGCTCGCGGCGCTGGGTCTCTCGGGCGGCGCACAGATCATGCGCGAGGCCTCGAAGGAATTGCGCCGCGAGCGCGCACCGCAGCCGGCGGAATAGTCCGCGCGTCGGTGCTTGGGCTAGGCGCCCGCCAACTCCGCCGCGTTGGCCGCGAGCGCGATCGAGCCAAGCGGCCCGGCCAGGACGCCCAGCTTGGGCTGGACGATGAAATCGCCCGAGTCCGGCAGATCGATATAGCCGTTCAGGCTGTCGATCAGCCGCGCCTCGATCCGGCCGAGCAGGTGAGCCTGGCTCGACACGACGCCGCCGCCGATCGCAATGCGGTGCGGGCCGGTCGTGCAGACGAGATCGTGGCACATCGCAGCCAGCGCATCGACGATCGCGGTCCAGACCGGATCGTCGGGCGCGATGTCGCGCACCCGCTGCTCGCCCAGACGGGCCTTCAAGGCGGTGCCCGATGCGAGGCCCTCGACGCAGTCCTCGTGGAAACGGCACACGCTGCGGTGCGCATCGCCCGGAGTGCGGGGCACACGCAGATGCCCGATCTCGCTGTGGCCGATGCCCCGCGTCGGGCGGCCGTGGACGATCAGCCCGACGCCGACGCCGGTCCCGACGGTGACATAGGCGAAGTCGTCGAGCCCTTGCGCACAGCCCCAGCGGATTTCGGCAAGGGCGGCGCCGTTGACGTCGGTATCGAAGGCGGTCGGCACGTCGAACGTGGTCGACAGGCGATGCAACACGTCGGTGCCGGACCAGCCGGGCTTGTTGGTTCTCAGGATCTGTCCGTACCGTTCGGACGCGGGCCTCAGCTCGATCGGCCCGAAGGACGCGATGCCGAGAGCGCGAAACCCGCCGTCGAGCCGCCACTTGTGCAGGATGCCCGCGATCGCCGGCAAGGTCTCGTCGGGCTCGGTCGTCGGAATCGTCCGCTGATCGAGCACGGCGCCGGGACCATGCGCGAGGGTGACGATGCATTTCGTCCCCCCCAGCTCGACACCTGCGAACGGTAACTGTCGTATCTGGCCATCGTCCCTGGCGCTCATTCGCATGCCCCCGGAGCGTCGAAGTGCATCAGTCTCTCCTTGTCAATCGATCTGGCGCGCGAGAGCGCGGAACGAAGTCGCGCATCGCGTGCGAACGCTGCGCCAATCATGATGGATTTCCGGCCGCTCGCCCGAAGGAGGGCGGACGATCCGCCACGGCCGTACCGAAGCGCGACGGCTGCGCGCCCATCTCGAACACCAGCTCGCCGCCCTTGGCGAGCTCGGCATGGTCGATCCAGTTGCGGGTCCAGGACTTGCCGTTCCATCGGACCGACTGGACGTAAGGCGCGCTCGGTCCATTGCCCGGAGCGCGCACGCGCAGGGTCTTGCCGCCGCCGAGGTCCATCTCGGCCTCGTCGAACAGCGGCGAGCCGAAGACGTAGGCGGCGCTCACCGGATCGACCGGGTAGAAGCCGAGCGCGGACATGATGAACCAGGCGCTCATTTGGCCGCAGTCGTCGTTGCCGATCACGCCATCCGGGTCGGCCTTGTACATCTCGGTCAGCAGGCGGCGGACCATCGCCTGCGTCTTATGCGGCGCGCCGGCATAGGCGTAGAGATAGGCGACGTGGTGGTTGGGCTCGTTGCCGTGGGCATATTGCCCGACCAGCCCTGAGATGTCGGGCGGCGCATTGTCGGGCAGGGTCGACGGCGCGTTGAACAGGTCGTCGAGCTTCTTCTCGAACGCAGCGTCGCCGCCGAACAGCTCGATCTGGCCGTAGATGTCGTGCTGGTTGAGGAACGTCGCCTGCCAGCCGTTCGCCTCGGTATAGTCGCGCCACCACGGCTCGGGCATGTGACCGATCTGGATCGGATCGTAGGGCGCCCACCAAGTTCCGTCGGAGAACTTGGGCCGCGCGAAGCCGATCGAGGCGTCGAGCACGTTGCGATAGTTGAGGCTGCGCTTGCGCAGCGCCTCGGCATCGTCGTGCGCGCCAGCCGCTTCGGCCAGAACGACCATAGCCCAGTCGTCGTAGGCATATTCCTGCGTGCGGCTGACCGATTCCCATACTTTGTCGGCGGGAATGTAGCCGAGGTCGTAGTAATGGCCGCGGCCAAGCGAGCTGGGGCTGTCCTTGAACTCACGGTCGAATGCGCGCTTGCGGACGTTGGGCCAGGCGGCGGCATAGTCGGCCTCGATGCCCTTTACCTTTGCTTCGGCGAGCGTGACCACCGAGTGCCAGCCGATCATCGTGCCGGTCTCGACGCCCTGGAGCGGCCAGACGGGCGGTCCATAGGGGCTCTGCTCCGTCTGCCGGATCAGGTCGCGGGTGAAGACCGCCGCACGCTCGGGCTGCACCAGCGTCAGCAGCGGGTGGAGCGTGCGATAAGTGTCCCACAGCGAATAGGTGCTGAAGGCCGCTTCCCCTTGGGGCGCCTGATGCTCTTCCCCGTCGAGGCCGATGTAGCGGCCGTCCCGGTCGGTGAAGAGCGTGGGGGCGAGGAAGGCATGGTAAAGCGCGCTCGCCATGATCGTGCGCTGCGCCTCGGTGCCGCCTTTCACGCGCACGCAACCCAGTTCGCGTGCCCAGGCGGCGCGAGCGGCCTTGCATGCGCCGTCGAAGTCCCAGCCGGGCGCCTCGGCCGCCAGTGCGGCTTTCGCGCCTTCGACCGAGACGCCCGAGAGGCCCGTCTTGATCAGGATTGGATCACCGCCGGCATCGTCGAAGAACAGCGCGACCTTGAGGGTCCTGCCCTGGACCCCGGCCGAGCCTTCCATCGCAGGCGTGTCGCCGTCGTCGAAGAACTGGACACGGTCGGGCTTGCGGGACAGCTCCATCGCGAAATGGATGTGGCGTCCCTTGGCCCAGCGGTTGACCTGGCGGTGGCCGGTCAGCATCCCGTCGGGCTGGAGCAGGAGCGAGGCCTGCTCGATCAGCGCGCCCGTGTCCCAATCGTCGAGGATCATGTGCGCGAAGTCGATCAGGATATGCCCCGGCCCGCTGGGGAAGCGGTAGCGATGGAGGCCACACCGTTCGGTGACCGTCAGCTCCGCCTGAACGCCCGATTCGAGGAGCACGCGGTAGTAGCCGGGCTCGGCGAACTCGTCGGTGAAGCGCTGGCGATAGCCGGTGTCGGGGCTGCCGAGCTTGCCGGGGGTCAGCTCCAGCTCGCCGCGCGTGGGCACCACCAGCACGTCGAGCATGTCGCCGATGCCGGTGCCCGAGAGGTGTGTGTGGGAGAAGCCCATGATCGAGCCGTCGGTGTCGTGATAGCCCGAGCAGGCGTCCCACCGCGCGTTGTCGGTATCGGGGCTGAGCTGCGCCATACCGAAAGGCAGCGAGGCGCCGGGGAAGGTATGGCCATGCCCGCCCGTGCCGACGAACAGGTTCGGCCTGCCCGCGCTCGGCGCCTGCGCCCAGGCGGTGCGCGGAGCGAGGCCCGCCAGAGCGGTGAAACCGGTTCCGGCGAGCAGTTGACGGCGACTGGTACGCAGCATGGGTCCCTCTCCGTTAGATACGGCCGGCGATCAGCGCCGGCTTGCGGCGGTCCAGATCGAGGATCAGGTCGCCGAACAGGCCGTTCGCCCAGGCGAACCAGCTGCGCGTGAAGTTGGCCGGATCGTCCTTGTGGAAGGACTCGTGCATGAAGCCGGTGCCGCCATGCGTGGTCTTGAGCCACTTGAGGCACTGGCGGATTTCGGCGTCGTCGTCGCTCAGCAGACCGCGAGTGATGATCGACATCGGCCAGACCATGTCCATGCCGATGTGCGGCCCGCCGATCCCTTCCGCCGCCGTTCCCTTGAAGAAATAGGGGTTGCGCTCGGACCAGGCGAGATCGGCGGTGCGGCGGTAGAGCGGATCGTTGCGATCGGCCGAGCCAAGCAGCGGTAGAGCGGACAGGCTGGGGACGTTGGCGTCGTCCATGAAGATGGCATTGCCGTAGCCGTCGACCTCGTAGGCCCAGACTTCGCCGCCCTTGCCGTCGGACATCTTGCCATGGGCGTGGAGCGCGGCCTCGACCTCACTCGCAAGCGCTTCGCAGTCGCGGGCGAAGGCCGCGTCGTTGCGCGTGTCGCGCAGCACCGCCGCCAGCATGCGCAGCGCCGAAACGGCGAACAGGTTCGACGGGATCAGGAACGGGAAGCGGCAGGCATCGTCCGACGGGCGGAAGCCCGAATGGATCAGCCCAACCTTGCGCGTCGGTGCGCCGTAGCCGCCGAACATCAGCGTCTCGGTCGGCGATTTGTCGACCCGCTGGAAGTGATAGGGCCCCGGTCCGTCCTTGCGCTGCTGAACGCGCAGGGTGTCGACCGCGGTGCGCATCGCTTCCGCCCAGACGTCGTCGAACGGCGCCTTGTCGCGCGTGTTCGTCCAGTAACCGTGCGCGAGGCGCATCGGGTAGCAGAGCGAGTCGATCTCCCACTTCCGCTCGGCCACGCCCGGCTTCATGTCGGTCAGATCGTTGATCGCTGGTAGGTTCGACTTGGCATTCGGATCGTGCGTGTAGGCGTTGGCATACGGATCGATCAGGATGCAGCGCGCCTGACGCTGGATCGCGCCGTGGAACAGCCGGCGAAGCTCAGGATCCTCACCGGTCAGATGCACGTAGGTCTGGAGCTGCGCCGAGCTGTCGCGCAGCCACATCGCATTGATATCGCCGGTGATGACGAAAGTGTCGGGCTTGCCGCCCACCTGCCCTGCGAACACGGTCGTATCGAGGGTGTTCGGGTAGCAGTTCTCGAACAGCCAGGCGAGTTCGGGGTCGCCGATCTTCGCCTTCACCCGCGCGATCTCGGCCTCGACGGCCTTGCTGGTGAAGCGGCGCTGGGCCTTCGGGGGGCGCTGCGACACCCCCTGCTGGGCGGCCATGGCGGCGCCGGGCAGCGTCGCCGCCACGGCAAGGGCACCTGCACTCGACAGCATGTCGCGGCGGCTGAGGTTCATCACGGTCTCTCCCACTGGTTTTCGATGCGCCGCGGTCACTGACCGGCAGGCGCGCTCATCGAGAAGGGCGCGGCATCCTGGCCGGTGCCCCATTGCTTGTTGGGTTCGGGTCCCATCACGAAAGTGAGCGTGCCGCCCTGCTGCAGCGCCTCGCGGTCGAGCCAGGTCACCTCGTGCGGCTGGCCGTTGAACGTCACCGACTGGATGTAGACGTTCTCGTCGCTGTTGTTCTCGGCGATGATCGCCAGCGCCTTGCCATTGGGCATGGTCAGGTCGACCCGGTCGAACAGCGGACTGCCGATCGCGTACTCGCCGACCGCCGGCGTCACCGGGTAGAAGCCGAGCGCGGAGAAGACGTACCAGGCCGAAGTCTGGCCGTTGTCCTCGTCGCCCGGGTAGCCGATCGGCCCGTGCGAGTAGAGCTTCTCCAGCACGTTGCGCACATGGTACTGCGTCTTCCACGGTGCGCCGGCCCAGTCGTAGAGATAGATCATGTGCTGGATCGGCTGGTTGCCATGGGCATATTGGCCCATGTCGACGATCTGCATCTCGCGGATCTCGTGGATCGTCTGGCCGTAGTAGCTGTCGTCGAAGATCGGCGGCGTGGTGAAGATCGAATCGAGCCGCTCGATGAACTTCTGGTCTCCACCCATCAGATCGATGAGACCTTGGACGTCCTGCATCACCGACCAGCTGTAGTGTAGCGAATTGCCTTCGGTGAAGGCATCTCCCCACTTGTACGGATTGAACGGCGTGGCCCAGCTGCCGTCCTGGTTGCGGCCGCGCATCCAGCCGCTCTCAGCGTCATAGAGATTGCGGTAGTTCTGTGCCTGCTTGGCGTACTTCTGGGCATCCTCGGTCTTCCCGAGTGCCGCTGCGAGCCGCGATAGCGCGAAGTCGGCCGTCGCATATTCGAGCGTACGCGCGGCATTCTCGTTGATGCCGACGTCGTAGGGCACGTAACCGAGGCGGTTGTAGTACTCGACGCCTTCGCGCCCGACTGCGTTGATGACCCGCCCCCGGTCGTCGCGCGGACGGCCTTCGGACGTGGTCGCGTTCTTGACCATCGCCTCGTAGAGCTTCTCGACATCGAAGCCGCGCACGCCGTTGAGGTAGGTGTCGGCGATGATGATTGCCGAGTTCGAGCCGATCATCACGTTGCGGTGGCCGGGGCTCGCCCACTCGGGAAGCCAGCCCGACTCCTCGTAAGTGTTGACCAGCCCCTGCATCACCTTGCTGTCGAAGTCGGGATACATCAGCGCGAAAAAGGGGAAGACCGCGCGCCAGGTGTCCCAGAAGCCGTTGTCGGTGTAGAGATAGCCGTCTTCGACCTTGCCGTTGTACGGGCTGTAGTGGACGGTCTTCCCGTCGGCCGTGATCTCGTGCAGCGGCCGCGGGAACAGCAGCATGCGGTAGAGCGCCGAGTAGAACGTCTTGCGGTTGTCGATGTCGGAATCGGTCACGCGGATGCGCGAGAGTTCCTTCTCCCACTCGGCGCGTGCTGCGGCTTCGGTCTGTTCGAAGCTCTTGCCGCCGACTTCGCGCTCGAGGTTGAGCAGCGCCTGCTCCGGGCTGATAAAGGACGAGGCGACCTTGACGCCGACCTGATCGCCCTTCTCGGTCTTGAAGCTGACGACTGCGCCGACGTGACCGCCTTCGCTCTTCAGATCGTCGTGCAACTGGAAGTTCTCGTCCCAGGTCCGCGTGACGGTGAAGTCCCGGTCGAACTCGAGCACGAAGTAGTTGTGGAAGTTCTCGGGCACGCCGCCGCTATTGTTGCGGACATAGCCGGTGATGCGGCGACGCCTCGGATCGACCGTCACCATCGAGCCTTCGTTGTAGGCGTCGAGGACGATGTGCGCGTCGTCGCTTTCGGGGAACGTGAAGCGGAACTGCGCCGCGCGGCTGGTCGGCACGACCTCCGCCGTCACGTCATGATCCGCGAGATAGACCTGGTATTTGTAGGGCTTGCTCACCTCGGCCATGTGGCTGAACCACGAGGCGCGCTCTTCCTGCTTGATGCGAACCGGGCCGGTTACCGCCATCAGCTCGAACGCGGCATAGTCGTTCATCCACGGGCTGGGCTGGTGGGTCTGCTTGATGCCGCTGATCTTGTGCGCATCGTAGGTATAGCCCCAACCGCTGCCCATCTCGCCCGTCACCGGAGTCCAGAAGTTCATGCCCCACGGCACCGCGACGGCGGGATAGGTGTTGCCGTAGGACAGCGCGAACTCGCTGTCGGTGCCCATCAGCGGGTTGACGAGATCGACCAGCGCCTCGCCTTCGCCCGCGCTCGGTTGCGCGCTCTGGGCGGCGGCGGGCAGCGGCAGCGAGAGGCTGACCGCAAGCAGCATTGTGGTCGCGCGGCGCAGCGTGCGGCTCAGGCTGTTTCTCAAGGTTTCCCTCCCCATCATCGTTTAGTCCGAACCTGCCGCCGCGAACGGCCGCGGGTCGACTCCTTCGTTGGTCATCACGACCGGACGGATCGTCCCGTCCTCGTTGAAATACATGCGATCGATCGCGATCTGCCGGTGCTCGCCCCGATCGGTGTCGAGCGGACGGCGGTGGTAGGCGATATACCACTCATCGGTCCCCGGCACATTGACCACCGAGTGGTGGCCCGCGCCGCGCGCGATGCTGAAATCCTGCTCGAGAATGACGCCCTTGGGCTCGAACGGCCCGGTCGGGCTCGGCCCCATCGCGTAGGCGACGCGGTAGTCGGGGCCGGTCCAGCCCCCTTCGGACCACATCAGGTAGTAGATGCCGTTCCGCTCGACCATGAACGACCCCTCGACATAGCCGGGAGGGGTGATCTCCTTGAACATCGTGCCGTCCTCGAACGGCACGATCGAGGTCAGGTCGTCGCCCAGGCGCACGACGTTGCAGTGCTTCCAGCCGCCATAATAGAGGTAGTGCTGGCCGTCCTTGTCGCGGAACACGAACTGGTCGATCGGCTGCGCGCCGTTGTGGAATTTGCCGATGAGCGGCTTGCCGATCGCGTCCTTGAACGGCCCGGCGGGGCTGTCGCTGACCGCGACGCCGATCCCGCCGAGCTCGTCGTCCGACTGGATGTCGTTGGCGCCGAAGAACAGGTAATATTTGCCGTCCTTCTCGATCGCCGACGGCGCCCAGACCGCGTAGGCGGCCCACTCGACGTTCTCGACGTCGAGGACGTGACTGTGCTTGGTCCAGTTGACCAGGTCGGGCGAAGAGAACGCGTTGAAGAAGGTTTGGATGTAGTATGAAGGCCGCAGCGCCTGCTGCTGGCGCAGTTCCTGCTGCTTCTCGCTGAAATGCTCCGACACGTCGGGCGTCTCGGTATGATCCGAGTACGTCGGATAGATCCAGTAGCGGTCACCGAAGACCCGAATTTCGGGATCGGCATACCATCCCGGAACGACCGGGTTCTCGGCCGCTGCGGGGCCGCCCCAGACAAGCGTCGCCGCAACCAGAACCGACTTCAACCAACCGCGCGTCACGACCCTCTCCTTGCCCGCTGATCCGAGCGGACGATGTAGTGATAATCTCGACTCTCCCTTACCCCGAAAAAGGGGGGTGGCTCCTTTCGGAGCCACCCAGGGGGGAGAGAATGGCAGGTGCCTGCCTCAGAAGTTGTAGGACAACCCAATGTAGGCACGCCGACCGAAGTAGTTGTTCCGGTAGAAGCGATCGTCGGTGTCGTTGCCGAGATGCATGCTCTCCTCCGACTTGGTCAGATTGATGACCGCGGCGGTGAGGAGCAGGTTGTCGAACAACTCGTACGATGCGTTGATATCCACCTGATCGTAGGGGTCCGTATAGACGTTCAGGCCCGACGAGAGACCGCCCACAACTTCGCCCCGGCGGTTGTACGATGCGCGCAGAAGCAGCCGGTCGGTTTCGTAGAATACCGAAGCGTTGAGCTGCGTCTTTGAGCTTCCGACCAGTGCGGACTCGCCGACCTTCTCGCCGTCGAGCGTGATATCGGCGACCGAGGTGTCGTTGTAGGTGAAGTTCACCTGCGCACCTAGGCCGAAGGGCAGTGTGTGCTGGGCGTAGACTTCGATACCCTGCGACACAGCGTTCGATCCATTTGCAACCGTCGAGTAGGGCTGGATCAGCACCTGCTCACCAGCCACTTCGCGCGTCACGTCGAGCACCAGCGGCACGATGAAGTCAGACACGTCCTTGCGGAACACCGTCGCGCCGACCACCGAACCAGGCTGGAAGTACCACTCGATGCCGAGATCGTACTGCCAGGCTGAGAAAGGCTTCAGGTCGGCATTGCCGCCGCTGCCGGACCAGCCCGCGAACTCGCCGAACTCGCCCCGATCAAAGGCATATGCTTCGGAGCGATAGGTGAGCGAGCGTGCCGATGCGAGATCGCCGAACGATGGCCGAGCGATGACCTTGGCGACTGCACCGCGTACCAGCAGTGTGTCAGTGACTTCGTAGACGAGGTTCAGGCTCGGAAGCCAATCGGTATAGCTCTTCGATTCCTGGACCCGCGTGTTGACGATTTCCCGACGTTCTTCGAGCGGGATCACCTCGCAGTTGCCGTCGGGCCCCAGAGGCTTGTCGGGATCGAACGGGCCGCCAGGCCCATCGACGCAATAATCGTTGAGATACTCGAGGCGATCTGAGGTCACTCCAGACTGCTTGGTGTTCGCCATCCGCAAGCCGATGTTGCCCCGCAGACCACCTGTCTGGAAGTTCGCCTGGACGTAACCGGCCCAGACGCGTTCGGTGATGTTGTAGAGGTTGTTTGGCTCCGGCACCCGCACTGAGGGGCCGTAGGTCGAGTTGATGTAATCCAGGTAACGATTGAAATCGATGCCCGGGAACAGGTTAGCATTGAAACCGCCGATGATGTTGCCCATCGGCTGATCATAGAAGTATTCTGGCCGTGCGATCGCGCCTTCCGGCGTATCCTGATAGCGGAGTTCGGTTGCCGGATCGGCGTACCATTCGTTGCGGCCGGTCTCGCGCCGGATGTCCAGTTCCCGCCACTTCGCGCCAACCTGAATCGAGCTCAGGAAGCTGTCGAAGTGCCGAGTCATATCGAGCTGCGCATAACGCTGCTCGAGCTCGCTGTTGGTGAAGCCGGAACCGGTCGAGCCGATATCGATCTGCGCGATACCGTTCTTGATGTTCTCCTGCAGCTCCGGCGAGAACTCCATGTTCAAATTGCCGCCCGTGATATCCCAGGCGCTGTAGAAGTTGCCGTTCTGCTCCGCGCCGCTGGTTGTCAGACGCGGCTTGGCGGCAACGCCGAACCGCATTGACGGTCCGCCGGTGGCCTTCGTCTTGCCGAACTTCGCCACTGCCTCGAAGTTGTCGCCTTCGTATGCCACCTCGGTTTCGAAGGTGTTCGAGACCTGCTTCTCACGGCTGTAAGTGCCGGCGATCTGCGGCGTCTCCATCGTGCATGGCGTGGCATTGGCGAGGCACTCCGTTCCGGCCGGCGGCACTTCGAACGCAGCCGACTGGAAGATCGTCCCGCTCGGATCGAACGTCGGGCCGGTGAAGAAGTTGCCGTAGCCCCACTCGGGAATCTTCAGCACGTTGCTGACGAAGTCGCTGCTGTACTCGAAGCGGAAGTAGTTCGAGGTGACGGTGACATTGTCGAACGGCCGCACCTGCAGGGTCGCCTGGATGCCGTAACGCTCGCGCTTTTGGTCGAACACCTCGGTGTTCACCGACTGCGGCGCCCAGTAGCCCGAGTAGTGCTCGCCGTCGCGCGTGGTCACGCCCTGACCGGGCCAATAGGAGATGGCGTCGTCGTTCGCGAAGGGATTGCCGTTGACGTCGGTGGCCGGCGTGATGATGTTGCCATCCTCGTCACGATCGCTCCACCAGCGCCAGGTTTCGGTGTAACCGCGCAGTTCGCGGTTGGAACGCTCCTGGTAGACGCCGCCAACGAGGAAGCCGAGCGTCTCGGCGTCGTTCTTCCAGGATACCTGGGCGGCCAGCTGCGGCTCAAACTTTTCGGTCGTGTCGGAGTACGTGCCCTCGACCGAGGCGAACCCCGACCATGCGTCAAGGTCGAGCGGACGCCGCGTGTTGAGGATGATCGTACCCCCGACGCCGCCTTCCTCGAGCCGCGCTTCGGGCGACTTGTAGACTTCGGTGCTGGCGATGAAGGTCGACGGCAACATGACGTAATTGAACGAGCGCTGCGGATCGCCGCTGTCGGCGCCGGCAAGGAAGTTACCATTGAGCAACGTAAGGGTGAGACCCGGCTGCAGGCCGCGGATGCTGACCCGGCTGCCTTCACCGCCGTCGCGCGTGATCACCACACCGGGCACGCGCTGCAGCGCGTCGGCTACGTTCTTGTCGGGGAACTTACCGATGTCTTCGGCATTGATCACTTCGACGAGCGCGTTCGCCTCCCGCTTCTGGCGCAGACTTTCCTCGATCGAACCACGATAGCCAGTGACGACGATCTCACCCGAGGTACCGGCGGACTGCGCCTCGTCCTGCCCCTGTGCGGCGTCGTCCGCCGTCTGGGCATGCGCGGTACCGGCAAAGCCGACGATCATGCTCGCCGATAGCATCAATTCCCGTGCGAGCCGCCCGTTGCCGTAGCGCCGCGAAATCTGCCTGTCATTCATGTCGGTCGTTCCTCCCTACTGTTGTGGAGCTCGTGGCTCCCCTTCCTGTTCATCTCCGCGGCGCTTCGTCGGCTATGCCTTCGCGAGTCGGCGCGAAACTCCATCTCAGAATAAAAAAATCAAATTTCCAATAGAATTCACCGAGGGCTGCCGCATTCGCCTTGGCCTGTGGCGAATGCGCGCCACCCCTTAGGGATCGCCTCCTTCTTCCCAGAGCGGAGCTGCAATCTCCGCGAGGGTTTCCGGCGGTGCTTTCGGACGTGCCCGGTCGTAAGTGAGCAGGCCGTTGATCTCGTCCTCGACATCGGTGGTCTGGGTATAGACCGCAGCGCTGAGGCCGTGCTCCTTCGCCTGACGGATCACCGCGTCGAGCTTGCGGCGATAGCGGGCGATGTAGTCGGCTTCGTCCGTGGCCGTCTGATAACCCCAGTTGCGCTCGCTCTTACGCCAGAGATGCCCTTCGACCGGCAGGCCGATGCCGCCATATTCGCCGAGTACGATCGCGCGGTTGCTCTTGCGCTCGGGCGTCCTCGGCTCATCCTCGTAAGTGTGGATGTCGAACACGTCCGACACTTCTGGCGCGACATCGAGCCAGCCGCTGTCGGCATTGACCAGCCGGCCCGGATCGATGCCCCTCACCAGCTTGGTCAGAGTCTCCGAGTCGTACTGCCCCCAGCCTTCGTTGTTGATCACCCACATCACGATCGACGGGAAAGCGTGGAAGTCGCCGATCATGCGGGTGAGCTCATCCTGATGCTGCGCCATCGTGTCGGAAGAGAGCACCGCCTGACTTTTGCTCGTGCCGGTGACGAATTGGTCTTCGCCGCCGCCCGAGGGCATGTCCTGCCAGACCAGCATGCCGAGACGATCCGCATCGTAGTAGTAGCGCGCAGGCTCGGTCTTGATGTGCTTGCGGACCATGTTGAAGCCGGCCTTCTTGAGGAAGACCAGGTCGCTCACCATCGCCTCTTCCGAAGGCGGGGTGTAGAGCCCGTCCGGCCACCAGCCCTGGTCAAGCGTGCCGTGCTGGAAATACGGCTTGTTGTTGAGCAGGATCACGGGCTGGCCGTGTACCAACCCTGGGCCGATCGAGATCTTGCGCATGCCGAAGTAGGTTTCGACCCTGTCACGCGGCGCGCCGACGATTTGAGCTGCGGCATAGGTGTTCTGCTCGCGTTCGGTGAAGCGTGCATCGTAGGAGACGCGGTTGCGGTCCTCCATCCCGGCATAGGGATCCCGCACGGTGACGAGTTCAGCGGTCAGGTCGTAAAGGAACGGGTCCTCGGGCGACCAGAGCCGCGCGTCCGGGATTTCGAGGGTCGCATGGCGATTGGCGCGGATGATCGTGGACGCGATCGTCTTGCCGCCCGCACTCGCGGTCAGTCGCACCGCATCGGTATCCTCGGCCCAGCCGCTCAGCGCCACGTCGACTTCGATCACACCGCGGTCGATGTCGGGCGTGGCGCGCACGTCGGCGATGTGCAGCTTGGGCACCGGCTCGAGCCAGACCGTCTGCCAGATGCCGCTGACCGCGGTGTACCAGATGCCCGCGGGTTCGAGGATCTGCTTGCCTCGCGGCTGCGTGCCCGCGCTCGTCGGATCGGCGACCTGGATCAGCAGCTCGTTCTCGCCGCTGCGGAGGTAAGGGGTAATGTCCATGCCGAAGGCATCGAAGCCGCCCGTGTGTGAGCCGACCATCGCGCCGTTCACCCAGACATGCGCCTCGTAATCGACCGCGCCGAAATTCAGCATCACGTTCTGACCCGCCCAGTCGGGGGGAACGGTGAAGCTGCGGCGGTACCAGATCCGGTCTTCGGGGCCGACCCGGCGCGCAACGCCCGACAGGCGCGATTCGACCGCGAAGGGGACGAGAATCTGCCCATCCATCCGCTCCGGCCGCACCACGTCGGCCGAAGTGATCGCATAGTCCCACAGCCCATTGAGGTTGAGCCAGGCGTCGCGCTTGAGCTGCGGGCGCGGATAGCTGCGCCACGCGTTCTCGGGCGTGACCCCGCGGCCCCAGCTGGTCATCACCTCGCCGGTAAAGACCTTGTCGCCGGCCGGCTCCTGCGCCTGCAGCGTAGGCGCGGCGCCGAATCCCGCGACCGCGCAGAACAATGCCAGGAGTATCCGCATACCCGGGGCTCCGATCATCCGCTTCATCGTGCCGGCTCCGACATGGAGGGCGGCGCTGCATTCGGGGCGCTGCCCCAGTTCGGGTTGGGCTGCGGCCCCATCGTCAGCACCAGTTTCGCGCCGTCCTTGACGTCGTCGTGGCTGAACCACGGCTTGTTCCACGCCCGGCCGTTCAGCGTCGCCGACTGGATGTAGATGTTCTCGGCCGAATTGTTCTCGGCGACGATCTCCAGCGCCTTGCCGTTGCCCATGCTCAGGCTGACGGTATCGAACACGGGACTGCCGATGATGTAGTGCGGCGTGGAGGGATCGACGGGATAGAAGCCCATCGCACTCATTGCGTACCACGACGAAGTCGCGCCCTGGTCGTCCATGCCGGGATAACCGTAACCCGCGGCGTCGCTACCGTAGAGCGTGTCGAGGATTTCCCGCACCAGCTTCTGCGTCTTCCACGGCTGGCCGCTCCAGGCGTAGAGATAGGGGGCGTGCTGGTCGGGCTGATTGCCCTGCACGTACTGGCCCAGCATGCCGGTGCAATCGCGGCAGATGCCCTTCGGATTGTACGGCGTCTCGAAGAACTCATCCAGTTTGGCGTTGAACGCCTCGCGCCCGCCCAGCAGGTCGATGAGCCCCTGCACGTCGTGCGGCACCAGCCACAGCGTCGACCAGCCCGAGGCCTCCTTCATCATGAAGTTGTAGTAAGGCTCGCCCGGATCGAAGGGGGAGATCCAGTTCCCGTCCTCGGTCCGCCCGCGCATGAAGCCGGTCGAGCTGTCGAAGACGTTCCGGTAGTTGCCCGCACGCTGCAGGAGCATGCGGTAATCGTCCATCTTGCCGAGGCGGTGCGCCATCAGCGCCAGGGCGTGGTCGTCCCAGGCATATTCGAGCGTCTTGTCGGCGCCCGCCTTGCCGCCTGCGTAGGGGGGACTGGGATTGCCGTCGGGCACGATATCCGAGATCCAGCCCTTGGTCAGATACTCGTCCATGTAACCGCGCGGCCCTTCCGGGTCGGTCGCGTTCTTGCGGAGATATTCGTAAGCCGCCTCGTAGTCGAACGGGATGCCCCGCTCCATTGCGCCGAGGTAGAGGAACACCGCGTTGTCCCCGTGGAACGAGGTGTTCATGAACCCGCGCTCGCGCGCCATGTCGAGCTCGGAGCGCATGACGTCCTGCACCAGCTCGGGCTCCATCAGCTCGAGCAGCACGATCTGGTTGCGGCCGGTATCCCAGAACGGAACCGGGCTGTAGCGGTCGTAGGTCGCCGTCTTCACTTCGCCGTCGCGGCTGGTGAAGGTGTCGCCCTTCTCCGCGAGGAGGCGCGGGCTGGCGAAGGACTGGAACAGCGTCGAGTAGAACAGCTTGCGCTGCTTGGGCGTGCCGCCTGTCACCTGCACGCGGTCGAGGAGTTCCGCCCATTCCGCGCGCGCGGAATCGTGGACGCGCTGGAAGTCCCAGCCGGGATTCTCCTCGCGCAGGCGCTGCTCGGCTTCGGCATAGCTATTGCCGTGGGCGATCTTCATCAGCACCTGCTCGCCTTGGTCGGTGGCGAAGGTGATGTAGGCACCCGCATAGTTGCCCGAAATCTCGCGCCGGCCCGGTTCGACATCCTTGGTGCCGATGCCCCAGCCCTTGTCCTCCAGGTTCGCGCGGAACGTGCCGAGCGCCGCGAAGGGCTTGGAGAATTCGGCCACGAAATAGGGCCCGTCGGCGCTGCTCCGCTTCTCGGCCGAGACGCCGCGCACGGTCCGGTCGCCGATGATCTCGACCTCGCCGCCTTCCCGCGGCAGGTTGACGATCACGTTCGCCCGGTCGGTTTCGGGGAAAGTGAACCGCATCATGCTGGTCCACTGCGTCGCCGTCAGCTCCGCCTGGGTGCGGAAGGTGTCGAGATAGACCGAATAGTAGCCGGGCGAAGCCTTCTCCCGCGCCTTGTCGTAGTACGACGGGGTGTAGGCGGGCGGCACCGTCCAGTCGCCGACCACCGGCATGATGAACGGCTTGGCGTTGCCGCCGTAGGTGGCGCCGCCGCCGCCGGTGAAGGCGATCATCGTCGGGTTCGGATAGTGGTACGGCGCCGGGACGCCGTTCGGATAGGTGAGCTCGAGATTGACGTTGACGGGCGATGCCTCGACCGAACTGTGCGGCAGCCGCGCACCCGGCGAGGTCTGTCCGGAATAGAGCGGCTCGCCCGGCGGCGGCGCATTGCCGATCAGATCGCCGTCGTCCAGCGGGGCCGTGCCGACCAGCGGATCGGCCAGTTCGACGGGCTGACGATCGGATTGCGCGCTGTCGTGCGTCTGCGCCACGCTTGACGCACTGACGAGGCTGACGCCGGCCATGAGCAGCGCGATGGTCGGTGACCACTTTCCGATCCGCGGTGCGCGAAGCGCAGGGCGTGCATGATCGTTCCTCATTACGTGCTCCCTCTCCCAAGGGCCCATGACGGGGCCCCCTCGCCCGGACGGATTTGCTCCGTTCCGGACCTGTCGGGAGTGAGTCCTCAATTAATTAAATCATTTTGTCAAATGAAATGGTCGCCGTGGGTTTGATGCATGTTTTGCAGCGCCCACGCGCGCGGCTCCTGCGGTCAGGCAAGTGCGGCGGCAGACAATGTCAGGGGCCTGGCCGGCGCTAGACGCGCGCCGGGGCTTTCCAGAGGGCGTTCGGCTTGGGCAGCAGGAAATGGCTGAACGGCAGGATCGCCGCGCCGACTGCCGGCGCATCTTCGGCCAGCATCGCTCGCTTGATCGGCGCGAGCACCGGCGCGTTGGTCGCGCGCTGGCGCAGCAGAACGCTGAGCCGGTCGGCCAATCGGTCAACATAAGGACCGGGCAAACGTCCGCCAATCAGCACCGCGGCAGGATTGATCAGGCAGTTGATCGCAGTCAGCGGCTCGGTCAGCCGTTCGACGGCTTCCTCGATCCAGGCGTCCACGATCGGCTCAATCTTATCATTCCGCCCTTGCGACTGCAGCATGTCGACGATGCTGAAACCGACCGCCTCCAGCGGCCGGGAAAGGCCGGAGAGCGACACGAAGTTCTGTATCTGGCTGCGCCCCCCCCGGCCGTCGTCGCTCATCAGGAAGCCCATCTCCCCACTGCGCCCGTTCGCGCCGCGGAAGTAGGCCCCGTCGACCACCAGGCCGCCGCCGAGGGCGGACGAGATCAGCATATAGAAGAAGCTTGAGAAACCCTGGCCGAGGCCGAGCTGAAGTTCGCCCATAGCCGCTGCCGCGGCGTCGTTTTCCACGAACACGGGAAGGTTGAGCGGTTCGGCGAACAGGCTCGCGACATCCAGGTTCTCCCACTCGGCGTAGGCCGGGGGGCGCCCAGGCAGGTCGACCAGCCCGAGATCGTCGGGCTGGGCGATGCCCACCCCCACGAGCTGCGAAACGTCGATCTTCGCCTGCTTGAGGAGCTTGTCGACCGAATGCAGATAAAAGGACCTGACCTCGTCCGGCAGTGCGAATTCCACCTCGCGGGAGACGCGCGCGATCGTCTGGCCGAGGAAGTTCACCACCACGATCGTAACGTGGTCGCGGTCGATGTTGACGCCCAGCGCGTAGCAGGCGTTCGGATTGACAATCAGCTTGGCCGGCGGCTGTCCGCGTCCGCCGCGCAGACGCCCGGCTTCTTCGATAAGTCCTTCGGCGAGGAGGCGCTTGGTTATGTTTGCTATCGTTGCGTGTGTGAGGCCTGTAATGTTTGCCAGGTCGACCCGCGTGAGCGGCCCGTTGACGCGGATCGCGTGGAGCGTGACGCGCTGGTTGTGGTCCGCCGCACGCTCGAGATTGGTGCCGGACAGCCCGATGCGGGGGCGCTGAGCCTCGGTCATAGCCGGCCTCCGCGAACCCGCAAGCACTTGTAAATACAGTCAGATATCACGCACCAACCTCTTCTCGGGCTGCGTCAATGGGGCACGGCCGCGGCCGGCGCACGCGAGGGCGACTTCGCCCGCACGGCGGCGACCGCGAAAATGCAGATGAGGAGATAACACACCATCGGGACGCTGAAGGAGAACGAATATCCCGCCAGCTGCGAGACGCTGCCCGTCAGGACCGGAATGAAGGCTCCGCCGACGATCGCGGTGCAGAGCAGCCCCGAGGTCGCCGCCTGGCTCGCACTGGAGCGCTCGAGCGTCAGCGTGAAGATCGTCGGGAACATGATCGAGTTGAACAACCCGATGCCGAGCGCGACGAAGCCCGCCTGGACGCCGCCGATCAGCGCGACATAAGCGCAGGCCGCCGCGGCGATCGTCGAGAAGATCGCGAGCAGCCATCCTGCGTTGAACCGGGCGAGGAGGGCGGAGCCAATCAGGCGGCCGACCATCGCGCCGCCCCAGTAGAGCGACACCGCGCGGCCGGCTTCCTGAAGCGACACGCCGGGCGTGCCGTCGAGCTGCATGAAGCGAGCCAGCGCCCCGATCTCGGCAGGAGCGTCCGATCGCCCCCACACGTCCGGCGAATTCAGGAACAGCGCCATCTGCGTCCCGATCGCGACCTCCGCCCCGACATAGAGGAAGATCGCGAGGGCGCCAAAGATTGCCCACGGCGACTTCATCGTCTCGCGCAGAGTAGCGCCGATGCTGGTGGACACATCCGCCGCAGCCGCAGGCGCGGCACGGTCGACCCGCTTGCGCTGCAGGAAGAAGAACAGGAACAGCGCCGCGATCATCGCCGCGATCCAGAGGAACGCCGAATCGATGCCGGCGAGCGAGTTCCGCCGCGCCGCTTCGGTTACGGCCCCGCCGCCTTCGACGTGGACGCCTTCGAGGAACAGGGTCGCACCCAGATAGGGCCCGATGAAGGTGCCGACGCTGTTGAAGCTCTGGCTGAGTGTCAGCCGGAAGTGGCTGTACTTGGGATTGCCGAGCGCCGCCGCCAGCGGGTTCGCAGCGACCTGCAGGATCGTGATCCCGCTCGCGACGACGAACAGCCCGAGCAGCACGATCGCATAGCTGCCGGCATTCGTGGCGACGAGCATCACCAAGCACCCGGCCAGCATCGTCGCCAGCGCAATCAGGATCGAGGCGCCCGCTTGCCGGCGGTGGAGCAGCACGGCCGCCGGAAGCGAGACGAGGCCGTAGGCGATGAAGAACGCCGACGCCGACAACTGCGCCTCGACGTCGGTGAGCGTGAAGACGCCCTTCACCGCAGCGACCAGCGGATCGATCAACGAGGTGATGAAGCCCCAGGCGAAGAACAAGGTCGTGACCGCGAGGAAAGCCCCCAGGGTCGATCGCTGCGATGACGTCAAAGGGCGCACTCCTCGTCGCTTTATCCGGCCGGGCGGAGCCGGCGCAATCTGCTTGCCCCCCGCGGAGCCGATCCCGACGTAACCCGCCAGGCCCGCCGAGACCAGCGCGTTTACCCGGAGTTCGCCCGTTGCATAGCAAAATATCCCAAATGATTTGGATTATTCGTTCCGTGCCGCTACGTCCGCCTGCCCGTAAGACGACCATCGTAGCCAGTGCGACTCGCGACCGATTCGCATTTGGGGAGGAGTTGAGATGAAGCTTGTTGCGCGCCACGTCGAAAAGCCATGGGGCCGCACCACATTGCCGATTCCGATCGATGGCCACGAGGGCAGCGAGCGGATCGGGGAGATCTGGTTCACCCGCGACGACGCGGAGCCGATGCCACTGCTGGTCAAGCTGCTCTTCACCAGCGAGCGCCTCTCGATCCAGGTCCACCCCGACGACGAGCAGGCGCGGGACCGCGGGCTCGCCGCCGGCAAGACCGAATGCTGGTACGTGACCGCCGCCGAGCCCGGCGCCGTGCTGGGAATCGGCACGCGCGAGGCGCTGGACGGCGAGCGGCTGCGCGCGCTGGCGCTGGACGGCGGCATCGAGGAGATGATGGACTGGAAGCCGGTCCAGCCGGGCGACTTCTTCCTCATCCCCGCAGGCACGGTCCATGCGATCGGCGCGGGCGTGTCGCTGGTCGAAGTGCAGCAGAATTCCGACGTCACCTACCGGCTCTACGACTATGGCAGGCCGCGCGAGCTCCATTTGGAAGACGGCGTAGCCGTGTCGCGGGCGGAGCCATATGCCGGCGACCTCTTCCTGCGGACCGGCGACAGCCGGGCCGATTGCCAGCTCCTCGTGAAGAGCAGCCACTTCGCCGTGGCCAAGGGCACCGATGCTTCCGCCATCATGTCGCGCCTGGGCCCAGGTCCCGTGTGGATGGTGCCCATCGAAGGCGAGATAACCTGTGGCGCCGATCGCGCAGGGCCGGGCGAGTGCCTTCTGATCGAGGGAGAGGAGCCGGCCTTCGGCCCCGGGACGCTCGCCCTCGCCGCCAGCCAGTCCTTCTGAGCGCGATCCCGCCCGCCGCATCGGGTGCAGCAACCCGGCAGGCGACATGACGCGGATCCGCGCACGCCGGTGATCCGCGTAATCGCCTAACCCGCGAACCGCTGGAAACTCTGCGACTCGGCGGACCTTTCGGACATCCATTTGCGAGAGAATCTCGCGCCGAGACGGTGCGCGGGTGCGGTCTGCCGCGCCATCTTTGTGTGGTTCATCCATCATGCTGCACGTTTCGTCGCACAAAAGTCGTTGCCTGTCGCAGTAGAAAGAAAGTAACTATTCCGAAAACGGAACGACCGCCGTGACCCCGGTTGCTTATACAACCCCCGAGCTATAGATCCTATCTATAAGAAATGGCTATAGTTGCGTGTAGGACGTTAGTTTTACGCGGCTAACTGCTCGTTTCACTAAAACAACTATATTTAATACGCTTCCGTTACAGGAAACAGGGGAGTTGCACATGGCTGCCGAAGTTTACGACAAGGCTACTGGCGTGAGCCGTACCGTTGCACTGGACGCGATCGACCTGACTGGCCCCAGCATAGTCAAGCTGCAGCTCGAACGTGCCGACATCGCCAGTCTCGAACGCGAGGGCGATGACCTCCTGATCCGCCTCAAGTCCGGCGAAGTCATCCGGATGGCCAACTTCTATGCGCTGACCGACGACTATAGCGAAGTCGTGCTCGAAGAGGCTGACGGCTCCATGTGGGTCGCCCGGCCCGGAGACGGCGTGCAGTTCTACGAGCTCGGCGAAGTGGGCGATCTCTTCACCCAGGTCGCCGCTGAATCGGCCGGCGCATCGGGCTCGGGCGCCGGAATGATCCTGCCGCTCGTCGGCCTGCTCGGAGCCGCCGGAATCGCAGCGGCTGCCGGCGGCGGCGGTGGCAGCGACGGCCCTGACGATACGGACGCGGATGCAGATGCTGATGCTGACGCTGATGCAGATGCCGATGCTGACGCGGACGCGGATGCAGACGCAGACGCTGATGCCGACGCGGATGCAGACGCCGACGCGGATGCAGACGCGGACGCGGATGCAGACGCAGACGCAGACGCTGATGCCGACGCAGATGCCGATGCTGACGCTGATGCCGACGCCGACGCGGATGCAGATGCCGACGCTGATGCTGATGCCGATGCTGACGCGGACGCGGATGCAGACGCAGACGCTGATGCCGACGCGGATGCAGACGCCGACGCGGACGCGGATGCAGACGCAGACGCTGATGCCGACGCGGATGCAGACGCCGACGCAGACGCTGATGCCGATGCAGACGCCGACGCGGACGCCGACGCTGATGCCGACGCGGATGCCGACGCGGATGCAGACGCTGATGCTGATGCTGATGCGGACGCCGATGCTGATGCTGATGCTGATGCGGACGCCGATGCTGACGCAGACGCTGATGCAGACGCCGACGCGGATGCAGACGCCGACGCGGACGCCGACGCGGATGCAGACGCGGACGCGGATGCAGACGCAGACGCAGACGCTGATGCCGACGCCGATGCTGATGCGGACGCAGACGCAGACGCAGACGCAGACGCAGACGCAGACGCTGACGCGGATGCAGACGCCGATGCTGATGCGGACGCGGACGCAGACGCTGACGCGGATGCAGACGCCGATGCTGATGCGGACGCAGACGCCGACGCGGATGCAGACGCTGATGCGGACGCCGACGCGGATGCTGACGCCGATGCTGATGCGGACGCGGACGCAGACGCTGACGCGGATGCAGACGCCGATGCTGATGCGGACGCAGACGCC
>NZ_JBDGIU010000004.1:222802-268319 GCF_057657235.1 Pelagerythrobacter sp. Soil_C_18
GACGACGCGGATGCAGACGCTGATGCGGACGCCGACGCGGATGCTGACGCCGATGCTGATGCTGACGCCGATGCGGACGCTGATGCAGATGCTGACGCTGACGCAGACGCTGATGCGGATGCAGATGCTGACGCTGACGCTGACGCTGATGCCGACGCGGACGCGGACGCCTTCGATGATACCGCAAGCGTAGAGTTCCCGCTGACAGTCGAGACGACGACCGACAGTGAGAGCACGACCTATCTCTTGGCGGTCGGAACCTTCAGCGAGACCTACGACTTCACGGTGGCCGCCGGCGCGGAGACCGATACCTCGTTCACGCTGACGGCGGACAGTATCGCGACCGTGCTTTCCGGCGTCGAATTCACTCTACAGAGGGAACTGCCCGACGGCTCGTTCGAGGATGTCGCCAGCACGTCCGGAGGCGGTCTGCTCGACCTACTCACGCTCGACGTCCTCGCCGATAATCAGGTTCAGGTCACGGCCGACGATCTTCCCCCAGGGAACTACCGTGTGGTCTACGAAGGTGGCGGCCTGCTGTCGGTAGGCATCACGCTCACCCTCGATGTTGAATTCCACACCACCACGGTCGACGGCGATCCGGTGAGCGGCAACGTGCTTGCGAACGACGTGGACGCGGGCGAGGCGGTGCTGGAGATCGATACCGGCGACGGTACCTTCGCCGCCGTGACCGACGGCCTCGTCGTCGCGGGCGAATACGGCACGCTCGTCATCAATGCGGACGGAAGCTACACCTACACGCCGAATGACGAGGCTGTGGGCGTGGGCGAGGCGGAAGTGTTCACCTACCGTCTCGTGAATCCCGACGGAAGCAGCGATACGGCTACGCTGACGATCAACCTGGTCGAAGCCGACACCACACCGCCCGACGCGCCGACCGCGGACGTGGACGATGCGACCGGCACCACGGTGACGGGGGCGGGCGAGATCGGTGCGACCATCACCGTCTACGCTCCCGACGGCACGACCCAGCTCGGAACCGGAACGGTCGGGGCAGACGGCACCTACAGCGTGACGATCCCGGCGCAGGTCGACGGCGAGGACCTTCTGGTCACTGCCACCGACGAAGCCGGCAACGAGTCCACGCCGACCACTGCCGAGGCGCCGGACCTTACACCGCCCGCAGCGCCGACCGCAGACGTGGACGACGCGACCGGCACCACGGTGACCGGCACAGGCGAGGTCGGTGCGACCATCACTGTCTACGCCCCTGACGGCACGACCGAGCTTGGGACCGGCACCGTCGGGGCCGGCGGCACCTACAGCGTGACGATCCCGGCACAGGTCAACGGCGAGGACCTTCTGGTCACCGCCACCGACGAAGCCGGCAACGAGTCCACGCCGACCGCTGCCGAGGCGCCGGACGGCACACCGCCGGCAGCGCCGACCGCGGACGTGGACGATGCGACCGGCACCACGGTGACGGGGACGGGCGAGGTCGGTGCGACCATCACCGTCTACGCCCCTGACGGCACGACCGAGCTTGGGACCGGCACGGTCGGGGCAGACGGCACCTACAGCGTGACGATCCCGGCGCAAGTCGACGGCGAGGACCTTCTGGTCACCGCCACCGACGCTGCCGGCAACGAGTCCACGCCAACCGCTGCGGAGGCGCCGGACCTTACACCGCCCGCAGCGCTTGAAGCCGCCCTCGAAACCGATACCGGCGTCGATGGCGACGGCATCACCAGCGACGGCACGGTCGGGATCAGCGGTCTCGAGACGGGAGCGTCCTGGGAATACTCGATCGACGGCGGCACGAGCTGGACGGCCGGAACGGACACCAGCTTCGAGCTTCCGGCCGGCGAATATGCCGCCGGTGAGGTGCAGGTCCGTCAGACCGACGCGGCCGGCAACTCCGGACCGAGCGCCCAGCTCGGCGCGGTGACGGTCGCGGCTCTCCTGGCCGTGAACGATACGGCCACCGCGGACCTGGGGACCAGGGACTCGGTCACCCAGGCGCCCGTGACCGACGAGAACCTGCAAGTTCTCGGCCTGCTCGACGACGGCAACGACACCAACAGCATCGCGGTCTCGATCGCCGAAGGATCGTCGGGTGAGATCGCGATCGAGGTCAGCCAGACGGCGCTGCTCGCGGTGGCGGACGCCTTCAATGTCGAGATCTACGACGCGGCCGGCGAGCTGGTCGGGGTCCTGACCACCGGCAACGATCCGCTGCTCGGCGACGTAGCCGGGCTGGGCGTGCTCGGGGTTACCAGCGACAACACGCTGGTCGCCAATGTGACCGGGCTCGAGCCGGGCGACTACACGATCGTGGTTCGCAAGGGTGAGAGCACGCTGGGCAGCCTGCTCGACACGGACGGCGACGGCCTGTCGCTCGAGGAACTGGGCGAAGGCGGCGTGGTTCTGGGCACGGAAAACGAGGCGCTCGTTCTGGATGCGGTCGAGACCGCGCTGAACGGCGAGATCCTGCCCGGGATCGGACTTCCGCTGGGAACGGTGGTGCGGAACCTTCTGGAGCCGGTGCTTCAGACCACCACCAACCTCGGTGCGGGTGAGCTGGTGGAAGTCCTGACGGACGGCCTCAATTCTTTGGGTCTGGGTGCATCTCTCGATGCGGTCCTCGGCGCGGTCACGGAGGCGCTGCTCAGCAACACGCTGACGGTCATCCAGGACACCTCCGTCACGGCGACCGTCACCGAGCACACCTTCTCGGGCGCCGGCACGCCGGTCAGCGGGAATGTCATCAACCCCGACGCCGCCGCGGACGGAGAAGCGGGTGAAGACAGCGCGGTTCCCGGCACCACGGTCACGCAGGTCGAGAACGGTACCGGCGAAGTGCAGACGGTCACCGATGGCAGCGCGACGATCGAGGGCGCCTACGGCACGCTCGTCATCAACGCCGACGGCTCCTACAGCTACACGGCGAACGGCGACCCTGCGTCCATCGGGTTATCCGACGTGTTCACCTACACCATCTCGGACGGCACCAATGCGGTCGAGGCGACGCTCACGGTCGAGGTCGCTGGCGAACGGGTGGCCGACGATACGGCGCAAGCCGGGATCGAGTACGAGTACGAGGTGACGACGGGCGATCCGATGCCCGATGCGGTGGACTACGCGTGGACCGCAGTGCTGCTCGGTGCGCCGGTCGGCACAAGCGGCGATCTCGTCAGCGACAGCTTCCTCGTCGCTGCCGATACCACACAGGACGTGACGCTCGCCGTCGATGCCGGAAGTCTCCTCGGCTTGGGCGGCGGCGTCACGGTCTTCGTCGAGATGCTGGACACGGCGAGCGGCACCTGGAGCACCTATGCGAGCTACAACGGCAGCCAGCTGCTGAGCCTGCTGGGCAGCGGCGGCACCGGTGACATCCTCGTTCCCGATGTTCCCGCGGGCGAGTACCGGATCCGGGCCGATGTCGACTTCGGCCTGGTCGCGGTAGCCGGCGGTGTCGACATCGACGTGAGCTCGACGGTCACCCATCTGGACAGCTTCCTCGTCGGCCAGACTTTCCCGGCCGAAGGCGATCTGTTCGCGAACGACTTCCTCGGCGACGTCGATCCGCCGCTGTCGATCTCGGCCGATGGCGTGACGTTCACCGAGGTGACCAGCGGCGCTCCGGTGACCATCCAGGGCACCTACGGTTCGCTGGAGGTCAATGCCGACGGCACTTACACCTACACGCCCAACACGACGGGGCACTTGACCGAACCCGGGCTCGATACCTTCGAGTACCAGGTCACGCTTCCGTCGGGCGAGGTGGAAGAGGGCACGCTCGAGGTGACCGTCGAGCCCTCAGGCGCCGGCGTACCCGAGGCCGGTGCGGCGGCGTTCATGAGCATGTTCGCGGCCGACGCCATCCCGCTGGATCTGGCGGGCGTCGACGGCAGTGAAAACGTCGCGGCGATCGGCGAGACCGGCTTCCCCGAGTTCGACCTGCTCGAAGGGCAGGGCACGCTCGAGGAAGTGCTCAACCACTATCTGTCGGAAAGCGGCGACGACACGCCGATGCCCTCGGCGGCGGAGCCGGCGGAAGAGATCGCGCTGGTGCAGACCGCATCGGATCCCATGCAGGATCCGCTCGGCTACCTCGGGACCGATCTGCGGGACGAACTCGACGGTAGTAACCTTTCGGTTGTCTGACCGCCTGTATTCTCACGGAGCCCGCGCCGGTCCGGCGCGGGCTCCTGTTGCCGCGTTTACGAGTGAGAATGTGTGAAGTGTGATCGGGTGAAGCGGGGGAATGGGTGGCTTGTTGCAGTCGGATGGGCCTGCGGACTTTGTTTACCGTCGTACGTGGCGGCTTCACCTCCTGAAGGCCCGGCCGCCATCATGATCGACCGTGCCGCGCGCGAGGCGGTCGCCTGGCATCCCTCCGTGGTCGAGGCGGAGGCGCGGCTGGATTCGCGGGCCGAAGAAATCGACGTCGCCGAAGCCGGCTATCTGCCGCAGATCAACGCGGGCGTCGGCACAGGTTACGACAACATCGGCCAGAGCCGCTGGCGCCCCCGGGCCAATGTCTCGGTGTCGCAGATGCTCTACGACTTCGGGAAAGTGCGCAGCTCGGTCCACTCCGCCGAGGCCGGCGTCGAGATCGGCGAGGCGCAGCTCCTGCTTGCGGTGGATGGACTGATCCGCGACACCAGCTACTCGGTCATCGAGCTCCAGCGCACCGAAGCCCTGCGGCAGATCGCTCTCGACCAGCTCGAAAGCGTGCGCGGCATCAGCGATCTCGTGCAGCACCGCTTCAATGAGGGCGCGGCGACCAAGGCCGACCTGCTGCAGGCCGACGCGCGCGTGCAGGCCGCCCAGGCGACGATCGAGGAGATCGAGGCCGAGCACTTGCGCTGGCAGACGACCCTCGCCCACCTTCTCGGCCGCGGAGAAGCGCCCGCGGTATCGTCAGAACTGCCCGAGGGCTTCATGCGGTCCTGCGCGCAAGGGGAGCCTGACTGGGAGACGATTCCGGCGATCCGCGAAGTCCGCGCCGAGCGCGACCAGGCGCTTGCCGACCTGGAGCGCAGCCGGTCGGAAAGCATGCCGACCGTGTCGCTCGGCGCCGGCGGCGCGACCGACATCCACGATCCGTTCGGGGGCCGCGAAGAGTACAATTTCGGGATCAACGTCTCGACCTCGCTCTACAACGGCGGGGCGAACCGGGCGCGCATCCGCGGCGCATCCCACGCGCTGGGCGCTGCCGACGCGGCGGAAGCGCGGATCCGCAACGACGTGAGCCGCACGCTGAGCGAGGCGCAGCGCCAGGTGGCGAGCTTCGGCCGTGTGCTCGACACGCTCGCCTTCCGCGAGGCAAGCATGCGCGAGACCGGCAAGCTCTACCGCCTGCAATACCTGGAGATGGGCACCAAGACGCTGGTCGATCTGCTCAATGCGGAGCAGGAACTGCATCAGGTCCGCTTCGACAGGGCGAACACACAGCACGACCTGCGCCGCCTGCAGGTCGATTGCCTGGTCAATTCGGGAACCGCGCGCGAGGCCTTCGGGCTCGCCGGGACCACCGTCGGCGGGACCGTCTTGTGACGGTCAGGGCCGCCCCGGATGCGGACTTCCGCCCGCACGCCTGGATCGAGGCCTTTCATCTCGTTGCGCGCCAATACGGCCTGCCGGTGTCTACCGAAACGGCCCGGCTTTCCGATCGCTGGCTGCACGCCAAGGGCGACGAGGAGCGCATCCGCATGCTCGCGCGGCATGCGGGACTGCAGGTCCACTTCGCCGAGCCCGCCTCGCTGTCGCTGACGAGCTGGCGCCTGCCGGTCATCGCGCGGATGCACGGCGGCGATCTCGCGGTGATCACCGCCGTCAGCGCTTCCGGGGAAGTCAGTCTGGCTGTCGTCGGCGAAGGCGGGCTGCAGCAGCGCATGGATCTGGCCGAGCTGGTCGAGGCCAGCGAGAGCTTCGTCGTCCCGCGCCCCGCCGGCGCCATTCCGGACGCGCGGGTCGATACTTATATCCGCCCTTACGAGGAGCACTGGCTGCGGCGTATCCTGCTGAAGGACCGCCGCTCCTACGCCAGCGTCATCGCCGCATCGCTGGTGACGAACACGCTCGCGCTCGCCGGCGTGCTGTTCTCGATGCAGGTCTACGACCGGGTCGTGCCGGCGGAATCGTTCCCGACTCTCTACGTTCTGTTCATCGGTGTGCTGCTCGCGATCGGGTTCAGCTTCCTGCTGACCAAGCTGCGGACCAATATCATCGACGTGCTGGGCCGGCGGGCGGACCTGCGCATATCGGACAGGGTTTTCGGCCATGCCTTGCGGGTGCGGAACAGCGACCGCCCCGCCTCCACCGGCACGTTCATCGCCCAGCTCCGCGATCTCGAGCAGGTGCGCGAGCTGCTCACCTCGACGACCGTGGCCGCGATCGCCGACATTCCGTTCTTCGTCCTGTTCCTGGCGGCGTTCTGGTTCATCGCCGGGCCACTGGCGCTGGTCCCGCTCGGCGCGATGCTGCTGCTGCTCGTGCCGGGCTGGCTCGCCCAGCGGAAGCTGCGCACCTACGCGACCGAGGCGATGCGCGAATCCTCGCTGCGGAACGCCATGCTGGTGGAAGCGGTCCAGCGGATCGAGGACGTAAAGACGCTCCAGGCCGAAGATCCGCTGCAGCAGCGGTGGAACCACTTCAACGCCGTTGCGGGCGAGGCGCAGCTCAAGCTCCGGGGCCTCACCAATGGCCTGACCGCCTGGGCGCAGAACGTCCAGAACGGCGTCTACGCCACGATCGTGTTCTGCGGCGCGCCGATGGTGATCGCGGGCGACATGACGACGGGCGCGCTCGTCGGCGCATCGATCCTGGGCTCGCGCATGATGGCGCCGATTTCGCAGGTGACGCAGGTCCTGAACCGGCTGCAGCAGGCGAAAGTCGGGATTCAGGGCGTCGACCAGATCATGGCGCTGCCGGTCGACAGCCCCGAGCACGAGCAGCGGCTCCAGATCCCCGCGATACGGGGGACTTTCAGCCTCCGCTCGGCCGTCTTCACTTACGGAGACGCCAATGCGCCGCCCGCGCTGGCCGTGCCGGAGCTGGAAATTGCCGCGGGCGAGAAGATCGCGCTGCTCGGCCGCAACGGGGCCGGCAAGTCGACCCTGCTGCAGGCGCTTTCGGGGCTGCTGCCGCCGGTCGCGGGCGAAGTTCTGGTCGACGATCTGGCGCTGCACCAGATCGATCCGGCCGACGTGCGGCGCGACATCGGTCTGCTCAGCCAGAACAGCCGCCTGTTCCACGGGACCTTGCGCGACAACCTGACGATGGGCGCGCCGAATGCGTCCGATCAGCAGATCGCGGCGATGCTGGAGATGGTCGGCGCCGACGAATTCGTACGCCGGACGCAGTCCGGGCTCGACTACATGATTCTCGAAGGGGGCCTGGGCCTTTCGGGCGGGCAAACGCAGGCCCTGCTCCTCGCGCGGCTGCTGCTGCGCGAACCCTCGGTCGTCCTGCTCGATGAGCCCACCGCCGCGATGGACGAGGCGACCGAGCGGCATTTCATCGAGCGCTTCGCGGACTGGAGCAAGAGCCGCACCGTGATCATCGCCACGCACCGTATGCGGGTGCTCGAACTCGTCGAGCGGATCGTCGTGATCCACAACGGCGCGGTCAAGCTCGACAAGCCCAAGCATGCCGCGCTCGCGACGATGCAAGGAAAGGGCAAGGCCGCATGACCGCGCGGGCCGCAAGCGAGGACTGGCTGTTCGGGGAGGAGACCGATCCCCGCCTGAAGCTGTCCAGCCGTCTCGTCTGGACGCTCGGCGCACTGTTTGCCGCCGCGGTCCTCTGGGCATGGTTCGCGACGCTCGACGAAGTGGCGACCGGCAGCGGGCGGGTCGTGCCGACCATGCGCGAACAGGTCATCGAATCGCTCGAAGGCGGCATCGTGGCCGAGCTGCACGTCAAGCAGGACGACCTGGTCGAAGCCGGTCAGATCCTGGCGCAGCTCGATCCGACGCAGGCGAGTTCGACCTTCGACGAAAGCGCCGCGAAGTACCGTGCGGCCCTCGCCGCCTCGGCCCGGCTGCAGGCGGAAGTCAATCAGACGGCACTCATCTTTCCTGCCGAGCTGGACGAGTTTCCGGACCTCAAGCAGGCGGAAACCCGCCTCTACGAGACGCGCCGCCGCAGCCTGAACGAGTCGGTCCGCCTGATCGACCAATCGATCGCCCTGATCCGCCGCGAAGTCGCGATCGGCGAGTCGCTGATCGAAGTCGGGGCGGCGAGCAACGTCGAAGTGATCCGGCTGCGGCGCCAGCTCTCCGAGCTCGAGCTGAAGAAGGCGGACCTGCACTCGCAATATCTGGTCGAGGCGCGCCAGCAGCTCTCCGAAGCCAGCGAGCAGGTCGAGGCGCTCGCCCCGGTCATGCGCGGGCGTTCCGACACTTTGAGCCGGCTGACGCTCCGCTCGCCGGTCAAGGGCATCGTCAAGAGCATCGAGGTTTCGACAGTAGGCGGCGTGATTCCGCCGAACGGGCGGCTGATGGAGATCATTCCGCTGGAGGACCAGCTCATGATCGAGGCGCGCATGTCGCCGCGCGACATCGCATTCATCCATCCTGGGCAGAGGGCGACGGTGAAAGTCACCGCCTTCGACTATTCGATCTACGGCGGTCTCGAAGGCGAAGTCGCAACGATCTCGCCCGACACGATCCAGGACGAGGTGAACCCCGAAGTCTATTACTACCGCGTCTTCATACGCACGACATCCAATGCGCTGGTGAACGATGCGGGTGAGCGCTTCCCGATCGTGCCCGGCATGATCACCACCGTCGACGTTCACACCGGGCAGAAGACGGTGCTGCAATACCTGATGAAGCCGATCAACCGGGCGCAGGAGGCGCTGCGCGAGAGGTGACGGACCGGCTGCAAGCCTGCCTGGAGCGCCTCCGCACCCGTCTGGGGCAGGTCCCCTCCGTGCAGGTCGAAGGGCACACGCGCACGGTCCTGTTCTTCTCCTTCACCGACGGAACCCGGCGAGCGGCGACCGTGACCGCCAGCGGGCCGACCGCCGAGGAGGCCTGGCAAGCCGGGGCCGAGCGGATCGCGGCAAGCGGGGCGGCGGTTCGCTGGCTGCGCCTCGACTGGGTCGATGCGGTGGAGCGGCGGAGCTGGAGCGAGCTCAAGGCCGCGCTGCGCACGATCAAGCGCAATTACTTCCGCCTCGGCATCTCGCTCGATCCCCGCTTCGAGCACGCGTTCCTCGAGACCGAGATCAACGCCAACGCCATGCTCTACGGCGGAAACCGCGACGCGGCGGCCGTCCTCAACGAGAAGAACTTCCGCATTTACGCCGAGAAGCGCCACGGGCTGACCGATCTGGCGTTCGGCGACGACGATCCGGTGTGGCTGTTCACGACCAAGGGCGCGTTCGTCGGCGACGATCTGCAGGTCCGCGAGCTTTCGGGCGCGGGTCTCGACGCAGGGCGGCGCACGATGAATGCTCTGCAGCCGGAGGACGTCGCGCAACTCGTCCGGTCGGGTAGCGCCTATCTCGCCTCCCAGGTTCTGGACGACGGGCGCTTTCATTACGGCTGGCATCCGTGCTTCGACCGCCCCATCCGGGCCTACAATGCGCTGCGCCATGCGAGCACGGTCTATGCCATGCTCGAAGCGTGGGAGGTCACTCGCGACGACAGCCTGGAGCAGGCGATCGGCCGTGCCCTCGCATATCTGACCGGGGAGCTGATCCGGCCCGCGCCGCTCCCGTCCGGACGCGAGGCGGCGTTCCTCGTCGACGTCGGCGGCGAGATCAAGCTCGGCGGGAACGCGGTGGCGGTCCTCGCACTGCTCAAGCACCATGCGCTGACGGGAACCGCCGAAAGCCTCGCGCTCGCCGAGCGGCTGGGCGCGGGGATCCTGCACATGCAGGATCCCGGCACCGGATCGTTCTCCCACGTGCTCGCCTATCCCTCGCTGAGCGAGAAGGAGCGCTTCCGGATCATCTATTACGATGGCGAGGCGGCATTCGCCCTCATGCGCCTCTACGAGGCCACGCGCGACGCGCACTGGCTGTCCGCGGTGGAGAGGGCGTTCGCATACTTCATCGACCAGGAGCACTGGAAGGCGCACGACCACTGGCTCAGCTATGCCGTCAACGAGCTGACCCGCTACCGGCCCGAGGAGCGTTACTTCCGTTTCGGGCTGGACAACTTCCGCACCCACCTCGGCTTCGTCCTCGAGCGGATCACGACTTTCCCGACACTGCTGGAACTGATGACCGCGGCCGAGAGCATGGTCGCCCGCCTGCGCGCCGATCCCGAGCGGCGGCACCTGCTCGACGGCATCGACCTGACGCGCTTCTACCGGGCGCTCGATTTCCGCGCGCGTTACCTGCTCAACGGCCACTTCTGGCCCGAGCTGGCGATGTTCTTCGCCCGGCCTTCGAAGATCGCCGGCAGCTTCTTCATCCGCCACCACGCCTTCCGCATCCGGATCGACGACGTGGAGCACTACCTGTCCGGCCTCGCCGCCTATCGCCGCTACCTGCTGGTGCGCGACGGCGAAGACGGTGCCGTCCACCGTCCTCCCGCGGAGAAGGCGCGGCGTCACTGGACCGCGGCGGATGTCGCGCGGGCAACCGGAGGAGAATGGCAGAGCCCTCCTCCCGGTGACTGGTCGACCGGCGGACTGTGCACCTACCTTCCAGCGTTCCGCGACGGAGATATGGTCGCGCTGCGCCCGCCCGAAGGGCAGCGCGGCGTGTCCGAACGCCACATTCCTCGCCTGACACACCGTGCCGCAGCCTACATCGGCAGCGATCCCGCGCGGTTCGGAGACCTCGTCGCACCAGCCCTTCTGGTAGAGGATGTAGAGAGAGCCATTCTCGATCTCGGCGGGTACGCGCGCCAGCGGATGCGCGGGAAGGTGGTCGGCGTCACCGGCAGCGCCGGGAAGACGAGCACGGTCGCGATGCTGGCACACGCCATGGAAGGCTACGGCGCGGTCGGAACGACGCGCTACAATGCCAACCTGCCGCACGGGATCGCCTGGAACCTCGCCTCGATCCCCTGGGACGTGCCGCATGTCGCGCTGGAGCTGGCCATCGGTCGGATGGCGCAGAATTCGCGGCTGACCCGGCCGGATGTGGCGATCTTCACCAACATCCTGCCGGCGCACCTCGAACACCACCACGACCTCGCGACGATCGCCCGGCGAAAGAGCGCGATCTTCGAAGGCATGCGCCCCGGCGGGGTGGCGGTGCTCAACCGCGAGATGGCCGAATGGGCGCGGGTTAACATGGCCGCGCGCAGCCGGGGCCTGCGCGTGATCGACTACGGCCGGGCGCCGGAATGCGAAGTCCGGCTGACCGACTACGACCCGTCATCGCAGATTGCCGAAGCGCGCATCGGCGGCCGCAACGTCGCCTTCGCGCTGGGCGCGGCGGGGGAGCACATGGCGCTGAACGCCCTGGCGGTTCTCGCCGCGCTGTGGGCGCTCGGCCGCGATCTCGAGCCGGCATTGTCCCGGCTCGCGACCTTCGCCCCGCTGGAGGGGCGCGGCCGCGAATTCGAAGCCTGGATCGAGGGACGGCGGGTGCTCGTCCTCGACGAGGCCTACAACGCCAATCCGGGCTCGATGGAAGCGGCGCTTGCGCTGCTGGGCTCGAAGACGGCTGCGACCCGCCGCGTGGCCGTTCTGGGCGAGATGGCCGAGCTGGGCCCCGATGCCGGCTCGTACCATACGCGGCTTGCGGCGGTCGTGGCGCGCCACTCCATCGACCGCGTCTATGCACTCGGCCCCTTGTACGACGAATTCTGGTCCCAATTGCCCGAACAACTCAGGGCAGACCGGCCATCGTCGCTCCAAAGCTTAAGAAACTCTTTACTATCCGATTTGAAAAGTGGTGATGCAGTACTTTTCAAGGGGTCTCACAGCACTTCTATACACGAACTCGTTTCTGATATAGTATAGAAAGGAGGGGGTCTTATGGCAGCGTAAGCTGAATTGTTAAATATTGTTACGGAAAGTTCGACATAACACCGTCATGAAAAGTTCGAAGACCAGGATCATCCCCCTTCACGCCGGTCCGTCGCCCACCTCGCAACGGACGGTCGAGTCCCTGGCGCAGGCCGGTCAGGGCCGGACGATCTTCGAACGGGAGCTCGTCGATTGCGCACGGCGGCTCATTCGTCTCCGCAGGGAAGTGGACAAGCACATGCCGCCGGGGCTGGTGAAGGACTTTGCCTGGGACATTTTGCTGGAGCTGTTCGTCAACGGCGAGGAAGGCGGCATCGTCTATGTCAAGCAGCTCATGCTCGTCTCGGGTACGACGGCGACCTCGGCGATGCGGCTGATCGACCGGCTGGAAGACGAAGCGCTGATCGAGCGGCTCCCCGATCCGCTCGATCATCGGCGCGTCATCGTGAGCCTGTCCGAACGCGGACGAACCGCAATGGTCACCCTGCTTCGAAAGATTCTGGAGAAGCCGCACGAAAGCGATGCCGCGGCCCAGCCGAAGCCGTTCGTTCCCCGCGGCCGATAGCAGCTCGGCTCAGGCGAACCCGCGTTCGAGGAAGCGCAGCGCGCAGCCGGCGAGCATGGCGGTTCCCCGGGGCAGGGCGGCTTCGTCCACGATCATGCGTGGCGAATGGATGCCGCAGCACTGGCGCCAGTCCTCCCCTTCGGGCGCGACGCCGAGGAAGAACATGGCGCCCGGGACTTTCTCCAGGACGTAGGCGAAATCCTCCGCACCCATGATCGGCGCCGGCAGTTCGCGCCACGAGCCTTCGCCCAGCGCCTCGTGAACGACCTCGCGGCCGAGCGCGACTGCACGCTCATCGCAGATGGTGACGGGAAAGCCCTCGGTCACGGTCAGCTCCGCCTCCACCCCGTGCGCCTGCGCCACGCCGCACACGACCGCTTCGATCGCCTCGCGCACGGCCGTGCGGTGGCGGGGCGACAGCGTGCGGATCGTGCCGCGCAGGCTCGCATGGTCGGGGATGACGTTGTGCGCGGTGCCCGCCTGGAGCTGGGTCACGGTCACGACCACCGCGTCGGCCGCGTTGAAGCGCCGCGTGACCATCGCCTGTAGCGCACCGACGATCTCGCACGCGGCGGGCACCGGATCGCGCGCATCGTGCGGCATCGAAGCATGGCCGCCCCGACCGGTCACGGCGACATCGAACTGGTCGGCTGCGGCCATCAGCGCCCCCGCGCGGCCGGCAAGCACCCCATGGGGCGCGTTGGGCATGATGTGGAGCGCAAAGGCCGCTTCCGGCAGCGGATCGCCAAGCAGCCTGTCCTCCAGCATGAAGCGCGCGCCGTGGAAGCCTTCCTCGCCCGGCTGGAACATGAACAGCACTTCGCCGGCCAGCTCACCGCGCCGGGCCGCGAGCAGCTCCGCCGCGCCGGCCAGCATCGCGGTGTGCGTGTCATGCCCGCAGGCATGCATCCGGCCCTCGATCGCCGAGGCGAAGTCGAGCCCGGTCTCCTCGCGCATCGGCAGCGCATCCATGTCGCCGCGCAGCAGAACGCGCCGCCCGGGCTGCGCGCCCTTGAGCACCGCGACCTGTCCCGTCGTCGAGGAACCTTCGCGCCATTCGAGCGGCAGATGGGCGAGCGCGGCGCGCACTTTCGCCATCGTCATCGGGGTGTGAAGCCCGAGCTCGGGTTCGGCATGGATCGCGCGGCGCAGGGTGACGATGCGGCCGGACAGCGCGCGGGCGGAGTCGAGCAGATCGGGATGGAGCATGAGCCGAGGTTACAGGAGCGGATCCGCCCGGCGAAGCGAAAATGTCTAGGTCCGCGCCCCACTATCCGGCTAAGGCGCCCCCATGACTCCCGTCGACGCAAAACTGCCCGCGCCCGACGTGCGCATTGCCGCGGCCGGGCCATCGGTCGGCGTGATCTACAACCCGCGCAGCCACCGCAACAAGGGTCAGGACCTGAACCTCGGGGTGAAGGCCAACATCTTCGTCGCCCAGCCGCCCGACACCGCACGCCTGAAGGAGGAACTGGCCCGCTTCGCCGCGCGCGGGATCGACTATCTCGTCATCAACGGCGGCGACGGGACCGTGCGCGACGTGCTCACGGCAGGGCTGGACGTGTTCGGCGAGACCTGGCCGGACGTGGCCGTTCTGCCCAAGGGCAAGACAAACGCCCTCAACGTCGACCTCGGCGCACCACCGGCGTGGACGATCGGGGCGGCGATCGGGGCCTATGCCTCTGGCCGCCGCGTGACCCGCCGCCCCATCCGCGTCGACGCGCTCGACCGTGCGGTACCACCCATGCTCGGCTTTATCTTCGGCGCCGGCGCCTACACGCTGGGCATCCGCGCCGGGCAGGACGCGCACCGGCTCGGGGCGTTCGACAGTCTCGCCGTCGGCGTAACCGCGGGCTGGGGCATTCTCCAGGCCCTGCTCGGCAGCGACCGCAACCGCTGGCGCCGTGGCGTTCCGATGGAGCTGACAATCGGCCCCGAAGGCCGCGCGCTGCCGCATGTCCCGGCCGGCGACCCGGCACGGCGCCATTTCGTCCTCGCCTCCACGCTCGAGCGGTTCCCCGCCGGTATCAACCCGTTCGGCGAGCCGCGCGAGGGGCTCAAGCTCGCGGTGCTCGACCATCCCGCGCGCGGACTGCTGCTGCAGATGCCGGCGATCATCCGCGGGCACGGTTCCGAGCGGCTGCGCGAGCAGGGCTTCCACCGTGTCACCGCCGACCCGATCGAAATCGCGGTCGACGATGAGATCATCCTCGATGGCGAGGCCTTCCCCGCCGGGCGGTATCGGCTGACGAGCGGCCCCGAGCTGCGCTTCATCGTCCCGTGAACGGCGCGCTGGAGCAGCGGATCGCAGACGGCCTGGGCGCCGCAGTGCACCCTGCCGTCGCCGCTTTCGCCGCGCGCCTTGCCGAAGAAGCGGGCGCGGCGGCCGCGCTGTTCTACGGTTCTAATCTGCGTACGGGCGAACTCGAGGGCGTGCTCGACTTCTACCTCCTGCTGCCCGGCAGCCAGGCGGAGCGCATCTGGCCCCGCGTGAGCTATCACGAGTGGGAACACGAGGGGCGCGTGCTGCGCGCGAAAGTCGCGCGGATGGCCTTCACCACCTTCGTTCGCGCCGCCGAGGGGGAGAGCCGGGATACGACGATCTGGGCCCGCTTCGTGCAACCGAGCGCGCTCGTCTGGCTGTCAGCCGAGGAATGGCGCCCGCGCGTCGTTTCTGCGATCGCCGGCGCGGCGCAGACGGCGGCGCGGCTCGCTGCGGCGCTCGGGCCCGAGAGCGGCACGGCCGGGGATTACTGGCGCGCGCTGTTCCGCGCGACCTATCAGGCCGAATTCCGGGTCGAGAAGCCGGGACGCGAGGATTCGATCCTGTCGGTCAATGCCGCCCATTTCGAGGGGCTGCTGCCGCTCGCCTGGGAGGCGCAAGGCATTCCCTTCGCGCGCGACGGTGAGCGGCTCTCCCCGCGCCTCTCGGCCGGCGAGCAGCGGCGCATCCTGAGCTGGTGGGGGCGCAGGCGGCGTTTCGGCAAGCCGCTCAATCTCGCGCGGCTGGTCAAGGCGAGCACGACTTTCGACGGGGCCGCGCGCTACGCGGCTTGGAAGATCGAACGGCACACGGGCGTTCCGGTGGCGATCACGCCCTGGCGCGAACGGCACCCGGTGCTGGCCGCGCCGGGCGTGCTGTTCAGAGTCTGGCGCGCGCGCCGGCGCGGCTAGTCAGACCATGAAGCTCTCGCCGCAGCCGCAGGCACCCTTGGCGTTGGGATTCTCGAACACGAAGCCGGCGGTGAAATCGTCCTCGCGCCAGTCCATCGTGCTGCCGATGAGGTAGAGCACGCTGGCGGCGTCGATGTAGAACGTGCCGCCGGGCGTCACGATCTTCTCGTCGAAGCCCTGCTCCTCGGTCACGTAGTCGACCGAATAGGCCAGCCCCGAGCAGCCGCGCCGCGGGGTCGAGAGCTTGACCCCGATCGCGCCTTTCGGTGCCTTCGCCATGAGGTCGGTAATGCGCCGCTCGGCCGCTTCGGTCAGGGTGACGGCGGCAGGGCGTTGGCGGGTTTTGGTCTCGGTCATGATACAAACCTATCCATCGGGGAGCGCCTAGAGCATCCCCAGTTCGAGCCGCGCTTCGTCGGTCATCTTGTCGGGGCCCCACGGCGGGTCCCACACCAGGTTCACTTCCGCATCGCGCACGCCGGGGACGGAAGCAGCACGCAGTTCCACCTCGCCCGGCATCGACTCCGCGACCGGGCAGTGCGGCGTGGTCAGCGTCATCGTGATCGTCACGCTGCTCTCGTCGTCGACGTCGACCCCGTAGATCAGGCCGAGATCGTAGATATTGACCGGAATCTCGGGGTCGTAGATTTCCTTCAGCGCGGCGATCACCGCCTCGTAGAGCTCGCCGCCCGGCGCGCCTGCCGACACGCTCGCCGGCTTCTTCTGCAGAAAGCCTTCGAGATAGTCGCGCTTGCGCTCGAGCTTTTCGCCCATCGTCTCCTCGGAGCTCTCCTCCGGGTCGACCGCATCCGCAACGCGCGCGCGCGGAGGCTTCGCGAAGCCCTCGTTGGGCGCGGGCGCGGCAACGTATTCCTTCTTCTTTTCGCTCGCTTCGGTCATCCGAAGATCCTCCTGGTGCGATCGATCCCGCGCAGCAGCGCCTCGACGTCGCTTTCGTCCGAGTAGAGCCCGAAGCTCGCCCGCGCGGTGGCGGGGACGCCGAGATGGGCCATCAGCGGCTGTGCGCAGTGGTGCCCGGCGCGGATCGCGACGTTTTCCTCATCCAATATGGTGCCGAGATCGTGCGGGTGAACCCCGCGCATGGCAAAACTGACGATTCCGGCGCTGTCGGCGGGGCCGAACAGGGTGACATCGTTCATTCCGTACAGCGCCTCGCGCAAGTGCCCGACGAGCGCGCATTCGTGCGCGTGGATTCGCTCGATCCCGACGTTCTCGACGTAATCGCAGGCGGCGGCGAAGCCGATCGCCTCGACGATCGCGGGCGTGCCCGCCTCGAACCGCTGCGGCGGCGGTGCGTAAGTCGTGCGCTCGAAGGTGACCTTCTCGATCATCGAGCCCCCGCCCTGCCACGGCGGCATGGCATCGAGCAGCTCGGCCCTGCCCCAGAGCGCGCCGACGCCGGTGGGGCCATAGAGCTTGTGCGCGCTGAAGGCGTAGAAGTCGCAGCCAATCGCAGCGACGTCGACCGGCAGGCGCGGCACCGCCTGGCATCCGTCGAGCAGCAGCTTCGCACCGACCGAATGCGCGAGTTCCGCCGCACGCTTCGCGTCGACCACCGAGCCGAGCACGTTCGAGACGTGCGCGAAGGCGACCATCGTATGCTCGGGCGTCAGCATCCGCTCGGCGGCGTCGAGATCGATCTTGCCGTCCTCGGTCAGCGGGCAAACGTCGATTTCCCACCCGGCAAGCTGCCAGGGGACGATGTTCGAATGGTGCTCCAGGGTGGAGAGCAGCACGCGGCCCTTGTTCGGGTAGCTGTGGGCGACGAGGTTGATCGCCTCGGTCGCGCCGCGGGTGAAGACCAGCTCTTCCTCGCGTCCGCCGATAAAGCCAGCGACGCGGCGACGCGCGGCCTCGTAGCCGAGCGTCATCTCGGCCGAGCGCGTGTAGACCCCGCGGTGGACCGTGGCGTAGTCGGCCCCGATCGCGCGGGAGACAGCGTCGATCACGCCTTGCGGCTTCTGCGAAGTCGCGGCGGTGTCGAGGTAGTGCCACGGCTTGCCCTCGGCGGTGAGGAGACCGGGGAAGTCCTTGCGAACATCGCGAGCCCAGGCGGAAGCCGCGGCCTCAGGCCGCGGGCGCTCCGCTGGAGGCCCGAGGTCCCCGCCTTCGCGGGGACTCAGGGATGTGCGCCCGCTCACAGGTGCAAATCCAGCTTGGCGAGCGCAATGCCCATCAGCCGCTCACGCTCCGTCTCGTCTTCAAGCGCCACGAAGGCATCGCCGATAAACGCCTGCACCAGCAGTCGGCGCGACAGTTCGGGCGAGAGGCCGCGCGTCGCCATGTAATAGCGCGCCATTTCGTCCATCTGCCCCACGCTCGCGCCGTGGGCGCACTTCACGTCGTCGGCGAAGATCTCGAGCTGCGGCACGGCGTTCACGCTCGCGCCCTTCTCGAGCAGAAGGCCCTTGAAGCTCTGCGCCGCGTCGGTCTTCTGCGCGTCGCGCACCACGTCGATCTGGCCGAGAAAGTTGCCCGTGCCCTGCCCCCAGTGGACCGAGCGGACCACCTGGTTGCTGGTCGCCTCGGGTTCGGCATGGACGACGTGCGTCACGAACTCGCGCACCGTATCGCGCCCGCCGAGCGTGACGCCGCCGAGCTCGATATGCGCGCCCTTGCCCAGCCGGACCTCGACTTCGATCCTTCCGAGACGCCCCGCGGCGATTACCGCGAACAGCTCGCATCGCGCCCCTTCGCCGATCGAAACGCGCAGGCGGCGCAGCTCGGTGCTTTCGCTATCCTCGATCGTCAGGCATTCGCGGTAGCTCTCGCCCGCCGGCACGTTGATCGCGCGCCAGCTATCGAGATCGACACCTTGAAGCGCCTCGACCGCCGAATAGCGCCAGGCCTCGTCCTTGCGGGTGGGGAGGGCGGTCACCGCGTTCATGCCGCGACCGCCTCGTAGCCTTCCTCCTCGAGCCGCAGCGCGAGTTCGGGGCCGCCGGTTTTCACGATCCGGCCCTTGCTGAGGATATGGACGTAGTCCGGCTTCACGTAGTCGAGCAGGCGCTGGTAGTGCGTGATCAGCAGCGCGCCCTTCTCGGGCGCTCGCATGATCGCGTTGATTCCATCGCCCACGACGCGCAGCGCATCGATGTCGAGGCCGGAGTCGGTCTCGTCGAGCACGGCGAACTGCGGATCGAGAATGCCCATCTGGACCATCTCGGCGCGCTTCTTCTCGCCGCCCGAGAAGCCGACGTTCACGTGGCGCTTGAGCATGTCCATGTCGAGCTTGAGCAGCCCGGCCTTCTCCTTCGCCAGTCTGAGGAAATCGCCGCCCGAGAGCGGTTCCTCGCCGCGCACCTGCCGCTGCGCGTTGAGCGCCTCGCGCAGGAACTGCACGTTCGACACGCCCGGGATCTCGACGGGATACTGGAAGCCGAGGAACAGCCCGGCCGCCGCGCGCTCGTGCGGCTCCATTTCGAGCAGGTCACGGCCCATGAATTCCGCCGAGCCGCCGGTCACTTCGTATCCCGGCCGTCCGCCGAGCACGTAGGCGAGCGTCGACTTGCCCGCGCCGTTGGGGCCCATGATCGCGTGGACTTCGCCCGCGTTCACTTCGAGCGAGAGACCGTTGAGTATCCGCGTACCGCCGATTTCGGCCTGGAGATTATCGATTTTCAGCATTGCTGGTCCTGTAACTGCGCCCGCGCGATGCGCTCTGGCGCGGGTGGCTTGCATGATGTTCGCGGCGCGCGACCTGCTTGTCGCCGATGCGCAGGCGCATACCGGCGGTGATGCGCGCGAGCACGTCGTCCATGTTCTCGAGAATGTCGGCAGCCTTGATCCGCATCACACGGATCCCGACGGCCTCGAGGCTCTTGTCGCGGCGTGTCGCGATCGGATCGGGCGCATCGCCCTCATCAATGGCGATCGCCATGCCGAGATTGTGGCAGTTGAAGTCGACGATCGCGCTGCCGACTACCGCGTGGCGAGTGAACTTGTAGCGCCCGAGATCCGCCTTCGCGAACCGCTCTGCCAGCGCCTTGTGCGCCTCGCTCGAATGCCGCCGCAGCTCGCGGGCCCGCTCGTGCAGCGCATCGAGCCGCTTCTCCGAGATCTTCCACCCACGGCCCTTCTTCTGGACCTTGGGCGCCTCGGACTGCTCGGACGGGGAGCGGAGGTGGAGAGTGCGCTTGGTCATCCCACGCTCCCCTCGAGCGAGATCGCCAGCAGCTTCTGCGCTTCGACCGCGAATTCCATCGGCAGTTCCTTGAGCACCTCGCGGGCGAAGCCGTTGACGATCAGGGCGACGGCCTGCTCCTGGTCCAGCCCGCGCTGCATGGCGTAGAAGAGCTGGTCGTCGCTGATCTTGCTGGTGGTCGCCTCGTGCTCGATCTGCGCCGAGGGGTTCTTGACCTCGATGTAGGGCACGGTGTGTGCGCCACACTTGTCGCCCAGCAGCAGGCTGTCGCACTGGGTGAAGTTGCGCACGCCTTCCGCGTTGGGACCGACGCGGACGAGGCCGCGATAGGTGTTGTTGCTCTTGCCGGCGCTGATGCCCTTGGAGATGATGGTCGAGCGCGTTCGGGCGCCGTTGTGGATCATCTTGGTGCCGGTGTCGGCCTGTTGGTAGTTGTTGGTCACCGCGACCGAATAGAACTCGCCGACCGAATCCTCGCCGTTGAGCACGCAGCTCGGGTACTTCCAGGTCACCGCACTGCCGGTCTCCACCTGGGTCCACGAGATCTTGCTGCGTGCACCCTGACACAGGCCGCGCTTGGTGACGAAGTTGTAGATCCCGCCCTTGCCCTCGGCATTGCCCGGATACCAGTTCTGCACGGTCGAGTACTTGATCTCGGCATCGTCCATCGCGACCAGTTCCACCACGGCGGCATGGAGCTGGTTCTCGTCGCGCATCGGCGCGGTGCAGCCTTCGAGGTAGGATACGTAGGACCCCTTCTCGGCCACGATCAGCGTGCGTTCGAACTGGCCGGTGTTTTCCGCATTGATGCGGAAATAGGTGCTGAGCTCCATCGGGCAGCGCACGCCCTCGGGCACGTAGACGAACGTGCCGTCGGAGAAGACCGCGCTGTTGAGCGTCGCGAAATAGTTGTCGCGCTGCGGCACCACGCGGCCGAGCCATTTCTTCACCAGCTCGGGATGCTCGCGGATCGCCTCGCTGATCGAGAGGAAGATGACGCCGGCCTTCTTCAGCTCCTCGCGGAAGGTGGTGGCGACCGAGACGCTGTCGAACACCGCGTCGACTGCGACCTTGCGCGCGCCCTCGACCCCGGCGAGCACTTCCTGCTCGCCGATCGGAATGCCGAGCTTGTCGTAAACCGCCTTGATCTCGGGATCGAGTTCGTCGAGCGATGCAAGTTTAGGCTTCTTCTTCGGCTCGGCATAATAGTACGCGCCCTGATAGTCGATCGCCGGATAGCCGACTTTGGCCCAGTTCGGCTCCTCCATCTGCTGCCACAGGCGGAACGCCTTAAGCCGCCACTCGAGCATCCATTCCGGCTCGCGCTTCTTGGCGCTGATGAAGCGAACGGTGTCTTCGTTCAGCCCCTTGGGCGCGAATTCCTGCTCGATGTCGCTCGACCAGCCGAATTCGTACTCGGCAGCGCGGGCGGCGGCTTCGCGGGCATCGCGATCCTGGATGTCGATGTCGTCAGTCATGCAGAAATTCCACTGGGATTCGGTTCACGCGGCGCTGCCTTCGAAAGCTGCGTCAGGGGGATGCCGGCGAGCGCGCCGCGCAGCGCGGCGTTGACCATCGGCCAATGCGGTTTGACGCTGCAGGTGTGATCGACCGCGCATTCGTCGCCGTCGATGCAGGCGGTCAGCGCGATCGGCCCTTCCACGGCCTCGACGATGTCCGCCAGCGTGATCGCCGCTGCCGGGCGGGCGAGCTGCAGCCCACCGCCCGCGCCGCGCACCGAGCGCAGCAGGCCCGCAGCGGAGAGCTTGCTGACCACCTTCTGCACCGTCGGCACAGGCAGTCCCGTCTCCGCCGCCAGCTCGGCCGCGCTCGTGCGCCCGCCGCCGCAATGGCGCGCGGCGGCGCTCATCGTCACGACCGCGTAGTCGGCAAGGTTGGAGAGGCGCATCGCAAATCAGACCATTTCGTTCCGATTTGCACCTATGCACCGCACCGCCGGCTTTCAACCGGAAATCGCCAGTTGCGAGTCGTTAGCAAACTCCCCGTAGAGGGAGGCTAGCTAGCTCGCCTTCTCCGCCGCGATCCAGGCCGCAACGTTCTCCTCCATGATCGAGAGCGGCACCGGGCCGGTGCGGAGAATCGCATCGTGGAAGCCGCGAATGTCGAACTCCGCGCCCAGTTCCGTTTTCGCCCGCTCGCGCAGTTCCATGATCTTGAGCTTGCCGATCATATAGGCGGTCGCCTGACCGGGGTAGACGACGTAGCGCTCGATCGCCTTGCGGATGTCGCCTTCGGGATTGGGTGTGTTGTCCGTCAGGTACTGGATCGCCTGCTCGCGGCTCCAGCGCTTGTGGTGGATGCCGGTATCCACGACCAGTCGACAGGCTCTCCACAGCTCCATCCCCAGCCGGCCGAAGTCCGAATAGGGATCGGTGTAGAAGCCCATGTCCTTGCCCAGTTCCTCGGCATAGAGGCCCCAGCCTTCGGTATAGGCGGTGACCCCGCCGAAGCGGCGGAAGGGCGGCACGTCGCCGAGCTGCGTCTGGATCGAAAGCTGCAGGTGATGGCCCGGCAGCCCCTCATGGTAGAACAGAGCCTCGAGCTCGTTCTTCGACATGTCCTTCAGATTGTAGAGATTGACGTAGTAGGTGCCCGGGCGCGAGCCGTCGGGCGCCGGGCGCGAGTAGAACGCCTTGCCCGCGCTCTTCTCGCGGAACGCCTCGACCGGCTTCACCGTCAGCGGATCTTCCGGCAGCGTGGAGAAATACTGCGGCAGCGCGGCTTCCATCGTCACGCGGTACTTCTCCACGTCGGCCAGGTACTCCTCGCGCGTGTCGTAATAGAAACGCGGATCGGTGCGGACGTGCTCGAAGAACTCCTGCAGCGTGCCGTCGAATCCGACCTGCTGCATGATCGCGCGCATCTCGCCATGAATGCGCGCGACGTTGTCGAGGCCGATCTGGTGGATCTGGTCGGCGGTTAGATCCGTCGTGGTGTAGTTCTTGAGCAGCGCTTCGTAATAGGCCGCACCTTCGGGCAGGCGCCAAATGCCGTCGTCGGTCGGCGCATTCGCCTGCTGGCGCTTCATCTCGGCGAGCAGCCGCTGATATGCGGGTGCGGCCGAATTCTCCCACGCGCGCTGCGCCGCCGAAATCAGCTCGGCCTCTTTCGCCGCGTCGAGTTCCAGCGCCTTCGCCTTGCCGGCGAAGTCGACCAGAATCGCATTCTCCTCGCCCGCATTCAGGAGGTTCTCGATGTCGGAGATGACGTAGGGATAGACCCAGTCGGGAGGCATGACGCCGTTCGCCGCCCGCTCGCGCGATTCGGCGATCAGCGTATCGAGCACGGGGCCGAGCCCTTCGATGCGGCTGACGTAGGCGCGCGCCTGCGCCTCGTCGGCGACCGAGTGGATATTGATCAGGAACGCAGGCAACCCGCTCTGCGCGCCGTTCATCTGGTCGAAGACGTAGCCGTACTCGCGGTAGGGGAAGAGCGTGGCGCTGCGCTTCGCCATGGCATCGAACAGGCGGTAGCTGAGCGCATCCTGTTCCGGCAGCGTCGCGGGATCGAAGTTCTCGCGCATGGTCGCGGCGGTCTTCTGGAGCAGCTCTTGCTCGCGCACTTCGGCCGCATCGGAGAAGTCGCCCCAGTCGTCGTAGTCCGAATCGCGAATGCCGCGATAGGCCTTGCCGAGCGGCGAGAGCGCCAGTTGCGCCTCGTCATAGCGCTCGAACAGCGTTCCTATGTCGGACGCGGGCCGCGTCGCCGCGGTCTCGGAGCCGGCCACCTGCGTCGTGCGCGGTTCCTCTCCGGTGGCGGCGCATCCCCCCAGCGCCAGTGCCAGCAGCGAAACTCCCAGAATCCTCGTCGTCATGAGCGACCTCCCTCTTTTTCTTCAATGACGGGCCGGCTTGTGGCGCGATTTGCCCGCCATGGCCAGACCGGCGAAAAAAGAGGGCGGCGCTCTCGATGGAACGCCGCCCTGCAAAGGCAAGGAACCCGGCGCACCATTGCACCGAGCGCCTTCGGGTCGCAGCGCCCCTCTAGGGCGAGTCGGCGGTGCACGATTGTATGGATGCGACAACGGCTCACGAAATTTCCTTGCAGGCGCGGCCCGCAATGCGTCCGATCGGCACAGTCGACAGGGCCCGGCGCGCTTGCCATAGGCCCGGCGATGCTGTTCCGCCTTGCCCGCCCCGCGCTTTTCGCGCTCGACCCCGAAACCGCGCATCGCACGACGATCGCGGCGCTCAAGCTCTCCCCTGCACGCACACCGCCGGCGCCTGGGCCGCTCGCGACCGAGGTGGCGGGGCTGCGCTTCCCCAATCCGCTCGGCATGGCTGCCGGGTTCGACAAGGACGGCGAAGTGCCCGACGCTGTGCTCGGCCTCGGCTTCGGGTTCGTCGAGGTCGGCTCGATCACCCCATTGGCGCAACCAGGCAATCCCAGGCCGCGCCTATTCCGGCTGGCGGAGGACCGTGCGGTGATCAACCGCATGGGGTTCAACAACGGAGGCGCGGAAGGGGCCGAGGCGCGGCTGCGCCAGCGCGCCGGCCGGCCCGGGATCGTCGGCGTCAATATCGGCGCGAACAAGGATTCGGCCGACCGGATCGCCGACTACGCCCTGCTCACGCGCCGCTTCGCGCCGCTGGCGAGCTACCTCACGGTCAATATCTCCAGCCCCAACACCCCTGGTCTGCGCGCCTTGCAGGACGAGGGTGCGCTGGTCGCGCTACTCGACGCCGTGCTGGACGCACGCCCGGTGGAGGGGCCGCCGGTGTTCCTCAAGGTCGCGCCCGATCTCGAGCCTGCCGACATCGGCGCGATCGCCCGGATCGCGCTCGACAAGCGGCTTGGCGCGCTGATCGTCTCGAACACGACCATTTCGCGCCCGCCGCTCGCGTCGCGCCATGCAGGCGAGACGGGTGGGCTGTCGGGCGCGCCCTTGCGCGACCTGGCGCAGCAGCGGCTGCGCGATTTCCGGGCAGCGACCGGCGGGGCGATCCCGCTGATCGGCGTGGGCGGGATCGGCAGCGCGGAGGACGCCTGGGCACGCATCCGGGCCGGCGCCAGCCTGGTCCAGCTCTACAGCGCCCTGGTCTACGAAGGGCCCGGCCTGGCGCGGCGAATCGTGCGCGGGCTTGAGCGGCTGATGCTGCACGACGGCTTCGCCACGCTTGCCGAGGCGGTCGGGAGCGAATAGCCACGGCGCCATGCTCCGCACCGTTCTCACCCCCATCGCCGCCCTGCTCGCGCTCGCCGGATGCGCGACCGTTCCGCCCGCCGAGAGCGAGGCCGATTTCATCGGCACGGTCAGCGCCGCGGATCCGCGCGCGCAGGAAGCGGGCATGGCCATGCTGCGCCGCGGCGGCAGCGCCACCGATGCGGCGATCGCGACGATGCTGGCGCTGACGGTGGTCGAGCCCCAGAGCTCCGGCATCGGCGGCGGCGGCTTCATGGTGCGCGGCGCCGCGGACGGAACGGTCGAGACCTTCGACGGGCGCGAAACGGCACCGGCCGGCGCCACGCCGGACTGGTTCCTCAATCCCGGCGGCACGGTGCCGCCCTTCGCCGAGTCGGTGAAGAGCGGCCTCAGCGTCGGCGTTCCGGGCAACATCGCGCTCGCCGCACTGGCGCATGAGCAGCACGGGCGGCTGCCCTGGGCCACGCTGTTCGAGCCGGCGATCGAGCTGGCGCGCGAAGGCTTCCGCATCAATCCGCGGCTCAACGGCTCGCTGACCTCGACCGCCGAGCGCGCGGGATGGACCGAGACGGGACGGGCGCTGTTCTTCGACGACGCGGGCCGGCCGCAGTCCGCCGGACACCTGGTCGTCAACGAAGAGCTCGCCCGCACGTTGGAGGAGATCGCCGCTGCCGGCCCCGAGGCGTTCTACGAAGGCCCGCGGGCCGAGGCGCTCGCCGCGACCGTCGCCGCCGAGACACCGCGCAAGGGTGCGATGACCGCTGCCGATCTCGCCGCCTACGAGGCGAAGGAGCGCGAGGCGGTCTGCGGGACCTACCGCGCCTATCGCATCTGCGGCATGGGCCCGCCAAGCTCCGGCGGGATCGCCGTGCTGCAGATCCTCGGCCAGCTCGAACGTTTCGACCTGTCCGCGCTCGGGGCCGAGAGCCCGGTGACCTGGCACCTGTTCCTCGAATCGCAACGGCTCGCCTATGCCGACCGCGAGCTCTACATTGCCGACAGCGATTTCGTCTCTGTCCCGGTGCAGGGCTTGATCGACCCCGATTACCTCGCGCGGCGCAGCGCCCTGATCGATCCCGACTCGACGATCGAGGCGGTCGTCGCCGGCGTGCCCGCGGGCGCGTCGACCGCGCTGGCGGACGGCGACGAGCTCGAGGAGCGTGGCACCTCCCACTTCGCCGTGGTTGACGCGCAGAACACGATGATCAGCTATACCTCGACCATCGAGAGCACCTTCGGCTCGGGGCTCATGACCGGCGGATTCTTCCTCAACAACGAGTTGACCGACTTCAGCCGCGCGCCGGAAATCGATGGCCGCCCGGTCGTCAACCGGGTCGAGGCAGGCAAGCGCCCGCGCAGCTCGATGTCGCCGATGGTCGTGTGGGATCCGCAGGGCCGCCCCGTGCTCGCGATCGGCGCCGCCGGCGGGAGCACGATCCCGGTGCAGACCGCCCGCAGCATCATCGGCGTGATCGACTTCGGCCTGGGCGCGGAAGCGGTGCTCGGCATGCCCTTCGTCATGGCTTACGGCGACAGCGTGACGGTGGAGGAGGGCACCTGGCTCGAAGGCGCGATCCCGCAGTTGAAGGCGCTCGGCCACCGCGAGATCGCGGTGCGCGAGGCGGGGGTCAAGGGGAACGCAGTGCTGCGCAGGGGCGAACGCTGGGTTCCCGCGCGCGATCCGCGAGTCGAGGCGAAGCTGATCCTGCCCTGACGGCGATCGCACGCTTGCCGCTACCGCGGCGGCGGCGTAATCCGGGCGACCGGCCGCAATGAAGCCGGACGTGGGAGCAGGAGCCCAGAGACTTGCAGCTTTCCGATATCGATTCGGCGAACAACCTCGTCGAACTCTTCCTGAAACGTGCCGATGCGAAGGGCGATGCGCCCATGCTGGGCGTGAAGCGCAGCGGCGCATGGCAGACGATGAGCTGGCGCGAGGCTGCCGAAACGGTCTGCTCGCTGGCCGAGAACCTGCGCGCTCTGGGACTGGAACAGGGAGACCGGGTAATGCTGGTCTCCGAGAACCGCCCGGAATGGTGCCTGGCCGACCTCGCGATCATGGCGGCGGGCTGCGTGACGGTGCCCGCCTACACCACCAATACCGAGCGCGACCATGTCCATATCCTCGACAATTCGGGCGCCCGCGCGGTGATCGTTTCGACCGAGAAGCTCTCGCAGCCGCTGCTCCCGGCGATCATGCGCACCGGCATCGCCGAGCACGTCATCCCGATCGACGGCATCCGCAAGTACCAGCAGGGCAATCTCGCCTGCCATGACTGGTCGAAGATGATTGCAGGCGATGCGTCCGCCGCGCGCAAGGCGGTGGAGGAGCGGATCGCCGCGGTCGGCCGCGACGACACCGCCTGCATCATCTACACCAGCGGCACCGGCGGCGCGCCGCGCGGCGTGCTGCAGCACCACGGCGCGATCCTGTGCAACGTCGCCGGCGCGGCGGATATCCTGGCGAACGACTTCGGGCTCGACGCCAACGAGCGCTTCCTCTCGTTCCTGCCGCTGAGCCACGCCTACGAGCACACCGGCGGCCAGTTCCTGCCGATCGCGGTGGGCGCGGAGATCTACTACGCCGAGGGGCTCGAGAAGCTCGCCAGCAATATCGAGGAAACGCGCCCGACGATCATGGTCGTCGTCCCGCGCCTGTTCGAAGTCCTGCGCCAGCGGATCATGAAGCAGGTGGAGAAGCAGGGCGGGGCGGCCAAGGCGCTGATGGACCGCGCGCTCGCACTCGGCGAGCGGCAGGCGGAAGGCCGTTACCGTCTCGGCGACAAGACGCTCAACTTCGTCCTCGAGCGACTGCTGCGGCCAAGGATCCGCCAGCGCTTCGGCGGCCGGATCAAGGCCATGGTCAGTGGGGGCGCTCCGCTCAACCCCGATGTCGGCGTGTTCTTCCAGGCCATGGGGCTGACGATGCTCCAGGGCTACGGCCAGACCGAGGCGGGCCCGGTGATAAGCTGCAACCGCCCGAGCGCAGGCATCGCCATGCACACCGTCGGCCCGCCGCTGCGCGGGGTCGAGATCCAGATCGCCGAAGACGGCGAGATCCTCTGCCGCGGCGAACTCATCATGCACGGCTACTGGCGCAACGAGGCCGAAACGCGGCGCACGCTCAAGGACGGCTGGCTGCACACCGGCGACATCGGCCATCTCGACGAGAAAGGCCGGATCGTCATCACCGACCGCAAGAAGGACATGATCGTCAACGACAAGGGCGACAACGTCGCCCCACAGAAGATCGAGGGCATGCTGACCCTGCGGCAGGAGATCGCCCAGGCGATGGTGAGCGGCGACCGGCGCCCCTACGTCGTCGGGCTGATCGTACCCGACGCCGAATGGGCGCTCGAATGGGCCAGTGCGAACGACGTGAAGTTCGACATGAAGGAACTGCAGGAGCTGCCCGCCTTCCGCAGCGCGGTGCGCGCCGCGATCGACGAGGTGAACCGGGACCTTTCGGTGATCGAGAAAGTCCGCCAGTTCGCCTTCGCCGACGAGCCGTTCACGATCGAGAACGAGGAGATGACCCCCTCGATGAAGATCCGCCGGCACAAGATCCGCGAACGCTACCAACCGCGGCTGGACGCGCTCTACCGGAACTGACGCCGGCTAGGGCACGATCGTGATGAACAGGAAGGTCGCAAAGATCGTCAGGTGAATCACGCCCTGGACCACGGTGGTGCGTCCACGGCCCAGCGTTATCGCGGCGACCAACAGGGTTAGGGCAAGGATCACGATCGAAGGCATCGACAGGCCGAGTTCGAGATCGAGACCCAGGACCAGCGCCACCGTCGCGACCGCGGGGATGGTCAGCCCGATCGAGGCGAGGGCGGAGCCGATCGCGAGGTTGAGACTGGTCTGCACGCGATTGGCGCGCGCGGCCCGCAGCGCGGCGAAGCCTTCGGGCGCGAGCACCAGTGCGGCAATGATGATCCCGACCAGCGCACGCGGCGCGCCGATGGCCGCCACGCCGATTTCGATCAGCGGCGAAAGATTCTTGGCCAGGAGCACCACGGCCACCAGTGCGACCAGCATGAAGGCGGCCGCCGCCAGCGCCTTCGGACGCGTCACCGGCGCTTCGTGGGCATGGTCGTCCGCGTCCGGAATGTGATGCAGGAAATGGTCGCGATGGCGAATCGTCTGCGCGACGACGAACGTCGCGTAGATCAGCAGCGAGATGATCGCCACGAACACGAGCTGCTGCGAATTGTAGAAGGCGCCGCTCGCGCTGGTCGTGTAGTTCGGCAGGATCAGCGTCAGCACCGACAGCGTCGCCAGCATGGCCAGGCCCGCGCTCACGCCCGACTGGGTATAGCGCTGCTCGTGATGCCGCCGGCCGCCGGCCAGAAGACAGATGCCGATGATGCCGTTGATCGTGATCATGATCGCCGCGATCAGCGTGTCGCGCGCCAGCGCCTGGGCCTGCGCGCCCTCGCTCAGCATGATCGAGACGATCAGCGAGCTTTCGATGATCGTGACCGCCAGCGCGAGCACGAGCGTGCCGAACGGCTCGCCCAGATAGTGCGCGAGGATCTCCGCATGGTAGACCGCCGCCAGAATCGCGGCGCAGAGCAGCATGCCGACCACCACCGCGAGGGCGGGGCCTTCGGGTTTGCCCAGCAGGACGGCCGCAAGCGCGACAAGCGGTGCGAAGACTGACCACGAAGAGAGGCCGAAGAAGCGCGAAGACGGATGGGCGGTCTGGGCTGCGGGCGCTGTCATCGCTTCCTCGCTAGCCTGTCGGGCCCCGCGCGCCAATTCACGATTTTTCCGGATAGCGGGATCCACCGCCCGGGCCGCTGCCGGGCGCGCGGGATCGGCGCGGCTAGTCGCGCCACTTGTCGTTCGTCGGGTCGTCGATACTTTCGTCATGACCGGTCCCGCTCGAAAGGAACACCAGCCCCATCAACGCGGCGGTGAGCATCATCGCCACGCCCACGCCCAGCCCTGTGGCAATGTAGAAGTGGATCGAGAGCGCGCTGTCGGTGACATAGATGTAGCCCAGGACCAGCGCGACTACGGCCAGCGTGACGAGCACCATTGCGCGCATCAGCCGCTTGTAGCGGGCCCACGCGAAAGCGGCCTTGTCGGGATCGTCGAGGGGAGACCGGGATGTCATCCCGCCCCAACTGCCTATTCCCCTCCCGATTGGCAATGGCGCGCGATTCATGGCATTCTCCGATCCTAGCGAAGGAGGCCGGATACAAATGGACATTGCCAGCCTGATCGTCGGCCGGGCACGCGCCGACATCGTACAGTGCGAAGCGGCCACCCGGATGCGCGACGCCGTCGCCCTGCTCGCGGAGCGCCGAATCGGTGCCATGCCGGTCATGGAAGGCGGCAGGGTCGCGGGCATCTTCTCCGAGCGCGACGTACTCTATTGCGTGGCGAAGGAAGGGGCCGCGGCGTTCGACCGCACCGTGGGCGAGGTGATGACCGCACCTGCGATCACCGTTGCGCCGTCGACGAAGGTCGACGAGGCGATGGCGCTGATGACCCGGCGGCGCGTGCGCCACCTGCCGGTGGTCGACGGGGAGATCATGTGCGGCTTCATCTCGATCGGCGATCTGGTCAAATCGCGGATCGACGAGGTCGAGCGCGACGCAGCCGCGATGCGCGACTATATCCGCACCGCTTGAGCGCGTGCCGCCGCATCCCCATATCGCCGTCATGGCCCACACGCTGACTCTCACGCCCGCCGCCGCGAAGCGCATCGCATGGATCGCCGAACGCCAGGCAAAGCCCGCCGTTCTGCGGCTTTCGGTGGAAGGGGGTGGCTGCTCCGGCTTCCAGTACAAGTTCGATCTCGCCGATGCGCCCGATGAGGGCGACAACGTGAGCGAGACCGACGGGGTGCGCCTGGTGGTGGATCCGGTCAGCCTCGACCTCGTCGCGGGCAGCACGGTCGATTTCGTGGAATCGCTGGGCGGCGCGGCCTTCCGGGTCGAGAATCCCAACGCCGCGGCCGGTTGCGGCTGCGGCTCCAGCTTCGGAATCTAGCGCCGCGGCCCGCACGGACGCGCGCCGCGCTTTCGAAGCACGGCATTTTCTTCTAGCGAAGCCTTAAAGGGCAGGGCCGGGTAGGCTCCGCCCAACCGTGTGCGGGAGGTTGCTCTGAGAATCGCCAGCTTCAATATCAACGGCATCAAGGCGCGCCTGCCGCGGCTGATCGAATGGCTCGAGGAAACCCGCCCCACCGTCGCCTGTCTGCAGGAGATCAAGAGCCAGGACGAGGGCTTCCCCGCCGACGCGTTCGAGAAGATCGGCTACAAGGCGATCTGGCACGGCCAGAAGGGCTTCAACGGCGTCGCCATCCTCGCCGACGGGGTGCAGCCGATCGAGGCGCAGCGCACGCTGCCCGGCGATCCGGAGGATTTGCACGCGCGCTACATCGAAGCCGACGTGAACGGCGTGCGGATCGCCTGCATCTACTTGCCCAACGGCAATCCGCAGCCCGGCCCCAAGTTCGATTACAAGCTCGCCTGGATGGAACGGCTGCGCGCGCGCATGGCCGAGCTATGGGCGTTGGAGATTCCCTGCGCGGTCGTCGGCGACTTCAACGTCATTCCCGACGACAAGGATGTCTGGTCGCCCGGCGCGATGGCGAACGACGCGCTGATGCAGCCCGAATCGCGCGCCGCCTACCGCCGGCTGCTCGCCGCCGGATGGACCGACGCGCTCGACACCCTGAACCCGCGCGGCGGGGTCTGGACTTTCTGGGACTACCAGGCCGGCGCCTGGCAGCGTGACCACGGCTTCCGTATCGATCACCTGCTGCTCAGCCCCGAACTTGCGGACCGCATGACCGCAGCGGGGGTCGACAAGGAATACCGGGGCCGCGAGAAGGCCAGCGACCACACCCCGGTATGGGTCGACATCGCCGACCGGGCATGAGGCTGCGGGGGCGTCGGCCCCCGCTCATGGATCAGCGGTAGAAGACGTGCGTGTCGATGGTGGCACGCGCCTGCTTCCTGCGGCTCCACGACGGATTAACGTAAGTCGCGTGGAAATAGAGCGAGTCCGCGGCTTCGCTTTCCCACAGCCCTTCGTGCGCGATGTGCGCCACGGCCTTGGCACGTTCCCACGCGGCCGATCCACGCGGAATACGCGGCATCTCGCCGCCCCGCACGAAGGAGAACTGCGCGCGCTGGAACACCACGCCGCAGTAGCTCGAGGGGAAGACGCCCGAATTGGCGCGGTTGATCACCACTTGCGCCACGGCAAGCTGGCCCGCGAGCGGTTCGCCGCGCGATTCGAAGTAGATCGCGCCGGCGAGGCATTCCATCTCGCGCGAAAGCTGTCCGCGGTCGGGGATCTGCGCGACCAGTTCGCGCAGTGAGCCGGCACTGGTGAGATCCTGCGCCGTCGCGGCGGCGCTGCCGGGAAGCGGCTGGACCACTTCCTTCTCGACGAAGACCGGAACGACCTCCTCGGTCAGCACCGGTTCGGAAATCTGGGGGTTCTCGCCCACTTGGGCATTGGCGCCGGAACCTTCGGCGCTGGCAATCGTAAAACTGGTCATTGCGGCAATGGCCGCGAACGACGCGAGGCGGGTCTTTCGACTCATTGATCCGTCACATTTGGGCGGTGAACGAGCGCAGTCGCAGGCTGGGACCTGAATCGCGTTGGAGCGCGTTAAAGGATGGGTCGGATGAGTGGGCCTGCCGGCCGTTCCCCGTCTGCGTGCCTGCCGCGCGGCCGAATGCCGCCCATGCCGCCTGCGCATCGGTAGTTGCGCGGCCAGATAGTCGGCGGCGTTTCGATGTCAACTTAACGCGGCAAGGATGCGACGAACCGTTCCGGGTCCGCGATGTCTGCCTCTAAAATCCAGATATCGCTGTCCTGGCGCTTGCGCCGCGCCAAATACTCTGAAAATTCCGCTGGATTATCAGTGCTCTGTTCGCGAACGAGCAGGAAAGCGCGGGTTCCGTCGAGCTGCGGCATTTTTTCGTAAAGGCGCGCCGCTTGGCCGCGAAACATCGTTACCAGCAGAATGGTGCCCGAGTCGCGTTCGCCTTTTTCGATAACCGTGCCGAACCCGCCGAGCGATTCGGCGAGCCGTAGAATCGCCGCTGCTTCCAAATGCGCGGGCAGCCGGCCGTCCATGATCAGGCCTGGTCGGGGCGATAGCCCGCGAGGCTGGAAAGCGCGATGCGCGAGCGCATGAATGTGCCCGTGCCGCGGCCGATCTCCTCGCCTTCGGCATCGACCAGCCGCGCTTCGGCGACCAGCACGCGCCGCCGGCCGCTGATCCAGCGTCCCTCAGCCGTCACTTTGCCTTCGCGCACGGGCTTGGTGAAATGGAGGTTGAACGAGGTCGTCAGCAGAAAGCGGTCGGTGATCAGCGTGTTCGCCGCGTAGAAGGCGGCATCGTCGAGCATCTTGAAATAGATCGTCCCGTGCGCCGCGCCGGCGGCGTGGTATGCAGCCGGGGTCACGAGGAATTCGATGCGCGAGCGCCCTTCGGCGACGATCTCCAGCGTCGATTCGAACAGCGCATTGACCGGCGCGGAGCGGTAGAGCGCCTCGAGCGCTCGGTAGTGCGGGCCGGCGCCGGACGAGGACTCAGGCGACGTCACGATCGCTGGCGTCGGTGAGCGACGCGATCAGCGCCTCTGTGTCGGTCGCCTCGAGCAGCATCCGGTTGGTCACCTCGTCGCGCACCAGCCGCGAAACGGCGGCCAGCGCGTGGAGGTGCGCAACACCGGCGTTCTCGGGCGAGATCAGGCCGAAGGCGAGCTCCACCGGCATGCCGTCGGCCGCGTCGAAGTCGACCGGGGCGGACAGCTTGAGCACGGCCGCGACGGGCCGGTTGATCCCTGCAAGGCGCGCGTGCGGAATGGCGACGCCCCGGCCGAAGCCGGTGCTGCCGAGCTTCTCGCGCTCGTCGAGCGCCTCCAGCACGTCGGGCGCGGCGAAGCCGTAGGCGCGCGCGAAGCACTGGGCGAGATCGCCCAGAACCGCGGCCTTGGTGCCGGCATCGCTCAGCACGAATGCTTCGGGAATCAGCTTGAAATGTACGTTCATCGTTCGGTTGCGAATCAGTTCAGCATGCCGCGATCCGGCGAGTAGGTCGCGCGCCGGAGGCGCGATCGACCGTAGCAAGCCTTTGCGATCCGGCGGATTTCCGTGGCCGGCGCCTGTCCGCGCGCCGCGGTGTCAACGGGGCTCGACCCAGCCGATCGAGCCATCTCGGCGGCGGTAGACCATATTATGTCGGCCGGTGCCAGCGTTTTTGAAGAACATCGCGTTCGTGTCGCGCAGGTCCAGCATCATGACCGCGTCGGCCACGCTCGTCTCGGGGATGTCGGCAGTAGTCTCGGCGACGATCATCGGTGGCTCGTCGCCCTCGATCTCCTCCACGTCCTCGCCGACCGGGGCGAAGATCGTATAGGCGGCCTCTTCCTCCTGCAGCGCGTGCACGGCCTGCGAATGGCGGTCCTGCAGGCGGCGCTTGTAGCGGCGGAGCTGCTTGTCGATCTTCTCGGCCGCGCGATCGAGCGCCTGGTGCGCGTCCTGCGCCTCGCCATGGCTCTTGACGATCATGCCCTGCATCACGTGAGTCACGATGTCGCAACTGAAGGCCCCGGCGGGCGCCTTGCCGAACGTCACCTGCGAGGTGAGCGCTCGGTTGAAATACTTCTCGACGATCGCGTTCAGCCGCTCGGCGGCGTGATCCTGCAGGGCGGTGCCCGTCTCCATCTGGTGGCCAGAAATGCGGATATCCATCGGCGATCATTCTCCATTGCTTGGGCGAGACCCCCCGGCCCCGGTCAGCTACCCCAGAGGGGCGAAGTCATCTTGGCGATAAACGCCTGGTGTCGTGCGAGTTCCTCCGGGCTCGCGGCATGTGGTCGTGGTTCGCGGCGCACGCGCGCCACGGGCCTGTGTCGCGGCATCGCGACGATGCCGACGCTGGCGGTTTCCGCAGCGAGCGCGAGCCCGATCTGCCGGCCGCCGGTCAGTTCGACGTAGACCTGCGCGAGCAGTTCGGCGTCGAGCAGCGCGCCGTGCTTCACGCGGTGGCTGCGGTCGATGCCGTAGCGGGTGCACAGCGCGTCGAGCGAAAGCTTGGCGCCCGGATGCCGCTTGCGCGCAAGCGCCACGGTATCGATCATCCGGGTCATGCACACCGCCTCGCGCTCGCACAGCGCGAGTTCGGAATTGAGAAAACCGAAATCGAATGCGGCATTGTGCGCGACGAGCGGCGAGTCGGCGATGAAATCGAGCACCGCGCCCACCGTGTCGCGAAACAGCGGCTTGTCCAACAGGAAGGCGCTCGACAGCCCGTGCACGGCCTCGGCGCCGGCCGGCATGTCCCGCTCCGGATTGAAGTAGGCGTGGAAGGTCTGCCCGGTGGGCACGCGGTTGATCAGTTCGACACATCCGATTTCCACCAGGCGGTCCCCGCTGCGGGGGTCGAGGCCGGTGGTTTCGGTATCGAATACGATTTCGCGCATCCCTTTATCTATCGGCTTCGGACAGCCAAGTGACAAGGGGCGACGGGCGCTTTTTTAACCCGGGCTAACGAGCCAGTTCGGCGGCGAGCGCGTGCACCGCGGCCTCGGTTTCGGCGAGCGGTCGGCCGGTGTCGATCACGTGGTCCGCACGGGCGCGCTTTTCCTCGTCGGGCACTTGCAGCGCAAGGATCTGCGTGAACTTCTCAGCCGTCATTCCCGGCCGCCGAAGCACGCGCTCGCGCTGGACGTCGGCCGGCGCCGAGACGACGACGATCGCGTCGACTTGCGCGTAGCCGCCTTTCTCGAACAGCAGCGGGATGTCGAACACGACCAGGGGGGCGCCCGCATGCTCGACCAGGAATTCCTTGCGCCGCACGGCGACTGCGGGATGGACGATTCCCTCCAGCCGGGCGAGCGCCGCCGGATCGCCGAAAACCTGCGCGCCAAGCACCTCGCGCCGGACGCCGTCGGGTCCGGTAGAGCCGGGAAAGGCGGCCTCGATCGCCGGGACCAGCGGGCCGTCCGGCCCCTGCATGCGCCGCACTTCGGCATCGGCGTCGAACACCGGCACACCGGCGCGTTCGAACATCGCGGCCACGGTCGACTTGCCCATGCCGATCGAGCCGGTGAGGCCGACGATCCTCGGGCGGGTCATTGCGTGAGCCTTTCGCGCAGTTCGCCATCGCGCTCGCGCGGCGCGGTTGTGCCGAAGAAGCGCACGAAGGCGGCCGCCGCCTGCCCGATCAGCATCGAAAGGCCATCGATCGTGCCGAAGCCTGCGGCCTGCGCGCGCTGCAGGAAGTCGGTCTCCACCGGATCGGTCACGATGTCGTAGGCGACCGATCCCGGCGGCGCGTGGCTGAAGTCGAACGCGAGCGGCGCCTGGCCGCGCATGCCCAGCGGCGTGGTGTTGACCAGCAGGTCGCAGCATCCCTCGCGGTCGTCGAAGGCGAAATCGGTCGCCTGCGCGAAGTGATCGAGCGCCACTGCATGATGCTCGCCGCCCGGATCGAGCTCGTCGAGCAGCGCGCGGGCCTTCCCCGGATCGCGTCCGGCGAGAACAAGCGTGAACCCGTGGTCGGCGAGGGCGGTGATCACCGCGCGTGTCGCCCCGCCGGTGCCGAACACGCGCGCCATGCGGAACAGGTGCCGTTCGCCGAGCATGCCTTCGAGCGGTTCGAGGAAGCCGGCCACGTCGGTGTTGTAACCGGCCAGCGCGTCACCTTCGCGCACCACCGTGTTGACCGCGCCGACTCGCGCCGCGAGCGGATCGATCCGGTCGAGCAGGGGAATGATCGCCTGCTTGTGCGGCATCGTCACGTTGCACCCGCGCCACGCTGGGTCGGTGCGCCGCGCCGCGAGGTAGTCGGCCAGCACCCCTTCGGCCACCCCGTGTGCGCGGTAGTCGGCATCGAGCCCGGCGCCTTCTATCCAGAAGCGGTGGATGAGCGGCGACTTCGACTGCGCGATCGGATCGCCGATCACTTCGGCATAGGCGGCGCTCATTGCGGCAGCTCCCCCATGTCGCGCAAGGCGCCGAGCACCGCGAGCAGCGGCATTCCGAGCACGGTAAACTGGTCGCCTTCGATCCGTTCGAACAGTTGCACGCCGGGGCCTTCGATCCGGAACACCCCGACGCAGTGGCTTACTGCGGGCCATTCGGTGTTGAGGTAGGTCTGGATGAAATCTTCAGTAAACTTGCGCGTGTGAAGCATGGCGAGTGAAGTTTCGCGCCAGACGACCGAGCCGCCGCGGGCGATGGCCGCGGCGGAATGGAGATGCATGACCCGGCCCGAGAACGCGCGCAGGTGCTCGGCCGCTTCCTCGCGGCTGGCGGGCTTGTCGAAGCGCCGGTCGCCGACGACGACCAGCGAATCGCTGCCGAGCACCGGGCGCTCGGCTTCCGCGACGGCGAGCGCCTTGGCCTCGGCGAGCGCCAGGGCGACCTGATCGGGCGGAGCGGTGCCGAGCTGCGCTTCGAGCGCCCGCTCGTCCACGCGCGCCGGCCGCGCCTCGAACGCGACGCCCGCCGCCTCGAGCATGGCCGCGCGCGAGGCGCTCTTCGATGCCAGCACCAGCGTCATATCGGCTTCGATCCGGCGACCATGTCGTCGCCATCGCTCGGCCGTTCCCCCAGCAGGCGGATGATCGCCGCCGCGGTCTCCTCGATCGAGCGGCGCGTGACGTCGATCACCGGCCAGCCGTTGTCGGCGAACATGCGGCGGGCGAACTGGACCTCGCTGCGCACCCGCTCGGCATCGACGTAGGAAGTCTCGGCCGTCTCGTTGAGCGTGAGCAGGCGGTTGCGGCGGATCTGCACCAGCCGCTCGGGCGCGGTGGTCAGGCCCACGACCAGCGGATGGCGCAGCGCGAACAGGGCGGGCGGGGGCGGGCTTTCGATGACCAGCGGAATGTTGGCGACTTTGTATCCGCGGTTGGCGAGATAGATGCTGGTCGGCGTCTTCGACGAGCGCGACACGCCGGCGAGCACGATGTCGGCTTGCTCCCAGTCCTCCCACCCGAGCCCGTCGTCGTGCGCGATCGTGAAGTGGATCGCGTCGACCCGGCGGAAATAGGCGTCGTCCATCGCATGCTGGCGGCCCGGGCGCCCGTGCGCTTCCTGCCCGAGCTGCGCCTCGAGCGCTTCGGTCACCGCGTCGAGCGCGGGCACCGCCGGCAGGCCGAGCTGACGGCAGTGCTCCTCCAGCGTCGCACGCGTCTCGGGATTGACCAGCGTGAACAGCACGAGACCTGGATTGTCGGCAAGATCGGGCAGGATGCGCGAGAGATGCTGGCGCGAGCGGACCATGGGCCAGAAATGGCGCACGACTTCCGCCGCGTCGAACTGGGCAAGCGCGGCTTTGGCCACCATTTCGAGCGTTTCCCCGGTGGAATCGGAGACGAGATGGAGGTGGAGGCGGCTCATCCGGGCGTGTATGTTCTGGGGCGCGATCGGCTGTGGAGAATGCCGGCATAAACCACGGGAGAAAGCTGGCGACAAGTTCGGCGGCGGAATTCGTTCCCGCTACCAGCCATTCCGCACCGGCCTTGTGGACATGGCGCGCGGCTTTTCGACAGGCTGGGGACAGCGGGGATAAGGATCGGTTGACGCGGCGGGCGGGCGAGTCGCGAAGCCGGCGGGCCTGTTCAATCCGGGAGAAATCGGGCAGGGCGCGCCTGTCCCCGATATCCACAGGGCCAACAAACACCATCATCCTATTTAAATAACTATATTATTTGGATTGGACTCTCTCGAATGCCCGGTCTCCTCCTCGAAACCCTGCGCGGGAAACGCGGCGAGCACGTGCCGCTCTGGCTCATGCGTCAGGCGGGCCGCTACCTGCCCGAGTACCGCGCGCTGAGGGCCGAGAAGGGCGGTTTCCTCGAGCTGGTCTACGACAGCGAGGCCGCGGCCGAGGTCACGCTGCAGCCGATCGAGCGCTTCGGGTTCGACGGCGCGATCCTGTTTTCCGATATTCTCATCGTGCCTTACGCCATGGGCCAGGACCTGCAGTTCCTCGCCGGGGAGGGGCCGAAGCTCTCGCCGCCGCTGGTCGATACCGCGCTGGCGAGCCTGGAGGCGGTTCCGGGCCGTCTTGCGCCGATCTACGAAACGGTGCGGCAGGTGCGCGCGCGGCTTTCGCCCGAGACGACCTTGCTCGGCTTTGCCGGCAGCCCGTGGACCGTCGCGACCTACATGGTGGCGGGTGAGGGTAGCCGCGACCAGCATGCCGCGCGCGAGATGGCTTACCGCGATCCCGCGGCGTTCCAGGCGCTGATCGACGCGATCGTCGCGGTCACGACCGAATATCTCGCCGGCCAGATCGAGGCCGGGGCCGAGGCGGTGCAGCTTTTCGATAGCTGGGCCGGCAGCCTCGCCCCGCGCGAATTCGAGCGCTGGGTGATCGCGCCCAACGCGGCCCTGACCGCCGCCATGGCCGAGCGGTTCCCCGGCCTGCCGGTGATCGGCTTCCCCAAGGGCTCGGGCGAGAAACTGCCCGCCTATGCGCGGGAAACCGGCGTCGCCGCGGTCGGGGTGGACGAGACGCTCGACCCTGCGTGGGTGGCGCGCGAACTGCCGGCGGGCATGCCGGTCCAGGGCAACCTCGACCCCCTGCTGCTGCTCGCGGGCGGGGAGCGGCTGGCGAGCGGGGCGCAGGCGATTCTCGAAGCCTTCGCCGACCGGCCGCATGTCTTCAACCTCGGCCATGGGATCGGCCAGCACACGCCGATCGCCCACGTCGAGACGCTGATCGAAACCGTTCGCGCATGGAGGGGGTGACGGCCGCCCCGCGACCCTCTACATCGCGCCCATGCAGGACATCCTCGGCATGACCTACTACTGGCTCAAGGCGGGCCATCTGATCTTCGTGATCTTCTGGATGGCCGGCCTGTTCATGCTGCCGCGCTTCTTCGTCTACCACCAGGAATCGGCGCCCGGATCGGCCGAGGACACCGCCTGGGTGGAGCGCGAGCGTCGCCTGCTGAAGATCATCCTCCTGCCCTCGATCCTGGTCGTCTGGGCGCTCGGCCTGCTGCTCGCCGTCACTGTCGATGCCTGGAGCCAGGGCTGGTTCCACGCCAAGCTGCTGCTGGTGCTCGCGCTGTCGGGCTATCACGGGTGGATGGCGGCCTATGCGAAGAAACTCGCGCGCGGCGAACGTCCGCTCGAGGGGCGCAAGCTGCGGCTGCTCAACGAAGTGCCGGGGATCGCCGTGGCGCTGATCGTCGTGCTGGTGATCGTCCGCCCGTTCTGATTGCCGGACCGGCCGGCGCGGAACTTGCGCAAAGCGAATTGACGGCGCGGCGGCACGGGTTTATTTCGAAGTTCTCTTCCGGCTGAGGCCCCGCGGTCAAGCGGTGCCGGGTCTGCTTTCTCCAAGCCCATATCGACCTGCCGGCCATTCCACCACGGAACGAACACAATGCATTTGAAAGAACTGAAGCAGAAACCCCCGGCCGACCTGGTGTCGATGGCCGAGGAACTTGGCGTCGAGGGCGCCTCCACCATGCGCCGGCAGGACCTGATGTTCTGCATCCTGCGCGAGCTGGCGGAGGACGACGAGTACGACGAGAAGATCATGGGCGTGGGCACGATCGAGGTGCTGCAGGACGGCTTCGGCTTCCTCCGCAGTCCCGAGGCGAACTACCTCGCCGGCCCCGACGACATCTACGTCTCCCCCAACCAGATCCGCAAATGGGGCCTGAGGACCGGCGACACGGTCGAAGGCGAGATCCGCGCGCCGAAGGACGGCGAACGCTATTTCGCGCTCACCAGCCTCACCAAGGTCAATTTCGACGATCCCGATGCGGTCCGCCACCGGACCAACTTCGACAACCTGACGCCGCTCTATCCGGACGAGAAGCTCAATCTCGACACGCTCGACCCGACCGTGAAGGACAAGAGCGCGCGGGTGATCGACATCATCAGCCCGCAGGGCAAGGGCCAGCGCGCGCTGATCGTCGCCCCGCCGCGCACCGGCAAGACCGTGCTGATGCAGAACATCGCCAAGGCGATCACCGACAACCATCCGGAAGTCTTCCTGCTGGTCCTGCTCGTCGACGAGCGGCCGGAGGAAGTGACCGACATGCAGCGCAGCGTGAACGGCGAGGTCATTTCCTCGACTTTCGACGAGCCCGCCACGCGCCACGTGCAGGTCGCCGAAATGGTGATCGAGAAGGCCAAGCGCCTGGTCGAGCACAAGAAGGATGTCGTGATCCTGCTCGATTCGATCACCCGCCTCGGCCGCGCCTACAACACCGTCGTGCCGAGCTCGGGCAAGGTCCTGACCGGCGGCGTCGACGCCAACGCGCTCCAGCGGCCCAAGCGCTTCTTCGGCGCGGCGCGCAACATCGAGGAAGGCGGCAGCCTGTCGATCATCGCCACCGCGCTGATCGACACCGGCAGCCGCATGGACGAGGTCATCTTCGAGGAGTTCAAGGGCACCGGCAATTCGGAGATCGTGCTCGACCGCAAGGTCTCCGACAAGCGGATCTTCCCCTCGCTCGACGTCGGCAAGTCCGGCACCCGCAAGGAAGAGCTGCTGGTCGAGAAGGACAAGCTCTCCAAGATGTGGGTCCTCAGGCGCATCCTCATGCAGATGGGCACGATCGATGCGATGGAATTCCTCCTCGACAAGATGAAGGATTCCAAGACCAACGAGGACTTCTTCGCGACGATGAACCAGTAGGCCGGCTGTGCCCGTTCCGGCTCGCGCGGTTATCACCGGCGGTCCCGGCACGGGCAAGTCGACGCTGCTCGAGGCGCTGGCACGGCGCGGGATTGCGACCGAGCCCGAGGTTGCGCGCGCGATCCTGCGCGAGGCCGGCGGGATGGCCTTGCGGGCGGACGATCCCTCCGGCTTCGCGCGCGCGATGTTCGAAGCGGAGCTTGCCGCCTGGCGCGCGGCCGAGGAGCGGCCGGGCCCCACCGTGTTCGACCGCGGCTTTCCCGATATCGTCGGCTTCCTGCGGCTCGAAGGCCTGCCGGTGCCCGAGGACATCGACCGCGCCTGCCGCGAGCTGCGCTACGACGGCCCGGTGTTCCGCGCCCCGCCGTGGGAGGCGATCTACCAGCCCGACGAGGAGCGAATCCAGGACTGGGAGGCCGCGCTGGCGAGCGATGCGGCGGTGACGGGCGCCTGGCGCGACTGCGGCTACGAGCCGGTCGACCTGCCGCTCGTCAGCGCCAAGGAGCGCGTGGACTTTGTCCTCGAACGGCTAGCCTGACGCGCGCCCGAGCTGGGCTGCCATAGCTTCCCAGACTTTGTTGATTGCCTTGAGCGGGCGGATCATCACCTTGAAATCGATGATCTTTCCGCTCTCGTCGAAGCGAATGAGGTCCACGCCGTTGATGTGGATGCCGTCGATCTGCGTCTCGAATTCGAGCAGCACGTCGCGGCCGTCGACCAGTTCGCGCACGTAGCGGAAGTGCTCGCCGCCGAGCACCTGGCCAGCCGCGGCGAGGTAGCCGACGACCGTGGCCTTGCCGGCCTGCGGGGTGTGGACGACGGGCGAGTGGAACACGGCATTGTCCGCGAGGATCTCGGCCAGCTCCTCCGGCCGGTTGCCGTTCGCCAGCACGCGGTGCCAGGCGGCGAGGCCTGCGGGCGTGCTCCCCGAGGGCTCGTTCATAATGCCTTCGCGAAGCTGTCGGCGCGGGCGATGCGCCAGTCGCGGGCATATTGCGTGCCGCCCGGTTCCGCCAGCAGCTCCCCGGGTTCGAGGAAATTGTAGATGTGGTCGATCGCGTCGGAGCGGGCGCTGTTCTGCCGTTCGGACAAGTCGCACGGTTCGATCTGCCACGGATTCTCCAGCCCCATGGCGACGACCATCTCGCGCAGGGCGTGGAGCGTGTGGCGGTGGAAGCGCGTGACCCGCTCCGACTTGTCCATCACCACCAGCCCGCGCTGCCGCGTCGCATCCTGCGTCGCGACGCCGGTGGGGCAGGTGTCGTCGTGGCAGCGCATCGACTGGACGCAGCCGAGCGCGAACATGAAGGCGCGCCCGGCGTTGCACCAGTCGGCGCCGAGCGCGAACTTCATCGCCATGCCGGCACCCGAATGGACCTTGCCGGCGGCGGACAGCCGGATCTCGTCCCGCAGCCCGCAGCCGACCAGCGCGTTGCGCAGCAGGATCAGCCCTTCGCGCAGCGGCATACCGATCCGGTTCGACATCTCGACCGGCGCCGCGCCGGTGCCGCCCTCGGCCCCGTCGACCACGATATAGTCGAGCCGGATGCCCGTTTCGCGCATGGCTTTCATCACGGCGAAGACCTCGTGCGGCTTGCCGACGCAGAGCTTGATCCCGACCGGCTTTCCGCCCGAGAGGTCGCGCAGTTGCGCCGCCCATTCGAGCAGGCCGATCGGGGTCGAGAACGTGGAGTGGCCCGCGGGGGAGATGCAGTCCTTGTGCGGCAGGATCCCGCGCGCGGCGGCGATCTCCTGGCTCACTTTCGCGGCGGGCAGGACGCCGCCGTGGCCCGGCTTGGCGCCCTGGCTGAGCTTGATCTCGATCATCTTGACCTGATCGATCTGCGCCATGTCGGCAAAGCGCGCGGGGTCGAACCGGCCGTCGCCGTCGCGGCAGCCGAAGTAGCCGCTGCCGATCTCCCACACGAGGTCGCCGCCGTGCTCGCGGTGATAGCGCGAGATGCCGCCTTCCCCGGTGTCGTGGTAGAACCCGCCGGCCGCCGCGCCCTTGTTGAGCGCGAGGATCGCGTTGGCCGAGAGCGACCCGAAGCTCATTGCGGAGATGTTGAGCAGCGAGGCGGAGTAGGGCCGCGCGCATTGCGGCCCGCCGACGTCCACCCGCCAGTCCGAAGGCGCCGCCTCGTTCGGCACGATCGAATGGGCGAGCCACTCGTATTCGTCCGAATAGACGTCGAGCTCGGTGCCGAAGGGATGCGAGTCGAGCTCGCCCTTGGAGCGGGCGTAGACCAGCGCGCGCTCGTCATGGTTGAACGGGCGGCCTTCGAGATCGCCCTCGATCACGTAGGCGCGGGCGTAGGGGCGCAGATCCTCCATGATCCACCGCACCCGCGCGAGCAGCGGGTAGTTGCGCCGCAGGGTGTGCTTCTTCTGGAAGAAGTCCCACGCGGCGATCGCCAGCAGGGGGAGGGTGAGGATAAGGCCCCAGCGCAGCGGCTCCCACCAGGCGAACAGCGCGGTCACGACGATCAGCAGCGCCGGGACGACAAAACGCGCGGCGACATGCCCGGAGAAGCGCCAGGACGCGCGGTTGATCATCGCCTGCCGCCTCTCAGCCGAGATGCCGGGCGAAGAACTCCGCGGTGCGCTCGTCGGCCAGCGTCGCGCCCTGCTCGTTCCGGCGCTTGCCGACTTCGGTGGCGAAGCCGTGGTCGAGCCCGGGGTAGTCGTGGAGCGTGACCTTGGGATGGTCGTCCAGCCCTTCGTGCATCGCCTTCTGCGTGGCCTGGTCGACGAAGCCGTCGTCGCCGGCGATGTGCAGCATCAGCGGGTTGGCGATGGCGTGCTTCTCGCGCAGCAGGTTGTCGATCCCGACCGCGTAGTAGCCGACCGAGGCATCCACGTCGGTGCGCGCCGCGGTCATGTAGGCGAGCCGCCCGCCGAGGCAGTAACCGACCGCGCCGACTTTCGGCACGCCTTCGCTCCTCCGGATCCAGTGGATCGCCGCCTCGATGTCGCGGATGCCCTGGTCCTGGTCGAACTTGCCCATCAGCTCGAGCGCGCGCTGGAATTCGGCATCGACGTCGGGGTCGAGCTCGACGTCCGGCTCGATCCGCCAGAACAGATCGGGCGCGACCGCGAGATAGCCGGCCTCCGCCAAGCGATCGCACTTGCGGCGGATGCCGGGGTTCACGCCGAAGATTTCCTGGATCACGACGATCGCCGCACGCGGAGTTCCCTCGGGCCGCGCGACGTAGGCGCTGAAGGTCTGCTCGCCCGACAGTGTCTCGATGGTCGCGGTCTCGCTCATTTCGTCGTCCCTTCCTTTCGCGGTTGCACCTGCGTAGGCCGGGCTTAACGCTTGCGCGCGGCGAATGCCAAACCCAGTTTGTTTCCCGACCCAACGGAGGAACCGCGATGAAGGTCCATATCGAGATCGACTGCACGCCCGAGGAGGCCCGGACCTTCATGGGTCTCCCCGACGTCGGCAAGGCCAACGACGTCTATGTCGACATGATGGCCAAGGCGATGAAAGGGGTCAGCAATCCCGACCAGTTGCAGGACTACGCGCGGCAGCTCGCCCCGATGGGGCAGGCGGGCCTGAAACTGTTCCAGAGCTTCATGGAAGGCGCGGCACGCAATGCGGAGAAGAAGCCGACCGACGAGGGGAAGTCCTAGGGCCCGCCTCCAGGAGGATGCCACCCATCCGCCATCCCGGCGTATGCTGGGAGCGGTGATCAAGCAGTCATGAAACCAACGCCGATTCCCCCCGATAGCGGCAAGGCGCTGGCCCAGACGATCTTCGCGCTGTCGAGCGGTGCGCTGCCCGCCGGCATCGCGGTCGTGCGCATCAGCGGCCCGCGCGCGGGGGACGCACTGCAGGCCTTGGCCGGCAGGCTTCCGCCGGCGCGGCGGGCCGCGGCG
>NZ_JBDGIU010000005.1:0-256271 GCF_057657235.1 Pelagerythrobacter sp. Soil_C_18
CGCGGTGCTCTGGGCAGGGCTCAAGTCGATCGGCGACGCACGCCGCCTGCTGCTCCATTGCGAGGGGCGCGCGGGAGCCCTGAACCGTGTCGCAGGTGTCAACAGCATGCCGTCGGCGGCGGCGGAGGCGGAAGAGGTGCGGCTCGTCCCGCGCCGGGGTGCGCCCGCCGCTGCCGTCGCAGGCCGCGCACGGCTTGCCGATTGGGGCGGGACCCGGTGGGGCAGGGGGGGATTGCAGCCGGGAGAGGCGGCGCGCGGCCTTCCCTCTCCCCCTCCCCCGGGCTCGCGCGCCGTCTCGCGTCCGTCAGGACAGCACGTCGACCGGAACGCCGGTACGTCGCGCGGCAGGGGCCTCGCCTCAGGCGGGGTCCCTGCTTGCAGCGGCGGCGATGGAGAGGGCGGCAGGCGCCGGGGCGATTATTCTTCGAACAGCTCGAGCTCGACCCGGCCGTGCCCGGCGCGAACCAGGCCGATCTCCTCCGCCGCGGCGCGGGAGAGGTCGATCGCGCGCTTGCCGGAGAACGGGCCGCGGTCGTTGATCCGCACCACGACCGACTTGCCGGTGCGCGGATTGGTCACGCGGACCTTGCTGCCGAAGGGCAGGGTGCGGTGCGCGGCGGTCAGGCCGTGCATGTCGAACCGTTCGCCGCTCGCCGTCGGCCGGCCGTGGAACCGGCGGCCGTAGTACGACGCGACGCCGCTGCCGAGCGCGCGCATCGCCGGTTCCTCCGGCGCGGCCGGCGGATCGAGCGCGATCGTCTCGACCGCGCTCACCGTCGGCGCGATGCGGATCATCGCCGCGGTCGGCACGGCGTACTGCGCGGTGAGGGGGGTGGTGTCCTTGCCGGTGCTGGCGCCGGTATCGGCGAGCGCCGGACCGCCGGCAGGGGCGGTCAGCATCAACGCCGCGCCAAGCCCGGCCAGTGCTCGCATCCGCTTGCGGCGGAGGTGGGCTTTGGTCCCGTCCATAGCGGTGGGGCTATACCCGCTGCGATCCGGTCCCGGCACCACCCCGCGGGCCGCTCGCCCCGAAAGTCATTCGATTCGTCCCGCTTCGGGGAACGCGGGGCCACCTTTTGGACCACGCGGCACGGTGCGGTCGCCCCGCCGCACTCGCCTCGCCGGACCCCTCCGGAGCCGATTCGGAGGCCTGTTTTCGATCGCGGAGCGGAAGGAGAAGGAGGAAAAGGGAGGGAAAATCAGGCCCGCAAATGCAAATGGGGCCGGCATCGCTGCCGACCCCACTCTCACCGATGCGTGGTCTTCCGTCCTGGCAGAGCCATTTGCGGAAGCGCTTGGCGCCGGTGTTTCAGCGGCTGTCCGGCGAACCGGACCTCTCGCTTCTGTCACCGGCGCTCGCGCCGGCATCCGGTTCCGTCGGGCGGCGAGTGCGGGTCCGAAGACCTTTCCTCAACCGCTCGGCAGTTCCGCGACTGGTCGAACCATGTTGGCCGGCAGTCTCGAACGGTTCTGCGCAGGCTCGCACCTTCGCAGCTCCTCGACCTCCGACCGGATCGTCCGGCCTCGCGACGGCGTTGCTTTCGCGTCCTTCTCAAGCGGTGCACTTGCATCCGGCCGAAACCTTCTGCAGGTGTCCCTCGAAGACCGCGCGGACAGTTTCCGTCACGTCGAATGGTCTGGAAAGTTTCACGTTTTCAGGTCGCTAGACCGTCAAACTCGAAGCTTTCCGCGCCCTTTCGATGTCTTGAGACTGCGCCTGGAAAACGAGTCGGGCAAGTTTGCAAGCCCGCAGTTATCCACTTTCCGCAGATTTCGCTGTGGACACGAGTGGATAAGTCAACCGCTTGTCGCAAAGTCAGCCGGGCAAAGTCAGCCGGCAGCCTTGTCCCGCTGCGCCAGCAGCCGCAGCCGCAGCGCGTTGAGCCGGATGAAACCCTGTGCATCCTTCTGGTCGTAGGCCCCGGCATCGTCCTCGAACGTAACGTGCGCCTCGGAGTAGAGCGAGTTGGGCGACTTGCGCCCGACCACGCTCGCCAGCCCCTTGTAGAGCTTCAGCCGCACGGTGCCGCTGACCTTCTCCTGGCTCAGATCGATCGCCGCCTGCAGCATCTCGCGCTCGGGGCTGAACCAGAAGCCGTTGTAGATGAGCTCGGCATACTTCGGCATCAGCTCGTCCTTGAGATGCGCTGCGCCGCGGTCGAGCGTGATCTGCTCGATGCCGCGGTGGGCCCGGGCGTAGATCTCGCCGCCGGGGGTCTCGTACATCCCGCGGCTCTTCATCCCGACGAAGCGGTTCTCGACCAGATCGAGCCGGCCGATGCCGTGCTTGCGGCCGAGATCGTTGAGCGCGGCGAGCAGCGTCGCCGGGCTCATCGCCTCGCCATTCAGCGCGACGCCGTCGCCCTTCTCGAAGTCGATCGTGATGTACTCGGGCGTATCGGGCGCCTGCTCCGGATGATCGGTGCGCGAGTAGACGTAGTCGGGCGTCTCCTCCCACGGATCTTCAAGTACCTTGCCTTCGGACGAGGTGTGGAGGAGGTTCGCGTCGGTCGAGAACGGGCTCTCGCCGCGCTTGTCCTTCGGCACCGCGATCTGGTGCGCTTCGGCCCAGGCGATCAGCGCGGTGCGCGAGTTGAGGTCCCACTCGCGCCACGGGGCGATGACCTTGATGTCGGGATCGAGCGCGTAGGCCGAGAGCTCGAAGCGGACCTGGTCGTTGCCCTTGCCGGTCGCGCCGTGGGCGATCGCATCGGCGTTGGTTTCGCGGGCGATCTCGATCAGCCGCTTGGAGATCAGCGGCCGCGCGATCGAGGTGCCGAGCAGGTAGTCTCCCTCGTAACGGGCATTGGCCCGCATCATTGGGAACACGAAGTCGCGCACGAATTCCTCGCGCACGTCCTCAATGAAGATGTGCTTGTCGGGAATGCCCATCGCCCGGGCCTTCGCGCGCGCCGGCTCGATCTCCTCGCCCTGGCCGAGATCGGCGGTGAAGGTAACGACCTCCAGCCCGCGCTCGACCTCCAGCCACTTGGCGATGACGCTGGTATCGAGACCGCCCGAATAGGCGAGAACGACACGCTTGATATCCGACATTCGATGCACTCCGTAATTCCGGCGGGCCGGTATCAGTCAGGGCCCGGCGCGGCAACGAGGAAGCAGTTGTGCCGTCCCAACCGCGGATTGTTCCGGGACGCTGCGAAACTGCCCCTTTTCTCGGCCCGCAAAGTGCGCTTCACTGCCGTGGGGACACAAAGGGGGGACATTTTCCATGCGGATTCATCTGCTGGCCATCGCCGCGCTCGCGTCTGCAGCGCCGGCGGGAGCCGAAGTGCTCGAGATCACTTGGGGCCGCGCGGCGCCCGCGGGCGAGGTGGCTGTGCTGCACGGCCTTGCGGTCGCCGAATTCGGCGGCACCGACGGCGCGCCGCTAGCCGCCGAGATCGAACGGCGGCTCGCCGAGGCGCACGACGCGAGCGGGCAGTCCTATTACGAACTCTTCGCGCTCGATGCCAGCGGCGCCGCTGGCAATGTCGAAGCCGTCGTCGATGGTAATGCCGGCGCGAACATCGAGGAGCGCCGCTCCCAGCAGCGGCGGCGCTACTGCAAGGAGTCGGACAAGCCGAGGACCGATTGCGACAACAAGGACAAGGAAGAACGCCAAGTCACCTGCCGCACGCGAGCCGTTTCGCTGGTCAGCGATCTGCGCATCGCGCGTGAGGCTGATGGGCGGGTGATCTACCGCCGTTCCGTGCCGAGGCGCGAGGAAGCCACCTGGTGCCCGGGCGATGCTGCTCCAGGGAGCAGCGAGGAGGCCGTTCGCCGCCTGATCGGTTCCGCCGCGGCCGAGTACATGAATGACCTGGAACCTCGCTGGCAGCGCGGTGATATTCGCGTGCTCGAAAGCCGCAAGGGGCTGAGCGGCGAACAGGGTGAGCGCCTCAAGGCCGCACTTCGCACCACCAAGTCGAGCGGCGAGGAGGCCTGTCGCATTTTCGACGAACTGGCGGCGGAAGCGCCGACGCAGCGCTCGCTCATGTTCAACACGGCGCTCTGTGCCGAAATGCGCGGCGATTACGATGCGGCGCTGGTGGGCTTCCGCAGGATGGGCAACGACGCGCAAGGCGCCGGAGCCGCGGAGCGCGTACGCGCCACCATCGACGCGATCGCCGTAGAGGAGGAGCGGGGCTAGCCTTCGGCCCGCAGGGCGCTCTCGGCTACGCCCATGTAGTCGCGCGTGAGAGGCACGGCGTAGCGGTTGCGGGTGAACTGAATCTGGTAGTTGCACATGCCGCCGCTCTCGAACGCGGCGGTCGCGCCCGCGAGATAGAAGGTCCACATCCGGTAGAACCGCGGGTCGAACATCGCCTCGATCTCGGCGCGGTTCGCTTCGCAGTTGGCGTACCAGGCGCGCAGGGTCCTGGCGTAGTGCAGGCGGAGCATCTCGATGTCGGCGGCGATCAGCCGGACTTTCTCGCTCGCCACGACCGTTTCGCTGAGCGCCGGGATGTAGCCGCCGGGGAAGATGTACTTGCGGGTGAAGGCGTCGGTCATGCCGGGGCCGCCCATCCGGCCGATGGTGTGGAGCAGCATGACCCCGTCGCCCGCCAGCAGCCCGGCGCAGGCGCGGAAGAACGTCTCGAACTGCGGTCGCCCGACGTGTTCGAACATGCCGACGGAGACGATCCGGTCGAACCGGTCGCCGCGTGCCGCGAGGTCGCGATAGTCAATCAGCTCGAACTCGACCCGGTTGGCCACGCCTACTTCCTCGGCGCGCTGGCGGGCGAGGGAGATCTGCTCCTCGCTCAGGGTGATCCCCTTGACCCGCAGGTCGAAATGGCGCGCGAGGTAGATCGCCATGCCGCCCCAGCCGCAGCCGATGTCGAGCACGCTCTGGCCGTCCTCGAGCAGGAGCTTGGCGGCGATGTGGGCGAGCTTGGCTTCCTGCGCTTCGGCCAGAGTCATGTCCTCGCGGGGCCAGTAGGCGCAGCTATATTGCATGTGCTCGGCGCCGAGCATCATCTGGTAGAGCTTGTTCCCGATGTCGTAGTGGTGCGCGACGTTGCGTTTCGCCGAGCGGGCCTGGTTGATCGACTCCGCGGTGAACCCGAGGCGGTTCCTCAGGCGGCGTATGGGACTCGGCGGCTGAAGGCGCGCACCCGCTTCCCAGGGGGCGTTCATGCGGATCAGCTCGATGAGCTGCATCACGTCGCCCGTCTCGATCACGAGCCGCCCGTCCATGAACGTCTCGGCCGCGCCCAGGCTGGGATCGAGCAGGATGTCGCGCGCGACCCGGTCGTCCGACAGGCGAACCGCGACGTTGGGATATCCCTGGGCGGGCTCGCCGAATTCGGCGCGCCGGCCGTCGGCGTGTACGACGGTCAGCCGGCCGGAGCCGATCGTGCGTCCCATGACCTTGTCGAAGAGCGAAGCTGCATTCATCGTCATGACCAATACCGTTGGACCGGATTACAAAGTGCGCGCTACTCCGCCGCCTCCCGCAGGGCCGGATCGAAGCGCCAGTTCGGCACCTCGCCCCGCTCGCGCAGACGTGCGCTTTCCTCATACATGTAGTCCCGCGTCATCGGGATAGCCGCGCGGTCCTTCACGTACTGGATCTGCCAATTGACCAGGGTGCCGTTGCGGAAGCTCTGCTCGGCGCCGGCAAGGTAGAACAGCCACATGCGGTAGAACTGCTCGTCGTACATCGCGGTGATTTCCTCGCGGTGCATCACGGTGCGGTTGTACCATTCCTCGAGCGTGTGGCTGTAGTGGAAGCGCATCGCCTCCACGTCCATCACCTGCCAGCCGGCCTTCTCGCTCTCGATCACGAGTTCGGAAAGGGCGGGGATGTAGCCGCCGGGGAAGATATATTTGCGCGTCCAGGCGTCGGTGTAGCCGGGCGGGCCTGCGCGGCCGCAGCAGTGGCTGAACATGACCCCGTCGGGCTTGAGCAACTCGTGCGTATGGCGGAAGAACTGCGGGTAGTGGATCGTGCCGACATGCTCGAGCAGGCCGACGCTGGTGATGCGGTCGAACTGGCCCTCGACGTCGCGGTAGTCCATCAGCGCGAACTTGACCTTGTCGGCAACGCCTTCGGCCTCGGCACGCTCCTGGCAGAAGGCGATCTGGTCGGGCGCGAGCGCCACGCCGAGCACTTCCACCCCGTACATCTTGTGCAGATAGAGCGCGAGACCGCCCCAGCCGCAGCCGATGTCGAGCACGCGCATGCCCTCGCACTTGCCCTGCTGCAGGTGGAGCTTGGCGGCGATGTGCGCCTTCTTGTCCATCTGCGCCTTCTCGAGGCTGTTCGAAGGGTCGCGGTAGTACGCCATGGTGTACTGCCGGTCCTCGTCGAGGAAGCGCTCGTAGAGTTCGCGCGTGAGGTTGTAGGTGTGCTCGGCGTTCCTGCGCGCCTTGCCCTTGCGGTTGATCCCGTCGAGCGTCGCCAGCGCCTTCTGCGCGGCGCGGCGGAGGGTGCCCTGCGACTGGATCGCCTTATCGCCGGCCGACTTGGTGTTCTCCGTAACGAACAGGACCATGTCGCGGATGTCGTGCGGCGGCTCGACCACCAGCCAGCCCCACATGAAGGCCTCGCCTGCGCCGAGCTGCGGGTAGCGGGCGATGTGCGCCGCGGCTTTTGGGTGGGTCAGGGTGATGCGGATAGCGCCCTTCGCATCGATGGCCGGGCCGGGGCCGTACTCGTAGATCTTGCCGTCGTGGTCGGTGACGATCAGCCTGCCGCGCTTGATCGCCGATTTCAGGAACTTGTCGAGCAGCCACATGCCTAGAGCATCTCCCATTGCGTCTGGATCGAGCTTCGCCCGAGCGCTTGCATGGTGTCAACCAATCCCATCGAGACAGCGGGAGGCGACCTCGGCCGACCAGACGCTTCTTCGCCTAGGGCCGCACGCCTTCGCGGGCGAGGTAGATCACGTCGCGCGGCTGGGCGAGGAGATGCTGGCCGCTGTCGACGTAGAGCGTTTCGCCGCTGGCGAGCCAGCCTTCGGCAAGCCAGAGGCAGGCATCGGCGATCTCGTCCGCGCCGGTCTTGCGCCGCAGCAGATTGAGCCGATGCGAGACTTCGGTCTCGGCCTCGCTCTGGTCGTGGCTTGCGAGGATTGCGCCAGGGGCGACGGCGTAGACGCGGTCCGCGGGCTGCGCCGCTCCCATGGCGAGCATCCGCACGGCGCCTGCCGCCGCGTGCTTGCTCATCGTGTAGCTGAAGAAGTCGGGGTTGGGATTGGCGAGCTTCTGGTCGGTGACCTGGATCACCCGCCGCCCGCCCCGCGCCGCGGCCTGGGCGAGGAAGGTCTGCGCCATGCGCGCGGGCGTCACCGCGTTGACCTGCAAGGCGGCGTCGCAGGTCGCAGGGTCGAGCGCGCGCACGTCGTCGAGCCGGAAGGTCGAGGCGGAGTTCACCAGCACGCGCCAGTCCGGCAGCCGCGCCGCGAGCTGCTCGACCATCGCCACCGCTGCATCGCCGTCGGCCAGATCGCACTGGATCGTTTCGGCGGAGGGAAGGATGGCGGCGAGCGCCTCCGCCTCGCCGGCCGAGCGGCCGTAATGGATCACGACGTGCCAGCCCGCTTCGCCGAAGCGGCGTGCGATCGCCGCACCGATGCGTCTGGCGCCCCCGGTGACGAGGATTGCGGGGCGGTCTTGCGTGCCTTCGTTCATTGCGGCCACTCAAGCACAGGCCCGCCGCTGCGCAAAGGAAAAGGCGCGCCGTCCGGTGGACGACGCGCCTTCCTGCTGGGCCCTGCTCGCGTTCAGGCCCGGCTGGATATCAGCGGCACTTGAGGCTGCCGCGGTCGATCTCGCGACCGACCACTGCACCGAGCGCGCCGCCCAGGATCGCACCGAGGGTGCGGTCGCCGTCACCGGCGATCTCGTGGCCGGCAAGCGCACCGACGCCGGCACCGATCACCAGACCGGTCGTGCCGTTGTCGCGCTTGCAGTAGTAGCGGCCGTCCCGCCCGCGCCACATGTTCGAGCCGCGCGTGATGCGGCGCGGCTCGCGATAGCGGCCGTCGCGGTCATAGCGTCCCCGTCTGTCGCGATCGCGCCAGCGGCGGTCGCGGTCGTAGGACGCCGAAACGTCGGCATGGGCGGCGACCGTCGCGTGCGTCGGCGCCGCAAGCTCGACCGCCATGGACGGGGCGGCGGTCGCCGAAAGGGCCGCTGCGGCAGCGGCGAAAAGCGTCTTCTTCATCATTGTTCTATCTCCTTTCGGATGCGGGATTGGGCGTGCGACGGCGGTCTTGTTCGTCGACCCACAACACCGGATGAACAAATGTCATCTTCTGCAATGTTGCGGCGAAACGTGCGGTGGGAGGGGACGAGCCGCCGTTCAGGCGCGCCCGTCCCGATCCCGATTTGCGCCTAGCGGCACTTCAGGCTGCCGCGGTCGATCTCGCGACCGATGATCGCGCCGACGGCGCCGCCGAGAACGGCGCCGAGCGTGCGATCGCCGCGGCCGGCGATCTCGTGGCCGGCGAGCGCACCGACGCCCGCGCCGATCACCAGACCGGTCGTGCCGTTGTCGCGGCGGCAGTAGTAACGGCCGTCGTCACCCCGCCACATGTACGAATTGCGGGTGATGCGGCGCGGCTCGTAGTAGCGTTCATCGTAGCCCCGCGAGTCCTTGTAGCGCTTGCCGTGCGCCGGAGCCCACGGCGGCGGATCGGCCATCGCGGGGGTGGCGGTCACCGCCATGGAGGCGGCAGCGATAGCGAACAGCGTCTTCTTCATCTTTCGACTCCCTAACTGGGCTTGCAGAGCCATTACGGCTCAACTTGTTCATCGATCCCCAACCCCAGATGAACGAGTTTGCGCCCGAGGGAGCCGTCCGACAGAACGGTGCAAGTCTGCGGCGGGCCGTTGCCGCGAGCCTCAGAGCTGCGCGATCCGCTCCCGGGCGTCGGCGATCGCCTGGTCGCGAACTTCGGGTCCGAAGCCCGTCTTTTCCGCGCGGATGAACTCCAGGTCGGGGAGGCCGATGAAGGCGAAGAAGTCGCGCAGCAGCGTTTCCTGATGCTCGGCTGCGCCGCCCATCTCGTACGCACCGCCGCGCGAGGATGCGACGATCACACGCCGCCCGCCGGCCAGCCCCTGCGGCGCGCCGTCCTTGTACGTGAATGTCACGCCGGGAACGCCGAGCCGGTCGAGCCACGCCTTGAGCTGGCTGGGAATGGTGAAGTTGTACATGGGCGCACCGACGATCACGATGTCGGACGCGAGAAACTCCTCGAGCACCGCGCGCTCTGCAGGGAAGGCGGCAGCCATCGCCTCGTCATGGCTGTCCTGCGGCAGGCGGATCGCGCCGGTCGCGGCCGAATCGATATGCGGCAGCGGATCGCTGACCAGGTCGCGCTCGATCAACGTGGCCTCCGGGTGTTTCGTTGTCAGATGATCGGTGATCGCTTGCGTGAGAACGCGGCTGACCGAGTTCGTCCCGGTGGTGGCACTGTCGATACGGAGAATCTGCATGGGCTTTGCTTTCCTTGGTTACGGATGATAACTAGGGGCCATATGGAAACTGTCACCACATCCGCGCAAGAAGGCACATTGCTGTCCGATAGGCACATCGATGTGACCGAGGCCGAACATTCGCCGATCCGCTGCCAGGCGGTGAACGACATTCTCGCGCGCGTCGGCGACAAGTGGTCGATGCAGGTGGTCATGAGCCTGTCGGCCGGCCCGATGCGCTTTAACCAGTTGCGGCGCGCGATCGACGGCATCTCGCAGCGGATGCTGACGCGCACGCTCCGCGCGCTCGAGCGCGACGGACTGGTGGACCGCGAGGTGACGCCCAGCGTGCCGCCCCGCGTCGACTACTCGCTCACCGCACTGGGCCGTTCGCTGCGCGAACCGGTGGCCACGCTCGGGGTCTGGGCGATGGAGAACCGGTCGCATATCGATTCGGCGCGGGCGCGGTTCGACGCGCTCGAGGGCGACTAGTCCGGAGCGCGAAAAACCGGCGTTAGCCGCTCACGCCAGTGCGGCAGCCTCGCGGTCGCGTTCTGCACGACTTTTCTTCTGCGCCGCGGTTCGGAGCTGGCCGCAGGCCGCGTCGATGTCCCGCCCGCGCGGGGTGCGGACCGGCGCGCTGATGCCGTGTTCGAACACGATCTCAGAGAAACGCCTAACCCGCTCGGGCGTCGAGCACTCGTAAGGCGCACCGGGCCAGGGGTTGAACGGGATCAGGTTGACCTTCGCCGGCAGTTTGTACTGCTTGAGCAGCCGGACGAGCTCGCGCGCATGCTCGTCGGTGTCGTTCTTGTCCTTGAGCATCACGTATTCGAACGTGATCCGCCGCGCGTTCGACGCGCCGGGATAGGCGGCGCAGGCCGCGAGCAGTTCCTCGATGCCGTACTTCTTGTTGAGCGGCACGATCTCGTCGCGGATCTCCTTGGTCACCGCGTGGAGCGAGACGGCGAGGTTGACCCCGATCTCCTCGCCGCAGCGCGCCATCATCGGCACGACGCCGCTGGTCGAGAGGGTGATCCGCCGCTTCGACAGCGCGAGCCCGTCGCCGTCCATCACGAGGCGAAGCGCATCGCGCACGTGGTCGAAGTTGTAGAGCGGCTCGCCCATGCCCATCATCACGATGTTCGTCAGCAGCCGGCCGTCCGCGGTGTATTCGGCCTCGTCCGCATCCTCGCCAACGTCCATCCGGCCGCGCGGCCACTCGCCCAGCGCGTCGCGTGCGAGCATGACCTGGCCGACGATCTCGCCCGGCGTCAGATTGCGCACGAGCTTCATCGTGCCGGTATGGCAGAAACGACAGTTGAGCGTGCAGCCGACCTGGCTCGAGACACACAGCGTGCCGCGATCCGCGTCGGGTATGAAGACCATCTCGAACTCGTGACCGTCGGCGGTCCGCAGCAGCCACTTGCGGGTGCCGTCGCTGGAGTGCTGTGCCTCGACCACCTCGGGCCGCCCGACGACGAAGCGCTCCGCGAGCCAGGGACGCATGGTCTTCGCGATGTCGGTCATCGCTTCGAAATCCGTCGCGCCGCGGTGATAGATCCAGTGATACACCTGCTTCGCGCGCAGCTTGGCCTGCTTGGGATCGAGCCCGGCGCCGGCGAACAGTTCCGCGATCTGCGTTCTGGGCACGCCGATCAGATCGGCGCGGCCGTCGGCGCGCGGCGTGATGTCACGCGCGACGGGTACCGGATCGACGGGTCCGGGAATGGGCATGAGTGCGGTATCGGCCATGGAGGGGCGCATATAGGGAGGCGCGCGTCTCAAGGCAAAGCCTGTCGCTGGTTAGGGGGGCACGGCCTGCCAAAAATGGCGGCACTCCGAGGGTGGCGGGGGCCTTTCGGCGCTTTATCGACGAAATTCCTCGGCTCGTCGCTGAATATGTGGCTGAGAAACCACACAAATGTTGTTGTGACAGGTTCATGAAACCGGTTCGTGGTGGCCGCCGTTGAGGTGGTCCAGGCGGGCGGCTGAAAAGCCAAGCGCCGGACAACCACGGAGTAGTTATGAAAAAGACGATAGCACTCATCGCCACCGGGTCCCTCGTGGCCCTAGCCACACCCGCGATGGCGCAATCGACAGAGGATTCGCCGTTCCATGGCCCGCGTGCCGGTGTGCTGGTCGGATATGACCAGACCGGTGCCGGGAGCAGCGTGGACGACGACGCCAACGAGGACAACAACGACCAGTCGATCGAAGGCGTCGGCTATGGTGTGGAAGTCGGCTACGACCTCGACACCGGCGGCGCAGTGGTCGGCATCGAGGGCGAGTACATGGACTCGACCGCCGATACCGAATTCGAAGACGGTGACTTCGAAGGCTTCGGCCTCGGCAGCCTCAAGGCGAACCGCGACCTCTATGTCGGCCTGCGTGCCGGCGTGAAGGCCACGCCCAACACGCTGGTCTATGCCAAGGGCGGCTATACGAACGCCAAGTTCGACGTTCTTTCGAACGACGGCACGACCGAGTTCTCGAACGATATCGACACCGACGGCTACCGCATCGGCGGGGGCGTGGAATACGCCATGAGCAACGGCGTGTATCTGAAGGGCGAGTATCGTTACTCGAACTATTCGGAAGCCGAGATCGACATGGAAGACACGCTGCCCGACAGCGAACGCTTCGACGTCGACCTCGACCGTCACCAGGTCATGGCGTCGGTCGGCTACCGCTTCTGAGCCTCGGTACAGCGCCAATGAAGAAGGGAAGGGCGGGGCTTCGGCTCCGCCCTTTTCATATCAGCCGCGGCGGATCCACCCGGTGACCGAATAGCGCGGCGCAGGCGCGAACGGCGCGACGATGGACACGCTGTGCGACTGGGGAACCCGAAAGAGGTTGAGGACATTGAAGCCCGGAACCATGGCTCCGGTTACCTCGCCCGTGGCATCGTGGAACTGCAACAGTCCTCCCCATTCAGGCTGCCATTCGGGGCTCAGGTTGAGAACGTAGGCGGCGACCCTGTTCTTGCCTTCGACATCGTCGTCGTGACGCGTCAGGAAATGCCCCGGCAGATAGCGCGTGGCCTGACCGTCGACCAACGCGACGTCGGGGTCGCCCGTCAGTTCTCGCCACATCTCGATCGCGGGGGCGCTGTTCATTGCCTCGAGCAAGCGATCGACGGGAAATCCGCGCTCCGAGCGTTCCGATGATTGCTCCGAGACGCGCACGGTCTCGTAGACGTACTGAAAGCCCTTCCGGGCACCTTGATGGATCGCCTGTTCGAGTTGCGCCGCCTGCTCGGGCGTGAGCACCTCGATCGATTCCGGGCCGAGATCCCAGGTTCGTTCGCCCTGATTGAAGGTCCTCCACCAAGGGGCGGCCTGCAGGAAAGCGTGCAGCGCCTCCGCCGCCTCGCGCGGGAGGAAGTCCGGTATTCGGATGCGGCCATCCCGCGTGAAGGCCTGCGCCGCGTCAGCGATCTGGTCGGGCGAGGAGGCGGGATGAAAATCGGTCATGAGGTCACTCGCGCACAGCCGACGGTGGCGGCGTCGATCGCGGTGGCGGCGCCGGTCAGGTCGTATCGATCGGAAAAGCGCCGACCGCGCGAATCGCGTGCGTTGACGGTCATCCGCCCGGCCGCGCGCATCGCGGCCACGATCGCCGCGTCCATCGCCTTGTCGCGGGCCCAGGCGTCGCCGCCGCCGCCGGTCAGCTCGAAACGCCTGTCGCCAACCGTGAGCGTGATCGCCGCGTCCTCCGCGAGCTTGCGCGAGAGGCGCAAATGGACTTGTCCGCGCACGTTCCTGCGCGGCCAGGTGCCGACGCTGGCGAAGGCGCGGTAGTCGCCCTCCCGGTCGCTCTCGAAGGGCTGGGCGATGGCATAGCAGCGCGGCACGCCCGGGTCGCGGAAGGCGCCCCAGTTCGAGAATACGCCAAGGCTGTCGCGCGCGGAGAGCGGTGCGGCGAGGGCGAGGGCGACAATGCCTGCGAAGTAGAATGGCCGCCCGTGCGAACGCACGGGTCCAGTTAACGCGCGAAGAAGGCGCGGCAAGAGTGTCACGAGGAATTCCGCCCATGCGGGGTATCGCGCTCCACGCGTTCCATTTACGCCCCCGCCCTGGCGACCGCGGCTGGGTAGGTGATCGAGACGACCTCCCATTCCTTCTCTCCGCCGGGCAGGCGCACCGTGCGCAGATCGCCCACTGCTGCCCCGCGAAGGGCGCGCGCGAGAGGACTGGACCAACCGATGCGGCCCGAACTCGCGTCCTGCTCGTCATCGCCGACGAAGGTGACGATCTTCCGCGCATCGTCCTCATCCGCGAGCGTCACCGTCGCGCCGAAGAAGGCGCGGCTGCGGTCTGGCTGATCCGCCGGATCGACTACCCGCGCGGCTTTCATGCGCCGGGCGAGGTGCGCCAGTTCACGGTCGATCTCGCGCATACGCTTGCGCCCGTAGAGATAGTCGCCGTTCTCGCTCCGGTCGCCGTTGCCGGCTGCCCAGCTCACGATCTCGACGATCTCCGGCCGTTCGGTGCCGAGCAGGTGATCGTACCGCGCCTTGAGCGCGGCGAGGCCTGCCGGCGTGATCGGGTTGGTCGGGGCGCTGCTCACCGGACGCCCTTAACAAGATTCCTCGCCCCGGCAAAAGCCGGGATCACGGAAGTGAGGCTTGGCGCGTTTTCAGCCGGGCGTGGACTTGCCGAGGAACTGGCTGATCCCCTTGGGCTGCCCGTAGCGGATCCGGTCGGGGTACATCGTCTCGTAGACGACCGCGTTCTCGAGCACGCGCTGAACGTAGTTCTTGGTCTCGAAGTACGGGATCTCCTCGATCCAGCGCAACCAGTCGACTGCTCCGGTGCGCGGATCGCCGTTCTGGCGCAGCCACTTGTTCACATTGCCGGGCCCCGCATTGTAGGCCGCGACGGCGAGCGGATAGCTGCCGCCGTAGTTGTCCATCATGCGTGCGAAGTAGGCGTTGCCCAGCCGCACGTTGTAGTGCGGATCGCTCGTGAGATTGCCGTAGTTGTAGCTCATGCCGAGCTTGCCGGCCTGCTCGCGCGCGGTCCCCGGCATCAGCTGCATCAGCCCGCGGGCACCGGCGTGGCTGACGCGGTCCTGGTCGAACTCGCTTTCCTGTCGCGCGATGGCGTGGACGATGGTGAAGTCGGTGCCTGTCGGCTGGGACACCGTGGGGAACCCGACCCTCTCGAACCCGGTGATATTCTTCTCCGGCGCAGCGCGGCCGATCACCACGGCGAGTTCGGGCAGGCGCAGTTCCTGCGCGAGTTCCGCCACGAGGTGCATCTCGGCGGCATCGTCCGCGGATTCGGCCAGCGCGGTGAAGAAATAGCGCTCGGTGCGCCAGTCGCTCGACCCCCGCGCGAGCTCGCGCACCGCGAGTGCCAAGGGATTCGAACGGAACGCAGCGCGCTGCTCGGCCGTCGGTTGCGGCGGTGTGGCTGCACCGAAAGTCGGCTTGGGGCGCCCGAGGCGTTCCAGTGCGAGCAGGCCATAGTAATACTCGGGGTATTGCGCGGCCATTTCCCAATAACGCCGCGCTTCCCCGGCATTCCCGGCGCGGTCCGACGCGAGCCCCGCCCAGTAGAAGCCCTTGGAGCGCGTCTGCGGCGTTCGTGCGGCCGCGCCATAGCGGTAGAACAATGGTGCGGCGGTGTTGCCCTCGCCGAGGCTCCACAGAGCCTTGGTGCCGCCGAGCCACATGAGCGAGGTGTAGTCGTCGCGTAGGCGGTAGCTCATGCCGGAGATGTCGGCGCCCGGCGCGAAGAGATCGTCGACCTTGGATGCGATCTGCACCGCCGGCCGCGCGCCCGCGCCCTTCGCGATGCGCAGCGCCTCGGTCACGTAGTCCTCCGCATCGAACGGCAGCGCGGCAAAGGCCGGACGGTTGGCGAGCAGATCGATCGCCTGCGGAAGCTGGCCGCTGGAGCGGTAGTAGCGTGCGAGCGTGTAGACGTAGCCCGGATCCGTCCGAGCGTTGCTTGGGATCGGCAGCCCGGCCGTGGCCGGGTTCTGACTCTGGAGAAGCGACAGCCGGGCCATCGCCATCGGGCGGTAGCCGGTCGAAATATTGTTCATGTGGCGCGCCGCCGCGTCGGCCTTGCCCTGCCACAGCAGCGCCGCCATGCGCGCGTCATGATCCTCGACGGTAAAGCGCGACCCGAACAGACCTAACATATAGGCCTCGGCCGGCGTGCTGATGTCCCCGCCGCGCCAGGCCGCGCGTGCGACTTCGAATGCCTCGGGCCGCTGCAGCCCCGCCAGGGCGAGGGCGTAACGCGCGCGCGCCGGATTGCTGAGCGGCGGGTTGCGATCGAAATAGGCGACGAGCTGCTCGGGCGTCGGCGCGTCGCGTTCCAGCGCGCCTTCCGCCCTGCCGCGGATCACGTCCATCCGCGGGAATTCGGGGAAGGCGAGGGCGAAGCCGGCGTAAGCCGCGAATCCCATGTGGTCGTTGGAAGTCAGGAACTTCCATCGTTCGACCGCCTGCCCGATCTGCGAGGGCACGGTTGCCGCCAGCGAATGGCGCGCGCTCTCCACCGCATCTTGCTGGGCAACCAGCGGGACCGATGCAGTGAGGACAGTGGTGGCGAGGAGGGCGAGACCGTACAAGGGAATTCGTGTCATGCTGGACATCGTGGCCCCCGGCTCCTTATCAGGCGCTGAATGAAGAGTTCCATCGCGCAGGATACTGCCTCGCGCCTTGGGCAGGAACAAGGATAGTGGCAATGTTTTCCGGCTCGATTCCGGCTCTGGTGACTCCTTTTCGCGACGGAACGTTCGACGAGGCGGCTTTCCGCCGCCTGGTCGACTGGCAGATCGAGAACGGCAGCAAGGCGCTGGTCCCCTGCGGCACGACCGGTGAGGCGTCGACACTTTCGAACGCGGAGCATCACCGGGTGATCGAAATCTGCATCGAGCAGGCCGCCGGGCGGGTGCCCGTGATCGCCGGATGCGGCAGCAACGACACGCGCAACGCGCTGTTGCACATGAACTTCTCGAGGAAGGCCGGCGCCGCGGCGGGCCTCTGCGTCGCGCCTTACTACAACCGGCCCGGACAGGCCGGCATCATCGCGCACTTCAGCTATCTCGCCGAGCATTCGGACCTGCCGATCGTGCTTTACAACGTGCCGGGCCGCACGGTGACCGATATCGAGCCGGAGACGGTGTGCGAGCTCGCGCAGCGCTATCCGGACCGCATCGTCGGCATCAAGGATGCAAGCGGTGATCTCAGCCGCGTGACCGATCACCGGATGGGGATCGGCAAGGACTTCTGCCAGCTATCGGGCGACGACGAGCTTGCGCTACCCGCCAACGCCGCGGGTTCGGTCGGCTGCATTTCGGTGACGGCCAACGTCGCCCCCGCGCTCTGCGCCGAGTTCCAGCAGGCTTGCGCCGAAAACGACCTCGTCCGCGCGCGTGAGCTCAACGATCTGCTCTACCCACTGCACTACGCGATGTTCGAGGATGCGAGTCCCGCGCCGGTCAAGTATGCGCTCAGCCGCGTGCACGACTGGATCCTGCCCGGCGTGCGCCTGCCACTGGTTGAATGCTCCGAGCACGCGAAGAAAGCCGTCGATGCGGCGCTCGAGCACGCGCGGCTGGTCTAGCTCCCCTCGCCGCAATAGATCAGGCCGGTCTCCGGCAAGGTCGCGGCACCTTCGACGAGCATGGCCTTGGCCGATTCGGCGAAGCGCAAGGTGATGTTGTCGTCTTCTTCCGCGCCGTCGATCGCACACATCGCATCGATCGTGTAGCCGCCGGTCGACTTCTCGATCCTGGTGAAGTCGCAGGCAATGTCGTCGGGCGCGGTTAGCCCGTCGCGTGTCAGTGTCCAAGCTTCGCTGCGGCATTGCTCGGCGCTCTCCGCCCAGCGGCCGACATAGCGGAACGTGGCGTCGGATGGGGGCAGGGTGGTGCCCGGTGCGCTAGCCGATCCTTCGCCGGCATTCTCGCCGGTTTCCTCCACCAGTTCGGCAACGGCTTGCGTGCCGGGGGAGGGAGAAGCCTCACCCTCCGGCGACGGAGAGCAGGCTGCCAGAACTGCGGCCCCGCCCACGATCATGCCGCGCCAATCAGGCATGCGCATTCATTTCCTCGAGCGCCTTGCGGCAATCGTCGGCGCACTCGCGGCACATCGTCGCGCAGCGGCGGCAATGGGGATTATCGTGCTTCTCGCATTCCGCTGCGCAGACCTCGCAGACCTCGATGCAAGTCTGGAGGATCGACTTGATCACCGCGACGTCGCCCGAGGTCCGCCGGGTCGCCACGCGATAAGTCGCCTCGCAGATGTCCGAGCAATCGCTGCACAAGCGGATGCAGCGGCGCATGTCGGCGTCTTCGGCGCTGCAGGCGTCGGCACAGGAATTGCAGATCGCCGCGCAGTACATCGCGTGCTTGACCGCCTCGGCCAATGGCTCGTTGAAATCCGCACCCACTTGCGGGTGCTCCGAAATCATTTCCTTGATCGACATGGGATACCTCCTTCGCTGGCTTAGCGAACGAAGGCGGGGGATAGTTCCGCGCGGGCCTTTCCCACAGGCGCCGTTCCGTCTATGTTCCCGTGATGGATATGACTGCAACGATCGTCGCCCTGCTGGCACTCCTCGTCGGCGCCGGACTGGGCTGGTTCTTCGGCTCCCGCCCCGCGGCTGACTGGAAAGCGCGTTATGGCGAGCGTGACGCCGACGCGAAGGAGCTTGCGGGGAAGCTCTCGCGCATGGCGCCTGAACTGGCGGCGATGAGCGAACGTGCGGCGCGGGCCGACGACCTCGCCGCGAGGCTTGATGCCGCGCGTGAGGAACTGGCGGGCCTCAAGGCCGAGCGCGCCGCGTTCGAGGAACAGAAGCGGCTGCTCGAGGAATCGCGCGCAAACCTGCTTAAGGAATTCGAGAACACCGGCGCCAAGGTCTTGGGCGCCGCGCAGGAGCGGTTTCTCGAGCGAGCGGCGGAACGGCTCGGTCATTCGGAGAAAGCCTCGGAGGAGAAGATCAAGGCGCTCCTCCAACCAGTGGGCGATCGGCTCAGGAAGTACGAGGAACAGGTCGCCACGCTGGAAGAGAAGCGGACCGACGCCTTTGCGCGGCTTCACCAGCAGATCACCGAAATGCAGCGCGGGCAGGAGGAAGTGCGGCGCGAGGCGCAGCGGCTCGGCAACTCGCTTACCAATGCGCCCAAGGCGCGTGGCCGCTGGGGCGAGCGGGCGCTGCAGAACGTGCTCGAACAATGCGGCCTCAGCCAGCATACCGACTTCATCCTCGAACATTCGATGGAGACGGACGAAGGCCGCTTGCGGCCGGACGCCATCGTCAGGGTGCCGGGGCAGAAGAAGCTGGTGATCGACGCCAAGGTCTCGCTCAACGCCTACCAGGCCGCGTTCGAGGCCGACGACGACGACGAGCGCCGGCGCCACCTCGATCTCCATGCCCGATCGATGCGGGGACACGTGCAGACGCTTGGGGCTAAGAGCTACCAGAGCCAGTTCGACGAGGCGCCCGACTATGTGGTGATGTTCGTGCCCGGCGAGCACTTCGTCGCCGCCGCGCTCGAACACGATCCGGAGCTGTGGGATTTTGCTTTCGAGAAGCGCGTGCTGCTGGCGACGCCGACCAATCTCGTGGCGATCGCGCGTACCGTGGCGCAGGTCTGGCGGCAGGACACGATCGCGCGCGAGGCGATCGAGATCGGCAAGGCGGGTGCCGAACTCTACGACCGCCTTGCCATCGCGGCCGAGCACATGAAGCGCGTTGGCGGCGGGCTTGAAACCGCGGTCAACAACTACAACAAGTTCGTCGGCAGCTTCGAGCGTAACGTGCTTTCCTCGGGCCGCCGCCTGAAGGACAAGGGGATCGAGATCGGCAAGCGCGAAATCGACGAAGTGCCGCTTGTCGAAAGTGCGCCGCGCTATACCGCGGAAGATTCGAACGCTACGGAAGAGCCTGCGCTGCCAGTGGGTAGCGATAGCGAATAACCGAAGAGGACCTGCCGATGCGCCCGACGATCTGCCTTGCCCTGACGCTCTCGCTCGCGCTTGCCGCGTGCGGAGAAGGCAAGGCGCCGTCGGAGAAGCTGAAGGACGCGGCCAAGGGGCTGGTCGAGGAAGCGGCAGGCAAGATGCCGCCCAAGCTCGCCGAAGGTCCCTATGCTCCGCGCGATGAATGCACCGGGCTTCCGGGCGCCGACGCCTTCCGCCAGCAGCTTGCGCAGGCGGTGAAGGCGCGCGACGCCGAGGCGCTAATCGCGCTCGCGGCGCCCGACGTGAAGCTCGACTTCGGCGGAGGCGCAGGGTCGGCGCAATTGCAGGCCCGTCTGGGCGAAGACAATCCGACGTTGTGGGATGAACTCGATGTGCTGCTGACCCTCGGCTGCGCAGCCGAGGGGCAGGCGGGTATCACGTTGCCGTGGTACTTCGCGCAGAAGATCGATGCCGTCGATCCGATGGCCGGCATGATCGTTATGGGCGAGAACGTGCCGCTGCGCGTAGCCGCCGATGCTAACGGCGAGACGGTGAAGGAGATCTCCTGGGACGTCGTCGAGCTGATCGATGGCTTGCATCCCGAGGCGCCGTTCCAGCATGTTGCGACCACCAAGGGCCAGCGGGGCTACATCGCGACTGACAAACTTCGTAGCCTCATCGATTACCGTCTGCTCGCGTCGAGCCGCGACGGCAAATGGAGCATCACGAGCCTGGTGGCGGGGGACTGAGCCGCGCCAGTTCGGCGCTATGGCCGCTCGATCGCAGGATCAGCCGGTTGTCGTCGCGCCACTCGAGCGTGGGCGCCGCGACCAGCAGCGCGGCGATCGCCTGTTCCTGCTCCCACACGTCGCCCTGACAGAACATCCTGGTGCCGGCGAGCGGCCCCGCAATCAGCCGCCCTTCCTCGATCCGCCACTTGCCGGCCATCGTGTTGCAGCCGACGCTGGCAGAAATGTTCTCCTCGCCGAACGAGAGCCGGGCGCCATCGGGGCGGACCGGTTCGTACTCGTCGATCTTGACGAAACCCCACTCGCTTTCGGAGAGCCGTTCGGGTGCGGCCGGCCGGGCCACGCAGCCCGCGCAGAGCAAGGCGACGGAAAGGGCAAGGGCGATTCTCATCATCGGCCCTCGGCGTAAGGCCGCCTGGCTGAGTGGCCGGTGAATGAATATCAATCGAGAGCGGCCAAGACCTCGTAAGCGAGCACCGCGCCCGCGACGGCGGCGTTGAGGCTGTCGGCCCGGCCGCGCATCGGCATCGTCACGCGCAAGTCGCATGCTGCCTCGTACTCCTCCGGCAGGCCGCGCGATTCGTTGCCGATCAGGATGAAGCACGGCCGCGTATAAGGCGCACCGCGATAGGGCACGGCATCGCGCAGGCTTGCGGCGACGAGCTGTCCGTCCCCACCGCGCAGCCACGGCAGAAACTCCTCCCACCGCGCCTGTGCAATCCGCTGGGTGAACACCGCGCCCATGCTCGCGCGTACGGCTTCGACACTGAACGGGTCCGCGCAGTCGTCGATCAGGATCAGGCCGCCCGCACCGACGGCGTCGCCGGTGCGCAGCATCGTGCCGAGATTGCCCGGATCGCGCAGCGCCTGCGCCACCAGCCAGATCGGTGCGGTCGTGCGATTGAGTGAGGAGAGTGAGGTGTCGAGCTCGGCAAACACGCCGGCGATCGCCTGAGGGTTTGCCTTGCCGGTGATCTTCGCGAGAATATCGGGCGAGGTCTCGATGATCGTGCCGCCGGCGTCGGCCACTGCGCTTTCGAGCGCATCGGTCAGCTGATGCGGATCGCGCCCCTCCGCCATCACCAGCAGCTCGGGCAGGATTCCGGATACGCGCGCATCGGTCAGCAGGCGCAGCCCTTCGGCAAGGAACCGCCGCTCGCACCGCCGGTGCTTCTTGTCGCGCAGGGACCGCAGGAACTTGACGGTCGGATTGGAAAATCCGGTAATCCGCTGCCGGGGAATGGCCGCCATCAATCCTCGCCGAAACCGTCGCGCACGAGTACGTAGAGCTCGTTGAGCACGCTGTCGGCGCCGGGGCCTTCGACGACGATCTCGACTGTGTCGCCCTTGGCTGCGCCCAGCATCATCAGGCCCAGGATCGAACCGCCCGCCGCCTCGTAGCCGTCCTTCGCCACGCGCACGTCGACCCCTGCGGGAAGGTCGCTGACGATATTGACGAACTTGGCGCTCGCCCGGGCATGAAGCCCACGGGAATTGACGATGTTAACTTCGCGCCGCGGCATCAGCACGCTTTCGCGTGCTGGCCGAGTAGCTCGGAAGCGACGGTAATGTAGGTCCGCCCCGCATCGCGCGCTGCGCGCACCGCCTCCGCCACGCCGTGCGACTTGCGCACGCCGGCGAGGCGGATCAGCATCGGCAGGTTGATCCCGGCCACGACCTCGACCTTTCCCGCCTCGAGCAGCGAGATCGCGAGGTTCGACGGCGTGCCGCCGAACAGGTCGGTCAGCACCGCCACCCCGCTGCCGTCGTCGACATCCTTGATTGCCTGAGCGATTTCCTTGCGCCGCTGCTCCATGTCGTCGTTGGGGCCGATGCAGATGGTAGCGATCGCCTCCTGCGGGCCGACGACATGCTCCATCGCACGAACGAACTCTTCGGCCAGGCGGCCGTGGGTGACCAGGATGACGCCGATCATGCGAAGGGACTTTGTCCGGCTTGTCGGGGGTGGGGCATGCGAATCATGGCCAAAGGGCGTTGTCTCATTGCGGGCCTTCGATCTCGTCGGCCGCGCGCGATCCCAGATTGCGATGGATGATCGTGGGCGAAAATCCCGCGTCGCGCAAGGCCTGTGCGAACCTCTCGGCGGTGTAGACCGACCGGTGCCGCCCGCCCGTGCAGCCAAAGGCGATGTTGACGTAGCTCTTTCCCTGCGCCGCGTAGCGGGGGAGGAGCTTGAGCACGAGTTCGCGGATCTGCTCCAGAACCGGGCCGTAGCTTTCGTCGCGCTCGATATGCTCGCCCACGGCGGCGTCCAGTCCGGTCTGTTCGCGCAGGCCCGGCACCCAATGCGGGTTGTCGAGGAAGCGCATGTCGAAGACGAGATCGGCAAGCGGCGGCGTGCCGCGGGCGAACCCGAAACTGGAGACGATCACCGCCATTTCGCGCGGGGCGCTGCCCGCAAAATGCGCGCGGATCGCCTGCTGCAGATCGTTGCTCGAGAAGTCCGAAGTGTCGATCACCGCATCTGCCCAGCGGCGCAGAGGCTCGAGCAACTCGCGTTCCGCCTGTATGCCGATGCGTACCGGGCGGCCATCGGCCATCGGGTGCCGGCGGCGCGTCTCGTTGTAGCGGCGTTCGAGCTCGCTGCTGTTGCAGTCCAGGAAAAGGGTGGTGACGACGAGGTCGCGGCGGGCGGCGAGTTCCTTCACCTTGGCCATGATCTCGTTCGGCACGAAGCCGCGCGTCCGCGAATCGAAGCCGATGGCGAGCGGCGGGCGCGGCCCATCGTGAGCGCTGCCGCCGATCAGGCGCCCGAGCAGGCGGATCGGAAAGTTGTCGATCGCTTCCCATCCGAGATCTTCGAGAACGCGCAGCGCGGTCGTCTTCCCCGCGCCGGAAAGTCCGGTGACGAGCAGGATGTGCTGGCGGTCGTCTGGCGAATCGTCGGCCATGGAGACGATGTGGCCCGTTGCGTGGACGAAAGAAAGGGGTCAGCCCGGCGGCATCCCCGAAGCCAGTCCGTAGGCGCGCAGGGCCAGTTCGGCGCGCACGGCAGCCGGCGCAATGCGGGGGTCGAACGCAAGCAACGGGATAGGCACGCCCGCGATCTCTGCGACCTCTGCGGTATCGATGAAGCGCGGCGCATTCGGATCGAGCACGAGCCTCAAGGCGACTGGCGCTTCCGTCGCCGGAAAGGTCAGCAGCCCCAGGTTGCGCGCCTCCAGCAGACCGCGGATATTCGGTGGAGGCAACGCCCAAAGGGTCTCTCCCCGCCGCTCCAGCCTGACGCCGTCGTCGCCCACGAGGACGGCGCCCCGGTCGATCAGTTCGAGCGCCAACCCGCTCTTGCCGGCGCCCGGCGGCCCCTCGATCAGCACGCCGCGGCCGCCGATCGCGACACAGGTCGCCTGCCGGAGCAGATCCGTGCTCAACGCCGCGACCGGGCTGCTGCGGGCAGGCTGAGCACGAGACATGCGCCGGAGCGTCCGTCGGGCCGGCCGCGCGCTTCCAGCGTGCCGTCGTGTGCTTCGACGATCGTGCGGGCGATCGCGAGGCCTAGGCCGCTGTGGTCCCCGAACGCTTCCGCATCCGGGCGGACGGAGTGGAACCGCTGAAACACCTTCTCGCGCGAATCCTCGGGTATGCCGGGCCCTTCGTCGCAGACGGAGAGCGTAACCCGGTCGTCATCGCTGCGGGTCACGGTTACCTCGATGACGCCGCCCGGCGGTGAGAAGGATACCGCGTTGTCGAGCAGGTTCTCGATCACCCGTTCGAGCCGCAGGGGGACGCCCATCACCTGCGCGTCGCCCATCGAACGGCTCAGCTCGACCCGGTGCTCGTCGTTCTCCGCGCGATCTTCCCGCGCCGCGATGATCGCGGCGGCCAGGTTGCCGAGATCGAGCCGCTCGAAGATCGCGCGCGAGATCTCCGCATCGACCCGGCTGGCGTCGGAAATTTCGGTCACGAGCCGATCGATGCGTCGGATGTCGTGGGCCGCGATACCGGTCAACTGCCGGCGCAGATCCTCGTCCTCGACCTTGCCGAGCGATTCGATCGCGCTGCGCAGGCTGGCGAGCGGGTTCTTGATCTCGTGCGCGACGTCGGCCGCGAAGTGCTCGACCGCATCGATCCGCTGGCGCAGGGCATTGGTCATGTCGGAAACGGCACGGGCGAGGGCGCCGATCTCGTCGCGGCGATCGGGCAGGCGCGGCACCTCGACCTCGCGCTCGCGCCCGAGCCGCACCCGCACTGCCGCGCGCGCGAGCGACTGCAGCGGGCGAACGATCGTGCGAGCGAGATAGAGCGACAGGAAGATGGAGCCGAGCAGCGCGAAGAACACCGCCATACCCAGAGTCGAGCGCGCCTCGCGCACCTTCTCGGTGATGTCGACGGCGTTGCGCGTGGTCAGCAGCGTCGCGCCATTGAGCCCTACCGGCACTGCGGCGTTGATCACCGGGGTTCCGTCGGGCGCGTCGCGGAGCTGGATCTGCGACAGGCCTTCCTCGCGCGCTCGCGCCAACTCTGGCCAGGCGTCAGCGATCGTTTGCTCGGGCTCGATGTAATCGGGGATCGGATCGGCGCCGACGATCGTGTCCACCCATCGGTCGAGCACACGGGCGAATTCGATCGAGAACGAATCGTCTCCCACGTCGTCGAACTCGAAGGCAGGCTCGTCGAGAGCGAAGCTGTCGGCCCACAGCCGCCCTTCGGCATCGAACATGCGCAGCCGCATCTTCTGTTCCTTGCCGATCTGGATCAGCAGCGCTTCCTGCCGCTTGCGCGATGCGCCGGCGAGCGCCTCGGCGGTGATCTGCGCCTCGATCCGGGCAAGCTTGTAGCGCTCGGAGAGGAGCTGCTTGCGGTAGGTATCGAGATAGAAGATGCCGCCGCCGAGCAGCGCGAGCGGCAGCAGATTGACCGCGAGGATGCGTGTGGTGAGGGACAGCCGCCGCGACCAGCTCAGCCGGTCCAACCGCGCGTCGATCTTGTCGCGGAATCCGCTCTCAGCCATCGCTGAAGCTATAACCTGCCCCGTAGAGCGTCTCGATGGCCGTGAACTCCGGATCGGTCGCGCGGAACTTGCGCCGCATGCGCTTGATATGGCTGTCAACCGTCCGGTCGTCGACGAACACGTCGTCCGGGTAGGCCGCATCCATCAGCGAATTGCGCGACTTGATTACGCCGGGCCGTGCGGCGAGTGCTTCGAGCAGGAGGAACTCGGTCACGGTCAGCGAAACGGGCTTCCCGTCCCAGGTCACATGATGCCGCGCCGGGTCCATCGTCAGGCGCCCGCGCACAAGCGGTTCGCCCGGCTCCTCCGCATCGTCCGAGTTGCGTTCGATGCCTTCGCCGAGCACTTCGGTGCGGCGGAGGATGGCACGGATACGTGCGAGCAGGAGGCGCAAGCTGAAAGGCTTGGCGATATAGTCGTCCGCGCCCAGCTCCAGGCCGGCCTCCTCGTCCTGCTCATCGTCCTTGCTGGTCAGGAAGATCACCGGCAGCGTAGAGTGGCGGCGCAGGCGGTGGAGAAGCTCCATCCCGTCCATCCGCGGCATCTTGATGTCGAATACCGCGAGATCCGGCGGGCTTTCGAGCAGGGCTTTGAGCGCAGTCTCGCCATCCGAATAGAGCCGTGTGGCGTAGCCCTCGGCCTGCAGCGCGATCGAAACCGTCGTCAGGATGTTGCGATCGTCGTCGACCAGCGCGATGATCTTCTCGCCGTCCGATCGAGACCGCTCCGCCTCAGCCATTTCGCCTCCGTCATCAGGGCCGTGATACGATCTGACGGTTAGACGCTTCCGCGCGGCGAGACAACGCGCGCGGGCAGGTCGGCGTTTGACGGAGCCGCAGCGCGCGATTATGCGCGGGGGACATTCCGTGCATTCGTATGCGAACGACTCGCCGTTGGCGCCTGCAGGGCAGCCTCCGGTGCGATCAGGAGATTAAAGTGAGCACCCCCCTGTCACACCCGCTTTCCAATCAGGGTATCGAAACTCGCGCCACCATTCACGCGAATCTGTCTTCGAGCGAGCTGACGGAGCACGCGCTGGCGAACGGCGAAGGTCGGCGCGCCAAGCACGGGCCGCTAGTGGTCGAGACCGGCAAGCACACAGGCCGCAGCGCGAAGGACAAGTTCATCGTCCGCGACGCCGAGACCGAGAACACCGTGTGGTGGGACAACAACGCCTCGATAACGCCCGAGCACTTTGCGGCCCTGAAGGCGGATTTCCTCGCCGCAGTGGCGGAGAAAGACACGCTCTACGTCGCCGACCTGTTCGGCGGCTCGCAGCCCGAATACCGCGTCAACGTGCGCGTCGTGAACGAACTCGCCTGGCACAACCAGTTCATCCGCACGCTGCTGGTTCGCCCGACCGTGGCCGAGCTTGGCGGCTTCGTCCCCGAGTACACGATCATCGACCTGCCGACCTTCCGCGCCGACCCCGAACGCCACGGCACGCGCAGCGAGACGGTGATCGCGGTCAACCTGTCGGAGAAGCTGATCCTGATCGGCGGCACGAAATACGCCGGCGAGATGAAGAAGAGCGTGTTCGGCATTCTCAACTACCTCCTGCCGCCGCAGGGCGTGATGCCGATGCACTGCAGCGCCAACATCGGTCCCGACGGCAAGAGCGCGGTGTTCTTCGGCCTGTCGGGCACCGGCAAGACCACGCTGTCGGCCGACGCGAGCCGCACGCTGATCGGTGACGACGAGCATGGCTGGTCGGACACGGCGGTCTTCAACTTCGAAGGCGGCTGCTACGCCAAGATGATCCGTCTCAACCCGGAGGCCGAGCCTGAAATTTACGCGACCACGCGGATGGAAGGCACCGTGCTCGAAAACGTGGTGCTGGACGAGAACGGCGAGATCGACCTCGACGACAACAGTCTCGCGGAGAATACCCGCGGCGCCTATCCGCTGAGCTCGATTCCGAACACCAGCGAAGAGAACATGGGCCCCCCGCCGAGCAACGTGATCATGCTCACGGCAGACGCCTTCGGCGTGCTGCCCCCGATCGCGCGCCTGACCCCCGATCAGGCGATGTACCATTTCCTCTCGGGCTACACCGCGAAAGTGGCCGGCACCGAGATCGGCGTGACCGAGCCGGAAGCGACTTTCTCCACCTGCTTCGGGGCACCGTTCATGCCCCGCCATCCGAGCGTGTACGGCAATCTGCTCAAGAAGCGGATCGCGGAGGGCGGGGTGCAGTGCTGGCTGGTCAACACCGGCTGGACCGGCGGCAAGTACGGCACAGGTCACCGCATGCCGATCAAGGCGACCCGCGCGCTGCTCAATGCCGCGCTCGACGGTAGCCTCAACGATGCAGAGTTCCGCAAGGACCCGAACTTCGGGTTCGAAGTGCCGGTCAGCGTGCCCGGTGTCGACAGCGGAATTCTCGACCCACGTTCGACCTGGACGGACCAGGATGAATACGACCGGACCGCGCAGAAGCTCGTGCAGCTTTTTATCGACAACTTCTCGCCTTTCGCCGATCATGTGGATCAAGGCGTCCGCGACGCCGCACCGAACGCGCCGGTAGCGGCCTGACCCACCCCCTCTCTTCGGAGAGGAAACCGCGCACCAGTTGGAGAGGAGAGCCCCCGCCCGGGAAACCGGAGCGGGGGCCTTTCGTTTCAGCCGTGCGTGCGTACAATCGAGCGCGGACGGATCAATCACCAGGAGGACGACCAATGGCCCTTTTCGATCAGCTGCTCGGCGCGGCGCACAACCATCCCACAGTGAAGAACATGGCAGAAAAGCTCGGCATCGACCCCGCTCAGGCCGAACAGGCGATCGCCGCGCTGGGGCAAGCGCATCACGAGGGTGGTGACACCGTCGGCATTGCCGCGCAGAAGACGGGCCTCGACGCTGGCGTCCTCCAGCAGATCGTGGAGCAGATCGGCGGGGAGGGCTCGCTTGCGCGCTTCACCCAGATCCTCGATCAGGATCACGACGGCAATCCGTTCGACGACATTGCCGGCTTCGCGGGCAATCTGTTCGGAAAGCGCTGACACCTTCTCGCCGGGATCGAGGCGGAGTCGCCTCGATCCGGGCAACTGCGCAGAAGCCGGTTCAGTCGGTCAGCTTGATCAGCGCTGTCGGGGCGACCTGCGTGCGCTCGGTAACCTTCCACTCGAGCACGCTGCCCTCGGGCGTTTCGGAAGGGCCTTCATCCGTATTGTTGGCGAGGATTTCGCCATCGGTCACGACACGGAACGTCCCGTTCAGCTCGGGGGCGGGCAAGGTGTCCTCCTCTGCCGAACCGTCACTGGCGACAGCGCCAGCCATTCCTGCCATCATCTCTCGGAAAGGGCTGCCACTGCTCTGCGGCGCGAAACCGGGCGCATCGATCCGCACCGTGCCGTTGTCGCGCTTTGCGGCGAGCACGAAGAAGTTGAACGTCGGCAGGCGTTCGATCGTCGGGAAGACGAAATCATGGCCCAGGTTGCCGGCGATGCGGAAGCTCACCTGGAACAGCCCGTCTCCCTTGTATTCGACGCTCTCCCAACCCGCCTGCCGCTGCAACCGTTCTGCGAATTCCTGCGCAGCTTCGGGATCGGCCGGATCGATGCCGCCGAGCATCGCGCGCGTCATCTCGGCTTCTCTCTCCCGCTCGCGCTTGCGCTCTTCCGCCCGCTGCTCCCAATTGCTCTTCTGCTCGGCGAGTTCGTCCTCGGTGCACGCGCGCTCCTCGAACGTATCGTCGTCATAGCAGGCTTGCTCTACGAACTCGTCTGCCGCGTCCTCGGCCGCGTTGCCGAGGTCGGCGAGTTTGCTCAGGGCGAGGAGGTAGATCTCGCCGTCGTAGCTGTAGGAGAAGGTGCCGCCCTTCCGCAGCTCGAGCTGAGAGGTGAACGTGCCTGGCGCAAGCAGACAGCCGGTCAGCAGCAGCGCCGCAGCGCAGGCGAACCCGGCCGCCGCCGCGCGCCGGATCGTGGTCGCAATAGTCATCCTTTCCCCCGTCTATTCGCCCGTTAGCGTGTAGCCACCGCGTATAGCGCGATTGCAGCCGCGTTCGAAACGTTCAGGCTCTCCATCGCACTGCTTATCGGCAGCCGCGCGAGCGCATCGCAATGCGCGGCGATATTGGCGCGCATGCCTTCGCCTTCGGCGCCGAGAACGAGCGCGATGGGCGCTGCCGACAGTGCCCCGGCCAGACTCACCTCCGCCTCGCCGGCCAGGCCGATCCGCCAGTACCCCGCCTCCGCGGCACTCTCCAGCGCGCGCGCCAGATTCACCACGCGGACCCAGGGCACGATCTCGAGAGCACCCGACGCGGACTTGGCGACGACGCCCGATTCGGGCGGCGCATGGCGGTCCTGGGTCACGATCGCACAGGCGTCGAATGCCGCGGCAGAGCGGAGGATCGCGCCGACGTTATGCGGATCGGTCACCTGATCGAGCACTACGAGCGGACGGGCCGGGTTTCCGGAAAGCACCTCGTCGAGATGCATGTCTTCGAGTGGCGCGCATTCCAGCACCAGCCCCTGGTGCGGTGCATCGCGCGCGACGAGCCGCGCAAGATCGGGGCTGTCGGCGAACTCGACGGGGAAATCGGCCGGCAGTTCGCCATCGAGAGAATCGATACCCTCCCGCGTCGCCCACAGCTTGCGATGGACGCGCGCGGGATTCTTGAGCGCTGCCTCGACCGCATGCCGGCCCCACAGGCGCACCTGGCCGGTGCTCGCGCGTCCGCTGCCGCGCCCGCCCTGCATACGCCCGGCGCGCCCGCGCAGCGCTCGCTTGCGATCACCTTTGGCCAATCGAAACTCCCTATCTTCACTCGATCTTTCGCTCGCTCCGGCCCATGCCAGCGGCCCCATTGACAGGCAAGCGCCGCTTCGCCAAAGGGGCGCCTCTCGGCAGACGGCACCCCTTTCGAGGGACGCCATTTCCCGCACGCCAGGCATGTGGACAGGTGGCCGAGTGGTTAAAGGCAGCAGACTGTAAATCTGCCCGCGCAAGCGTACGCTGGTTCGAATCCAGCCCTGTCCACCACGCCTCCCAGTCATCGCCGCTGGCACAAAAAGACCCCGCCGAAGCGGGGTCAGGTTCACGACTTATACCCTTTGCCCTATGCCTAAACGCTAACGGGTAAATCCTGCAGGCGGCTGTTGGAGCCTTCCGTCGCGTTCATTGCCCGCAGTATGCCCGGCGCGGCTTTCTCCAATGCCTTCATCAGCCCGGGGGGCGGTTCGGAAGAACGTTGAGGCTCGCCTTTGGACTGTGCCGCCGCCGAGGAGACGGCGGCCAAGCCGGCTGCCGCTCCCAAGAGACCCATGAGCATGGTTGGCTTTCGCATCTTGTCACTCCATTCTGACGCCCCCGACCCGTAGAATGGCCCGTCATGCTGCCGGTGCCTTCCGAAAGCGACGGGTCGTGGGACTTACCGGGCTGCCTGACCGCGCAGATCGCTCGCCGGGACGTGACGTTCCAGAGGTGCGGCAGATGCCGCTGCTCGATCCCATGGGCTCCGCCGCCGCGTCGGCGCTTGCCGGCCCACTCAGGCCGCTTTAATTGAGCGCAATGCAGCCTACACATCGTCCCGTGATTTCCGCGACCGGTCTGTTCACGCCGGAAGAGAGCATTTCCAACGAGGAACTGGTCGCCAGCTTCAACACCTACGTCGAACGGTTCAATGCGCGAAATGCGGACGCAATCGCGGCAGGCGAGGTTGAGCCACTGGAGCCGAGCTCAGTCGAGTTCATCGAGAAGGCCAGCGGGATCAAGGCGCGCCATGTAATGGCGAAGGCGCCGGTGCTCGACCCCGAGATCATGGCGCCGCAGTGGGAGGAGAGGACGAACGAGGAACTCTCGATCCTTGCCGAGATCGGGGTGAAAGCGGCCCGCGAGGCGCTCGCGCGGGCAGGGCGCGATGCCGCTGACGTCGATGCGGTGCTCTGCGCCGCGTCGAACATGCAGCGCCCCTATCCGGCGATGGCGATCGAGATCCAGCAGGCGCTCGGCATCGAAGGCTTCGGCTTCGACATGAATGTCGCCTGCTCCTCGGCGACGTTCGGCATCCAGACCGCGGCCGACTACATCCGTGCGGGTAACGCCCGCTCGGTTCTGGTCATCAGCCCGGAGATTACCAGCGGTCACCTCAACTGGCGCGACCGCGACAGCCACTTCATCTTCGGCGACGTCGCTACGGCGGTTCTGGTGGAGGACGCTGCCATGGCGCCGGCGCAGCACTGGGACATCCTCGGCACACGGCTCAAGACGGTGTTCTCCAACAACATCCGCAACAACTTCGGATTCCTCAATCGCGCGCATCCGGAAACCGCCGACCGGCCAGACAAGCTTTTCGTCCAGCAGGGGCGAAAGGTGTTCAAGGAAGTCGTGCCGATGGTCTCGCAGATGATCCTGGACGAGGCCGAGCGGCTCGAGATCGATCCGCAAGGATTGCGCCGGCTCTGGCTACACCAGGCCAACACCGGGATGAACCGCCTGATCGCGCACCGGGTGCTTGGACACGAGGCGAACGAGGACGAAAGCCCGACGGTACTCGACACCTACGGCAACACGTCGAGTGCCGGCTCGGTCATCGCGTTTCATCTTCACAGCGAGGATCTCGCGCCCGGCGACAGGGGGTTGATCTGCAGTTTCGGCGCTGGTTACTCGGCCGGAACTGTCTTCGTTCGCAGGATCGGCTGAATCCGCCCGGCGTAGGCCGCGGTTCTGGCGTCCCACCAGTCGAAGATGGGGGCCGAGGCGCGCCACAGGAGCGCCACGAGCACGACCGAGACCAGTCCGTCGACGGCATAGTGGTAGGCAAGGTGGACCGAGCCGATCCAGATCGCGACGAAGAAGGCGAGGAGCCAGCGACCGGCCACGGCCGACACGTGGCGTGTCGCGAGCCAGAACAGGAATGCGATCGCCACGTGCATCGAAGGCATGGCGGTAATCCCGCTGCCGAGCCCGTCGGCGTTGGCCAAATGCCACCCGAGCAGCATCTCCTGCACCGACAGCGTCATCACGGGTATCTGCGCATCGGCCGCGCGCAGGTAGGCCATCTGCGCGTCGAACGCGGGATCGCCAAACAGCGGCCCGACGAAGCAGGGTCCGACCGAGGCGAGCAGGGTCGCGACACCGCCGCCGATCACCGACCATGCCAGCACATAGGTAAGAAAGAAGCGGCGCCGGATCGCCGGATCGATTGCCGCGAACGCGAAATAGAGGCAGCCGAGGTAGAGGAGCAGAAGCCAAGTGTGGTAGAGGAATGCGAGCGCGGCGGTGACCAGCGGATAGCCGACCAGCGGCTGCAGTACCTGCCAAGCGTCGTGGCCGAAGAAGATCGCGCGATCCCAGGCGATGAACCGAGCATCCCACGCGTAATCGTTGAACAGCGGAATTGCGGCCTTCATCTTCGAGAAGAACGGCATCAGCAGCACACAGAGCGCGAGCAGGGGCGTGCCGGCGAGCCACCGCTGCGCGGCTGTGGGTCCCGCGTAGCGCCGGTGCAGCGCTGCGATTGGCGCGGTCGGGCGGCGGCGCGCGAGGTACAGGGTAGCGTCGACCGAAAGCCAGGCGATGATCGCGACCAGATAGAGCCGCGCGTTGGCCAGGGCGGGTTCGGCATCCAGGCTTATGCCCTTGCTCGACAGCAGCACGGCGCACAGCGCGAACAGCGCCAGCGCCGCCCCGTAAACCGGAATCTCGCCGATCCAGCGGCGGGTGCTTTCATCACGCATGCTCATCGAGCGGCGGCGATAGCGTGAGATGGTAAGCATCGTCCTAACGTGCAGTTAGCGGCGTCGTGCCGCTTGTTTGGATGGGCGCGAGCCTCTAGATGGCGGGGATGGCTGGTGAATTGGTCGACAACAAGGGACGTGGCGATGTCGGCTGGCAATGGCCGGCTATTCATCCCGAAGGGCGCAAGTTCGGACTGATCGCGGTGGGCATCAGCCTGATCGCGGCGTTTCTGGCGTGGGAGACGATCGCCTGGCCGATGGCGTTCCTCTCGCTTGGTGTCTTCGCCTTCTTCCGCGATCCCGAACGCGTGGTCCCGCAGGACGAACGGGCGATCATCTCGCCCGCCGATGGGCTCGTCTCGCTGATCGCGCAGATGGAGCCGCCGGCGGAGCTGACGATGGACGACGGTAGTGGAGCGCCGGCGCTTCCCAACCAGCCCGTCACCCGCATCTCGATTTTCATGAGCGTGTTCGACGTACACATCAACCGCGCCCCGATCGGCGGCACGGTGCGGCGGCTGGTCTACATTCCCGGCAAGTTCGTCAACGCAGACCTCGACAAGGCGAGCGAGGAGAACGAGCGCCAGCATATCCTGATCGAGCGGCAGGACGGCGTGGCGATCGGCTTTACGCAGATCGCGGGGCTGATCGCGCGGCGGATCGTGCCGTTCGTCAAACCGGGCGACACGCTGGCGGCGGGCGCGCGCGTTGGTCTGATCCGCTTCGGCAGCCGGGTCGACGTCTATCTCCCCGCCGGAACCGATTCGAAAGTCCTCGTGGGGCAGAAGGTCATCGCGGGCGAGACGATCCTCGCGGAGATCGGCGAACAGAAGCTGATCGAGGGCATCGCCCAGTGAGCGAGGACTATCCGCGCGTCGGCCCCAAGGCAGCGGAAGACGAGATACCCATGGCTGCAGGCGGCGTGCGAGGCCTTTCGCTGCGCGCCGTATTGCCTAACGCGATCACCGCCGCCGCGCTCTGCTCGGGTCTGACCGGAATCCGCTTCGCGATCTCGGAGAACTGGCCGTTCGCGATCGTCGCGGTGATCCTCGCTGGATTGCTCGATGGCATCGACGGGCGAATCGCCCGCCTGCTCAAGGCGCAGTCGCGGTTCGGCGCGGAGCTGGATAGCCTGGCCGATTCGCTTTCGTTCGGCGTGGCGCCTGCGCTCATCTTCTATCTCTGGACCTTGCAGGATCTGCCGCGGCTGGGCTGGTTCGCAGCGCTTGCCTTTGCGATCTGCTGCGCGCTGCGCCTCGCGCGATTCAATGCGCAGATCGACGTGGACGAGCAGCCGCACAAGTCGGCCGGCTTCCTTACCGGCGTCCCCGCGCCGGTGGGGGCGGGGCTGGCGTTCCTACCGTTCTATCTGTGGATGGCGACCGGGTGGGAGGGCTTCCGTGAGCCGGTGGCCTGCGCGATCTGGATGGTGGCGATCGCCTTCCTGATGATCTCCAACATCGCAACGCTGAGCTGGACCTCGATTCGCCCGCGGCGCAATGTCAGGCTGGAACTGATTGCCGGGGTCGGGATACTCTTCGCCGCCTTGTTGCTCGAGCCCTGGTGGACGCTCGTCGCCATCTGTGTCGGCTATCTCGCGATGATGCCCTATGCGCTGGTGCGCTATTCCCGGGTCAGGCGGCCGCGGGCAGGGGCCTCTGCGCCCGCGCCGGCCGCAGCGGACGACCACCTGCTCGACTGATCGGGCGAGGGCGCCAGGCGGGGAGCGGCTCGTTCTCCGACATATTCACGATCACGACACGGACCGGATAGACCGGCTGCTCGGCCTGCGCCATTTCCCAGCGGAGGCGCATGAACGCTTCCCGGCCGCGAACGAAGCTGTCCGCCAGCACCACGGCAGTGCCTGCGGCGGCAGTCAGAAACAGTGCAAACAGAGTGACGCCGAGCATGATCGTAGTCCTTGCGAATGCGATCCACGAGCTGTTGACAGCCTGTGGGTTCGCTGTGGATAACCGGGGTGTCGCACGACTCGTTATCGAGCGACAGCCATGATGTTCCCTGTTTGTTCCGGCATGTCAAGCGCTATTGCGCTCGGGCCCACAATTCCTGCGGCGAATCGGGTGGATTCTTCCTCCAATCCCAGCTAAGGGCGCGCCCGCTGGGCGATTTTCCGGACTCTGTCGGTCTGGTTTCAGCCACGCAAATCCACATGGAGAGCGCCACATACCGGTGCCTGCCCGCGGGATCTCCGCACGGGTTCCAGCTCTCCAGAGGCTCAACCGGAAAGGAAATACCTATGGCGACTTCTACCGTCACCATGCAGCAATTGATCGAGGCCGGCGCCCACTTCGGCCACCAGACTCACCGCTGGAACCCGCGCATGAAGCCGTACATCTTCGGCGCGCGCAACGGTGTCCACATCATCGATTTGTCGCAGACCGTGCCGCTGTTCTCGCGCGCACTTGACTTCATCGAACAGACGGTCCGCGCAGGCGGCAAGGTGCTGTTCGTCGGCACCAAGCGCCAGGCGCAGGAACCGATCGCCGAGGCCGCGCGCGCTGCGGGCCAGCACTTCGTCAACCACCGCTGGCTGGGCGGCATGCTCACCAACTGGAAGACGATCTCAGGCTCGATCAAGCGCCTCAAGACGCTGGAAGAGCAGCTTTCGGGCGACACCTCGGGCCTCACCAAGAAGGAAGTCCTCCAGCTCACCCGCGAGCGCGACAAGCTCGAGCTTTCGCTCGGCGGCATTCGCGATATGGGCGGCATTCCCGATGTCATGTTCGTAATCGACGCGAACAAGGAAGACCTGGCGATCAAGGAAGCCAACGTGCTCGGCATTCCGGTCGTCGCCGTGCTCGACACCAATGTCGATCCGAACGGCATCGCCTTCCCGGTGCCGGGCAACGACGATGCCAGCCGCGCGGTGCGCCTCTACTGCGACGCCGTGCGCGACGCGGCGCTCGCCGGCCGCGGCGGCAAGGTGGCCGATTCGGGTGACGACGTGGGCGCGATGGACGTGCCGCCAGCGGAGGCCGCGGCTTCCGAAGCGGCTGCCTGAGCTTCCACACGGCCGTCATAAACACGACCTAGTGCGCCGGGCCTGACAACGGGCCCGGCGCCCAGAGATTATCAAAGGAAACGACAATGGCTGCATTCACTGCCGCTGACGTGAAGGCCCTGCGCGAGAAGACCGGCGCGGGCATGATGGACGCCAAGAAGGCGCTCGAGGAAACCGGCGGCGACATCGAGGCCGCGGTCGACGCGCTGCGTGCCAAGGGCCTCGCCACCGCGCAGAAGAAGTCGAGCCGCACGGCGGCCGAAGGTCTCGTCGGCGTTGCCGTCGAAGGCACCCGCGGCGTCGCGGTCGAGGTCAACTCGGAGACCGACTTCGTTGCCAAGAACGACAAGTTCCAGGACTTCGTGCGCAAGACCACCGAAGTCGCGCTGGGCGTCGAGGGTGACGATATCGAGGCGCTGAAGGCGACCGCCTATCCCGATGGCGGCACCGTGGCCGAGAAGCTGACCGACAACGTCGCGACGATCGGCGAGAACCAGCAGCTCCGCCGGATGAAGACCGTCTCGGTCGGTAGCGGCGTGGTCGTGCCTTACGTCCACAACGCCGCCGCGCCGAACCTCGGCAAGATCGGCGTGCTCGTCGCGCTTGAGAGCGAGGCCGACGCCGGCACGCTCGAAGCGCTTGGCAAGCAGCTTGCCATGCACATTGCCGCGGCGTTCCCCCAGGCGCTCGACGCCGATGGCCTCGACGCCGACGTGATCGAGCGCGAGCGCAAGATCGCTGCGGAGAAGGCGTCCGAAAGCGGCAAGCCGGCCGAAGTGCAGGCGAAAATGGTCGAGGGCGCGGTGAAGAAGTTCGCCAAAGAGAACGCGCTGCTCAGCCAGCTCTTCGTGATGGACAACAAGACCCCCATCGCCGACGTCGTCGCCAAGGCGGGCAAGGATGCGGGCAGCGAGATCGTGCTCAAGGACTATGTTCGCTTCCAGCTCGGTGAAGGCATCGAGAAGGAAGAGAGCGACTTCGCAGCCGAGGTTGCCGCCGCCGTCGCCGGCTGACCGGCTCACAAGCGAGCGAAATTCACGGCCGCCGGACTTCGGTTCGGCGGCCGTTTTCGTGCCGCCCGCAGGCGCGATGTGGGGTGTCGATGCGAGCTAGCGAGCGGTTCGCGTGTAGGAAAGTCGGAGCGTCAGCGGCCCGCCGGCAAGACCTCGATCAGCCACATCTCGGGTCTGGAGAAGAGCCGGAACGGGAGCACGCTGGTGCCGAGGCCTGCTGTGGTGACAAGTAGGTTGCCGTCCTCACGCACCACCCCGCAGGCGTAGCGGTCGCCGTAGGCCGACATCGTCGCCGGAGAGCCGCCCCAGGGATAGCGGATCTGCCCGCAATGGGTGTGCCCGGCGAGCATGAGCCCAAAGCCGGTCGGCAGGTCGGGGAAGGGATCGGGACTGTGGCTGAGCAGCACTCGGCCGCCACCGAGCCGGTCGATCGCTGCCAGCGCCCCGGGCAGGTTCGCGTGGCCGGTATAGTCGTCATCGATCCCGCCGATCGCGAGCGGGCCTGCGCGAACCGCGGCGTTGGCGAGTACGGTGAACCCAGCTTGCTCCAACTCGCGGCGGACAGCCGCGACTCCGAACCAGTGATCGTGATTGCCGGGCACCGCGATCTTGCCGAGCGGCGCCTCCAGCGCGGCCAGCGGGGCGATCGCCTCCGCCGCCGAATAGAGCCGGGTCGCGGTACGCTTCTCGCTGACGAAATCGCCGGCGATCAGCACTAAGTCGGGCCGGAGCCGGTTCGCCTGCTCGACGATCCGCGCAAGTCGCTCCGGCGGCATGTCGGGGCCCGCGACGTGAATGTCGGAGAGCAGCAGCAGACGCACCGGCGGCGTGCCCGCGGGGAAACCCTCGAGCCGGGCGGTGAGACGCAGGACTTCGGGCTCGGCTACCGTGTCCCTCCAGGCCTTGGCAGCCAGCGCCGCCGCTGCGGCCAACAGCACGATGAGCGCCCAGCGCAGCGCGCGCCACCGCGATCCTCTTCCCATCACCGGCTTTCCCTTTGCGCACGGGGGGCGAGGCGGCTAAGGACGCCGGCAACCCGCAAGTGAATCCGGAAACCCCATCACCCATGCTATCCCCGAAATACAAGCGCATACTGCTCAAGCTTTCGGGCGAGGTGCTGATGGGGGATCAGCAGTTCGGCATCGATCCCGCCTTCGTCTCTGAACTTGCACAGGAAGTGAAGGCAGCCAAGGACACCGGGCTGGAACTGTGCCTGGTGATCGGCGGCGGCAACATCTTTCGCGGCATGGCCGGCGCGGCGCAGGGAATGGACCGCGCCCAGGCCGACTATATGGGCATGCTCGCGACCGTGATGAACGCGCTGGCGATGCAGAGTGCGCTCGAACAGCTCGGAGTCCCGACCCGCGTGCAGTCAGCGATCGAGATGGACAAAGTGTGCGAACCGGTGATCCGCCGCCGGGCCGAGCGGCACCTAGAAAAGGGCAGGGTGGTGATCTTCGCCGCAGGCGTCGGCGCGCCCTACTTCACCACCGACAGCGGCGCTGCGCTGCGCGCCGCCGAAATGCGCTGCGATGCCCTGTTCAAGGGCACCAGCGTGGATGGGATCTATGACGCGGATCCGAAGACGAATGCTTCTGCAAAACGTTTTGATACAGTCAGTTATGACAAGGTTCTAGCGAACAATCTTAAAGTGATGGACGCTTCAGCCGTGGCGCTGTGCCGCGACAACCGGATACCCATCGTGGTCTTCTCGATCCGCGAAAAGGGCAATCTGGCGCGGGTGCTCGCCGGCGACGGTGTCCGTACGGTAGTGAAAGAGGAAGCCTGACAATGGCGAAGTACGACAAGAACGATATCGAGCGCAGGATGCAGGGCGCGGTGGAAAGCCTGAAGAGCGATCTTTCGGGCTTGCGCACAGGGCGCGCGAACACCAGCCTGCTCGATCCGGTGCAGGTCGAAGTCTACGGCGCGATGATGCCGTTGAATCAGGTGGCGACCGTCAACGCGCCCGAGCCGCGCATGCTGGCCGTGCAGGTGTGGGACAAGGCGAACGTGACCGCGGTGGAGAAGGGGATCGCGCACGCGAACCTCGGCCTCAATCCGATGACCGACGGCCAGACGATCCGTCTGCCGATGCCCGACCTGACCGAGGAGCGCCGCCGCGAGCTGGCCAAGATCGCCGGTAAGTATGCGGAGAACGCCAAGATCGCGATCCGCAACGTGCGCCGCGACGGCATGGAAGCGCTCAAGGAAGACGAGAAGAAGAAGGAAATCTCCGAAGACGACCGCAAGCGTGGCGAGGATGAAGTGCAGAAGCTGACCGACAAATACGTCGCCGACGCCGATGCCGCCGCCGCGCAGAAGGAGAAGGAAATCCTGACCCAGTGAGTGGGATCGGACGGCCTATCCCCTTCTCTTCAGAGGAAGGGCAGTGAGACTTGGCGAACCGAAGGTGAGCCTAGCCGGAGCGGAGCGGAGCGAATGCCGCACCCGCCGGTTCGCGCCATGCCATCACACCGTGGCTCCCTCCTCTGAAGAGGAAGGGGAACATGGCTGACACTTCCGCACAGGCCCGCCATGTCGCGATCATCATGGACGGTAACGGCCGCTGGGCGAAGCGCCGGCACCTGCCGCGCGCGCTGGGGCATCAGCGCGGGGTGGAGGCGGTGCGCACGCTCGTGCGCGGCCTCGCTGAAACCGGCATCGAATGCCTGACGCTCTACGCCTTCAGTTCCGAGAACTGGAAACGCCCGGGAGAAGAGGTCGACGATCTGATGAATCTGATGCGCAAGTTCGTGAAATCGGACCTGCCGGAATTCATCGCCAACGACGTCAAGCTCAAGATTATCGGAGATTGGCAAGGGCTTGCGCCCGATATCGTCGAGATGCTCGAAGATGCGCTGGCGAAGACCAGTGGTGGCACACGCACGCTGGCTGTCGCGCTCAATTACGGCTCGCAGCAGGAGATAGCGCGCGCCGCGGCGAAGGCGGCGGGCGGGGGCGAGATCACACCCGAGACGATCGCGGCGCATCTCGACACTGCCGATCTGCCGCCGCTCGATCTGCTGATCCGCACGAGCGGGGAGGTGCGGCTGTCGAACTTTCTACTGTGGCAGGCCGCCTATGCCGAGATGATCTTCGTCGATACGCTATGGCCCGACTTCACGCCCGAGCACCTGCAGGAGGCGCTGGACGAGTTCACGCGGAGGGAGCGCCGTTATGGCGGCCGGTGACGCTTTTCGTTCTCTGAGAGTTGCCTCCGACGAACGAGGAGAGCGATGATCGGTGAGAGCGAACCCGTGCCGCTGAGGACCCGCAGCGCCGACCTGCCGGTGCGTCTGGCATCGGCAGTGGTCATGCTGGCCGTCGCAGGCGCTGCGTTCTGGCAGGGCGGGCGGGTGTTCGACCTGTTCGTCGGCATCGTCGCGCTGGCCTGCTTCGCGGAGTTCGTGGTGCTGGTCACCCGCGCGACGGCCAACGTGCCCTACCGGCTCGCCGCGCTCATCGCCGGTGCGCTCTACATCGGCATGGCTGCCGGTATCCTGACGGGGGCGGCGGACTTTCTGATCGTGCTTGTGCTCGGCGTCACGATCTTCACCGACACCGGCGCCTACTTCACCGGGCGCTCTATCGGCGGACCGAAGATCGCACCGCGCGTGAGCCCGTCGAAAACCTGGGCCGGGCTACTGGGCGGAATGGCCGCCTCGGCCCTGTGGGTCGTGCTGTGGGTAGTCGCGATCGATTCGAGCGTTTCGTGGCTAGGCCCGCGCTTCGAGCTCGGCCTGGATCTCGATGCGCGGAACCTCGGCGGCGCCGCGCTGCTTGGCGCGGGGCTCGCGGTTCTGGCGCAGGCTGGCGACTTCTTCGAAAGCTGGCTCAAGCGCCGCGCGGGCGTGAAGGACAGCTCCCATCTGATCCCGGGCCACGGCGGCGTGTTCGACCGGGTCGACGGGCTGCTGCCCGTGGCAATCGCGGTCGGCATGCTCGCGGCGAGCATCGCCAATTGACTCGGTCGATCTCCATTCTCGGCGCGACCGGCTCGGTCGGCGCATCGACACTCGATCTGGTGCGCCGCAATCGCGGCGACTGGCGGGTGGTCGCGCTGACCGCCAATTGCAGCGCGCGCGAGTTGGCGGCGCTCGCGCGCGAGTTCGGCGCAGAGATTGCAGTGGTGGGCGACGAGGCGTGCCTCGGCGATCTGCGCGAGGCGCTCTCGGGGTCGGGCATCGAGGCTGCGGGCGGATCGACGGCGCTGTGCGAGGCCGCCTCGCGGCCGGTCGACCTTACGGTTGCGGCGATCGTCGGCTGCGCCGGTCTCCGCCCGACGATGACGGCAATCCGCCGCGGCGGCGCGATCGCGCTGGCGAACAAGGAAGCGCTCGTCTCGGCAGGCGACGTCATGACCGCCGCTGTCGCCGAGCATGGGGCCATGCTGCTGCCTGTCGATTCGGAGCACAATGCGATCTTCCAGTGCCTCCAGGGCGGCAGGATCGAGGACGTGCGCACGATCACACTCACCGCCAGCGGCGGTCCACTGCGCACTTGGACGGCGGAGCAGCTCGCCGCCGCGACTCCCGCGCAGGCGGTGGCGCATCCCAACTGGAGCATGGGCGCCAAGATTAGCGTCGATTCGGCGACGATGATGAACAAGGGGCTGGAATTCATCGAGGCGTATCATCTGTTCCCGGTCGGGCTCGAGGCGTTGCGCATCGTGGTCCATCCGCAGAGCGTGGTGCATTCGATGGTCGAGTACCGCGACGGTTCGACCCTGGCGCAGCTTGGCCCCTCGGACATGCGCGTGCCGATCGCTTCGTGCCTGGCATACCCGGACCGGATGGACACGCCGTGTGAACCGCTGGACCTTGCTGCGCTCGGTTCGCTGACCTTCGAGGCGCTGGACGAGGTGCGCTTCCCGGCGACCCGGCTGGCGCGCGAGGCGGCGCATGCCGGCGGCGCGGCACCGGCCGTGCTCAACGCGGCGAACGAGATCGCAGTCGCCGCGTTCCTCGCCGGTCAGATGCCGTTCACGCGGATCGCGTTAGTGGTCGAGCAAACTCTCGAACGTTATACCCCCATGGCACCTTCGAGCCTGGACGACGTTCTCGGTGTCGATGCCGAGGCGCGCAGGCGGGCTCGCGAGCTGCTGGAGACCATGCCAATTGGCTGATTCGCCTTCATTCTGGATGTACATCGTCGGCTTCCTGCTGGTGCTGGGGCCGCTGATCACGATCCACGAGTTCGGTCACTATCTCGTCGGGCGCCTGTTCGGCGTTCAGGCGGAGGCGTTCTCGGTCGGCTTCGGCAGGGAACTCGCCGGCTGGACCGACCGCCGCGGCACGCGCTGGAAGCTCTCCGTCCTGCCGCTGGGCGGCTACGTCCAGTTCAAGGGGGACATGAACCCGGCGAGCATTCCCGATCCGGAGAAGATCGCCGCGATCCCCGAGGGCGAGCAGGCGGGATCGTTCCATTTCAAGCCGCTGTGGCAGCGCGCGCTGATCGTTTTCGCGGGGCCGGCGACGAACATTCTGGTCGCGCTGGCGATCTTCGCGGCGTTCTTCATGGTCGTGGGCAAGCCGGTGCCGGTCGAGACGGACCGGCAGCTCACGGTTGCCGAATTCTCCGAAGGCTCGGCGGCGGAAGAGGCGGGCTTCGAGGTTGGCGACCGCATCGTCTCGATCGATGGCGAGCGGATGAACGACTTCCGCGACATTCAGGACGCGGTGATGCTCTACCCGGGGCGCACATTCGAGATCGTGGTCGACCGCGAGGGGCAACTCCTGCCGATTACGGTCACAGCGGACAGCCACGAGGTGACCGATGGGTTCGGCAATACTTCCAAGATCGGGCTGCTGGGAATTCGGCCGGCACAGGCGGAGTTCGAGTTCGAGCGGCAGGGCCCGATCGCAGCCACCGCCATGTCCGTCGATCACAGCATCGGCATTGCGCACATGATGGTGACCGGGGTGAAGCAGATCGTCTCCGGCGACCGCTCGGTGCGTGAGCTCGGCGGGCCGATCAAGATCGCCAAGTATTCCGGCGAGCAGTTCAGTCTCGGTCCGCTTGCCTTCATCAACTTCATCGCGTTGATCTCGCTTAATTTGGCATTCATCAACCTCTTGCCAATTCCGGCGCTGGACGGCGGCCATCTGGCTTTCTACGCGGCAGAGGCTGTCCGCCGGAAGCCGATCGGCCCCCGCGGACAGGAATTGGCGTTCCGCACCGGCGTTGCAGTGGTGCTGGCGCTAATGGTGTTCGTCACGATCAACGATCTGGTTTCGCTGCCGATATTCGGGAGCTGACCGGTCCAGGGGGCGGAAAAGCGCGGGGGAATGGTTCCTTCCTTTGCTTGATTGGGGGCACGGCATCGGGCAAGGGCGGCATTCGCCGTCGCTCCGATGCTTTTGGGCAGCGGCCCAGTGGTGCATTTGGTAAGGATTGGACGGGATCGCCGTGTCGATGATTGAACGCGAGAAAGCCGCCGGCGCATTCGGCAAGACCGGCACCGGCTTCGCGCTGGCCCTGCTCTGCGGCACCATGCTGGCCGGCGTTCCTGCGCCGCTGCTGGCACAGGAGGAAGAAGCGCCTGCACCGGCTGCCACACAGCCGGCCGCCGCCGCCGATGCCGCGCAGCCCACGCCCGTCGCGGCGCCGCAGGGGCAGACGATCCGCTCGATCACCGTGATCGGTGCACAGCGGCTCGAGCCCGCGACGATCCTGTCGTACATCCAGATGCGCGCCGGGGACACCTATACCCAGGCGCTTGCCGACCAGGCGCTGAAGGATCTCTACGCGACCGAGCTGTTCTCCGAAGCCAGCGTCCGCAACGACGGCGGCAACGTGGTGATCGAGGTCACCGAGAACCCGGTGATCAACCGTATCATCCTAGAGGGCAACAAGCGGATCAAGAACGACAAGATCCTCCCCGAGATCCGCCTTGCGCCGCGCCAGATCTTCACCCGCTCCAAAGTGCGCGCCGATACCGCGCGGATCATCGAGCTCTACAAGCGCCAGGGCCGCTTTGCCGCCTCGGTCGAACCGAAGACGGTCGAGCTCAGCCAGAACCGCGTCGACGTCGTGTTTGAGATCAGCGAAGGGCCCAAGTCGAAGGTCCGCCAGATCAACATCCTCGGCAACGAGGAGTTCGATGACGGCCAGCTCAAGGGCGAGATGGTCACCAAGGAAGCGCGCTTGCTTCGCTTCTTCAGCTCGAACACCAGCTACGATCCCGATCGCCTGGCGTTCGACCAGCAGAAGCTGCGCCAGTTCTACCTGACCGAGGGCTATGCCGACTTCCGTGTCGTCTCCGCCGTCGCCGAGCTGACGCCGGACAAGGAAGACTTCATCATCACCTACGTCCTCGAAGAGGGCGAGCGCTACAAGTTCGGGGACGTCTCGGTCGACAGTCAGATCCGCGACTTCGACAGCGAGCGGATGACACAGAACCTGCCGATGAAGACCGGCGACTGGTACAACGCGAAGCTGGTCGAGGACACGCTCGAGCAGCTTAACGAGCTCGCCGGCACTTTCGGCTATGCCTTCGCGGACGCGCAACCTCAGTACGTCCGCAACGAGGAAGACCTCACGATGAACGTGACGTTCGTCCTGCGCGAGGCGCCGCGCGTCTATGTCGAGCGGATCGACGTGAACGGCAATACGCTGACGCAGGACAAGGTCGTCCGCCGCGAGTTCCGCGTGGCTGAGGGCGACGCGTTCAACTCGCTCCAGGTCAAGCGTTCGAGCAACCGAATCAACTCGCTTGGTTATTTCCAGGAAAACTTCGAGATCGAGCAGAAGGAGGGCAGCGCCCCCGATCGCATTATCCTTGAAGCCAATGTCCAGGAGCAGCCGACCGGCGAGCTGCAGCTTTCGGCCGGCTTCTCGTCGATCGAGAACTTCATCCTCGCCGGCTCGATCCGTCAGCGCAACTTCCGTGGCCGCGGGCAAACGGTCGGCGCGTCGGTCAACTGGTCGCGCTATTCGCGGTCGGCCGCGCTGAGCTTCTCCGAGCCTTACGTGTTCGATCGCAACATCTCGATGGGTGCGGACATCTACCGCAAGGATTACAACAGCTTCAACTTCCTCAACAACGACCGCAACCGCACGTTCGAACAGTCGACGACCGGTTTCGCGGTTCGTGCCGGCGTACCGCTGACCGAGTACATGTCGGCGATCGCCAGCTACACGCTTAACTACGACGACGTTTCGCTCGACGAGTTCACCTACTTCAGCGACATTGATGGCGACGGGACAACCGAGTGCGACCCCATCCTCGCGGGCCGCTATTTGTGCGAGGCACTGGGCAAGCGCACGAGCTCCATCCTCGGCCTGACCATCGCTTACGACGCGCTCGATAACCGGTACCGGCCGACCCGTGGGCACAATTTGTCGCTTAGCACCGAATACGCCGGGCTCGGGGGATCCGTGAAGTACCTGCGCTTCAGGGCCAAGGGCGCGAAGTACTGGAATGTGTTCGGCGGGTTCATCTTCTCGCTTTCGGGCGAAGGCGGCTTCATCAAGGGGCTCGAGGATCGTGGTCCGGGCGTCGACGACGTGCGCCTGACCGACCGCTTCTTCCTCGGCGAGCCGCAGTTCCGCGGCTTCGACATCCGCGGCGTTGGCCCGCGCGTGCTGCGCCAGCCGATCCGTGCCGGCGAGGACGGCAATCCGGTGGTGATCACCGACCGTGACGAAGTCGGGGACGACGCGCTGGGCGGCAACGCTTACTACTTGGGCCGTGCCGAACTTGAGATCCCGCTCGGCTCCGGTGCGCGCGAGCTAGGCCTCCGTCCTTCGATCTTCATGGACATCGGTGCGCTGTTCAACGTCACGCGGCCGGTACTGCAAAGCGCGCCGTTCCCCGATGGGATCCAGCGGCAGTACCGCGATGCGGACGGCAATCCGCTCTACATCGATCCTACTGACTCGGATCAGACGACCACCGATCCGACCGATGCGGCGGGCAACCCCAACGATCCTTACACTTACACGGTTGCAAGTCCATTCCAGGAAGTCTTCCTGGGCGATACCGCCAGCCCACGTATTTCGGTCGGCATCGGCGTCAACTGGAACTCGCCCTTCGGGCCGTTCCGCATCGACTTCGCCCACGTGCTCAAGAAAGAGCCGGGCGACGACACGAAGACCTTCACTTTCAACGTAGGAACCCAATTCTGATGAAGAACCTTCTCAAGCCGGTCTTCGCAGCCGGTCTCATGTTAACGGCGGCTTCGGCCCCGATGATTCTCGCTACGCCGGCCGTGGCGCAGGACGCTCGCGGCGTCGGCGTCGTCAGCCTTCCGGCCGTGATCGCCAACTCCAACGCCTACCAGACGGCCGAGCAGCAGCGCCAGACCACCTACAAGGCGCAGATCGATCAGGCCGAGGCGCGCCGGCAGCAGCTCGAAACGCAGCTCACGCCGATGGTGCAGAAATTCAATACCGACCGTCAGGCCGCGAGCCCGGACCAGCAGGCGCTGCAGCAGCAGGCCACGCAGATCCAGCAGATCGAGCAGTCGGGCCAGCGCGAGCTGCAGCAGATGCTGGCGCCGGTTGCACTGAGCCGCGCCTATACGCAGGAACAGATCGAGGATCGTCTGGACGAGGCGGTGCAGGCCGCGGCGCAGAAGAAGAACGTCTCTCTCATCCTGGACGCGACGTCGGGTCAGGTGATCTACGCAGGCGCGCAGCACAATCTCACGCAGGACGTGCTGAACGAGCTCAACACGCTGCTGCCCAGCGTGCAGATCACACCGCCGCAGGGCTGGATGCCGCGCGAGATTCGCGAGCAGCAGGCAGCCCAAGGCGCCCAGCCGGCACAGCAGCAGCCGACCGGCCGTTGATCCGAAAGACGAAAAAGGCAGGGCGATGAGCGAGGAATCGGGCGCGCAGCCGTACGACATCCGTAAGGTGCTCAAGGCCCTGCCGCACCGCTATCCGCTCCTGTTGGTCGATCGCGTCAAGTTGATCGAACTCGGCGAGCGGATACACGCAGTGAAGGCGGTGAGCTTCAACGAGGACTTCTTCCAAGGGCATTTTCCCGGTGCGCCGATCATGCCCGGGGTGCTGCAGGTGGAAGCGCTGGCGCAGGCCGCCGCGATCCTCGGCATTGAGACGCTCGAGCTCGCGGGAACGGGCAAGCTGGTCTATTTCATGGGGATCGAGAACGCCAAGTTCCGCGCACCCGTGACGCCTGGCTGCCTGCTCGATCTCGAAGTCGAGTTCCTCCAGAAGCGCAGCCGGGTCTACAAGTTCAAGGGCAGGGCCAGTGTGGAGGGCAAGACCACCACCGACGCTGAGTTCACGGCGATGGTCGCCGATCCGCCGAGCGACTGATCCCCCTTCCACAGACGGGACGGGAACGGCTTGCCAAATCGCTCGCAGCGCCTTAAGGGCGCCGCTTTCCCGACATTGCCGGCCGGTCGGAACCGGTCACATGCAGAAGGACACGACGCCATGAAGGCCGACACGCATCCTGATTACCACACGATCACCGTCAAAATGACCGATGGGACCGAGTTCCAGACGCGCTCCACCTGGGGTAGCGAGGGCGACACGCTGACGCTGGACATCGATCCAACCAGCCACCCGGCCTGGACCGGCGGCAAGCAGCAGATTCAGGAAGGCGGCCGTGTCGCGGCCTTCAACAAGCGTTTCGGCGGGCTCTCCCTCAAGAAGGGCTGATGCCGAGGTCTCCTGCCTCAGGCGCTCGCGAGCACGGACATGACGAAATTTAGGGGGGCGGTCCTTGTGGGCCGCCCTTCTTGCATTTTAGCCTCATGTCCCTGACGAGCGGCTGGGCCAAACCTGAAGACGCAGCATGAGGATTCGCGCCCACGCTCCGAGGCGCATAGCGGCGCCGCCGTGACGTCTCGGCAACCGCGAAAGAATCTTGCGCTTGTGGGGTGCCAGCGTAGTTTTTGCTTTGCAAACGAGCATCCGTATGCAACAGGCGCGCGCCCGCACCGTTCGCGGCTTGACCGCGCGGCGAACGGGCGTATCAGCCCGCTTTGTACGGCAGGTCCGATATCGGGCTGGGGCATATGGCGATCGTAGCTCAGTTGGTTAGAGCGCCGGTTTGTGGTACCGGAGGTCGCGGGTTCAAACCCCGTCGATCGCCCCATTTTCCCCAATCTTCGCCGTCGGTTGGCAGTGGGACTTCTTCCTAAAATGACGGCATTCTGGACCGAACCGGACTACGACGATCACGAGCTTGTTCAGCTGGTGTGCGACCGCGCATCGGGGCTGACTGCGATCATCGCGCTCCACTCCACCCATCTCGGCCCCGGCGCCGGCGGCACGCGCTTCTGGCACTATGTCGATCCGAAGGACGCCATGCGCGACGCGCTGCGGCTGAGCCGCGGGATGAGCTACAAGAACGCCATGGCCGGTCTGCCGATGGGCGGCGGCAAGGCGGTGATCCTCGCCGGCAAGGACCGCGCCAAGACGCCCGAGATGCTCGAGGCTTTCGGCGCCGCGGTCGATGCGTTGGGCGGCGCCTACGTTACCGCGGAAGACGTCGGCATCGGCGAGGCGGATATGGTCGCGGTCTCGCGCCGCACGCAATACGTCACCGGTCTGCCGGTTGAGGGAGAGGGCGCCGCAGGTGGTGACCCCGGGCCCTTCACCGCGATGGGCATCTACCACGGCATCAAGGCGGCGGTGCGGCACAAGCTGGGCAAGGATTCGGTGAGCGGCGTCTACGTAGCGGTACAGGGCGCGGGAAGCGTCGGCGGGGGTGTGGCGCGCTTGCTGGCGAAGGATGGCGCGAAGCTGATCCTATCGGACATCGACATGGACCGAGCCGCGGCGCTCGCCGACGAACTCGGTGCGGACACGGCCGCGCCTGAGGCGATCATGAGCGTCTCGTGCGACGTCTTCAGCCCTAATGCACTGGGCGCCATTCTAGACGACGAGGGCATTGCGCGCCTCGACGCCTCGATCGTGGCCGGCGCGGCGAACAACCAACTCGCCCGTGCGCATCATGGCCAAATGCTCGCCGAGCGGGGCATCCTTTACGCTCCCGACTACGTGATCAACGCCGGTGGGATTATCAGTGTGACACTCGAATATCTCGCGCGGCGTAACAGCGCGCCGTGTGACATCAACGAGGTGCGCAAGCGCATTGCGCAGATCCCCGGTCGGCTGGAGGAGATCTGGCAGGAGAGCGATGCGAGCGGCGTTTCACCTGACGCCGTCGCCGACCGCATGGCGCAGAAGCTGATCGGGCGCTGAGGTCACGCGCTATCCCGGCGAAAGCTGGGACGACGGGCGTTTACTGCGATGGAATCCCTTGCCCCCGTTGGCGCGGGCTGCCATTGCGCGCGGCGTACGGATGTCATCATGCACGGCTTCGCCAATCCCAAGAGGTTCCTGTCGCTCGCGCGCTGGTTGACCCCGCTGCTGCTCGCGAGCGGGCTCGTGCTTGCGGGCGCGGCGCTGGCGTGGGGCGTGTTCGTGGTGCCGCCCGACCGGCTGATGGGCGAGACCGTGCGCATCCTCTTCCTCCACGTGCCCACCGCGTGGCTTGGCATGGGCGGCTGGACCGCCATTGCGATCGCCAGCGCGGCCTATCTTGTCTGGCGCCATCCGCTGGCGGATCTCGCCGCGCGCGCGGCGGCGGTGCCGGGAATGGTATTTACCGCGGTGTGCCTCGCCACCGGATCGATCTGGGGCCGGCCGACCTGGGGCACCTGGTGGGTGTGGGACGGGCGGCTGACTTCGATGCTGGTGCTGCTGTTCCTCTACTTCGGCTATATCGCGCTCGCGCAGGCCGTGGCGCGCGAGGGCGGGTCGAGCCGCATTCCGGCGATCTTCGGCCTGGTCGGTGCGATCAACATTCCGATCATCAACCGCTCGGTCGTGTGGTGGAATTCGCTCCATCAGCCGCCGAGCATCACCGCCGGCAAGAGCGCGATCGACGCCGAGTTCCTCGTGCCGTTGCTCATCGCCGTGCTCGGCTTTTCGCTGATCTTCGGCGGAGTCGTGCTCGCCCGGATGCGCGCACTGCTGGGCGACATCCAGGCAGAGGCGCGGCTGCGGCGCAAGGCGAGCGAGGCGGCCTGATGCGCGAATCGCTCGACCAGTGGGATTTCGTGATCGCGGCTTATGCGGTGGGCGTTTTCGCGACGCTGGCGCTGGTCGCCTGGGCCTGGTGGGACATGAAGCGCGCCGAGCGCCGCCGCGAGGAGGCGCGCCGCAAGTGAGCGCGCTCAAACCGAAGCACCAGCGGCTCGTGCTGGTCGTGATCGCGCTCGTCGCGCTGATCGGCGCCGGCCTGCTCGCCGCTTGGGCGCTGCGCAGCCAGGCGAGCTATTTCTACGTGCCCGAGCAGATGGTGGCCGAGCCGCCCGAGCAAGGCCACGCGGTGCGGCTCGGCGGCATGGTCGAGGAAGGCTCCGTCCGCACGCTGCCCGACGGCGTGACGGTCGCCTTCGTCGTCGGCGACGGCAAGGCGCGCGTGCCAGTGCGGTTCGCGGGCATCCTGCCGGACCTGTTCGTCGAGGGCTCGGGCGTGGTGGCCGAAGGGCGGCTCGGGCCCGACGGCACCTTCATCGCCGACAACCTGCTCGCCAAGCATGACGAGAACTACGTGCCGCGCGAGTTGCAGGAGATGACCGAGCACCAGAAGCGCGAAGTCGTCGCCGAGACCGAGGACGCGGCGTGATCGCCGAACTCGGTCTTGCCGCCCTGTGGCTGTCGGCGGCGCTCGCGGCCCTGCAACTCTATGCCGGGGCGATGGCGTTGCGGCCGGGTCGGGAGGGCGTTGCGGCGCTCGTGCGGCCAGCGGCGGTCGTCCAGGGGATCGCCTGCGCCTTCGCCTTCGTGATGCTGCTGTGGCTGTTCGCGATCACCGACCTGTCGGTGAAGCTCGTCGCCGCAAACTCGCATTCGGCCAAGCCGATGATCTTCAAACTCGCCGGGGCATGGGGCAACCACGAAGGCTCGATGCTGCTGTGGGTCGCCGTGATGGCGCTGTCGGGCGCGCTGATCGCGCTGGTGGAGCGGCGCCTGCCAGAGAAAACCATGCTCGCGACACTGGCCGCGCAGGCGTTCGTGGGGCTGGGCTTCTACGCCTTCCTGATCGCCAGCTCGAACCCGTTCGAGCGGCTGCCGCAGCCCGCGATCGAGGGACTGGGGCTCAACCCGCTGCTGCAGGACATCGGCCTCGCGTTCCATCCGCCGACGCTCTACTTCGGCTATGTCGGCCTCTCGGTCGCGTTCAGCTTTGCGGTCGGCGCCATGCTGACGCGGCAGGTAACACCCGAGTTTGCGCGCGTGATGCGGCCCTGGGTGCTTGGCGCCTGGGTATTCCTCACGCTGGGGATCACGGCCGGTTCCTACTGGGCCTATTACGAGCTCGGCTGGGGCGGCTGGTGGTTCTGGGATCCGGTCGAGAACGCCTCCTTGATGCCGTGGCTCGCTGCGACCGCGCTGCTCCATTCGGCGAGCGTGCTCGCCGCCCGCGACGCGCTGCGTGCCTGGACCATCATGCTCGGCGTTGTCGCCTTCTCGATGAGCATGGTCGGAACATTCCTCGTGCGCTCGGGCATTCTCACCAGCGTTCACGCCTTTGCAGTCGATCCCGAGCGCGGCAGCTTCATCCTCGTGCTGTTGACGCTCTACATCGGCGGAGCGCTCGCGCTGTTCGCCCTGCGTGCGGGCACGGTGACGGAAGGCCAGCGTTTCGCCGTCACCAGCCGCGAGGGCGCGCTGGTGTTCAACAACGTGATGCTGAGCGCGATCCTGGGCATCGTTCTCCTCGGTACGCTCTATCCGCTACTGACCGAGGCCTTCGACGTGCGCGTGTCAGTGGGGCCGCCCTACTTCAACCCGGTGGGGGCGATCTTCGTGATCCCGATGCTACTGGTGATGACGGTGGGCCCGCTGCTGCGTTGGCGGCGCGATTCGCTAGCACGCATCCAGCGGCCGATGATCCTGGTCGGCATGGTGATGCTGGGGATGCTCGTCGCTGCGTTCACGCTGGGTGAGATGGGCGTTCTGCCGCTGCTCGGCCTCGCGATTGCGGTGGGGCTTGCCATTGCAAGCTTCCTGCCGCTGCGCGGGCGCCGGCTCACACGCGTGCCGCTCGCCGTCTGGGGCATGGTGGTCGCCCACTTCGGGTTGGCGGTCGCGCTGTTCGGCATGGCGAGTGAGAGCGCCTTTTCCGAAGAGCGGTTGGCGGCGGTCGCCGTCGGAGGCACGGCGCAAGTGGGGCCGTGGGAGGTCACACTCTCCGAAGTCCTGCCCGCCGCCGGGCCGAACTGGACCGCGATCGAAGGTCATCTCCTTGCCAGCTACGCCGGCGGCGATCCGATCGAGCTCGACCCCCAATCACGCAGTTTTTGGGCGCCGCCGCAGGAAACGACCGAAAGCGCACTGGCGACTCGCTGGAACGGCCAGCTCTACGCCGTGGTCGGCAGCGAAGCCGGGGCCGGGCGGTGGCAGCTGCGCCTGTGGTGGAAACCATTCGTGACCTTCATCTGGTACGGCGGCATGCTCGTGGCGCTCGGCGGTGCGCTCGCGCTGATCGGGCGGGTGACCGACGATCTCCGTCGGCGCGCGGTCCGTGCGCGGATCGCGCGGCGTCACGAGGAGGCGGTCTGATGCGCTGGTGGTGGTGGATCCCCCTGCTGCTTTTCGCCGGCTTTCTCGGCGTGGCGGCATATCAGCTTACGCAGCCGAAGAACGACCTCGTGCCGAGCGCGATGGTCGGCAAGCCGCTGCCCGAATTCGATTTACGCGCCGCGGCCGAGGGAATGCCTGGCGCATCGACGGCGGATTTCCACGACGGCAAGCCGCGGCTGCTGAACATCTGGGCGAGCTGGTGCCTGCCGTGCATCGCCGAGGCGCCGCAGCTCGATCGGCTGAAGCAAGAGGGCGCCGAGATCGTCGGCATCGCCATCCGCGACCGGCCCGAAGACGTCGCGGCCTTTCTCGCGCGCCACGGCAATCCCTATACGCACATCGGGGCGGACGACCTTTCGCAGGTCCAGCTCGCGATCGGTTCCTCCGGCGTGCCCGAGACCTTCGTGATCGATGGCGAGGGCGTGATCCGCTACCAGCACATCGGCGACATCCGCGCCGAGCACGTGCCGATCCTGCTCGAGAAGCTGCGGGAGGCGGGGGAGTGAGTTTCAGTAGCCCCTTCACCTCAACCGGTCATCCCAGAGAAAGCTGGGATCGCGCTCACCTTCGGAGTTCGTGGAAAGCGGTCCTAGCTTTCGCTGGGATGACGATGTTTTTGTTTGGTTTCATGGCGCAGCCCCTCGCCGCGCAGCAATCGCTTCCGCCCGCGCCTTACGCCTACCGACAACTCGAGAACCCGGCGAAGGAAGCCGAGGCGCAGGCGCTGATGGAGACATTGCGCTGTCTCACGTGCCAGAGCCAGTCGATCGCGGACAGCGATGCGCCGATGGCCGGCGACATGCGCCACCAGGTCCGCACGCGGATCGCAGCAGGTGAGGAGCCGGAGGCGATCCGCGCCTGGCTGGTCGAGCGCTACGGCGACTATGTCAGCTACGCGCCAGTGGTCAGCAAAACTACCTGGCCACTCTTCGCGATCCCGCTCCTGCTGCTCGCCGGAGCGGGGGCGATTCTCTGGCGGCGCCTGCGGAGGGCGCGATGAGCTGGCTTCCGGTGATCGTGCTGGGGGGCGCGCTGTTCCTGATAGCGGCCTTCGCGCTGCGCCTGCCGCGCGCGGGCTGGGCGGCGTTTGGCGCGGCGCTGCTGTTCGGTCTTGCAGGCTATGCGTTTCAAGCCAGTCCCGGCTTACCTTCCGCACCCAAGGCCGCGGCTCCGGACGCCAGCGAGACGAGCTCCGCGATGATCGAGGCGCGGCGCGCGATGTTCGATCCCTCGATGCAAGCAAGCGACTTCGTCCTCGTGTCCGACGGTTTCGCGCGGCGCGGACAGTATGCCGATGCGGCGCAGATGCTGCGCGGAGTCGTGCGCGAGAATCCGCGGCACGCCGAGGCTTGGGTCGCGCTCGGCAACGCGCTGATCGAGCATGCCGATGGAAATCTCACCCCGGCGGCGGTCTATGCCTATGCCCGGGCGGAGCAGACTGCGCCGGGGCATCCGGCGGCGCCGTACTTCCACGGCCTCGCCCTGCTACGGGCGGGCCGGCCGCACGAAACGCGGACATTGTGGGCGCAGACGATTGCCGATGCGCCCGAGGGGGCCGAGTGGGTGGCGCCGATGCAAGAGCGGCTCGAGAGGCTCGATGCACTGATCGCCGCAGTGGAGGCGCAGTAGCCTCGGCACCGTGCATGTTGCAGCTGCGAAAGGAGGGTGCTAAGCGCCGCCGCCCTGCAATAGGCCGCATTCAAGGCAGCGCCGGGATGCATACGGGAATGCCGTTTCTATGAGCGAACTTTCCTCGGATCAGGACGGCACTGCGGAAGGCGGTAGTCCGCAAGGGCACCGTAGGAGTCCGAAGGCGGCGCTTGCGGTCGGTGCGATCGGGATCGTGTTCGGCGATATCGGGACCAGCCCGATCTACGCCTTTCGTGAAACATTCGCGGGTCCCCATCCGCTCGCGCTCGACACTCTGCACCTCTTGGGCGTGCTCAGCCTGATCTTTTGGGCCATGACCATCATCGTATCGCTCCAGTACGTCACTGTCCTGATGCGGGCGGACAACAAGGGGCAGGGCGGTACGCTCGCGCTGGTCGCTCTCATATCGAGTCGGATCGGCCGAACGGGCTATGGCTGGCTCGCCGTCATGCTGGGCGTTTTCGCCACCGCCCTGTTCTACGGGGACAGCATGATCACGCCCGCGGTGTCGGTACTATCGGCCGTCGAGGGTCTGACCACAGTCGAAGAGAGTCTTGAGCCGCTCGTCATCCCGATCGCGCTCGTCCTTCTCATCGGCCTGTTCCTCCTCCAGCGGCGCGGTACAGCCAGGGTCGGGAAGCTTTTCGCCCCGGTGATGATCACCTATTTCGTCGTGCTGGCGGTACTGGGGCTGATCCACATCGTGCAGTATCCTGGCGTGCTGGTGGCACTCAACCCCTGGTACGCAATCCAGTTCTTCATGACCGACAAGCTGCTTGCATTCCTGGCGCTCGGCTCGGTGGTGCTCGCCGTGACGGGGGCGGAGGCGCTCTACGCCGATATGGGGCACTTCGGCCGCGGCGCGCTGCGGATAAGCTGGTTCGGCTTCGTCATGCCGTGCTTGCTGCTGAACTATTTCGGCCAGGCCGCGATGGTCATGGGTTTGGAGGCGGCAGCGGCGGCTGACGCCATTCGCAACCCGTTCTTCCTGATGGCACCGGAAGTCTACCGTCTGCCGCTGGTGATCCTGGCGACTTGCGCCACTTTCATCGCCAGCCAGGCGGTCATCTCCGGCGCCTTTTCAGTGACGCACCAGGCGATCCAGCTCGGCTTCGTACCGCGCCTCTCGATTCTTCACACGAGCGAGACCGAGCACGGGCAGATCTACATTCCATTCGTCAACTGGGTGTTGATGGTCGCGGTGATATTGCTGGTCATCACGTTCCAGAACTCGTCCAACCTCGCGAGCGCCTATGGCATTGCGGTCACCGGTGCGATGCTGATCGACACCTGCCTGATGGCAGTGTTGTTCGTCGCCGTCTGGCGCTGGAAGCTCTGGATGGCCGTTCCCATTGCGGCCGTGTTCTTCCTGGTCGATGGCGCCTTCTTCGGAGCAAACCTCCCAAAGGTGCCCGACGGGGGCTGGTTCCCGCTCTTGGTCGGTGCGATCGCCTTCACTTTCCTCACCACCTGGGCGCGCGGACGCAAGCTGATGCGCGATCGGATGAGCGAAGTGGCGCTGCCGATCGAGATCTTCGCCAAGTCCGCGATGAACAGCGCGATCCGCGTGCCGGGCACGGCGATCTTCATGGCCTCCGCCACGGCCGGCGTACCCTCCGCGCTGCTCCACAACATCAAGCACAACAAGGTGCTGCACGAGCGGGTCGTGATCTTGACCGTCGAGATCGCGGAGGAGCCCTACGTCGATCCCGAGTTCCGGACTCAGTTCGACAATCTGGGGGATGGATTCTACCGCATGGTGCTGCGCTACGGCTTCATGGAAGAAACCGACGTGCCGGCTGCGCTCAAGAAGGTTCACCACTGCGGCGGCGACTTCGACATGATGCAGACGAGCTTCTTCCTCAGCCGCCAGACGCTGCTGCCGTCGAAGAACCCGAGCATGATGATCTGGCGGGAGAAGATCTTCTCGTGGATGCTGCGCAACGCGGCGACCGCGATGGAGTTCTTCCGCCTGCCGTCCAACCGCGTCGTCGAGCTGGGTAGCCAAGTCGAGATCTAGGGTGGGGCGACGGAGCGATCATGCCCTCGTTGCAGCGTTCGCTGGAATGACGTGGTTTGTCGGACGTCTTGCGGATCAGGCCGTCGGCGGTGGGATCTGCTCTTCTTCCGTCACTCCTTCCGCCGCCAGCCCGTGCCGCAGGAGCATCGGGATCTGCGTGAAGGTGAAGAGGAAGCTCAGCGGCAGGAAGACCCAGAGCTTGGCCCAGAGCCAGTTTTCGAACGACAGCGTTGCCCGCAGCACTTCGTTGAGCGCGGCGAGGGCGAAGAAGAACAGGCCCCAGTTGCGCGAGAGCTTGAGCCATCCTTGCTCGTCTAGCCCCTCGAAGGCGGCGCCGAGGAGGATCTCGAGCAAGGCGCGTCCGCGCAGCCACCCGATTATCAAAGCCAGGCCGAACAGCACGTAGATCACCGTCGGCTTAATCTGGATGAAGCTCTCGTCGCGCAGCCAGATGGTCAGCGCGCCGAAGCCCACGATCATGGCCGTGGAGAGCCATAGCATCGGGGAGATGCGGCCGAACTTCCATTTCGAGAAGCCCAGCGCGATGACTGCGGCGACCATGAAGGCCACCGTCCCGCGGATGACCGCCGCGATCTCGCCCAAGGGGCTGGATTCGTCGGGCGCATAGAACTTGTAGGTCCCGAGGAAGACGAGCAGCGGCCCATAATCGACCAGAATGTTGAGCCAGCCGGACTTCGGCTTCGCCTCGCCTGCCATTATGCAACTCCCGCAATCACGCGCGCGACGAGGTCAGGATCGAACGGGCGCAGGTCGTCGATCTTCTCGCCCACGCCGATCGCGTGGATCGGCAGGCCGTATTGCTCGGCCGCGGCGACGAGCACGCCGCCGCGTGCGGTGCCGTCGAGCTTGGTCATGATGAGCCCGGTCACGCCGGCAACCTCCTTGAATACGTCGATCTGGCTGAGTGCATTCTGGCCGTTGGTCGCATCGAGGACGAGCACCACGTCATGCGGCGCCTCGGGATTGAGGCGGCCGAGCACGCGGCGGATCTTTGCCAGCTCGTCCATCAACTCGCGCTTGTTCTGCAGCCGGCCCGCGGTGTCGACCACCAGCGCATCGATGCCCTGTTTGGTCGCCGCCTTGACCCCGTCGAACACAACCGAGGCCGGGTCGCCGCCTTCGGGCCCGCGCACGATCGGCGCGCCGATCCGCTCGGCCCAGGTGGCGAGTTGGCCGATTGCCGCCGCGCGGAACGTGTCGCCCGCCGCCAGCATGACGCCGTAGTCTTCCTCCTGGAACCAGTGCGCGAGCTTGGCGATGGTGGTCGTCTTGCCGCTGCCGTTCACGCCGATCACCAGGATCACCTGCGGGCGCGGGAAGGCGACGATCTCGATCGGTTTGGCGACCGGACGCAGGATGGTCGCGATCTCCTCGGCCACCGCTTCCTTCAGTTCACGCTCGGAGATCTCAAGACCGAAGCGCTTCTCGGCCAGCCGCGCGCGGATGCGGGCAGCGGCGGAGGGACCGAGATCGGAAAGGATCAGCGCATCCTCGACATCGTCGAGCGTCGCGTCGTCGAGCCGCGCGGTGCCGATCGCTCCAGCAAGATTGGTCGAAAGGCGTTCGGAGGTCTTACGGAAGCCGCCGAAGAGCCGCTCGCTCCAGCTCGTCTCACTCATGAGAGCAGGCCTTTCTCGTGTCGCTGGGGGGTGACTGTCACGACCGTGCCGCTCGCGGTTCCCTCGGGCACGACGAGGCGGGCGAAGTGCGGCGCATAGCCGGTGCCGTCGCTTTCCGCGAGCACCGATTGCGGAGCGCCCATGAGCGTATCCAGCCAGACGTTCCGCGTATGGGCGACTTCGGCGCGCAGTTCGGCGGCACGCGCCTTCACCACCGTGCGTGCCGCTTGGGGCATGCGGGCGGCCGGGGTGCCTGGGCGCGGGGAGTAGGGGAACACGTGACCGTGAACGATGGCCAACTCGCGCACGATCGAGAGGTTGTCGGCGTGCGCCGCCTCGTCCTCGGTCGGAAACCCGGCGATCAGGTCGGCGCCGATCGCGATCTCGGGACGCGCCTGCTTGAGCCGGGCGACCAACTCGACGGCGTCTGTGCGCAAGTGGCGGCGCTTCATGCGCTTGAGGATCAAATCGTTGCCGTGCTGCAGCGAGAGATGGAGATGCGGCATCAGTCGCGGCTCGCCCGCGAAGAGATCGAACAGCAGCGGATCGATCTCGATCCCGTCGAGCGAGGACATGCGGAGGCGGCGGAGCTCCGGGAAGCTGTCGAGGATCGCCTGCACGAGGCGGCCGAGGGGAGGGCGGCCGGGCAGGTCGTGACCCCATGATGTCACGTCCACGCCGGTCAGCACGACTTCGGGGGCGCCCTGCACGAGATGGCCTTCGATCTCGGCGAGGGCCTGCGGAATCGTCAGTGAACGGCTCGGACCGCGGCCTTGGGGTATGACGCAGAAGGTGCAGCTATGATCGCACCCGTTCTGGACCGCGACGAAGGCTCGGGTGCGGCGCAGGGGGGCAGGCGGCGCGCGCTCGGGCGCGTTCCAAGCCCGCCGGTCGAGCTTGCGCGTGTTTGCAACCAGCCCGTCGACCTCGGGCATGCCGGCGAGCTGCTCCCGCTCGACCTCCGCCGCGCAGCCGGTGACGAGCAGGCGTGCCTCGGGCCGCTCGCGGCGCACCTTGCGGATGGCCTGCCGCGTGGTGCGGACGGCCTCGGCCGTGACTGCGCAGCTATTGACGACGACGACGTCACACTCGCCCGCGAGCATGGCGCGGATACGCTCGCTCTCGGCGATGTTGAGGCGGCAGCCGAGCGAGATCACCTCGGGGCCTGCGCTCATACGAAATCGTCCCACTCGAAGCTGCCGCGGTACGCCTCGGCCGCGGGGCCCGTCATCGTGATGCGGCCGTCCTCGCCCCAGGTGATCGTCAGCACTCCGCCGGGCAGTTGCACCTCGACCTCGCGCTCGACCAGCACGCGGCGCATTGCAGCGACGGCCGTTGCGCAGGCGCCGGTGCCGCAGGCGCGGGTCAGGCCTGCGCCGCGCTCCCACACGCGCAGGCGAATGCGCCGGCGGCTCTCCACCGTCGCGACGTTCACATTGATGCGCTCGGGAAACAGCGGGTCGCGTTCGATCTCGGGACCGAGCGTGTCCAGCGTCACTGCGTCGCTGTCCTCGACGAAGAACACCGCATGCGGATTGCCGACGTTCACTGCCGCCGGGCTCTCGAGCGGTTCCCACGCGACCGGCATCGTCAGCGTGTCCATCGCGTAGGCGAGGGGGATATCCTCCCAGCCGAAGCGCGGCACGCCCATGTCGACGCTCGCGCCGCCGTTCGCAGGCTGCACGCGGATCGTGCCGCCTGTCGTCTCGACCGAGGCCTCAGCTCCGTGGAGCAGCGCCACCGCGCGCGAGGCATTACCGCAGGCCTCGACCTCACTGCCATCCGAATTGAAGATGCGCATGCGGAAATCGGCGGCTTCGGAAGGCTCGAGCAGGATCACCTGATCGCACCCGATCCCGGTGCGCCGGTCGGCCAGCGCCGCAGCGATGGGCGGCGTCATCGCGGGCAGGCGCTCGCCGCGCGCGTCGAGCACGACGAAGTCATTGCCGAGACCGTGCATCTTGACGAAGGGAACGCGCATCGCTGGCGCATCTATGCGCCGCATGGCGGCACGTCCAGTGTCAGGCGCTCTCGCTCATCGCCTCGGTGGCGTCCGGCGTGTCTCTGCCGTCTGCGAGCCGTCCCAGCGCCCCGAGCCGCTCACGTACCTGTTCGATGGTCTCGGGGCGGCCGTAGATATAGCCCTGACCCTTGATCTGCCCCAGTTCACGCAGGCGCGCCAGGACTGCGTCGTCCTCGATTCCCTCCGCGGTGATCGGCATGCCGAGCCCTTCGCCAAGCGATACGATGGCATCGACGATCTTCGACCCGTCGCCGTCCTGCCCGATCTCGCTGACGAAGCTGCGGTCGATCTTGATCCGGTCGAACGGCAGCGACCGCAGCTGGGCGAGGCTGGAATAGCCAGTGCCGAAATCATCGAGGCTGATCTTGATACCCTGGTTACGCAGGCTGAGGATCATCGAGCGGACCAGCGCGACGTTTTCGTGCAAACAGCTCTCGGTGATCTCGATCTCGAACCGCTGCGGCGGGAAGTTGTGCTTCACCAGCAGCTTGAGCATGCGGTGGGCGAACCACGGATCGTTGAGTTGCAGCGGCGAGACGTTGACCGAGAGCGTCAGCGCCGGATCCCATTGCCGCGCATCCTGGAGCGCGCGCTCGATGAGCTGTTCGGACAGGAGCGCGATGACGCCCATGTCCTCCGCGATCGGAATGAACACGTCGGGGGAGACGAGCCCGAAGTTGGGCGAGTTCCAACGCGCGAGCATCTCGAACCCGGTAAGCTCGCCGGTTTCGAGGTCGATCTGCTGTTCGTAGTAAGGGACGAATTCGCCATTCGCGAGGCCCGCGCGAATGCCCGCTTCGAGCGCCTTGCGGAAGCGCAGCTCGTTTTCCATCTGCGCCTCGAACCAGTAGTAGCGGTTCTTCCCGCGCTTCTTGGCATGGTACATCGCGATGTCGGCGCGGTGCAGGAACGCTTGAGCCTCGAGCCGCCCGTCGAAGGGTTCGCACGCTGTCGAGGCAATCCCGACCGATACCGTGATCTCGGCGGAATGGCCGGAGATCTCGACCGGATCGGAAATCCGCGCAATCAGGCGCTGTATCAGCCGGTCGACCCGCGCCGGATTCGACACGTCATACGGGAGCACGCAGGCGAACTCGTCACCGCCGAGACGCGCGACGAGCGCCTCGTGCGGGAGGAGCGCGCGGAGGCGCCCGGCGGCTTCCCGCAGCACTTTGTCGCCGGCCATGTGACCGTTGAGGTCGTTGATCTGTTTGAAATTGTCGAGGTCGATCATGACGAAGGCGACCGCGCTTTCCGTGTCGGCACATCGCGCGATCAGCCCTTCGGCCGCAGAGGGAAGACTGCGGCGGTTGAGGCAGCCGGTCAGTGGGTCGGTCTCCGCGAGCAGGCGCGCGCGCTCTTCCGCCGCCTTGCGTTGCTCTATCTCGGCGATGAGCTCGGCATAGCGGCGCCAGCCGAAGATGATCAGCGCGATGTTGAGCAGCATGGCGCTGACGAGCAGGCTATCTGGTGCGGGGCCGGTGCCCAGCCAGTTGCGGATGGCCTTCGGCAGCACCGATCCGCCCGTGCCGACGAACATGATGATCGCCGCGGCCGCGATACCCATGGCCACGAGGTCGCGCTCGACGCTCGGAGTTTTCGGTTCTGTCTGCTCGCCCTTCGCCATAGATTCGGCGGCAGCGGCCGCCTCGCCCCCCGGATGTCGGATTGGCAGCCTATAGCCGGCCGGATTGAAGAAGAAGTTAAACACCGCGCGCGGGCGCCGGCGGTGGTCAGGCGGCGCGCGGGGCGCTATCGCGAGCCGCAGTTCCTGATCCACGATCCGAAGGAGAGTGCTCGCGTGCCTCGCTACTGGCTGATGAAATCCGAACCCGACGTCTACGGCTGGGACGACCTTGTCGCGGAAGGCGAGGGGACGTGGGACGGCGTGCGCAATTACCGCGCGAAGAACAACCTCGCCGCAATGAAGGTCGGCGACCAGGCGTTCTTCTACCATTCGAACGTCGGCCTGGAGATCGTCGGGATCATCGAGATCAGCGTGGCCGGGATCACCGATCCGACCGATCCCGAGGGAAAGTGGACGGCGGTGAAGGTCAAGCCGAAGGAGAAGCTGCCGCGGCCGGTGACGCTGAAGGAGGTCAAGGCGGAACCGGCGCTTTCGGAGATGGAACTGGTCCGCCAGTCGCGGCTGTCCGTGTCGGAAGTGCGGCCGGCTGAATGGAAGAAAATTCTTTCCATGGCAGGTATTTAACCGAACGGAACCGAGCCGTTCCCGCCAGCGTTGATCCTACAAGACGGCGCGCAATTCCGCCGCCGCGCGAAACGCAGGAGAGTTCCCCAATGGGCGAGTTCAAGGACAAGGCCAAAGGCGTCGGTAACGAAATCGCAGGCAACGCCAAGCAGGCGGCTGCAGAAATCGCGGGGAACCCCCGCCTCGATGCCGAAGGCAAGGCGCAGGAGCGCAAGGGTGAGGCGCAGAATCTCAGGGGCGACGTGAAGGGGGCTCTCGGCGACAAGGTCTGATCTATCCGCCTCCACGAAAGGGCCGCCCCGCATTGGCGGCCCTTTCTGGTATGCGGCCGCGGCCGCGAAACCGTCCCGCGGCGCGACAATCGGCAAAGCGCGGGAGCCGAATGGTTAGTAAAACGTTAATCGGTCGCCATGCGCCGATCACTGGTCCTCACCAACGAATCCGCCCGCCATCCATTCCGCGCGACCCTGCCGCCGCATGTCACGCGAACCGAGGAGATGCCGGCGGCCAATCGGTCACAGTGGCGTCCCTCGCTGGAGGACGTGCGGACTTTCGCGGCGGTCTATGTCGGGGGCGTCGTGGGGGTGACGGCGTTTATCGCCTGAGTGGTCAGTCAGCCGGCGATTCGGCCAGATAGAGCTTCCTTCCCAGCCAGCTCGACACCAGGCACATCGCCGCGCTGAGCAGGAGCTGGTCGACGATCGCCACGTCTGCCGCGCTCAGCCCCATGGCGAGCAGGGCGCCAGCCACCATCGCGCCCGAGTTTACAATGTTGTTCGCGGCGATCGTGCGCGCGGTCTGCGTCTTGGGCACGAATGTCGTCAGGAAGGCATAGAGCGGCACGACGAACATACCCCCGGCAATGGCGATTCCGAGAAGGCAGAGGAGCAGCGCTATCGCAAGCGGTTGGGCCATGAATTGGGCCACGTCCATCAGCAGGTCCCCCGGTGCCGGCGTCCACGCACGGCAGACGAGGTAGAAGGCGAGAACGAACAGCGCCATCACGATCACCGACATGGGCGAGTAGCGGGCCGAGACAGTGCCCTTGAGCAGCGCGTTGACCGACACCGAGCCGATCGCCACCCCGACCGAGAAGATCACCAGGAACAGGCTTGCGACTTCCGGGCTGGCGGTCAGCACGTTCTTGGCCAGGGGCGGGAACTGGATGAACAGTACCGCACCGATCGTCCAGAAGAAGCTGATCGCCCTGATCGCGAGGAACACCCGGTCGTCGTGCATCGTATTGCGCACGAGCACGTAGGAGGAGCGGAAGACGTTGAAGTCGATCGGCTCGATCTCTCCCTGCGCGGGAGCGGGGGGGACGTAGCGCGAGGTGAGATAGCCCAACACGGCCGTAACGAAGACCACCGCCGCTGCCGCTTCGACCGGGATCCAGCCGGCGAGGATCGTCCCGAAGAGGATCGCGATGTATGTCCCGGCTTCCACCAGCCCGGTGCCGGCGAGAACTTCCTCCGGCTTCAGGTGCTGGGGCAGGATCGCGTACTTGATCGGCCCGAAGAAGGTCGAGTGGACGCCCATCGCGAACAGCGCCGCGAGAAGGAGCGGGATCGCTGCGTCGGCCAGAAACGGATGAGGGCGGGCGAGGCACTGCCCGGCCGCGGCCGCGCATTCGACATCCTGGCACGCGATCAGCAGGCCCGCTCCGCCGACCGCCATGATCCCGATCTCGCATGCCTTCACCACGCGCACGATGCGCGCCTTGTCGCCCATGTCGGCAAGCTGCCCGGCGAGCGCCGAGAGGACGAAGAACGGCAGGATGAACACGCCCGAGGCGACGGCGCTGAACATCGCCTCCTCGGCTTCCGAATTGTAGACGACGTAGACCACGAACAGGACCATCGCCGTCTTGTAGAGATTGTCGTTGAACGCGTTGAAAAGCTGCGTGACGAACAGCGGCAGGAACCGCCGGCGGCGCAGGATGTGCGTCGATGTCGTCATGCTTCTCGCGCAGTCCCTTGCGGTTCGCGCCTCCTGTAGAGGACGAGGCGGTGCGGACAAGGGCAAAGCATGGCTTTTTCCTTCGGGATAGAGAGGCTAGGGAGATCGCCGTGCTCAACTTGCCGAACATTCTGACGCTTTCGCGAATCGTCACGATACCGCTGCTCGTGGCGCTGCTGTGGTGGCCGGGCTGGGCCTTCGGATATCTTCTCGCCTTCGCGCTCTACTGTCTGATGGGCATAACCGATTACTTCGACGGCTACCTCGCGCGGGCGAGCGGCACGGTCTCGAAGCTGGGCGTGTTCCTCGACCCGATCGCGGACAAGATCATGATCGCTGCGGTGATTCTGGTGCTCACGGCCCAGGGCTGGCTGCGCGGGCCGGTCGCCGGGGACTTCCACGTGATCGCGGGCCTCATCATCCTGATGCGTGAGATCGCCGTGTCGGGCCTGCGGGAATTCCTCGGGCCGCTGCAGGTCTCGGTGCCGGTGAGCAAGCTCGCCAAGTGGAAGACGGCCGCGCAGATGGTCTCGCTCGGCGCGTTGATTCTGGCGGGCGCGCTGCCGGGCTGGATGATGGCGTTCGGAGAGGCGACCTTCAACGTCCCGCACCTCGTCGGCATCGTCACCCTGTGGACCGCCGCGGTGCTGACGGTGATTACCGGCTGGGACTACCTGCGCGTCGGCATCAAGCACATGGATTGAAGCAGAAGGACGGCGCCTCGCCGTTCAGAGCGCCGCTGCCAGCGCTTCGCGGTATGCAGCGCGGACGCGGGGAGAGGAGCGTGCCTGCGGGGCGGGGGTCGTCACGCACAGCGTGCCGGGGCCGTCGAGCGCGAGCTGCTTCAACAATCCCGCGATCTCCGCAAGCGTGCTCTTGTTGGCGCGGGCACGTTCGGGAAGCAGCTGGAGATCGAGGTGGGTCAGCCCGAACTGGAGCAACTCGCGGTAGGCGACGCGCTCGGTCAGCCCGCGGCCGATCCGGAAATCCTGCTGCTCCGCGAGCGCGGCAAGCGCCGTGTCGATCCGGCCGATCTGCCGGCGTTCCGTATGCCGCACGCGATTCTTCGCCACGAGCCAGTCGATCGGGCCGAACCCGCTGCGATGCCGCTCGCGGCGCAGCCCCGCGACAGTGGCGCCGAAGCAACTGGACTGGCCTGGGCGGCCCGTGATCGGATCGACCTGGCCCAGCACCTGCAGATCGATGAAAGATGCGTTGATCGGCGTGACGAGGGTGTCCGCCATGGCAACGGCCCGGCGGAAGATCGGACAGTCGGCGCCCGGCGCGTCGAGTACGATGTAGTCGGCGCGCGCGTCGAGCCGGACAATTTCCTGATAGAGTTGCGCGGTGCAAGGTCTCGTCAGCACCGCATGCGCGGGCATCGGCAGGGCTGCGCCGAGGACGCGCGCGGTCCCCTCGCGGAAGGACAGGCTCCGCTCGAGCGTCGATTGGCGCCAGTCGAGGTCCAGCGCGACCACACGATGGCCGGCATGCGCCAGCGTCACTGCGCAGTGGAATGCCAGCGTCGACTTGCCGACGCCGCCCTTCTCGTTGGCGAACGCGATCACGTGCCCCGCAAGTGCGGGGCGCGAGGCGATCTCCGCCACGATCACTTTGGGATGTTCGCCGTCGGTCCAGCCGCGCGCGAGGGGTTCGCCCCCGTTATCCGAATGCTCGAGATCTTTCCACACGATGCAGCTCCCCCACCCGGCGCTTCGCGAATCGGTTTATCCACAGCTTTTAGCACGATTTCGTCAACAGTACCTTGCACTGTCTTGATGGCGTGGAGGTGACACGCCGCTGCGCCAGATTCATCCGGCGCGCAATTCCTCCGCCAGCAACTCGAAATCGGCCTTGCGAGGGGAGTTCTTGCGCCAGATGAGAGCGATCTCCCGGCTGGCTGCCTGCGACTTGAGAGGGCGGGCGACGACCTCCGTTTCGTGCAGGATACCCGCCTCGATCGCCATCTCGGGCAGCATCGTCAGGCCGAGATCGTTGTTCACCATCTGCACCAGCGTGTGCAGGCTCGTGCCGATCATGGTCGCCGACGCGCGCAGCTCGGGCCGGTTGCAGGCGGCGAGGGCGTGTTCCTTGAGGCAGTGTCCGTCTTCGAGCAGCAGCAGCCGTCCCTCGTCGATCATCGACGGTGGGATCACCGCAGGCGGGTCGCGCGGATCGTCCTTCGGGAAGGCGACGAAGAGCCGGTCGTCGGCGATGTGCGCCATCTCGACTTCGCCGGTGGCGAAGGGGAGGGCGAGCAGCACGCAGTCGACCCGCCCGTGGTGCAGGCTCTCGACCGCGTCGTTGCTCGTCTCCTCGCGCAGGAAGAGCTTGAGATCCGGGCGCTCCCTGCGCAGGCGCGGCAGGATTCGCGGCAGCATGAAGGGCGCGATGGTAGGAATCACGCTCATCCGTAGCGTGCCCGACAGCGGCTTGCCGCTCGCACGAACGAGGTCCGACAGTTCCTCCGCCTCGCGCAGCAGGCGGTGCGCCTTCTCCACCACCTGCTCGCCCAAGGCCGTGAAGCGCACCACGCGGCGGCTGCGCTCGACGAGCGTGACGCCGAGCAGCGATTCGAGTTCGCGGATGCCGGCCGAGAGCGTCGACTGGGAAACGAAGCTCGCCTCCGCCGCGCGGCCGAAATGGCCATGCTCGTGCAGCGCCACGAGGTACTGGAGCTGCTTGATTGTGGGGAGATAGGTGGCCATTGCTAGATCACGGTCCCTCTAAGGAACACATCGCTCATTCCGAGGAGCGGCTTGGGAGCCGCCGAGCGGCGTCGCGAAGACATATGTCGACGGATCACTCGGCCGCTTCCGCCTCGGCCATGTCTTCCGCCACGTCGTCGATGTGCGTCATGTTCAGCTTGCCGCCCTTGACCGCGAAGGCCAGCTTGCCCTCGACCAGCTCGAGCGCGTCGCGGCCGAAGACCTCGAAGCGCCAGCCCTGGAGCACCGGTAGCTTGCGCACGCCGGCGGCGAGCGCCTCCATTTCATCGGAGCGCGTGAGCAGCCGCGCGGCAACGTCGATCTCGCGGGTGCGGATCTTGAGCAGCAGCTTGAGCAGATCAGCGACCAGCGCGCCTTCCTTGCCCAGCGGCGCGCCGCGCTTGGGCTTGTCGGGCATTTCATCGGCAGGCAGCGGCTCGGCTTTCTCGAGCACCTTCATCAGCCGCTTGCCGATGTCGTTGTCTTTCCAGGCGTTCGAAAGACCGCGAACCTTGATGAGGTCAGCCTGCTGCTTGGGCGGATGGCTGGCGATGTCGGCCAAGGTCTCGTCACGCATGATGCGGCCGCGTGGGATGTTCTTGTGCTGCGCCTCGCCCTCGCGCCAGGCGGCGAGCGCCTTCAGCCGGCCGAGCACGGCCGGATTGCGCCCAGCCTGCCGGATGCGGCGCCACGCCTCGCCCGCATCGTTGCGGTAGTTGGCGGGGTCGGCGAGCTTCTCCATCTCGGCATCGAGCCATTCGCCGCGCCCGGTCTTCATCAGCTTCTTCAGGATCTTGGGGAAGATCTTGGAAAGATGCGTGACATCGCCGATCGCATATTCGATCTGCCGGGCCGTCAGCGGGCGGCGGCTCCAATCGGTGAAGCGGGCGCCCTTGTCGACCGTGATGCCGAGCCATGCTTCGACGAGGTTGGCATAGCCGATCTGCTCCGACTGGCTGATCGCCATCATGGCGATCTGCGTGTCGAAGATCGGATGCGGCGTCTTCCCGGTCAGGTTGTAGATGATCTCGACGTCCTGCCCGCCTGCGTGGAAGACCTTGAGCACGTCCTCGTTGTCGCACATCAGGTCAAGCAGGGGGGTGAGGTCGATCCCGTCGGCCAGCGGGTCGATCGCGGCGGCTTCTTCCTCGTTGGCGATCTGCACCAGGCACAGTTCAGGCCAATAGGTGTTCTCGCGCATGAATTCGGTGTCGACGGTGACGAAGTCGGACTTCGCCAGACGCTCGCACAGCGCGGCGAGCGCGTCGGTGGTGGTAATCAGATCGTGTATCTTCATTCTGTCTTTTCTATCGTGGGGCGGAGTACCGCCACTCGGGTGCCCGGTGCCTTGACAAAGGCCCGTGCTTCCCCTGTTAGCGCGCGCGACATGCGCAGTGCGCCATCGGTGGCGCGCCCTTAGCGCCATAGCTCCGAAAATGGAAAGATTTTAGATGCACGCCTACCGTACCCACAACTGTGCACAGCTAGCGAAGGCGAACGTCGGCGAAACGGTTCGCCTCTCGGGCTGGATCCACCGCAAGCGCGACCATGGCGGGGTGCTGTTCGTCGATCTGCGTGACCATTACGGCCTCACGCAGATCGTGGCGGACGAGGATAGCCCCGCGCTCAGTGTACTCGACGGGCTGAAGCTGGAATCGGTCGTCACCATCGATGGCGAGGTCAAGGCGCGCGCGGAGGGCACGGTGAACCCGAACCTTCCGACCGGCGAGATCGAGGTCTTCGCACGCAGCGTGACGGTGCAGAGCCGTGCCGAGGAGCTGCCTCTGCCGGTCGCCGGCGAGCAGGAGTACCCGGAGGACATCCGTCTCAAGTACCGCTTCGTCGACCTGCGGCGCGAGACCATGCACCGCAACATCATGTTGCGCAGCCAGGTCATCACCTCGATCCGCCGCCGCATGACGGCGCAAGGCTTCACCGAATTCCAGACGCCGATCCTCGGCGCCTCCAGCCCCGAGGGCGCGCGCGACTACCTCGTGCCCAGCCGTCTGCACCCGGGCCGCTTCTACGCGCTCCCGCAGGCGCCGCAGATGTTCAAGCAGCTGCTGATGGTCGCGGGCTTCGACCGCTATTTCCAGATCGCGCCCTGTTTCCGCGACGAGGATCTGCGCGCCGACCGCAGCCCCGAGTTCTACCAGCTCGACTTCGAAATGAGCTTCGTCACGCAGGAAGACGTATTCCAGGCGATCGAGCCGGTGCTCGCCGGGGTGTTCGAGGAATTTGCGAACGGAAAGAGCGTGACGCCCGCGGGCGAATTCCCGCGCATCCCTTATGCCGACGCAATACTGAAGTACGGCACGGATAAGCCGGACCTGCGCAACCCGCTGATCATCAGCGACGTGACGCACCAATTCGAAACCTCGGGCTTCGGCCTGTTCGAGAAGATCGTCGGTTCCGGCGGCCGTGTCCGCGTCGTCCCGGCGCCGAACACGCACGAGAAGAGCCGCAAGTTCTTCGACGACATGAACGACTGGGCGCGGCGCGAAGGCTTTGCCGGTCTGGGCTACGTCACCCGCAAGGGCGGCGAGTTCGGCGGCCCGATAGCCAAGAACCACGGCACCGAGGGCATGGAGAAGCTCTACGCCGAGCTCGGTCTGGGCGAGAACGACGGCCTGTTCTTCGCCGCGGGCAAGGAGAAGGACGCGGCGAAGCTCGCCGGCGCTGCCCGTACCCGCGTCGCCGAGGAGCTCGGCCTGATCGAGCAGGGCTGCTTCAAATTCTGCTGGATCGTCGACTTCCCGATGTTCGAGTATGACGAGGAGCAGAAGAAGGTCGACTTCAGCCACAATCCGTTCTCGATGCCGCAGGGCGAGATGGAAGCGCTGGAGAACGAAGACCCCCTGACCATCAAGGCGTGGCAGTACGACATCGTCTGCAACGGCTACGAGTTGTCGTCGGGCGCGATCCGGAACCACCGGCCCGACATCATGTACAAGGCGTTCGAGATCGCCGGCTATTCGAAGGAAGAAGTCGACGCGAACTTCTCGGGCATGATCGAGGCGTTCAAGCTCGGCGCGCCGCCGCACGGCGGCTCGGCCCCGGGGATCGACCGCATCGTCATGCTGCTGGCGGACGAACCGAACATCCGCGAGGTCATCGCCTTCCCGCTCAACCAGCGCGCGCAGGACCTGATGATGGGCGCTCCCTCGGTGGCGAGCCCCCGCCAGCTTCGCGACGTGCACATCCGTACCGTGGAGGCGCCGAAGCCGCAGCCGGGTGCGGAAACGCGCGTCGATCAGGCCGGAGACGCTTGAGCGGGCACTTGCCAGCGCCTTCGCCGTTCATTAGGGCGAAAGCAACATTTAACCCCAATACACAGAGGGCATAATATGAGCGATACCGCCGACCGCGTGCAGAAGATCGTTGTCGAGCATCTGGGCGTCGAAGCCGACAAGGTGACCCAGGATGCGAGCTTCATCGACGATCTCGGCGCCGACAGCCTCGACATCGTCGAACTGGTGATGGCTTTCGAGGAAGAATTCGGCGTCGAAATCCCTGACGATGCGGCCGAGAAGATCACCACCGTGGGCGACGCCACGAAGTACATCGAAGAACACAAGGGCTAGGCTTTTCGCGCTTTTCCCGTTCGCTCGAGCTTGCATTAGCAAAAGCGACGAGGGAGAGGCCCGATCCCTGTTCGCGCAGGGAGATGCAGGCTCAGCCCTAACGGGTTGGGCCTGTTGTTCTTTCTGGAAGACGTAATCGGAGAATTGCATGCGCCGTGTGGTCGTAACCGGTCTGGGTCTCGTCACCCCGCTGGGTGCCGATGTCGAGACGACGTGGAAGAACCTCATCGCCGGCAAGAGCGGGGCGGGGCAGATCACCCGTTTCGACGCGAGCAACCAGAAGTGCACCATCGCCTGCGAAGTGAAGGCGAAGGATCACGAATGGGGTTTCGACCCCGACAAGCGCGTTGACCACAAGGTTCAGCGGCAGGTCGATCCGTTCATCATCTATGGCATCGATGCCGCCGGACAGGCGCTCGAGGACGCCGGCCTTGCCGAGATGGACGACGACCTCAAGCAGCGCACCGGCGTCTCGATCGGTTCGGGCATCGGCGGCCTGCCGGGGATCGAAAGCGAATCGATCGTCCTGCACGAGCGTGGCCCGAGCCGCGTGAGCCCGCACTTCGTTCACGGCCGACTGATCAATCTCATCTCGGGCCAGGTCTCGATCAAGTACGGCCTGATGGGCCCGAATCATGCAGTCGTGACCGCATGCTCGACCGGTGCGCACTCGATCGGCGATGCCGCGCGGATGATCCGCGACGGCGATGCCGACGTCATGCTCGCGGGCGGCGCGGAAGGCACGATCAACCCGTTGGGCGTGGCTGGTTTCGCGCAGGCGCGCGCGCTCAACATGAGCATGAATGACCGTCCGACCGAAGCGAGCCGCCCCTACGACAAGGACCGCGATGGCTTCGTCATGGGCGAGGGTGCGGGCGTCGTTGTGCTCGAGGAATACGAGCATGCCAAGGCGCGCGGCGCTAAGATCTATGCCGAGGTCGTCGGGTACGGCCTCTCGGGCGATGCCTACCACGTCACGGCGCCGCACCCGGAAGGCAAGGGCGCCGAACTCGCCATGCGCATGGCGATCCGCAAGTCCGGACTTGAGCCGGGCGACATTGACTACGTCAATGCGCACGGCACTTCGACGATGGCGGACACGATCGAGCTCGCCGCGGTCAAGCGCGTGCTCGGCAACGATCTCAGCGGCGCTTCGATGAGCAGCACCAAGTCCGCCATCGGGCACCTTCTAGGCGGCGCCGGTGCCGTGGAGAGCATCTTCTGCATCCTTGCGATGCGCGACCAGATCGTTCCGCCCACGCTCAACCTCGACAATCCGGACGAGGGGACCGAAGGCGTCGATCTCGTCCCGCATGAAGCGAAGAAGCGCGAGGTTCGCGCCGTGCTGAACAACAGCTTCGGCTTCGGCGGAACCAACGCCAGCCTGGTGATGAAGAAGGTCGACTGACATGCGGCGGCGCGGCTGCATGGCCGCCGGCGCGCTCGCCGCCCTGGCGCTCCTTTCGGCCGTGATCTTCGGCAGCCTGGCGTTCGGCTCCGCGCAAGTGGAGAAGGACACGGCCTTCATCGTCCCTTCGGGCGCGACGCTGACGGCCGCTGCACGCAAGCTGGAAGACGAAGGGCTGATTACCTCTGCCGACGGCTTCCTGCTACGGGCCAAGCTGCTTGGCAGTTCCGACCCGATCCAGGCCGGTGAGTTCCGTCTTCCGGCGGGGATCGGGCTGGGCGGCATCCTTGACACTTTCCAGCATGGCGAAGTGATCCGCCGCTTCATCACCATCCCGGAGGGTACGCCTTCGATCCTCGTCCACGAGAAGCTGATGGCGGAACCGCTGCTGACCGGCGAGATCCCGGTGCCGGAAGAAGGCTCGGTCCTACCTGACACTTATGCCTTCGAACGCGGCGAGGCGCGCACGGCGGTTCTGGCGCGGATGCAGGCTGCCATGCGCAACTACCTTGCCGAAGCTTGGCCCAAGCGCGGCAAGGACATCGCGGTCGACACGATAGAGGAGGCGGTGACGCTGGCGTCCATCGTGGAGAAGGAGACTGCGTTGCCGAAGGAGCGGCGGATGGTTGCCGGCCTCTACTCGAACCGGGTGAAGGAGGGCATGTTCCTCCAGGCCGATCCCACGATCATCTACCCGATCACCAAGGGCAAACCACTCGGCCGCCGTATCCGTCAGTCGGAAATCGCGGCGATCAACGACTACAATACCTATTCGATGGCGGGCCTTCCGAAGGGGCCGATCACCAATCCCGGGCGGGAGAGCATTGCCGGGGTGCTCAATCCCGCGAAGACCGATGCGCTCTATATGGTCGCAGACGGGACTGGCGGGCACGTGTTCAATTCGGACTATGCCGCGCACCAGGAAGCCGTCGACAAATGGTTCGCGATCCGCCGCGCGCGCGGCGAGATGTGACCGGGGCGGCACCTGCGCCGCTGATCGTCACGGCGGAGCTGCCGCCGGACATTCACCGCTGGGCTACGCGACTGCGCGCGGCGCACTATCCACCAGAGCGCAACTTTCTGGAGGCGCACGTCACGCTGTTCCATGCCCTGCCACCCGGCAGCGAAGACGAAGTGAAGGATCGTCTGGCAAGGCTCGCCGCGGAGCACGCGCCCATCGCAGCGCGGCTCGAAGGCGTCATGTCACTCGGGACTGGCACGGCACTCCATCTGACGAGTCCTGAGATGCTCGCGCTGCGCAGCGATCTCGCCGCGCAATTCCATGGCCTTCTCACCTTGCAAGACGCACACGAACCGCGCCTCCACGTCACGATCCAGAACAAGGTATCCTCGCAAGCTGCGCGGGATCTTCAGCGCAGGCTGTCCGCCCAGATCGAACCACGCGCTTTCACCTTCCCGGGACTCGCGCTGCACCGCTATCGCGGCGGGCCATGGGAGTTCGTGAAGCGCTGGCCGTTCCGGGGCAAAAAGCGAGGTTGACCGGCTCGCAAGCCCGCCCTAAATGCGCCGCCTGCCCCCGCGCCGGCGGAGGCTCGCCGAACCGCCATGCGATCGGCAAATGCCCATGGGGCGGAGTAGCTCAGCTGGTTAGAGCAGCGGAATCATAATCCGCGTGTCGGGGGTTCAAGTCCCTCCTCCGCTACCATTCGCGAATCCCTTCCAAACCTCGCATTTTTGGCGGGTTTCCGCCGATCTTGAGGTGGTGCAGCGCTCCAAAATCTCACGTTTCGCGGGACCGCGGGATGGTCAGATTTGGCCATTTTTGGCCCCGTTTTGACGCCACTTGTGTGAGAATTTGTGTGATCGTTTTATCGCCTCGATTGAGCCGAGGCTTCTATGGAAAAGGACGTAAATCTAACACCTTCGCGTATCGACCAGCTCGAGAAGGGGGCGATATTCGACCCCGGAATCCCCGGACTTTGTGTAATCGTCGTGGGCCGAGCAAGAAGTCTGGCGCTTCAACGGCGCATTGCGCAAACAAAAACCATTATAGAACTGAATCTCCTATTCCGTTGCCGCCGCGCGCGAGTGGGTGCGCCTGCTAGCAGATGCGTTGCCAGTTGCCCTGCTTTCTCTTGAAGGGTTTTGCCGCGGTCGCGCTGCGTATGGGTCAGGTTGGGTCAAGCAACTCCCAGAAACGCTGCAGCGGGATCGGTACCTTCCGCCATGTGCGGGGGAACCCAGCCAGTGCACAGCACTAAGAATAAGGGGCGGCGAATTACCGCCGCCCCTGGGATTCCAAGTGGAGTACGCCGGTTATTGCGGCTCAGGCGCTGTGTCGCCCTCCTGGGGGATGGGCTCACCGGTAACGTCGTCAATTCCGTCCCCGTCCTGATCGACCGGTTCTGGCGCAGGCTCCGGCGCCGGATCGGTGGGCGCCGGTTCAGGAGCAGGTGCTGGTGGGGCGGGTTCTTCTGGTGTTGGTGGCGGCGGGGTCTCGGTGTCCTGGGCCTGGATCGCCGTTCCGCCGGCAGCGAGGGCCAAAGCCAGGGCGGCTTTGGCGAGCACTGAATTCGACATCATCATCTTCATGGATCGTCCTCTTACATCCCCTGGTAAGGGGCAGACGATTCGATCTGGAGAAGGCTCCCAAGCCTGCGGCGGGGCGAAAGGGGCTTCCGACGAGCGGCCGCTTCTAGTGCTTTTGGGCTTGCGGCTCCGTATGGATGTGTGACCCTCCGACGGGTCACGCTCTTGGCGGACGCACTGATCATTCAAGCTGACCCTCGATGCCGAAGCATAACGGCCCTCCAGAGCTGCTGTGCTCCTACACGGCGCCCCGGGTGAGGATGATGTCGTAGTGTTGGGCGCGTTCGTCGAACCGCGAAAGCACCTCTCGGGCTCGCGGCGGGACGTGACTTTGCTCGAAGTCTTCGCCCGTAAATGCCCTGACCGCCTCAATATCGCGAAACCACATGATCGTGATGAACTCGACGTCCGAATCTCTTGCGCGGCGAAAGAGCTCGATTTTCTCGAAGCCCGGTATCTTCATCTCCAGGATCTCTGGGATAACTTCTCCCGTCACGATCGCCTGATACCGATCTGCGTTTTCAGGGGTGGTATATCCATGCCAGATGCGGCTGATCACTTGCGTCTCCTAACTTCTCCACCAAGGCGAGCACCGGAACCCTGGAAACGCCATGGCTGACATCCAACAACCTCCCGCTGTGCCCGCGCCCCGCGCTGTTTCTGCCTTCCGCTCGCCTGCGCCGACATCATATCGCACGCATGGTGCGGCAGTCTCATTCCCTTCGTTGTGCGTTACGGCCAATGCCAGCGTACCGTCTCGGTAATCTGCGAGAGAAAACGAGGCAAGGTCTGTTCATATGAGCTGATGTATGCCACGTCGTGCATATGAAAGGAATGGATATGGCTACCGTGCCCGGCGAGACACAGGCCCGTGACGGCAGGATACTGACTTCCGCCATCGCGCGCATCGCCGACTTTTGGGGGCTGACCAATGCAAAACTGGGGGCGGTCCTTGGTCTCTCGGCAGCCACGATCTCGCGGCTGCGTGCAGGTAAGGCGGAGCTTGATCCGGCCAGCAAGTCCTTCGAGGCGGGGCAATTTCTACTGCGATTGTTTCGCTCGCTCGATGCCCTCCTTGGCAGTGATGACCTGGCGGCGCGTTCCTGGCTGGCTACGCCGAACCTCGATCTTGATGCGCGCCCGATCGACATGATCGACAGTTTCAAGGGGCTCATGACCGTTTGTGACTATGTGGACGCTCACCGCGCTCGCGTCTGAGTTCCGCCGCTATCGCAAGACCGTCTGGCGCGTGGTCGAAGCGCAGCATCGCATCTCGACAAATCGTCTGACCGGCAGTCTTGCCGATCAGAAACGTCTCGAGGAACTCGCTGACACCGCCAAGCCGGATCTGCCAAGAGCGGCGCGAGATATCCATTATCTCCTCGCATCACCATTCCGCTATGGTCATGCTGTCGCCAGCCGCTTTCGTCGCGCGCACGAGCGTCCCGGCATTTTCTACGCGAGCGAGCGTGAAATCACTGCAATCACCGAGACAGCCTATTGGCGGTTGCGCTTCATCAGCCGGTCCCCGGGGTTCTTGCCCGGCAATCGCACCAGCGAGCACCTGAGCTTCAGCGTCCCGCTCGCTGCGGCACGGATGGTGGATCTGACGCGTGCGCCCTTCGATGCCTGTGCCGCGGATTGGACGGATTCCGCCGACTACACCGCCTGTCAGACTCTGGCTGCTGCGGCACGCGAGGCCGGCGCGCAGGCAATCCGCGTCAGATCGGCACGTGATCTAGACGGCATCAACGTTGCGCTGTTCGATCCCAGATGCTTTGCCAAATCCGAACCGTCCCATGGGCGTAACTGGCATTTGCGGCTCGAACGCGATCGTCTGAGCGCATTCGCCGCATTTCCCGGCGACGAGGTATTGCATTTCACGCCCGAGCAGTTCGGATTGCCAGGGCTAAGCTGATGGGGGCGCTCCCCGCACGATGGACCGCGGCCAAGGAGGTCCTCGAGGCGACAGCGTTCCTTGACCGCTTCCGTGGGCCTTCCGCCAATCCTGGCTAGCGTGCAGCATCGGCTATACGGTGAAAATCTGGCGCGATACCCGTGCCGATGTGCCGGGCCTTCCTGGCCGAACGCTGCAAGCGGGAGACGGTCGGTCTGCTGGCACCAAAGACGCTGATCTCGACTGCGGCGCGCTCTGGCGAGATCGAACGGGGTCCAGCTGCGAAGCTGCTTATCCGAGGAGCACCACTCCGCTAGGGAGACGAGTGGCTTCAACGTTCAGCAGGCGTTGAAGCTGGACCACGGCGAGGTCGATCTGATCGATGTGGGACACGCACGTTACTGGCCACGCCCTCTTACTGTTGTCCGTCAACACCAGGCGGCCGGGAGAATAGCGGTTGATCTGCGGAATGGCCCGCGAGACCGGCGTTTGGCGCAAAATAAGCAGTCCGCGGCGCCACGCAAGCCGGACCAGCGGATCGGCCGGTTCCTCGCGTACATCGCCGTTTGCGGCGAACATGATCTCGCGCACGGCCTGCAGCGTCTCGCTGTGATTCGCCCCGGGCGACTTCGACCGCTCCCTTCACGCAGGTCACGCACAAGTCGCCGTCGAAGGACTGGACGTTGAACGACGCCTGGCGCGCGGTGATGATTCCGCCCGCGGCCACGAGCCGGAACGGCTGTTCGAGCCTGGCGACGGTTACGAAGGCTTCACCGCCGATCAGCTCGAGCGCCTTGCCGCCATTCGCGCGCGAGGTGCTCGATCGCGGATTGAGCTCGACATCGACGCCGGCGATCGGGCTGAATGCAAGCCGTTCGCCGGGTGCGGTACGTTCATCGGCCGTCAGTTCGGCTAGCGAAGGCCACAGGCCAAGTGGCGGATTGATCGCCATCAGTCGCTGCCAGCGCGGGCGTCACGGCCCAGACCCTGCGAAAGGGATTTCGGTCCTGCCTCGGCACCGCCGTCAAGGCCTTCATTCAGAACGTCGCGATCCACCCGATCAGACGATGCCGCCGTTCGCGAAGACCGTCTGTCCGTTGATCCAGGCGCCATCGCCGCGGCAAAGGGCTGCGATGGTGTTTGCGATGTCGGAAGGTTCGCCGATCCGGCCATGCGGCGTGCGGGCAGCGAAACCCGCGATCTGTTCGGGGGTCTTGCCATCGGTGAAGAGTGTCGTGTCGACCACGCCGGGCGCGATCGCGTTCACCGATACCATGCGCCCTGCGAGCTCCTTCGCAAGCACGTTCGCGAACATGTCCTGCGCGCCCTTGGTGGCCGCGTAGGCGCCGTAAGTGGGAAGGCGCAATTGCGTGATGCTCGACGAGAGTGCGATGATGCGGCCGCCGTCCCGCACGCGCCGCGCCGCTTCGCGCAGCACGAGGAAGCTGCCCTTCTGATTGACATCGACCATGCGGATGAAGTCCGCATCGGTCATGTCGCGGAACGGCGCCAGCCGCATGACACCGGCGTTGCTCACCACCACGTCGACACCGCCGAATGCGCGATCGTTCTCATCGAACAGGCGGCGGACCGCCGCGGGATCGCTCACATCGGCCTGCACCCAGATGGCTCGCCCTCCCGCACCTTCGATCTCGCGAACGACGCCGGCCGCGAGATCGCGGTTAACCTCGCAATTGACGGTGACCGCGTAGCCGTCCTGCGCGAGACGTTTTGCCGTCGCGGCGCCGATGCCGCGGGAGGAGCCGGTCACTAGCGCCACTTTGCCATGCGCCGTCTGCGCAGACTCAGTCGCGTGAGCGCCGGCCGCACCGATCGCCAACATTGCGGGAGCCATGGCAGCCCCCGCCAGCACGGTCCGTCGCGGTATCTCGTGTCGTCCAGCCATCGGAGTCCCTTCCTGCTCGAGTACTGTCGGGACATCCATACCCGCCAGGCCGGTCCGGAACTTGCCGAGGTCTGCGCAAAACTTGCCTGATCTTGCAGTCCGGGTGATGTTCGCTTCCGCGGATGCTATGTCCCTCGCGCTGCTGGAGGCCCGCATGAACCCGCTCAAAGACGCCGTTCGGACCTATGCCGCCGCCCATTCAAACCCCGACGGGCTCGCTCTGACCCCCGTTCCGGGGCTGCGGATGATGTGCGTCGAGGCGCCGCGCAGCGAGCTTCATTCCATCTATCGGCCGCTCATTTGCCTAGTTCTGCAGGGCGCCAAGCGCATGACCGTGGGCCGGGAGCAACGGCTCTTTCTTGCCGGGCAGTCGGTGATCGTGAGCGCCGACATGCCGGTCGTGGGGCATATCGTGCAGGCGAGCCGGAACGAACCCTACCTCGCGGTCGCGGTGGAGCTTCAGTTGGCCACCCTGCGCGAGTTCGCCGCCCGGATGGGCAGCGTCCGCCCACCACGGCCTTCGCAGACCCGCACGCTCTTCGTCGAAAACACGACCGCCGCCGTCCTCGATTGTGCGTTGCGGTTGATGCGACTGCTCGACCAGCCGGAGGCGGTGCCGCTGCTCCACGCGGGGATCATGCGGGAACTGCACTACTGGCTTCTGTCCGGCCCGCATGGCGAAGCGCTGCTGGCCCTCGCGGACCCGACCAGCCACGCGAGCCGTCTCGCCGAGGCCGTCGCGATCTTGAGAGCCGGGTATCGGTCACGCATCCGCGTCGAGCAGCTTGCGGCGGCGGCGGGAATGAGCCTCACTGCCTTCCACAAACACTTCAAGCATATGACCTCGCTCACGCCGGGGCAGTACCAAAAGCGGCTGCGCCTGATCGAAGCGCGCCGCCTCATGCTGGAAGAAGGCATCTCGGTCAGCAGTGCCGCGTTCGAGGTGGGCTATGAAAGCATCTCGCAGTTCACGCGGGAGTATGGCCGACTGTTCAAGGCCCCGCCGAAGCGCGACGTTCTGCGCATCCGGGACTCGTCGCCCGAGGTCAATGGCGCGACGCAGCGAATTTCCGTGGAGCCGTTGGCGATGCTCTGAAGCGGTGCGATCAGGGAAGCGGGAATGCACACCTCATCGCGAGCATCATCTCCCCCTGATGCCGGACCGCAGAACGGCCAGTCCGCTCGTCGCCAAAGGTAGCTGAGCGCTGATAACGGCTGCAATTGATTGCGCTTGTTCCGAAGGCAATGTTCCGGTCGCCGCTACGCGCGGCTGACCTGCCCTTCGATGAGGTGGCAAAATAAGTCTGTTGCAATTCAGCTGCCACTTGCGAGAACGCCAGCAACGGAGGATCATCATGAAGCTTAGGTCAATCTTGCTTGCTGCGACGGCAGGGCTTTCGGCATGCGCCGAGCCATCTGACAGGATCACGTCCACGCCGACGTCGCCCAGCACCGCCACCGCGCCGGGATCGGTCCTCCCGGCCGGCCCCGTGCCCACACAGGCTTCCGAGGATGCGCGGCTGCTGGCCCTGGTCGATGCAGCCTTCGACGAGGCCGTAGCGCGCAGCCCCGAGGCGCTCACCAGCCTTGGCATCAAGCAGGACTACGGACGTCTTGACGACTACACCGATGCTCACCGCCTTGGGGATATGGAACTAGCCGAAGCCCACCTTGCAAGCATCAAGGCGGAAATCGACTATGAGGCGCTCAGCCCTGAGGGCCAGCTCACTTACGACTTGTTCGAGCGAGAGGTGGAGCGTGACCGGCGCAGCCTCGAATGGCGCTGGCACAACTTCATCTTCTCAACCAATGGCAGTCCCGCAGGGGAGATTCCGGCCTTTCTGATTAACCAGCACCGGATCGACAGTGTCGCCGATGCTGAGGCATATGTGTCGCGGCTGCGCGAAGTCGAGCGAGTGATGTCGGAGATCTCCGCGAATATCCGCACGCAGGCGGACAAAGGAATTGTGCCGCCCAAGTTCGTGTTCGACCCGGTTCGGACCGATGCCGAGAACGTGCTGGAAGGCGCTCCTTTCGAAGACGGGCCTCCCAGCACACTGCTTGCCGACTTCACTACCAAGGTCGAGGCACTGTCGGCTCCGCCTGAAGAGAAGGCGCGGCTGATCGCCGCCGCGGGCGAAGCGCTAACCGGTCCATTCAAGCGCGGCTATGGCACTTTTTTCGCTGCGATGGACGCGGTCGAGCCGCAGGCGACCAGCAATGACGGCGCCTGGCGGCTGCCTCGCGGCGGCGAGTATTACGCGAACAATCTGCGTAATTCGACCACGACGGAGCTGACGGCTGATCAGATTCATCAGATCGGTCTCGACGAGGTCAAGCGGATCCATGGCGAGATGGAGGCGATCATGGCGCAGGTCGGCTTCGAAGGCACGCTCCAGCAGTTCTTCCAGCACATCAAGACCGGCGATCAATTCAAGTATCCGAACACCCAGGCGGGCCGGGAGCAGTATCTTCAGGACGCCCGCGCCTTCATCGCCCAGGTGATGGACAAGGCGCCCGAGTATTTTCACCGTCTGCCTGAGGCGGAACTGGAAGTTCGCGCGGTGGAGGAGTGGCGCGAGGCCACCGCCTCGGTCGCGTTCTACAACCGGCCCGCGCCGGACGGTTCACGGCCTGGCATCTATTACGTGAATCTTGCTGACATGACTCAGGTGCTCAAACCGCAGATCGAAGGCATCAGCTATCACGAAGGGGCGCCGGGGCATCACTTCCAGATCGCCCGCGCGATGGAGCTGGAGGGGCTGCCCAAGTTCCGCCGCTTCGGCTTCTATGGAGCCTATACCGAGGGTTGGGGACTCTATGCCGAGCGACTCGGCCGCGAGATGGGCTTCTATCAGGACCCTTATTCCGAGTTCGGCCATCTCAGCCTGGAGCTCTGGCGCGCCGTTCGGCTGGTGACCGACACCGGACTCCACGCAAAGCGCTGGTCGCGCGAGGACGCGATCCGCTACTTCCAGGAGAACTCCCTCCTGTCGGAACGCGACATCGTCAAGGAGGTCGAGCGTTACATCAACTGGCCGGGCCAGGCGACGAGCTACAAAATAGGGCAGCTGAAAATCCTCGAACTGCGCCGCAAGGCGGAGCAAGCGCTGGGCGATCGGTTCGACGTTCGCGACTTCCACGAAATCGTGCTCGGCAATGGCCCGCTACCACTCGATGTGCTGGAGGAGCGGGTCGACGCTTACATCGCTAGTTAGACGCTTGCTGCAGGTCACGCGCTCGACCGACGAGCGGCACAGCTCCAGTGCGTGCCTGGGCGGCACCCATGCGGGGCGGCTGGTGGTGGGCAGGTGCATCGATGTGTGGCCGTCCGCCAGTCGAACGTATCCTTATCCGGCATCTCCAAACGGGTGCGGATCTGATCGATGCGGATCTGTGGGAACCAGATACAGGTCTTGCCGTGGACCGGCGGTAGGGCCCCTGAGATTGTTGCGACCTGTCTAGTATAAGCGGCGGGTCGCGCCGGGGATGCGAGATCGGTCTAGGCGGCCGCGGAGGCTTTTTCCGGAGCGACGATTATCGTGCCGCCTGTCGCGCAAAGGGCCTGTCGATCAGGTCGCTGCGAATGTAAGTGCCTCGATCTTGTTTCCGTCAGGGTCGCGGATGAAGGCGGCATAGTAGTGAGCGTCGTATTCCGGCCTCAGGCCGGGCGTCCCATCGCTCGTGCCGCCGTTTGCCAATGCTGCTTGGAAGAACGCGTTGACGGCGGCGCGCGTTTCCACTTCGAAGGCGATATGCGTGCCATTGCCTACCGTCGCCTGTTCTCCATCGGCAGGAAGGTTAAGGCTGAACACCGTGATACCCGCTCCATAACCCACCGTCTTCCGGGCCGGACCTCGTCGATCTTCATCGAAGTTCCGGGGGACGGACGCGCACCGGCGCTGTGCTAGGGCCATTATGACAAGCAGCCTCCCATGGACGACTGGCATACGGGCAAAAGCGCGTTGGGCCCTGTGATCGAGGGCGATCGCCTCTACGGCCGGGGCGGCGCCGACGATGGCTACGCCATCTTCAGTACAGTCCTGGCCATATCGGCGCTCCGCGACCAATCCGCGTCGTATCCGCCGCTCAAGATCCTTATCGAGGGAAGCGAAGAATCCGGAAGCGGCGATCTTGCTCCCACCATCGAACACCTTGGCGCGAGGCTGGGCGCTCCCGGTCTACTGGTCGCCCTCGACGGGTCGTGCGGCAACTATGATCAGTTGTGGACGACCACGTCGCTGCGCGGGCAAGTCGCCGGACGCTCACGGTTCGCACCATGCGAGAAGCCGTCCACTCCGGCGAAGCCTCCGGCGTTGTCCCTCCGAGCTTTCGCGTGGCGCAGCAGCTCATTGCGAGGCTGGAGGATACCGCAACCGGTGAGATAATCGACCAAGCCTTCCACGCGCCGATCCCTTCGGACCAGCGAGATCGGGCAGTGGCAGCGTGCGAGGTCATCGGCCATCCGCATCGTGCGCTTCCCTTATCAAATGCGACTACGCCGCTTACCGGCAGCGCGACGGACCAGCTGTTGAATCGATCGTGGCGGCCACAACTCACGATCACCGGCATCGATGGCTTGCCGGACGTCGCCAATGCTGCGGCGGTGATGTGGCCCTCGCTGACGCTCAAGCTCAGCCTCCGCCTCCCTCCGACGCTTGAGGCGGTCCAGGCGAGCCTGAGGCTGAAGATGCTCCTCGAGGAGGATCCACCCTACTACTGCGATGTCGATTTCAGCATCGATATGGTCTCCCAAGGCTGGGAAGCGCCGACGTTGAGCGCCAATCTTGCCGAACACCTTGCTGCCGCCTCGCACCTGTTCTTCGGCAAGACGGCGGCAAGTCTCGGCGGCGGCGGGGGCATTCCGTTCCTTGCGATGTTGGGCGAGCGGTTTGCAGGGTCGGAGTTCATCGTGACCGGAGTCCTCGGGCCCGAGTCAAACGCGCATGGGCCTAACGAATTTCTCCATCTGCCGACAGCGCACAAGCTGACCACCGCATTGGCCTACATCCTTCACAATATGGAGGACCGCTGAGAGATGAAACTGCTTTACCAAACGCACTCGCCCTTCGCTCGCAAGGCGCTTGTCTTTGCCCATGAGGCCGGGCTGGCGAACCAAATCCACGTCGAGCATCAAGAGACGAGCCCCACACGAAGCAATCCGGCCGTCTTCGATGAGAACCCCCTCGGCAAGGTGCCGGTCCTGTTACGGGCCGGTCAGGAGCCGATCTTCGATTCGAATGTCATCTGCGCCTTTCTCGACACGCTCCATCACGGCCCGAAGCTGATCCCCTTACAAGGCGAGGAGCGCTGGGCGCGCTCTGCGCTTTGAGGCGGCTGCGCAAGGCCTCGCCGATTCAGGCATCTCCCTTCGGTGGGAGCTGGTTCGGCGCCCCGAGGCGCTGCGCTATCAGCCTCTCGCCGACGGATACGCGCTCAAACTCACTTGCACTTATGCCTGGCTCGACCGGCAGATCGATGTCGAGGAACCAGTGAACATCGGTTCGATCGCTTTGGCCACGGCTCTCGATTGGCTTGAGTTTCGGCATCTCCCTTCGTTCCGCAATTACCCCAGGCTGAGTGTGTGGCTCGATCGTTTTACGCAGCGTTCTTCGATGCTTGCGACGCCTCTAGCCGGTGAAACGCAGGACTGAAAGCTTGCGACGGAGGGACGCCGAAGGCGAGGGCGGAGACATAGTGATGGCGCAGCGGCTCGCGCCCGACATGTTCCCGCTCTCGGCGCAGGTGCGTTTCGCGTGCTTTCAAGCTATCGAGGGCGTCTACCGCCTGCGCGGCGAGGACGTGCCCAGGAAGCACTTCGACTTCGCACCGAAAGTCTAGGCGCAGGGAGCGGCGGGACTCGTTGGACGATGCTCACGCTTGCCTCGGACAGACACTGTCTTTTCTGGGCCAACGAGGCGATGCGCTGCGGACGTAGATGATACGCCCGTGTCGCCGGAATTGCCGAACGGCATGGTCTTCGACATGACTGTGCAGCAATACGCGCGCGATTGGCTGCTTCCGCAGTTCTATTTCCACTTGACGATGGCTTACGCGATTCTGCGCAACCGCGGTGTTGAGCTCGGGAAGGCCGACCTTGTTGCGCACGTGCTCGCCTACCTTCGAGCAGGAACTGAACCTGCGGAGCGGTAGATCGCTCGCGGAACGTCGCAGAAGAATACTTGGAACTGTGCGCCGCGCGGGCTCGCACACAGGCACTCTGCCCTACCGCCTTATGCGCCTTATTTGATGCACCATGCTTCTAGCGCGGGCCCCAGTCGTCATTCTTACGGCAAGGCCCGCGAGCACTGTGCCCATGACCATCGCTGGACTACAAGCCAGGAGGGGCGCTGAAGCAGGAACGACGCGAGCGAACCTGCGATGACGGCAATGACGGCGTTTAGCGCGAGGCCAATGCCGATTTGCGTCGACCCCAGCACGAGCGACTGGACTAAGACGCTTCAAAGAGAGCCGGGCCACGCTCGAGCTGATCCTCTCGAAGCTGTAGCCGGGTCGCCGCCAGAGAAGGCGCGCCACCTGGCCAGATGAATGCGGTTGGGGCGTGCCCGCTGTGCTGCTACGGCGCGCGCATGCTGGCAATCAATGACATTACCGTGCGGCTTGGCGGCCGCACCATCCTCGACCGCGCAAGCGCCGCGATTCCGCCGGGCGGAAAAGTCGGCCTGATCGGCCGCAATGGCGCGGGCAAGTCCACCTTGATGAAGGTGATCGTCGGTCAGCTCGAACCCGACGAGGGCGGGACCGAGATGCCGCGCCGTACCCGGTTGGGCTATATCGCACAGGACGCCCCGAGCGGTTCGACCACGCCGGAACAGGCAGTGCTGGCGGCCGATGTCGAACGCGCCCGATTGCTCGAAGAATCGGAGACCTGCGTCGACCCCGACCGGCTTGGCGACATTCACGATCGGCTGCTCGCGATCGATGCCTATAGCGCGCCGTCGCGTGCAGGCCGGATCTTGACCGGCCTGGGATTCGACGAAGCGATGCAGGGCCAGCCGCTCGACAGCTTTTCCGGTGGCTGGCGCATGCGCGTGGCGCTGGCGGCGCTGCTGTTTTCCGCGCCTGACGTGCTGCTGCTCGACGAACCGTCGAACCACCTCGATCTCGAAGCTACCTTGTGGCTCGAGAACTTCCTCAAGTCCTACCCTGCGACGATGGTCGTTATCAGCCACGAACGCGACCTGCTGAATAATGTCGTAGACCATATCCTCCACCTTCAGGGCGGCAAGCTGACGCTCTATCCGGGAAGTTATGACAGCTTCGAGCGCCAACGGGCGGAACGCGCGGCGCAGCTTTCCGCGGCCAAGGCCTCTCAGGATGCGCAGCGCGCCCGGCTTCAGGATTATGTCGCGCGCAACAGCGCCCGCGCGTCGACCGCCAAGCAGGCGCAGTCGCGCGCCAAGATGCTGGCAAAGATGCAGCCGATCGCCGCCCTGATCGACGATCCCTCGCTGAGCTTCAATTTCCCCGATCCCGGCGAATTGAGGCCGCCGCTGATTTCGCTGGATCTTGCCGCGGTGGGCTATGCGGCCGATGCGCCGGTGTTGCGGCGGCTCAATTTGCGGATCGACCCCGACGACCGGATCGCCCTGCTGGGCCGCAACGGCAACGGCAAGACCACACTTGCCCGCCTGCTGGCTGCGCAGCTTCCCGCGATGGAAGGGGCCATGAATGCGTCCGCCAAGATGAAGGTGGGCTATTTCACCCAATATCAGGTGGAGGAACTGGCCACGGATGCCACTCCGCTGGAGCATATGACCCGCGTGATGGAAGGCAAACCGCCCCGCGAGGTTCGCGAACAACTGGGGCGCTTCGGCTTTTCCGGTAATCGCGCGACCACCGATGTCGGGCGGCTGTCCGGCGGCGAGCGCGCCAGGCTGGCGCTGGCGCTGATCACCCGCGATGCACCGCACATGCTGATCCTCGACGAGCCGACCAACCACCTCGATGTCGATGCGCGCGAGGCGCTGGTCCAGGCGCTCAACGACTACTCGGGCGCCGTGATCCTGATCAGCCACGATCGCCACATGGTGGAACTGACCGCCGACCGGTTGGTGCTGATCGATGACGGCACGGCCAAGGACTATGCCGGAAGCATGGAGGACTATATCGATTTCGTGCTGGGCCGGAACCAGCCCAGGAAGGGTCCGAGCGCCAAACCCGCGAAGACGGGCCGCAAGGGCTCTAACAAGGCGCGCAAAGAGGCACGCTCCATCAATTCAGAGGTCGCAGCGGTCGAGAAATCCATCGCCAGGCTTCAGACTGAATGTTCCGAAATCGACCAGGCGATAAACGAACCCGCGAAATCTCCGCCTCATCTGGCCGGCAAGACTGTGAACGACCTGGTGGTGCAAAGGGCGCAGGTGGCAAGCGCACTGGAAAAGCTCGAAGCTGAATGGTTGGCGCTGGGTGAGCAGCTTGAGCGCACGGTGTAAGTTCCGGTCTTTTGGGCGGAAGAAGATCAGGCAGATGGTTTCCTATCAGCTCTCCAAGGCCCACTGGCCGTTCGGGTTTGGTCTCGTTGAAGGCGATTGTGTCCTTTTGAACAGCATCACAATCGTGGGCCGAGAAGGAAGCGGCCCATTTGCTCTCCCTTCTTCAGCTGGATGTCCCGATTCGCAAAAGCCCACTCTGACATCGTGCCGCTACGCGTCGGATTGACCACGCCGTGCCACGCTCCGCCAATGCTTCCGACGATGGTGGCGCCGGCGAGCAGCATCACGAATATGCCATGGACACGCGCATCGTATCCCGCGATCGACGGCGCGGGCACCATCGAGCCGGCCGAACGCCGCGCGTGGCTGCAGGCCGCGCTCTGGCTGTCGCAAATACCGCGCGCAGGCTCGGTGCAGCGGCTCGATCCCTCCTTCGACTTCGCGCTGGCCCTGCTCGACGGAAGCACTCGCACCGATGCGATCGGCTTCTTGCCGCTGGATAGCGGCATAAACGCAGCCGCCTTCGGCCGTGCCCGGCAGACCGAGTGGGACGATTTCCGCTATAGCGCGCTGATCGTCACCGGGATCGGACCGGAGCTGGAGGACATGCCGCTCAGCCCCTGCGGCAAGTACCATCTTCGCCTTGCGGCACAGCAGTTCGCTCTCGGTGAGGCGCCGTTCATCATCGTCAGTGGCGGCCGTGCCCAGCCGCGCGCACCAACGTGCGCTGGACCGGGACGCTACCCTATGTCGCTATGGAGGCGTACGACCGGATCCGTGTGCATGCGACAGGTGCGGCAACTTGCTGCGGCGGACCGTGACACGAACTTTGCCGAGCAGACCTGTGCGTACGACGTGTTCCGCCTCGGCCATTACATCGGCGACGGCGCAAACCCGATGCACAATTCGATCCATTCGGACGGCTGGCGTGGCGATAATCCCAATGGGTTCACGATAGATCGGGGCGTCCACGGGAGGTTCGAAGGCCGCTTTGTCGAAGGTATCGAACTCGCGCCCTCCGACATCCTTCCGCGGATCGGCGCTCCTGCCCGGTCGGAGGGTGATATGTTCGATCTCGTGCTCGCCTACCTCGACGAATCCGGGGACAAGGTCGAGGAGGTCTACGGGCTGGAACAGCGCAACGGCTTCTCGGATTTCGCTGATCCAGATGTTCGGGCGATGGTCTATGAGCGCACCGCGGCCGGGGCTGCGATGCTGCGAGACACGCTGTGCCGCGCATGGGGCAGAAAGCGCCAACCCGCCGGCCGAAGTGACGCCTTCCCCGATCGACTTCGATAATCCTGCATTCAACCCTGCGACAGGATCAGCACCCGCAGCGCCGCGCTGACGCGGCCTTCAGGCGGCGGGCTTCGCACGCGGCGGATTGGCCCGCTCTGGGTGGTCAAAAAAATCCCCTCCCGAAGGAGGGGCAGGGTGGGAGGTTGGGGCGGACGAGCTAGCCGGCGCCGAGCATGTCCATATCGGTATAATCTTGGTTCTCACCGGCCATGGCCCAGATGAAGGCATAGGCTTTGGTGCCCACGCCCATGTGGATCGACCATGGTGGAGAGATCACGGCTTCCTCGTTCGCCATGATGATGTGGCGCGCCGGTTCACGCTCGCCCATGAAATGAATCACCCGGTCGCCTTCCGGATCCTCGAGTTCGAAATAGAAATAGATCTCGGTGCGGCGGTCGTGGACATGGGGCGGCATCGTGTTCCACACGTTCCCCTCCTTGAGCACCGTCACGCCCATGACGAGCTGGGCGGAATCGCACACGCCGGGAATGACGAGCTGATGGATAGTGCGCTCGTTCGCCGCCGCGTGGCTGCCGCGATCGAGCGTGTTGCCGTCGCTCAACGCAAGTTTGCGCGTCGCGAAAGCCTGGTGGGCCGGGCAGGAGGCCAGATAGAAGCGCGCGCCGGGTCGCGAAAACTCGATCTCTTCGGCCCCTTTCGTCACGTAGAGGCATTCCTTGTTCGCCAGGACGAAGCGCTCACCGTCGACCGTAACCGCTCCTTCGGTCGAACCCACGTTGACGATCCCCAGTTCGCGCCGCTCGAGAAAGGGCTTGTTCTTCGACGTGGCGGGCGCCTGCTGGCGAGGCAACCGTACTGGATCGGACTCGACTAAAACGCCCCCGATCACGAAGCGTTCGGCGTGCGTATAGTTCAGGACGCATGCGCCCTTGCGAAACAGATTCTGGATCAGATAGCGATCGCGCAGTTCTTCGTTCGAGGCGCCCGCCATCATGTCCGGATGGGTGGCATAATAGGTCCGATCGAACATCAGGCAGTTTCCCGTTTTGTGAAAGGCATGATCGGAGAAAGCCGAAACGATGTGGCTACCGCACCGCCGGTCGCGGTGCGCTGAAGTCGAGCTTTTCTGCTGCGGCGTAGGCGTCCCACTTCTGGCGGGTGTCGAAGCCGCCGGCGCCCCGGCTCCACGCCGAACCAGAGTAGTAGACGAACGGGGTGCCCGGCATGACCCGCACGATCATCAGGTGGTTGTCCGCATCGTCGCGCACCTCGACGATCGTCGAAGGATCGACGCGCAGCGCGATCGCCATCCGGCCGTGGGTCTCGTTGTCTGGGCCCCACCAAGTCATCAGGCCCTTGGCGCGATCGACCGTCACCTCACCGCCATCCGGCCCGGTCGTGCGCCGGCCGATGCCGATGCCGACCAGCAGCGGTTCCTGGCGGTTCGACGAGAGCGTCGAGACCATTCGGGTGAAATGCGTGCCCAGCGCCAGCGTAAAGCGCCGTGTTTCGCTCACCTGACGATCGACACCGACCGGCCAGGGCGCGTAATCTACCTCGAAATCAGCCACGTCGGCGCCGCTCGCGTGCACACGGTGTGCGACATAGTTGCGCGAGGTCCACAGCTTGTTGTCGTGCCAGATGCCGAGGCCGCCAGCGCCCCGACCAGTGCCGACATTGTAGAAGTCCAGCCCCTCGCCGTGATAGGCGTGCTGGTCGCCGGTGCGCAGCTGGCGATCGGCGAAGGGCCACGGATATTGTTTGCCCCAGCTGTCGATGCCCGAACCCGAGGGCGGTTCGACCGCTTCGAGGGCATGGCCGTAGACGCGGTGCGCGGTGCGGTCGTTCTCCCACAATAGATCGTCGTAGCGATAGTCCGCCTGGACGACGACCGCGGCTGGCGCGCGGTCCGCCGGCGGTGTCAGCACCGGAGGCTTGGTCGTCATGACCGGTGGTGCTTGGTCCTGCGGCGGCGCGACGCTGGCGCAGCCCGTAGTGGCCGCGGTAGCGGCAATCAGGATGTGAGCGATCAGGGACGACCGAAGTGCCAGGTTCACGTAGCGTATCCCTCTTTGGCGGGTGAAGAATGGGGCACGATGGCGGGGGCGAGGCGCGGTGCCAGGATGTGCACGATCGCCAGCGCGATGACGTAGGTGAAGCCAATCACGACGAAGATGGAGGTGTAGCTGCCAGTCGTGTCCAGGACATAGCCCGCGTATTGCGACATCAGCATCCCGCCGATCGCGCCGGCCATGCCGCCGAAGCCGACCACCGACCCGATCGCCCGTCGCGGCATCGTATCGGACACGAGTGTAAACAGATTGGCGGACCATCCCTGATGCGCCGCGGCGGCAAGGCCGACGATCGCGACTGCGAGCCAGAGTTGATCCGCGCTGGCGGCGAAGCTTACCGGCAGCACACAGAGCGCGCAGACGAGCATCGCGATCTTGCGCCCCGCATTGACGCTCCAGCCGCGTTGAATCAGCGTAGAGGAAAGCCACCCGCCGCCGATGCTGCCGACGTCTGCTATCAGATAAATGGCGATGAGCGGCGGGCCGAACGTGCGCAGGTCGAGTCCATGGGTCTTGGCAAAGAAATCGGGTAGCCAGAACAGGAAGAACCACCAGATCGGATCGGTCATGAACTTGGCGATCGCGAAGGCCCAGGTCTGCCGAAGCGGCAGGATCGCGCGCCACCGTACGGGCCGATCATCCTCGGCCGGATCGCTGCGAATATGGGCGAGTTCGGCGGCGCCGAGCTGCTGCGACTTTTCAGGGGCACGGTAGACGGCGAGCCACATTGCCAACCAGACGAATCCCAGTGCGCCGGTGATGATGAACGCCGCCTCCCATCCCATCGCAAGAGCGATCGGGGGCACGACGAGCGGCGTCACGACCGCGCCGACGTTGGAGCCAGCGTTGAAGATGCCGGTCGCGAAGGCGCGTTCCTTCTTCGGAAACCATTCGGAAACCGCTTTGATCGCCGCGGGGAAGTTGGCCGCTTCGCCGAGGCCGAGGGCGATTCGAGCGATGGCGAAGCTTACGACGCTTCGACCGAACGCGTGTGCCATCGCAGCAAAACTCCAGATCACGATGGCGATGGCGAAACCGCGGCGCACCCCGACGCGGTCGAGAAGACGACCGGCCCCTACCAGACCCACCGCGTAGGCGACCTGAAACCAGAAGACGATGTTGGCGTAGTCGCGCTCGCTCCAGCCGAATTCGAGTTCCAGCGTCGGCTTGAGGATGCCGATGATCTGCCGGTCGACATAGTTGATCGTCGTAGCAAAGAAGAGGAGTGCACAAATTACCCAGCGTTGGTGACCGATGCGCGGCGTTGGTCCTGCTGTGGCTTCACGTTCAGACATGCTGCTCCTCTCCGGGATCGTTGGTGCTCGCCTCGTTCGCTGGAACCGCAGCCTGCATTCGATCAGCGACCAAAGAGCGGTCTCCACAACCACGACCTGGCAGCGCAGCTTTGTTCATGGCAGATTGCCTGCTCATACCCTCTCCCGCCCTTCTTTAATGACCAGGTTGTATGACGACATACAAGGTGTTGTCAAACGAGTTGGTTCGAGCTACCCATGCATCCTGCCGAGTAGTGGGGGCAAACTCCCTGAGTCGGCGTGGGAGTCGAGCAGTGAGTGTGTCTGACGGCAGCGCTGAAGAAGTACGGTTTGCGCGAAAGCGCCGGCCAACCCTGGTGGATGCGGCGTGCGAGCACATTCGGAGCAGCATTCATTCCGGCGCGCATGCCCCGGGCGAGCGGTTGCCGACCGAGGCGGAGTTCGGAGATGTGCTGGGCGTCAGCCGAACTGTCGTGCGGGAGGCCGTGGCCAGGTTGGCCGCCGAAGGACTCGTCGAGCCTCGCCACGGCAAGGGTGTTTTCGTCAGCGAAACGGCGAAATACCAGGCATTTCAGATCACACGCGATGAGCTGGACAGCCTCAGTGACGTCATCCAGCTGCTCGAGCTGCGCCTCTCGGTCGAAACCGAGATGGCGAGCCTCGCGGCGGAGCGCCGTGGTGAAGTCGACCTGATGAACATGCGGCGGCAGCTCAAGCTGCTCGCGAGCGCGAAGGGGGACATCGACGAATCGGTCAGGGCCGATGTCGAATTCCATCGGGCGATCGCGAAGGCCAGCAACAACATCTATTTCACCAAGCTCATCGATTTTCTCGGCGTGCGGCTAGTTCCGCCGCGCTCGCTCTATCTCCGCCAAAAGGAAATCCAGGCGAGTCAGAGCTACATCGCGACGATCAGCGCTGAGCATGAAGCGATACTGGATGCAGTGGTTGCCGGGGATCCTCAAGCCGCACGAATTGCGGCGCGGGCGCACATGAGTGAGAGCCTTCGGCGGCATCGTGAGCTGGAAAGCGCCGCGACCGTGGTCGATCGAGATCGTCGACGAAGCGACTGACCCCGCTTGCATCGCGGGCGTGCTGACGGGGCGCAGCTAGGATTTCAGGCACCTGAGAAATGAGGGATCGAGGGAGCTTTGTACGTAAAAAATATAGGTATGACATCATACAGGAGAGGATCTATGCAAGCCAAATGGCTCACATCCGCAGCGCTGGCTGCCATCGCGCTTCACTCGGTTGCGCCCGGGGCAGCAAAGGCGCAGACCGCATCTGCCCCGGCGAACGAGGCCGCCCAAGCGCAAGGCTCTAGCCTCCAGGGTGCTACCGCAGCGGACCGGGCAAACGACCCGGCGAGCGGCGGCCAGGAAATTGTGGTCACCGGCATTCGCGAAAGCCTTGCCCAGGCCGCTGAGATCAAGCGGGCTTCGACCAACGTGGTCGATTCGATCGTCGCTGAGGACATCGGCAAGCTTCCCGACCTGACCACCGCGTCCGCCTTGCAACGCGTGCCGGGCGTTCAGGTGGTGGTCGGCGGCAACAACGAGATCGTTGGCGTTCGCATCCGCGGCCTGACCGACATCGTCACGACCCTCAACGGCCGCGAGATCTTCACCGGGGTCGGCCGCGGCTTTGCCTTTCAGGACCTCCCCGCCGAAGCGCTTGCCGGCGTGGACGTGTATAAGTCGAGTTCCGCCGAGCGGGTCGAGGGCGGTGTCGGCGGCGGCATCAACATGCGGCTGCGGCGCGCGCTCGATTTCGACAAACTGACGATCTCCGGCAGTGCCCGCGCGACCTACGCGGCGGAAGCCGGTGCCGACAACCCGGTCAATCCCGCGATCAGCGGCCTGATCGCAAACCGCTGGACGACCGGGATCGGCGACATCGCGGCGATGCTAGGCGTGTCGTACCAGCGCAACGAATATGCCCGACCCAACGCCTGGAACGACTGGACGCGCAGTTCCGACGCCGCGCCGAACAGCACCGTGCCCGGCATTCAGACCCCAACCGGCTTCGCGGCGTCGAGCGAATACGGCACTTATGAACGGCCCCAGGCGAATTTCTCGGTCGAATGGGCGCCCGATAGTGAGACCAAATTCTATCTTGAAGGGCTTTTCGCAGGCTATCGCGCCAATGAATTTCAGGCGCGGCCGACGTTCCGCGCCTTCACCGGATCGTCGTTCGAACCCGTGGTGGGCGACCGGTGCGAGGAATTCGGCGTCGGCCCGGACGGTTACAATACCTCGGATATTCGCGGCCCGGAAAATCCCGATGGCGAGGGCACCATTCAGGAGCTTTGCAACGCGACCGGCTATACCGCGCGCGATATCGAATATTACACCGCGACGGTGGCCAATCGCGCCCGGACCGACCTGTTCCTGATCGCCACCGGCTTCGAAAAGGACATCGGCGCCCTCAATTGGAAGACCGATATCTCCTATGAGGTGTCCAAGAACGAAAACAACAGCTTCCGTGTCGATATCGGCAAGCGCATTGCCGAACTCATCCAGGTTCGCGACGTCGACCACGCCCCTCAGGCGACCATGCCCGGCAACCCGATGAACGATCCGGAAGGCCTGACTTTCACCAACGGCATGTCGGAAAATATCAACCGCAGCAAGGGCGCGCTGCTCGCGGTGGCGAGCGACTTCCGATACGATGTCGGCAGCTTTGTCGATTATGTCGAAGCGGGTGTCCGCGTCGCCCGGCGCGAGGCCAATTTCCAGCAATATCTCGGCGGCCCACCCGCACCCGGCGGCTCGTTCGTTACCCCGCTATCCGCAGCCGGACTGCCGTCGGACATTCTGGTGGAATCGCCCGGCATCCCGCAGATGAACCACGGCGCGCCCGTTCTCCAGATCGACCCCAACTATCTGCTGCAGGACAGCATCAAGAGCCAGTTGCGCGAATTTTACGGTATTTCCCCCGAAACCCCGGCGTTCGATCCCACGCGCGATTATGACGCCGAGGAGCGGAGCTACGCGGGCTATCTCCAGGTCCGCTATGAATTCCCACTGACCGACACGATCATGGTCGATGGCCTGATCGGGACGCGCGTGACCCGCACCGACCGCAGGATCGTCGGGGCGGGGCTGGTTACCGATCCCGAAACCGACGTCTCGGAAGTGGTGGTCGTGAACCGGTCCACCAGCGACACCGATTTCCTGCCGAATGCGAGCGCCCGGATTAACTTTGGCGGCGGCCTCCAGGCGCGCTTCAACTATTCGAAGACGCTGTCGCGGCCGAGCTTCGGGCAGCTCAACCCCGGCCTGAGCTATGTCGTATCCTATGTGAACACGATCCAGAATTCGGGGTCCGGCGGCAACCCTGACCTCAGGCCGCAAAAGGCAGACAGCTTCGACGCCTCCCTCGAATATTATTTCGGACAGAGCAATTACGTCTCCGCCGTCGCCTTCTACCGCGACATCAAGGATCGCGTGATTAACGGCACCGAGGTCCGCACGATCGACGGCTTGCAATATGTCATTTCGACGCCGCGCAACCTCGGCTCGGCCACGGTTAAGGGCATCGAACTGAGTGGGCAGCTGTTCCTCGATTTTCTGCCCGAGGGCCTCGACGGCTTAGGGGTTCTCGGTAACTTCACCATCGTCGACAGCGAGGCGACAACGCCGGGGGACCGGCTGGAAGGGCTGGAACTGCTCGGGGTGTCCAAATACAATTACAACGCCGGCCTGATTTATGAAAAATACGGCGTTTCGGCGCGCATCATCTACACCTATCGCTCGCAATATTATGATGGCGACATCACCAACGGCCTGTCGCTGCGGCCGATCGTCTATCCGGTCGGCCTCAACGGTATCCGCGCAGGCGGCCGGCTCGACTTCGGTCTCAATTACGACATCACCGACGCGATCACGATCAATCTCGCCGGCACGAACATCACCGGGCAGAAGACCTACTCGTTCGAAACGCGGGAGGATTTCGTTCGCGATGTGCGAAACGACGACACGACTTATTCGATCGGCGTTCGCTTCGATTTCTGACCACCGCCTTGCCCGCGCGCGCCGCCTCTGGAAGGGTCGCGCGCGAGCATCATCAATTTGCAAAACGGGAGAGTAGCTTTGCGATATCGTATCAAGGGGGCGTTCGTCGGACTTGCCTTTGCGACCATGGCCATGGGGGCCGGGTCCGCTCAGGCGCAGGCGCAACGCGCCGCCACGACGCTGATGGCGCCTGCCACGCCCCTTTCCGGTGACGTACGGGTCGATCGGGCGCAGGATAGCGTCGCCATCACCTGGCCGGCCGGTGCGGAAGGCGAGCGCGGCCAGCTCGTTCTGGCCCTTGCCAAGGATGAGCCGCTGATCCGCTCGCTCGGCATCGCCGACAAGACGATCCTCGCCGGTGTCGACCCAGCCGCCGTGGTCACCATCGGTACACGCGATCTCAAGCAGGGTTGGACCGTCTTCTTCGACAATCCCCGCAACCGCCCGTTCGACAGCTTCCCGCTCGAACTGAAGCGCGACGCGATCCGAGTTGAGCAGGCCGGCGGCTATACCAAGGTCATCGTCGACGGTGCGACAGCAGGCCCGTTCAGCGGCACTTACGAGTTCACTATCTACCCCGGGTCGCGCCTGATCCGGTCGGCGTTGGTCATGTCCACGGAGCGCGACGCCACCGCCTACACCTTCGATACCGGATTGAGTGTTGCAGAATCGGCCGATCTGCCGTGGCGCGCCATTGCCTATACCGATATGTCGGACGACCTAGCGCGCGCAACGGGCGATACCCTCGCGGAGCCTGCCGCTTCGCCAAAGGTAAGAGGGCGGATGATCATCGCCGAAGGTGCGGCCGGCGGCGCGCTCGCGCTGCTGCCGCCGCCGCATCAGTATTTCTATCCGGTGGATTACGCCAACAACGACCACAGCGTCTGGTACGGCAATGACTACCGCAATCTCGAGGGCCGCACGGGCTTCGGTGTCCGGCAGACGCTGGAGGGTGACCGTCGCTACGTGCCTTGGGTCAATGCGCCGCCCGGCACCGAGCAGGACATGGGCGTCTTTTACCTGCTCGACGACGGCGATGCCGCGAGCGCGACGAAAGCCGCCTTCGCCTATACGCGTGGCGACCGGTTCAAGTCGCTCCCCGGCCATCGCACCTTCACCAGCCATTACCATGTCGAACACGCGGTCGATTTCCTGAACCAGAAGCGTTTCCAGCAATCGACCGGAGTTCCGGCGGGGCTGGAGAAGCCGGAGTTCATCGACCGATTCAAGGCGATGAACGTCGAGATCGTCCATCTCGGCGAATTGCACCTGTCGAGGGAGGACCTCGACCGCGCGGGCGATCGGCTGACGCTCCTCAAGACCATCCACGACGAAACTGCGCGCCTTTCCGACGAGGAACTGCTGCTGCTGCCGGGCGAGGAGCCCAACGTCCATCTCGGCGGCCATTGGGTGAGCTTCTTTCCCAAGCCGGTTTACTGGACCCTTGATCGCGAGGCCGGGCAGCCCTTCGTTGAAACCGACCCGGAACTCGGCAAGGTCTATCACGTCGGATCGCCCGAGGACGTGCTGAAGCTGATGGAGGCCGAAGGCGGGCTGATGTGGACGGCCCATCCGCGGATCAAGGGATCGACCGGCTATCCCGACAAATACCGCGACCAGCCTTTCTTCAAGAGCGACCGTTATCTCGGCGGTGCGTGGAAGGCGATGCCGGCCGACTATTCGCGGGGCCGGCTAGGCTGGCGCGTGCTCGACCTGCTCGACGACATGAACAACTGGGCGGCCAAGCCCAGCGAGCGCAAGTTCACGCCTGGCGAGGTCGACGTGTTTCAGATTTCGGGCGACAGCGAACTCTACGCGCATATGAACATCAATTACCTTCGCCTGGAGGGGCCACTGCCGAGCTACGAAGCCGGCTGGCAGCCGGTCGTCGATGCGCTGCGCGACGGTGCTTTCTTCACCACCACGGGCGAGGTTCTGATCCCCAGCTTCACTGTCGACGGCGCCCAAAGCGGTGAAACGACCGCGCCGGGCAGCCAAGCCACGGTGCGCGCCACGATCGAATGGACCTTCCCACTGGCCTTCGCCGAGATCGTCAGCGGCGACGGGGCCCAGGTCTATCGCGAGCGGATCGATTTGACCGACCATGGTGTGTTCGGAACGGCGACGATTGCGAAAACGCTCGACCTCAGCGGCCGCAAATGGGCGCGGCTGGAGGTGTGGGACGTCGCTGCCAATGGCGCCTTCACGCAGCCGGTCTTCTTTGGCGAGTAGCCCATCACGCGTCGGCGCCGTAGGTCTGCCTAACAGGTTTTGCCTACGGCCCCCGCGTGACGGATTTAACGCGCCGCTTGCTCGAAGATCGCTTGTTGGGCAGGGACGCGCGCGACCGATCCTTTGGGCTTCCTGGTAAACGCGTTGGGCAAGAGCTTCTTCGCGGCAACGGATGCCCTCGATCGATGAGAGAGGGAGTGCTCGCTAGTGCTCTTCGCCAGTGCCGGCGGAACTCCCGGCCTGAATAAACGCGAGCTGCCCCTTTTGTGGATCGAGGGAGGCGAACCAATCCCCCAGATCGCCGCAAATGAGCAAAAGCTTTCAATAGCGCAAGACTTGGCGTAACAAAAAAAGAAAATTGCTTTAAAAAAGCGAAGGGACGGGGATGATCAGTCGTCGAGAGTTCGTCGGGGGAACCGCAGTGAGCATGGCGATGATGCCTGCAGCGGGGCTTGCTAGCACGAATCGAGGGCCTGTTGCCGCGGTGAACGGCGCAGTATTCAACCGCGCACCTCTGGCCGACCAGCCTTTCGCGCCATTGCCGTTGGGGGCCGTGCGCGCGAAGGGTTGGCTTGCGACGCAACTGGAGACGATGGCGCAAGGGCTGACCGGCCGGCTCGACGAGTTCTATTCGCTAGTAGGCCCGCAGAACGCGTGGCTCGGCGGTGACGGCGACGCATGGGAGCGCGGGCCGTACTGGCTCGACGGCTTGGTTCCCCTTGCTCACATCCTCGACGACAAGCGTCTCAAGGACAAGGCGCAGCCGTGGGTCGAGTTCGCCCTTCGCAGCCAGCAGCCGAGCGGATATTTCGGCCCGCCGGATGATCGCGGAACGGGTAAGGACGAGCACGGAATTCAGCGCGAGAACTCGGCGGATTGGTGGCCCCGTATGGTCATGCTCAAAGTGCTCCAGCAGCACCACGAGGCCACGGGGGATCGGCGGGTGCTAGATTTCATGTCGCGCTACTTTGCGTATCAGCAGCGGCAGCTCCCGGCCCAGCGGCTCGACCACTGGACGAAATGGGCGCGGCATCGCGGCGGCGAGAACACCGCCAGCGCGCTCTGGCTGTACAACCGGACGGGCGAGCGGTCGCTGCTCGACCTTGCGCGCACCCTCGTGGATCAGACGAGCGACTGGACCGCCGGCTTTGCCGCGGAGCAGCCGCCGACCGCGCACGGGGTCAATGTGGCCATGGGCGTGAAGCAGCCTGCGCTGGCTTATCTCCTCGATGGTCGTCCAGAGCACATCAATGCGATCCGTCACGGACTGACGTTTCTGGAGCGGGATCACGGCCAGGTTACGGGAATGTTCTCTGGCGACGAGCCGCTGCACGGTACCAACCCGATCCAGGGCACTGAGCTTTGCACCGTGGTCGAGTTCATGTTCTCACTGGAGACGCTGGGCCAGATCACCGGGGACGTGACCATTCTCGATCGTCTCGAACGCATCGCCTACAACGCGCTGCCCGCGCAGACGACCGACGACTATATGGCGCGGCAGTACTTCCAGCAGCCCAATCAGGTGATGATCAGCCGCGATGTCGAGCAGTACGCGCAGCAGCACGGCGGCACCTCTCAACTGGTCGGCCTGTTGGACGGATATCCATGCTGCACGGTCAACATGCATCAGGGCTGGCCGAAGTTCGTCCACTCCATGTGGGCCGCGAGTGCGGACGGTGGCCTTGCGGTGCTGAGCTACGGTCCCAGCAGTGCGCGCGCCACCATCGGTGGCATCGAGGTAGAGGCGGAGCAGCAGACCTCCTACCCGTTCTCCGATGAGATTAGGATCGTGCTTCAGACGGAACGGCCGACATCCTTTCCGCTCCATCTCCGGATTCCGGGCTGGGCAGAAGGAGCGACGCTCAAGGTAAACGGCCAGCATGAAACGTCAGCATCCTCCGGGCGGATAGCGCGGCTCGAACGCCTCTGGCGCACGGGCGATACCGTCGAGTTGATGTTCCCGGCAAAGATCACGCGCAGCGTATGGCACAAGCAGCTCACAAGCCTGGAACGCGGGCCGCTGGTGTTTGCCCTTCCGATAGGTGAGGATTGGCGCAAGATCGGCGAACGCGGCGGCATCGATACGTCGGAGGTCTTTCCGACGACGCCCTGGAATTACGCCCTCGAACCCGATGCCGTGGTCACTCTCGCTCGTGCTGACATGGTTTCGGATCGTCCGTGGATCGGCGCGAACGCGCCGCTCAGCCTGAGCACCACCGGACGCAGAATCCCGGGATGGGATAGATACCACCAAACCCACGGTTCCTTGCCGTTTAGCCCGGTGGCGACCGACGCGCCGGCGGAGACGTTACGGCTCATTCCATACGGAAGCACCTTCCTCCGGATGTCGGAATTCCCGATCGCGAAAGCCTGATCTCATGAACAACACGGACCTCTCGATACCCGCGCCTGGGCATGGACGCTTGACCGCCATCATGATCCTGAGTGCGGCGGGCGCCGCGCTCGGTGGCCTGCTTTTCGGGCTCGACACTGCGGTAATCTCCGGCACCACCTCCGCTCTTCAGGAGCGTTTCGCCCTGAGCGATGCTCAACTTGGCTTCACCGTAGCCTCGGCGCTCATCGGAACGATCGTGGGCTCGCTCATTGCAGGTTGGCCGTCCGACCGCTTCGGCCGCAAGGCGGTGCTCCTCACGGTGGCGATCGCCTATGTCGTGTCCTCGCTCGGATCGGCGCTCGCCGACAGTTGGGCAGTCTTCCTGGCCTTCCGCCTCCTTGCGGGGCTGGCGATCGGCGCGGCGTCGGTTATAACGCCCATCTACATCGCCGAAGTTTCGCCAGCTCACGTGCGCGGTCGCTTGGTCGCGCTCAACCAGCTCAACATCGTGTTCGGCATCCTTCTGGCCTTCATCTCGAACTACGTCATCGCGGGCCTGCTTCCGCCGGACATTGCCTGGCGATGGATGTTCGGGATTGTCACCGTGCCTTCCATGCTGTTCCTGGTGGTCACGCTGGTCTTGCCGGAGAGCCCTCGCTGGCTGGTCTCTGCTGGCCGCGACACACGGGCCCTGACGGTCATGGAGCGGCTTGGTTTCGCCGATCCCGCCGGCGACGTGCGCCATATGCGCGAGGCGGCGGTGCGCGAGCTTGCCGCGACGCGGGCCAAGGCTCGACTGTTCACCCGCGCCCATTCCTTCCCTGTGACCTGCGCCATCGCTATCGCGATGTTCAATCAGCTCTCGGGGATCAACGCGCTGCTCTACTACGCGCCGCACATCTTTGAGCTCGGCGGTGCAGCAGCCGATAGCGCGCTGCTGCAATCGATCGCGATCGGTGGCACGAATCTCCTGTTCACGATCGCGGCGCTGTTCCTGATCGATCGGTTCGGCCGGCGACCGCTGCTCCTCTTCGGCTCGATCGCCACCGCTGCCGCACTGTTTCTCGTCGCTTGGCAGTTCGAAAGCGCGCGGCCGGACGGCACGCTCGTCCTGATCGGCCTGTTAGGCTTCATCGCAGCCTTCGCGCTTTCCCAAGGCGCTGTGATCTGGGTATTCATCTCCGAAATCTTCCCGAGCGCCGTCCGCGGCAAGGGACAGGCGCTCGGAAGCACGGTTCACTGGGTCATGGCGGCGGCAATCACCTGGGCCTTCCCCGTGTTTGCAGCCCGGCTGGGAGGGTGGGTGTTCGCCTTCTTCGGCGGGATGATGCTGCTCCAGTTCCTCTGGTCCTTGAAGCAAATGCCCGAGACCAACGGCATCGCGCTGGAGGACATGAACTGGCCGAGAGTCGCTCAGTGATTGCCCGAATTCCGATTGCTCTCCCCGCCGAGCCGTAGCCGCGCTTTCAGCGACGTCTTCGTCATCCGAGCGGACGAGGAGCAGGACTGCTAAGCTGCGTGCAGCCAATCGGCCCCCCCGATTAAGGCGATGGTCGCGAATATCGGGAGAGTTTCTCCGTGCGAATCGCCAAACCGCGCTATGGTGCCCTCCATGCAAGACGACAGCATTTCGATGCCGGAGCCAGGCGCCCCGAAGGTGAGCGACCTGTGCGTGACGGCGCTTTACCGTTTCACGCCGATTGAGGACTGCGGCGCGGTGCACGGGCCGCTCGAGGAGCTTTGCCGCACGGAGGGCGTCAACGGGACACTGCTGCTGGCCAGCGAGGGAATAAACGGCACCATCGCCGGCACGCGGGACGCCATCGGGCGCGTGTTGGATCACATCCGGGGGATATCCGGATGTGCGGATCTCGACGTCAAGTTCTCTCCAGCAGCGACAATGCCGTTCCACCGCATGAAAGTGCGGATCAAGCGCGAAATCGTCACCATGGGGGAGACCGGCATCGATCCCCTGTCCAGTGTCGGAACCTACGTCGCGCCGCATGACTGGAACGCGCTGATCTCCGACCCCGACACGATCGTGATCGACACGCGCAACGACTATGAAGTCGCGATCGGCAGCTTCGCGGGTTCCATCGATCCACGCACCGCCACGTTTCGCGACTTTCCCGCATGGTTCCGCGGCCGGCGCGAACAGCTTCTCGGGCAGGGCAAGGCGCCGAAGGTCGCGATGTACTGCACCGGCGGCATCCGGTGTGAAAAGTCGACAGCCTTTCTCAAGGAGCAAGGCGTAGAAGAGGTGTTCCACCTGAAAGGGGGCATCCTCAAGTATCTGGAGACCGTCCCGGAGGAGGAAAGCCTCTGGCAAGGCGAATGCTTCGTGTTCGACCGGCGCGTGGCGGTCGGCCATGGGCTGAAGCCGGGAACGCACGAGCTTTGCCCCGCCTGTCGGCGCCCGGTGAATGCGGAAGCTGCCGCCTCGCCGCACTACGAAGCCGGTGTGAGCTGTCCGAGATGCTACCATGAGCGGACGGACGAACAGCGGGCCGGCTATCGCGAGCGCCACCGGCAGGAAGCGCTTGCCGCCGCACAAGGCCGCGATCACATCGGCGCCCGCCTTCTCGGCAAGACCGGCGCATAGGACGCCGTGACACTTCCGGTTCTCTACAGCTTCCGCCGGTGCCCTTACGCGATGCGCGCGCGGCTCGCGCTGCTCGTAAGCCGCACGACATGCGAACTGCGCGAGGTCAAGCTGTCGGACAAACCCGCAGCTTTGCGGGAGGCTTCGGCGAAAGCGACCGTCCCGGTGATCGTCGAGCCCGGCGGCCGCGTGATCGAGGAGAGCCTCGACATCATGCGCTGGGCCCTCGGCCGCTCCGACCCCGATGGCTGGTTGAAGCGGGATGATCCCGCTCTCATCGCGGCCAACGACGGACCGTTCAAACACGACCTCGACCGTTACAAATATCCGGACCGGCACGGGAGCGACGCTGCGGCGCATCGCCGCGCGGGGCTTGCCTTCCTGGCCGAGCTGAACGCGCGGCTGGAAGGCCAGGGCCAACTTTGCGGCACCGCACCGGGGCTTGCAGACATGGCGATCATGCCCTTCGTCCGGCAGTTTGCGGCCACCGATCAGGCGTGGTTCGCCGCACAACCCTTACCGCACTTGCAAACCTGGCTCGGGGGTCACGTGAATTCCGAGCTCTTCGCCGCCATCATGGTCCGCCTGGATCCCTGGAAGGCCGGTGACGCGCCCGCGCTCTTTCCGCGCGCGATCGGCTGCTCCCCCGCGAACCATTCCTCGCAAACTCGACGCTAGAGCTCAGAAGCGGACGCTGAGCGCACCGCCGATCGTTCGGAACGCTTCCGGCATGACGATCTCGGCGTGACCACGCAACAAACACTCTTGCGCCGCATGCGCTACAAATGTAGCACGCTACAAATGTAGTGCATGAGGTGATTCGCATGTTGTCCAATCTCCCGCCGCGAGAGCGCCAAATCGTCGACATTCTCTATGAGCGTGGGGCATCGACGGTGGGGGAGATCGGCGAGGCGCTGGAGGATGAAATCTCCGGCTCCGCGATCCGCGCCATGCTCAAGCGGCTTGAGGGCAAGGGGTTTGTCGAACGCTCGCAGAGCGTCCGCGGGTTCGTCTACGCACCCAGCCTGCCCGAAAAGGCGGCGCGCAAGTCCGCGCTGGGTCAGGTCGTGCGGGTGTTCTTTAACGGATCGCCGACCAGCGCTGCGGCAGCTCTGCTAGGCATGCAGGACAACCTGAGCATCGAAGAGCTCGACGAGCTGGAGCAGTTGATCGCCCATGCGCGCAAGGAGAGGAATTCGTGATGCTGACCGCTTCGCTCCTGACGAGCCTGGCTCTGAAATCGCTTGTGCTCGCCGCGCTCACGCTCGGCATTCTGAGGCTCGCGCGCGGCCGCACGCCGGCTGAGCGGTCGCTGATCGCGCATCTCGGCCTGCTCGCGATCCTGCTGCTGCCGATCGGCTCGGTCCTGCTGCCGCAATGGGCGCCGCTGCCGCAGGAGCTCCTGGCATCGAATGCGGCCGCATCGGTGGCGCCGGAAGTGCCCGCGACCGCGCATCCGGCCGATATTCCGATAACCGCCGCGGAAGCCGCGGTGGCGGCGCCTTTTTTCAGCCCGCCGACCCTCGCGGAGCTCGCGGTGTGGATATACGCGCTGCCACTCGCGCTGATGTTCGTGATGATGGCGGTCGCGGTGTTCAGGCTGTTCGCCATGCGCGGGCGGGCCGAGGTGCTGGTCGACGGGGCCTGGCTGTCGGCGCTCGCCGAAGCGCAGCGCCGGATGGGATTCAAGCACGGCACCGCACTGCTGGTCAGCGAGGAACTGCGCTCGCCGATAAGCTGGGGCGTGCTGCGCCCGACCATTTTGCTCGATCCCCGCGCGGTCTCGGCCGTTCGGGAAGCCGAGGCGATCATCGCGCACGAACTGGCGCACGTCGCCCGCCTCGACTGGGCCAAGCTCCTCATTGCGCGGCTTGCCTGCGCGCTGTTCTGGTTCAACCCGCTGGTCTGGCTGCTTGCCCGCGAGAGCCATCACTTGCGCGAGGAAGCGGCGGACGACGCGGTCTTGCTGACCGACATCGCCGGCTCGGACTACGCCACGCTGCTGGTCAACGCCGCCCGGCACGACAACCGCGCCGTGCTGATCGCCGCACATGGCGTCGCACCGGCCAAGAACTCGCTTAAGCGCCGCGTGATCCGCGTGCTCGATGCGAATGCTTCGCGGGGGCCTGCCGGCACGGGCTGGGGCTTCGTTGGTATTGCCTCGGTGCTCGCCATCGCCACGCCACTGGCGGCTTTCACGACCGTCGCCGCGGAGCGCGCGAAACTGTCGGGAGCGACTGTCGCTGATGTCGAGCCGATGTCGACGATGGCCGAGCACAATCCCGCGGCGCTCACCAGCGATGCGCAGGCAACGGTCAGCGCGGAGGATCTGGTGAGCATGCGCGCGATGGATGTAACGCCGGCCGACGTCGCCGAGGTGCGCGATAGCGGCGAAGGGTTCGACGTGGACGACGTCATTGCCGCCAAGGCGACCGGCGTCACGCTCGACTATATGGCGGAGATGCGGAGCGTATTCGGTGCCGCGGATGCGAACGAACTCGTCGGCGCCCGCGCCGTCGGCGTCGACGCAGCCTATGCCCGCGCCATGCGCGCGGCCGATGCCAGTGCCGATCTCGACGCAATTATCGGTGCCCGGGCGGTCGGCCTCACCGCCGCCTACGTCCACGAGCTTCGCGGCTACTTCCCCCGGGCCACGCTGGAGGAGCTGATCAGCATGCGTGCGGTCGGCGTCACCGGGAAATTCGTCGAGGATATGCGCGCCTCGGGCCTGAACGTCGCGAACCCCGACGACGTGATAAGCGTCCGCGCAGTGACGAGCCATCGCGGGCCGCCGCCGGGTCCGCCGCGAGGGCCGCAGGCCATCTCTGTCTCGCAGACGGGAGCCACCGCGATCGCCGGGCCCGGGGGCGTCGTGAGCACCCGCCGCTCGGAAGACGGAACTTCGACGTCGGTCGTCCCCGGCAATACGCGGTCCGATCCAAACCACGACTAACCGCCGCCCGACGTCAAAAGCCTACTGAAATTTCGACAACGCCGGTTTTCGGTGAGCGCCTTCGCTCGCCTGCCGCCGGCGCAGATAGGAGCCTGCCATGAAGATGTTCTCCAAGCCCGCGGTTCTCGCAGCAGCGCTCATGCTCGGTTCGGCCACCGCAGCGCCGAGTTGGTCGCAAGGTGGAGCGGTCAACCTGACCGACATCACCTGGACCGTCTCGGACACAGCCAGGGGCGCACCGACCCTGCGCGTTCACCACGAGAGCAGCAGCAGCACATTTCCGCTCGACGGTGGCGAGCGCGATCTCGCATCGGTCAGAGCCGCACTGGGATCGCCGAACCAAGGCGCGGTCACATTCACGATCGATCGCGAACCGGGCTTGCTGACCTGCCGCGGCACTCTCGATCGGCGCTACGACGGAAGCGGCGACTGCGTCTTTGCGCCCGATGCGGCGTTCGAGGCCGGCCTGGACGCCCGCGGCTTGCCGCCGAAAGGCAAGGAAGACTTGCTGACGGTGGCTCTGGTCGACGCGGATCTGGCCCTGATCGACGGCCTGACCCGGCAAGGCCTCTCCCCGCGTTCGCTCAACGACGTGATCGCGGCGGCTGCTCTCGACGTGACGCCCGGTTACGTCACCGGCCTTCGGTCGGCTGGTCTCGATCTCAAATCGATAGACGATGCAGTTGGTTGCCGCGCGCTCGGTATCGACGAAGCCTATGTCCGCGGGATCGTCGCTGCCGGCTACCAGCCTCGCGCGCACGACCTGATCGCGATGAAAGCGACCGGGGTCACTCCCGAATACGCGCAAAAGATCAACGCTGCGGCGCGGAATTGAGGGGGAGAGCGCAGATGAAAGCACTCATTGGGGCCGCGGCGATCGCGCTACTCGGCGCATGGCCGGCCCAAGCGCAGGATCTGCCCCACAGCGGCGACGCCCCTGCGCCCGACGCGCAGCCGGCCGCCTCGACCCTCCGGTCCGGGCAGGTCTACACCCCGGCCGACTTCGTCCGCTACGCGCCCAAGAACGCGTACGACATGCTGAACCAGGTTCCCGGGTTCACGATCCGCGACAGCGAGCAATTGCGCGGTCTCGGCCAGGCTACGGGCAACGTTCTGTTCAACGGCCAGCGACCATCGAGCAAATCCGATACGCTCGAAACGCTGCTGACCCGCATCCCCGCCGACAATGTCGAGCGCATCGAGATCCTCGACGGCGCCACTCTCGACATTCCGGGCCTCTCGGGGCAGGTCGCCAACATCGTCTTCCGGGCGGACAGCTTTTCCGGCCAATTCTCGTGGAAGCCGGAATTTCGCGCGCACTATACCGACCCGCTGTTCACGCGCGGCGACGTGTCGGTCAGCGGGCGCAGCGGTGCGATCGAGTACGAAGTCGGGCTCAACAACGACGAGTCCGCGCGCAGCGGCGCAGGGGGCGGCACGCTCATCTACGATGCCGCGGGCGCGGTCACCGAGCGGCGCTTCGAGATCTGGAATACGCATTACGACACGCCGAAGCTTTCGGGGAAGGTGACCTGGGATGGCCCGGGCACCAGCGTCGGGCACATCAACGCTCACTACCAGCGCATCTACGACCGCTACGACGAGATCGGCGAACGCACCGGTCCCGGCTTGCCCGACCGTTCCCGCATTTTCCGCGAGCGCAACGATAGCTGGAACTACGAACTGGGTGGGGACTACGACTTCGCCCTGGGCCCGGGACGGCTCAAGGCCATCGGGATCAGGCGCGTCAGCCACGAACCTTACCTTCAGGAAGCCATCACCAGCTTCGCCGACGGTTCGGCCGATATCGGCGACCGCTTCACGCAGACCGGCGATTTGGGCGAGACCATCGCCCGCGGTGAATACAGCTGGAAGATGCTCGGCGGGGATTGGCAGCTTTCGGGCGAAGCCGCGTTCAATACGCTGGAGAACGTCGCCGGTCTGTTTACCCTCGACCCCACGGGCGAGTTCGTCGAGATCCCGTTCCCCGAAGGCAGCGGCGGCGTGAGCGAGGACCGCTACGAGGGGCTGCTCAGCTTCGGCCGCAAGCTCACCCCTACGCTGTCGTTCCAACTCGTTGGAGGCGCCGAGCATTCGACTATCGCGCAGACGGGGTCGAACGGCCTGACGCGCAGTTTCTTCCGACCCAAGGGTTCGCTCTCGCTGGCCTGGACGCCGAGCGACGACTTCGACGTAGCGCTCAAGATCCGGCGGCGCGTGCTACAGCTCTCGTTCTACGACTTCCTCGCGCGGGCCTTCCTCAACGACGGGAACGCGAACTCCGGGAACAACGATCTGCGCCCGCAGCAGGACTGGAGCTACGAGGCTGAGATCAACAAGAAGTTCGGCCCCTGGGGATCGACACAGCTCCGTCTGATCTACCGCGACGTCGAAGACTATGTCGACATCATCCCGGTCGGCGATGGCGAGTCTGTCGGCAACATCGCGAAGTCCCGGGCGGCGGCGGTCGTCTGGACGAGCACGATCAATCTCGACCCCGCCGGCCTCAACGGGGTGAAGCTCGACACCAGCGTTCTCTACCAGGGGTCGCGCCTGCGTGATCCGTTCACCGGAGAATCGCGCCAGTGGAGCGGCTTCACGGATACGGAGGCAAGCATCGCCTTGCGGCACGACATCCCGGACAGCGACTGGGCCTGGGGCGGTGCGGCCGACTACTCGCACAATCAGCCGAACTATCGCAGCAATCAGGTAGACCGTATCTGGGAGGGTCCTAGCTTCGCCTCCGTGTTCATCGAGAACAAGGACGTCTTCGGCCTCACCGTGCGCGCGCAAGTCGGCAATATCCTCAATGCACGGTCCCGGCGCCACAGGATCGTATATGGCGGCCTCCGGGGCGAGACGCCGATCACCTCGATCGAGGAGCGGGACCGGCTGATCGGTCCGATCTTCTCGTTTTCCGTGCGGGGAAAGTTCTGATGACCCAAAAGGCGTCGGTCAGGGAGAGCAAGATGAGCGAACTCACAACTTCGCCGGTCGGCATTGCAACTGCACGAGGGCGGGGGCCGGCCGAAGAGGGTCCAACGCGCCAGCCCCATAGGAGCATGCTCCGCTGGATTGCAGCCGCCTTCTGGGCCTTGACGTTGATGCTCGCATTCGCGGCGAATACACCGGCATCTGCCCGTAGCGTGACTTCGCTGCCCTGGAGCGCGGCACCTTCGACCGTAACCGTGAGCGAAAGCCGGACTTTCCGCAGCGGCGATGCCACGCTCGCCGGGACGCTCTATCTGCCAAAGGGAGGGCGGGCCCTGGCGGCCGTGGTCGTCACGCACAGCGCCTCGAAGTCGCTGGGCGATGCGGTGCTCTACCAGCACCTGAAGGAGATGCTGCCGCCGCTCGGTATCGCGGTGCTGACCTACGACCGGCGCGGCAGCGGACGATCGGGCGGAAGCCTGAAAGACAGCGATTACACCATGCTCGCCGACGATGCGATTGCAGCAGTACGGATGCTCAAGGCCGATCCGCGGATAGACTCGGAGCGGATCGGCATCTGGGGATTGAGCCAGGGCGGCTGGCTGTCGTTGCTTGCAGCCGCGCGCAGCTCCGATGTGCGGTTCGTCGTGTCGATCTCGGCGCCCGTTGTGACCCCCGATGTGCAGATGATGTTCCGCTCAGAGAACAGCATGCGCATCAGCGGGCATTCGGATGCCGAGATCGACCAGATGCGCGCGATGCGCCAGGCGGTGGACGATTACATGCGCGGGACGGGCGATCGCGCGACTGCGCAGGCGCTGGTCGACGCGGCCAAGGACAAGCCGTGGTTCGATCTGCTCTACATGGGCGAAACCGTCGGGGATCGGGCGACATCGCGCTGGCGCAAGGAGATCGAGTACGATCCGCTGCCGACGCTCGATCAGGTCGATGTGCCGGCGCTGATCCTGTTCGGCGCCAACGACCCGGTCGTTCCCGTGGCGACCTCGGTCGCTCGGATCAACGCCCGGCGGAGCCCGAACCTCACAGTGCGCGTGATAGCGGGCGCGGACCACCACATGGCCACATCGATGACTCCCAAGGCGCAGATGAACCCCGCGCAATCGCAGTGGGCCCGGCCCGAAGCGGCGGAGTATTTCTCGACACTGGCAAGCTGGTTTGCCGGCCAGGAGATCGCGACCGCGCCGAAGTGATCAGGGTGCGGCGACGACCGCGTCCTGCCGCTTTTCCGGCCGAACGTATATCGAGGAGAAGCAAGGCGATATCTCCTTCAGCTGCGCCTCGATCTACTCGATCAGCCGTTCGCCTTCTCCCATCGAGACGCGATCGTCGAAGTCCGCGCTGACGGCCACGAATATCGCGTCGGGTGCGGTATGGATCGTCCGGACGTGATTGACGCTGGTGATGTTCGGATGGCTCTCAATGGCTGCGCGTATCCCGCGGACCACGGTCGGATCGGCGCTCTCGCCGATGATCAGACCCTTCGCCTCGCGCGCGAGGAGGAGGGCCACGCCGGTCAGTACCAGGCCGATCAGGATCGAGGCCAGGCCGTCGATCCGCGGGTCGCCGAAGTGATGGCTGGCCCAGACGCCAGCAGCCGCCACGGCGAGGCCGACCAGCGCTGCACTATCTTCGAACAGCACGACGAAATGCCCGGGATCCTTGGAGTTCACGACAGACTGCCACCAACCCTCGGGGTGGGGCCGGGCGGCAAATTCGCGCACTGCGGATCCTCCCTCCAGCAGGAAGGCGACGCCCAGCACCACGTAGTTGATGGTCGGATCGCGGAGCGGCTCAGGGTCCATGTAATGCATGGTCCCCTCGTAGATCGACACGCCAGCGCCGACCGCAAAGATCAGCATGGCGACGACAAAGGCCCAGAAGTAGAGCTCGCGCCCATAGCCGAACAGATGCATCCGGTCCGGCGCTCGCCGCGCGCGACCTTGGCCATAGAGCAGGAGAACCTGGTTGCCGCTATCGACGAGTGAGTGAACCCCCTCCGTCAGCATCGACGACGAACCGCTGATCGCAGCGGCGATGAACTTGGCAACGGCGATCCCGAGATTGGCCGCGAGCGCGCCGTAAAGAACGATGTTGTCCTTGAAGTGGGCTGCTCGCGGTCGCCGGGTCACGCCAGATCCTCCATCCGCTCGCGGAGTGGCGAGCCTCGAGCGTGCCTCACCCCTGCAGCTTGCCCGCTATATCGGCGACCAGGCGGCCCTGAAATCTCGCGCCTTCCAGCTCGTTCTCGCTCGGCTGGCGCGAGCCGTCGCCCCCCGCAATCGTCGTCGCGCCGTAGGGAGTGCCGCCGGTGATCTCGTCGAGAGTCATTTGTCCGGCGAAGCTGTAGGGTAGGCCGACGCAGATCATGCCGAGGTGCATCAGGTTCGTGTGGATCGCCATGAGGGTCGTTTCCTGTCCGCCGTGCTGGGTCGCGGTGGAGGTGAACGCGGATCCGACTTTTCCGTTCAGCGCGCCGCTCGCCCAAAGGCCGCCAGTCTGATCCAAGAAATTCGCCATCTGGGATGCCATCCGGCCGTAGCGTGTGCCGACCCCGATTATGATCGCGTCGTACTTCGGCAGGTCATCGACCCGCGCGATCGGCGCCTCTTGATCGAGCTTGTAGCCGGCATCTCGCGCGACCTCTTCCGGCACGAGTTCGGGCACGCGGCGGATGTCGACCTTGGCACCGGCAACCCCGCGTGCACCTTCGGCCATGGCCTTCGCCATCGTTTCGACGTGGCCGTAGGTGGAGTGATAGAGCACGAGAGTCCGAGGCATGGTTCGTCCTTCCTGAACGCGTGTCGCAAAACCGGTGACCTGCCCTCAACGCGCCGAGGTGACGAGGTTTCCGTGAAGTGGGCGCAGCACGCGGTCGCGGACGCGTGGACCGCTAGGTGCCTGCGCGCACGAAGCGAGGTATCTCCCTCTTCCAAAATGGGCGCACGTGCCTCACAGGCGGTCGGCACGACAGCGGAGCCGGGAAGAAGTCCTCGATGATTGATGAGAAACTGCAGCCGATCTTCGATGAGGTCCTTCGCCGCAACGCCGGTGAATCCGAGTTTCTGCAAGCCGTGCAGGAAGTGCTCGAAAGCCTCGGGGCAGTCGTCGCCAAGCATCCGGAGTATGCCGACAATGCCTTGATCGAACGGATCTGCGAACCCGAGCGGCAGATCATCTTTCGCGTGCCGTGGGTGGATGATCGGGGCGAAGTGCAGATCAACCGCGGGTTTAGGGTGCAGTTCAATTCCGCGCTTGGGCCGTACAAGGGCGGCCTTCGTTTCCATCCGTCGGTGAACGTCGGGATCATCAAGTTCCTCGGCTTCGAGCAAATCTTCAAGAATGCGCTTACCGGCTTGCCCATCGGAGGCGGCAAAGGCGGGTCCGATTTCAATCCGCGCGGCCGATCCGATGGCGAGGTCATGCGGTTCTGCCAGTCTTTCATGACCGAACTGTACCGCCACATCGGCGAATACACGGACGTGCCGGCAGGCGACATCGGCGTCGGCTCACGCGAAATCGGATACCTGTTCGGCCAGTACAAGCGGCTCACGAACCGCTACGAAGCCGGCGTCCTCACCGGCAAAGGACTTGTCTACGGCGGCTCGCGCGCACGTACCGAGGCGACCGGCTACGGGACGGCATACTTCGTCCAAGAAATGCTGGGGACCCGGGCAGAAGATTTCGACGGCAAGCGCGTCGTCGTTTCGGGCTCTGGCAATGTCGCGATCTACACGATCGAGAAAGTCGCGGAATTTGGCGGGAAAGTCATCGCCTGCTCGGATTCCGCAGGCTACGTGGTCGATGAAGAAGGCATCGACCTCGATCTCGTCAAGCAGATCAAGGAGGTGCGCCGCGGGCGGATCTCGGAATACGCCAAGCTCAAGGGCAGCAGCACCTCGTATATCGAGGGCGGGTCGATCTGGGAGGTGCCCTGCGAAGTGGCGCTGCCATCCGCCACGCAGAACGAGCTTACCGGGAAAGACGCTCGCGTTCTGATCGAACATGGTGTGCTCGCAGTCGGCGAGGGTGCGAACATGCCGTGCACCCCGGAGGCGGTGAAGCTGTTCCAGGCAGCAGGTGTCCTTTTCGGCCCCGGAAAGGCCGCAAACGCCGGGGGCGTCGCAACGTCGGCCCTGGAAATGCAGCAGAACGCCTCGCGTGATAGCTGGACTTTCGAGCAAACCGAAGAGCGGCTTGCCGCCATCATGCGCGACATCCATCGCCGCTGCGCGGAAACCGCAGATGAATACGGAAAACCTAGCGATTACGTCCTGGGCGCGAACGTGGTCGGTTTCGTCGGTGTGGCAGAGGCGATGAAGGCCCTGGGCGTGGTCTGACGACTGGCCCAGTCGACCACACTCAAGCGGCCGCGCGCGCCCACTCATCGCACACGGGAACATGCTGCAGCGGGAATGTAGGGCACTGATTGCAGTGGCGCTGCTGAAATGTTGTCGTTCGCCGAATGGGCGAATTCCGGCGGATGCCCGCCTAGAGCTCGGTAACCCTACCTATGTAATTGGGTTCTTTCACGTATTTTCGTGAGGGTATCCTCTTCTCTACCATGGAGCAGCACTCGATTCTGGGTGCCGGCGGGGGCTCTAGATCGCCGCCGTTCAACTTGTGGAGAAGATGAGATGAAGACCGAAAGCAAGACCTTCGCCTTCCGCCTCGCCGGTCGCGACGCTGCGCCCGAAGGCAAGTGGGCCGTACGTAAAGGTCCGGCGATTGCCGGCTGCAGCGAAGTTGAACGCCTGAACTATCGCGAAGGCGACACGGGCGTTTTCTGCTGACGCCACGACTACGGCCCCGGGACGAGTCCCGGGGTTCGTTGCCGCAAAACGGGAGCTTCATCATGACCGACAATCACAGGACCTTCGCCTTTTGCCTCGCGCGACGCGCCGATGGTGCGGGTACCGCCACGCCTTGGCGAGCACGCAAGGGGCCGTCCGTGGCAGGGTGCACCGGCGTGCCCTTCGGCGATTACCGTACCGGAGATATCTTCAATCCGGACAGCGGCTTTCTTTGCTGACCCGGACGCGCGGCTTGCTTGTGCTTGACCGGCTGGGGACGCGCAGGTGAGCGAAGCGGCCATACTGATCGTCACGCGCAGCGACGATGTCCACGCCGACCGCGTGGGCGTGCTAATCGCCGCGCGCGGCGAGCCCTGCTTTCGCATCGACCTCGACCGCTTCCCGCGCGACTACAGTCTCACGATGGCGCTCGATGAAACGGGCTGGAGCGGTACACTCTTCTGTCGCGCGTCCGGCACAACGCTCGACCTTTCCGCGGTGCGATCGGTGTGGATGCGCAAACCTGCCGACTTCGCATTTGCCGCTGAACTGTCCGCGCAGGAGAAAGCGTTCGCCGATGGCGAGGCCAATCACATGCTGCTCGGTTGGCTGAACAGCCTCGACTGCTTCTTCATGAGCCATCCGGTCGCCCTGCGTGCGGCGGGATGGAAATGCGAACAACTGGTGCGGGCACGCAGGATGGGTTTCGCGGTGCCGGCGAGCATGATCGGCAATCGGCCAGACGAGGTCCGGCCGTTTATTGCAAAGGGCGCCGACGGGGCGATTTTCAAGACCCTGTCGACACCGACGTTGGCTGCCGAGCACGTGCAGACCGAAGACCGCATTGCCAACGGCCTGCACACCACGCTGGTCCAGGTCGATGACCCCGAACTCGACAGCATTGCGGCCCTGCCTAGCCTGTTCCAGCACTACATCGAAAAGGCCCATGAAATCCGGGTCACGGTCGTAGCAGGGCGGATCTTCGCGGCGCGTATCGATTCCCAGGCGAATGAGCGCACGCGCGTGGATTTTCGTCACTACGACGCCGAAATCGCATATACCGCAGTCGAATTGCCCGAGGATCTCGCTACGCGCTGCTGCGAGTTCGTTGCCAGTTACGGACTGGCATATGGTGCGATCGACCTTATCGCCACACCGGACGGAAGGCATGTCTTCCTCGAGAACAATCCGGTCGGACAGTTCGTCTTCGTCGAAGAGCTTGCCCCCGCGCTTCGGATCGCCGAAGCCGTGGCCGAAGCGCTGATCGCGGGCGGGTAACGTGGCTTTTGCAACCGCCGCCGCGGCCCTGTATCTCGTAACCTGCTTTACACTAGCTGCCGCGGCAAAGTTTCGCGATTTCGCGATGTTCGCCGCGACAGTCGCTGAAATCGCGCCCCAGCTTCCCGCGCGTGGCACCGCGGGGATTGTAGTCGCGGTCGAGTGCCTCGTCGCCCTGACGATCGGCGGTGGGCTGATCATGGGCTCGAATACTTGCGTTGCCGCTGGCGGGGCGGTCGCCGCCGCCAGCGCGGTGCTGTTTGCAGGCGCGATCGTGATAGTATTGCGGCGCGGCGATGCCGTGGCATGCAACTGCTTCGGCGGCAACGAAGCGATCGGGCCGGCCAGCTTGTTCGGGCCGGCGCTCGTCGCGATCGCGGGACTCTTTGTGGTGGTCGGCGACGCTTGGCCTTCTTCGCCCGCGGTCTGGGTCGTCAGTTCGGCGGCCGGTGTCTACCTGATGATCGCCCAGCGCCTCCTGCCTCTACTGCATTCCAGCAACTACGTGTCGTGGTACCCATGAGCGATACCGAGGCGATCGCCGCCTTTCTTGCGGTCGCGGCGACGACCAATCTTGCGCTGGTCGCGCATCTCTTGCGCGGCCGCCGCGGCGACGGTGGCGCGCCGCCGGACCTGTTGTTTCCAGCAGGCGCTCGCGTGGAGAATTTCACCGGCAAAAGCCGCGCCGGAACCTCGGTATCAATAGCTGCGGGCGAGACCGCCTACGTAATCGTGTTCCTATCGAAAGGCTGCCCCAAGTGCCGCGCCGCTGCGCTTGGCGTGGCGGCCGCGGCCGCACGCACTCCGGGCCGCGGCGTCGATCTGTGGGTCGTCACCGCCGAGCGGCTCAAGGCTGCCGACATCGGCCAGGACCAGGAATTCGAAGCGCATTTCCTCGATATGGCGGGGATCGCCTATGCGATGCTCAACCCGCGCCGAGCCTCGCCCGCCTACTTGTTCATCGCACCAGACATGGTGGTCGAGGCAGGCGGCTTCATCGGTGACGATAACTGGCAGAGTTTCCTCGCACAGCTCGCCGAGCAGGTGTGATGGCGTCAATCGCCAATTATCCCTGCTTCCCAGCGCGGCATCATTCGATGAGGGCCGGTCCGCCGCAGATGACACGCCTCCCGGGTGGCAATGCAGGCGTCAAACCAATCATCCTGCTCGCCGTCGCGCAAGCCGCCGCCGACCGATGTCCGCAGCATCTCAGCGATCTGCCAGGCTGCCATTTCCACCCTCGTGTCGCGCACGACCGGGAGGCCGAGATCGGCAAGGTCGTCTGCGGCCAGCGGAAAGCTGTGCGAATGATAGCCGTGCATCAGATGGCTGACGATCCTGTCCGCGTCGCAGGACGGATCGGCGCCCAGACGTCGGCCGATGAGATCGCGGCAGATCGTCTCGACTTCGCGGGTGGCGCGGTAGAAGGCAGTGAGTGTGGGCGGAAATATCGCAGCGGTCATGGCGGCCAGTGCCGACAACCGCGCCTGCTCGTCCTCTTGTCCGAACCATTCGCGTGCCATCTCGGCGAAGCGGCGGACGTCCTCGGTCGATATTGCTCCGGGACTGCCGCTATCATCCGCGATCGGCCCTTGGAGCGAAGGGTCGACGGGCGAGAAGATCGCGCATGGGCCTGCGACGATCTCATGTGCGGCGAGGGCGACTATCGTGCCCGACGATTGGCACCTGTCGGGCACGATTGCGCCGAGGTGCTCGGTTGCGTCGGCGAGCAGCAGCCCGATCCGGCGCGCACCATCGACTGCGCCACCCTTGATCCAGAGCAGTATGTCGAGGCGCGACGTATCGCCCATCGCGGCCAAGGTGTCGTACAGCATCGGCAACAGATCCAGATCGATATGCGATGCGGCGAGGACGACGACGCGGCTGCCGCGCCGCTCCTCGATATCGGCAATTCGTTCCGCCAGTGTCATGTCCCGCTCTCCACATGGATGATCGGTTTTCGACATAATTCGGCTAGCGGGCTCAGCCCAATTACAGGCCAGTAATCGGTGAGGGGAAGCGCCTCGTCGGCCAGCGAAGCGCCGTTGCGATGACGCTACGGCGTTATGGCGAGATGCTCTGGCCGCGCGGCGCGCCGATGATCCGCGTACAGGTGATCGTGTCGCTGCTGCTCGTCGCGGTCGGCAAACTCGTGCTGCTCGCTGCACCGTTCTTCTACAAGGACATAGTCGATAGGTTGTCCGCGCCGGGTGCGGTTACCGTGCCGGTCCTGTTGGTGGTCGCTTACGGTTCAGCTCGGCTGATCACGCAATCGATCGCGGAACTGCGCCAGTTGACGTTCATCCGCGTGGCACAGCGCGCGATCCGATTGACCGCGATCGAGGTCTTCCGCCACCTTCATTCTCTTTCGCTGCGCTTCCATCTGGACCGCAAGAGCGGCGGCATTGCGCAGATCGTCGGCCGCGGAACGGTTTCGATCGAGTTCCTCGCCGAGCTCGTCCTGTTCACTCTGATACCGACAGTGATCGAGCTTGCGGCGGTGATCGCAATCCTCGCGAGCGGATACAGCGCCGGATATGCACTGGCGACGCTGGCAACGCTCGCTGTCTATCTGTCACTCACGGCGTTCGGCGCTCGCTACCAGGTGAGGCTGCGGCGCCAAACCAACGCGCTCGACGTCAAGGCAAGCATCGCCGCGATGGACAGCTTGCTCAACTACGAAACCGTCAAGTATTTCGCCGCCGAGGAAATCGAAGCCGACCGCTACGACCGGGCGCGGCGCGCCTACGAACGGTCGGCGGTACGCGCGAAGCTGGCTGAAACGCTGATCGGCGTATTCCAGGCGGCGGTTTTGGCGGCAGGCGCCATCGTCGTCATGATCATGGCCGCGCACGGCGTCGCCGCCGGGCAGATGAGCATTGGCGACTTCGTCCTCATCAACGCTTTTCTGTTGCAGCTTTACGCCCCGTTGGAGGCGCTCGCGACTGTCTATGGCGGTGTGCGCCAAGCCTATACCGACGGGGAGGCGATGCTTGATCTGCTGGCGGTGTCGCCCGAGGTGCGTGACGCCCCAGATGCACGCGAACTGAGGGTCTCGAGCGGTCATGTCTCGTTCGATAACGTATCGTTCGCTTACGATCTGCGGCGGCCCATCCTCGAGGGCGTGTCGTTCGAAATTCGGCCCGGTCAGCGGGTTGCTGTCGTCGGCCCGAGCGGGAGCGGCAAATCGACCATCGCACGGTTGCTGTTTCGCTTCTACGACGCCGAGGCCGGATGCATTGCGATCGACGGGCAAGACATCAGCGAGGTGACGCAGCAAAGCCTACGCCGCGCGATCGGGGTCGTGCCGCAGGACACCGTGCTGTTCAATGACGATGCCGCCTACAACATCGGTTATGGTGCGACGGACCTGCCAGCGGCCGAAGTCGAAGCCGCGGCCCGCGCGGCGCGTGTCCACGATGCGATCGAGCGGTTGCCCGACGGTTATGCGAGCATCGTCGGAGAGCGCGGGCTGAAACTGTCGGGCGGCGAGAAGCAGCGCATCGCGATTGCGCGAGTGATCGTCAAATCGCCCCCGATCCTGATCTTCGACGAAGCCACGAGCGCGCTCGACACACGCACCGAGCGCGACATCCAGGCCAGTCTCGATCGTCTCGCCAACGCACGCACCACGCTGGTCATCGCGCACCGCTTGTCGACCATCGTGGATGCCGACGAGATTCTGGTACTGGTCGCGGGCCGTATCGTCGAGCGCGGACGTCATCCCGACCTGCTCGCCGCCAACGGTACTTATGCGGCGATGTGGCGCCAGCAACGCCGCGACGGCGACTAACGGCTGGTGCTTGAGTCAGCATCCCCAGGTGGGGGCGGTGTTATGCCTGCCGCGCGGTGTCGGTCATCGGGTCGGCGAGTTCGCGGGGCGACGCTTCGCGGATGCCGGGGAGGGTTGAGGTCTGGCGTTCGATCAGGCGGTGGACGACGGGTCTGGCCGGCCCGATGTGCAGCTCGTGTAGGTCGCGGGTGTTTTGCGCATCCTCGTGCGTGCGCCGCTGGTTGTGGCGCACGTAGTCGAGCCAGGTGGCTACGTGGTAGCGCTCGAGCCACAGCTCGGGTTCGCCCAGGTCGCGAAGGAGGGTCCAATGCTTTGCACCGTCGCGCCTGCGGATGCGCCTTCGCTCGTGCATGACGTTGAGGAAGCGCGGGATATCGCCGGGCGCGATGCGGTATTCGATCGTGACCACGACCGGGCCGCTGCGTTCGTCGACCGGCACGACGGTCTCGGGCTCCGACCAGTCGCGCAGGGCCAGGTTGAGGTCGCGCGCAGCGGGCAGGGGGAGCACTAAGCCGGCGAGAATCGTGAGCCCCTGGACTGCTGCCGCCACGAGCAGGGCGAACTGCACCCCCTGCGCGTCTGCGATGCCGCCGAACAGGACTGCGCCGCCCGCCATTCCGCCGAACGCGGCCATTTGATATAGCGACAGTGCCCGCGCCACGACCCAGCGCGGCGCGGAAAGCTGCACCGTTACGTTGAAGGTCGACAAGGCCAGAACCCAGCCGCCGCCCGCCAGCGCTAGCGCTGGCATGGTTAGCAGCATGGTTTCGCTGAGCCCCGCGACCGCGCTGCCAATCACCAGCGCGCCGGCCGCAACCCGAACGATCGATTCCACGGACATGCGGTCGCGCAGCCGGCGCACCATCAGTCCGCCGCCCACCGCGCCGATCCCGAATGCGCCGAGCAGCACGCCGTACGTCAGCGAGTCGCCCACGATCACGTCGCGTGCGATTAGCGGCATCATCGCCGGGACCGCACTGGCACCGACACCGAACAGAAGGGCACGCATGAGCACCGTGCGGATGTCTGGCGACATCGCGACGTAGCGTACGCCGGCCGCCATTGCATGACCCAGCGCCTCGCGCGCCAGCACGCGCTCCTCCCGGACAGGTTGCCACCGCGCCAGAACCGCGATCAGCCCGAGATAGCTGACCGCGTTGGCGACGAACGCCGCCGCGGCGCCTGCCGCCGCGACGATGGCGCCGCCGATCGCGGGCCCGAGGCTGCGTGCGATGTTGAAGCCCATGGAGTTGAGCGCAACCGCACCCGGCAGCGCGGCGCGCGGCACCATGTCGCCTACCGAAGCCTGCCAGGCCGGCCCGTTCATCGCAGCGCCGCAGCCGAGGAGGAAGGTGAAGAGGAGGAGCAGCCACGGCGTGATCCAGCCGGCGAAGGTGATCGCCGCGAGAGCCACGGACACCAGCAGCATGAAGCCTTGCGCTGCGAGCATCACGCGCCGCCGATCGAGATTGTCGGCAACCGCCCCGGACCAGAGCGACAGCAGCAGGATGGGGAGGGCGGTAGACGCCTGGACCAGCGCGACCATCTGGGGTGACGGGGTGAGCGAGGTCATCAGCCACGACGCACCGACCGACTGGATCAGCCCACCGAAATTCGATGCCATGCTGGCGATCCACACCGCGCGAAAAACGGGGAACGAGAGCGGTGAATTCGGCGCCGGATCAGCCATGTCGCCCAGATGCGCGCTCCGGCCGCCCATGCCAAGCCTGCAGGGGCGGGGAGCTCGCAGTTCCGGGTTGCGAGGCTATAGCCTTATCGCGCCGTGATGGCCGATGGTCTCGGCGGCAAGCTCCTGGCCGGCAGCAACGGCGTCGGATGCGTTGGTGCCGCTGATGCGGGAAGCCAGGAAGCCGGCGTTGAAGGCATCTCCGGCGCCGCTGGAATCCACGACCTCAACGCAGGATGCGGGATAGTAGCGGCACGCCCGCGAGCCCGATTTCAAGATGCAGCCGCGCTCGCCGGCCTTCACGACGACTTCCTCGCACCCGGCCTCGTGCCAGCGGTCCGCGATCTCTACCTCCGACTGCCCGGCGCCGTGCAGTTGGCGCTCGTCGACATCGGTGGGCAAACCGATCGTCGCCGAGCGCATCGCGCTGGTAGATACCTCCCGCGCGAGCGCGAGATCGGGCCACAGCGCGGGCCGGAAATTGCTGTCGTAGGCGACGTGCAGGCCGGCAGCCTTTCGCTCGTGCGCGAGGTTCAGCAGTTGCTCGCGGCCGCGGTCGCCGATGATCGCGAGCGTGATGAGGCTGAAGTAGACCAGATCGCATTCGGCCGCTCGGTTCAGCGATTCCGCCATGCCCGGCATGGCGAACATCTCGCGCGCCGCGCTGCGATCGCGGCAGTACAGGAAGCTGCGTTCGCCGTGTTCGTCCAGATGGATCGCGTAGATCCCCGGCGAACGGTCGGGGTGGCGGTGCACGTGAGCCGTGTCGATGCCTTCGGCCTGCCACGCAGCGACCAGAGCGTCGCTGATGGGATCGACACCCACGGCCGTCACGAAGGCCACGTCGTATCCGCGACGCGCCATGTGAACGGCCGTGTTGAGAGTGTCGCCGCCGAAGCGCAGTCCGCTCCCGCCATGCCCGTGATATTCGAGCATGGCTTCCCCGAAGATGAAGGTTTTCATGGCGGACCGTCGCTACGCCGAAAGGCTCAGGAAAAGAAGGTTCCGCCGTTGATGTCGATGTTGGCGCCGGTGACGAACGCTGCATCGTCGCTCGCCAGCCAGGCGACCGCTGCCGCCACTTCGCCGGCATTGCCTTCGCGCCGCAGAGGCGTGGCGGCCGCGACGTTCTTGCGCACCTCGTCCTTGGTGAAGGTGTCGTGGAACGTTGTCGCGATCATGCCCGGGCACAGCGCGTTCACTCTCACGCCGCGCGGGCCGAGCTCCTTTGCCATGGCCCGCGTGAAGGTCATCACGGCGCCCTTCGACGTGGCATAGGCGCAAGCGCCCGGTCCGCCGCCGTCGCGCCCCGCCTGCGAGGCAAAGTTCACGATCGCCGACCCCGCCGGCATATGGGGCACGACGGCCTTCGTGGTGAGGAACGTCGACGTCACGTTGAGCTGCATGACCTGATTGAAGAACTCCTCGTCCATCTCGGCCAGCGGGCGGCGTTCGACCATGCCCCCTGCAACGTTGGCCAGGATGTGGATCTCCTCGCCGAACGCATTGCGCACCTCGGCGACGAGTTGCGTGACCTCATCCGCCTTGGTCACGTCCGCCCGCACTTTCACGGCCGTGCCGCCCGCGCGCTCGATCTCCGCAACGGTTGCACTCGCCTTGTCGTCGTCGCCGCGGAAGTTGATAGCGACCCTGGCGCCCTGCTTCGCCAGTTCCAGCGAGACTGCGCGGCCGATGTCGCGGCCTGCCCCGGTTACGATCGCTACCTTGCCGTTGAGCTTTGTCATGAGTTTTCCTGTGGTTGCGTTTGATTGATGGAATGTCGAGTTAGGTCGCGGCGGGCTTGAGCGGCCTGATCTGCGGGCACAGGACGAGGACCGACACCACCGTCAGGATCGCCAGCGCCGAGCCGACGACGAAGGCCGGCGCGTAGCTTTCGACCGTCAAGATCGGGATCAGGAAGTTGAGTCCGACCACCGCCAGTTTGGCGGCGGTGCCCGCGAACCCGGCCAGCGTCGCCACCGACTTGCCCGAGTAGAAGTCGCTCGGCAGCGTCTGGATATTGCCCACGGCGGTCTGGAAGCCGAACAGGATCGCAGCCATGAGCAGGACCGCGATGAGCGGCGTTGCGGCCACGATCGTCAGCAGCAGCGAAACGAGCATGATCGCGCCGCCGAGTGCGATGACGGTCTTGCGGGTGCGGTTGACCGTCCAGCCGGCGGCGATGCGGTTCTGGGCAAGAAGGCCGCCGAACCATGCGCCGAACATCGCCCCGACGTAGGGCATCCAGGCGTAGAGGCCGATCTCCGCGACCCCGAAGCCGTAGGTCTCGGAAAGATAGAGTGGCAGCCATCCGACGAAGAGCCACCAGATGGGATCGAGGAAGAACGAAGCGAGGATGACGCCCCAGCTTTCCTTGCGAGAGAGGATCTCGCGCGAATTCGGCGCGTAGCTCGCCGCTTCCTCCGTATCGAGGCTGCGCTGGCCGGTCAGGATGTAGTTGCGTTCCTCGGCGCTGATCCACGGGTGCGCTTCGGGCCCCGTCTTGTAGATGATCAGCCAGGGGATCAGCCAGAGGAAGCCGAGCGCGCCGACCGCGATGAAGGTCGCCTGCCACGAATCGAGGAACACGAAGAGATAGGCGACCACGGGTGCCGAAATGATCCCGCCGATCGCTGCGCCCGAATTGAAGATCCCCTGCGCAAGCGCGCGCTCGCTGATCGGGAACCACTCCGCATTGGCCTTGGTCGCGCCAGGCCAGTTACCGGCTTCCGACAGGCCCAGCAGCCCACGGAAAATCGAAAAGCTCGCCAGCCCCGCGGCCGCGGCGTGGAGCATGGTCGCTGCGGACCAGACCACGATTGAAAGGACGAAGCCGAGCCGAGTTCCGATCCAGTCGAAGATCTTGCCGAACAAGGTCTGGCCGAATGCGTAGGCGAAGGTGAAGACGTTGAGGATGATCGCGTAATCGAACTTGTCGAGGCCGAGGTCCTCGGAGATCTCCGGCCACAGGAAGCCCAACGCACCGCGGTCGATGTAGTTGACCACGGTGGCGACGGCGACGAGCGTGACGATCAGCCAGCGCAGGCGATTGTGCATCATCGTGCTCCTCCGGCATTCAACTCGATGACGGCCGCGAAGCCGGCCCACGCCAGCGTTTCTCCATCGAGCGTAACCTGATGGCGGGCGCTTTCATCCGTATCGTGCGACACCGCGATCGCGACGCGGCGGCCGTCCGCCAGTGTCAGACGAACCACGTCGGCGCCGTTGATCCGGTCGTGCCGCATGGTGCGGACCCGACTGCGGCTGGCGACGGTCTGTTCCGCAGCACCGTCGTAGCGACCGTGGCTCTCGAGCAGGGAAACGAACGCGTGGTCGCGCTTGTCGCGTGCACGCAGGATCACCATCGGCTCGCGGCGCAAGTTGAAATCCGGATCGTTCGCGCCGCTCTCGCCCAGGATCGCCTGAACGCTGCCGTCGGTCACGAACCGGTAGGTATAGAACCTGCCGTCGAGCAGCCAGGTCATCGCCGTATCGCCCGCTTCGGGCTGCGCCGCTGCATCGACCCAGATGTGCTGATAGCCGTTGTCCTCGCCCAGCACGGGGCGGGCGCCGATGTGGCTTTCGACCGGGAAGCCCAACTCCATGATGTGGCCCTGATAGTGGAGTGGCAGATCGTAGCTGTGGCTGGCGTCGCTCTCGGCGCGCATCAGATCGAGGACCGTGGGCTCCTCCAATCCAGGGATGTCCGCCATCATCAACGTCCGCTGGAGGGCCACGCCTGGCTGGACGTTCTCGACGCGTGCACTGCTCACCTGAAGCCCGGGCTGGTCCGAGAAATAGAGCTGCTCTGGAGCTATCGTTTCCCCGAGTTCGTGGTCCCCGTCGAAGTGACTGCGCATATCGACGGCGACGGTGTTGTGGGCGATCGTCTGCTTCGCCCAACTCTCGTTCTCGGGCAGATAGCGGCCGCCGCGCTTCGCTTCGATGTTGAGGAACCGTGCCGCGCCGTAATCGCGAACGATCTCGTTGCCGTTGTCGTAGAGCTGCCAACTGAGCTTGTCGAAGTGGCCGTGACCCATGCCCTGGGAGGTGTTCTTGGCGACCAGCACGGTATGTTCGGGGCCGCTGCCGCGGCGCAGGACTGCAACCGCCCCGCGGTCTCCATCCGGTCCGTCGCGCAGCAGCAGCGAGCGGAAAGGAAACGGCTTCGCCTTGCCGGCGGCGAGATCGCGTGCGACCAGCCGGCCGCCCTCGCTCAATACGGTACGCCCCTGAAATTCCGCAATCGACAGCAAGGCCGGATCGCGCGTTCGCTCGTAGGCGATGGCGACGCCGTGATAGAGCTCGTCGGTCCTGAGGCTCTTGTCCTTCATCGCGTCATTGAACGGGAAGAAATACCCGCCGTAGGTGAGCTGCACGGTGGTATAGAGCGCCTTGAGCAATATCCCGTCGCGGTGTTCGAAGATGCGCCGTTCCGGATCGTTGCGCGCGATCGCGTCGGCAAAGACCATGAACGGCAGCAGCGCATAGCGCTGATAGTATGGCCCTTCCGCATAATAGCCGTCGGGGGAGAACAGCAGCTCGGTCTGGCGCAGGAAGCCGGACGTGCCGCTCTTGTCCGAGCCGAGCAGTGCGCGTTCGACCATGTCCTCGTCGCCCAGCAGGTAACCAGTCATGCCGACGCCGGCGGTTGCCCAGGTCGCGTGATTGTGGATCCGGTCGAACGTGGCGCGCGAGTCCACCGAAAGGAACTCGGCGGCCCGGCGGAAGACCTGATCGTCGATCCGTTCGCGCTCCGCCTCGCTCAGCGTTCCCCGGATCTCGCCATAGCCTTGGACCGCGTAGACCAGCCACACCGCGTCGTTGAGGACCTGCCAGAACAGGCGGCCCGGGTTCTGGTTGTGGCGCGCGGGGTGGTCGCCGAGCGTCGGGTAGAGCTCGGCATAGGCGAGCAGCATGTCACGGACATAGTCGGCATAAGCCTGCTCGCCGGTGATGCGGTACAACTGCCCGGCGAGATAGATCGCCTTGTAATTGCGCTTGTGCTGTTCGTGCGTGTAGCCGCCGCCCGGGTCTTTCGGCACCGGGACGACTATCCCTGCGGCCATCATCTCGCTGACGAAGCTGCGCGCCTGCGCAAGTTCGGCGCGATAGAGCGGCGGCAACTCGGCGTCGGTCGCCGACAGCGCAGGGGAGGGCGGGGCGGCCTCGGCGACTGCGGGGGCCGCCAGGGCGAGGGCAGTGGCGGCGAGGAGGGACGTGCGACGGATCATTCGGCAGCCCTCCCGGCGAAGGTGTTTCCGGCAAGCTCCACCCGCGGCGCGCCGTCGAAGACAAGCTCCTCGAACTCCGGCTCAGGGGTGCCGGCGAAGGTGTTGCCGGTTACCGCCGTTCTTGGCCGGCCGACCGTGTGAACGACCCGCAGTCGGGCTGAATCGGCGAAGGCGTTACGGGCCACGCGGGCGGTCTGGACGCCGTGGAGCAGGATCGAGGCGTCGTTCGCGGCCGCCTTGCCGACGTTGGAGAGCGTGTTTCCGGAAATCTCCACAAAGGGACCGAACGTGCTCTCATCGGTACCACCGCGATACACCTGAGCGATCGGGCCGCCGATATCGGCGAAGGTGCTGTCGGCAATCGTGAGGTATTCGAGGTTGTACTGACCGAAGTCTTCGGTCTCCGCGGCGGCGGAAACGATCGTGCCGGAGATGCCGGAAAACTCGCTGGCACGGATCGTGACGCGGTCGGCGAGGGCGCTCTTGCCGAGGGTCAGCACGTTGAAGGACTTGTTGACCGTGAGGTTGCGCACGGCGACGTCTTGCATCTCGACGAGCATGTTCGCGCCGGCGCCGGCAGTGTTCGTCCGGATCACCGAATTCCCCACCGAGTCGTCGGCCTGGCCGCCGTCGATCGTCAGATGCTGAAGCTGGAGGCGGCCGTCTTCGCCGAGCTCGAAAAGGGCAGGGCGGGTGAAGCGAACGATCGCCTCATCCCCAGGCGCGGCCGGGGCGCCATTTATGGTCAGCGTCTTGTCGACTGGGATCACCTGAGTGACGAGATATTCGCCTGCCGCGAGCAGCAGCACGTCGCCTTCGCGCGCGGCGGCAACCGCGTCGACCAGCGAGTCCTCGCCGGGCGAAACCTCGTGCACCGCGCCGGAGGAGCCGAAGGCGCGCTCGGCGTCCGGCTTCTCGTACCAGGGCACGCCCACTTGGGAGAGGGCGACGGGCTGGAGGTCGCGCGGGGCGCCGACGTCGGCGAGAGCGGGGTCGACGGGGTAGAGCAGCCCGTTTTCTGCGCGAGCCAATTCGCCCGGCTGCGCTTCGATCTGCGGGGCCGGGGCTGTCTCGGGTTCTCCCAAGAGGATATTCCCCTGAAGGTCGATGCCCGAGATATCGTCTTCGACCTGGAAGAGGTTCGCATCCGTGGGGCTGATGAAAAGATTGGCCCGCATCAGCGAGTTGACCGGCGGTGCGGAGCGTTCTTCGTCCGCGCCGGCGGCGAGGGTCACGCGTGTGCTGTCGACGACGGTGTTCCGCTCGATCAGCGCGCTCTCGACCTGGACGTAGCGGTTTACCGGCGAGTTCGGCACGCCGTTCATCACCGTCAGCGCGCTGGCGAAGCCGGTTCCGCGCAGCCCCTCCATATAGTTGCCGCGGACCGTCTGGTTGCGGTTGATGACGCGGATGCCGCCCGTGTAGTCCTTCCCATGTCCCAGGAAGACGTTGCGCTCGACGACGTTGTCGTCGCCGTGCCGCAGGGTGAGAGTCCCGCGCGAGCGGAGGAAGAGGTTTTCCCGGTAGACGTTGCCGCCCGACTTGGAAGAGATGATCTCCACCTCGCCGTCGCATCGGTCGAACACGTTCCGCTCTACGATCGTACCCGAGCGGAACATCGAATACTTGCTCGTCCCGATGCGTATGGTCTCGCCGCCATTCGAGCCGAGCACGGGCCGCGGGCCGAAGTAGTTGCGATCGATCCGGTGGCCGTTGTTGCGGCTTTCCGGCGTGTCGAGCCGCACCGCCAGCGTCACGCCCTTGTTGGTCTTGCCGACCAGATGGTTGTGATCGAACCGATTGTTCGTCCCGTAAATCCCGACCCAGTAGTCGGATTCGTAGCGGTCGGGCTTGCTGAAGTGGTCGATCACCACCTGGGTGACCCGGCTGTTGTGGGCGACATCGTCCTTGCTGCGCCGGAACGAGATCACTTCGCCGCGCGGGCTATAGCCGTCGCGGAACACCAGGCCGCTGACGACGATGTACCGGCCGCCGATCCGCAGGTTCGATTGGCCGGTGAGGATGACTTTCCCGGGCTCTTCCGCGGTCAACGTGATCGGCGCGCCCTCGCGCCCCTTGCCGGTGACCACGAGATCGAAATCGCGCCATTCCCCGTTGGCGAGCACGATGACGTCGCCAGCGGCCACCTGCTCCAGGGCCTCGGCGTATTCGTCCTGGTCGCGAACAAGATATTGCTCGGCGCGCAGCGGCGCGACCGCTGCAAAGACGAGCGCGAGCCACAGGCTCAGCCGACCTAACATGATCACCCTCCCACGCGTTTTCCGCTTGTAAGGCGACCATAGGGCCTGCTGCCCTGCTGTCAATCAGTTTGGCATGCCAAACTGATGTATCTCTGTCATACCAATGTGGTCAGCCGATCCGGGCCGAGGCGAGGAAACGCTCACGGCTCTGCAGGGCGCGCTGCTGAACCGCCTCCAGCGCCATCTTCTCCGTCGCATCGAGCATCGCGGTGATAAGGCGGTGGAAGTGGTCGCGCATGGCGGACCGGGCGGCTGCGGAATCGCGCGCGCGCAGCGCCTCGAACACCGCCCGGTGCTCGTCGGTCCGGGTCTCCGCATCGTGCACGCAGACCGCCTCGTACGTGGCCTTCACGTCGGGGATCTCTTCGCGCATCCGCCACAGCGATTTGATCGTGTGAACCATTGCGGCGTTGTTCGACGCTTCGGCGATCGTCAGGTGGAACGCCTCGTCCGCCTCGTTCGCAGTATCGTTGTCCGGAGAGCGCATCTGCTCGATGAGTTCCTCGAGCCGCGCAATCGCTTCGTCGGTGATGTTGTGCGCGGCCAGTGCCGCCGCTTCGGATTCGATCAGCAAGCGTGCCTCGGTGACTTCGAAGGCGCTCGCCTTTGGCAGCGTCACCCGGCTCGCGGGCTGGGTTTCGCTCACGTAAACGCCGGAGCCGGTCTTGATCTCGAGCCGGCCAACGGCCTGGAGCGCGATCTCGGCCTCGCGGATCGTGACCCTGCTGACCCCGAGGCGTTCGGCCAGTTCCCGCTCTCCGGGCAGCCGGGTGCCGGGCGGGAACGCGCCCTCGTCGATCAGCTCAGCGATCTGTTCCGCGACCGATTGGAAAAGCCTCTTACCGCTCATACTCACCTTCGCACGAATTGCCTGCAGGATCTCCTACACCAATTGCCCTAAACAAATCGGCAAGTTTGTTCCAGTTGGAGCCGTGCTAGAACCGTGCCCGAATCCCCGCATAATAGCGCGGACCGTAGACATGGACGGCTCCGAAGTCGTTGATCGTGCCGCGATAATCGGTCCGGGGCTCGTTGAAGAGATTGAGGCCTTCAACCGTCAGACGCAGGTTTTCATTCAGCGCGTAGGAGATGCGCGCCTCGAACACGCCCGCGTCGTCGACATAGCGCACGCGGCCGGGGGTCCCGACAAACTGCTGGAAGTAGCGGCTGCGGTACTTGTACACACCCTGGAACTGCAGCTTGCCGATCTTGTAGTAGGCCTGCGCCGACAGAACGTGCTTCGAAAGGCCGAAGATCCCGGAGGGCGGGATCAGCGCCTCGCTCGTGGAGGTCGTCCCGTCCTCGTTGACCGTCGTTATCGCGCCGAGCGTATCGTCGTGAATTTCGAAGTCGGAATCGGCAAAGTTGTAGCTGAGCTTGAAACCAAGGCCGTCGAGCGGCTTGGGCAGATAGCTGAAGCGGTGCGCCGCGGTGACCTCGATCCCGTAGATCGTGCTCATCTCGTCGCTTGTATTGAGGGTGGTGACCAGCGTTTCGAGTTCCTCCCCGTCGACCACGAAAGTTTCGAACCGGCCGATCGTATCGAACCCCCCGTTGAAGCTCTTGTAGTATCCGCCGACGGCCAGAATGGTGTCTTCGTTGGGATACCATTCGATCGCGGCGTCGAAGTTCCACGACAGCAGCGGATCGGTGAAGGGATTGCCCGTCGCATTGGCGGTGCCGATCGCATCTTCCACCGAGTAGATCGGGCTGCCGTCGTCGATCAGCGCATTGAACGTGCGGCCATAGCCGAGCGCCGACGGGTCCGGGCGCGAGAGGGCGCGGTAGACGGCGAAACGGGCGAGCAAGTCGGGCTGCAGTTCGCCCGTGATATTGAAGCTGGGCAGAAATTCAGTGTACGATCCGCCACCGGTGACGCCCGTCAGCGTATCGGTATCCTCGACGATGTCGACCAGTTCGCCTGTGTCGGGATCGTAAACCGCGGACAGCTGACCGCGGAAGCCGTTCGAGCGCACCTTGGTGTTGATGACACGAAGGCCGAAGTTTCCGCGAACCGGAAGGCCGATGTCGCCGTCGAAGTTTGCTTGGAGGTAACCAGCCCAGCTCTTCTCGTTGACGTCGCTGTTCTGGATGGAGTCGAAATCCCCGGTTGGATAGATCGGGATGCCGTCCTCGTCGAAATGCAGCTCGCCCGTCGGGTCGTTCTCTTCGAGTGTCCGGGCGAGACAAAGGGCGTCGAACGTCGCGAAGGTGTTGGTGGTCGAGACCACGTTGCCCTGGGCGTCGACCACCGTGACCAGCGGATTGCCGCCGCTGACGGCGGACATGAAGCCGCTTTCCGGGAATGGCGTGCGGCACTCCTGATTGGCGACCGCCAGCGCGTCGTTGCTGTAGATGTGTTCGAAGCGGCTCTTTCCAGCCGCGCCCGGAACATCGCGATACTTCAATTCCTGAAAACGGACGCCGCCCTGGATGCTCGAGAGGAAGCCGTCCATCTCGTATTCGAGATCGCCCCGCGCGGCGAACACGCTGTTGTACCGATCCTGCTCCAGATCGGCCCGCAGCCGAGCGGAGTCGCGGTAGAGATCGTGGTTGTTGACGTCGAAGTCCTGCACCACGAAGTTCAGCGTATCCGAACCGTTCTGCCGGATGAGGTAAGCGGTTTCGACACGGTCGTTGTTCGTATCGCCGTCGCTCTCGACCGCGAGCGGATACTGATCGGGATTGCCGAAGATATCGAGCCCGTCTCGAATTCTCATTCGGACCTGCACCGCTTCCTCGATGCGATGGGTCTGCGAGTACGAGACGTCGCCCGAAAGGCGGAGCCGATCGCTCGCCTGCACCGAGAGCGAGAGCCCGCCGCCGTAATACTCCTCGTCGCGCTCGAGATATTCGCTGTTGCTCTCGATGCTGGTCTCGCCGGTGAACTGGAGCAACTCGCCGTAGGGTCCGGTGATCAGATCGTAATCGAGGTGGTGGCCATCGCCCACGCCATCCACGCGGCGGCCTTCGGAAAAGTTGAGATCGTGTCGCTGCTCGCGGAACAGGCGCTTGGAATACTGGAAGTCGGCATTGATATCGACGTCAGGGCTAGGCTGCCACTGTAGTGCCCCGAAGAAGGAATCGCGTGTGTCGTCGGTGATATTCTGGCGAAACGAATAGCTGTTCCGCGCGATCACGAAGTCTTCGGTTCCCGCCAGGTCGGGCCGGTCCGAGTTGCAGTTTCCGGTGGCGAAGACGCCGCTCGAAGTGTCGCCGGGATCGTTCTTGCAGTAGTTGAGCGTGTTGCTGACGTTCGCTTCCTGCTCGGGATTGGTCGATTCGTTGTGCGAGTACCCGAGGGAGATCCCCAGCTCGCCCGCGCCGATCTGGAACTGGTCGACATAGCTTCCGGTCGCGCGGAAGCCGATATCCTGAAACCGCTGGTCGGCATCGATGTCGAGGTTGTCGGGGTTGATGTTGAGCTTCAATTCCCCCTGGATGCGGCGCTTGCCGTAATCGAGCGGCTTCACCGTCTCGAGAGCGATCTGCCCGGCCACGCCGCCTTCGATCATGCTGGCCGACTGGGTCTTGTAGATCCCGACCTTGTTGAACAGTTCGGAAGGGAACTGACTGAAATTGACCGACCGGTCGCCGCTGCCGTTGGTCGCAATCCGCCCATTGATCACAGTCGAGCTGAGGAACGGACCCAGGCCGCGAATGGCGATTTCGGTGGCGCCGCCCTGTTCGCGGTGAGAGCCGGCGCCGGTGAGGGTTTCCAGCGCCTCGCCAATCGACAGGGCGGGGAGGTCGCCGATCTCGTCCGCCACCAGCGCATCGACGATCAGGTCGTCGTTTCGCTTGGTGGCAATGGAATCCCGGATCGTCTCGCGAAGGCCGGTGACGACGATCGTATTCTCGTCGGCCGGGGGCTCGGCTGCGGCGTCGCTGTCCTGCGCATAGGCGGGGAACGCGATGACGGTGGTGCTCGCAAGAACGGCGCCCAAAGACAGGCGTCGGATGCCCAGGCTCGGCGTTGCAAAGCAACGAGTCATTTCGTCCCTCCCCAGAGAAGTGTTGGTTATTTTGGGAGGTAGCATAGATCGGCCGGCCTACGTGTCAACCTATATGGCATACCTGTTGTAAGCAATCTATCATGCCAATTATGAAGCAGTCTCGCGCAGCACGGCCTCGGCAGCCTTGTTGGCATAGGGCGGACGTCCGAAAACCAGGAGCGCAGCAGCAGTGCGTTGCAGCGAACAGCGCTATCCGACAGCGGCGCGCATCAGCCAGTCGCGAAAGGCACGCATGGCGAGGGTGTCGTGGCGGGACATCGCCCGGGTGAGCCAATATGCGCCGCAGTTCACTTGCGTCGGAAACGGCCGGACGAGGCGTTCGGCTGCCAGCTCGTTCTCGAACATCTCCGCCGGCGCGAGCGCTACGCCGCGCCCGGCCAGCGCTGACGCGATCATCAGGGCCGAGCTGTCGAAGACCGGTCCACGCAGGGCAGGGCAGTCCAGCCCCACGGCAGCGAACCAGCGCGGCCATTCTTCGGCCCGGTAAGAACGGAGGAGGTTCTCCCGGCTCATCGCCTCGGGCCCGTCCAGTCGCTCTGCGATCGTCGGCGTACAGAGCGGCGTCAGCGGGGCCTCCATGATCCTGTCGGCATGCGTCCCGTGCCATGCACCGTCGCCGAAGCGGATCGCGAGATCGAGCCCTTCGCCCGCCAGATCGACCCTGTTGTTGTTGGTCATCAACCGCAGATCGATATGCGGGTGTGCCTGCGTGAAGTCGTCCAGCCGCTCCAGCAGCCATCCGACCGCGAACGTGCCGACGACGCCGACCGTCAGGACTTCCGTCATCCGGCCGCCGGCGTAGCGGTCCAGCGTTGCACCGATGCGGTCGAAGGCGTCCCGCACGACCGGGACCAGCGCCTGCCCCTCGTCGGTGAGCATGATGCCGCGCGGAAGGCGGCGGAAGAGCGGGGTTCCGAGGCGGCGCTCCAGCAGGGCAACCTGATGGCTCACCGCACCCTGGCTGACGCAGAGCTCGTCCGCCGCGCGTGTGAAGTTCAGATGCCGGGAGGCTGCTTCGAAAGCGCGCAGGGCGTTGAGGGGGAGCTGGGCACGATCCATGAGCGTCATCATGAAAGCAACTCATGCCTCTGTCGAGAAATGATGCTTTGTCAGCTGCGGTTGAGTTGTTCACCAACGCGTGGAGTTCAGATCTTCCAAGGAGATAACGATGAGATCAGCCATGAGTGTGATTGCGGCCTTGCTTGCGGCCGCCACACCTGCCCATGCCGCAAGCGATCCTCTCCTGAAGCCGATTGCTCCCGAGCGGGCGCAGGAATGGCTAACGCCGCAGCCGCCGGTGCAGATCTTCGGAAACACTTATCTCGTCGGCTTCGGCGGCCTGAACATTGCGCTCATCCGCACGAGCGACGGGCTCATCCTGCTCGATGGAGGGCTGCCGCAAGGCGTTCGCCAGATCGAGGCCAACATTCGCGCCCTCGGTTTCGAACCCAGCGACGTGAAGCTGATCCTCAGCACCGAGCCGCACTACGACCACGCCGGCGGGCTCGCAGCGCTGGCGCGCGACACCGGTGCGCCGGTGATCGCCGGCGCCGAGGCGGCCGAGGTGCTCCGCGCCGGAAAGAGTGGCCCCGACGATCCCCAGATGGCCTGGCTTCCGCCTTTTCCCGCTGTCGAGAATGTCCGCGCCGTCCGCGATGGCGAGGAGCTCCAGGTCGGCGACGTCACCGTCACGGCGCTCGCGACGCCCGGTCACACCCCCGGCTCGATGAGCTGGACCTGGCGTTCCTGCGAAGCCGATCGCTGCGCGGATATCGTATTCGCCTCCAGCCTGACACCGCTGGCAGCGGGCGACTATCGGTTTTCGGCACCGGCGAACCGGAGCGCCGCCGCGCGCTTTCGCGAAACCTTCCAGCGATTGCGGTCGCTGCCCTGCGGCATTCTCTTGACGACGCACCCTGGCGCGTCGGGCGGCGAGGCGAAACTGGCCAAGCTTCTGCAGGACCGGGAGCCGAACCCGTTCATCGATCCGCAGGCCTGCGCGGCCTACGCCGACACCTACGAACAGGCCTTCACGAGGCGCCTCGCCGAGGAAGTTGGGAAGGGGCAGGTCGGCGCCGATGCTCACACCGGCGCATGAGTTCTCCCCCGCATCTATGTTCTCCCCCGCATCTATGATGCAGTCCGAAGCGCAGTGATGGAGGTCTTCTCCGCGTGAAAAGCGGAGAAGATCTACTTCTTCGGCTTGGAGGCGCGCAGCTTGCCGCGGTGGGCGTTGAGGTCGAAGACCTCGCCGGGGCCGCCGTCGTCGTTCTGGAGCAGGCCGAGGCGACGCGCGACTTCCTGGTAGGCCTCTTCCTCGCCGCCGAGGTCGCGGCGGAAGCGATCCTTGTCGAGCTTCTCGCCCGTGGTCATGTCCCACAGGCGGCAGCCGTCGGGGCTGATCTCGTCGGCCAGGATCAGACGGCTGTAGTCGCCGTCCCACATGCGTCCGAACTCGAGCTTGAAATCGACCAGGCGAATGTCGATCGCGGCGAACATGCCGCACAGGAAATCGTTGATCCGGATCGCCATGCTGGAGATGTCCTGCATCTCCTCGTTCGACGCCCAGTTGAAGCAGGCGATGTGCTCCTCCGCGATCAATGGATCGCCGAGGCCATCGTCCTTGTAGTAATATTCGATCAGCGTGTGCGGCAGCGGCTCGCCTTCCTCCAGCCCGAGGCGCTTGGAGATGCTGCCCGCTGCGACGTTGCGCACGACCACCTCGATCGGCACGATCTCCACCTGGCGCACGAGCTGCTCGCGCATGTTCAGCCGGCGAATGAAGTGCGTTGGAATGCCGATATGGGCGAGGCGGGTGAAGACATATTCGCTGATGCGGTTGTTGATCACGCCCTTGCCGTTGATCGTGCCCTTCTTCTGTGCGTTGAAGGCGGTCGCGTCATCCTTGAAGTACTGGATCAGCGTGCCTGGCTCGGGGCCTTCGTAGAGGATCTTGGCCTTGCCTTCGTAAATCTGGCGGCGACGAGCCATCGGGAATTCCTTGCGCGCAAAATGACGGTGCCCCGGCGCGCGAAGCAGATCGGGCTTCGCGTGAACCGGGGCAGGAAGCCGCCCATACGCCGATTGCCCGGCGAAGGCAATTGCAGCGGGCCAGCCATCGGCCGCGGCAACGGCCTATCGCGCATCCCGGTTCCGATGATACACGGCACCGTGAATCGTCTCGCGCGGCACGGGCGCCGAGGAAGGCGCGTAATCCGTAGGTTGGATGGGCTGGTGATCACTGTGACGACAAGGCGGCGCGAGGAGGCTGCTCACCGCGACGCGCCGCGCACCGGACCGTGCCGCGCAGGCCCGCGTGCACGGGCGGCTGGACGCGAGACACGCATTGACTAGCCCCGCGCCGGGAGAATACCGGCCGGACCCGAAGCGGCGGGCGCTCGCCATCATCGCGGCTGTTGTTCTCGAGCTGCTGCTGATTGCGCTGTTGCTGTCGCTGGGCTTGCACGATCCGGGGCAGCCGGAGGCGGAGTCTACGCTGGTGCGGTTCCAGGCCCGCTCCGCTTCGGAAAATCCCGAGGAAACCCCTGAGGCCGAAAGCGAAGACACGCAGCAGCCCGAACCCGCCGAACGCCCGCCAGCCGAACCGGAGCCGGCGGATCAGCCGTCGGTCCAGAGTCCGCGCCCCGCCGAACCGAGCCCACCGGCACCCGTCGTGCAGGTGGCACCGTCTTCGTTCGATCTGTCGAAAGTGAAGACGCCGTCCTCGCCGCGCGCCGCCGCCAGCGGCCCGCCGGTGGGACCGCCGGACACGGGTTCGAGCGGCGATACGCCGCGCGTCGGCACGGCACCGAACGGAGAGCCGCTCTACGCCGCTTCGTGGTACCGCGAGCCGCGCCCGGGCGAGCTCCGCGGATACCTCTCGACCGCGACAGGGCCGGGGTGGGGCCTGATCGCCTGCCGCACCGTGCCCGACTTCCGCGTCGAAGACTGCGTCGCACTCGACGAATATCCCAGCGGTTCGAACATCAATCGGGCGGTGTTGGCGGCCGCATGGCAATTCAGGGTGCGCCCCCCGCGGCTCGGCGGGCAGTACCAGGTCGGCACCTGGGTGCGGATCAGGATCGATTACGATCTTCAGGGGCGTTGAGGGGCGCTCTGCGAAGTGCCGCCAATCAGCCGCGATGGCGCCCGCGGCCGGCCAGGAGAGCCGCTGCCGCCGCGGCGAGGCCGGCGCTCCCGAGAACCTTGTCCCGCCTTCGATTGAGCGACATCTGCAGGCTCTTATCGGCCGCCTGGCCGTCGAAGCGCCCGTGCGCTCCGGGATCGCCTGGCGGGACATCGAACAGGTTATCCACCCGGCCGGGCTCCATCGGCTCAGGCGAGGACTGGCTCGAGATGCCGTTCTCGGCGAGATAGTGGTCGAGGAGTGGGGAGGCCAGCTTGTCGCCAAGGATGGTCTGCGTCGTCGTGCTGCCGACCCAGACCTCCTTGCGCCCGGCGTGCGCGGCGAACCGGATCGCGCGCGCCGCGACCTCCGGCTGGTAGATCTTTCCGACCGGGCGAGGTCTGCCGTGGATGTGCGCCCGCGCCCAGTCGAACTGCGGCGTGTTGATCGCGGGCAATTGCACCATGGTGACCTGGACCTTGCTACCGCGGTGCTCGAGCTCGGGCCGGATGGAATCGAGAAAGCCCTGCAACGCGTGCTTCGCGCCGCAATAGGCCGACTGCAGCGGAATGCCGCGATAGGCGAGGGCGGAGCCTACGAGCACGACGGTGCCCCGGTCGCGCGGAAGCATGCGCTTCAGCGCCGCGCGCGTGCCATGGATCTGCCCGAAGTAGGTGACGGCGGTGACGCGTTCGTACTCTTCCCAGCTCATGTCCATGAAGGTGGAGAAGATGCCGGCGAAGGCGTTGTTCACCCACACGTCGATCGGCCCGAGTTCCTGCTCGATCCGTTCCGCCGCCGCTTCGACGGCATCGCCGTCCGCCACGTCGACCGTGATGCCGAGCGCCCGCGAACCCGCTGCTTCCACCTCGCGCACCGCGTTGTCGAGGCGCTCCTGCCCGCGTGCAAGGATGGCCACATGGGCACCTGCACGCGCGAACTCGCGAACTGTCGCACGTCCGACGCCGGCGCTTCCGCCGGTCACGACGACGACGCGGTTCAAACCGCCATCTCCGGAGCCTTGCCGATCATGTCTGGTGAACGGAAGCCCGCGGCGCCTGTTCCGAGGACACGCGCCAGAGCCACTGGCTCAAGCGCTTATTAGGGTTGCCGAGGTTCTGGCGAGCTTCTCCGAATGTCGCCGATCGGGTTATCCGAACGCGCTGCGTCTCACCAGTAGGGCACGACGCCATAGGTTCCGTAGTAGCCGTAGATCGTCTCGCCGTAGACGCGGTGGTCCGGTCCTCCGAGCAGGCGCACTTCGGCCGCGTCGTAGTTCGGCGCGTCTTCCAGGATTTCCTCGTTCAAGGGCACGGTATAGCCTCCGCGCTCGAGATCGTAGTCGAGCAGCGGCCACGGCACCGGATGGAGTTTGGCGCCGATGCCGAGAAACCCGCCGAACGACATGATCGCATATACGGTCTTGCCGCTGGTCTTCTCGATCGACAGGTCGTCGACATGGCCAAGCCGGTTGCCGTCGCGGTCGAATACGGGCGTCCCGATAACGCGGCTCGACAAGATCAACGGATGATGGAGATCGCGCGGTGCATCGTCTGCGGTCTGGTTCATGAGAGTGGTCTCCTGGCCTGGGCAGAAATGGATCACACCGCAGAAACGCACGGCGCGAACGTTCGCTCCCGTCTACCGATGACGGGAGCGGCGCCTGACTCCTCAATCGGCTGGCCGAGTGCGCGCATAGATGCTCGGCGGCACGCCGACATGGCGCGTGAAAGCGACGCTGAAGGCGCTCGCCGAGCCGTATCCGACACGCCGTGCGATCTCGCCTACCGAGATTTCCCGGCCGCGAAGCAGATCCTTCGCGAGCACCATGCGCCAATGGAGCAGATATTCCATCGGAGCCATGCCGACGGTTCGCCGGAAGCGGTCGAAGAAGGCGGAGCGCGACATGGCGGCCGCTCTTGCGAGGGCTGCGACCGTCCATGGCGTGGCCGGATGTTCGTGCATCCGCCTTATCGCCGCCGCGACCCGATCGTCCCCGAGGCCCTTCAGGATGCCACGTGGGCAATCCGGCGCGCATGAGCGCAGAGCCTCGATGAACAGCACTTCCATCAGCCGCGCCAGGATCACCTCTCGCCCAGGGCGGTCCGCGCGGGATTCCTGGACGGCAAGCTGAATGAGCGTGGTCAGCCGTTCTTCACCGCGGGCATGGATCAGCGCAGGGAGGAGCGTTACCAACAGCGCGGCATCTGTGGAACCGAACGCGCAGTAACCGACGAGCATGCGGACGTCCGGCTCTGCGGCCGGATCGCCCAGGCGGAAGACGTTCGGGCGGATCTCGATCGGCACGCTGTCGACGCCCGCAGCCGGCGTTGCCGTGGTGCTGGACGACGCGAAATCGTACGCCGCCGGAAGCAGGACGAAATCGCCTGTCTCCATGACGAGCGGCTCGCGGCCCTGCACTTCCAGACGGACCGATCCTTCCAGCAAGGCGCAGAAGAAGGCTTGCCCCTGCTCAGAGCGGCGCACCCGCCACGCACCCGCCCCCTCGATGAACTTCGAAAAGGACAGATCGGGCTGCAGCAGTTCGACGACCTGGGTGAGAGGATCGCCCAGTTCCGGACGCTCGCGAACGAGTTCGGGACGTTCGATTATAGAAGGTCGGCTGGCGAATTCCATCTTGAGCAATGTCAACGATAGGAGACCATATGTCGACCATACTGATCACCGGATGCTCGTCGGGCTTCGGCCTGGAAATCGCACGCCACTTCGCGGATCGCGGGTGGGATGTCATCGCCACAATGCGATCGCCGCGGGACGACGTGCCGCTCCCGTCGGAGAGAGTGCGCATTCTCCCGCTCGATGTAACCGACCCGGCAAGCATTGCGGCCGCGATCGAGGCGGCGGGCCCGATCGACGCTCTCGTCAATAACGCCGGCATCGGCTTCCTCAACGCGGTCGAGGGAACGCCCATGGAGGCCGTCCGCGACATCTTCGAAACGAACACGCTGGGCACGATCGCAATGACGCAGGCGGTGCTGCCGCAGATGCGCGAGCGCAGGGCAGGGGTAATCGTGAACGTGACCTCGTCCGTCACGCTGCGATCGCTCCCGCTGCTCTCGGTGTATACGGCCAGCAAGGCGGCGGTGAACGCGTTCACCGACAGCGTCGCGCTCGAGCTGGCGCAGTTCGGCGTTCGAGTCCGCGTCGTCCTGCCGGGGCGTGCGCCTGACACCCGCTTTGGAGACAATGCCCGTGCGCGCATGACGAGCGGCTTTCCCGAGCCTTACGGCGAGCTCGTGCAGGCCGTCTTCGCGGGCTGGGAGGAGGATGCCGGGCCCGTCACGTCGGCGAGCGACGTTGCGGAGGCCGTGTGGCAGGCGGTCGTCGACGACGCCTCGCCCGCCCATATTCCAGCCGGCGCTGACGCGGTGGCGTGGGCGCAGGGGCGCTGAGATGAAGGCGTCCGGCGCGGAGGCGACTCGCGCCGGACCCGCAGGCATCGTCTACGGCTCATGTCTGCTGGAGCAGGTGGCTACTCACGGCCGCTTGTTATAAGGGGCCGCCATGATGATCCGCCGCCTCGCCCAGCTCTACGCCGGGCTTCTCCTCTACGGCCTTTCCATGGCGTTGATGGTTCGCTCCGTTCTTGGGCTCAATCCCTGGGACGTTTTCCATCAGGGCGTGGGTGAGCGCACACCCCTGAGCTTCGGCACGGTCGTCATCGTCACCGGCGCGGTTATCCTTCTGCTCTGGATCCCCCTCCGGCAGCGGCCGGGCATCGGGACGATCAGCAATATGATCGTGATCGGTCTCGCCGCAGACCTCGGCCTCTGGCTCATTCCGGAAGTCGAATCGCTGGCCGTTCGCGCCGCGATGCTCGGCTTCGGAATCATCCTCAACGGCGCGGCCACCAGCGCCTATATCGGCACAGGCCTGGGGCCAGGCCCGCGCGACGGCCTGATGACCGGGCTGGCGGCTCGCACCGGCTGGCCGATCGGCATGGTCCGCACGGGCATCGAGCTCTCGGTGCTCGCGCTGGGGTGGATCTGCGGCGGCACGGTGGGTGTGGGCACGATCCTCTATGCCGTCGCCATCGGTCCGATCGTCCACGCGACGCTCCCGTTCTTCACGATTGCTGCCAAATCGGACGAAAGCGACTCCGAGGCCGCGCCCGACCCGGCATGAAACCGCAGGTGCAGTCGAAGCAGATCGACTGGCGTGGCTGCTCGTGTTTGGCGCTCATTCCACCACGACCGATGCGGTAAAGGTATAGCCGACGCCGTAGACGACCTTGATGGCGGACGGGAGGCCGGTGGCTCGCCCGATCTTGCGGCGCAGGCGGCTGACGACAGCATCCAGATGGCGGTTGTCGAAGTGGCCGTGGGGCCGGGCGAGCGCCGTCACGAGGTCTTCTCTCGCGCAGGCCTCGCCCTGACGATGGCACAGCAGGTTCAGGAAAGCGAACTCGGTTGCCGTCAGCTTCAGCGCCTGCCCGTCTGGTGCGATCAACGCCCAGTTGGCAGTATCCAGGACCCAGCGCCCCTTGTCGCTGCCCTCCGTTGTCGGGAGATTTCCGGTTCGCCGGAGCAGGCTGCGGAGAGCGGCTTCGATCTCTCGCAATGTGCTGTGCTTGACGAGATAGATGTCGGCGCCGCTGTCGAAACCGCGGACGCGGTCTGCGCTGTCGCCGAACGCGGTCAGCATGATGATACCGCAGTCGTGACTCTGGCGGATCTCCGCGGCCAGGTCGAAGCCGTTTCCGTCGGGTAGTCCCACGTCGAGGAGGATGACCGCGGGCACTGGGTCGTCGGCCAGCGCAGAGCGCATGTCCCGCGCAGTCCCGGCCCTTGTGACCTCGAAACCGCGCAGTTCGAGAAAGTCGCCGAGATCCTGGCGCAAGCGCGGCTCGTCCTCGACGATCAGGATCCGGGTCACGCCGTCGCGCTCTCGTAAAGGGGCTGGCAGTCATGCTCGGCCGGCAACGGGATACGCACGACTGCCGCGGTTCCGCCATCCTCGCGGGCTTCGAGATCCAGCGTCGCACCGTGGTAGGCCAGGAGACGGCGGGCGGAATAGATTCCCAGGCCCGTTCCCATGATGGCTTTCGCGTTGGATGCCCGGAAGAAACGGCGGCCGACTTTGCCCATTTCACCTTCGGGAATGCCCATGCCCCGGTCGCGCACCTCGACGACGAGGCAGTCCCGCTCTTCATGCGCGGCGATCCTCACCGGGTAGTCGTTGGGCGAGTACTTGAGCGCGTTGTCGACCAAGTTGATGAGGATCGTGACCATCATCTCCGCATCGGCACGGAAAGCGATGTTCGGATCGTGCGCGGCGACGTCCAGCCGATCGCTGCAAGCTCTCATTTCGAAATGCCGCTGCACTTCCGCGATGACAGAGCCGATCCGGATCGGCTCCGGCCGGTACGTGCGCTCGCGATCGTCTGCCATGAACCGGTCGATCAGGGCGAACAGGCGATCGAGCGCTTCGTTTATCCCCGCAAGCCGCTCGCGCTTTGCCGCCGGCGACCTGTCGCCGGCGAGGCCGATCATTTCGGTAGCGTTGCGAATGACCGCGAGCGGGGTGCGGAACTCGTGGCTGACGACCCGCATCAGATCCACCTGTTCCTCCCGCAAGGCGCGCTCGGCTTCCAGGCTCGCGCTCAAGCGGCCTTCGAGCCGCCGCCGCTCCTGCACTTCGCGCGAGAGGCTGTCGTTCTTCTCGCGCAGATCTGCGGATAGCCGCGAACTCACCATGAACAGCAGGCATGCGAAAAGCGCGATCAGAAACAGCGTGCCCTGCAGCAGATACCACGCGTTGCGGTCCGCCAGGACCGGCGCGCTTTGGAAATCGGCGGGCAGGCCAAATTCGAGAATGCTCTGAACGATGCTCGCCAGCATGTATTCGGCAAGTACGGCGATCATGGCCCAGCGCAGAAGCGGCGGTTGCGTACGGTCGCGGGCGAGGCCCAAACACATGACCGACATGACGATCACGGTGAAGATGGTCGAGGCATGAATTCGGGCCGCCACGTCGCCTGGGTCCACCGTCATGATCGCGCTCCACGCGGCGACGTGAGCGATCAACAACGAAATGCCGATCCAGCTATATCGCGGCTGCCCCAGAAAGCGGGCAAGACCCTCGGCCAACAGGACGAGACCGAGCTTGATGATCGTGTTGGGAATAATGATTGCCCAGTCGCCCGGCTGGTCTCCGCGCAGGAGCATCAGCAACACGCCCACCGCCATCGCCACGAAGCCGGCCGCCAGAAACTTGAGTTCGTAGAGATGCCGCCATGCGCGCCAGGCGAAGATCCAGACCAGGGCCTGGAGGCATGCGGTCGCCAGCGTGACGATCAGTATTGTTTCTAGATCGAGCATGTGGGCCGCGTGTGCATGAAGTGCCTTATTCTCAACTTTAGTCATCTACTCAATGGTTTACGTTTCATTAACTATACAAACCGGCATTCTCCCACTGGCAGAATTGGTCAGAATTTACTGGAATTGATCGGTGGAACTGGCGGTCTTCGTACCGCTAGTTTGGCCGCACGACATGACGAAGCGCAGGGCGTCACGGGGCACAATCCGCAGCATCCGCTCGGATGATTCGCTCCCTCCATTCGGAATGGCGGCATCTTGCCAGATCAGGGGAGAAATATCATGGGTGCCACCCGCGTACCGAAATTGCTTGCCGCCGCCACCCCCTTCGCGATCGCGGCGGCTCTGGCGCTACCGGCGCCCGCCCAAGCCGACGCAACGGCGGAATGCAACGCAAATGCGGGTCCCGACGGTATTCCGGGGAACGCCGATGATCCGATCGAAACTCTGGAGTGCGGCGAGAACGCCACTGCTGCCGGCGAGGCCGGCACCGCAAGCGGGGCAAACAGCACCGCCAGCGGCTATCACAGCACCGCAATGGGCGGCGCTAGCACGGCGAGTGGCCGCGATGGCGTCGCGGTCGGGTATGACAGTGCCGCCTCGGGCGAAAACAGCATCGCTATCGGGGCCGTAAGCCGCGCCGAGGGCGCCAACAGCACAGCGATCGGCCAATCCAGCCGAGCCCTCAGCGCGAACAGTATCGCCATCGGCCAGTCCAGCCGTGCTAGCGCTGACAATTCCACTGCGATCGGTCGATCCGTCAGGACCGAAGGCCTGAGCAGCACCGCCACCGGCCATGCGAGTTTCGCGAAGGGTGACTACGGCACCGCCAACGGCGCTGAAAGCCTCGCGGAGGCTGAATCCAGCACCGCGATCGGCTATTATGCCCAAGCCGGAGGTCGGTGGGGGGAACCGCATTACAATGCTCGCACGACTGCCATCGGCGCCAACGCCGAGGCGGGCGCGACCGCCGACGGGCAGACCGACGCGACCGCGGTGGGCGAGAGCGCCACGGCCAATGCCGTTGGCGCCTCCGCTTTCGGCCAGGGCGCAAGTGCCACCGGCAACGGCGCGGTGGCGCTGGGGCAGGGTTCGGTGGCGGATCAGGTGAACACGGTGTCGGTCGGTTCGGCTGGCACCGAGCGGCGGATCGTGAACGTCGCTGAAGGTGTTGCTCCCACCGATGCGGTCAACCTTGGCCAGCTGCAAACGGCGATCGCTGCCTCCGGCACGGGCTTGATTGTCAGCGATAACACCCACGGATTCGGCGCGCCGAGTGCGACCGGCCCCTCTTCGCTCGCTGTCGGCGAGGGCGCCGACGCCTCCGGCGGCCGCAGCACCGCTGCAGGCTTGAGCAGCGAAGCCAGCGGCGACAACAGTACCGCGATCGGGGACACGAGCGGCGCCGAAGGTCCGAACAGCACCGCGGTCGGCACGTTCAGCTATGCCACTGGCGCAAACAGCACGGCGGTCGGCCAAAGCTCCCACGTCACTGGCGCGAACAGCACCGGCACCGGCCAGGACACTCGCGTCACGAGCGACTTTGGTACAGCGAACGGTGCCCAAAGCCTTGCGGTGGGCGAATTCAGCACTGCGATCGGCTATCGCGCCCAGGCCGGCAATGTGTGGGCGGGCCCATTCTCTCGCTCCAATGCCCGCACGACCGCCATCGGTGCCAATGCCGAAGCGGGTGGGACCGCCGATGGACAGACCGACGCGACCGCCGTGGGCGAAAGCGCCAGGGCCAATGCCGTCGGTGCCTCCGCCTTCGGCCAGGGCGCGAGTGCCATTGGCGACGGCGCGGTGGCGCTGGGGCAGGGTTCGGTGGCGGATCAGGCGAACACGGTCTCGGTCGGTGCCTCGGGGGCGGAGCGGCGGATCGTAAACGTCGCTGACGGTGCCATTGCCGCGGGTTCTACCGATGCGGTGACGGGCGGACAGCTCTTTACCACCAACGGGAACGTCGCGATCAACGCCGCCGATATCGACACCACCAACAGCCGCCTCGCCGCAGCGCTAGGCGGTGGCGCGGGGGTCGATGCGAACGGATTGCTGACACCGCCGAGCTATGTCGTCCAGGGTGGGACCTATGCGGATGTCGGCGGCGCGCTGGGCGCCCTCGACGCGCAGGTAACGACCAACACCGGCGCCATTTCGGTTCTCCAGGGGCAGGTTGCTGGCGGGTCGATCGGCCTCGTCCAGCAGGACTCGGCAAGCCGTGCGATCACGGTCGGCGCGGCGACCGACGGCACGGTGATGGACGTCGGCGGGACTGCGGGCGACCGGATTGTGACCGGCGTGGGCGCCGGCACGGTCGCCGCCGGATCGACCGACGCTGTCAACGGATCGCAGCTCGACGCGACCAACCAGGCGGTTGCGGCGGCCCAGGGAACGGCGGACAGTGCGCTTGCTGGCGCCACGACGGCGCAAGCAACGGCGACCACCGCGCTGAACGATGCCGCCGCGGCACAGAGCACCGCCAACACGGCACTGAGCAATGCCGCCAGCGCGCAAGGCACGGCGGACACGGCGCTGAGCAACGCGGCCGCCGCACAAGGAACGGCAGATACCGCGCTCGCCGATGCGGCGACGGCTCAAGACACGGCGGACACCGCGCTGGGCAATGCCGCGGCCGCGCAGACGACTGCCGACACGGCGCTCGCCAACGCTGCGACGGCTCAGACCACCGCGGATACGGCCCTGGCGAACGCGGCCACTGCCCAGAGTACCGCCGACACTGCCCTGACGAACGCCGCGACCGCGCAGGCGGCGGCCGACAATGCGGCAAACGAGGCGGCGCTCGCCCGGACCGAGGCCTCCACCGCGCAAACGCGGGCGGATGAGGCGCATACCCTCGCGAACCAGGCGATCGCCAGCGGCGCGGTGACCAAGGAGACGGCGGAGCTCGCGCTCACCAATGCCGCCAACGCGCAGGCCGCCGCCGACGACGCGGCAACCCGCGCCGATACGGCCCAAGAGGTCGCAGTGGCGGCGCGGACCAATGCCGACCTCGCCCGGTCGATCGCCGAAAGCGCTTCGGCCAATGCCCAAGTCGCCAAGGCGACTGCCGACGAGGCGCTGGCGCGCACTGACTATATGGCGATCAACGGCAGCGGCGACAGGCCGACGGCGACCGGCGCGAACGCTATCGCGATGGGCTCCGGGGCGAACGCCAGCGGCGATGATGCCGTCGCCATAGGCAACGGTGCGCAGGCGACCGACGGTGCGGCCGTGGCGATCGGGCTCGGCAACGTCGCTTCGGGTGACGGGGCGGTCGCGATCGGCGATCCCAACTTGGCGACCGGCCGCGGTGCGGTCGCGATCGGTGCGGACAATCGCGCGACCGGGCTCGCCGCGGTGGCGATCGGCGCGGACAGCGTGGCGGAGGGGCAGTCGGCAATCGCGCTCGGCAGCAATGCCCAGGCGACGGCCGCCGGAGCAGTCGCGATCGGCGAAAATGCAGTGGCGAACCGTGCGGGTCAGGTCTCGCTCGGATCCGCCGCTTCGACCTATACGCTGGCCGGGATCGGTTCTGCGGAGAGCCGCGCGGCGCAATCCGGCGCGGTGAGCTACGTCACGTCGGATGCAGCGGGCAATCTCGCGCTGGCGGATTTCGGGCCGGGCGACATCGCGGATATCCGCTTCGATCTCGACCGCGACCGCCGCGACGCGCGCTCCGGCATCGCTGCAGCGATGGCGATGGGCTACGCGCCGATGCCTTCGGCGCCGGGCCGGACCAGCTACGCACTCAACGGCTCGACCTTCCGCGAGGCGCAGGCGATCGGCGGCGCGATCTCCCACCGGCTGGACACCGAGGAGCCCTTCGCGCTCACCGCGGGCTTCGCGTACGCCGGCCACGGCAACAACGCCGTCCGCGTCGGCGTGGCCGGAGAGTTCTAGCCCGTAAACCTGCCGGCACGAGCGAGTGGAGCGGTTCATCGGCTTGGCGCCGGGCACATCCTGCCGGCGCCACATGACCGCTGTTGCGAGCCGGCGAACTCGTGACACGGCTGTGTGCGGCTCGGCTCACTCTGGTCGCTCCTTGGCCCATCAAGCGCAGCCGTGCGCTCGTGATCGAACCATACGCTGGCCGCATCGGTGATCCGTCGGCACGGTCCCCGCGACTTTGCACCACCAAGTTGCACCGCTTCCAATCGGGCGGATCCCACCCGCCAGATTAGTTCTCGAGGCTTGCGTTTAATGTCACGTTGTATCATTGCGCACGGGCAATGAACCAGATTTCCTTACCCGTCGCCGCTGCACCAACCGCACCCATCAGCATCCCCGGCGTTCGGCAGCGCATCACCTCGATCGACGCGCTGCGCGGGTTCGTCATTCTGCTCATGCTAGTCGATCATGCGCGCGAGTTCTTCTATTATCATGCGCAGGTCAGCGATCCGATGGACATCGGCGCGACGGATCCGGCGCTGGCGCTGACGCGCCTTACCGCGCATCTGTGCGCGCCGGTCTTCGTAGCGCTCACCGGATTGGGAGCCTTTCTCTACGGGGAGTCCCGAGGGGGAAGGGCGGCCGCGTCGGAGTTCCTGCTGAAGCGCGGGCTCTTCCTCATCGCGCTCGAGCTCACCATCGTAAACTTTGCCTGGACGTTCGATCTCACGCCTGCGCGGATATTCCTCCAGGTCATCTGGGTGATCGGGCTTTCGATGATCGCGCTGGCGGGCTTGCTGTACCTTCCGCGCCGCTGGCTGGCCGCCTTGGGGGTCGCCATTGTCCTCGGACACAATCTGCTCGATCCGATCGCGTTTGCGCCGGGCGAGGTCGGCTACGTGCCGTGGGCCGTGCTGCACGACCGCAGCGTCATAGACCTGCCGTGGGGCGGCGATGCGCGTACGTCCTACCCGCTCTTGCCGTGGATCGGCGTGATTGCGCTCGGCTATGCTGTCGGCGCCTGGTTCGGAGGCCATCTAACGCCAGCCGACCGGCAGCGGCGGCTCGTGCGGCTGGGCACCTGCATGCTCGCGCTCTTCGCGGTCCTGCGCACGATCAATCTCTACGGCGACCCGCTGCCGTGGACGGCGGGGCCGACCTCGCTCCACACGATCCTGAGCTTCCTCAACGTGACCAAGTATCCCCCGTCGGCCGACTTTCTGCTGCTGACGCTGGGTCTAGGGTCGCTGATCCTGGCATGGTTCGAGCGCCTTCCGGAAGGCGCCACGCGGCGGCTGGTCGTCTTCGGATCCGCGCCGCTCTTCTTCTACATCCTGCATCTCTACCTGCTGCACCTGCTCAATCTGGCCGCGACCGCGATCTGGGGACCCGGCGACGCGGCGCTGTTTAGCCTCTCCAGCATCGGCGCGCTCTGGGCGCTCGCGGCGGCGGTGGCGATACCCTGCTGGTTCGCCTGCCGCTGGTTCGGACGGGTGAAGCGAAGCAGCGGCCGGTGGTGGATGCGCTACCTCTAGCCGCACGCCACCGAAGAGGGCGGAGCCTGTTGACAACACGGTCCTCATTGGTCAGTGCGAAATGATACATCATAACTTTTAAGGGCATTCCCTTGTTGCATCGATCCTTCGCAGCGGCACTTCTGCCGCCGGTCTTGCTGTGCGCCAACTCCGCATCCGCCCAGGCCGGCGAGGCGGACACTCCACCTTCCGAAGATGGCGTGATCGTGGTGCTCGGCACGCGCCAGGCGCAAGCCGACCCGACCCTGTCGTCGGGGGCGGTGGCCGAGACCATGTCGCAATCGAGCCGCGCGATCGAGCGGGACCTCCTGACCGAAGCGGGGGTCTACCGGCTGTCCGAGGCGCTGGAACTGGTGAGCGGCGTCAGCAACCAGAACAATCGCGGCGGTGTGATGGACAACTTCGCGATCCGCGGCTTCCTCGGCTCACCCGATGGCGGCGCCGAGTACTACGTGGACGGGTTTCTGGCGAACCGCGGAATGGCTCCGCCCCGTGATCCCGCTACGACCGAGCGGATCGAGCTGCTCAAGGGCCCCGCCGGCGCGCTGTTCGGCGACATCGATCCGGCCGGCCGGGTCAACATCGTCAGCAAGACTCCGAGCTTCGAGCCTTCGGCCCACGCCATCCTCACCTACGGATCGTTCGACACTCGCCGCGCGGAGGTGGACGTGACCGGCCGCGTGACCTCCACGCTGGCCGCGCGGCTCGTGGTCGCCGCCGAGGACAGCGACGGATGGCGAGACCACGTTCCTCTCGATCGGCGAGTGGTGGCACCCTCACTAACCTGGCGGCCGAGCGATAGCGTTCGCATCACCTATGTCGGAGAGATCACGCGCTTCGACACGATGTTCGACCGCGGCATGCCGGCCATAGACGGCGATGCCAATGCCCTGCCGCGCGAGAACTTCTACGGCGAGCCGGACGATGGGCTGACGCACTTCCGCAACGAGAGGCACCAGCTGACCGGCTTCGCGGAGCTGGGCGGCACGTGGCGACTTAACGGCGGGATAGCATGGCGGACTGGATCGCTCCGGGGCTTCTCTTCCGATCAGTCGCGGCTGGTCGACGGGCGGACGCTCTGGAGGCAGAGGCGCTCGCGCGATTTCCTGGTGGAAGACCTGTCGGCGCGGCTCGAGCTCTCAGGCCGGATCGGCAGCCACCGCCTGAGTGTCGGCGCCAAAGGTTACATACTCGACTACGCCGAACGCTGGATGCGCCGCAATCCGAGCGCCGAGAACCCTTATGCGATCGACGTGTTCGATCCGGTCTACGGGACGCCCCCGCCCGAGCTTCTGCCCTTTACCAACAATGACGAGAACCGCTGGTCGGGGACCATTTACGCCGAAGACATGTGGGAGGTGAGCGACCGCCTGACGCTGGTGGGCGGCGTACGGCTGGATGCCTATCGCCAGCGCATCGTCAACAACCGCACGGGCGAAACCGGCCGCGCGATCGACGAGCCCGTCAATGTCCGCATCGGAGGGCGCTATCAGCTCAGCGACGTCGTCGCGCTGCACGCGAACTGGGGCGAGAGCTTCCTGCTCAATTCGGGCACCGACCGCGACGGGCAGGGCTTCGGCCCCGAACGCGCCGAGGGATGGGAACTGGGCGGCACCGCAAGCTGGTCCGGAATCGATCTCGCGCTTACCTGGTTCGATATCCGCAAGCAGGGCATCCTCACCAACGATCCCGTCGATCCGAATTATCTGGCACCCGTGGGCAGCCTCGACAGCCATGGGATCGAAGTGGACCTGTCGGCAAAGCTCGGGCCGCACTGGCAGATCGTCGGCAATTACGCCTGGACCCACGCGCGCGCCGACGACAGCAGTTTCGCCACCGACAACGTCCTCAACGTGCCCGAACATGCCGGCACCGTCTTTGCAGTCGGTGAGTTCGTGAACGAGGCGGGCCGGGGCCTTACGGTCAGCGCCGGCTTCAACTACGTCGGCGCGCGCCCGGGCGCGATCGACGCGAGCGGGCTCGTCCTCCCCGACTATGCCAAGGTGAAGGCGGCGGTGACTTACGCTTTCTCGCCCCGGCTGAGCGTCCGTGCGGAAGTCGACAATCTTCTCGACGAGCGGTATGCCCACAGCTCCTACAGCCCCTTGTGGATCTTTCCCGGCCAGCCCCGGACCATGCGCGTGTCGCTTCGCATGGGATTCTAAAGCCGGTCGTTACACAGGCGAGGCGTTCGGCGCTTCCGGCAACGTTCAAAAGCACTTGTTCATCACGCATCAGCCACCGCGCGACCGAGGCGACCTGTCGAAGGCGATCACATCTCCCCGGACGTGCCTTCGTACGACGAGGGAGAGCTACGAGCCGTCGCCGTCGGCCGGGTTCCGTGGACCTGCTTCCTCCAGTGTTGGGCGCTTCTTCGTTCCTGTATCGGTGAGCCCCGCGACTTCGTCGGCTGCCCAGGCGCCGCGTCGTCCTAGCGGCTCCGGCGGCCCGGTCGTGGTATCCCGGGCGGATTGATGCTCGATCTCGCTGTTCAACTCGGCGCCGAAGAGGAAGACGTAAGCCGACAGGTACATCCAGGTGAGAAGCATGATGATGGCGGCGAGTGATCCGTAAGTCTCACCGTAATCCGTCAGACGCGTGGCATAGAAGCCGAAGCCTGCGGTCAGCAGCAGCCAGGTTACGGCGGTGAACAGCGATCCGGGTGTAATCCATTCCCAGCGAGCGTCCTCGCGCGAGGGACCGAAGCGATAGAGGGTTGCCGCGACGGCGGCCGCAACCAGCCCTAGAACGACGTAGCTGACGCCTTTCCCAAGAAGGAGGACCGGCGCGGCCACTGGCGGCAGCAATTCATCCAGGGCTTGAACCGCCGCGGTCGTAGCCAGGCCCGTGAACGCGAGCAGCACTGCCGCTACGGTGATGGCGATTGCAATCAGGTAGAAGCGGAGCAGGCTTCGCTTCTCATCCTCCCCGTAGGCGATGTTGAGCGCGCTCATGATCGCTCCGGCGCCATTGCTTCCGCCATAGGCAGCGACCACGAGTGCCGCGACGAGGCCGTAACCCTTGGCCTGGGCCGAAGTCTGTACGACGCCGAGCATCAGCCGGCCAATCAGCTCTGCGATATCGGCGGGAAGTATGGCGGTCAGGACGCGCATATGGCCGACCACACTGCCCGGATCGGCGATCAGGCCGTATGCAAGAGCGAGAACTCCGAGCAGCGGCACGACGGCGAGAAAGCCGTAGTAGCCTACGCCAGCGGCGACCAGGCCGACATTGTCCCCCCAGGTCGCGGACCAGGTGCGGGCGAGAATTTCCTTCCACCCTGGAAGGGGCATCCGCCAGGGTGTTTCGGCCTGTCGGCCGTGCTCGTCGGAAACGTCTGCCCGGCGCATGTCGACACAGCGGAAAATTCGCTCCTCGGTTCCACCTAAAGCGTCGCCGGCCTGCTTGCCCACGATCAGGCGGGCCAATTTATCCGGCCATTTGCGATATGCAGAACGTTTGCACGGGCGGAGTGACGGCATGGACGCCCCGGCCGCGCCGGGCCAAGTCTGACCCCCGCGAAAATCACTTCTGCGTCTGGATCAGCTCGATCCGATGGCCATCGGGATCCGCGACGACGGCTATTCTGTGGCCGGAGAGTATAACGGGGTCGAGACTGATCGTTGCTCCGCACTCCACCATCTTCTCGAGTGCAGCCTCGATCTTCGTGACATAGAATCCGGTCGGTCCGTTCGCGTTGCCCGGTTCAAGGTTTCGCCCGTCTTTCCAGCGGCACAGGACAAGCGCGGCGCCCGCCACCGACGGCGTGAGAATGACCTCATCGAACGCACCGGCGTCGATCCGGCGTTTCTCGGTGAAGCCGAGACATTGGCAATAGAAGCCGGATGCGCGCTCGAGATCCGCCACGAATATCTTGTAGAACGCTGGCCGGGTCTGCTCCATCACCTTACTCCTCGATGTAGGCGATCGCCCCGAAGCGGCGGTTGCCGTAGACGAGGGCTTGCGGTTCCTGCCCAAGCATCACGCTGCTGACCGAGCAGGCAAAGACGCGGTGCGTTCCGATCACGTGAGACTGCAGGACATTGCAGAGCATCAGCGAAGCCGCGTCGCGGAGCGCCGGCGGCCGCCCGTCGCCGAACTCCCACGCGCCGTGTTCGAAGCGTGCGCAGCCGCGCACGCCGGTTATTCCGGCGAATGTCCTTGCCAGCGCCGCTTGACTTGGCCTGAGCGTATTGAGGCATAGCTCGCCGGCCGCGAGGACCGCATCGTGCGCCGCCGCTTTGCGATTTACCGACAGCAGGATGGACCGCGGATCGGTCGAGAGCGAGGTCACCGCCGTCACCGTCATGCCGTAATCGCTGCCGGCGTGGTGTGTGGTGACGATGTGAACCGCGCTCGCCAGGCGGGCCATCGCTTCGAGAAAATTCTCTAGAGGTTGGAGCTCGGTTCGGTTCGCCGGGAGCGAGAAGCGCTTCTCGGGAGGCGCCTCGTCAGGCGCTGGGGGCCGAGTGCGGAGTTCGCTCATGCAGGGGCGCCTGGTGAGAAGATGGGAAGGGGGAGGGCACCCGGCATGTGTCGGCCGCCCTCCTGCACCGTCGGTCAGGCGGCCAGCGCCGCGCTCGACTGGTAGTTCATCATCGCATCGTAATTCGTGCGATAGAACATGTCCTTGATCTCTTCGTCGACGCCTTCGAGCGTGCTTTCGAATTTGCCGACCGGATCCTTAGTCCCTTCCGGGTGGGGGTAGTCGCTCGAGAACATGAAGAGCTCCGCGCCGCCGTCGCGGATCATTTCGCCGACGTCCTCACCCGGGAAGGGGGTGAACTTGACGGCGCGGCGAATGAACTCGGACGGAAGCATCTCGAGTTCCTGGACGTATGGGTCCGTCCGCTTGAAGGACTTGTGCGCGTAGTCGAGGCGGCGAAGGAAGTCGGGGACCCAGCCCGCGCCGGACTCGATGACGCCGCCGCGCAAGCCCGGATAGCGCTGGAACATGCCGTCGTAGACCATAGCGGTGAGAAATTCCTGCGGCGCGAAGCAAAGCGAGGTGAAATCCGCAAAACGCAGATTCTCCCCGCCGCCGTGGAGGTCGGGCGCACGTTCGCGGCCATTGTTGTGGTAGCCCTTCGGCTGGGTCTTGGTGCCCGTTCCAATGTGGACCATGAACGGGATCTTCCGATCCTCAAGCATTTTCCAGAACGGCGCGTGATCGGGATGGCCGGGGGACATGCCGCCGCAGGGCATCGGCGCGACGCCCACCGCACCCGCACCTGCATCGATTGCGCGCTTGGCTTCGGCAAATGCCAGGGCAGGATTGTCGAGCGGGACGTAGGCGACGTTGACCAGCCGTTTGTCGCCATCGCAGAACGCCTGCTGCGCCTTGTTGGCAGCCCGAACGATGGCGTACTTCTCTTCTTCGCTGTCGGCCTTGCCCATCGCGGCGAGGCAAGCCGTCGTGAAGACGAGCTGGCTGGTAAAACCATACTTGTCGAGCATGCGGGCCCGCTCGCTTGCGTCGAACGCGCCGAACGCCATCCACCCCTTGTCGCCTGAGATCGGATCTTCGGCCGCGGCTGCATCTGCTTCCGGATCGTCCGTGCGCGCTTTCGCCTTTTCGATCATGCCGACGACGCGGCCCGACTTATCGGCCTTGTAGAGGGTGCCGTACTTTTCCCGCAGTTCGTCGCTGTCGAGAAATTCGTAGATCCAATCGTCGGTTTCCATGGTGTGGCTGTCAGCGTCGTTGATGACGCGCCCGTAGGCGTAATTCATAGATCATCTCCCAATTTGAAACGCAGGCCCTTCAAAAATCTGTCTCGCCGCGAACAGGGAGGGCGGTCATCCCAGTTGCGGCTAAAAATGGAGCGGGCAGCTGCGGCGACGGATGCTGTCCGCATTCGCCGCCCGCTCCAGTCGTCAATCACCAAGGCGGACTCGGAGAGTGAGGCCCGCCTGGCGCTCGCGGTAACGAGAGAGGTACTGGGCGTAGCCGCCCGAGGTGTCGGCCGAGTTCGGCGTGATCAGTGTCGCATACTGCTGGTCGGTGATGTTGCGGACGAAGCCGCGCAGTTCGAACAGACCATCGGCGAAAGACAGCGCTGCCGAGGCGTTCCAGATCCCGTAGGCGGGCTGGATCGTCATGGGATCGCCCGTGGCCGAGAACTGCTCGTCGTCTTGCCAGGAGTAATCGGTGGCAAGCAGCAGGTCCACGTCGTCCGCAACCGGCGTCTCGAAATTTGCCGCGACGTTGAACTTGAACTCGGGCGAGTTGGCCAACTGGTTGCCATGAACGTCGATTACGGGGCGCCCATTGACGAGGCGACAGCCGTTGCTGAGCGTCGGCACGGTATAGGCATAAGGGCATGAGAGTCCGTCCAGATCACGGTACTCGCCGTCGACGTACGCAGCGTTCGCCGACAGGTTCAGGCCCCGAACCGGCCGGACCGTGAGCTGCGCCTCGACGCCTTTGGTCACAAGGCCGCCCGCGTTGGTGGTCCGGAAATCCGGCGGATTGGTGCTGGTGTCGTAGATCTGGGTCTGGAAGTCTTTGAACTTCTCATAAAAGACTGCCGCGTTGAAAGTCGCCGCTCCGCCGAGGAAGCGCGACTTCACGCCCAGATCGTAAGCCATGACGGTCTCGGGGCGGATCAGCGGGCTGACGTCGGGCTGGACGATGCCGGTCGAGGCGAGCCCTGGTCCTTTGTAGCCGCGCGCTACGTTGGCGTAGACCATGACATCCGGGGCAACGTCATATTCGCCCGTGATCTTCCACGAGAAGTTGGTCGAGTTGCCGCGTTCCACCGTATCCCCTGCGACACTGCCGATGATCGCCGAGGAGCCGGGAAGGGCGCCGGGCAGGTCGTAGGCGACACGGCGGGCACGCAGTTCGTCATGCGTCAGGCGGCCGCCCACCCGGATGCGGAAAGTGTCTGTTGCGTTCCAGGTGACCGAGCCGAATCCCGCGTAGCTCTTGCTGACGAAATCGGTTTCGATGACGCCAACGACCAACGGGGCCGGCGCCGGACCGAGCAGGCGCCCGCCGGCACGGAAGAGGACATCGTTCTTGCCGCGGAAGTAATACAGACCGGCGAGCCATTCGATCGTCTGCCCCGGATCGGAGGCAAGCCGCAGCTCCTGGCTGAACTGCCGATAACGATAGTCGCCCCCGTTGTAGTCGAAGCGGTCGAGCGGCGTCTGATCGCCATCGAAGTCGAGGATGTGGTGATTGTCGCGCACACCTGTGATCGAGGTCAGCGACATGCCGCCGAGATCGATGTCGACTTGCCCCGTAAGACCCTTGTAACGGCGCAGCGGCGCGCCGGGGTACGTGCCGGTTGGCCTGCCAAAGACGACCGAGAGATTGTCCGGACCGGGTTCGATTCCGTATTGGCCCAAGTAGTTCGCGAGATTGGCGTTCTCGCCGAGCGTCAGCGCGGTCGAGAAGCAGCAGACCGATGTGTCCTTCGCGTAGTCGCCGGTCACCAAAATACTCACGGCGTCGCTCGGCTCGAACAGGACTTTGCCGCGAAAGCCGTAGTTGCGTGTACCGTTGTAGTCTTCGCCCAGATACGGGTTGTGGATGAAGCCGTCGGTGCGGTTACGGAAGCCGACGAGGCGCACGGCCAACTGCTCGCCCATCGGCAAGTTGACGATCCCGCTGTTGCGAAACTCTCCGTCGGTTCCGACGGTGGCGGACATCTCGGCGGCGAACTGGCCGAGGCGCGGCGCGTTGGTGACAATGTTGACCAGCCCCGCCGACGCGTTCTTGCCGAACAGGAGACCCTGCGGCCCCTCCAGTACTTCCACGCGGTCGATGTCGATGAGAGATGCGGCTGATTGCGGCTGGCCGAGCACGACACCATCGACGACGGTCGAGACGCTTTGCTCGACGGTCGAGGAAAACGATGACGTCCCGATTCCGCGAACGGCAAAGGCGGACGACATCGGCATGGGGTTGTCGCGGAACGTCAGGGTAGGCGCAATCCGCGTGAGATCGCGCGAATCTACGATCTGCAAGGTTTCGAGAGCCTCACCACTAGCGACGGTTATTGACTCGGAGACGTCCTGGACGTCCTCGACCCGCTTGCGTGCGGTGACAAGGATGACGTCCCCGGACGGTACTGTGCTGCGGGCGGAGTCCCCCTCTGCTTCCTGAGCGGCAAGCGGCGTCGCGCCGAGCATGCCCGCGGCCGCCACGGTCGCAAGCGCGCCTGCGTGCCCGAAAGCCTTCTTATTCATATCTCTCTCCCATTGCGGACTCCTTGAGAAGTCTTGCGAGGAACTTGTCACGTAAATGGAGAAGGTGTCAATACGTAAACAGGCAACATAGTCGTGCAAGATGCACGGTCTCGCGATTCGCAAAACAGATTATGGAGTTTCGGTCAGTAGTCTGCTTCTCGAAGATTCATCGCCCCCCCTCTCGCGTGCTTGGCCGCTCGAGGGGAGCCCTCACTCGGGGCAAAGCGCCTGCTCGCAAGGCGCTGCGGCAGAGCGTGTTCGGATCTGCGCCGGGAAAGCACCGTGCCGAGGTGGCGGATGCCGAGCACTCCGAACGCAACCTGTGTTATTGACAAGAAATCAAATACCGGGGTTTATCTGATTTCAGCGACAGCGAGAATCCAGGTCTGGATCGGGCATCAAAGAGAACCGCACCAATGACGCGAGGGACAAGATCGCCCCATCGTGCGCCGGGCGCGGCTCACCTTTCCATTCCCGCTGCTCCACCTTATGGTCCGCTCCATGAGTGAAGGCGCGCGCGAAGTGGAACTACAGCCCCGCATGCGCGCGCAGGATCGCGTCGCAATGATGGTGCTGGAGGCGGATCGTCAGATTAATTCCGGGCGATCGGCGCGAATTGCTCCCGCCGATATCGCGGCTGACCTGGGGACGAGCCGGTCGCTGGTCTATTCCTACTTTCCTGATCTCAACGCGCTGCTCATCGCTGTGCTCGACCGCCATGCGGACCTGCTGCTGGAGGCTCGTCTCGATCGAGCCGCAGATCGACAGGACATGCTGGCGGCTGCGACCGATAGCGCCAGCATCTATCTCGATCACATCGTCACGCACGGTTCGGCGATCGAGCTCTGTTTTCGCGAGCGGTGGCTCGTTCGCCACCTGCACGGCCGGATGAAAACGCTGGCCAACAGCGTCCTCCGGAATCTGGCACGCAAGGTCCAGGGTGAGCTACGCTACGGTCCGCGCGAGGCGCTGGGCATCGTCCAGATTCTCCAGGCCATGCCCGAAGAGAGCGCACGGCTTGTTCGCAGCGGCGATATCTCGCTGGAAATGGCGCATGATCTTTGCCGCCGGCATATCACGGCCTCACTTGAGGAGCTGCGACCCCAGCCCTAGCGCCCGTACCTAGGCGGCGCGCTGGGCGTTGCTGCTAACGCAGCCCATCACCATCGGCAGGCACAAGCGGATTCCGGCCTCGATCGATAAGTCGCGATTGGCGATGAGCCTGCCCGTCCGCAGGCAGAGCGCAGTGACCAGCCGGTTGCTGCCGAGCGCCTCCTCCTTGCTCATTCCGTAAGTCATCGACATCGAGTTGATAATCGGATCGGTCAGCATCGCGCGCGTCGCCGCGCGTTCGCGCCGCAGGATCTCGCGCACCTCCGTCTCGAGCAGAATCGACTGGAGCAGAGAGCCCCGCCGCCCGGCTTCGTTCAGGTAGTTTACGGTGGAAAGGACGATCTGTGTGATCCGGTCCTGGCCACGCAGTACGACGCCCTGCCTTGAGCGTTCGAACTCGCGGATCTCGCGCCGCGCCAGTTCTGCCAGCACGTCGACCCGGCGGGCGAAGCAGTTGTGCGCCTGCGCCTGCGAAATGCCGGCTTCGCGCGCCAGGCGGTTGAGGCTGAGCTCATCAACACCCTCCTGCTCGACGATGTGCGCGGCGATTTCGAGTAACTGCGCCCGACGTTCCTCTATCGGCAGACGGGTGCGTTTTGTCTTCGACAGCATGGGCTTGGGCTTACTGGTACCGGGCTCGTACGCGGGAAGTGGTGGGCGAATACGGGCCCGTTCCTTCGCAGAGAGCCGCCAGTAGCTGCGCTTTGGTCGCGGCACCTCGAGCCGATCGCACATTTTCGCCAGACCACCCGGCGTGAGGCCAAACGCATCGGCGATCTCGCTGAGCGGCGAGGACCAGACGGCTTCGAACAGCTTCGCGCGATCCACCGATGGTCGAACTTTGCCTTTCACCAACGCCTCCCTGTGCAGCCACCCGCGCCGATCCGGGCGAGCATCGAACAAATCTGAATCCAAAGTACCGTCTCATAGCGCTAGCTATCCGACAGCACAGCCGTAGCCCATGTCCTATCTGCCGTTCCGCGATTCCGCATCTGGGGAGACGGGGTGGGCCTATTGCCGCTCGTCTAGCGACGCTGCGACTATCCGTTCCGCCTCTGCAAACAAGGCAGGGTCCACCTTAGCCTCGGAAGCCGCGGCGTTCTCCTCCACCTGCTCCGGGCGAGAAGCTCCGACGATCGCGGAGGCGACGTTCGGCTCCCGCAGGACCCAGGCGAGCGAAAACTGCGCGAGGCTGAGCCCGGCCTCCTGCGCCACCGCCTTGAGGCCCTGCACCGCTTCGAGCACAGCGGGCCGCATCAAGCGGTCCATGAAGCCACCCATCTCATCGCTGGCCGCGCGGGTACCTTGAGGCGGCGGCGCTTCGGGCGAATATTTGCCGGTGAGGACGCCCTGTGCGAGCGGGGACCAGACTATCTGAGAGATGCCGTTGGCGGCGCAAACCGGAATCACGTCATTCTCCGGCTTGCGCCAGAGCAGCGAATACTGAGGTTGGCTCGAGACGAACCGCTCCACGCCGGGAAGCTCCATCGCAGCCTCGATCCGGTCTGCAGGCCACTCCGAAAAGCCGATGTAGCGCACCTTGCCGCTGCGGACCGCCTCGCTCAGCGCCTCCATCGTCTCCTCCAGAGGCGTCTCTTCGTCGTAGCGATGGCACTGGTAGAGGTCGACATAATCGGTGCGCAGGCGCTGGAGCGATGCGTCGAGCTGCTTCTCAATCTGCGCCCGCGATAAACCGCGATCGGTCTCGGTCATGGGGAAGTAGAGCTTGGTCGCAAGAATGTAGCTGTCACGCGGGCGGCCGGAGAGCGCCTCACCGAGGAAGCTCTCTGCAGCGCCGCGGCCATAGATGTTGGCTGTGTCGATGAAGTTGATGCCGGCGTTCAGCGCGGCTTCGAGGCAGCTTCGCGCCTTCTCGGCTCCAACACCCACGCCGTACGTCAACCAGGACCCCAGTGAGATTTCGGACACCTGAAGCTGGCTCGAACCAAGCTGGCGATACTTCACATGCATTCTCCCGATCTATTCTCGTGATGCTGTTTGGCGCCGCGGTCGTGGCGTCATCATTTCGGACATTTTTGCGGATGGCGGCCGATTCTTACCAGGACTTTCGCGTTTTGGGTCGCATCTCCGGGGGGAAGGGAGGTGGTCAGCCGATTTTCGATCGGGGGCGCATTTTCGAAGCTCGGCACCACCGTTTCGAACGACGGATATCACGTGGCCGACTTAAGCTTTGAAGACAGGAAATCAGGGCGTTCGTACGGTTGCTGCGCGAGGCGGCGTCATCGGCCGTCAGCTCCGCCGGCCCGTAAAACGAATATCCGTCCTGAAGATAGGCAATGGTGCCCAGGGACGGAGTCGAACCGCCGACACTGCGATTTTCAGTCGCATGCTCTACCAACTGAGCTACCTGGGCGCACTCTGCGAACGTCCCCCGAAAGGGCCGGCGAGCGGTTGGAAGCGGCCCTATGGCGAAGGGCGTGGAGCTTGGCAAGGGGGGAATCAGTCCTCCTTCGCGATCTCCTCCGGCGCTGCCGGACGGCCGGGAACGGCGTAGCCGTCGTTGAACCATTGGGCCAGATCGCGGTCGCGGCAGCGGGCCGAGCAGAACGGCGCGAATTCATCGCTGCGCGGCTTCCTGCAGATCGGACAGGGCTTCGGCTTGCTCATGAGGCCACCGCCTGCGCGAAACCGCCTTCGAGCGCAAGGGCGGCGTCGGCCGCTATCCGCACCTCGCGACCCGTGCGCCGGGCGAGCTCCTCGCGCCATTCGGGCCGCAGCGCGGCCTCGACCGCGGGATGGCAGGTGAGCAGCAACGCACCCGGTTCCGCCACCCGCTCTGCCTGGCGCAGCAGACGGCGCGCGGCAAAGGCCGAGCGCGAGAGGCGCGCGAGATGGAGCAGGGAAGGACGCTCCAGCCGCGCGACGAGCTGGACGAAGCCGAAGCCGTTCATTGCGGTCCGTTCGTGGGGCCAGCCGTCGAGCGCGGCCCCCAATGCCTCGTCCACCGCGCGCCGGTCCGGCTTGGCCTGCAGCGTCGGAAAGTCGATCCCGACCGATCCGCCGAGATCGAAGCGGCGGAACGCCTCGGCTAACGGCGTCACGGCAGCGAGCGCAAGCTCGCGCGGCGGCAGCGTCCCGTCGATGTCGACCACGGTCATCCCGGGTGTCGGTGCGAAGAGCAGCGTTCCGCCCGCGAAGGCGATCGTCGCGTCCAACGCCTCGCCGGTCAGTTCATCCCAGCCGCATTCGGGGAAGCGGTGCACGGCCTGCACCGCGTGTCCTTCCGCTTGCAGGCGTTCGGTGAGGGTGGGGCTGGCCGGAACCTTGTCGCTGGGCCGCGCCTGCGCGAGCTTGGTCCGCCCGCGCTCGCCGATCGCCGCGCGGACAACCTCGACGCGGATAGCTGCGCCTTCGCTTGCCTCGCGCGGCAGGCGATCGACCAGCGCTTCCTCGCCGCTCGCGAACCGCACCGTGCCGCGAGCCGCGCCCGCCGCACGCGAGACCAATGCCGCGTCGCCCACCTGTCCCGCCGCGAGCCGTCCCGGCCATTCGACCCGTGCCTGGACGATACGGTCGCCGGAGAGACGCACCGCGCGGTGCTCGCCGATGCCTTCCTCGACCAGCCAGTCAGCCAATGCGGAAGCCCGCGGCCTTGAGCAGCGCGCGGGTCTCGAACAGGGGCAGGCCGACGACGCCCGAATGGCTGCCCTCGATCCAGGCAATCAGCCCTTCGGCCGCGCCCTGGATGGCGTAGCCGCCCGCCTTGCCGTGCCATTCGCCGCTGGCGATGTAGGCGTCGATCTCCTCGTGGCTCAGCCGCTTGAAGCGCACGGTCGTCTCGCTGATTTTCTCGCGTAGCGTGCCGTCGGGCGCGCGCAGGGCGATGGCCGAGAGCACGCGGTGGCGCCGGCCGGACAGGAGATCGAGGCACGCACGCGCGGTCGCCTCGTCCTCCGCCTTGGGCAGGATGCGCCGGCCGGCGGCGACCACGGTGTCGCCTGCCAGGACATGGCCATCGTCGCTCGCCGCCGCGGCCGCCTTCTCGCGCGCCATGCGCACGGCGTAGATGCGGGGGAGCTCGCCCTTCAGCGGCGTCTCGTCGATGTCGGCCGGTGCTACGCGCGCAGGCTCTATGCCGAGCCGCGCCAGCAGTTCGCGGCGCCTCGGGCTGGCGGAGGCAAGAATGAGGGAGGGTGTTGGCACCCCCGCGCGCTTACTGCGGGCCTGGCCCGCCGCGTCCGGGCATGAAGCGATAGGTGATACGCGCCTTGGTAAGGTCGTAGGGCGTCAGCTCGCACAGGACCTCGTCGCCGACCAGCACGCGGATGCGGTTCTTGCGCATCTTGCCCGCAGTGTGGCCGAGCACTTCATGACCGTTTTCGAGCTCCACCCGGAACATCGCGTTTGGCAGCAGTTCCACTACCTTGCCGCGCATTTCGAGGAGTTCTTCTTTGGCCATGCAGTGGTTCGTTCCATATGATTTTGAGTCGAGTAGGGCGCGCCCTTTAGCGGCGGAAGGCGGAAAAGGGAAGCCCGCCGAGCGCAGAGGGCGCAAACTCCTGAATCGTTCGTCAATCCTGGGGAAAGCATCGCGCGACAATTCGTTACGCGGGCGGGGATTGCGCGTCCGGCTCGCCCTTGGCAGTTCGCCACTTGGGGAGGAGGCGCAACGAGATACGATAAAAGGACGCTGCACCCTTGCTGAAACTTTCCGCCACCGCATCGCTTCTCGCCATTGCTGCGTTCGCCATCGCCCCGGCACCGGTCTGGGCGCAGGATTCAGGCGCGGGCGGGGCTGCCGAAGGCGAAGAGGAAATCGTCGTCACCGCCGAGCGTATCCGGGGGCAGGTCGATACCGACGTGCCGCCGGTGTTCGAGCTCGATGCGGAGGAGATCGGCTCCTACGGCGCCGGTTCGATCGAGGAACTGATCGAGCAGCTCGCACCGCAGACCGGATCGGGCCGCGGACGCGGCGAAGGGCGCCCGGTGTTCCTCATCAACGGCCAGCGCTCCGGCGGCTTCCGCGAGTTCCGCCGCTACCCGCCCGAGGCGATCCGCAAGATCGAGGTCCTGCCGGAGGAAGTCGCGCTCCAGTTCGGCTATCCGGCGGACCAGCGGGTGATCAACATCATCCTGCAGGAAAACTTCGCCTCGCGCGAAGTCGAGGTCGAGTACGGCATGCCCGACCGCGGCGGCACCGGGAACGGCGAGATCGAGATGTCGCAGCTCACGATCAGCGGCAACCGGCGCCTCAATATCGGCATGGAGTACAACACCACCAGCCTCCTGACCGAAGACGAGCGCGACATTGTGCAGACCCCCGGCAGCACGCCGACCGTGGCGGGCGATCCCGATCCGGCCGCGTTCCGCAGTCTGCGCGGATCGTCGGACACCTGGGAAATCGACGCGACGCTCAATTCCAGCCTTGGCGAGGCGCCGGGCTCGGGCACGTTCTCGGTGAACGGCGGCGTCGAGCACTCTACCGGCCGCTCGCTCTCCGGGCTCGACGTGGTCACGCTGACGGCGAACGGCGAGAGCGCGGTTCGCACGATCGACGACGATCCGCTCACGCGCCGCAACAGCTCGACCACGTTCTCGCTCGGCGGATCGATCATCAAGCCGCTCGGCGAGTGGATGTTCGACACGACGCTCGATGCGAGCCGGACTGAACGCACCACGCTGATCGATCGTCGGCGCGACACGAGCGTCCTGCAGGACATGGTGGACGCGGGCGAGCTGGCGATCGACGGCCCGCTGCCGGCGATCCCCAGAGCAGGCGCCGACCGGGCGGAGAGCACGTCCTACGCCGCCGACGTGAAATCCACGTTGCGCGGTACGCCGCTCATGCTGCCTGCCGGCGAGGCGAACCTGACCTTCGACACGGGCTACTCGTGGAACCGCATCGACAGCACCGACACGCGCACCGACGCTGACGACCTGTCGCAGACGCGCGGCAATCTTTCGGCCGGCGTCAATCTCGGCCTGCCCATCGCCAGCGCGCGCGAAGGCTTCCTCGGCGCGCTGGGCGAGCTTAGCCTCAACCTCGCCGCGGGGGTCGATCACTTGTCGGACTTCGGCACCCTGGCGGACTACACCACGGGGCTTTCGTGGAAGCCGACCGAGCGTCTCTCGCTCCAGGCGAGCTATATCTGGCGCGAGGCAGCGCCGAGCCTGTCGCAGCTCGGCGACCCGATTGTCACCGAGTACAACGTGCCGGTCTACGACTTTGCAACCGGGCAGAGCGTGCTGGCGACCGTCGTCAGCGGCGGCAATCCGAACCTCAGCGCGGAGACGCAGCGCGACATCAAGGTCTCGGCGAACTACGAGATCGACCTGTTCGACCGTGCGAACATCGTCGTCGAATACTTCCGCAACCGTTCGGACGACGTGACGCAGAACTTCCCGCTGCTCACGCCCGCGATCGAGGCGGCGTTCCCCGACCGCGTGGTGCGCGATCCGGCGGGCAACCTGGTATCGATCGACCGGCGACCGATCACCTTCGAAGGCACCAAGAGCTCGCGGCTGCGCTACGGCATCAACCTGTTCGGCCGCGTCGGCAAGGAACAGCCCGAGGGCGGAAGCGGCGAGCGGCGCGAGCGGATGACCTTCGCGGCGCCGGCCTCGCAGGGCGAGGGGCAGGGCGCCCGCCGGCCCGGCGGGCTCGACCCCGCGCAGATGGCCGAGCTGCGGCAGAAGTTCTGCGCCACCCCCGAAGGCGAGACGCCCGATCTCTCCGGCCTGCCCGAGCGGATGCTGGCGCGGCTCAAGGGCGAGGACGGACAGATCGACCCGGCCAAGGTCGCCGCTCTCCGCGAGCGGATGTGCAGCGCCGACGGTGCCGCGCCTGGCGCGCGTGCCGAACACGGCGAGGGCGCGCGCCGCGGTGGCGGGGGCGGGATGCGCTTCGGCCGCGGCGGCGGCGGCGGAGACGGGCAGGGTCGCTGGAATCTTGCGCTCTACCACTCGATCGAGTTCGAGAACGAAGTGCTGGTCGCGCCGGGCGGGCCGGTGCTCGACCAGCTCAGCGGCCAGGCCTTCGGCAACGGCGTGCCGCGCCACAAGATCGAGCTTCAGGGCGGGCTGTTCTACAAGGGCCTCGGCCTGCGCCTCTCCGGTGATTACCAGGCGGCGACGCGCATCGACGGCAGCGGCATGCCGGGCTCGCAGGACCTGTTTTTCGACGACATCGCCAAGTTCAACTTGCGCGCCTTTGTCAATCTGGAGCAGCAGGAGTGGCTGACCGACGGCACGCCCGGCTTCTGGAAGGGTTCGAGGCTCTCGTTCAGCGTGGACAATCTGTTCGATGCGCAGCAGCGCGTGACCGACAGCAGCGGCGTGGTGCCGCTCAGCTATCAGCCGGCGCTGATCGACCCGCTCGGCCGCACGTTCGAGATCGAATTCCGCAAGCTGTTCTAACCGGCTTCGGCGAGCGCGGTCCCGGCCGCGACCGCGCTCGCCCAGGCCCACTGGAAGTTGTAACCGCCGAGCCAGCCGGTCACGTCGACCGCCTCGCCGATCGCGTAGAGCCCGGGCACGGGCCGCGCTTCCATTGTCTTGGAGGAAAGCTCGGCCGTCGCGATCCCGCCGATCGTAACCTCCGCCTTGGCGAAGCCCTCGCTGCCGTTGGGGTGGAAGCGCCAGTCCGCCAGCCGCGCCTCTGCCTTGCGGAGCTCTTTGTCGGGCAGATTGCCGAGGTCGCCATCGAGCGCGATCCGCTCGGCCAGGGTCGCCGCGAGCCGGTCCGGCAGCGCATCGGCGAGTGCGCTCCGCACGGTGCCGCGCCGATTGGCGCGCTTCGCTTCCAGCAACCAGCCCGCGGCGGCGTCCGGAAGAAAGTCGATCCCGATCTCGTCGCCAGGGCGCCAGTAGGAGGAGACCTGCAGGATCGCCGGCCCGGAGAGCCCGCGATGGGTAAACAGCGCCGCCTCGCGGAACGCCGCCTTGCCGCAGCGCGCGACCACGTCCGCTGAGACGCCCGAGAGCTCGCGGAAGAGCACGTCCTCGCCGCCCAGGGTCAGCGGCACGAGGGCAGGACGCGGCTCGACCACCTTGAGGCCGAACTGCCGCGCGAGGCGGTAGGCGAAGTCGGTCGCGCCCATTTTCGGGATCGAGGGACCGCCCGTGGCGATCACCAGCGCCGCCGCGGAAAACGAGCCGCCTGACGTCATGACGCGATACCAGCGGCCGTCGTGCGAGACTTCCGATACCTCCTCGCCGCAGCCGATCTCCACCATGCCGCCCGCCGCCTCCGCCTTCGCGCATTCGGCCAGCAGCATGGCGACGATCTGCCGCGCCGATCCGTCGCAGAAGAGCTGTCCCAGCGTCTTTTCGTGCCAGGCGATCCCGTGCGCCTCCACCAGCGCGAGGAAATCGCGCGCGGTGTAGCGGCTCAGCGCCGACTTGGCGAAGTGCGGATTGGCCGAGAGGTAGCGGTCGGGCGCGGTGTTCAGGTTGGTGAAGTTGCACCGCCCGCCGCCGGAGATGAGGATCTTCTTCCCCACCTCCGCCGCGCGTTCGAGCACGAGCACGCGCCGCCCGCGCTGGCCGCCGACGGCCGCGCACATCAGCCCGGCGGCGCCTCCGCCGAGAACGATAGCGTCATAGGTCTGCATTCCCGCCGCGGTAGAGCCGCCGCACGGAATGGCAAGCGCGTCAGATCGCGCGGTCGCCCGCTTCCCCGACCGATTCGATATCGCGGCCGAGGCCTTTCACCGTGTTGCAGCCGGTGAGCACCACGACCGATGCACCGAGCGCGGCAACGGCGATCAACTTCTTCAACATCGTTCAAACTCCGGTTCGCCGATCCGTGCCGCGCCATACGCGACCGGACGGACGGTGAAAATGCCCCATGAAACATTAACCGCGCTTGGCCGCGTGGGTTCGCTGCCGGTTCCCATTTTCGGCGCAGCGCTTATGTGAACGCCATGCCCCCGACGCGCGTTCCCTCTTCCGCCGGCTCCCCCTACGACCCGCGCGGCGCCGAGCGCTTCAACGAGGAGCGCGCGACCTACACGGTCAAAGGCGACGCGCAGCCGGACATCGAGGCGGGCGTGCAGGCGATCCGCGAGACGGTGAAAACCCTCAAGCCAAAGCCCGGCGTCTATCGCATGCTCGATGCGCGCGGCGACGTGCTCTACGTCGGCAAGGCGCGCGCGCTGAAGAACCGGGTCGCGAACTACACCCAGATCGCCAATCTCTCGAGCCGCCTCCAGCGCATGGTCAGCCAGACGCGGCGGATGGAGATCGTCACCACCAACAGCGAGGCGGAGGCGCTGCTGCTCGAAGCGCAGCTCATCAAGCGCTTCCGGCCGCCCTACAATGTCCTGCTGCGCGACGATAAATCGTTTCCCTTCATTCTCTTGCGGGCGGATCATGAATATCCCCGCATCATGAAGCACCGTGGCGCGCGGCGGGCGAAGGGCGACTACTACGGCCCCTTCGCCAGCGCCGGATCGGTCAACACCACGATTAACGCGCTGCAGAAGCTATTCCTCCTAAGGTCCTGTACCGACAGCTTTCTCGAGCGACGCGACCGGCCCTGCCTGCTCTACCAGATCAAGCGCTGCTCCGCCCCCTGCGTCGGGCGCATCAGCACCGAGGATTACGGCGAGCTCGTGCGCCAGGCGAAGGACTTCCTCGGCGGCAAGTCGTCAGGCGTCCAGCGCGAGATCGAGCGGCAGATGGAGCAGGCGGCCGAAGCTCTCGATTTCGAGCGTGCGGCCATGCTGCGCGACCGCCTGCGCGCCGCGACCGCGATCCAGAGCAGCCAGGCGGTGAACGCCGCGGGGGTGGGCGATGCCGACGTCTTCGCGCTCGCCAGCAAGGGCGGGCAGGTCGGCATTCAGGCCTTCTTCGTTCGCGGCGGACAGAACTGGGGCCACCGCGCCTTCTTCCCCACGCACACGCAGGACGTCGACGACGCGGACGTGCTCACCGGCGTGCTCGCCCAATTCTATGAGGAAGTGCCGCCGCCGCGCACCGTGCTGGTCGACCGCGCGCTGCCCGAGCAGGCGCTGCTCGCCGAGGCGCTGTGCGAAGTGGCCGGGCACCGGGTCGAGATCTCCGTCCCCCAGCGCGGCGACCGGCGGCGGCTGATGGCGCAGGCCAGCCGCAACGCCATGGAGGCGCTCGACCGGCGCCTGGCCGAAAGTGGAACCAAGGCCAAGATCAACCGAGAACTTGCGGAATTCCTTGAACTATCCGAACCGCCGCAGCGGATCGAGATCTACGACAACAGCCATATCCAGGGCGCCAAGGCCGTCGGCGCGATGGTCGTCGCCGGGCCCGAAGGCTTCCTCAAGAACCAGTACCGCAAGTTCAACATCAAGACCGCGCAGACCGACGACGACTTCGCGATGATGCGCGAGGTGATGACCCGGCGCTTTGCGCGCGCGCTGCGCGAGGACCCCGACCGCAGCCAGGAGCGGGGGAGCGGCATCTGGCCCGATCTCGTCCTGCTCGACGGCGGCAAGGGGCAGATGTCGGCGGCGCGCGACGCGCTGGAGGAGCTCGGGATCGAGGACGTGCCGCTGATCGCCATCGCCAAGGGCCCGCACCACGGGCGCGAGGGGCGCGAGGTGTTCCATTTCCCCGACGGGCGCGAGAAGACCCTGCCGACCAATTCGCCGTTGCTGTTCTACCTCCAGACCCTGCGCGATGAGGTCCACCGCTTCGCCATCGGCGCCCATCGCGCCAAGCGCAGCCGCGCGATCTCCGCCTCGCCGCTCGACGAGATCCCCGGCATCGGCCCCTCGCGAAAACGCGCGCTGCTGCTCCACTTCGGCACCGCCGGGAAAGTGCGCGCCGCGGCGCTGGACGACCTGAAGCGCACCCCGGGCATCAGCGCCGGCGTCGCGCAGAAGATCTACGACTTCTACCACCCCGCGGGGTGAGGCAACGCCGGCCGGCGCTTACGGGATTTCCCCGGGTTCGGCTGCATTCGGAAACGCGATGTTTACGATATTCCGGTAGCGCCGACCGCCGGTTAGGAATGATTGCATTGCCCTTGGCACGAGAACTGATCGGATCCGAAAGGCTCCGCCACGCGGCCATCGCCATCCTTCTGGCGGTGGTGGTTGCTGCCACCACGATTCTTCGTCCGCTAGACATCACCGTCTGGTCGCTCCAGGCCAAGCTGTTCGATCACAGCCCCACCTCGGAATTCGTGTTCGTGGAGGTGGAGAAGGGGCCGGATTCGCAGGCCGGTTCCGAGAACAGGCGGCTCCTGCGGACGATTCGGCGGCTCGAGCACGCCGGCGTCGCGCGCATCTTCATCGACATGCCGATCCAGCGCAGCAATTCGCTCAGCATCGATGCGGAGCTGCGGAGTGAGCTGGTGCGCTTGGCCGATAAGGTCGTGCTGACGAGGGCCGTGCGTGAGGATTTTGCGGAGAGGGGATCAGTCGGGGCGAGCGATCGGTTCTTCCAAAGCGGAATGCGGGTCGTTAGCAACGACTATAAGACGGACTTCCTCGGGTATGTGTGGGGGGTTAAGGCATCCTATTCCAACGGAACGATTGAACTTCCGACACTCTGGAACGCGATGGTCCCCGAAGTCTCCCGCAAGGAGATCTATCCCGACTATGCGATCGATACGGACGCGATTCCCCGCTACAATTTGAACAGGACGCCAAGTCTAAGCGAGCAGGAGACCGCGCTGTTTGGCGGCAAGACCGTGGTCTTGGGACCGCAGGGCAATGTCTCGAGGCTCGTGCGAATACCAGGACGGGGGGTCGTACCCCCAAGTCTGATCCATATCATGGCTGCGGAAACGGCCGCGCGGGAATCCGGGCAAATCCTGTCCTGGCTGGGAATGGTCGGCGGCTTCGGCCTTAGCCTTGTGGTCGGTTTGATCGCCTGTCGTGGGAACGCGCACCGGAAGGTGCTGTACGTCCTTTGGACCACAGCGCTTCTCATCCTCGTCGTCGTTACCGCGCAACTGGGGATTCGCGCCGAGTTCGCAGGGCCGTTGGCGCTCACAGCGGTTTACTCCGCATGTCGATTACTGGTTCGATTCAAGAGACGGCACCTATTCCTCGAACCGCGGAGCAAATTGCCGAACTTCGTTGCCTTGCAACGGGACTTGGGTGACGAGCACGTGGACAGGACGACTGCCGTCGTCGTGGCCAAGATCGCACGCTTGGACGCCATTTTTGCGACGCTGACGCCAGCGGATCAGGGCAGGTATCTTCGACAGCTTGCCTCTCGACTGGCCCTTGGAGATGCTGGATCGAGAATCTACTACGACGGCGGCAAATACTTTGCGTTCGCGGTTTCCAGCGAAAAGTATCAGGACCTACAGGGACATCTCGAAGGTCTGCGGGCCGTTGCCTCGCAGTCGATCACGGTTTCGCATCGCGTGCTTGACGTATCGATGACCATCGGCGTCGACCGATCCTCTGACAAGTCAGTCTCGAGCCGCCTGAGTTCGGCGATCGCCGCCGCGGATCAGGCGCGCGAGGCCTATCGGCCGGTCTTCGTCATTTCGGACTTCGCGGCCGAAAGCGAGGAATGGGACTATTCGCTCCAGGCGCGGCTGGAAAGCGCGCTGTCGGAAGACCGCATCTCAATCAAGCTCCAGCCCCAGGCGGACTTGCGGAGCGGACGCATCGTCGGGGTTGAAGCCCTCGCGCGATGGGTCGACGAAGAGCGGGGCGAGATCTCGCCCGCGCGCTTCATCCTTCAGTGCGAGCGCGTGGGGCGTCTCGACGATCTGACCAAGCGTGTTCTGCTCAAGAGCCTGCGTGCGGCGGAGACCCTGCGCAGCCACGGTCACGAACCGAAGATCTCGATCAATGTCTCCGCGATCCAGTTCGTCGACAGCCGCATCGCCGATCTGATTGAGATGAACTTGGCGGCGCATTCGGCTGATCCGGCGAAAATGACGATCGAAGTCACGGAAACCGCCCGGATTGAGGATTTCTCCGCAGCCCGCGCCGTGTTCGAGCAGATCAAGCGGCTCGGCGTCTCGTTCTCGATGGACGACTTCGGCGTCGCGAGCGCCAATCTCGAGGCCATGTTCGAGCTGCCGTTCGACGAGATCAAGATCGATCAGCTGTTCGTCCAGCAGATCCATCGCTCGCGGACGGCGAGGGCGATCGTGTCGAACGTGGCCCGGCTGGCGAGCGATGCCGGACTGACGTCGGTGGCCGAAGGAATAGAGGACCGGGAGACTTTCGCACTCTTGCGCGACATGGGCTGCGATCTCGGCCAGGGATATTACATTGCGCGCCCGGTGACGGTTGGCGAGATCCAGGAAATGCTGACTTTACAAAGGGATGGTCTGCCATTGCGAAACAAAGTTAATTAACAGTTTACAAAAAAATATGGTTAACGTAGTCTCCTCATGCACTTGCAACAGGAGACACGGCATGTTGGGTTCGATCTGGGACTGGATCTTCAACTGAGATCCCTTTGATCCAAAATTACGAAAAGGCCCCCTCGCGGGGCCTTTTTTGTGCCTGGCCCGCGCATGGATGCGAGTTTCGCAAAGGCGAGACGGGCCGCCCAAGCTGGGAAAAGCCTTTCCTACATCGCCGAAATCTGCCTTATCATCTTCGATGACGCGCCTTCGGCCCCTCCTGCCAACGCAAACCTCGATGGCGATCGCGCCCGCCGAACGGGTGCTCCGCAGGGGCGCCAGCGCACAAGGTGACACTCCTCTCCCCAGCTCTTCGCCGCGTCGCGGAAGGTCACACCGGCGCCCTTGGGCACCTGTTTCGGGAAGGCTGCGCACTCCGTTGCCATCCGGCAAGGAGGAGGGCATAAAATCGCACCTGTTTCAAAGAGGTGCGTGCCTCTTCTTCACGTTGCTTGGAGGCCCGCTGGACGCACCGGCCGAGGCGGGTCGCTACAAGGTGACACCGCGCAAACCATGCCGCGTGTGTCAACCACAGCGGCGCCGTCAGTCCGGCTTCGGCATCCGCCGGCGGATCATTCCTTCCTGGGCGACGCTGGCGACCAGCCGTCCCTCGCGGTCGAATATTCGACCTCTGTTGAAGCCGCGCCCGCCGCCGCTCCACGGGCTGTCGGTGGCGTAGAGCAGCCATTCGTCCGCCCGCGCCTCCCGGTGGAACCAGACCGCATGATCGAGGCTCGCCCCGATCATGTCGCCGCGCGCCCAGCTCAGCCCGTGCGGCAGCGCGCTGGTGCCGAGCAACGTGTAGTCACTGGCGTAGGCGATCACCGCGCGGTGCAGGGCGGGGTCCTGCTCGATCGGCGGCAGCGGCGCGGCGGTGCGGAACCAGCAGCGCGCACGGGGCGGCCGGGGCTCGCTGTTCATCCAGTGCAGGCTGTCGACCGTCCGCATCTCGATCGGGCGGGGGCGAAGCATCATCGCCCGCTGCGCCTCGCTCACCTCGCCCATTTCGGCGAGGAGCCGCCGGCGTTGCTCCAGATCCGGCGTCAGCTCCTCGGGAGGGACGGTCTCGGGCATGTCGTAGTCGTCGTGCGACAGCCCGTCCTCTGGCCGCTGAAAGCTGGCCGTCAGGTTCAGGATCGGCGTGCCTTCCTGGCTTGCGACGACGCGGCGATTGGCGAAGCTCCGCCCGTCGAAGTCGCGTGCGATGGCATAGTCGATCGCCGGCCCCTCCTTGCCGCCGCGGAGGAAGTAGGCGTGCAGCGAGTGCGCCACCATTCCCTCCGGCGCGCTGGCCTGGGCGGCCTGCAGCCCCTGCGCGATCACCTGTCCGCCGAAGACGCGGCCGACGCCGTCCTTCTGCGGATGGCCGGTGAAGGCATCCTCGGTCTGCCGCTCGACGGTAAGCAGGCGGACGAGATCGGCGACGAGCTGTTCAGGACTAGGTTGGTCGGTCATCCGCTGCGCTTTGCGGCGTGCGGGCACCGCGGTCAACGGGCGAGGCCGAGCCTGCGCAGCGCGCGGAACGCGAGCGCCTTCGGCATGTTCGAGGCAGGCCAGCGCCCAGGCGCCGCCGGCGATAGCCCCGCGCGGCGCAGCAGCCCGTTGAACCCGCGCGCATCGGCCTCGGCGAAGCTCCAGTCGCTGCGCCAGGTGATCGACAGCGAGATCGAGCTCTCCGGCCCATTGCGGACGAAGTGCGGCGCCATGACCGGCACGAACACGGCCTCGCCGGGAGCGAGTGCGAACTCACGTCCGCCTTCGGCCAGTTCATCGCGCCAGGTCAGCTCGCGTGCGCCGCCGGCGTGGTACGATTCGTGGATCTCGTCGGGCGCGAACCGCGCGTCGCCGGCGGGGAACTGCGTCATCGTCTTGCGGCCGACGAGCTGGAGCAGGATGTTGTGCTCGGGGTCGAAATGATAGGGCGTGACCGCATCGGGGCTGGAGATGAAGACGAACGCCTGCGGGCGCAGCATGGCGCCGGTCTTCGCCTCGATCTCGGGCCTGATCTCGTCCAGCAGACCGAGCAGCAGAGCCTCGTATTCCGGTACTTGCTCGACGTTCTTGAGCACGGCCCAGCTATTGCTGCTGGCGATGTGGCGGATCGTGTCCTCGATCGACAGCCCGGTGCCGCCCGGCTTACCGTCGACGCCGATCGGAAGGTCGCCGCGGTTGTACTCGATCGAGCGCTCGGGCAGCCGGCTTGCAAGCACTGCCAGCGCATCGAGGGTCAGCAACTCGTGCGTTGCGAGCCCGTGGCGCAGCACGTGCGGCGTCTCGGGATATGCCGCGGCGAAAGAGGCGCGGGCCTCGGGTCCGAACACCGGCGCGGGCGCGCCCTCGGCCAGGACTTCGATGGCGGTATGGGCACCCATTGTCAGGCTCCTTTGGCTTTGCCGCGGCTCTCCGCGCGCAGCATCGGGCGGAACAGCGCCCGGCGCAGCGGCCCGCCGATCGCAACGTTGACGCGCACCATCGCGCGTTTCTCGCGCCAGATGCGCTCGATCATCGGATGGTCCGCCGCGGCGCAACTGTCGCACCACGCCACGTCCTCGCGCTCCAGCAGATCGAGGTTCTCGAGCTGGAGCAGCACGCCGGGCGAGAAGCGCGCGAAGCGCTCGTCGAACGCGGTCTTGAAGCTGAACGCACCCGGCGGCGCGATGAAGTTGGCGAGCATGGCGATCGGCTTGCCGTCGAGCGTGAGCGTCAGGCGCTCGAGCCGTCCGTGCGCCGCCGCGCCGTGCAGCGTCTGCGCAGACCAGCCGCGCGTGCTCGGGCGGTCGGCCAGCGCGGAGCCGTTGCGGCCCTTCCATCCGGCTCGTTCGAGCACAAGGAAGTCCTCGACCCAGCCGGCGAGTCCCGCCTCGTCGCAGCGCCGCTCGAAGCGCAGCTCTCCCTCTTCGGCGAGGCGCTTGTGCTGACGGCGCAGTTCCTTGCGCTTCTTGCCGCTCATCGCGGCCTCGAGATAGGCTTGCGGGCCAAGCTCGGACTGCAGCAGCGCGCGCTCCTCCCGCTGGACCACGCCCCACGGCCGCTCCTGCCCGCCCGCCACTTGTGATAGCGCGCGAAACAGCGGACCATCTTCCGCCATCCAGCCGAGATGGAGGAACAGCGCTCCTCCGGCATGCGCATCGGCCCAGCCGAACAGCTCGCGCCAGAACGCCTCCTCACAGCCGCTGCGCACCAGCGGACTGCCGACGAACATGTTGTCGTGGCTCCAGGTCGCGAGGTGCGGGATCGGGTAGCCGTAGTAGCTCCGGCTCCGCGCGAGCGGCATCAGCCCGCAAAGCTCGCCTGCCATCCGCAGATGGACGAGCGCGACGTTCGCAGCGGGCGCGAACCGCTCCAGCGCGGGCATCAGCGTCCAGCGTTCACAGAACGGGTTGGGCTCGCCCGCCGACCTCGCAAGAAGGTCCCATTCCGGCCGTGTAAAATGACCCTCGAGTGCCCGCCACGATGCTGCTGCGAGGCGAGCCGCCGGCGCGCATGTTCGCGCCAGGCAGTCCGCATCCACAGGATCGGGGGTTTCAACGGGGGCACTGGCCACGCGTTAACCTTGGCTACCGCGGACGAACGTGCCGCACGGACCGTGGTAGCACCAAGATGATTAAAAAAGACTAGCTCCTTACCCGGGCATCCAAACGCACCTTCCACTCAGAGTAGTCAAAGACCCTCGATGCCCAACCGCTCTCCCATTTTCTTGGCGGCGGGATCAAGCGGTGCCCGATCCTCGTAATCCGGATCGCCGGGAACGTATGCCGGATTGTGTTTTGCCAGCCACGCTGTTGCACCGCCCAGCCATTCCAGTCGTTCTTCCCTCGTGAAGAACGCGCCGTAGTGGCCGTTTTTCGGCTGCTCTAGGTAGGCGAAATCCACGCCCTCCTGTTTCCCTGCACGTTCCAATGCGTCCTTGAGGATTCGCGCCTGTTCGATCGGAACGCGAGGATCACGCAAACCGTGGACGATCAGAATGGGAGACCAAGTGCCATGCGGGTTCCGCGCAGGCGACACGTCGGAGAGAGCCGATGCACCCTCCGCGAGATAGTTTGCTCCGAACTCGCCGAGGTAAGTCAGGTCGTATTGCTTCATACGTGGCAGGTCGTAGACGCCTGCTCCCGCGATTGCGCACTCCCAGCGCGCGGGGTCACGTTGCACGGCTCGCGCCGACGCGTAACCGCCATACGACCACCCCATCATGCAAGCGCGATCCTTGTCGACCAGACCCTGCGCATCAAGGTAGTCGACGACTTCGTTGAGATCATCCTGCATCCTTGTGCCGAAGCCATCGCTCCGACCGGCCTTCACGAATTCCGCACCGTACCCGCCCGAACCACGGTAGTTCGGCTGCACGACGACATAGCCCTGCTCTGCGATTGCTTGCGCCCACTGGTCGTAGCTGGCGTAGTCCCGCACGCCGTAAGGTCCACCATGAGTCAGCACGACCACAGGCAGATCCTTCTGCTGAGCCCGCAATCGCGGCTGGGTTACCACGGCCTCTATCTCGAGTCCGTCGCTTGCGGTGTAGCGAACCATTTCGACCGGGTTCAACACACCGTCCCTGAGCTCGAAATGGGTGTAGGAGATCAGATCAAAGCTGCCCGACTGAACATCGTAAAGGTAGTAGGAAGGCAGTTGCGCAGCGCGTGCGAGCGCCACAATCATCTTCGTCTCGTCGTCGTTCGTACTAACGATCTGCGCATTTCCCTTACCGAATTCTTCGCGCAGGAATTGCTGAACCTGCGCAAAGCGCGGATCGATATACTCGCGGTATCGACGATCGGTGGCGTATGTGTAGCCGAGAATGCCATTTTCTTCGGCGTTGGGAATCACTCCGCCGACGTCGTAGCCCTCGATCGAGAAGAGCTTCTCCCCGATTTCCATGTTGGACAGATTCGCTTTGTATATGGCGTCGTAGCCTTCATGATTGCTGCTTACGATGGCCATGTCAGGCTCGTCGAGAAACACCAGCGGCGTGATGCCGCTACCGGTAAAATCCTCGTCCGTAATTCGTGCGACGGTGCGGAAGTCCTCGTTCTCACTGGAGCGATAAAGATAGCGCCGCTCGCCGCTGCCACGATCGTAGCCGACGCCCATGCGCACTACGCCGTCGCCGTCGGCTACCCAGCCATCCACGATCGGATTCTTGCGCTGCTCGGTTGAAAGGACCTTGCCGGTCGCGACATCCACCCAATCGACCTGGTAAAGGAACATTCGCTCCGTATCACCGCGCCGGTTCGCCTGCCGTGCGAGCAAAATGCGATCGTTCTCCTCGTCGCGATACAGAACATTGGATGCATCGGCCATCGCGTCGTCCCATCCGACATCGTGGAGCTTGCCGCTCTGCGTATCGAACGCGACGAGCCGATAGATATCAGCCCGGGTGCCGTACACGTTTTCACGCGACGCGAGAGTCATGAGCAGATAACGGTCGTCGAACCACTTGTAGCCGAAGACCGAACGCTGGCCGGTATCCTTGAAAGTCCCGGCAGATGCTATGGGCGTTGCCTTGCCACCGTTCTTGAGATCGACGATCGCATAAACAAAATCGTTGCCGCTGCCGAGCTGGACCGCGATCTTGGTTCCGTCGGGCGAAAGCCGCAGGTTGCTCATTGCCGGGAGCGCCGCGAGTTGCTCCAGCGGAACCTTGGTCGAGATGACTTCGCCCGGCGTAGTTTGCGCAAGGGCAGGAGCATCAAGGCCAGCGACGAGGCTGCACGAGACGAGCGCGATGGCGCTTGCGCTCCGAACGACGAGAGGTTTGATTTTCATGGATTTGCGTCCCCCAAAAGATGCCCGAAAGGGTGTATCGTGACAGTGACGGAAATCCAGAGCAAGTTCCGGTGATGGAACCCGTCCGAAGGGAATGTCGACGAACCTTGTCTGAGACCCAGTTTCGGACCGAACGCATTTGAAACGAAAGAAAAGCCCCGCCCGGCACTTTCCGGGGGGGCCTTTCCAGCCTGGTGGCTTTCTAGCGTTCGCTTACGCGGCCGCCAGCGCCGCCAGCAGAAGCAGGGCGACGATGTTGGTGATCTTGATCATCGGGTTCACCGCAGGGCCGGCAGTGTCCTTGTAGGGATCGCCGACGGTGTCGCCGGTCACCGCGGCTTTGTGCGCCTCGGAGCCCTTGCCACCGTGATTGCCGTCCTCGATGTACTTCTTCGCGTTATCCCATGCGCCGCCGCCCGCAGTCATCGAGAGCGCGACGAAGAGGCCGCCGACGATCACGCCGAGGAGCAGCGCGCCGAGCGCGGCGAAGCCGTTCTCCTGCCCCGCGATCAGGGTGATCACGAAGTAGACCACGATCGGTGCGAGCACCGGCAGCAGTGAGGGCACGATCATCTCCTTGATGGCCGCCTTGGTCACGAGGTCCACCGTACGGGCATAGTTGGGACGGCTGGTGCCGGCCATGATGCCCTTGTCGGCGGCGAACTGCTCGCGCACGTCCTTGACCACGTCGCCGGCAGCGCGGCCGACCGCCGTCATGCCCATCGCGCCGAAGAGGTAGGGCAGCAGCGCGCCGAGCAGCAGGCCGACGATGACGTAGGGGTTCTCGAGACTGAAATCGACGTCCGCGTCCGGGAAGAACTCGGTGAGGTCGGTGGTGTAGGCGGCGAACAGCACCAGCGCGGCGAGGCCGGCCGATCCGATCGCGTAACCCTTGGTCACCGCCTTGGTCGTGTTGCCCACGGCGTCGAGCGCATCGGTCTTCTCGCGCACGCTGTCGTCGAGGCCCGCCATCTCGGCAATGCCGCCGGCGTTGTCGGTGACGGGGCCGTAAGCGTCGAGCGCCACGACCATGCCCGCGAGCGCCAGCATGGCAGTCGCCGCGTAGGCGATGCCGATCAGTCCGGCGAGCTGATAGGCGCCGATGATGCCCGCGACAATCACCAGCGTCGGCAGCGCAGTCGCTTCCAGACTGATAGCGAGCCCCTGGATCACGTTGGTGCCGTGGCCGGTTTCGGAGGCCTTGGCGATCGAGCGCACCGGGCGGTAGTTGGTGCCCGTGTAGTACTCGGTGATCCAGATGATGAGGCCCGTGATCACGAGGCCGACCATCGCGCACCAGAACAGGTCCATACCGGTGAACGGCACCATCTCGGTCCCATCATTGATGACCGCGTTCATGTCGCCGAGCGCGTAGCTCGTCGCCAGCCAGATGGCCGGGATCGAAAGGACGGCCGTGACGAGGAAGCCCTTGTACATCGCGCCCATGATGTTGGTCCCGCCGCCCAGACGGACGAAGTAGGTCCCGATGATCGAGGTGACGATGCAGGCGCCGCCGATCAACAGCGGCAGAGCCATCAGCGGCAGCAGCAGATCGCCCACGCCGCTCAGCAGTAGCGCGGTGAGCACCATCGTCGCGCCGACGGTGACGACGTAGGTTTCGAACAGGTCGGCGGCCATGCCGGCGCAGTCGCCGACGTTGTCGCCCACGTTATCGGCGATCACGGCTGGATTGCGCGGGTCGTCTTCGGGAATGCCTGCCTCGACTTTGCCGACGAGGTCGGCGCCGACGTCGGCCGCCTTGGTGAAGATGCCGCCGCCGAGGCGCGCGAAGATGGAGATCAGCGAAGCGCCGAAGGCCAGCGCCACTAGCGCATCGATCACGATACGGTCGTTCGCTTCGTAGCCCATCAGGCCGATCAGGACGCCGAAGAACACCGCGATCGCGAGCAGGGCGAGCCCGGCGACGAGCATGCCGGTGATGGCACCCGCACGGAAGGCGAGGGTGAGGCCCTGCTGCAGCCCCGTCTGCGCGGCAGCCGCTGTGCGCACGTTCGCGCGGACCGAGATGTTCATGCCGATGAAGCCGGCGAAGCCCGAGAGGATCGCCCCGATGACGAAGCCCGTGGCCGAGATCGGGCCGAGAAAGATCCCGACGATGATCGCCACGACCACGCCGACCACTCCGATCGTCGTATACTGGCGGTTGAGATAAGCCCTGGCGCCTTCCTGGATGGCGCCGGCGATTTCCTGCATCTTTTCATTGCCGGCGGCAGCGCCGAGCACCTGGCGGCTGGTGACGAAGCCATAGACAATGGCTAGCAGCCCCAAAACGATTGCGATCGCGACTAGATTCACGCGCTAGTCCCCTCTTCCCTGGTTTCATTTGGCCAGCGGCCCCGCTTTCGCAGGGCCGCTGGCCCGTCGAGGTATAGGGGGTGGGACGCCGCGCGCAAGAGCTTCGCGCGAAGTTGTGCCCTGGTCCAGCGCTGCCCCGAAATGCGACATCGGCAAGACAAATCCGGCCGAGTCTTGCGGCAAATCGTACTTAAGATTAAGTAAACGGCCATGCAAAAGGCGGTCCAGACGCTTTTCAAGATCATGCCGCTTCTCTTCGGCATCGGTTTCATCGCGCCGCTGATTGCGCAGACGATGATCTATTGGGAGTGGGAGCCGCCACTGGGCCTCTCGCCGATCGGCTTCGGCCTGCTCGTCGGCAGCCCGTGGGGGCTCTACGCGACGTTGCGGGGGCGATGGGTGTGACAGAGGGGCAGGGGGCGACAGACGCGATGTTTTTCCGCGAGGGGCTGGTCGATGCACCCGCGCGCGGCGACGCGCCGGCCATTCCGCTGACGGGCGACGCCTCGCTCGACAAGCACACGCGCGTCGCACTGCTGCGGGAAGAGCGCGAGATCGCCCGGCGGTTCGAGGGCGGGAAGATGTGGATCTACCCGGCGTTCGCCTTCACCTGCTACGCGATCTGGCTCAGCTTCTTCCCGCTGGCGATCATGGGCTGGCTCAACCTGCCGCTCGCCTTCGTGCTGTCGACAGTGTTCGCGGTCGGCGGCTACGTCACCAGCCACGAGGCGATGCATTCGAACATCGGCCGCCCCGGCAGCAAGACGCGCTGGCTCAACGAATGGACCGGCAAGGTCTCGACGATCATCATCGTCTTCCCGTTCTCGATGGCGCGGCTGATGCACCTGGAGCATCACTACCACTGCAACCATCCGGAGAAGGATCCGGACTACCCCGACCGCGCCAACGGCCCCTGGCATGCGATCTACAAGACCTGGCTCAATCGCCAGCCGGGGATCGACGGCTCGATCCACATCTACAAGCGCATCCTCGCGGAGATGGGGACCAAGGAAGCGGCGGACTCGCTCAGGGACACGATCCGCCTGCAACTGATCTTTCTGGCCGTGCTGTTCGGCATGGCCTGGAGCGGCTACGCGATCGAGGCGGCGCTGATCTGGTGGCTGCCGCGGCACATCGGCCTCAGCTACATCCGCTTCTACCTGAGCTGGGCACCGCATCACCCGCGCGAGGCGCGGGGCCGCTACACCAATACGCGGCTGTTCAAGAGCAGGCTCGGGCACATCGGATCGATCGGGATGGAAACGCACTTCGTGCATCACCTCTACCCGGCGATCCCGAGCCACCGGACCAAGGAAGCCTATTACGCGCTGCGTCCAGTGCTGGAGAGGCGCGGGGTGCATTGTCCCGAGATCTAGCCTTCGTGGCTGTAGCCGAGGCCTTCGGGTGAGCGGACAAGCTCGCCGTCCAGGAGCAGCGGAGCGCCGTCCAGTGGCGCCACGACACGGCCGATCTTTGTCGCAGGCACCGGCAAATTGGCCCCTTCGGACGCGGTAAACAGCAACTGGTAATCGTCCCCCCAGCGCAGGGCCTCGTCGCGCCGAATCTCGGGCAGAGCGATCGGCGCGGCGGAGCGGTCGATGGCGAACGTTGCGCCGCTGGCTTTCGCCATACGCCAGGCATCGAGTAGCAGACCGTCCGAAATGTCCATCATCGCGCCGACCATGGGCGCAAGCGCGCGACCTTCGGCGAGCAGGGGGACGGGCCGGCGGTAGGGCAAGGCGGCGGCCTCATCGCCCGCCTGCAAGGCCTCAAGCCCCGCGAGTGCCGCGCCCAGCGGACCGGTGACGTAGATCGCATCCCCCGGGCTCGCGCCGCTGCGCGAGGGCACGGGAACGTGCGTAGCGCGGCCGATCGCGGTCAGTCCGAAGCTTCGCGGTGGTCCGCCCGACACGGTATCCCCGCCGAGGAGCGGCACATCGTAGGTTGAAAGGACCTCGCGCAGACCGTCGAGAAAGCGCGCGTCGTCCGCACCGAGCATGTAGCCGACGAGCACCCCCACCGGCTCCGCACCCTTGGCGGCGAGATCGGACAGGTTGGTCGCGACCAGCTTCCACGCCACATCGGCCGGGTCTTGTCCCGACAGGACGTGAACGCCCTCGACCAGCATGTCGTGCGTCAGGACGAGCGTTTCGCCGCCCAGTTCCAGCACCGCGGCGTCATCGTCCAGGCCGCGGGCGCCGGGATGCAGCGGCAGGCCCCGCAGGAGATCGATGAAGGCGCTCTCGCCGCTCACCGCACCTGCTTGGCGAGGGCATCGAGCACGCCGTTGACGAACTTCGCCTCGCGATCGTCGAAGAACGCTTTTGCGACGTCGATGTACTCGTTGATCACGGTCGCGACCGGTACGTCCTCGCGGGCTATCAGCTCGTACGCGCCGGCGCGCAGCACTTGCAGCATCGTCTTGTCGAGGCGCGCGAGATTCCAGCCTTGCGCGAGCCGCTCGCTCAGCAGCAGGTCGATCTCGTCGCAGCGCGCGTCGACGCCGGAGACGACGTCGTCGAAGAATGCCATCTCGGCTTCGGCATGGTCGTCCTCGCCCAGCACCGCGCCGAGGCGGTGCCGGTGGAACTCATCGAGCAGGCGGGCAAGTGCGGTCCCCTCCATCTCGCGCTGGTAGAGCGCCTGCACGGCCGCGAGCCGCGCAGCGGAGCGGGCGAGCGTGCGTTTCGGCGGACGTGCGGACATTACTTGAGCCTCATGGCAACGGATTGGGCGTGCGCCGGCAGCCCCTCGGCTTCGGCGAGCACTACGGCCGCCGGACCGATGGCGGCCAGCGCCGCGGGATCGAGCGAGATGAAGCTGGTGCGCTTCATGAAGTCGAGCACCGAGAGCCCGCTGGAGAAGCGGGCGCGGCGACCGGTCGGAAGGACGTGATTGGGGCCCGCGACATAGTCGCCGACGGCCTCGGGCGTGTGGCGGCCGAGGAACACGCTACCCGCGTGGCGCAGACCGGCGAACAGCGTCTCGGGATCCGCCACCGCGAGCTCGACGTGCTCGGCTGCAAGCCGGTTGGCGAGCGGCACCGCCTGATCGAGCGATTCGACCACGATCACAACGCCGTTGTCGCGCCAGCTCGCCTGCGCCGTCGTGCGCGTCGCGAGCATGGCGGATTGCGTGTCGATCCGATCCTCCACCTGGTTCGCGAAGGCGTCGTCGTCGGTGATCAGGATCGATTGCGAGGCCGGGTCGTGCTCGGCCTGGCTCAGCAGGTCGGCGGCGATCCAGTCCGGATCGTTGTCCGCGTCGGCGATCACGAGGATCTCGCTCGGCCCCGCGACCATGTCGATCCCGACCACACCGTAGAGCTGGCGTTTGGCCTCCGCGACCCAGGCATTGCCGGGCCCGGTGATCACGTCGACCCGTGCGATCCGCTCGGTGCCGTAGGCGAGAGCTGCGATCGCCTGCGCGCCGCCTATGCGCCAGACCTCGTCCACTTGGGCGAGGTGCGCTGCGGCGAGCACGAGCGAACTGGTCTCGCCTCCGCGGGTCGGGGAGACGACGACGAGCCGCTCCACCCCCGCGACTTTGGCAGGAATGGCGTTCATCAGCAGTGAGGAGGGATAGGCGGCGCGGCCGCCCGGCACGTACAGTCCCGCCGCATCGACCGGCGACCAGCGCGCGCCGAGGCGGACGCCGGCTTCATCGGTGAAGTCGCGGTTCGCAGGAAGCTGTTCGCGGTGATAGGCCTCGATCCGCCGGGCTGCGAGGTCGAGGGCGTCGCGCAGATCGGGCGCCAGCGCTTCGTAGGCGGCGCGGCATGCCTCGGGCGCGATGCGCCAGTCGCTTTCGTCCACGAGCCGGTGCTTGTCGAAACGGGCCGTGTATTCTTCCAGCGCCGCGTCGCCCTTCGCCCGCACGCGCACGATGATATCGGCGACGTCCTGCCGCACTTCGATATCGCTCTCGCGCCGGCCGTCGACCAGGCGCGCGAAGGCGGTTTCGAAACCGGGCTCGGTGATGTTCAGGCGTTGCATCAGGCCGGCTCCGGCTCGGCAGCGACGGCGCGGAAGCTCTCCACGATCTCGCCCACGCGCGGATCGGTCTTGAGCGCGGCGCGGTTGACGATCAGCCGCGCGGACACCTGCATGATCGTCTCGCGCTCCTCGAGCCCGTTCTCGATCAGCGTGCGGCCGGTGGAGACGAGATCCACGATCTGCCGCGCGAGTCCCAGCGCCGGAGCGATCTCCATCGCGCCGTTGAGCTTGACGCACTCGGCCTGGACGCCCTTGCTCTCGAACCACCGGCGCGTGAGGTTCGGATACTTGGTGGCGACCCGCATATGGCTCGCGCCGGCCTGCCGCTCGGCGACGTTTGCAGGCGCGGCAAGCGAGAGCCGGCAGTGCCCGATGTCGAGATCAACCGGGGCGTATAGGTCCGAGTAGTCGAATTCCTCGATCACGTCCGAACCGACGATGCCGGCCTGCGCCGCGCCGTGCGCGACGAAAGTGGCGACGTCGAACGCGCGCACGCGGATGATACGGAGATCCTCGCGGGTCGTCCCGAAGGTCAGGCTCCGGTTGCCCTTGTCGTGGAAGGCCTCTTCCGGCACGAGGCCCGCACGTGCCATCACGGGCAGCGCCTCGTCGAGGATGCGCCCCTTGGGGATGGCGAAGGTGAGCGGTGCGGGCATTGCGCCGGGGCACTTAGAGGTCGAGTTCGGAAAGGGCAATGGAGATGGCGGAGAGCCCCCATGCGATCATGCACACGCGGTCGGTCCCGGACGGGATCGAATGGCAGGCGCAGCACGCGGCGAAGAACGGAGCGCCGGGCACCGCACGCGTGATCCGCGGCCTGCTGCCGGTGCTCAAGACCGAAACGGCGGTCGGACGGCGTATGGCCAGTTGGCAGGGCCTGCTGCTGGAGGACGCCATGCCCCTGCGGATCGCGGGCGGGCTCCACTACCTGCTCCTCAGCGGAACCGACAAGCGGCTGGAGCCGGTCTACGCCGCGCTGACGACCGATCAGGGCGCGGTCGACGAACTGGTGGTCGGCCTGGTCGAGACGTTCGACCATCTCCTGCTGCCGTGGCTCGATCATCCGCCGCAGACCAACGAGGCGGGTCGTTCGGCCAGCATAATGGCCGGCCTGTTCTGGCTGTCGGAACGGGTAGGACCGCGCTTCGAGATGAACGAGATCGGCGCCAGCGCCGGCATCAACACGATGATGGAGCGGTTCCGCTTCGACCTTGGCGGCGTTGTCGTGGGGCCGAGCGGTTCGCCGATGCACCTCGCGCCGGAGTGGCGCGGTGCGCCGCCGCCGGGCAATCCGGTGAAGATCGAGGGGATTCGCGGCTGCGACGTGCGGCCGATGGACCTGCGCGATCCCGACACCGTGCTGCGGCTCAAGAGCTACATCTGGCCCGAAGCCCGCGAGCGCATGGGCCGGATCGACCGCGCTGCGGCGCTGGCGGCCGAACGTGCGCCGGAACTCGACCGGATGGGCGCGGCGGAGTGGGTCGAGGAAGTGCTGTCCGAACCGCAGGTGCAAGGCGTCACCCGCGCGCTGTTTCACTCGATCGTGTGGCAATACATTCCCGAAGCTGCGCGCGAGAGGATCGTGGCCGCGATGGAGCGCGCAGGCGAGGCGGCGACGGCGGACGAACCGCTCGCGTGGATCATGCTGGAAACCAACCGCGAGACGTTCGCCCACGAACTGCGCGTGCGCTACTGGCCGGGGTCGAAGGACTGGACCTTGCTCGCTACCGCCCACCCGCACGGCGCGTGGGTCGAGTGGCAGGGGTGACGACGGCTAACCGGTCCGGTCCAGAAATGCGTCCATCGCAGCGTTGACCTCGCCCGGCGCTTCCCAAGGGACGAAGTGGCCGCAGTCCGGCACCTCCGCGATCGTCAGGTCCTCGATCAACTCGTCCATTCCCTCGAGGTTTTCAGGGGGAAGGGCCAGATCGTCCATCGCCCAGATCACCAGCGTCGGGATGGTGAGTTTGGGAAGGGGCGGGGGCGTCCAGCCTTGGGGCAGGGCATAGGGCGCGTCGAGCGGAGGCACGTCGATCGGGCTCGCGCGGTACCAGTTGAGCATGCCGAACGCCGCGTCCCCGTCCTGCCAGTCCTTCAGCAGCGCCTCGCGCTCTTCCGCTTCCATCTCGCTCGGGCGATCCCACTTGATCTCCTGCATCAGAATCGCGGCGAGGCCATGCTCGCGCACCAGCGCGTCGTTTGCCGGATCCCGGAAGCCGCGCATGTACTGGCTGGATTTGCGCTGGTGCTCGTTGGTGTAGAGCAGCTTCTGGAAGATCGCCGGATGCGGCGCATTGGCGACCACTGCGCGCGTGACGTGGCCGTTCGCCTGCCCGGCGAGCGCCGTGCCCCAGGCGATCGCGCCGCCCCAGTCGTGGCCGACCACGGTGAAGGTCTCAACCCCCAGCGCCTCGGCCAGCATGAATACGTCGCCGATGAGCTTATCGGGCGTATAGGCCTCGACCTCCTGCGGCTTGGACGATCCGCGATAGCCGCGCTGGTCGGGCGCGATGCAGCGGTAGCGATCGGAGAAATGCGCGATTTGGTGGCGCCAGGTGCGGTGGCTTTCGGGAAAGCCGTGGAGGAACACGAGCGCCGGTGCATCGCGCGGCCCGGTGTCGACCACGTCGAGCTCGATGCCATTGGCAAGCGTTACGCGCTTCTGATCCATCCTCACCCCTCCGCTTCCATCTTCTCGATATATCCGGCGGCAACCATCGCCGCGACCTGATCGAACAACTGATCGGGCGTCTGGCGCGCCTTGCCCATCGCCTCTTCCATCCCGCGCGCGACGATGATCTCACGCTGGTTGAGGGCGATGGCGTCCACCATGGTCTTCGCCGCCTCGTCGGCGGGAATGCCTTCGTCGATGGCCCTGTTGCTCTTGCCCCGCTTCGATCCATCCGCCGTGAGCGCGTTGCGGCTCACGTCGGTCGCGACCGAGCCGGGGCAGACGACGTGCACCTCCACCCCATCCCGCGACAGCTCCCCGCGCAGGGAGTCGGCATAGCCCACGAGCCCGAACTTCGCCGCGCAGTAGGCGGTGCGCATCGGCACCCCGACTTTGCCCGCGATCGACGAAATGAAGACGAGGCGCCCGCTGCCGCGCTCCGCCATGTGGCCGATCAGGCCCTGAGCGAACGCGATCTGCTGGGTGAGGTCGATCTCGATGATGTCGCGATAGACCTGCATATCGGTCTTGAGCGCGGTGCTGCGCTGCGAGACGCCTGCGTTGGCGACCGCGATATCGACGCCGCCCTGCCACCCGATCGCCTGCTGCGTCGCTTCGGCGAGTGCCGCATCGTCACGAATGTCGAAGGGGAGGGCGAGCGTTTCGGTGCCAAGGCCGCCCGCAACCGCCGCAAGGCGCGCCTCGTCGCGGCCCGAAAGCACGATCCTGGCACCGCGTCCGGCGAACTCGCGGGCCAGTGCCGCGCCGATGCCGGAGGATGCGCCGGTGATCCATACGACTTTGCCTTCGAAACTCATGGATAGCTCACCGTCTTCGGTTGTTCGGGGATCGGGATGAATTCCTTGTCGTCGCCCGGGACCTTGGGAAACTCGCCGCGCGTCCATGCGTCGCGCGCCGCGCAGATCCGCTCCCGGTCGGAGCTGACGAAGTTCCACCAGACGTGGCGCTTGGTCGCGAACGCCTCCCCGCCGAGCAGCATGACCCGTCCGCCGCGCTCGCTCGAAAGCGTCATCTGCGCGCCGGGTGCGAGCACGGCCAGCTCGTAGAGCACCAGCGGCCGGCCATCGACGCTCGCTTCGCCGCCGACCAGCATGACCGCGCGCTCGTCCGCCTCCGCCTCGATCGGCAGCGCGCCCGAGGCGGCGAGCATGACGTCGGCATAGATCGTGCCCGCATGCGTCGTCGTCGGTGCGCGCTTGCCCCATAGCTCGCCCATGATCACGATCGCCTTGGCGCACTGGTCCTCCACCACCGGCAGGTCGATCTGCGCCTCGAAGGCGGGAGCGATCTCCTCCTGCCCGTCAGGCAGCGCCAGCCAGGTCTGCATGCCGTAGAGCCGCGCGCCGCGCTCGCGCTCGTCCTGGGGGCTGCGTTCCGAATGGACGATGCCGCGGCCGGCGGTCATCAGGTTGACCTGCCCCGGGCGGATCGTCGCGAAAGTGCCGAGGCTGTCGCGGTGGTCGATCGCCCCCTCGAACAGCCAGGTCACGGTGGCGAGATTGATGTGCGGGTGCGGCCGCACGTCCATGCCGCCGCCGATATCGAGCTGCGCCGGTCCGAACTGGTCGACGAAGATGAACGGTCCGACCATCGTCCGCTCGCGCGAGGGGATCGCGCGGCGCACTTCGAACTGGCCAAGGTCGTGGGTGATCGGGGTGATTGTCTGTTCGATCATGATCCGTCGAGCTCCGGATAGTGGCGGAAGATGCCGTCTTCGTTGAACGGAATGCAGCGGTCGGACGCACGGTAGGCGGCGATACCGTCGAGCTTGCCGACCGCTTCGTGGCACACGAGCAGCCGGGGATAGTCGCGCTCCAGCGCCGCCATCCGCTGCGGGAACATGTAGCGCAGTCCCTCGACGAGCTGGAACAGCGAGGTGTCGACGTGGCTCCACTTGCGGCCGAGCACGAAGGGCCCGTCGTTGGCGCCGAGTGCGCCCTCGAAGTAGCCGAGGAACTTCGGCATGCGTTCGCTGCGGAAATGCGCCGCGACCTGCCACGCGGCGTCTCCCTGGTCCTCGTAATAGAGCGCGGTCGAAATCGGATGGTGCACGGCGTGCACTTCCGCCACCATGTCGCTGATGGTGAGCTGGAGCGTGATCAGTTCGAGATCGCGTTCGAGCTCGCCGGCGCCGAAGCCGTGCCGGTCCGCCAGCCAGGCGAGAATGTGCGCGACTTGCGCGATGGCGAAGTCGCCGTCGACGAGATAGGGCGGGGCGAAGGGCCGGATGCCGCTGCGCGCCTCCAGATCCCGCACCAGCGCCTCGGCGCCCTGTTCGCGGGCCATGTCGCGATAGGGAACGCCCGCCGCTTCCAGCGCCAATCGCACGAACTCTCCGCGCCCCGGTATGTTTGGCCAATACCAGAGCGCGTAGGTCATCAGCTCTCCCCGGGCGCCGAGGCGCGGACCGCAACTGCGTGGACGCGCTGACCGGGAATGTCGCCGAGTGCGGCGTTGACCATGCGCTGGCGGTCGAGCCGGCTCTTGCCCGTAAACGCCGCACTTTCGATCACGATCGTGAAGTGCGATTCGCCGCTTCCGTCATCGCCGGCATGGCCATGATGCCTGGCGCTATCGTTGATCACTTCGAGCCGCGACGGCGCGAAAGCGGAGGTCAGCAGTGATTCGATTTCGGATTGCAACGTTCCAGCCATGGGTCAGGTTTGGGGGTTCCCAACCGGCTTGTCCATGCCCATCCTAATGGCGTGAAGCAGACCAGGTTCCATGGACGATACGAGAGCACCGGGCGCACTTGCGAGACGCCTGGTTGCAATGAGTCGGGCGAGTATCGCGCGCCGGGCACACGCGGCAATTCCTTCGATGGACCTGGTGCCTGGCGCTGGTTCTGCCTCGATCACGTGCGCGAATTCAACGCGGGCTACGACTGGTTCGAAGGGATGAGCGCCGAGGAGATTCTCGCGGCCCAGGCGCCCGCTGCGGGATGGCGCACCGAGAGTCATTCGTTCCGCCCAACCGCGGGCGTCGACGGCATGCCGCGCTGGGCGGACTTCGACGATCCGATCGATGCCATCGCGGCCCGAGCGGGCGGAATCAGGAGCCGCGCCCAGCGCGAAGCGCAAATGGCCATGGACGGCCGCTTCAGCCGCGAGGAAGCGCAGGCGCTAGAGACGATGGGCCTCGGCCTCGACACCGACCTCCGGCGGCTGCGGCGGCGCTATTCCGAGCTGGTCCGCCGCTATCACCCCGACCGCAACGGCGGCGACCGTCGCCACGAGGGGCGCCTGACCCGCGTGGTCGAGGCGTACCAATTGCTCAGGAAGAGTGCGGCGATAGGGTAGAGTGCCGGCCTTCACCGGCGCACGCGCCTTGCTCGCCCGGTCTGTATCCTCCACCCATGACCCTGCCGTCATCCCGACGAAAGCTGGGATCGTTCTCTACGTGGCGCTGAGCTGCATCTGGGCCCAGCTTTCGCTGGATGACGCGATGAATTGACGCGAGGTGAGGTGAGGTGAGGTGAGGTGAGGTGAGGTGAGGTGAGGGGGAAGCGGTCCGCTAGTCTGCCAGACCCGACGCAACGCCGCCCAATCCCTCAGAACGACGCCCCATCCACGCGGTTGATCTCCAGCGCATTGATGTCGCACTCCGGCACGCAGCGCAGGTTGACTGCGACCATCTCCCGCCCATCAGGCCCAGTGCCGAGGGCAAAAGGCGTGCAGCCGCACTCGGTACAGAAGTGGTGGTGGATCGCCTGCTTGTTGAACGTGTAGTCGCCGAGCTTGTCCGCCGGCGCTTCGACCGTTGCCTCGGAAGCGGGCACGAAGTGGAGGATAGTGCCCTTGCGCCTGCACATCGAGCAGTTGCAGGTCATGCCGCCGGCCGGAAGGTCGCCATCGACCGTCGCACTGATCGTGCCGCAATGGCAACTGGTGGTGTAGCTCACGCCTGGTTTTCCCGCGCCTGGATTTCCGCAATCAACTTCCCGTCGATCGCCTTGCCGGCCTGATAGGCTGCGCGCCCGCTGCAACGCCCGGCATAGGCCCTGAACGCGTCGCGCTCGGGAATCGAGCCGAACTGGAGGCCCCAGTCGACCGCGCTGCCGACATAGACGTCCGCCATGGTGAATCGGTCGCCGCAGACGAAGTGGCGCTCCGCGAGCCAGGCGTCCAGCGCATCGATCGTGCGCTCATAATTGCCGAAGCCCGCTGTGCTCTCGCGGTCCTGCGGTACGCTCCAGCCCATGACTTTCGTCAGCACCGCCTGCTCGAGCGGACCGGCGGCGAACAGCAGCCAGCGGAAGTAGTCGGCCTTCTCATGCTCGCGCGGGAGAAGGTCGGGCGCGTTCATTTCCGCGAGGTAGTGACAGATCGCGGCCGCCTCGGTGACGACGTGATCGTGCTCGCCGTGATGGTGCACGATCGTCGGCACCTTGCCCATGGGATTGGCTTCGAGAAAACGCTCCGGCCTGTTCTGCCAATCGACGAGTACCTGTTCGTACTGCGCATTCGCCTCGTGCAAGGCCCAGCGGACGATCTGCCCGCGGCTCATGGGATGGGTGTAGAACGTGTATTCGGCCACGAGTATCTCCTGCGAATCGAAGCTAGGAACATATCAAGAACATTGATATTTGTCAATCGCTCTCGCACAGTGCCTTCAACTGATCGGCACAGGCGCCCCAGCCGGGTTCGAAGCCCATTTCCTCGTGCTGCTTGCGCGCTTCGTCGGTCCAGTGGCGGGCGCGGGCGGTGTAGCGGGTCCCTTCGCCTTCGGGTGCGATTTCCCAGATCCCGATCATGAAGGGGCCCGCGGGCTCGAAGTCGCCGGTCACAGCATCGGTGGTGGCGAAGCGGCGGCCCTCATCGTAGGCGAGATAGATCCCGTTCTGCGGCATCTTCTCGCCGTCGGGGCCGTGGAAGGTCATCTCGCAGCGTCCGCCGGGTCGCCGTTCCACGTTGTCGATCTCGGCGCGCCACGGGGCGGGGCACCACCACTCCTCCTGCCGGCTCACCATGACATCCCACACCTTCTCGGGCGGAGCGTCGATGTAGCGGGTGACGGACAATTCCTTCGTATCGGTCATAGGATTATCCTCTCTGGTCGGCAGCGTCGTAGGTGACCTTGGGGAAGAAGGTGTCGCCCCGGCCCTCGGGCGTGGTGTCGAGCAGGCCCCAGACCGCGTCGGCGAAGTCGAGCCCACGATGGTCCTGGCCGGGATCGTCGGGCGCGAACACCAGCTCGCTGCCCCAGAAATGGCGGATCGTGTCGCCGTCCTTGCGGAAGACGTTGAGCATCGGCTCGTCCCAGTTCTCGTCTTCGCTGTAGCCGCGCTGTGCCCGCATTGCCGGCGTAAGTGCCGCGGTGTTGCCGTAGTAATGCGCGCTGTAGTCGCTTCCGGCGGTGGACAGCAGTTGGAGATGGTTCCAGCCCCGTGCATGCGCCCAGGCGGCAAGCCGGGCGATCGGCGAGCTCGCGACGACGTAGAGCGGCGCACGTTGCGGCACGTGGCGCGCGGCGCCTTCGATGCAGTCGAGCAGATGGGTGCAGCCGGGGCAGGGGACGTCACGCTCCGGCCCGAACATGTAGCTGTAGATCAGGATGGTCGGGAAATCGCCGAACAGCTCCGACAGGCGGACCTGCTCGGGTCGGAAACCGGCGCCGATCCGGTCGAACACAAAATCCTTGGGCACCTCGCCACCGATTGGGAGCGCACGGCGCATCTCGGCCACGGCTTCGGTCTGGCGGCGGAGCGCGATTTCGGCATCGAGCAGCGCGTTACGCGCTTCGCGATAGGCGGGGCTTTCGTTTGGGAAAGCCATGCGCGGGAAGTCGCCGGTCATAGTTCGTCCTCCGAACCGTAGGGTTTGGTGATCAGCTCGAGCAGATGGCTGTCGGGATCTTCGAAATAGACTCCCCGGCCGCCGAAATGGTGGTTGATCTCGCCGGCCTTGCTGCGCGCCGGATCGGCCCAGAAGGTCAGGCCCATGTCCCTGATGCGTGCCATTCCGGCGTCGAATTCCTCGTCCGAAACGAGGAACGCGTAGTGCTGCGGCGAAACAGGCCCTTCCTTCTCCATGAAATCGAGCGAGACACCGTTAGCGGCATCCACGATCTCGAAATGCATGAGGGTTCGCGGCTCTGGCAGGCCGAGCATCTCGGCTAGGAAACGTGAGGAGCGGTGCCTGTCGCGGCACCAGACGATCGTGTGGTTGAGCTGGGCAGGCATGGGGTTTCTCCTCAGTCGCGGTCAGGTGCGCCGGGTGGGAACCAAGCGCGGTAGGGCCGCGCATCGTCGACGCAGCGGGCGACGGCGGGCAGGGCCAGCACTTCAGCGCGCAGCGCCTCGACGCGCGGGCAGTTGTCGGGTATGCGCTCGACCCAGTCGGCGTAGAACAGCGACGGCGCGGCGGCGCAGGTCACCAGCGAGACGTGCGGGGGGAGCGTGTTTGCCTCCAACCACGTCTCGAGCCAGCGATAGACCCGCAGAAGGCCGTCCTTGCCCGCCGCGATTTCGGCAGGGTCGGGGGCCTCCTTGTTCGCGATATAGGCGTTCACGACCCGTTGCATGCTCCCCATCACGTAGTTGTCGAACACGCGATCCAGCATTCGCGTGACTGCCGCCTGTGCCGGATCGGCCGGGATCAGTGGAGCGGAACCGGGGTGGTGGAGGGCGAGGTGTTCGACGATCGAGGTCGCCTCGATCACCGTCGTGTCGCCATCCACCAGCACCGGAAACTTGCCGGCCGGATGCGCCTGCTGGACGAACTCGGCATGTTGCGGATGGTCGGGCCCGACCTCGCGGAACTCGAACGCCGCGCGGTTCGCGTAGAGCGGGATCAGCGCCTTCCAGGTGTAGGATGAGAACGGATGGCCGTAGAGCGCGAGCGTCATCAGGAAAGCCCCTCGAACACGGCCCGTTGCGCCGCGAAGGCGCGCTGATAGGCCGGCCGCGCCGTACCGCGCGCGACGTAATCGCTGAGCGTGGGATAGTCTTCCAAAATGTTCGTTCCTTCCAGCCGGCGCAGCACCATGATCATCATCAGGTCGCCCGCGCTGAATTCTCCATCGAGCCACTCGTTGTCGGCGAGTCGGCCGGCAAGCTGGTTCAGCCGCACACGGACGCGGTCATCGAGGAGCGGCAGGCGCGCCGCGTACCAGCTCCTGTCGGCCTCGGTATATTCGACCTGCTCCCGCTCGACGATCGGCGGCTCCACCGTGTTGAGCGCGGCGAAGAGCCAGCCGATCGCACGCTCCCGGGCGCCGGGATCGTCGGGCAGCAGACCCGGGTGGTGCGCGGCGATGTGGAGCACGATCGCTCCCGATTCGAACAGCACGAGGCTGCCTTCCTCATAGGTCGGGATCTGCCCGAAGGGGTGAAGCGCCAAGTGCTCCGGGCGCTTCATCTCCTCGAACGAGACCAGCCGCACGTCGTAAGGCTGGTCCGCTTCCTCCAGCGCCCAACGCACGCGCATGTCGCGCGCGAGCCCCTGGCCTTGGTCGGGCGATTGCGCGAACGCGGTGATGGTGGGACGCATCGTATCGCTCCGGATGTTGGTAGCGTCAGGCGCCCCGTCGCGCTGCTTCGATCTTGGCGACGTCGATCTTCTGCATCGTCATCATCGCCTCGAACGCGCGCTGGGCTTCATCGCCGCCCGCCGCCATCGCCTCGGTCAGCACGCGCGGGGTGATCTGCCAACTAAGGCCCCACTTGTCCTTGCACCAGCCGCAGGCCGATTCCGCCCCGCCGTTGCCGACGATCGCGTTCCAGTAGCGGTCGGTCTCCTCCTGATCGTCGGTCGCGATCTGGAACGAGAACGCCTCAGTCTGCGGAAACGTGGGGCCGCCGTTGAGCCCCAGGCACGGGATACCGCACACGGTGAACTCGACGGTGAGCACGTCGCCCTCTTTCCCGCCGGGGAAGTCGGACGGCGCCTTGCGCACCGCGGTGACCTCGCTGTCGGGGAACGTCTCGGCGTAGAACCTAGCGGCTTCCTCCGCGTCGCGGTCGAACCACAAGCAAATGGTGTTCTTGTTCATCGTCGTTCTCCTCAAGATTTTCGCGGTCCGACGAAGCCGATCGCGGCGCCTTGCGGGTCCATCGTGTGGACCGAGAATTCGCCGCCCGGAATCTCCATGATCTCGCCGAGCAGCTTGCCGCCGCCGTCGGTCACGGCCTTCGCCGCGCGGTCGATGTCGTCGACGCCGACGTAGTAGGACCAGACCGACTGCGGCACGTCGGGCATCTTGGGCATGATCGCCCCGATCATCCCGCCGCCCTGGTGGATGAACTGGTAATCGCCCATCTCGCCCATCGGCATGCTGTCCTTCTGCTCCCAGCCGAACAGCTCGGTGTAGAGCGCGATGACCGCGGCTGGGTCGGTCGTCTGCAGCTCGTTCCAGCGAACGTGCTGCGGCTTCTCGTAATCGAATACGTCGCTCTGCGCGTCGGGCTGATCCGGGGGTGGGGTTGGCGTCATCACATAGAGCGGTGCGCCTTGCGGGTCGGCGACCAGAGCCATGCGGCCGACGCCTTCCATGTCTTGCGGGGCGATGAAGGTCGTGCCGCCGGAATCGACGATCCGCGCGACCGCGACGTCGACGTCGGGGACATGGACATAGCCGAACCAGCCGGGCCGCGCCCCTTCCTCGCACATCGCGTCGGTCAGGGTGAGCACACCGCCGGCAAAGCCGCCGTCGGCGCGCTTGATCATGCGATAGTCCGGCCCGTCGCCGGGCATCGAGCTCTGCGCTTCGATGTCCCGACCGACCACTTCGCGGTAGAACGCCCGCGCGCCGGCCGGGTCGGGGGTCATCAGCTCGTACCAGATGAAGCTGCCTTTATCCTCGGCCATTTGTCAGTCTCCCTTCCGTATCTCGTCTGCCGCCGCGAAATGGGCGAGCTGGTCCGCGCGCGCCTTCGTGAAGGCCGGGCGGGCGGTGACGCGCGCGACATATGCCTCGCTCGCCGGCCGCTCACCGTGCGCACGCACCTTGGCGACGCGCAGCACGTCCGCCATGATCAGATCGGCGGCAGTGAAGCGGCCAGCGGCAAGCCACTCGCGATCCGCCAGGACAGCCTCCAGTTGACCCAGGCGCTGGTCCAACCAGCCGGTCAGCCCGTTCTCGGGATCGCCCATCACGTTGAGGAACCACCACGGTACCGAGACCATCTCGATCGAGTTGAGTGCGCTCACCACCCACTGCAGGACCTGCGCTTCCCCGGCCGCGTCGCGCGGCATCAGCGCCTCGCTTTTCCGCGCCAGGTGGATCAGGCATGCCCCGCTTTCGAAGAGCGCGACCTCGCCGTCCTCGATCATCGGGACCTGGCCGAAGGGTTGGCGGTCCAGGTGGTTGGTTTCCCGATCGTCGAACGGGACCGCGCGGACGGCATAGGGCAGGCCCGCCTCCTCGCACGCCCAGCGCAGCCGGAGGTCGCGCACGAAACCGCGCGGGCCCTCCGGCACCCAGTCGTAAGTCCAGATCGTGACGGTATCGGCCATCGTTTCCGGCTCCCTTCGGATCAGGCGTCGATCATCGGGCGGAAACCGCCCCACATCATCCGCTGCCCATCGAACGGCATTTCGCCGTCGGGCTGCATATCGGGGTCGGACATCATCGCTTCCCACGCCTTGTCGCGGGTCGGCTTGTCGGGCCATTCGACGTAGGAGAAGATCACCCCTTCGCCGTCCTGCGCCTTGACTGCGCGGCGGTAGTCGGTGACCTCGCCGTCGGGCACGTCATCGCCCCAGGCCTCGACCACGCGGACGGCGCCGCTTTCTATGAACCTGCCCGCGACGTTTTGCGCCAGCTCGCGGTAGGCTTCCTTCTTGTCCACGGGGACGGGGACGAGATAGCCGTCGGTGTAGCCCGTCGTGCCTTGCCCGCGCTCGTCCACGATCGCTTCGAACCCGCCGTAGATCATGCGCTTGCCGTCGAAGGGCATGGTCTCGCCCATGTTCTCCATCCGCTCGTCGCTCATCATCTTCTCGTTGGCGGCGTCGCGGGTCGCCTTGTCCGGGTATTCGAACCACGAGAACACGACCGTCTCGTCGTCTTTCGCCTGCACCGCGCCGTAGAAATCGGTCACTTTCCCCTTGGGCACGTCATCACCCCAGGTCTCGACCATGCGGGCCGCGCCGAACTCCTTGAACAGCGGCGCCGCGTCTTCGGCGTGCTTGCGGTAGGCGTCCTTGTTCGCGGTCGGAACCGCAGCGACAAATCCTTCAAGATAGGTCATCGTTCTTTCTCCTTGTCAGCCTTGCTTCACCGGTGCGCCGATCGACCAGCGATGTCCGAACGGATCGGTTACCTGCCCATAGCGGTCGCCCCAGAACTGGTCGGCGAGCGGCATCGTCTCGGTCGCTCCAGCCTTCAGTGCGCGTGCGAACCATGCGTCGGCATCGTCGACGTGAAGGTGGAGCGTTACCGCGGCCGGCATGCCGGCCGCGCCGCCGTATTCGGGGAAGTCGTCGTTCAGCATCACCGACCCGCCATTGATGTGGAGGTGCGCATGCAGGATCCGCTCGCCATCCTCCGCCATATGCGGCTCCATTGCCTGCTCAGCGCCGAAAGCGGCCTTGTAGAAATCGATCGCTTCCCTGGCGCGCTTTTCGCCAATCGTCAGATGCGGGGTGACGCCGGGGAGCGATTGGTTCTGATCGTTGCTCATCGTCTGTCTCCTTGGGCTATTCGTCGCCCCAACCGGGAGGCGGCTTGCCGGTAAATCCCTGCAAATGCGCCTCCAGCGCACGCCTGTAGGCAGGGCGTGCTTCCCCGCGCTCGCGATAGGCCGCGAGGTTGGGATAGCGGTCGAACATGTCGGCGAGTTCGCCGCCGACCATCTGCAGCACTGCGATCATCATCAGGTCGCCCACGCTGAACGTGCCTTCGAGCCACTCGGCATCGCCGAGCCGGTTGGAAAGCTCGCCGAGGCGCTCGTCGACCCGTTCGCGGATCGCGGGCTTGCGCGGCTCGGACCATGGCTGATCCGCTTCGAAGATCGTTGCAATGGCCCAATCGCTCAGGTGTGGCTCGATCGTGTTGAGCGCGGCGATGACCCACTCCGCGGCACGTGCCCGGGCATGCGGCCCTTCCGGCAGCAGGCCCGGCGTGCGGTCGGCGACGTGGAGCACGATCGCGCCCGACTCGAACAGCGTCAGGTCGCCTTCCTCGAATGTCGGCACTTGTCCGAACGGCTGGCGGGCGCGATGCGCGGCCATCTTCTGGGTGCCCTGCGGGAGGTAATCGACCCGGTAATCGAGCCCAACCTCCTCGAGAGCCCAGCGCACCCGCAGGTCGCGGACGAGGCCGCGCGCGAAATCGGGCACCCAGTCGTAGGCGGTGATCGTGATTGCGGCGTTAGGTTCGACGGCCATGATCAGTCCTTCCCGCTATTGAATGGGAAGACGGAGCGGAGCGCCGGATTCCTCAGCCACAGCCCGCCCCAGACCATCAGGCCGAGGTAGACCCCGAACAGCGTGTGCGTTGGCAGCGGGCTGTCTATCCGCAGGTGCGTGGCGATCGCGCCGCCGAGATAGCCGGTGATCAGCACCGCGCCGAGCACCGCGGTGCGCGGCCAGATGTAGAGCAGCGTCGGGATCAGCAGGAGGATCGCGAGCGTGTACATCATGCCCACTTCCAGCGGCCAGCCGAGATCGGGCGGGCTGTACTTGATCGCGAGCTCGGGGGCGGCCAGCTTGAATCCCGCGTCGAACAGCAGGAAGGCTATCACGAGTCCGCTGAGAACCCGCCCGATCCAGACCCCGGCCGGGGTCGACGAACGGGTGGCGGGAAGCGCGGTATCGGCAACAGTAGCCATCAGTTTGCTCCTCTTTCAAGAAGGCGCGCGGATCAGCCCGCGGGCTGTTCGGCCGGATGCTCGCCTTCGGGCAGGGCGCTCATGTCCATGAATGCGTTCTCCCAGATATGTCCGTCGGGATCCTCGAAGCTGCGGCCATACATGAAGCCGAGGTCCTGCTTGGGGGTCGGGTCCGCCTTGCCGCCGGCTGCGACGGCCTTGCGAACGATCTCTTCGACCGCGTCCTGGCTGTCCTGGCTCAGAGCGAGCATCACCTGGGCGCTCTCGTGCGCGTTCGGAATCGTCTTGCTGGTGAACGTCTTCCAGAAGTCGTGCTTCAGTAGCATGACATAGATTGCGTCCGACCAGACCATACTGGCGGCATTGTCGTCACTGAACTGCGGATTGTTGGTGAAGCCGACGGCTTCGTAGAATGCCTTCGACCGGGCGAGGTCGGCGACGGGCAGGTTCACGAAAATCATCTTGGTCATGGCGGTTTCCTCTCTGTTTTTCGCATCGTCTTTCGCTTGGGGGCGAATCGGAACTTGCTTTTTCTGACCGACTCAGTTACAAAAAGCAACCATGAAGTTACGAAATGAAACCAAAGTGCACGGAAAGTGGTATGGCGACGCCTGCGGCACCGCGTTCGCCATGGAACTCGTTGGAGAGCGCTGGTCGCTGCTGATCGTCAGGGAGCTGATGCTCGGCGCGCGCCGCTTCTCCGATATCAGGGTGGCTCTGCCGGGGATAAGCGCCAAGGTGCTGACCGAACGTCTCGGTTCGCTGGAGGAGGCTGGTGTGCTCGTCCGGCGCCAGTTGCCGCCGCCGGTGAAAGCGCAGGTCTACGAACTCACTGCATGGGGTTATGCCGCCGAGCCGCTAATTCAGGAGGCGGGGCGCTGGGCCGCGCAGTCGAGTGCGCACGATCCGACGTTGCCGCTATCGAACGTCTCGCTGATGATGTCGATGCGCACGATGGTCGACAAGGCGCGGATCGGCGAGATCGAGGGCACGATCGGCTTCGCGATCGGCGAGGACGGCTTTGTCGCCGAGCCGGGCGAGGGCGTGCTGCCGATCCGGCGGGGCGATCCCGAGGAAGCCGACGCGATTTTCCGTGCGCCGATTGCGGCGGTGATCGCAGGTGGGCTCTACGCAGGCGTGCCGTGGGAGGAACTGGAGCGCGGGGTGGGGCTCTCGATCGAGGGCGATCGCGATCTGGCCCTGCGCTACGCCGGCATGTTCAGCCTGCCGCCCAAGCTCGCCTAATTCTGCCGGAACGCCCAGCGCAGAGTCTTGCCCACCGCCCAGGTGGCCGCGCGGGCGGGGATTGCCTCGATGCCCGGTCGGTCCAGCCCCAGCATCGAGCGCGCAAACGGCGGCAGCAGCGCGACGGCCTCCGCTCGCAGCATGGCTTGCAGGGCAGCCGGCGCGCCCTCCGGGCGCTGCGTCAGTACCAGCCGCGCCACTTCCCGTGCTTCGGGTGATCCGCGCAGGTCGCCGCGCAGATCGCGAAAAATCGTCTCGGCCTCGCGCTGGTTCTCAGGCACCGGATCTGCGCCGAGCGCGCGGGCGATGATAGCGAACTGGCGGTAATACTCGTCTCGCGCGCCGTGTGGCATGTCGGGTCGGACGAGGCGCAGATAGGCGGCGAGAAAGCTCGTCGCTTCCGCCACGTGGACCCAGGCGAGCGTGCGCGGATCGCGCGCGGAGTACGGCGTGCCGTCGAGTAGGGTGCCGCCCACCTGCTCGTGGATTCGGTTGACCCGCTCGATCGCCGCGCGAGCATCATCGCGGTGGCCGAAGGTCGTCACGGCGATGAACCGCGCCGTGCGCCGCAGCCTGCCGTGCATGTCGGCACGGAAGTCCGAATGATCGAGCACGCCCTGCAGTGCATGCGGATGGAGCATCTGCAGCAGCAGGCCGCGAATGCCGCCGACCATCATCGCCACGACATCCGCATGCACCAGGCGAATCGGCGTGTCCTTCGCGAACAGCGCTTCGTTCGACGGCGGAACGGGGCGCTGGCCCTCCTCGTTGAAAGTTGCGCGCACCCGGCGGATCAGTTCTGCGCGAAGACGATCGGTCGGGCGGGGCGGCGGCATGAGTCCAATATACCGTTGTCCCGCCGGAATGAAATCTCGCCGCAAGTCCGCTTGCAGCCGCTCCCCCGCGCGTATAGGCACCGCGCCCGAGATGAACGACATGACCGACAAGAGCTTCGAAGCCTCGAGCAAGACCGTGATGGCCGCGCCAGATACCGAAGTCGATGTGCGCGAGACCTTCGGCATCGACATCGATTGGAAGGTGCCCGCCTTCTCCAAGGCGGACGAGCGCGTGCCCGACGTCGACCCCGCCTACGTCTTCGACCCCGATACGACGATGGCGATCCTAGCCGGCTTCGCGCACAACCGGCGCGTGATGGTGCAGGGCTATCACGGCACCGGCAAGTCGACTCATATCGAACAGGTGGCGGCGCGCCTCAACTGGCCGTGCATCCGCATCAATCTCGACGCGCACATCAGCCGTATCGACCTCGTCGGGCGCGACGCGATCGTGCTGCGCGACGGCTTGCAGGTGACCGAGTTCCGCGAAGGGCTGCTGCCCTGGGCGCTGCAGCACCCGGTGGCGCTGGTGTTCGACGAATACGACGCAGGCCGGCCGGACGTGATGTTCGTGATCCAGCGCGTGCTGGAGCAGGCGGGCAAGCTCACGCTGCTCGACCAGAACCGCGTCATCCGCCCCGATCCGCATTTCCGCCTGTTTGCGACGGCGAACACAGTGGGCCTTGGCGACACCAGCGGGCTCTACCACGGCACACAAGCGATCAACCAGGGGCAGATGGACCGCTGGAACATCGTCGTCGCGCTGAACTACCTGCCGGCCGAGACCGAGCAGCAGATCGTCGCGGCGAAGAACCCCGAGACCGATCCGAAAACCATTGCCAACATGATCAAGGTCGCGGACCTGACCCGGCAAGGGTTCATTAATGGCGACATCTCCACGGTGATGAGCCCGCGCACGGTCATCACCTGGGCGGAGAACGCGGCCATTTTCAAGGATCTCGGCTTTGCCTTCCGTCTCAGCTTCCTCAACAAGTGCGACGAGGCCGAGCGGATGCTGGTGGCCGAATACTACCAGCGCGTCTTCGGGGAGGATCTGCCGGAGAGTGTCGTCTCGGGCGCCTGATCGCTTGCGATATGGCGCTGCTGTGTTAAGGACTTAACACAGTAACGCCATGGATCGCATTCTTCCCTGGACTTCGCGTGAGCGGCGCGGCGGCGGCGAACCGGCCGACCCCGGATTCTATTCGGTGCAGGACGCCTATGCCGATCCCTGGGCCGAGCGCCTCGACGAACTCGACCGCTACATCGACGACGAGCCCAAGCGCGAGAAGAAGCGCCGCCGGTGGCGCTGGACCGTGCGGATTCTCGCGGGCGCACTGTTGGTCCTCATCGTGCTGGTCGGGTGGCTGGCGGTTACCGCCCCTCTGTCCCGATCGCTCGAGCCGATCGCGCCGCCGCAGCTAACCCTACTGGCAGCCGACGGCACGCCGATCGCCCGTAACGGCGCGGTCGTGGACGAGCCGGTCGAGGTCGCGGAGCTGCCGGCCCATGTGATCGAGCCGTTCCTGGCGATCGAGGACCGGCGCTTCTACAGCCACTGGGGCATCGACCCGCGGGGCATCGCGCGCGCCGCCTGGTCGAACGTGACCGGCGGACCGACGCAGGGCGGCAGCACGATCACCCAGCAGCTGGCCAAGTTCACCTTCCTCACGCCCGAACAGAGCCTGACCCGCAAGGCGCGCGAGGCGCTGATCGCGTTCTGGCTCGAGGCCTGGCTGAGCAAGGACGAGATTCTCGAACGCTATCTCTCCAACGCCTACTTCGGCGATAACACTTACGGCCTGCGCGCGGCCTCGCTGCACTATTTCTACCGTCAGCCGGAGAATCTGAAGCCGGAGCAGGCGGCCATGCTCGCCGGGCTCCTCAAGGCGCCCTCGCGCCTTGCGCCGACACGCAATTTCGACCTTGCCGAGAAGCGCATGCGGCTTGTCCTCAGCGCGATGGTCGACGCCGGATACCTGGCCGAAGCCGAGGCGCGGCGCCTGCCGGCCCCGCGGCTCGACGTGCGCACGCGCAACGAACTGCCGACCGGTACCTACTTCGCCGACTGGGCGCTGCCCGCCGCGCGCAAGCTGACCGGCGGCGGCTACGCGGAGCAGACGATCACCACCACGCTCGACTCGCGCCTGCAGGGTATCGCGCGCGACGTGGTCGCGCGTGCGCCGCTGGGGCAGGCGCAGGTCGGGCTCGTCGCCATGCGGACCAACGGTGAGGTCGTGGCGATGATCGGTGGGCGCGACTACGAGAAATCACCCTTCAACCGCGCGACCCAGGCGCGGCGGCAGCCCGGCTCCACGTTCAAGCTGTTCGTCTATCTCGCAGCCCTCGAAGCAGGGATGACGCCCGCCGACCGGATCGACAACACCGAATTCGAAAGCGGCAGCTATCGGCCGCAGAACGCCGCGGGGAATTATTCCGACAGCCTGACGCTGGAGCAGGCCTTCGCCCGTTCCAGCAACGTCGCTGCGGTGCGCCTGTTCAATCTCGTGGGCGACGAGGCGGTGATCGACACCGCGCGCCGCCTCGGCGTCACCTCGCCGCTCGCATCCGGCGATCCCAGCCTCGCGCTCGGCACCTCGACGATGACGCTGATGGAGTTGACCGCGGCCTATGCGGGCATAGCTGGGAACGCCTTCCCCGTCCGCCCGCACGCCTTCGTCGAGGAGGAGCCGGGCTGGTTCGCATGGCTGTGGGACGGGCCAGAAAGCCTTCCGCGCCGCAAGCACGATGAGATGGAGCAACTCCTGCGCAGCGCCATCAACCGCGGCACGGGCCGGGTCGCCATGCTGCGCGCACCGAATTACGGAAAGACCGGCACCACGCAGGACAACCGCGATGCGCTGTTCGTTGGTTATGCCGGCGATCTCGTGGTCGGCGTGTGGATCGGCAACGACGACAATTCGCCGCTCGCTGGTGTCCACGGCGGCGGGCTGCCGGCGCGTATCTGGCGCGACTTCATGCGCCAGGCGCTGGGGGAGGCCCGTGCCCCGGTTCGCCCGCGTGCGACGCCGAGTCCGGACCCGAGCGGCCCCGTCCAGCCGCAGGACGTTCCGCAGATCGGCGACATACCGCTCGGCGAAGACGGTTCGCGCCTGCAGATCAGGGACAACGGCGTGGTCATCTCGACCGACGTGGGGGGCGTGCCGGTGGACGTGCGGCTCGACGAGGGCGGCGTGGCGTTCGAACCCGGCACCGGCCCACGGGATCCGCGGCCCGAGGAATCCTCGCCCCGCTAGATGGGCGAGGGCGCAAGCGAAGTGGTGGGCTGCGTGGTGGGGCTAGCCCCCGCTGCTGTCCTCTGCCGCCGCCATCAGGACGTTCATCACGGCCGTCGCGACCGGCCGCGTGCGGTCGTCCTGCCACGCCTCGACCTCTATGTTCGCGTTGCGCCGCCCGAGGCGGAGCACCCGGCCGCGCGCATAAGTCGGGCGGCTCTTGGCGGCGCTCAGGAACTGGACCGTGACGTTGATCGGCTTCAGCCGCTGCTCGCGCCCCGCGCTCGCGAGCTCGACGCGCAAGGCCGCGTAGCCGGCGTTCTCGAGCAATCCGCTGGTCGCGCCGCCGTGAAAGACCGTCGGCCGGCCCTCCACGATCTTGCCGAACGGCACGACCAGGACCGGAGAGCCGCTTTCCATCGAATCGACCGCGATACCGAGCGAGCGGGCATAGGCGGGCAGCTCCCGCTCGACGGCGGCGAGAAGGTCAGCGTCGCTCATCGCGGCGTCCTCCGATCGACATGAAGACCCCGGCGATGTGCGCGACCGGATCTTCCGGGTCGCCGTCGTGGGCGATGCCGCGCACGAACGCGGCGGAGCGCGTCAGGCGGTAGCATTCGGAACGCCCGTTGACCGCCGCGCCCTTGCGCGCGGGCCGCATGTAATCGACCCGGAGATCGAGCGTCGCGATCGCGAGAAACTCGCTCGTCCTGGTCCAGATCGCCATGCCGGAGGCCATGTCCATCAGGCTGACGATCGGCCCGGTGGCGAGGATGCCGCTGCCGGTCTCCCCCACCAGATCTTCGCGCCAGGGAAGAGCGAGTTCCACCCAGTCCGCGCCGTGCGCGACGTAGCGCATGCCGAGCCATCCGGGGTGGCCGTGCTGCAGCATGAAGGCGGCTGCGGAGGCGGGATCGAAGGGCGGCAGGTCGCTGGCCATGGCAGAGCTCTACGGCAGCGGCGTCGCATTTCAATGTTCTAATTTCCCGCAGCCGCGGCGGTGCGCCATCCCGTCGCCGCGGGCGAAACTGCGCCCGCGCCATGAGGGGATGCCACTGTGAATTTTCCGAAGATCGACCTTTCGTCGCTGCCGGCGCTGGACAAAGCCGCGGGTATGTTCGGCAGCCTGTCCGACGCGGCTACGGCCGCCTCCGACGACCGCGTGGTGATCATCATGGTCTATCTCTACGAGACCGTCTCGGAGCCGACGCTGGGGCTCTTCTGAGGGCGCGCGGGTGCGGATCGATCCGGCAATCGCGGCGCTGCGGAGCGACGGCGCTCTGCAGCGCGAGGCGCAGGCGCGGCTCGAGCGCGTCAAGGCCGCCTGGCTGGCGGAGCCCGGCACGGCGACGGTGTTGCAGGCGCTCGAGCGCTACGGAGAGGGCGCGGCGCTGGCCGACTGCGCACCGCTCGTGGCACTCGTATCGGAGATCGGCGCCGCGCACAGTCTCATGGGGCGGCTGATGGGCGCGATGATCGGGAGCCTGCGCGAGAACCCGCTCGGCCATGTCCCGTTCCGGCATCAGTACGCCGACGGTCTCGCCGTGCTCCAGCTCGCGCAGTCGGGCAGGGCGACGCTCTCACTGCTGCAGTACGCTCCGCCTGAGAGCGGGCCCGCACCGGATTCGGTCTGTTTCACCGATGGGGAGCGGTATGAGATCTGCCTGGCGGGCATGGCGCAGGCGCGGCGCGTGACGGTCACGGGCGGCGGTCCGGACAAGGCGGAGCTGGCCTGCAGCAGCATCCGCATCGCTGCCGGCTCCTGCCTCTCCTTTGCCGGATTGCAGGAGACAAAGCTTGTCGATCGGGTCGAGGGCCGGCTGATCATGCTGCGACTGTCGCGTCCGGCGGCCAAGCCGCTGCCGAGCGTGGAATACTGTCTCGCCGACGGGGCACTGCTGCACCGGGCGGCAGGGGAGTGCCACGAGAGCCGGCAGGAGCTGATGCTGGCGGTGCTCGGCGCAATGCAGCGCCGCGATGCGGCGCCTGCGATCGCTAGCCTGACCCTGGCGGGCAGTGAGAGCCTGCGTTGGCAAGCGCTGCGCGAATGCCTGGCGCTCGACAGCGCGGTGGGCTTTCGGGAGCTGTCGCGGCTGGCGCGCGACGGAGCCGATCCGCTGCACGGACCCGCGCGGGCATTGCGACGCGACCTCCTCGCCCAATATCCGCAACTCGCAGGCGTGGAGCGCGAACCGTGCCTCGCCTGATCGAAGGGGAGGATCTTGCCTCCTGCTCGCTCAGGGAGGCCGTCCATGCGATCGATGCCGCAGGCCTCGATCCGCGTGAGGAGGACAGCTTGCTGCACGCGGCCCGATGGCTCCAGCGCCTGGGCAACAATGCCTCTTTTCTCGGGGATCATATCACAGCGCAGCTCACGGCAGGTCACGCCGGTGACGCGACGGAAAGTGCCTACGGACCGCAGGCCATCGTTCTTTCGGGCATGCGGAACGGCTTCTTTCTGCGTGCGAACGTGTGGCCGTCGGAGCGCGATCACGCTTTCCGCACGAGTGGCGCGCGCAGCTTCGTCTACGGAATCCCGCACGACCACAATTTTGATTTCCTGACCGTCGGCTACTTCGGCCCCGGTTATCGCAGCGATTACTACGAGTACGACTACGAGGCGGTTGCGGGGCGGCACGGGGAGAGGGCGGGCTTGCATTTCGTTGAGCGCAGTGCGCTCAGCCCGGGCAAGCTGATGCACTACCGCGCACACCGCGACGTTCACCGCCAGTTGCCGCCCGAAAGCCTATCCGTCTCGCTCAACGTCGTTGCCGCGGATCCCGCCGCGGGCTGGTTCGATCAGTACGGCTTCGATGTCGAAGCGGACACGGTGACGGGCGTGCTCAACCCGACCTCGACAGAAGTGTTTCTGCGCCTCGCTGTCGGCCTAGGTGGAGCCGAAGCATTGGACCTCGCCGAACGGTTCGGCAGGAGCCACCCCAGCGACCGGCTCCGCCTCGCCTGCTTCGAGGCGAGGGCGGTCGCGGCCCACGGTCCCGCAAGCGCCGACGCCATCTGGCGGGAGGCCGAACTCGGCGGCAGCCGGCTCGTGGCAGAGGAGGCGAGCTTGCGGCGGCGAATGCTGTCGTCGTCGGCATAGGCGAGGCACGCGAAAGCGGGGGTCGCCATCTCAGTATTCGCGGGGTGGTGGAGATTGTGCAGAAAACCGCTCCACGCCCCCGCGTGCCAACGCCCTGCCGCAGCGCCACGGCCGCACCCTCGGGAAATCGTATTCGCGTTTGACCTCGCGCGCGGCACCGGTAAGAGGCAGCGCGGATGAGCGATGTGATCGACCTTCCTCCGCCGCCCCCGCTCGATCGGCTGGCGGACGCGCGCGAGATCGCGCTGTTTCTCGACTTCGACGGCACTCTGGTGGACTTGGCGCATACGCCCGGCGCGATCGTGGTGCCGCCCGACCTCGGCAGCCGGTTGCGCGCTTTGGCGGAGCGGCTCAGCGGGCGGCTTGCGCTGATTTCGGGCCGTTCGCTGGAAGACCTCGGCGGACACTGCCCGATCGACGGCATTGCCTGCGCCGGCTCCCACGGCGCTGCGCGCCGGGACGCCGCGGGCATAGCGATCGGCGATCCCGCTCTCGCGATCGCGCCCGAGGCTCTCGATGCCTTGCGCACCGGCGCGCGCGAGTTCGGGCTGATGCTGGAGGCGAAGCCCCACGGCGCGGCGCTCCATTACCGCACCCACCCGGAACGCGCAGACCTTGCCCGGGCGCTGGCAGACGAGGTCGCCGCGCGCTTCGAACTGGCCATCAAGCCGGGTAAGGGCGTGGTCGAGCTGACGCAGACCGGTGCCAACAAGGGCGGGGCGGTCCGCGCCTTCCTCGCGATGCCGCCTTTCGCCGGCGCGCTGCCAGTGTTCATCGGCGACGACGTCACCGACGAGGACGGCATGGTGGCCTGCGAGGAAGCCGGCGGCTTCGGCATCCTCGTCGGCGACCGCACGCCCACTACGGCACGCTATCGCCTGCCCTACGTTTCCGCCGTCTATGAATGGTTGAACCTGTGACCGATCCGAACCAAGCCTCGCTCGAACTCTGGCCCATCGGAAACTGCCAGGTCAGCGGCCTGATCGACACCAAGGGCGCGCTCGTCTGGGGTTGCGTGCCCCGCGTCGATGGCGACCCGGTGTTCTGCTCGCTGCTGAACGGCAACGAGCAGGACCGCGGCGTCTGGCGTTTCGAGCTTGAGGGGCAAGTCGCCGCCACGCAGTACTACGAGCGCAACACGCCGATCCTGGTCACGCGGCTGGAGGCCGAGGACGGCAGCGCGGTCGAGATCCGCGATTTCTGTCCGCGCTTCGAGCGCTCGGGTCGCATGTACCGCCCGGTGGCCTACGTCCGCATCGTCCATCCGGTCGCGGGTACGCCCCGGATGAAGGTCGTGCTGCGCCCGGCGCGGGACTACGGCGCGCAGCTCGCCGAGACCACCAACGGCACCAATCACATCCGCTATCTCGTGGGCGGGCAGGCCATGCGGATGAGCACCGATGCGCCGGTGGGCTACGTCCTTTCCGGCCGCACCTACCGAGTCGAGAGCGATCAGCACTTCTTCCTCGGCCCGGACGAGCCGTTCTCGGGCAACCTACGCGCCGAGCTGCGGCAGATGGACGAGCTGACGCGCAAGTACTGGACCCTGTGGGTGCGGGGCCTGCACATTCCGCTCGAGTGGCAGGATGAGGTCATCCGCTGCGCGATTGCCCTCAAGCTGTGCCAGCACGAGGAAACCGGCGCGATCGTGGCTGCGCTGACCACCTCGATCCCCGAAGCGCCGCACAGCGAGCGCAACTGGGACTACCGCTTCTGCTGGATTCGCGATTCGTACTTCACCGTCCAGGCTCTCAATCGGATCGGTGCGCTCGACGTGCTGGAGAAATACCTGTCCTACCTGCGCAATATCGTCGATTCGGCGCAGGGCGGTCAGATTCAACCGCTCTACTCGGTGATGGGCGACACTGTGCTCGACGAGAGCACTGCGGCGCAGCTGGCCGGCTACCGCGAGATGGGCCCGGTGCGGATCGGCAACGCGGCCTATTTTCAGGTCCAGCACGACTGCTATGGCCAGATCGTCATGCCGACGGCCCAGGCCTTCTTCGACCGGCGGCTGCTGCGCATGGCCGACGAGCACGACTTCGCCAGCTTGGAGAAAGTAGGCGAGATGGCGTGGAAGATGCACGACCAGCCGGATGCCGGGCTGTGGGAGTTCCGCACCCGGCAGGAGGTTCACACCTACTCCGCCGTCATGTGCTGGGCCGCCTGCGACCGCCTGGCCAACGTCGCGGCACATCTCGGCCGGGAAGACCGGCGCAAGCTCTGGCGCGAGCGGGCGGACGCAATCCGCGACCGGATCGAGCGCGAGTCCTGGGTCGAGAGTGAAGAGGGCGGGCACTACGGCGCCAGCTTTCAGAGCGACTACCTCGACGCGAGCCTGCTGCAGATGGTCGAACTGCGCTTCCTGCGGCCCGACGACCCGCGCTTCAAGACCACCTTCGCCGCCATCGAGACGGCGCTCCGCCGTGGTGAGCACATGCTTCGCTACGCCAGCGAGGACGACTTCGGCCTGCCAGAAACCGCCTTCAACGTCTGCACGTTCTGGTTGATCGAAGCGCTCCACATGGCCGGTCGCGACGAGGAAGCGCGCGGCCTGTTCGAGACGATGCTGTCGCACCGCACGGCCTCGGGAATGCTCTCCGAAGACCTCGATTTCGACACCGGCGAACTGTGGGGGAACTTCCCCCAGACCTACTCGCTTGTAGGGATAATCAACTGCGCCGGCCTTTTGTCCAAACCGTGGAGTGAAGTGCGATAAGTCGTCTCGTCGTCATCTCGAATCGCGTCGCCGTTCCCAAAGCTCGAGGGGCGGCCGGTGCTCAGGGAGGATTGGCGGGCGCGCTCAACGCGGCGCTCAAGAAACATGGCGGCATCTGGTTCGGCTGGTCGGGGCAGGAGTGCGAGGAGTTCAGCGGCAACATCAACATGCAGCGGCATGAAGGGGTGACGACCGCTACAGTCGACCTGCCGCACCAGGACATCGAGGAATACTACAACGGCTACGCCAACTCGACCCTGTGGCCGCTTTTCCACTTTCGCCTCGACCTGACAGAGTACGAGCGCGAGACCGGCAAGGGCTACGAGCGCGTCAACGAGCGCTTCGCCGACAGCGTCGGGCCCCTGATCGAGCCGGACGATCTTGTCTGGGTCCACGACTATCACTTGATCCCACTCGGCGCGCGCCTGCGCTCCCGCGGACTGAAGAACCGGATCGGATTCTTCCTTCATACGCCCTGGCCGCCTACCCGGCTGTTCGTCTCACTGCCCTTCCACGAGCGGCTGGTGCAGACGATGCTCGAGTACGATCTGATCGGCTTCCAGACCGATGAGTGGCTCGAGAGCTTCGTTCACTACTGCGAGAAAGCGCTCGGCGCCGAAGTGGATGAGGCGACCGGGACGATCACGTACGAAGGGCGCAAGACCATCGCACGCGCCTATCCTATCGGGATCGACTACGACCATGTGCGGGCGCAGGCGGACACCGGCGAGGCGCGGCAAGCGGCGCAGCGGCTGCTGTCGAGCACGCGGCGACGCACGGCGATGATCGGTGTCGACCGGCTCGACTATTCGAAAGGCCTGCCCGAGCGGATCGACGGCATCGGGCGCTTCTTCGACAACTATCCGGAGCGCGTGCGAGATCTCGTATTCATCCAGATCGCGCCGCCGAGCCGCGAAAACGTCGAGTCCTACCAGGACATCCGCGCCACGCTCGAACAGAAGATCGGCCAGATCAACGGCGCACGAACCGAAGTCGACATCGTGCCGATCCGCTACGTCAACCGAGGCCACACCCTGGCCGAGCTGTGCGGGTTCTATCGCGCAGCGAAGATCGGGCTGGTCACGCCGCTGCGGGACGGGATGAATCTCGTGGCCAAGGAATACGTCGCAGCGCAGGATCCGGAGGACCCAGGCGTCCTGATTCTGTCGCGCTTCGCCGGAGCCGCGCTGCAGCTGCAGGACGCGGTTCTCGTCAACCCGCACAGCCCTGACGACCTAGCGCATGCGATTCACACCGCGCTCGACATGCCGATCGAGGAGCGTCGGCGGCGGTGGGAGGCCATGATCGAGACGGTGGCCAACGACAACGTCCAGCGCTGGACGGAGAACTTCACCTCCGACCTCGCGGGACCGGAAGCGGAGCGCTGACATCGGCTTGTGCCCTGCGAGGCGAGATGGCAGGGCCTCCTTCCATGAACCAACAACGCGTCGTCGCGCTGGAAGGCGTGCACAATTTCCGCGACTACGGCGGCTATCCGATCGCAGACGGGGGCCGCTTGCGGAGCGGGCTGCTCTACCGCTCGGGCCAGCATGTCGGGGCGAGCGACGCCGATCTCGCCAAGATAGATGCGCTCGGGCTGCGCCACGTGATCGACTTTCGCGGGGCGAGCGAGCGGCAAAGCTACCCGTGCCGGCGGGCGGACGGCTTTTGCGCCGAGGTCATCGCTTACGAGGGGGAGACCGCCAACCTCGCCCCTCATGTGGAAGCCGCAGGCGGCGTGCTCACGCTCGATGGCGCGCACCGGGCGATGGAGCGCATCTACCGCAACCTCCCCAACCGTGAGCCGGTGCTGTGGGTTATGCGACAGTACTTCGCGACTCTTGCGCGGGGGCCAGCGGAAGGGGGCGGTGCGAGCCTCGTCCACTGCCTTGCGGGCAAGGACCGCACGGGCATGGCGGTGGCGCTGCTCCATCACGCTCTCGGCGTTCACCCCGACGATGCGATGGAGGATTTCCTCCTCACCAACGTCGCCGGCAATATCGAGGCGCGCATTGCCGCAGGGGGCGAGACGATCCGCGCGAAGTACGGCGCGGTCGACGACGAGACGATCCGCGTGCTGATGGGCGTCGACGCGCGCTATCTCCACGCCATGCGCAAAGCTGTGGAGGAGGCGCACGGTTCGCTCGACGCCTTCCTCGCCGATGTGCTGGAGGTTGACGAGGCGCGGCGCGAGGCGCTGCGCTTGCATCTCGTCGAAGCCTGACCCACCTGAGGGTCGGATCGTCAATCGGAACGGAATATCTCGCATGGCTACTCACCGCACCAGGATGCTCATCATCGGCTCCGGCCCGGCCGGCTATTCCGCCGCCATCTACGGCGCGCGCGCAATGATGGAGCCGATCGTGGTGCAGGGCCTCCAGCCCGGGGGCCAACTCACCATCACCACCGACGTGGAGAACTATCCCGGCTTCAAGGACGTGATCCAGGGCCCATGGCTGATGCAGGAGATGCAGGCCCAGGCCGAGCATGTCGGCACTCGGATGAAGTGGGACACGATCGTCTCGGTCGAGGTCGGCAATGGTCCGCCGTTCCGTGCGATCGGCGACAGCGGCGACGAGTACATCGGCGACACGCTGGTCATCGCGACCGGCGCGCAGGCCAAGTGGCTTGGCGCGCCGGGCGAGCAGGAACTGGGCGGCAAAGGCGTCTCAGCCTGCGCGACCTGCGACGGGTTTTTCTATCGCGGCAAGAAAGTCGCCGTGATCGGAGGCGGCAACACTGCGGTCGAGGAAGCGCTCTACCTCACCAACCATTCGGACGACGTGACGCTGATCCACCGCCGCGACGAACTGCGCGCGGAGAAGATCCTGCAGGAGCGGCTGTTCAAGTCGGACAAGATCTCGACCCTGTGGAACAAGGCGGTGGTGAGCTTCGAGGGCGACCCCACGGCCGGCGGTCTGACGCACCTCGTGCTCAAGGACACCGTGACCGGCGAGACGTCGACGCTCGAGGTCGATGGCGCCTTCGTCGCGATCGGCCACGCCCCGGCGACCGAGCTGTTCAAGGGCAAGCTCGAGATGGACGAGAGCGGCTACCTGATCGTCGAGCCGGGCACGCCCAAGACCGCGATCCCCGGCGTCTTCGCCTGCGGCGACGTGATGGACCACACCTATCGCCAGGCCGTCACCGCCGCCGGCACCGGCTGCATGGCCGCCCTCGACGCCGAACGCTTCCTCGCGACGCTGGAGTTCGCGAAGCAGGAAGCCGAAGCAGCGGAGTAGCGCCGCAATCGTCGTCATCCCGGCTTTCGCTGGGCTACCGATGTTATAATTCGTTACAAATCTCCATTTAGCATATGACTTAATCCATGTGGCTGTGATCGCGAGTCTGGCAAATGGATGGTAGAATCTTGTAAGGCTCGCATAGACTCTCCGACCACGCACTATTGTATCCGCGGGCCGAGCCTGTAGGATATTGGCTGGGGGTCGACTGAGATTCATGGCAGATTCGGAGCAAGACCCATCGGCGGTTCCCGCCGACGCGGCGCTGGCCAGCTTTGTCTTACTGGCACAGTTCTTAGGAGTGCCGGCCGAACCCGCGCAAATCCATCACGATCGCGGACAGGGGGACCGGCCCTACACCTTTGACGACCTGATCCGTGTAGCCAAGAAGCTCGACTTGATGGCACGCCGGAAGCGGGCCTCGGTCCGCGACCTTGCCAAGATGCCGCTGCCCGCGCTCGTGGGCCTGCGCGGTGGCGGCACCGCGATCCTGCTCAAAGTCGACGAAACCGGTGACACCGGCCATCGCCACATGGTGCTCAGGCCCGGCAGCCAGCGACCAGAAATCTGGTCCGAAGAACAGGTGCAGGCCGAGTTTGCGCTGGAAAGCGGCACGGCAGACCTGCTTCTCATGACAAGCCGCGAACGGATCGCTGGCGAGAAGCGTGCGTTCGACATCAGCTGGTTCATTCCTGCGCTGGTCAAGTACCGTAAGCCGTTGCGCGACGTGCTGATTGGAAGCTTTTTCCTTCAACTGGTCGGTCTCGCCACACCGATCTTCTTCCAGTTGGTGATCGACAAGGTATTGGTCCATCAGTCGATGACCACGCTCGAAGTGCTGGCGATCGGTCTCACGGCGGTGCTGATCTTCGAGACCATGCTTTCGGGCCTTCGCAATTGGCTCTTCGCGCACACATCCAACCGAGTCGATGCAGAGCTGTCCGCAGCGCTGTTCCGCCACCTTATCGCCTTGCCGCTGTCCTACTTTGAGGCGCGGCGGGTCGGCGACAGCGTCGCGCGCGTGCGCGAGCTGGAGAACATCCGCAATTTCCTCACCAGCAATGCCGTGACCGTGGTCATCGACCTGTTCTTCACCCTCGTGTTCTTCGCCGTGATGTATCTCTATTCACCGCTCCTGACGCTGGTCGTGGCGCTGACCATTCCGGTCTACCTCCTTATCTCGCTCTTCATCACCCCACCCTTACGGGCGCGGCTCGACGAGAAATTCAAGCGCGGCGCGGAGAACCAGTCGTTCCTCGTGGAAACCGTGACGGGGATCGGGACGCTGAAATCCATGGCGGTCGAGCCGCGCATGCGAGATCGCTGGGAGAAGCAGTTCGCCGGTTACATCAAGACTGGGTGGGACGTGACCGTGCTCTCCACCTGGGGCAGTCATTTGATCCAGCTGGTCAGCAAACTGACGACGGTGGCGATCTTGTTCTTCGGGGCAAAGGCGGTGATCGCGGGCGAGCTGTCGGTCGGCAGCCTGGTTGCGTTCAACATGCTGGCCGGCCGTGTCGCGCAACCGATCCTGCGGCTGTCGCAGCTGTGGCAGGACTTCCAGCAGGTGCGCATTTCCGTCGATCGCCTGGGCGATATCCTCAACGCTCCTGCTGAGCCCGAACATAATCCCAACCGCGCCAGCCTGCCTCCGATCAAGGGGCGCGTCGAGTTCGACAAGGTGCGCTTCCGATATCGCCCGGATGCGCCTGAGGCGCTACGCGGGATCGACCTCGACATCGCTCCAGGCGAGATGCTGGGCATCGTCGGTCCGTCGGGTTCGGGTAAATCGACGCTGACAAAGCTCGTCCAGCGGCTCTACGTCCCTGAGCAAGGACGCGTACTAGTCGATGGCACCGATCTAGCCCTGGTCGACCCGGCTTGGCTGCGGCGCCAAGTAGGCGTCGTGCTGCAGGAGAACATCCTGTTCAATCGTTCGGTGCGCGAGAATATTGCGCTGTCGAACCCCACCATTGCAATGGAAAAGGTGATCGCCGCGGCCGAACTGGCCGGCGCGCATGAGTTCATCCTGACCCTGGCACACGGCTACGATACCATCATCGAGGAGCGTGGTGCGAACCTGTCGGGGGGGCAGCGCCAGCGGCTCGCCATCGCCCGCGCACTGATCACCAATCCGCGAATCCTGATCCTCGACGAAGCGACCAGCGCCTTGGATGCAGAGAGCGAGGAGATCATCCAGAATAATCTCGGGAGGATCGCCGAAGGGCGGACGGTGATGATTATCGCCCACCGTCTCTCCGCCGTCCGACCGTGCCATCGAATCATCACGGTGGAGGCGGGCGAAATCACCGAGATCGGCAGTCATGACGATCTGGTCCGCGCTGGAGGGCGCTATGCCCAGCTCCATGCCAAACAGACCGGCATCCGAGAGTACGCCGAATGAGCTGGTTCAATGACCACTTCCCGGCGCTCGCCAAACACGGCCAGGTGCTGCGCGAAAGCTGGCGCAGCCAAAACGAGGCGGACAAGGCCTTCAGTGCGAAGGATGAGCACGAGTTCCTGCCCGCGGCGTTGGAGATCATGGAGAAGCCAGCGAGCCCAGGCATGCGTTGGCTGCTACTGCTCACTTGCGGACTTTTCGTGCTGGCGCTGATCTGGGCCACATTCGGCAAGATCGACGTGGTCGCCACGGCTGCCGGGAAGACCGTTCCGAGCGGAAACATCAAGGTGGTGCAGCCGATCGAGATCGGGTCGGTGCGCGCGATTCATGTACGCAACGGCCAGTTTGTGGAGAAGGGCGACCTGCTGATCGAGCTCGATCCGACGCTCGCCAGTGCCGACGAAGCCCAGAGTGCGCAGTCATTACAATCGGCTCAGGTGATTGAAGCGCGCAATAATGCCCTGCTCGCGTACTTGCAGGGACATCAACCCCGTCTGGTCGCGCCCGAAGGCGTACCACCGCACGTGATCCGGACCCAGCAGGCGCTGATCGATAGCGCAGTGGCGCAGTATGAAGCGCAGGCTGCCAGCCTTTCGCAGCAGCGCGCCGAAAGCCAGGCGCAGCTCGCGGCTTCGCGCGCAGAGATCGCCAAGCTGGAAGAGGCGCTACCCTATATAGATCAGCAGCTCGGCGCGCGCGCGGAGTTGGCGCGGAGGGGATTCTTCTCAGAACTCAAGCTGCTCGAATACGAACAGCTGCGCGCCGAGCACCTGCGCAATATCGAAGTGCAGCAGGCCAATGCGGCGCGCGCGAGAGCATCGATTGGGCAGCTGGAGGCCGAGTTACGGGCGCTTAGGGCTAGTTTCAGCAAGACCGCGGTAACTGATCTCGTCGAAGCGACTGACCAGGCAAGCCTTGCAGGAGAAGAACTACGCAAGGCCGCGCGACGCCGGCAGTTTCGTGAGCTGCGCAGCCCCGTCGATGGCGTGGTGCAGCAGCTAGCGGTGGCCACGGTGGGCGGCGTGGTGCAGCCGGCTCAGCCGTTGATGGTCATCGTGCCCTGCACTTCGACGGGCGCCGCCACCACTGCCAGTTGCAATAGCGGCATCTCGGTAGAAGCCTTCGTCCAGAACAAGGATATTGGCTTCGTCAAGGTTGGCCAGCGGGTCGCCGTGAAGCTCGAGGCGTTCAACTTCACCGATTACGGTCTTATCGAGGGCACCGTGGCCAACATCAGCCGCGATGCGATCGACGAGAGCCAGCAACCGGCCGGCAGCGCGCGCGATGAGAGTGGTCGGCCGGTCCAGCCTGGCCTTGTGTATGCCGCGAAGATCGATCTCGCTTGCGGCGCAGGAAATCCCGCGCGCCATCCGCTGTGTGATCGAGTCCAGCCGGGCATGTCGGCCCAAGCCGAGATCAAGACGGGGCAACGTCGGATCATCCAGTACCTGCTCTCGCCGATCAGGCAAGCGCTGGATGAGGCGGGACGGGAGAGGTAACGCGTCAAATCCAGGAGATGGAGCTCCCTTGATTCCGAGACGAATACAACTCCGGCCCCCGCCACTGGCGATCTTCGTCTTTCGGGGTCCGTGCGCGACGCCACCTCTCACAATTTACACTGGCCGAACCGCCCGGTGTGCCGACCTTTGCAATGCGGACGAGACTATTGAGGTTACCCTCGGAGATTGGGGAAGCTACGCATAAAATTAACATCCATTTCGGTCCCAACGAGGGGTTGACCTCGAACCATTTGTGGAGTGCAGTCGCTCTCAATGGCTGCGGAAGTACAATATTCCGCCAAGCGCGGTATCATGCAAAGCGGCAAGCATTGCACACTTCTCTACGTCCGGATCCGCGATATTCCGCTAGGGAAAGCAGCCGGAAACACGGCGCAACGTATATCTGGCAAACAGAGAGTATTTGCGGCCGCTGATCCTTGCGAGCGCGGTTCGTCAAGGGCGATTCGCACTCAACGACTCGACCGAGACGGTTTGCCCAGACCTCGAGTTTTACTTAACGGACAAGAAAATTATTTGGCGATTGAGCACGATCGCCATAGCAGTCTTGTCAACTCGCGCGGCGTGGTTCGGGAGCATTTCTGCACGACGCGTCAACGTTCCGCAATCGAAGCTTCGGCGCAGTCGTTGTGGCATAAGATTCCGGGTGTGAGTTCACATCCAGCGGTGATCAATGGGGGAGCAGGGCATGGTGAGGCGATTTAGGTCGACTACAAGGAAGAGGCTGCTGCGAGGAATGTGCGCGATGGCTATGATGCTTGGTAGTTGCAGTGGCGCCAAAAACGAGGGGGCCGACATCTCCACTCAAGTGCCACCAGCAATTCACGAAATGATGGCTAAAACGATTCCTGCTGATGGGAAATTTCATTTGATCTATTCGAAAGGTGATTTTGAGATCACGCCTACTACGCAGTTTTGCACTTTTCGACCTGGTTACGGCTTGGATGGCCGCCAGCTGCGTGAGGCTCTCCAAGAACTGAGGCAGTCCGACTATCTGCACGGTACTTCGCGAGCATCTTGCCAACTCCGCAACCGGGTTGGCGCTCCCGGGCTCGATGAACTCGAGAAGGGAACGATTGTTACTCGAATGGAGAAAGCGCCAAACCGCCACGGGAAGCCCTACAAGTTGGTTCTGGCGGTATGGCAAAGAGATTTAGCTGCAGACAACGCAGTATGGGTCGGAGCCCTCGAGCGACTCAATGGTTTGCGGGATGAGTACGTGGCCATAGCGGCCGAGGACCCCGAGAAATTTGAAATATATTCAAAATCTTCGGCGGACCGGGATGCGTCCGAATTATCTGAGATATTTCTTCGGAAGGTAATGGGGGAAGTGCTATGACAAAAGGTCTTATTTCGAGCATTTCTGCGATTTCCGGAGAGTACTGGCAGGGGCGGAGCACATTATATTATGAGTTTTATACCTCTTTAACGTCAAATTATGTAGGGAAATCGCCGCTAACAAAGCCGTCGGTATATTATGACGATCCCGGCGTTTTTCAATCATTTTCCGGTGATGAGAGTGCCTACGCTATAGAGTTCATGGCATATATTTCTACAATAGCCGCCGTGAACTTCGCCCCAGCCGATCTTAATAACCCTCAAGACATAGGAATTGGCGCGGTAACTATACCTGGTGATAGTAGCCTCTATGGTCAGGCTTCTCATGGTGAGGAAGATGGTACGAATCCAAATGGACAACCTCATGAATTTGTAGAGGCCGGAGATGTATGGCTTTCAGGTCTAGCTCGGCAGGACCAACTGAATGATAGCCCTACGGCATCCATCAAGAGAAAAGATGCTTTCCAATTTACGTTTGGCCACGAACTGGGGCATGCATTAGGCCTAGAGCATAGCTTTTATAATCCGGGCAATACCCCAGTTCCTCCTCTTTCAGAGCAGGGAAACAGCAGTAAATTTACTATTATGTCGTATGATCCGCATCTGGCGGAAGGGTTCAATGCGTACGATTTTCAGCTTTACGACATCGCTAACATTCAGAAATTCTACGGGGCTAATTTCAACACAAGGAATGACGATACTTTCTATGGTGGCTTCGGCGATCTAGCTTTTCATGAGCATGATCCAGATCAGCAAAATGGCCGACGTATAATTGGCGGTGATATCTCGGGGGCATACGATCGTTTGATGTCTATCTGGGATGGCGGTGGCACGGATACAATTGATGCCTCTGCATATGACCAGTCAGCGCGTATCGATCTGCGTCCCGGACATTTTTCGAGCATCGGGCCAGATGCTTTTACGGACCGCGCGGGTTTTGCTGCGGGGTCGGTCGATAAGTATGCGGTGACTTACGGCACAGGTGATGCATTAGGCCGCGAGAACATATCGATAGCGTTCGGTGCCTACATCGAGAACGCCGTTGGCGGCAATGAAAACGATGTCATCGTCGGCAATTTGCTTTCCAACCAGCTATTTGGAGGCGCCGGCCAGGATCTTTTATTTGCGGATGGATTTGCAATCGAGTTGGCGGATGAGGTTCTTCAAGATCTCGGTCTTGATCCAACCGGTCTTCATGCTGAATTGGATGCGGAGAGCGGCGCAGACGCCGATTATCGCCAAATAGAGATTGGAGGAGTGGGTGCAATTGGATCTACTGCATCTGCTTACGTCGATGACCGAACGAAGCAGCAAGATATGCTGATTGGCGGCTTCGGTGATGATCTCTTGGCTGGCTCGGATGGTCACGATCTCCTTTATGGTGATTCCGGCGATGATCTGCTGATCGGAGGTGGCGGCGAGGACTATCTTGAGGGTGCGGAGGGAAGCGACCTGCTGTTCGGTGGGGAAGAAAGGGACGTCTTATTGGGTGGTGGCGACAGCGACCTTCTTATGGGCGGAAGCGGCAATGATCGTCTGATCGGTGGCGAGGGGGATGACCGGGACCATGGCGGCGATACGCCAGGCGACCCATCTGATGATGTGCGCGGAGGAGTGTACGGCGGCCATGGCGATGATGTCCTCGTCGCGGAGCTAAATGACGGTGACGACCATTTCCACGGAGGCGACGAAAGCTTTTTCGGAGCCGACACTATCGTCTACAAATATTATGGGGGCGATTCCGTAGTGCGGATCACCGAGGGTGGTTCGTTTAATGGCCAAGCAATGGGCGACTTCGGTCTTTCCATATCCAATGCGCAGGATGAAACGGGCGCGACCGGCGATTTCGGCAACGACACTCTCACCTCGATCGAGAAGGCCGCGGTGGAGGCAGGTTCGGGCACTGATACGCTCGTGATCGATGGCAAGAGCTATTACGGCTATCTCGACTACGTCGACATGGGCGACCAAGGGTCCGGGTTCGATGAACACGATGGCCTCAATGCGACCTTTGCCACAACCAACGTCACAGTCGATTTGCGCGACGCCAGCAATCAGACGCTCGAGGTAAACGACGGCGTTCTTTTCGATTCAACTCTCCACCTGCGCAACGTTGAAAATGTCCTGGGAACGGCGTTCGATGACGAGATTTGGGGTACGAATGCGGCGACGGGCAGCCGCCTCAGCGGTAATGGCGGCGAGGACAAACTTTATGGCGGTGACTATGCAGATGATCTGCACGGCGGCTCGGGCGATGACATCCTGCGCGGCGGCGGGGGTGCCGACAAGCTCGATGGCGGTTCAGGCGCGGATATACTGGTGGTCGACGCCGAAGACATCATCGCCCGCGGCGAATTAGAGGATCAGCTCTACTGGAAGAGCTTCAGCGATGACAGTCGCAGCGTCAACTTGCTGCGCGGCGGGATTCGCACCGTGGTTGTCGATGACGAGCAGACGCAAGATGAGCAAATCCAGGCAATGCTCAACAGCACCGATCCCTTCGAAGGGGCGATGGGGGAGACCTATCGGATCACCGGCTCTGGTGACGCACAGGGCCTAGAGATCACGATGCAATCGGGCGAAGTCATCAACGTCGGACGCTGGGAGGAAGGCGAATACGGTATCCATCTGGAAACCACAAAGCGTCGCTCGATTTCCTATGAACCCGTCAATTTCGGTGTCGCGGGATTCCCGACGAACGCGTTCGGCCTCGGCATTCTAGCCACCTCCGTCATCAACACTGTGCTCTTCGCCGTCGAGCTCGCGATCGACCCTAACTGGGGCAATTTCGCGGGCGATCGGTTCACGTTAAGCCAGCTGCGGAGGTGGGCAGAAGAGCCAGGCCAGCCTCCGCGCTCGAACAATATCCTTGGGACCGGCGATGGTGAGATTATCCATGGACGCATGACCGACGACCGCATCCTCGCGGGCGGCGGCGATGACCACGTGGAAGGCGGCCTCGGCGACGACCATATGGAGGGCGGCGACGGCAATGACAGGTTGGTCGGCGGCGTCGGGGGAGATCGCCTTCAGGGCGGCGCCGGCGACGATGTCCTCGATGGCGGCGCGGGGAAAGACACGATTATCGGCGGAGCTGGCAAGGATACCATACTCATTCATGCCGGCGGTGGTGCCGACGTAATCGAATCTGACGCTCAAGATGTCATCCGCTTCGTGGATATTGCCTCAGGTGACGTGACGATGGGAACCGGCTCCAGCGGTCCCACTGCGCCTGCCTATGGATCGCTTTCGGAATCCAATTTCGTTATTTCGTCGGGTGACGACCGGGTGACAATCCTCGGGGCAACCTTCGGCTCGATCGAGTTCAGGGATGGTGTCGTGAAATCGGGCGCCACGATAATGCGATCCGCACTGGCCGGAGCGAAGACGAATGGCGACGATGTGGTGTTGGGTTTCGCCACGTCGGATGGTCTCTCGGGGGGCGCAGGCAACGATTACCTCAATGGTTTCGACGGCAATGACCGCTATTATTTTGGCGTCGGCGATGGCCATGACCGCATTGAGGACAGTGCTGGCATTTCCGACGGCATCATATTTGGCGCTGGTATCGCACCCGAAGACCTTGTGGTTACCGTATCCCAGATCGACAGCGGCCCGCGCGAAGGCGAGTTGCTCGCACGTTTCGCCATTTCAGGCACCGACGACTGGCTGGAATTCGTAGTCGGGGATATCGAGAATGTGCGCTTCGCCAATGGAGTGGACTGGAACCGCTATGACATCGGTTCCCGGGTCTATGACGCGCTCGGCACTGGCGGCGACGATCGCCTCGAGATGCTCGACACGCTGAGTGGCACATTCCGTCCCGGCGCCGGCGACGACATCATCGCCGCCGGACAGAATAGCCAGGCGGATATTCTGTTCGGGCGTGGTTCCGATCTCGATCGCATCGAATTATTCAATGAGGGCACCTTCTATGCTGGAAGGGCACTAATTACGCTTGATGCCGATGTCTCGCTTGGTGACCTCGAATTCGCGAGCCTGGGCGACGGGATTTCTTTTTCGATCGCCGGGACCAACGATCGAGTCGAAGTCGCCCGAAACTACGATCCCGAAGTCCAGTCGAACTGGCGGACAATGGATATCGTCCTGACCTCCAGTGGAGTGAGGTTGACCGCTCCCACGTTGGAAAGGATCGCCCATGTCAGCAACGCCACAGCTCAGAGACTCGATGGCACGAGTGGCGATGACGCGCTGACCGGCGGAACGGACAGCGATTGGCTCGCGGGCGGCGATGGCGCGGATACACTGGATGGGGCCGCTGGCGCTGACCTTCTTTTCGGTGGTGCGGGCGATGATGTGCTCTCCGGCGGCGACCATCGCGACATGCTGTTTGGCGAGGCGGGTGATGACCAACTCGATGGCGGCGCAGGTGATGACGCCCTGTTTGCCGGTACGGGCACCGACACCTTGCTGGGTGGCTTCGGAAGCGATGAACTTACCGGTAATGGCCAGTCCACTCTGAATGGTGGTGCCGGGGACGATGTTCTCAGGTCCAGGCCCGGTGACACGATCGCCTACAATCTTGGCGATGGGGCCGATGTTGTATTTCAGACAGTCAGCTCGAGCGACGTCTTCGACGGGTCGACGGATGTGCAGCGCAGCGAAATCCAGCTTGGTGCCGGAATTGATCCGCTGACGACCACTCTGACTCTCGAAGGATGGTCCCTCTATATCGATATCAATGGCTCGTCTTCGGAACGCATCCGGCTCGATCGCGTGTTCCAGCGGGGAGACCTGCCGCAAATCCACTTTAATGATGGGACCATTTGGGACGAGGCGGAGATATTCGAGCGCATCTTCTCACCGGACGGTAGCGACACGACGGTGACCGGGATTACGAGTGTCGAGCCCGATTGGAGCAATAGGGCGATCCGCTACTTCTATGGCGGGGCCGGCACGGATACGCTGAACGGCAGTTCGCAGTCTGGATCCGAACATCGCTTCGTATTCGCGCCGGGCAGCGGAACCGACACTATCGCCTCCGCAGGCAAGGTGCAGCTGTTTGGTTTCGACCCCGATCAGATGATGCTTTCGAGATCGGGCACCGGATTCCGGGATTTCACAATCAGCTTTAGCGGAACAACGGACGTTCTTCACATCAACGTCCAGGCGACGGAGGGTGGAGGTAGCCGCATTGACGAGTTCATCTTCAGCAGCGCCACATTGCGAAGTTCCGACTTGCGTAATCTCTGGATCGCCCAGTCGACCACCAGCGGTGACGATACAATTATCGGGTTCGATGGCCCCGGCGGTTACCAGGACGTGGGAATCGTCCCGGGCACAAATTTTCTCTCCAATCCCGGCAATGACCGGCTTGAAGGGGGACTCGGCAATGACACGATGATCGGCGGCAAGGGGGATGATACCTATGTGATCAACCCAGGCGATGGCATCGATATTGTCCGCGACATTGGCCTGTTCAATCCTTCCGCTGCGGCAGGACATGATGTGCTTGTATTGGGGGCGCTGAGCACAGATGCGATTTTCGGTCGCAGCACTTCGGACGCTAACGACCTCATCATCACTTTCGGTGGTTCCGCCGACCAGATTACGGTCGACGAGTTCTTTGGCGTGGGGGTTATCGAGGAGTTTGAATTCGGCGACGGCGTGGTGCTATCATCCTTCGATATCGAGCAAGTGGTCATCGCCGGCGCCGCCACCAGCGGGGCCGACACGATTACCGGCTCCGCAGCTCCAGAAACACTGACTGGCGGGGCGGGCGACGACACCCTTGATGGTCTTGGCGGCTCCGATCGCTATGTATTCAATCTGGGCGATGGTCAGGATATCGTCGCAGATAGTTCCGCCAGCGCGTCCAATACACTTGCGTTCGGCGTGGGTATCACCGCCGAGGACCTGACCTTCGAAAAGATCGGCGACGATCTGAAGGTTACCGTCAGTGCGAGCGACAATGTCACGATCATCGGACAGTTCAGCGGTTCGGCAACGCGCGCTATAAATCAGATCGTACTTTCTGATGGCGCGAATCTGAACGCGCTTGAAATCGACCAACTGGTTCTGTCGGATCAGGCGACTGCCGGTGGCGACATCATTTCTGGTTTTGCATCGGACGATACGATTGCCGGTGGTGCCGGGAACGACACCCTTGACGGCAAGGGTGGGGCAGATGTTTATCTCTTCGCGCGGGGTGACGGGCAGGACATCGTCACCAGCACGGGCGATTCGACCGCGGCTGACATCGTCCGTTTCGCAGGCGGGATTACCTCGCGTGATGTTGCGTTTGAACGGCCAACCCCCGCTTCCCCTGACTTGGTCGTCCACCTGCGCGGAACAACACAGTCCGTCACGATAGCGGATTATTTCGGCGGTCTCGCTGTCAAGCAGTTCGAATTTGCGGACGGCATCATCTTCTCCGCCGCCGACGTAGTTGGCGCTCTGGCCAACGAAGCTCCCACAGCGACCGCCGACCCATGGCGGATGACAGTCGCCGAGGGCGGCCGGAATCGGGTGGTCGTACCGGACGGATTGTTCGACGACGATGGAGGCGTTGGCGAGCTACGCTATACGGCCACGCTTGACGATGGTTCGGCGCTACCTGCCTGGCTACAGTTCGACGGCAATGTCTTTGAGGCGAATGCTGATGACGCGCAGGTGGGCACGCACACGATCAAGCTCACGGCAGTGGATGCCTTCGGCGACACAATCGATCGGCTCGTTCAGCTCGATGTCCTCAATTCGGAAGAAACACCCAATGCGACCGGAGCCGTGGCCTCGCAGGACGCCGCTCTAGATCAAGAGTTCAGCTATTCCCTGCCGGCTGGCTTGTTCGCCGATCAGGATACGGTTTTTTCCGCAACCCCGACCATCGCTGCGGGAACATATTCGACCGAGCAGGGCGGAAGCTTCGTCGTGGAGTTGGATGGCACTTACAGTTACACGCCAGCAGGATCGTATGTCGGTGATGACCGGGTATTTGTCCCCTTCGATGTCGGCACCGCGCAAAATCTTCATGTGGCGTTCGATTTCACGAGTACCGGCGCCGCTTCGGCCGGAGTGCTGCCCACCGGTCTTGTCCCGGACCAGGATTCTCTCTCCGTCACGGCGCGACTGGCCAATGGCGATGCCTTGCCGGCATGGCTGTCATTCGATGGCGTGACCTTCTCCGGCACGCCTACTGTCGGCGATGCCGGTCCGCTCGCTGTTGAGATCGTCGCGACGGACGGCACAGGGCGTCAGGCCGCTCTGCCCTTCGCCATTCGGGTTGGAACTAATAATGGCGCTCCCGTCGCAAACTCCCTGCCCGGGGTGACCGCGACCCAAGGTGAAGCTTTCAGCTTTACGATACCCGCCGCAACCTTTTCCGACGGCGACGCCAACGACCGTTTGACGATTGTGGTAACTCTTGACGACGGTTCGCCTCTGCCCTCGTGGCTTTCCTTCAATGGCACCACTTTGTCCGGTACACCAGAGAACGGCGATGTCGGCCCTCTCAACCTTCGCTTTACCGCCACTGACATCTTCGGCGAGATGGCCAGTATCACAACCCCGCTTGATGTCGTGAATGTTAACGACGCGCCGGTGGCAACCGGGCCGATCGCGGACCAATTGGCCACGCAGGGTGAGGCATTCATCTTCTCCGTTCCGCTTGCCAGCTTTTCGGATCCCGACATAGGCGATTCGCTCACGCTGTCCGCCACTCTCGATACGGGCGAAACGCTGCCTTCCTGGCTCAGTTTCGTCGATGGCGTTTTTTCGGGAACGCCGCAAGATGCCGACAACGGTCTCTTACGGGTCCGGGTCACCGCCACCGATAGTTCTGGCCTCACGGCAGATCAGTTCTTCATCCTGGGTGTCGCCGACACCAACGATGCGCCCGTTGTCGCAGAGAGCCTTGACGACTTGCTTGCGCCGGTCGGGATGACCACTGTGTTGCGAATCCCGTCCTCCCTCTTCGCGGACAGCGATGATCCCGGATACAGCGTTTCGGTTTCCCTCGCGGATGGTTCGAACTTGCCCTCGTGGATTGTGTTCGATCCGAACGAGGAGACGATCACGTTCGATCCATCCACGAGCGATCTCTATGGCAAGAGCGCGGACGCAGCGACGTTTGAATTGCGCATCACCGCCACAGATACGCGCGGTGCCAGCAGCTCCACGATATTGTCCGCGAGCATAGGCGCTCCGAACGTGACCTCCACCATAACTGGCTCGGGATCGGGCACGATCAACGGAACATCCGCTTCGGAGCGGATCGAGTCCGGCCCGGAGGACAACAGGATTGTCGGCGGCCAGGGTGTGGACCGGATCGTGTTCGGACGGGGCTCAGGTGAAGACGAGATACAGCACGGAAACTATAACAATTCCTACCCCTTGGGCGACATTGTTGAATTTGGTCCTGACATCACGCTTGCCGATCTTACTTTTCAAAGAGTCGGCTCGAGTGGAACCCCCTACGAGATCGGCGCTAACCTTCGGATTTCAATCAACGGTACGGACGATCATCTGACGATCGACGAACAATTTATTGGCGAATTGGACGAAGAGCCGACCGTGCGGGAGTTCGTGTTCGCAGACGGCACCCGGCTAAGCCATGATGACATCCTCGGAATCCTAACTCCTTCGACAGATGGAGACGACACAATTGTCGGTGGGCACCAGGCCGATGAGGTGGAAGGCGGCGACGGAAACGACATTATCTACGGCTTCAATGGCGATGATTACATTGATGGTGGAGCTGGGGACGATGTGCTGATCGGCGACGAGGGCCTTCTGGAGAGCACAACTTCAACCGGATCAGATACATTCTTTTTTGGCCTAGGCTCCGGTAATGATTTGATCTTTGCGAACACGTTCCTTGGTGAAGTATTCGAACAAGGTTTCTGGCAGCCTTCAGAGGCAATCGACACGTTGCGCTTCGGAGCAGGAATTACGCCCGAAGATCTCATTCTCACACATGTTCCAGGCTATCCCGATGGTTCCCGTTCCACAAACCTCTATACAGAGGGCAGTGCTCAGGCTGAGGGCTCGCTACTTATTCAGGTTGCCGGGACATCCGATAGCGTAACGATCGACCACCAGTTCTTCTTGGAACATTCTTATCAAGGTCCGGTCACTACGCCCGGCATCGACCGTTTCGAATTCGCCGATGGCACCGTTATGGATCGTGCGCAATTCGAGGCGCTGATCACGCTCGCACCGGCTACGGCCGGCGATGACATCATTGCCGGCGGTGCCGCCGCCGATATCCTGTGGGGTGGGTTGGGCAATGATGTCCTGGTCGGAGAGGACGGAGCCGACACCTACGTCTACAACGCCGGCGAGGGCGATGATCGCATTCTCGAGACCATGCAGATCAACCAACCCAACCCAATTGACAGTGCTATCGAGCGCGCAGGCGACATCATTAGCTACGACACGCTAAGATTCGGAGCTGGAATAAGCGCAGGGGATATCATCTTCAGTCGGCCCGACGATCACGGCGAAAATCTGGTAATTTCGTTTCGAAATAGACCTGGATCGATTACGATCGAGGGGCAGTTTAGAAATATTTTCCACGGAGGAAATGTCTACAGCTCGCTCGCAGTGACCGACTATTTCGGCCTCGAAAACGCCGCGATCGACCAGTTTGTTTTTGCCGACGGCACGACTTGGTCGACAGCCGATATCTATGCGCATTCCAAGAAGGCGACGGATGGCGACGATGTCATCGATGGCTTCTTCCGTCCCTCGGAAACGCTCGATGGTGGGGCCGGGAACGACTACCTCGTCGGTCGCAATGGCGATGATACTTACGTATTCGGGCGTGGTTACGGCGACGATACCATCAAGGAATATGGCTGGCACTACAGCGACAATCCCAATGTCACGACCGGTGACCGCTATACCGCCAACGACAAGATCACGTTCCTCGATGTGGCTTCGACCGATGTCACCACCTCCATCGGCGCGGGCGGCTCTTTCGTATTCACCCTCGTCGATACCGGTGAGACGCTGACTATCCGCCCGGAATCCGAATTCGCCAATTTCACCTCGATCATCTTCTCCGACACAACGTGGAACGCAGCTCAGTTTCAGGCGCGCTGGAACATCGCGTCCGCCACTGCAGGCGATGATACAATCTACGGTTTCACGGGCAATGACACGATCGACGGAGGTGACGGCAACGACACGCTGCAGGGCGGCCAGAATCCTTCCGGATACGGAAATTACGATACCCTCAACGGCGGTCTCGGAAACGATGCGCTGATACTTGAATCGGGCGACACCGACCGAGCGAACGGCGGGGATGGTGATGACACCTTCACGATCGAAATGGCACTCGCTCATCCTCTACGAATTGATCTGGAGCAAAGCCCGTTCGGAACAGAGACCGGTATTATCGACGGTGGCGAGGGATACGATACGTTGGTCCTCGGCGGCACACTGGCCGACTACTGGGACAACGGGCGCTATGTCGATGACAATGGTTCCTATCATCGATTTGCCGGCGGACTGCGGGTCAGCAACATAGAAACGGTGCAGTTCGCTGATGCGACACTCCCATTTGCGCTGATCGCCTCCGCGACAGAACCGTTCCTGCCGAATCCGCTGGTGGGCACGGACGGTAATGACGTTCTCGGCGGCACATCGGGCGTCGATGGCCTTTACGGCCTAGATGGCAACGATGTGTTGAATGGGCAGAGCGGCGACGATGGGCTCGTTGGCGGGCGCGGCGAAGACGTACTGAACGGGAGCTATGGCGCGGATACATACCGCTACGAACTAGGTGACGGTGACGACGAGATCGGGGAAATCGCCGAAACGACGACGACCGACCGTCTCGTATTCGGGGCCGGGATTGTGGCCTCCGACATCGTACTGGAACGAGTCGACCTAAGCAGCGGCGGTAGCGCGACAACGGTCATCCTCGGCGATGGGAGTCGCATCGATCTGGGGGATCAGGAAGGCGGCGCCGGCGTCGACGAGATCATCTTTGATAACGGCGCGGTCTGGAACCGATCGGAAATCGAAAGTCGAATTCCCAATCCGGCCGGCCAGCCGATTGTCGGTACAGCAGGTGCCGATAATCTTGCTGGCGGTGCCCAAGATGACGAGCTGCTGGGCCTGGGAGGCAATGACGAACTCCACGGGCAACTCGGAAACGATAGTCTGGACGGTGGTTCCGGCAATGACGCGCTTTACGGAGATGATGGCAACGACCGCTTCATTTATCGTCTCGGCGACGGAGACGATGTCATCGCCGCCGGCGAAAGCGGCGATCTTGATACCCTTGTCTTCGATGCCTCGATTGGTGAAACCGATGTGTTGGTTTCAACTGACAATGGCAGCGATCTGACACTTACATTCTCCGGCACGTCCGGCTCGGTGTCGGTGATCGGCGCCCTTGGAAGTCCAACCTATGGCTTCGAGATTGAATTCGCGGACGGAACCACGTGGGACCGCGCCGAAATCGAAAGTCGCTTGCCTCCACCATCCGGCCCTATACTTGGCACGAACGGAGATGACCTCCTCACAGGAACGGGGGGCGAAGACGAGATCCACGCCTTTGCCGGCGATGATCAGCTTTTTGGGCTGGATGGTGATGACGATCTTTACGGCTATACCGGTGATGACGCGCTATGGGGCGGTGCCGGTAGCGATCAGTATGCCTACTATGCTGGCGACGGAAACGATGTCGTTCACGAGAGCAGCGGAACGTTCGATGTCCTCGTGCTGGTGGGAATCGCATCCACAGATACCAACGTAAACACGACGGCTAACACGGATGAAATTCTGCTCACGTTCAACGGCCAAGCTGGCTCCGTGCTGATACCCAATCAGTTGCAATATCTGCAGGGCGTCGAATACCTCTATTTTGCCGATGAAGGGGCATTCTGGAGCTATTCCGATGTGGCTGCACGCGCGTCGGCTAGTGCGAGCTCATTTACCGCCTCCTTCGGTCGTGAATCGCGAGACGGTGTATTGCTTCCGAGCATTGATGAAATGACGCACTCCGAGCCGGAGGTTCGGATCACACCGGACATTCGTCGCTATGATCGCCTTACGGGGAGTGCCGCCACGCCAATAAACGCGTTGCCGATTTATCGGCATGGCGCGGGAACGTCGCAGGTGGGGGTCGTGGATCGCCGTACGACCGAGTGGGGCTTCAACCCACCGTGGCTTGGTGACCGCTTCGGTTCGCCATCACCAGTGCTCAGTCGCTACGAGATTTTTGAGTTTCTGCGCGATGATGGGGAAAATGCACGCGTCAATCTCTTCGATCGCTTCGATAGGTTGCACGTCGACGCCCTCGCACAGCGAAGCCTTCGCGTGACCGTCCCGGCAGCAACAGTGGCTTCATTTGAACGGCCGAGGCATGTCTTCGACTCGGCTTCAGATTATTTCCCTTTGCAGGCGCCGTTCGGGAAATCGCCGTTGTCCGACAATCGGGCTGAACGCGAGTTCTTCTCCAGAAAGCTCGATACTCTGGAGAGGGCTTTCGAGATATCCGACGAGCCGTCCGATGCAGAGGGTCGGTGGCATGACAGTGCGCCGGAGTTGACATTAGGGGCGACGCGAACGTCTGGCGTGAATGATGATACGCGTCCCAGCGCAATCGCGAATGATCCGGAATTGGCGCGGAAGCTTGCGATGATCCGCCAGGACATGGGGACATTTGGTGCGAATGGAGCGGCAGAGGCTGATCGTCTGCATGAGTCCAGTTTGGACTACCTTCAGTTCTATGCTTAAGTTGTGAGGTTATTGGGTTAGCGCATAAGAAGGTCGCCATTTCTGGGATAACGCCAGCACGCGTTGCCGATCGCTTTCCGGCCATGGCGGTCACTTCCTCAAGGGCGTTTTCGGCCTTGTGACAGAAAAGTTTCAGTGGTTGGGCAGATGCCTGTCGGCTTGGATATCGATTGGGCATCGCAGCGTTTCCAGCGGATCGGCGTCGGCCTTACAATCAGCGATAGTTTCCCGATTATCGCGCCACATCTGTGCCGCATCGACCACGATCCGCCACCCTTCCGGATTACCGGCGCTCATAATCCGTGCCCCGGCCTCCCACATGCTCGGTTCGCCAATTATATGGGCGGCCATTCTTTCCGGGCCATGCCAGCTGTCGGGAAGCGCGCGTAAGATGACCCCCGGCAGGATAGCCCAGAGCAGACACCCCGCGAGCACGCCAAGGCTGGCGGCCCACACAAGGTGCTTCTGCTGCTCGTTCGCAGCTTGAACCGTCGCAACCACGCCGTTAAGCGCATGCGCGGCCCGATCATACCGCTCGCGCGCACCGCGCAGTTCCTCATGATCGGACCGTCGCACCTTCCGTGCGGCATCATCGATATGCTGGGCAAGATCCTTGGGCGTCAGCTTTAGCGCCGGCCTGGCGGCGATGGCCTTCAGTTCCTGCTGCGCCTGGTTCAGATAGTGCGACATCTCGCCAAGGGTGGCGGTGTAGTCCGGGATGGTGATGTCGGCCTTCTCGGCCGCGAGATGCTCGACTGCCCGGCGCATGAGGGCCATTTCGCGTTCGAGGCGGAAGAAGGCTTCTGCCGCCGGATCGTGATCTTCTTCGCGGATACGCTCGTTGTCGTTCATCACTACCTTCTCCTGCTGCTACATTCCGATCCCGAGGCCGCGTGACCGGCCGCGATCGAACTGAGCGATCCCCGCCAGTTCCCGTGCGATCGAGCGAGCCGGGTCATTGCCGATCCCGAGCGCAAGCCTGCGGCCACGCAGGATCGATTCCACCTGCGCATCGCGCTCAAGACTCTTGGCCATCGCGCCCATCCGATCGGAAAGGGCGCGCGCAGCGCGATGCTCGCCGCGGTCGGCAAGCTGATCGCGCTGCTGGTGAAGCCGCTGCCAGTCCTCCGCAAAGCGATCGGCACGCTGGACCGGATCGGCGCGGACCTGTGCTTCGCGCTGCATGGCGCGGATCGTATCCCGGCTCTCGCCCTGTGCAGCCGGGCGGACAAGCTCGGGATGGCGTTCAAAGGCGGATTCCAGATCGATACGGGTATGCGGTCCGATCGCATCGAGCGCGCTCCGTGCCTGTACCAACGCGTCGCGCTGATGCGGCAACACCGGCAACTTCTGTTCGCGCATGCGGTGGATATCATCGCGCGCCCGCGCATAGTGCTCAACCGCACGGCGTGTGTCTGACGCTCGCGCTGGCGTCGACGGTGACGCCTCCAGCGCCCGCGGTTTGGGCCGGAAGTCCGCAAAAACACTCCGCGCCTTCTCCGGCACTTTGCGAACGGTTTCGACAACCTGGTCACGGAAAGCAATTCCGCGCCGCTCGGCAAAAGCCTCCCTGAGTGAGACGGAGGGATCGCGCCTCAGATCACCCCGGCGGTAATCGCCCGCCATGTCCTTGCCCCGCTCGCGCGACAGCATGCGGACAAGCCGCAAGCGATCCCGGAAGTCGTCCTTGCCATAGTGAAGCTGCACCCCGTCGCGATGCCGCGACAGGGCAACATAGGCGCCATGCCGATCCATCCCCGGTGTCGCGAGCACATGGGCGCGGTCGACGGTCATGCCCTGCGCCTTATGGATCGTGGCGGCATAACCATGATCGAGATCGCGATATTCTTTGGGGTCGAACATCACCGAGCGCCCGTCATCGGTGCGCACCGCCATGGTGCGTTGGCTGACCCGCTCGACCGTTCCGAGCGTCCCGTTCTTTACCCCCAGGCTGCGCTCATTGCGCAGGAACATAATCCGGTCACCAGCTGCAAAGTCGCGACCGCCGCGCTCGACTGTCAGGTGTACGTCCTCGCCCAGCTCATCGGCATCGCGCATGCGCCCGCGCGCCGCGTCGTTGAGCGCGCGCACTTCGTCATTGGTATGGGTAAGGATGATCCGGCTGGCATCCGGATCCGCCCGCCGGTCGCGATCCCAACGATCGATCAGCGCGCTACGTGCGGTCTCGCGCGTCTCAGCGACATGAACCATACCCCGTTCCGCATATGCGCCGATCGCTTCACCGGTTCTGCCGGTGGCGAGATGCCGCGTGGCCTCGCACTGCCAGTCTTCGCGCTGCCGGCGCACCTCGGTGATCTCCGCGCTGCCATGGCGCTCGGCAATCGCGCGGAACGCAGCGCCGGCTTCGATGGCCTGCAGCTGCTCCACATCTCCGACCAGCACGATCTTGGCGCCGCGGGTCTCGGCTTCGCAGATGACCCGCTCCATCTGCCGTGTGCCGACCATCCCGGCTTCATCGATCACGAGGATATCGCGATTGGTGAGAAGATCTCTGTCGTGCGCCCACTGATGTTCGAGACTGGCGATCGTGCGCGAAGCGATGCCCGAGCCGTTCTCCAGACCTTCGGCAGCAATGCCTGACAGAGCCGCACCGCGCACGCGGTAGCCGGCGCGCTCCCATCCATCGCGCGCAATGCCCAGCACGGCGGATTTGCCGGTCCCGGCATAGCCGGTGATGTTGGCAAGGTCGGGACCTGTCAGTATGCGCTCGAGAGCGGCCCCCTGTTCCCCCCATAGAACGAGGCCGTTACTCCCGGCGGAAGCGATCGCACGTTCGATCGTTTTCGCCGGGAGACCATGATGCCGCCGCATCGATAGCTTGTCCGTAGCCCGCTCCAACCGATCCTCGCACTCCAGCATCGCGCGCGAGGTAAACCGGTCCTGCCCGCGGCCATCCTGACCGAGTGCGACCAACTCGGGCGATGCGCGCACCGCGCCCAGCACCGCATCGAACTGGTCTTTCCCATCGCTGTGGCGATGGACGAACATCGCCAGATCGCGATTCGTAAACGTAGCTTGCTGGTGCGTAATTGCATCGAGCGCCAGCGCGGGGTTGACGATAATCCGTTCCCCGTTGGCGCGGGCGATCGCGCGGTGCTGCTCGATCCGTTCGATCTCGAGCGCGCCGTCGCGACCCTCCATACGCGAGGCGGCGGGCCCGATCTTGTCCTGCGGTTCGAGATCGATCCCCTGTGCTTGGAGACTGCGATGATCGATCCGCGCGTCGATATCGAGTTCGGCGAGGCGGGTGTTGACATGATCGGCCCAGGCTTCGCGCCAGTGTTCGATAAGCTCAGTGCGGTTCCAGTCGCGAACCTTCGCACCGAAGCCGGCGTTTCCGTCCTCGTCGGCAACGATCTCGCGCATGGTCAGCATCACATGTGCGTGGGGTTTGGGCTCGCCGTCTTCACCGATGTCCCGGTGGACATTGAGATCGGCGATCATCCCGGCCTCGACGAACTCGGCCTGCACAAAATCGCGGGCAAGGTCGATGCCTTGCTGCTCGGTCATCTCGCGCGGAATGGCGAACTCGACCTCGCGCGCCAACTGTGCGTCCTTGCGCAGTTCTGCTGCTTCGACATCGTTCCACAGCCGTTCGCGCATCCGCCATTCATCGGGCGCATGCTCAGGCAGCAGCACTTCGGAATGCACCACGCCTGTCTTGTTGGTGAAGTCGTGCGCCCGGTCGAGCCGCGCGTCGTGCAGCCGCTCGGCCGAACGATAGGCCGCGGCAGCCACAGCGCTGCGCCCAGCGCTGCGGGAAATGACTTTGGCCGAAAAGTGGAAGATCGCCATGGCGGCATTCCAGTTACACGCCAAAGCGCACGTCGGCACGACGTATAAGCGCGCCCTCTCCCGAAAAATTCCGGGGAGGGACTGGGCGGTTTCAACCCGTCCCGACCACCTTGCTGCGCCGGGCAACGCGCAGCCCTAAGATGAGTGCATCACCAGCTACAAGGAGATGCACGATGCGCAAACCGCGTGATATCGATTCGGAACTGCAGGCGCTTGAGGCCAAGGCGAAGGCGCTCAAGGAACGCCGCGTTCGCCAGCTGGGCGAGCTTGTCATCGCAACGGGTGCCGATGCACTCGATGCCGAGATTCTTGCCGGCGCATTGCTCGGCGCGGCGGCGAACGACGATGCGAGTATGAAGGAGGGCTGGCGGCAGGCGGGGGCGGCGTTCTTTCAACGCACGACCCGCAAAGCTACGCGCAGCGTTGGTCGCGGCGTCAGCGGCAAAGCGGCGAACGCAGACGATGCGCAACCGGTTGCTGGCCAGGCGAGCGCGGCATGACACGCGCGCGTGGCAAGTGAAGCGGCGCGAGCGCACGCGGCAGTTGATCGAACTGGGCGGACTTGTTGCCAAGGCGGGTCTCATCGAGCTCACCGATGATGATCGGGCGGTGATCTTCGGTCTCCTCGTGGAGACGGCAGGAACGCTGCGGAGCGAGAACGGCGAGCAGGCGATGCTGCTGTGGCGGCGACGCGGTAAGAGAGCGTTCGACGCTGTTGGGACAAACTCATCGCCGAAGCGTTCTTGAGAGCGCGCTGTCCAGGCCGAAGAGCCTGAATTAGCCGACTCAAGAATGAAGAGAGGAAATCTTCATGCTGCGGGCGAAGATGATGCAGCCTCACGAGTGGCTGCTGTTCCAGAACGACTTTGCCGCGGTCGCCTTCGCCGCTGAGGATCCGACATATGCAATGTTCCGTGAAGCGGGGAGTTTGGTCGAGCCTTCCACCATCCTGATTGCAGCGTCCGATACGGCCGCCTTGGAGGCGCTGTCACCGGGCGGCTGGTTCGATTGCACAGACCCGAGCCAGCGAACATGGCAGCTAGTAGTGGGCAGCGGCAACGCTCATGAACAGTATGGATTTGAGCGAGGTTGAGCGCCCCGGCGCTCCGGTCGAAGTCGCGGTCAAACAGGCGAGTGCTGATGCGCCGCTAGCTTCCAATCTTGCCCTCGGCGCACATAGGTCGAACCGATCAGAGCTGCGTAGGGCTCACTGTCAGCGCGGGTGACATCGGCGCGGTAGCTGATGATGACCACATCGTCGGACACTTGAAGGAACTGGCGGTGCGAGATCTCGAGGTTCCGCCACCTGTTCGAAGGCGTCGCTGTCGCCGCGACATCCTCGCGCGAATGGACTCCGTGCATCTCGCCTGCCTGCGGAAAGACCAGCAGGCATTGCTCGTCGACGTGCGCGAGGAAATGATCCTCGCCCGCGAGCCAGAACCCTTCTTCGATGGTATAGAGATCGTCCTCGAGCGCCACCACTGTCCTCCGTTATGTATGACGAGAACACATGCACCATGCGGCTCGTTCCGAGGCGGCACCGCTGCTCGCGAAGACAGATCAAGCTCCCGCGCTAATGAGATGTTCTGCCAGCGGTGCAAACAAGCTCCTGCTCAATAGCCATGTGTATTTTTGGGTGGAACGCGCTTTCAATGATGCGCAGAGCTAGATTTCTATCCGATACTGGAATGAACTTTATGCGTCCCGTGCGTTGTACATGCTACTGGAAAGGCCGCCGAACAGGGAGCGATGAATGCCTGAAGAGAACGAACTGAACGCTGTCGAGCTTGCGACCGAGATCACGATTGCCTGGCTCGGCAACCAGAACAACCAGGTCACAGCAGACGAAGTCCCGGCATTCCTGCGCTCGATCCATCAGACGGTGACCGAGCTTGGCAGCGGAACGGAAACATCCGGCGATGAACAGGAAGCAGAAGAGTTCACGCGGGCGGTCTCGGTGCGCAAATCTCTCGCTTCCAAAGACCACATCATCTCGATGATCGACGGCAAGCCGTATAAGACGCTGCGGCGGCATCTGTCGACGCATGGCCTTACGCCCGAGGAGTATCGCCAGCGCTACAATCTCAAGCCCGACTACCCGATGGTGTCGGAGACTTACTCAGCGAAGCGCCGGGAGATGGCGAAGAAAATTGGTCTCGGTCAGAAGGGCAGGGCCGCCAGATCTGCGACCAAGGCTAGCCCGGCAAAAGGACGCGCCCGCAAAGCCAAGACTGCGTAAGCGCCGCACCGCGGAAGATCATCTATGAAGCAAAGCTCCCGCGGCACCGAGGCGCCGCGGGAGTCGCCCGTTCAATCCGCCGGATTCCAGAGGATGGCGAACCGGTCGTCGCGCTTCTCGCCAGCGGCCTGGACCAGATTGGCGTAGAGCCGGCGCGGCCCGAACTCAGGGGCTGCAAAGCTGAGCGAGACGTACGTGCGTCCGCTCGCTTCGGAACGGCGGTTCCAACCGGCGCCGATCTCGACGTCGCCGACATAGACCCGGTAGTCGGGCTGGATGTCGCTGGTCTTGCGAGGGTTGGCAGCGATGGTGATGTCCTCGCGGATGCTGATGGTCTTCAGCTGTCCCTTGAAGGTGCCGTTGTCCTGGGCGGTGACATATCCGATGGCAGGCATGATGCTTTCTCCTTGTCTGTCGACCGGGACCCGTTCCCTGTCGATGGGCCGACCGAAATGGCCGGGACAAGAAGGGCTGGAACCGAAGGGCCGCAGCGTCAGCGGAGGACCGGAGACGGCGAGATTCTTGTCTCGCGAGGAGCCACATGTATGCGGCGGGGAAGAATCTCGCTGGCGATGGTTTTTGCAGGGCTTCGACCGGCCGTAGGTCATGGCCCGACGAGACGGGCGTGGTTCGCGTGACAGCAGGAGAATCATCCCCTTACCACCAGCTCGTTCCGATCGAGATGGCCGTCATCGCTGCACGGCAATCGCTCTGCGGCATCGGGCCAGGGCACGCTCCATGTGGTATTTCACCGCCTTGTTGCTGACGCCGAGGTGCTGCGCGATTTGCTTGTAGGTCAGATGTCGCAGCCGATGGAGCAGGAATATATGGCGGGTCCTGCACGGCATGGCGCGTAGCGCTCGCCAGTAGGCGCGCCGTACATCCGCGGCCTCGATCCGCCATGTCTGTTCAGGTCGGGCCGAGGCATCGCGTTCCTCATCGAACGAATGGAAGATTGCCGGCTGCCGCATCTTCCGGCGCGCCCGCTCGATCAGGAGATTGCGAGCAGTTCGGGTCAGATAGGCCCCAGGAAATTCGACCCGCTCGAATGCGCCACTGCGAAGAAACCGCGTGAAAGCCTCCTGCATCAGATCGGGTGCAGCATCCGGGCCAGCTCTCTTTCGGAAATAGCGAAGCATCCGCTTATGCTCGGCACGATAGAATGCGTCGAACGCGGCGCTGGAATTCGTCCCGGTCATGGCCGGACCCTCCGCTCACGCATGTCGAGCGGCGCATCGCGCGAACTGCGGTAGAGGGTGATCCCGGCTTCGATCCGATCGAGGATGAACGTGTCGCGCTCGGCCTCGGCGATGCGAATGTCGGCTTCGGAGTAGATCTCGAGCCCAACCGCACAGCGGCTGCCCAGCTCGCGCTCGATGATGGTCTGCGCGCGCCGCCAGCAGCGCTCGTCGGTGAACAGCGGATGGTTGACGACGATCCAGAGCTCGTAGTCGGAGAACGCGATCGTGTTCTGGTCTTCAAACCAGGACCGCCGCGCGTAGGGGCCGATCAGGATAATCTGCCGGATCTCGCCTGGCTCAGGCGCCTGGACTTGGGCCGGCTCGAAGCAGGCGCGCAGGATGCGGATAATCCGCTCGATCTCCTGCTGCTTGCGGCGGACGAGATGGGCGACGCGCGCCATCACGACTTCGCGCGCGTAAACGTCGCTTGGAGTTGGGATAAGCATGAAAAGCTCGCACACCGGCGGTCCGCGCTTAGCTGCGCGGATGTGCAAGCGGTGTCCGCTGTGTGCCGCGGTGCGGACTTACAGCAACCGTCCGACCTTGGCGGCCGGACCTACTTGATGCCTGGCAAGGACTATCCTCGAGATGGCCGCCAGTGTTCCATCTCGTGGCGGAACTATGCCAGAATAGGTGAATCCCGGCAAGCTGGCAGGGGCTTGCTGGCTCTGCGGCGCTATTCGCGCACGGCGGCTTCCAGGGCGGCGATCCGTTCGGAGCAGACCTCGTGGACCACGCGGCCCAGTTCCTCGACGCGCTCGCCGAGCCAGGTCAGCTCTTCCTCGCTGATCTTGTAGTGCTTGGAGTAGCGGGCCTTGGTGTAGGCTTCCTTCAGCTTCTGGAACATCGCCCGCTCGCGGCGGCTTTCTTCCGGCCAAACACCGTGGAGCCGCCGGTCCAGCCCTTCCGCGAGTGAGCGCAGGAAAGCGATATTGTGGTTGTAGGGCGTGTAGAAGGTCAGTGTCAGGAGGAGGCAGGCGTAGAGGCGTTCAACGGTCTGATGCAGGTCGAACGCTGCGTCTTTCATGAAACCACGGTCCATGTCGAACTTGGCGATTTCGAAGCGCTTCATGGCTGAAGGAAAGCCATCCTCGAAATACTCGCTCGCCGCTTCCAGCGCCTCCTGCGGCGTCTTTGGCTTGGGCGTGGCGAGTTCGCGGTCGTCAGCTTCGTAGAGCGCGATCCCGTCCTTCGCGACTTCCATGAAGAACACACGCCCATGCGCGAGACCATCGTTAACCTCGTGCAGGCAATGCACGATGAAGTTGACCGGCGTGCGCAGTGTCTTCTCGATCGTGTAGGCGCGGATCAGCCGCTCCTCGGCTTTCGCCCAATAGGCCGCGCGGTCAGTCATCTCCTTCTGACTGACGATGACCAGAATATCGTAGTCGCTCTTGTACTGGTTGGCGGACATCGGCGCATCGACCCAGTCGCCGCGTGCATGGCTGCCGAAAAGGATGATCTTGAGAATGCGCGCGCCCTTGCGCGGGCCGGTCGCGTTCTCGGTCGCGGCGCCAAACTCATCGAAGATGATCTCGACGATGCGCTCAAGCTCGCGCTGCTTGGCGGCTGGAAGATGATCGAGATCGGTGCGCATGGTTCGGTGAATCTTCGAGCAATCACCGTATCATGGCAAGGGTTATCGCGGTCACTTGGGGACAACGATAAATCGTCGCAGCTATGCGAACAATGCGCCTTGCTTGGATCTCGTGGCGGATCGCACCTTCCAAGACGCCATCACATGCTGGTCCGCTTCCACCAGACGTCTGCATCAGATCGGCGGTAGCAAATGCGGACGTCTGTCGATTCCTAGGCGCACTCAGAAGGACGCTTAAATTATGGCTGGGGCCCGGACGCCACAAAATTCGCGGCGAAGGTTTTCCAACCCAACTTGGCAATGCAGGTGACGGTGGAGATTGTATCGCCGCGGTAGAAGATGGTGCATTCTCCGCTGGCGTCCTGTGCGGCACGCCCTCTTATCTGGAGCCGTGCGATCGTCATTATATTGCCGTAAGCCGCCCTTCATAGCGGAACTGCGATCCACCCGAAGACCGGCGAAAGTCAATCGCGCTATTCGCCCCCCGCCGCGAGATGGCAACGGAATTGCACACGGCAAAGCCGGTGTCGGGACCCACCTTCTCGGCCGCTCGCTTGTATTCGCACCGCCCCTCCAGTTCGATCGTGCGGGGCTCCGGTGAATCGTCGGCAGCGCTGATCGTGGCTGCGGGCGTGAAAGCGCCGGTCAGAGCAGCGATGAGCAGAGCGGGGCTAGCGAGTATAGGCAGTTGTTTTTCCTTGCATGTGGCGCGGAGCTCGGTCGCACCTGCGCATCACAAAAGAGGCAACGGCGCGACAAGCGGCCCGAACCTACGAAAATAGCCAGATGCCATAAAAATGGCCTTAACAGCTCACGCCGGGACCAGGCGAGCGCCTCAGGCGGATGCCGACCCTCTGCCTTTTGGTAGCTAGATCGCCGAAATTTGCCCTTCCGCCAACGCGGACGGAGCTGCCACTATCGGCGTTGAACCGTTCCGTGAAACCCGCCATACGTTCATGCGGAAGCATCGGACAATGAGTGGGAAGTAGCCGTTCCGCGTCAAATGCCGTTATGACGCGTAGAGGACGTTCGAAGCTTCATTAGAGACCCACACGAATAGGGCGAACGCCGCTGTTTCAGCGGTGGCGATGATGTAGCGATGCCGCCATCTTAGCGCCCGGCTTCCGGCGAAAAGAACGACGGCGAATGCTGCTGCCGGGAAGAGTGGCAGGCGCTCCATCTCATGCGATGGTATATAGGGCAACGTGAAGACGAGCGCAGCGAAGAGCAGCGCTACTTCCGCAAAGCCGAACCCAAGCTTCTTCATCCTGGCAGGAATATTGCGCCCTTCACGCCAGCGCAACCGAATGTCCGTGGTTGGGTCGGAGCTGAAAGGCCACTGCAGCTGCAGAATTGCCTGATCGGCCATCTGCCTGCGTGATGTTGCAGCACCCCTATCGCCGATAATTGTTGCCGTTCCTAGGCTAAGATCAACCCGTCAAAACCGGTCGTCCATTCATGCAGGCCAGCCGACCGTCAAATGGCAGGTATTAAGATGGGCGGCAGGCAGCTTGGCAGGCGCCAGTTTGGGTGGCAAGCGGACTTGCGAGTTCAGCTGAGATGGAACGGAATGCGGACCTTCACACCGTCACAGCGCGCCAATATTTTGTAGCCACTGCACCACTTGGCCGGGCCATTGCGTCGTTATCGGATTGTGCGTCGGTCGCAGTCCGAAAGCATGCCCGCCCTCTGCATATATACGCATGTCCACGGGAACTCCCGCTTCCTTCAGCGCCAAGGCGTAAGCGATTGGATGGCTAATATTGTCGATCGGATCGTCCATTGCGTGGATCAAAAACGTCGGGGGCGCTTTCGAACTGATCTCAACCCATGGCGCTAGGCTCAGATCGGTTTTTGCATTGCTTTCGTCCCAAAGCCGCGCGGTATAGGCGATGATCGCGAAATCGGGCACCGCAGATTGCCGGTCGGCTTTATCGACCGGTGTGTAAGTACGCTCTTCTACATTGCTCATGTTCGCAGCGAGATATGCGCCTGCCGAGAACCCGATTACGCCGATCTTATCCGGATCGATCCCATAGCTCGAAGCCGATTGGCGCAGCAGGCCCATCGCCCGCTGCGCGTCCTGCAAGGCCAGCAACACGTCGGGTCGCCGGCGGTGGCCGCTTTTCTCGTCCATCGGCCATTCCTGCGGCACCCGATATTTCAGGAGGACGCACGTCATGCCTTCTTGCACCACCCAATCGCAAATCTCGGTGCCCTCTATATCCATCGCCACAGCCGCAAACCCGCCACCCGGCAGCACGACCATGGTTGTGCCGGTGTCGTTTTCCTTCGGCCGGTAGATGGTCATTGTTGGGCGAGTGACATAGCTAGCCCAGTGCCAAGGCTGCCCTGCAACGAGCGAACTGCCATTTCCCGTGTGCTCAGGATAATCGCCGCTATCCGGCAGCAAGAGTTCGTGATCGTCCGGCCATAGCGGCACCTGAGTGCCCCCAGGTCCGGGTTGCCAGACCCCCAGCCGCTCGACTTTCTCCAACTGGTTCGATGGTTCCTCGCTTTTGCTGGCATTGCCTGCAGAACAGGCGCCCACCCCAAGCACGACTGACGCGAAAAAAACTGATCGAGGAAGCATAATGCCAAGCTAACGGACATCTGTTTGCAGGCAACTCGGAATCGGCTGTCCATCCGCAATGACATCGTGTGCTGCCAGTCCGTATCAGGGTTAGCTTCGCCCCAGTCGGTGGACCGGGTTTTAGATGGCTTGAGGGTGGTCAGCTTTGCGGAAGTTTGAGTGACTGCTGGCCCAAACGAGTCAGATCGAATGGTGTCAGCACTTAGCCATCACTTTTCTCACGTTCGACGAGGCGTATCTCGTACAACCATGGCCACAACTTGCCAGTTACGAACAATCGCCGCTCCTTGGCAGCCCAAGCAATGCCATTCAGTACAGCATCGCTGTCTGTCATGCCTTGTTCGTGGAGCGCACGGAGGTCGACCAGCTGCCGCACGGCTCCGCTCCGGGGATCGATCCCGACGATGAATCTGGTCATCCATACGTTAGCAAAAACGAGGCCATCGATGACCTCTAGTTCATTTAGCATCCGAAGTGGCCGACCGTTGATTGTCACGGGGATCGTCCGGAGGACGGCGTAGTGGTCTGGATCGAGCACCCGCAGCGTGCTGCTGCCGTCGGACGCGATCAGCGCATCACCCATTCGGGCTAGACCCCAACCTTCGAAAGGATAGCCCTTGTCGCTGCGGACCGGGGCAAGATCGCTCAATCGCCAGCGATGTATAGTCCCGTCTTGCCAAGTGAGGCTGATGAGCTCGCCCTGCCAGAGCGCCAAGCCTTCGCCGAATTGGGTTTTGGGGATCACGCGACGTGCGAGCACCTCGCCAGTAGCGGGATCAACCTTCCGTATTTCCGAACGTCCAGTCCTGCCGGTGCTTTCGTAAAGGACGCCTTCATGCCACAGAAGGCCTTGTGTAAAGGCATCAGGATCGTGTGGATAGCGCGCGACCACTTGCGCATCGTATACCGTCGGTTGGTTGACCTGCGCCTCACTTATAAGGGCAGGGCCGGCCGCATTCAGCATTGCTGATGTGGCGGATGTGGCGGCCAGAACCGCAGCAAAGAGAACACTGCGTGTTATCATGGAAGCCCTTCCTTCGAACGACCGCTCCTAGCTTGCGGCGGCGCGGCCTAAACGGCAAGCTTGCGTCGTGTCCGGACAGGCAAATTTCAGTCCCGGTCTTCGGACTGCTGCCATTCCGGTAGAATGAGGGCCGATAGACCGATGCCGCGAACAAAGACGACATTCAGCGATCCAAACCGGCTTCCCGATACCGGTCATTCGTTCATCGCATTTTCTAGCAACTGAAACGGCTTATTCTGGGCCGATAGGAGACCCGGCAGCTCTCGGCGCGAGAAGTACGATTAGCTGCCGCTGCAAGAGTGTCCGGCGGCCATTGAGCCGCATTGAGCTCATTAAGCATCCGCAACGCGGGGCATTACAAACTCATTGCTAACAGTTGCTAACTTTCTCCGTTCTATCCCTTTTCCTGCGATACGAAATCGCTTGACGCTGACCAGCACTTCGCGATGATTGATCTATTCTTGGCAGCAGGGGGGAAATGCCATGAGGGCAGCGGTGAGTTTGCCGGCTTTGCTGGCACTGAGTGCACTTGGCTCCGCAGCCTCTGCACAGGAGGAATCCAGCGAAAGCCTCTCGGCCTGTACGAATCCACAAGATGACTTTGGGCCCTGCTTGGCGCTCGTGGCGGAACGGGAAAGAGTCATCTCGGCTGAAAAAGCAAGGCTCGCTCCTAGCGATCCCCGCGTCGCTTCACTCGCCGAGGATCTAACGGTCACCGCAAATGCTCTGAGCGCTTTGAAGGACTTGTCGAAGCGGACGGCTCAGCTTCAAAATTTGGAGAAAGAGCTTGCTGCTGCCGAGAAGCGGCGAGATGCAGCACAGGATCCGGCTATCAGAGCTTACGAAGAATTGCTTGTAGAAGAGCGATCAAAACAGCGGACAGACTTCAAGAAGGCACTCGCCACCGTGAGTGCAGGGGCATTTCGCTATGCCAGCTTGGCACTGAACTCGACATCCTCTCCAGTTTCACGAGAGGTCGATCCTGAACGTGTAGCCACACCCGCCGGCTGCAGCAGCATGATCGAGCAGCCTCAGGTTACCCTCGACGTTAGCAAATGCGCGGTTCAAGCGATGCGCCAGTCGGCGAGCGTGATTCCTGGGGGCGAGATTAAAGTCCCCGGCAGCGTACTCAATCCGCCAGGTTTCAGCGCGGTCCTCTCGGGAAGTGAGTCGGGCGGAAGCGTCTCATTGACTTTCTCTCAGGAGACCAAGATTCGCAGCTACAGCGTCAGCAGCGATGCTGACGATCCTTTTGTGCAGCGTGCGGTAAGCTTTGGAAGCAGCATCGGCCTGAAGGCAGGCGAAGGCACCCTTTTCAACCGGGACACCTCAGTCGAAAAATTCGATCAAATCGACAACAAAGCTGCGCTCACTGCATCCCTGTTCGCTAACTTCTTTTCCGCGGAACGGAAGTCGGACTGGGACAAGCGCGGCGCCGCATTGAGCAGCGCGGCGCGCGTTGCTTGCCTCGCTGACCAGCAGCTGTCGAAGCCTGTTCGCACCTCAAGCTGTGTAGGAGAGTCGCTCACCAGCTGGGTCTATGCGCTTGGTCCCAACGGAGAGCGGTTGAACAAGACCCTCGCCGATCAAGCGGACTCGCTCTATTTCGGCGGTCGTTCGTCGATCCCTCGGTTCGGCGGCGGGGTCAATGTCGAGATCGCTCGCTCTTCGTATAATTATCTGCTGCCAGAGCGCTTCACGACATTCTTCAACAGCGATTTCAACGACAAAGTCTTCAAAGAGGCGGCGTTCTTGCGATCCTCGTCCTGGGTCGCCTCAATCTCGCCCTATGCGTTTGTGCGGCTTACAAAGGCCGATGCAAAACTGGGGATTTCGTTAATCCCCTCCTACACCATCGCCACGACGCTGGGATATGCACAGGGCTACGAAAAGCCGCTTTTCTGCCCGCCCCTCGACATCAGTGAGCCATTCTCGACCTCTGCTTGCAAGCGGTTCTACGGCGCAGCGCCGACCTCAGCGGAAGTGGAGACCTGGGCCCTAGAGGCGCGCTCGGCGTTTCCCATATGGGGCGATATTGACCTAATCGCTTCTCCCAAGGTCAGCTGGAACGACAAGGATCGTGCGTTCAACCACCCATGGCTGATCGCTCTCCCGGTCCTTGCGTTCACAGATCTAGCCAAGACATCAGCAATCGGCTTCAAGGTAGACTGGGCTTTTGGCCAACGTGACGCTCTTGGAGTGGAGGAAGACGACGACCTCGTAGTCAAGCTTGTCTATCAGAAGGCGTTCAACCTGGTGGGGAAATGACCTGGTTGCGAGCTCCGCGGAGAAGGACGGACTGATCGATCTTGAGTACACGTGCGGGCGCAATCCCGTTCATGTGAAGTGTCATGGTTGAACCCAGCAGCTTTCGAGGCGCACGGCCAGCGGCATCTCTCGGGCCCTCTCCTGCCTGTCAGGTTTCAGGCGCAGAAATTGAGAAACCTGACATTCGGGTGCGCCGAAAGCCTCGGTCGATCACCGCCGACATAGCCGTCGTTCGAGGCGGCAAACGGCATCCTCATAAGCTGCCCTACATTCACGAGTCGCGTTGACGACCACGATCGACCGACGTGGCAGACGATCCGGAAGGCCCCTCGATCATATCCCCGAGCGGTTGATCAGGGCGCGCTGTCTTCGCGGAAGCGATCCATCTGGTGCATCCGCTCGTGCAGGAGCGTCACGATGCCGACTGTGCCATCGGTAAACTGGCGCCAATAGATGTAATGATGCGCGTGCCGGCAGTAGAAGCCATCCACACCGAACTCGGCCGGCACCGCGCGCCAGAGCTGATCGCGGCGCGCGATACGGTCGAAGCACGCGAAGAGCTCCCGCACGTAGGTTTCCGCCTGCGCCTCGCCCCAGGTGTCGCGGGTATAGACGTAGATCTCGTCGAGGCGTTGCCCGGCGATCGCCGAGACCGTGAAGCCGGTCATGTCAGCCTCGATGGTTGCGCGCGATCACTGCGTCCGCATCGAGTGGTGCATAGCTAGATTGAGGCGCGGCGAAGGCCCGGGTCAACTCGACCTTGAGCCGATCGAACTGCTCGACTTCGGTTCGCTCCTTGTCGCGGCGGATCAGGTCGCGGACATATTCGCTGACATTCTCATAGGCACCTTGGTCGCCGACATTGGTGGCAACGAAATCACCCAGCGCGCCGCCGATACGAACATTGAGAGTCATGGGCTTGTTCATGTGTCTCAATATAGTGGAAGGATGTGGACGTGCAAGCCGCTTCGCACGAGGCGAGGTGAACTGTCGATCAGTCGTTCAACCGTGCAGCCGCGGTCGGACGAGTCCCGAGCGCATGGCACCGCACTTCGCGCGGATCGAGCGGCAGCTCGCGAACTGACGCCGTTCCCATGCACGGCGGGCATGTCGGCTCGCGCCAACAAAGCGGCCTTTCGCTGGCTCAGATTGTTCCGTCGAAACCCGCGGCACGAACATCGAAGCATCGGGTTGCCAATTGCGGGGCTCAGGCGGCGCCTGGAGCGCGCCCATCGGCGGGATTGCTAGGGAAACGGACATCCGTAGTTCAGGTCACCAACGCTATTTCTGGCAGTTGAATATATGCCGCTAGTCCGCGCGAGGGCCGTAACTCGGCGGCCTGTCTCCAATGCTGAAATGCTTCAGGTGAGCCCTCAAAGGTGGCGAGATAGTAATTCGCAACTGCCGCCACATGTCGGGAAGCCAGACCTTCATCTCCTTCTGCCGATTGGGCAACGTGCTCCCATGCCTGCGCTGTCGAGGCCGATCCGGTTAAAAGCAAAAGATAGGCGTGGAACGCCAAGTAGGAGGGATCAGGCTTAGGTAGGTGTTCAAGAACGGTCTCGAATGAACGCAATGCAAGATCATACTCGCGGTGTTCGAACTGCTTGACCGCTCCGAAAAGCGCCGGCGTCGCTCGCCGCAGAACCCTCCATGTCAAGGGGCTACATAGGCGCCAGATGCGGAGCATCGTGTAAGAATGCAGAATTCCACAACGTCCGCAATGTCATAGTGAACGGAAAGGCTCCCGCCGCAGCGATATGGCTTTAAGCGGTTTCTGGCAGGCATTGGCAACTGCCGCCGATAATTGCCGCCATTCCCAAGCTCAGATCGCGCCGTCGAAACCGGCCCTTCGTTCATCGGCGCGAGTTGCCTGCTAAATGTCGGGTGTCAAAGCCGCCAGTGGTCCGCTCAGCAACGGAATTGTCGTGGTAAGCGGTCAATGAAGACCGTTTATGGCAATATCCATTCCTACCATGAGAATGATCCAAATCGAGTAAGCACAGAGGGCCGCATACCCCGCCGCGACTATCCAGAATGCGGCAGGAGAACTCTCGCGATGCTCATCGCTGCCGTAGGGCATTGGCATTCGACCAGTCCTGAGACCAACGAGGAGAAACCACCCCATCAACTGTGGAATCATCAGGAACGCCGTTCCGCCAACGAAAGCGCCAGCTTCACTGGGAAGCCACCCGAGTACGACCCAAGGTGTCGCAGCGATAAGCAGCATAGCTGCGATCGTTAATAGCTTCTGCTTCGCGGTCCAGTCCCACCAAAACATTGTGCCTCTTAACCGAACTGATCAACGTCCGCTATGGCGTCGTATCCGGAATGGCTGCAGCGGTTGCGGAATGGCCCTAAGAGGACACCGTTGGCGCTGGGGCTCCTACCGCCGACATAGCCGACATTCGGTGGCCGGATTAGCCCGCCGAAACCTGCCTTACGTTCATGCCCAGTGAAAGGCGCAGATTGGGCCGGAAGGCGGACTTCCGCTTTCAGCGTCAGAACGGAGAAAGCTGATTTGTCCCGTTAGGCCAATCGCGCGATCGTCACCATACGCACGAGATCCGAGAGGGTCCTCGCCTGCATCTTCATCATCGCATTGGCGCGATAGACCTCGACCGTTCGCGGACTGATATCGAGATCGAATGCAATCACCTTGTTTGCCTTGCCTTCCACCAGACCGTCGACGACCTCGCGCTCGCGTACAGATAGTAGCGCAAGACGGTCGAGGACTTCGCGGCGTTCGTTCCTGATCTGCTCCGCGCCAGTGCAATCGGTTAGTGCCTTGCGGATGGCCGCGAGCATGGTCTCGTCGTCGAAAGGCTTTTCGATGAAGTCCGCGGCGCCCGCCTTCATCGCCTGGATGGCCAAGGGCACATCGGCATGCCCGGTGATGACGATGACCGGCACCGCCGCGTCGCGCTGTTGCAGTTTCTCGGCGAGTTCGACGCCGCTCGTGCCGGGCATGCGAACGTCGGTTACCACGCATGCGCCGGCCAGCGGAGGCGAGGACTTTAGGAACGCATCAGCCGAGGCGAACGCTCGCACGCGGATACCGGCGACATCGAGAAGAAATTCGAGCGAGTGCCGCGCGCTTTCATCGTCATCGACCACGTAGACGATCGGGTCGTTCGAAGCACTACTCGCCATCATACAGCTCCTCCCGTTCGACACGTTGCAGCGTAAAGCCAAATTGCGCGCCGCCACCGGACGCTTGCCGAGCCCAGATATGCCCGCCATGCGCCTCGACGATCGTGCGCGAGATCGACAGGCCCACGCCCATACCCGTGCGCTTGGTGGTGATGAAGGGCTGAAACAGCCGGTCGGCGACGTCGGGATCGATGCCGGGGCCGGTATCGGTCACCGATATCTGCGCCATTTCGTCGTCGGCCGGTTCGATCGCGATCGTCAGGTTACGCTGCGAGGTAACGGAATCCGCCATCGCGTCGACGGCGTTTCGCACCAGGTTAAGCACGACCTGCTGGATCTGCACCTTGTCGGCCAGCACCAGATCGACCGCGGGGCTGAACTCGTAGTGGACGCGAATGCCATGTTCCTTGGCTCCGACGAGCGCAAGCGCACTGGCTTCCTCTACCAGTTTCGGCAGGCTCTCGATCGTGCGTTCGGCTTCGCCACGGGCCACGAAGTCGCGAAGCCGGCGGATGATATCGCCGGCCCGGAGCGCCTCGGCGGCCGCCCGACCGACCGCCTCCGCCACGCGCTCGTGCGGAATCTCCTCACGCGCAAGCAGCATCCGGCTGCCCTTGAGATAATTGGCGATCGCCGAGAGCGGCTGATTGATTTCGTGCGCGAGCGCCGAAGCCATTTCGCCGAGCGCAGTGAGCCGCGACACATGTACCAGTTCGCTTTGCAGTTCCTGCAACCGTGCTTCGGCCTGCTGGCGCTCGGTGAGATCTCGGATGAATCCGGTGAAGAAACGTTGCCCTTCCGCCTGCACCTCTCCCACCGCCAGTTCGAGCGGAAATGTGGAACCGTCTTTTCGTTCGCCGACCACTACGCGTCCCTTACCGATGATCCGCTTTTCGCCGGTTCGGTAGTAGCGCTCAAGATAGCCGTCGTGCGCGCTGCGATAGGGGTTAGGCATCAGCAAGCTGACGTTCCGCCCGGTTACGTCGGTCGCCTGCCATCCGAACATCCGCTCGGCTGCCGGACTGAAATCGCGGATCATACCGGCCTCGTCGATTACGACCATTGCATCCGGCACAGTGTCGAGGATCGACTGCAGGTGGGCTTCGCGCCGTGCGAGCGCGATGGCCGCCGCTTCGGTTTCGATCCGGGCGCGCTGGAACCATTCGCCGCCGATAGCGACAGCCATGCCGATGAGCACGAAGGCCGTCGCCGCAATCAGGCTTCCGTTCTCAATCGGTCCGCTCAACCCGTCGCACCAGAGACCGGCAGTTGCGCCCGCTACCACGGCGAGAGCCCCTGCCCGAATGCCTGAAAGCGCGCTCGCGACGACCACGCCGGGAACGAAGAAGATGAACGTGGCGCGCTGGCCGAGTTCATCGGCAGCCAGAAGGCGAACCGCTATGCCCGCCCCGATCGCGAGCAGTGCCAGCAGCAGCGCGATCGAAAACGAAAGCCGCGGCAGGAAGCGGCTGACGAAGCTCGTGCGCGCCACCTCCGGTAAGGCCCTTAGGGTGCTCGCGGTAGGGGGATCATCCAAATTTCGCGTTTCCGTTCATCGCCATAGATGGAGGGCACCAGCGGCAATCCAACCACATTCGCCGCAATCGGAGAAATTTCAATGACTGCACCCTTCATCGATCTCGGCGTCCATCACAACCCCCGCGGACTGTCGGATCGGGTTGCGTTCGGCTTCACCAAAGCGCTGCGCTGGTGCGCCGATACGTTCTTTGCCGAGCGCTATGGTCACCGTGCAGTCGTGCTCGAAACCGTGGCGGCCGTGCCCGGCATGGTCGGCGCGACCATCAACCATCTCGCGTGCCTGCGTCGCATGTGCGACGACAAGGGCTGGATCAAGACGCTCATGGACGAAGCCGAGAACGAGCGCATGCACCTGATGACCTTCATCGAGGTGTCGCAGCCCACGTGGTTCGAGCGCACCGTCATCATCGGTGTGCAGTGGGTGTTCTATCTCTTCTTCTTCGCTCTCTATCTGATCAGCTCGAAGACCGCGCACCGCGTCGTCGGCTACTTCGAGGAAGAAGCCGTGATCAGCTATACGCACTACCTCGCCGAGATCGACGAGGGGCGCAGCGAGAACGTCCCCGCCCCCGACATCGCCAAGCGCTATTGGGGCCTTCCCGAGGATGCCATGCTGCGCGACGTGGTGCTCGTGGTCCGTGCCGACGAAGCGCATCACCGCGACGTCAACCACGGCTTTGCGAACGAGCTCGCGGGCCTTCCGGTTGGCCAGGTCGCCGAGTGCCCGCCGCACGTGACCCTCGAACCCAACTGGAAGAAGGCGGCCTGATCGAGGCCGCCGGCGAGGAGGACGGAACATGGTTGATCGAACGGTGATCCGGCTACTGGTCGAAGACCAGTCCGTCCTCTCCGCGTTGCGCTTCTCGCTCTCGATCGAGGGGTTCGAAATCGCCGAATGGAATGCGGCGGAAATCGATCCCCTCGTGACTGCCGCGCTGGTGATCGACGAGCGCTACTGCGGGGACGGCCTTGCCGCGCTCGAAGCGCTGCGAACGCAGAGATGCCACGCGCCGGCCATCATCCTCGCGACCAATCCGACCACCCGGCTTCGCACACGCATCGCCGCCATGGACGCCGAACTGATCGAAAAGCCGCTGCTGGGCGACGAGCTCAGCAGCGCGATCCGTGCCGCGTTCGAAATACGAAAGGCCGCATGATATGACCGCTCACCTGCCTGAAGGCCTGGAGCCATACAAGCGCACGGCGACCTTTACCGAAACGACCGTGCCAGCGGCTCTTCTCGGCGATCATTCGACCAAAAGCGGCGTCTGGGGTCTCATCCATGTGGAGGAGGGGGCATTGCGCTATCTCGTGACCGATCCGCGCCGCAATTCAACCGAACGGATACTCACACCTGAGAGCGAGCCCGGCATCGTTGAGCCGGCGATCCTCCACCGGGTCGAGCCCGTTGGCGCTGTGCAGTTCCACGTCGAGTTCCTGCACGCGCGGAGCCAAGCCAGCGCGGCGCAACCGATGGACAACGATGAGGCGAGAGGCACATGACCAATACCATCACCCGTTCGAACGGGGCTGACTTCGACACACGCTCCTTCGCCCAGCAAAAGCGGGCCGAGAAGCGCGCGGCGGCTGAGGACATCGGGGTCGACGCGCCGTTCATCGATCACCTCGTCGAGACGTTCTACGCCAAGATCCGCGAGGATGACCTGCTTGGGCCGATTTTCGCCGATCGCGTGAACGACTGGCCCGCACACCTGACGCGAATGAAGGCGTTCTGGCGCTCGGTGTTCCACAACAGCGGCGAGTTCTCGGGCAATCCGATGCTCAAACACCTTGCGATTCCCGGCCTGGAACTCCGGCATTTCTCGCATTGGCTCGACCTCTTCTACGAAACACTGCGTGAAGCAGAAGGTCAGCGTGCCGCCACGGAGCTCGTCGGGGCCCGGGCGAGGATGATTGCCGACAGCTTGCTGACCGCCATTGCAATGCGCCGCGACGGATTGGCCGGAGGGCGCGCAGGAAAGGAGCTACCGCATGCCTGATGCCGTTCTTCGCACCCAAGCCGCGGCACCGCTGCCGGAATTCCGCGATGCGCCGCCGGATGTGCTGACTCCCATCGCCGGGCTCGAGGCCAACGACAACAGCGCGCTTGCGGCGCCGCAACAACCCGAATCGCGAATGTTCGAGTTACCGGCGATCGTATGGGGCGCGATGATCGCCTGTTACGCCACCTTTCTTCTCGCGTTGCTCGGGGCGAGCGGCGGGGCACATGCGGCGTTCGCGATCGTCATCTCCGCGGTCTACGTGACGATGTTCTTCGGCACAGCGCGAGTGATGCTGAAACACGCGCCGTCACAACCGCGAAGCCCGCTGGATCGTCGAGGCGCAGTCCTGCAGACCGCCTACGGACCTTTGTCACGCGGCGAGGTCTATGGTCAGGTGCTCATCGTCCCGGCAGCCGTGGCGCTCTTTGGAATAGCGATCAGCGTCGTCGGCGCGATTGTGATGTAAGGATCGTGCCTCGACGGCCGAAGGAGCCGACAATGATCTGTCCACACTGTGGTGAACTGGCGCCTCCAGGCCCCTTGGACGTGCGCAATTGCGCACCCCGGTCGAGACCAAGGACTGACATCTCGTTGGGTACGGTTTCCCGGCTCCTGCGATGGATGCTGGCTTGGTGGCAAGGGATGCGAAATCTGTTGCCCACGGCCGCGAAGTCATCTCGTACTTGCGCGGGAACATTCCCAGTGCGCATTCGTGAATCTCCGGACGAGGGCGCAGCGCCAAGGCCGAGAGAAAAATGACCCATGAATACGACGATCCGTTTAACCCCGGCAGCGATCGAGGCGGCCGCTGTTCGGGTTCTGGCGCTCCGACATTCCGCACCGAACGAGCCGGAGGAAAAGCATATCGAACAGGCGATTCACGAACACATCTGTGCGTGTGCGGTCGACATCGAGGACCAGATAGAGGGTTCGCGATCCAGCTTGCATAATGCCATCGCGCAAAAGGTCCGCGCACGCGTCGAGCGCAAATGGCAGGCGAGGAAAGGACGGCGGTCGCTATACGACGAGGTTGACCAGGCATCGGACCAATCCTTTCCCGCCAGCGATCCGCCAGGATGGATCTGGCAGCGGCCTGCCCGCTCGCCCGAGGCGGACTGTCCGCTCCTGAACCAATAAGACTTGATCTGTCCGTTTCCGTTGCGGAAGTGCGATTTAGGTGCAGACAAGGAGGGTGGAGGTATGCTCCTTGGCATTGTACAGCGCCCTATCGGCCGCGGTGAACAACTTCTGCGGATCGAGTTCGATCTCCTGCGAGGCGAAGGCGAGCCCGATTGACACGCCGAGTGGCAGCAAATCGCCGTTCCACGGTACAGGGCAGAGAAGGTCGCCGATCAACGAACGCACTGCGAACTCCGTTTCGCTGCGCGAGCTGACAGGCGGGAGCAGAACTGCGAATTCATCGCCGCCGATCCGCGAGACCAGGCGAGCCTGAGGGAAGGCCTTCCGAAGCCGCTTCCCGAAAGCGACGAGACATGCGTCCCCCGCTGCGTGACCCCACCAATCGTTGATCTGTTTAAATCCGTCCATGTCGAACAGGATCAGCGCACCCACGCGGTCAAGCGCTGTCACCTCGCCCGGCTGTTCCAGGAAGCGCTGGAAGCGCGCGCGGTTAGCCACGCCAGTGAGCGGGTCGCATTCCGCCTGCGTTCGCAGAACTTCCCACCGTGCGTGGTCCTCGGTGATGTCCTGCTTCATTCCGTAGAGCGCCTTGGCCCGTCCATTGGAACTTCGCGTTGCTGCGGTGATCCGTATCCAGCGCTCAGTGCCGTCGGGCCGAACGATGTTGGCATCGAGCGAAAAGCCTGAACAGGTTTCGATCGCCTGCGATCGCTTCCGTTCGAGCAGTTCGCGGGACTGTTCACCATAGACTTCGACAATGGCTTGGCGATCGAGGACTTGCTGGCTCGAGAGGCCGAAGATGTCGAAGACGCCAGCGGTCCAAGCAAGCCGCTCGCTTGCGAGATCGCACGTCCACGCTCCCATCGGAACGAGTGACGCGGCGTGGTCGTAAAGCTCCAATGCGTTCGGGCCGTCGTCATTAGAGACGGTCGAGCCGACATCGAAGCCTTTCCTCGCTAGTATCGGTCTCATCGACTCCGCTCTAGATGCACCTCGCTCAACTCAGAGGGGGCAACTTCCACGTCTTGGCATCTCCGAGTAAACGCTGCGTTTACGAACATGCGCGAAGTAGCTGTTTGGAGCCTACAGCGACCGCGAGTGGGCCGTTAGGCGCCTGGCAGCTTCCAGGCGGAGGTCATCGGATAGCTGCCGTTCCAGAGCCGAGTCATAGGCGGGCAGCTGCCGCCGACATTCCTGCCATTCCCAGCCTCAGGTCGGCCCGTCAAAACCGGGCGTACGTTCACACGGCAACATCAGCCGACAAATGGCGGCTATCGCTCGCACCTAAGGCGTGCTTAGCGGCAGAAGGGCGGTGAGCGGACGGGCTCTGTGGGTCACTTACTCGGGGCGGCAGATTCATTTCCTATGAACGCGATCTCCAGTTCGCCCGTCGCATTCACTAGCTGGATGGCAGAAAGTATGCACGAATAGCGCTCCGCAAAGGCGCTGAAGTCGCGCACTGCTTCGAGCGGTGGTTGAAAAGCAAGTGCACCACGGAATGATCGGATCGTCTCCCCTTTCGCCAAACCACAATGGTCCTCCAACGCCTCGGCAAAGAGGACGTCGCTTGCGAAGTCTGCCCGCTTAGGGAAGCTTTGAAGAAGTCCACGCTTGCCAAGTTCGGCCTCGGCTCTTGCCAACGCTTCCGGGCGGTAAAGTTCCTCCAGGAAGGCGTAATACCGACCGCTCAGCTCTTGATCATCGAAGGTCACAATGTCGGGCCTCACAGCCTCATGGATGCACTGGAACATCGACGGGGCGGCATTCGCGGAGGTGCCGATAACCACCTCATAGGATTGCAGGTAATCCTGATAAGACACTTGAAGGCCTTGCGCGGACAGGCCGCACTCGATCAGCTTCTTCTCGATGGCCTGCTCGTAAGAAGGTGGGGATTCGGGGAGCGCGTCCATCAATCGATTAAAGTGCATTAGGCGAATGTCTGCAATGTTGTCGTGTGGACTGGCCTCTTCCGAATAAACGACACGCCGAGCCGACATTGAACACAGCGGTCCATCAGTTGACCGGAACCGCCGACATAGCCGTCATTCAGCGATCCAAATCGGCTTCCCGATACCGGTCATTGGTTCAGCGCATTTTCTAGCAACTGAAACGGCTTTTTGTGGGCCGGAAACGGACCTTCAGTTTCAGGGTGTTGAAGGACGCAAAGCGGCCCGTCATCTCAAAGTTGATCAAAAGACTGGTGGGCTTGCTTTTGGAGGGCCTTGGAAAGCGAGGAAAGCGACAAGGAATTTGGTTCCCGCCTGTGACACTGCTGAGCTTTATCGCTCCCGTGACCATCTCCATCTGACCGAGCATTCGTATCAGTCTGGCGTTCGATCATCTCGAACAAACCCGTGCATACCGAACCACCATTGCAGCGCGATGATCGCGCCCTTGGCGGGCTGAAGTATCGTGAGCAGCAAGACGAGGCTAAGTGCGACGACTACTCCACCAAGCCAGGCGGTTGACAGACCGTCGGCGATTACGAGCGCAATGATGATCGGGGCCATCAAGTGCCCAGTTATGAAGATCGAGACATAGGCCGGAAAATCATCGGCCCGCTGCAATGACCAGTCCTGCCCGCAATGCGAGCATAAATCGACAGGTTTCAGGAACCGCGCAAACAACCGCCTTTCGCCGCAGCGCGGACAGCGTCCTCTGGCACCGCGAAGCATGGCGCGCGGGGCTGAGGTAGGAAGATCAGGCGCGGCGTCTACCGGAGCGGACATCTCTGCGGCGTCGTTCTGACTACCGTCCTCGCAGGCGCGATCCATCAGGGTTGACATAAAATCGGGCACGGGCCGGTGTCGTCCGTCTAGCTGGAAAGTTACTTGCGCTCTAATTGATGCAAAGATAAATATCTATGCGCTATATATGATGGTTTAAACATCAGGGTGCATTGATGATAACAAGCCAGCAAATGCGCGCTGCCCGCGCCCTGGTTGGAATAGACCAGCGTCAGCTCGCCGAACTTTCCGGTCTCTCCTTGCCGACGATCCAGCGCATGGAAGCGTCCAACGGCCAGGTGCGCGGCGTGATCGACACGCTGGTCAAGGTCGTTTCAGCATTCGAGGCAGCGGGCATTGAACTCATTGGCGAGAACGCTCCCAGCACCGGAGCGGGGCGTGGCGTCCGACTTCGCGAGGCTGCCGCGAGCGGCGACCAATGACAGCGAATTCGCTTACCCCCAAGCTGCTGACCGTTCTTCACGAAGGCTACTCCTTCGACGACTTCCGCGCCGACGCGCTCGCCGGACTGACGGTGGCCGTCGTCGCATTACCGCTTTCGATGGCACTGGCCATCGCCAGCGGGGCCTCGCCGGACAAGGGCCTGGTGACGGCTGTCGTGGCCGGGTTCCTGATCTCAGTGCTCGGCGGGTCGCGGACCCAGGTTGGCGGCCCGACCGGTGCCTTTGTCGTTGTCATCTTCAATATCATCGCGATCCATGGCTATGACGGGTTGTTGGTGGCGACGCTGCTCGCGGGGCTGATCCTCGTTGCGGCAGGCCTCTTACGCGTGGGCCAGCTCATCAAGTTCATGCCGCATCCGGTCATCACCGGCTTTACCGCAGGGATCGCGGTGATCATCGTATCGAGCCAGGTAAAGGACTTCCTCGGCCTTACCATGGCCGAGGTGCCCGCCGAGTTCCTGCCCAAATTGGCAGCCTATTTCGGTGCCGTCGAAACGATCGATCCGGCAACTTTCGCTGTCGGCACTGGCGCGCTGGCGGCAATCATCGCGCTGCGCAATTTCGCACCGAAGCTGCCAGGCTTCCTCATTGCCATCATACTGGCGGCGCTGGTGGTCCACTTCCTGCGTCTGCCGGTCGATACCATCGGCACGCGCTTTCCCGATATTCCCCGCGGTCTGCCCGCCCCGAGTTTGCCCGACATTACGCTGGTGACGGTGCAGGAGGTCCTGCCTTCGGCCTTCACGATTGCTTTCCTGGCGGGGATCGAGGCGCTGCTGTCGGCGGTTGTCGCCGATGGTATGGTCGGCACGCGGCATCGCTCGAACCAGGAACTGATCGGACAGGGCGTCGCCAATATTGGCTCGGCACTGTTCGGCGGCTTGCCTGCAACAGGTGCGATTGCGCGCACGGCCACCAACATCAGGGCGGGCGGGCGTTCGCCGGTGGCGGGCATGATGCACGCCGTCTTCCTGCTCCTGTTCGTGCTCTTCGGCACCGATCTGATGGCCTATGTTCCGATGGCCGCGCTTGCCGCGATTCTGTTTCTCGTTGCCTGGGGCATGAGCGAGTACGAGCGCTTCTTCGTGCTGCTGCGCATGCCCAACTCGGACCGCGCGGTGCTGCTCATAACTTTCGGCCTCACAGTGCTGGTCGACCTGACCGTCGCCATCGGTGTTGGCGTGACGCTCGCCTCGCTCCTGTTTATGACGCGCATGGCCGAAAGCGTAGCCGTGGACACGAGCGGCGCCCGCGATCCCGACCTCGACAGCGAGGATATGGCGCAGCGCGAGGATCTTCCCGATGGGATCGAGGTGTTCCGGATCACCGGCCCGTTCTTCTTCGGCGTTGCCGGGGAGTTGCTCGACACCTTCAGGCGGCTTGGCCAACGACCGAAGGTCATTATTCTGCGGCTCCGGCTTGTCCCGCTGCTCGATGCCAGCGGCGCACGAGCGCTGGAGGAATTCGTCAGGCAGGCCCGCATGGGAGGAGTCGACATCGTGATGTCCGGCGTTCAGCCGCAACCCATGTCAGTGCTCGAACGCCTCGGCTTGGGTCAGAAGACTTACGAGGTGCACCACGCCCCGAACTTCGTTTCCGCTCAGGAAATGGCGCGCAAGCTGGCCATCTGAACTCGCGACGAAGTTCAATGGCAGCTTTTGGAGCTACGGAAGGAGGCCTCGAATGTCCGACTTTTGGGCGCAAAGCCGACGACGATACCCGCCAACAAAGTGGGCGTTCCTCATCTAAAACTCACATGTTGAAAGCTGCCGTACGTCAATCACTTGGTTTGTGATCAAATCTGGGTCGGCGGGGGAGAGGCAGGTTTTGGGCGGCCACTCAAATATCCAGCGGTTTGGATGGCAGGTGCGAAACTCGCAGTTTGATTTGGCGGGCAGCTAGCGCCCGCG
>NZ_JBDGIU010000006.1:0-236952 GCF_057657235.1 Pelagerythrobacter sp. Soil_C_18
CCGCTTGCCGCAGCTTCGGGCGCAGCCTGGCTGGCAGCGGGCGCCGGCGGCAGATCGAGCACGATGCCCGGCGGCTGCGTCGCGGGGGGCGCGGCGACGGTGGTGCTGGGGGTGGCGCTGGCCGGCGCGGTCGCGGGCGACGTTGGCGCGATCGGCAACTGCAGGACGATCGGATCCGACGGCGCGCTCGGCGTCGGAGAGGCCGGCGCCGTCTGTGCAAAAGCCGAGGTGCTGCCTAGCGCGAGCACCGCGGCGATTGCGAAGGGGGCGCTGCGGAGGTGGTGTCTGGTTTTGGGCATGGTAACTGGAAAAACGCGGCACATTTCTGCCATGTTCCTGTTTATCTGCCGTTCAGAGAGCCGTGAACCATTGATTTCACGGCATTAGTCGACTTGATTTCACGACGGGACGCGTCGTCCATGCGTTCAGGCGTTGACCGTGCTTTTCCACTCCGCCGCGCTTGTTTACTTTCCGTTCTCTCTCGCGCATCGTCGAGCGATGTCCGAACCGGTGCCCCTCCCCGCGCTCCACGCCAGCCATGCCGGAACATGGCTGCGCGATGCCACTGGGGCCACACGCGGCTGCTCCAAGGGCGAGGCGATCATGGCCGCGGCGGATACGCCTGTGCTGCTGCTCAACGCGCCGCTGGTGGCTACTCGGCTAGGCTATCCCGACCTCTCGGGGCTCGACCTGCTGGAACTGTTCGCCTTCATCTACCCTGCGCGCTTCTGCGTGCCGACTCCCAAGGGACTCGCCCATGCGCTCGGGCTGGAGGAGCCGACAAGCGACGATGCCGTGCCCGCGCTGCTCCAGCAGGCGACCGGTGCGTTGTTCGAGACTTGCGCCAGCCCCGACTGGGCAGAACGCGAGGGCGCGTGGTCGGCGCTCCAGTCGCTCGTGCGGCTGCGCTGGCCCTGGGCGCAGGTGCTTGCGCCGCATGTCGCGCGACCGGAGCGGGCGGAGAAATGGCTGTTTTCGCGCCTGCCGGAGTGGGAGGAGGCGCCCGACCGCCCACCTCCCGGGCAGGTGCTGATCGAGGAGCCGGAGATCGAGGCGCAGCTCGCGCACCTCACAGGTGCCGGGTCGGAGCGGCGCGAAGGGCAGCGGCTCTATGCCCGGGAGGTGGGCAAGGTCTTCGCACCGCGAGCGAAGCGCGCCGCGCCGCACCTGTTGCTGGCACAGGCCGGGACCGGCATCGGCAAGACCCTGGGCTACCTGGCGCCTGCCTCGCTCTGGGCCTCGGCCGCGCGGGGCACGGTCTGGGTCTCGACCTACACCAAGAACCTCCAGCGCCAGCTTCGGGGGGAGAGCCGCCGCGCCTGGCCCGAGCGGCGCGCCGATGGCACCCAACCCGTGGTGGTACGCAAGGGGCGCGAGAACTACCTCTGTCTGCTCAATCTGGAGGATGCGCTGCAAGGCGGCTTCGGGGGACGTGCGGCGATCCTCGCGCATCTGGTCGCACGCTGGGCCGCCTACAGCCGCGACGGCGACATGATCGGCGGCGACCTGCCGGGCTGGCTCGGCACGTTGTTCCGCAAGCGCGGGATCGCGGCGCTGACCGATCAGCGGGGCGAATGCGTCTACGCTGGCTGCCCGCACTACCGCAAATGCTTCATCGAGCGCGCCGCCCGCGCCTCGGCACAGGCCGACCTGGTCATCGCCAACCACGCGCTGGTGATGATCAATGCCGCGCGCGGACGCGACCATGCACAGCGGCCAACGCGGATCGTGTTCGACGAGGGGCACCACGTCTTCGACGCTGCCGATAGCACTTTCGCCGCCGCACTGACGGGGCAGGAGGCGATCGAGCTTCGGCGCTGGATCGTCGGGCCGGAACGCAAGAACCGCGGCCGCCGCCGGGGCCTGGCGGCCCGCCTTGCAGACGTGGCGAGCTACGACGAAGCGGGCGGCGACGCGATCGAGGCTGCACTCGAAGCGGCACAGGCGCTGCCATCCGACGGTTGGCTCCAGCGTCTCAACGATGGAGAGCCTTACGGCCCGCTCGAGTCCCTCCTCGCAGCGGTGCGGGCCTGCACTTACGCGCGCGACGAAAGCGGCGGACAGGAAGCCGGCTACGGCATCGAGACCGAAGCAGCGGGCCTGCCAGGCAATCTGATCGAACAGGCGCAGGCGGCGCGCGATGCGCTCGCCGCTATCCGCCGCCCCTTGGTCAAGCTCGGGGTACGTCTGGAAGCGGTATTGGAGGATGCACCCGACTGGCTCGACGGCCAGGGCCGCGCACGGATCGAGGGCGCGCGCCATTCGCTCGCCTGGAGGGTTGACCTGCTGCAGGCGTGGGAGGCGTTGCTCGACCGGCTTGGCGGTCCGGCGGACCCGGAGTTCGTCGACTGGCTGGCGGTCGACCGCAGCGAAGCGCGCGAGTTCGACGTGGGCATCCATCGCCGCTGGCTCGACCCGATGAAGCCTTTCGCGCGCGTCGTGCTGGAGCCGGCGCACGGGGTCATGCTCACCAGCGCGACGCTGCGCGATGGCGACGATTGGCAGAACGCCATCGCCCGCTCGGGCGCGCCGCATATCGAGGTGGAACCCCTGCTCGCCCAGGCGGAGAGTCCGTTCGACTACGCCGCCCGCGCGGAGGTGCTGATCATCACCGACGTGAAGCGCGGCGATCTGCCGGCACTCGCCGGCGCCTACGCGCGGCTTATCGAGGCTGCAAACGGGGGGGTGCTCGGTCTGTTTACCGCAGTTCGGCGCCTGCGCGCCGTGCATGGGCGGATCGCCGACCGCCTCGCACGCGCAGGGCTGCCGCTCTATGCGCAGCATGTCGATCCGATCGACACCGGCACGCTGGTCGACATCTTCCGCGACGATCCCGCCGCAAGCCTGCTCGGCACCGATGCCTTGCGCGACGGGGTGGACGTGCCCGGCCGCTCGCTGCGCTGCGTGGTCATGGAACAGGTCCCCTGGCCCCGGCCCGACATCCTCCACCGCGCGCGCCGTGCGGCAAACGGCGGCAGCGCTTACGACGACCGTATCATCCGGGCGCGGCTGGCGCAGGCGTTCGGGCGGCTGATCCGCTCGAAGGACGACGCGGGCCATTTCGTCGTGCTGTCCTCCGCCTTCCCCAGCCGGCTTCTCGGCGCCTTCCCCGCCGGCACGCCTGTCATCAGACTGACGCTGGCCGAAGCTTTACAACGGGTGGCCGCAGGTGTTTCAGGGGCCGAAGCCGCACGGGAATCGAAGGACCGCCAGCCGTCGTGAAGAGATTGGGATTGCTGCGCCACGCGAAGTCGGACTGGGACGACGTGGGCAAGCGCGACTTCGACCGCGGCCTCAACGCCCGCGGACGCAGGGGGGCGCGGCTGATCGGCCGGCACATCGCCGAACATGGCGTCGAGTGGGATCTGCTGCTCGCCAGCTCCGCCGAACGCGTGCGCCAGACGCTCGCCGCCGCATTGCCCGAGGCCGAACCGCGGTGGGACGAGCGCCTCTATCTCGCAAGCGCCGAGACGATCCTGGACGTCGTTCGCGAGAATGCCGGGGACGCGGATGCCGTGCTCGTCGCCGGGCACAATCCTGGCCTGCAGGAAGTGCTCTTCGCGCTCGTCCCGCCATCGGCGGAGAACGGCATGTTCGACGAGGCGGCGACCAAATACCCGACCGCGACGTTCGCGGTGTTCGAACTCGACATCGACGACTGGGCCGACTTGGTGCCCGGCTGCGCACAATTGGTGCACTTCAAGCGCCCCCGAGACCTCGACCCGGCGCTGGGGCCGGAAGAGTAAAAAAGCTAGGCCATTTCGCGCAGGACGCGCGGCCCCGGGCCTTGTTCACCCGCCTTGTCGTCCGGGTTATAGAGCCTGCAGTGCTTGAGGCTCAGGCACCCGCAGCCGATGCAACCGTCGAGGTTGTCGCGCATCGCCTGAAGCTGCGCGATCCGGCGGTCGAGACGATCGCGGATCGCCTCGCTGATCTTCCACCAGTCGAAGCTCGTCGGGGTCCGGCCTTCCGGCAGCCGCGCGAGATGCTCCGCGATGTCCTCCAGCGTCAGCCCGAGCTTCTGCGCGATCAGGATGAAACTGAGACGACGGATGTCCGAGCGCAGGAAGCGCCGCTGGTTGCCGCCAGTACGGTGCGCCCTCAGCAGCCCCTTGTCCTCGTAGAAGCGGATCGCAGAGGTCGAGAGCCCCGTGCGGCGGGCGAGAATGCCGATCGGCAGGAGGTCGCTTGCTTTCATGCGCGCCCTTTAACCCACAAACATGCTTGACCTCAAGTCAGCTTGAAGTTGCATGAATGCGAGCACCCGATTCGCCGACGCATGACGCGCCGGTGTAGCAACAAGGAGTGCCAATATGCCCAAGGGCCAACTCGAACACGCCAATCTAACCGTTACCGACCCGCAGCGCAGCGCCGAGCTGTTTGAAGAGCTGTGCGGCTGGCACGAGCGCTGGCGCGGCCCAGCGATGAACGGCGGCGAGACAATCCATGTCGGCAACGAGATGACTTACCTCGCGCTCTACACCAATCCCGATGCAATCGGCGGCTATCGCAAGGGCGTGCCGCTCAACCATGTCGGCCTGCTGGTCGACGATCTCGACGCGGCGGAAAAGATCGTGGTCGAAGCGGGTCTCGAACCTTTCGCCCACGCCGACTATGCGCCCGGCCGGCGCTTCTACTTCTTCGACTGGGACGGAATCGAATTCGAGGTGGTCAGCTACCTCTGAGCCGTGCGCCCCTCTCGTTTTGCAGAACGCAGAGCGGGAGGGGCGATCAGGCGTTGCCGACGACGAAGCACGCCGCCGCCACCAGCACCCCGGTCCACCGGTTCGCCCGGAACCGCTCGAGTGGATTGGCCGGGTCGGCCGGGTCGAGCGTCGCCACCTGCCACCCCAGGTGAATCGCCGCCGGGGCCAACGCCAACAGCGCCAGCCAGTCTTCGCGCAGCAACCAGAACGCGAGCGCCCAGAGCGCCACCGCGCCGCCGTAGAACAGCGCCACTCCCGGCTTCACGCGCCGCCCCAGCCGCAGTGCGGAGGAGCGGATGCCGACGAGCGCGTCGTCCTCCCGGTCCTGCAAGGCGTAGATCGTGTCGTAGCCGATCACCCACAGTACACACCCGGCGTAGAGCGCCGCAAGAACCTCCCAGTTGTCGGAGCGCAGCGCGATCCAGGCAATCGGCGCACCCCAACTGAACACGAGCCCGAGCCATGCCTGCGGCCACCACGTGATCCGCTTCATGAACGGATAGGCCGCGACCAGCGCCAGGCTCGCCAGCGCGACGAGCTGCGCCTGCCACCGCAGTTGCAGCAGCACGACGAGTCCGACGAGGCACAGCGCGAGGAGCCAGGCCCAGGCGAGCTTCTTCGAAACGCGTCCGCTCGCGACCGGGCGCAGCGCCGTACGGGCCACCTGCCGGTCGAGGTTCGCATCGACGATGTCGTTGTAGACGCACCCCGCCCCCCGCATCGCCACGCTGCCGAGGAGGAGCCACAGCAGCAGTTCCCACTGCCAACCCGCGCCGGCGAGCCAGAGGCCGTAGACGCAGGGCCAGAACAACAGCCACCAGCCGATCGGCCGGTCGAAGCGGGCGAGCTGCGCGAGATCCCGCGGCACCTGCGGCATGCGCGCGATGATCCCGCGGTGCTCGCTGTCGGGTACGATCTGCTCGGTCATCGCGTTCGCACTACCGTGGCCGCGCTCGCGCGTCATCCATCGATGCACTCCGGACGACTACGACCCGGCCTGCCGCGCGAAGTAGATGCGGATCGCGCGCGCCATCACCTCGGCAAAGCGCTCCTGCCCCTCGGGTGTTGCGAGGCGCTCCGCATCTTCGGGATTGGTGATGAAGCCGGATTCGTAGAGCACCGCAGGCACGTCCGGCGCGCGCAGTACGGCGAGCGCAGCCGAGCGGCGGGGCCGGGGGTGAAAAGTCAGCGTGCCCTCCCCTTCCCGGAGGATCAGGCTCGTGAATTCGTCCGATTCCTCCAGCACGCGGCGCTGCGACAGTTCGACGAGGATCGCGCTGACCTGCTCGCTCTGTCCCTCGACCCGCACACCATTGAGACGGTCGGCGTTGTTTTCACGCTCAGCAAAGCGCGCGGCCGCCTCGCTCGATGCCTGCGCAGAGAGCGTGTAGATGCTTGCGCCGCTTGCCTCGCTGGCCTCGGACGCGGAATCGGCGTGGATCGACAGGAACAGGTCGGCGCTCATCCGGCGCGCGATTTCCGGCCGTTCGTCGAGCACGAGGAAGCTGTCGTCCTCGCGCGTCAGCGCCACGCGGATGCCGCCGTCGCGCACGAGCCGATCGCGCAGCGCGAGTGCGAGGCCGAGCGCGATATCCTTCTCGCGGTAACCTTCTACACTCGCCCCCGGATCCTTTCCGCCGTGCCCCGGATCGATCACCACAAGCGGCCGCGACCGGTCGGGTGGGCCATGGATCTTCGGCAGGTCGACGGGGGCGCCGGCGTCGGGAAGCGCCAGGCGGACCACATAGTCCCGCCCGAGGTGAGGCACCGAGATCGTCAGGCCGAGCGCGTATAGCGTGGCCAACAATGCCAGCGGGGCGAGGAAAACCAGCCAGATCTGAAGCCGCATGGACATTGCGCGGTGTTGTTACGGCGTTGCGGGCGCAGAGCGCAACATGGTTGCCGAACAAGACCGGCAGTGCTAGCGCTGGCAGGCCGACATCCGGCCCGTCAAAGCCCGCCTTTCACACTTTCGTGCTGGCCGGCCGGGGAACGATCGGCAAGCTCGGAAGTCCCTTCCCGGGCTTTACGCAACAGGTTGATGCAAGACATGAGAAGCCCCTCCCCGCCCCTGACGACGCTGCCCCCGGCATGCGTCGCGGCATGGGCGGACCAGGCAGCGCAGAACAAGCGCATTCGCATGTACGCAGACACATCATTCCGGCGCCTCTGGACCATCCAGGGCGACCGGTCCGACAACGCCGCCCATCGCAGCTCGATCGGCGGTTTCCACACATATGCGCGCGTTCTCCCGACAGGCCTCGGCTTAAGGGCACGCGCACGGAGAATTCTAAATGGCAACGCGCATGCTTATCGATGCGCGCCACCCGGAAGAAACGCGGGTGGCGGTGCTCAAGGGCAACCGGATCGAAGAATTTGATTTCGAATCTGCCGAACACAAACAAATCAAAGGCAATATCTACCTCGCCAAAGTCACCAGGGTAGAACCCAGTCTTCAGGCAGCTTTCGTCGACTTCGGCGGCAACCGGCACGGTTTTCTCGCGTTCGGCGAAATCCACCCGGACTACTACCAGATCCCCAAGGAGGATCGCGAGCAGCTCCTCGCCGAAGAGGCGGAGGCGGCCGATGAAGAAGCACGCCTGCGCGCCGAAGAGGAAGAGCGCGGCGAGTTCCCCGGCGACGAATACGACGCGGACGACGAAACCGGCGAATCGCTGGTCGAGGAATTCGCCGAGGACGGGGTCGAGGAAATCGACACCTCAGAGAAGTCCAAGGTCTCCACGATCGAGGAAGGCCAGGTCGAGAACGGCGACGATGACGACGACGGCGACGAAGAGAACGGCGACGGCGCCGGGGATTCGCGCCGTGGCCGCCGCGGTCGTGCGCGCCGTCAGGGCAAGGGCCGCGCCCGCACGAAGGAAGTCGACGAGGTTCGCGCCCGCCGCCAGGCACTGCGCCGCCGCTACAAGATTCAGGACGTCATCCAGCGCCGCCAGGTGCTGCTGGTTCAGGTCGTCAAGGAAGAGCGCGGCAACAAGGGTGCGGCGCTGACGACTTATCTCAGCCTCGCCGGGCGCTACACGGTTCTGATGCCGAACAGCAGCCACGGCGGCGGCATCTCGCGCAAGATCTCCAGCGCGAGCGACCGCAAGCGGCTGAAGCAGATCGTGGGCGACATGAGCCTGCCGAAGTCGATGGGCCTGATCGTCCGCACCGCCGGCCTCCAGCGCACCAAGACCGAGATCAAGCGCGACTTCGACTATCTCGCCCGTCTGTGGGACGAGATCCGCGAAAAAACGCTCTCCTCCAGCGCACCGACGCTGATCCATTCCGACAGCGATCTGATCAAGCGCGCGATCCGCGACATCTACAACCGCGAGATCGAGGAAGTCGTGGTCGAGGGTGAAGCGGGCTACCGCTCGGCCAAGGAATTCATGAAGCTGCTGATGCCCAGCCACGCCCGGCGGGTGAAGGCCTATTCCGATCCCGTGCCGCTGTTCCAGCGCTACGGTGCGGAAGACCAGCTTCGCGCGATGTACGACCCGGTGGTGCAGCTCAAATCGGGCGGCTATCTGGTCATCAACCCGACCGAGGCGCTCGTCTCGATCGACATCAACTCGGGCCGCTCGACCAAGGAACACGGGATCGAGCAGACCGCGCTCGCGACCAATCTCGAGGCGGCGAAGGAAATCGCCCGTCAGCTTCGCCTGCGCGACATGGCAGGCCTGGTCGTGATCGACTTCATCGACATGGAGTACAGCTCCAACATCCGTAAGGTCGAGCGCGCGATGAAGGACGCGCTCAAGAACGACCGTGCGCGCATCCAGGTCGGCCGCATCTCGGGCTTCGGCCTGATGGAGATGAGCCGCCAGCGTCTGCGCACCGGCGTGCTCGAAGCGACGACCCGCGAATGTCCGCATTGCGACGGCACCGGCCTCGTCCGCACCGCATCGAGCGCGGGCCTCTCGGCGCTACGCCTGATCGAGGACGAAGCGGCCAAGGGCAAGGGCACCGTGATCCAGCTCGCCGCGAGCACCGAGGCGGCGATCTACCTGCTCAACGCCAAGCGCGACGATCTCGTCGAGATCGAGCAGCGCTACGGCGTCAATGTCGAGGTCGTTCCGGAGGGCGAGGAAGAAGGCGCGAAGATGAGCGTCTCCAGCTCCGGCCCTCGCCCGACCCAGGCACCGAAGTTCGAACCGATCGTCGACGACGACGAGGATGATATCGAAGTCGAAGCCGAGGACGACGAAGAGGAATACGACGCCCGCGACGAGGACGAAAGCGATGCGTCCCAGAAGCGCAAGCGGCGCCGCCGGGGCGGTCGCGGCCGCAACAAGAGCCGCGGCGACGACCAGGGCGACGGCAACCGTGACGGCGATACGTCCGAAGACGGTGAGCGTCGCGACGACACTCCTGCCCGCGACGACCGCGATGGCGGTGACGACGAGGAAGGAAAGCCGAAGAAGCGCCGTCGCCGCGGCGGGCGCCGCCGGCGCGGCAAGGGCGGCGAGGCCGGCGAGGAAACGGGCGGCGAGGAGAAGCCGCTGGAGGATCTGTCGGAACAGGTCGTCGACGACATGGCCGTCGTTGCGGGTCCCGAAGATTCGCCCGAGACCGCCGAAGCGGTTGCCGAGGAGGCTCCCAAGCCGAAGAGGCGCTCGCGGCGGAAGAAGGTAGAGGAACCTGCTCCTGCCGAAGTCGAGGTCGCCGAGACCACCGCAACCGAGGAAGCGCCCGCGGCCGAACCCGCAGCGGAAACTGAGGAAGCACCGAAGCCGAAGAGGCGCCCGCGCCGCAAGAAGGCAGAGGAAGCTCCGACCGAAGACGCTGCGACCACCGCATCCGAACCGGCCGCGGAAGCGGAGGCTCCGGTCGAGAAGCCCAAGCGCACGCGGCGCAAGAAGAAGGAAGAACCTGCGCCCCAGGATGCCGCCCCGGTCGAGGATACGGTTCCGGCCGAGGAATCTGCACCGGCAGAGGCCGCCGAACCGGCTCCGGCGAACGACGCCGGCGAAGCAGCAACCGGAGCGCCTCAGCGGCGCGGCTGGTGGCAGCGCACCTTCGGCGAGTAACGCGTGCCAGTCATGGCGAGGCGGCCCCCGGGCCCCTCGCCATGACGCGCCGTGCTGCAGACCTCTACGGTCAGGTCTTATGCCCACGCCCCATGCCGTCCACGTGAGCGGGCGCGGTATTCCCGGCAGATAGCGTTCGACCAACGGCTCGACTGCGAAGCCACCCGCGACGACTGCCGAAACCTCCCTGACCTCCGCAGCGTACGGGCCCCGACGGAATTGTCATCGTGGCGGCACTCACATGGCGTCAGCAGATGTCGTTTGTCTCCTGCCTGCTGCCTGAAAGACCAGCGCTAGCGAAGCTGCCCCGCGTCATCGCCGACGAGCAGGCGCACGTCCTCCAGATCGCGCGCGGTATCGACGTCGACGGCAGCGAGCCCATTGCTGGCGGAGACCAGAGCGGCCCGCACACCGATGCCCTCACCCAGCCGCGCCAGCCCCTTGGCGAGCGACAACCGCCCCAGCGCGTACGACACGAGCAGCCCGAGCCCGAGCCGCGCGACGATCTTCCATGGCCGCTTGCGGTCGGCCTCGACCCGGGTCCATTCCTCCACCGCTGCGCGCGCCGCTGGAGTCCGCAGGAGGAACAGATTGCAGCCCGACCAGTGCCCGTCCGCGAAGCGAAGGTAGGTCCGCCGGCTGCCCGGCACCGCCGCCTCTATCCGCGCGCGTTCCGCCATCATCACCGCGAGATCGCAGTCGGCCGGTGCTCCATTGACCAGCTCGGCGACCCATTCGGAGCGCAGCAAGGCATGGTCTGCGGTTGTCACGAGGAGCGGTGTGCCGCAGGCATTGAGCCCGCGCAGCACGCTTCCGCTCGGCCCATCAGCCGGAGGAATGATCTCCGCGCCCAGGTCCCGCGCGAGATCCTCCACTGGACCGGTTTCGCAGCAGACGAAGACCCGCATGCATCCCGCTTCATGCAGCGCCCCGATGACGCGGGTGAGGAGTGGTGCATCGCCTACCTCGATCAGCGCCTTGTGTGCCACGCCGGCTTCCAGCGCGAGCGGGTCGCCACCCGGCCGGGAGCCCGCCAGCACCAGCGCGTTTACCGCGGCGGTCACGCAGTCCGGTCCCGCCGAAGCACGACGAACACTGCGATGCTCATCGCGAGATAGCTGCACGCCATGCCGAGCGCGACCGCCCAGCCGATACCCACCGGGCCGAAGCCGGCGAATGCAACGATGCTGGCGATCAGAACCACCGCGGCAAGGCTGCGTGCGATAAGCGGATAGGAGGGGTGCCCGGTGGAATGGAGCACGGGTTCATACGAGGCGCTGGCGAGGTCGAAAGCCGCGCCGATCGCCAGCGGTATCAGCACCACGCCCCCGCGCGCGAAGCCCTCGCCCCCGATCAGGGCTAGCAAGTCGTCGCCGAACGCAAGCGCGGCGAGTGTCACGGTCAAGCCGCCGATCCCTGCGATCACCGTCACTTGCCTGACCAGCCGCCGGAAATCGCCGATATCCGCCGCCATGCGGGCATGGGCGAATTCCGGATAGATCGCCCGGCTGAGGAGCTGCGACAGCTTGCCGAAGCCCTGCGCGAGCTGGTCCGCCAAGCGATAGATGCCCGCCGCACTCGTGCCGAGGAAATAGCCGACCGCGAGCAGCGGCCCCTGCTTGTAGAGCGCGTCCAGCGTCGAGCTGACGTAGGTGATGCCGAAGAAGCGGCCGACACCCGGATTCTCGCGCATGACCTGGCCCAGCGCGCCGAGATTTTCCCTGCGCATCGCCTGTGGCGCGAGCCGCCAGGCGGCGACCCAGTAGGCTGCGGCGGAGATCAGTTCTATCGCCGCCCAGGCGGCCAGGAAGCGCCCGACGTTCGCGCCAGCGAACATGATCGCGAAGGCTGCAAGCAGGCGCCCGGTGGGCACGATCGCCTCGACATAGGTGGCGATGTCGAATCGGCCGAGCACGCGCACGATCCCGATCGGCGTCGTCGCGCGCGCCCACAGCAGCGCGCAATTGAACGCGAATGCCATCGTCACGTACCGCTCGTTGAGTTCGAGCAGCTCGGCGAACCCGAAGTAGATCACATAGGCGACTAGGCTGCCAAGCAGCGCGCCGCCCGCATCGATCGCTCCGCAGAACCACGCGAGGCGGCCGAAGCGCTGCCAGTTCTGCTCGTGCACGGCCTGCGCGCCAAAGCGGACCATGGTCTGCCAGGTCTGGAATCCGGCCGCGGCCACCAAGGCCTGACCCGTGCCGAAAATCAGCGAAAAGTGGCCGAAATCCTTGATCCCGAGCGAGCGCGACAGCACTGCGAGATAAACGATGCTGCAGACGGCACCGAAGCCTTTGCCCCCCAAGAGCCACGCCAGGTTGCCCAGGATGGTAGACAGGCCCGTGCGTGAAGTGGGAGCGCGCGACGGCATGGCCGCGCTCTGGACGAGCTTGCTGGGACGGTCAATGCCTAGGGTCGGATGACATCGGCATGGCGCCGCGCTGCCGTTTACGCTAGCGGCACGCCCGATGGCGCGCATCTGCTTTCTCTTCAACCACGACCAGCTCCACCAGCTCGCGCATAGCCTGCCGATCGCGCTGGAGCTGGCCGCGAGCGGGCGGCACGAAGTCGTGCTGGCGACGGGCAGCGAACGGCTGGAGCAGCGGCTGCGCGAACTCGCCGGCACGTCGCTTGAGCAGATGCGTCTGGTGCGACTGGACCTGCGCCGCGGGCTGTCGCGGATGGCGGCTGGCGCGCTGGAGCGGATCGTTCCGGCGCGCAAGATCCTGCTCTACCGCGACAACCTCGATTTCTTCCGCGGGTTCGATGCACTGGTTGTGTCGGAAAAGACGTCGCTCCTGCTCAAGACGCGTTATGGCCTCGATGGGCTGAAGATCATCCACACTCGGCACGGTGCCGGAGACCGCGCAATCGGGTTCGGCAAGGAGAGCGCCCAGTTCGATCTCGTGCTGGTTTCCGGTCCCAAGATCGCACGGCGCCTGAAAGCAGAGGCCGGCGTGGACCAGGCGCGCATCCGCATCGTCGGCTATCCCAAGTTCGATCTTTTTGCGAACCGGCGCATCCCAAACCCGTTTCCTGATCCCTCGCGGCCGATCGTTCTCTACACGCCGCATCCCTCCCCTCGCCTGTCGAGCTACTACCGAATGGGGCCGCGGGTCATGGCGGAACTGGCGGCGAGCGACCGCTACAACGTGATCTTCGCTCCGCACGTCATGCTGTTCCAGCGGCGGTACACGGTCACCATCGCCCCGCCCGCGATCGAGCGCGTGCCGCCGGTCGATCCCGCAGTCGACGCCTGCCCGCACATCCTGGTCGACCGCGGCAGCCCGGCGGCGACCGACATGAGCTACACCAACCTCGCCGACATCTACTGCGGCGACGTGAGCAGCCAGATCTACGAATTCCTGCTGCGCCCTCGCCCTTGCCTGCATCTGAACGCCCACGGTGTGGAGTGGCAAGGCAATCCCGATTACGCACACTGGCAGACCGGACCTGTCGTCGGGCCGGATACGAATGTCGTCGCGGCGCTCGACCAGGCCGTCGCCACGCACCCGCAATACCTGGCGCGGCAGAAGGAACTTTTCGCCGATACGTTCTCGACAGGCGCACAGTCGGCCGCGATAAGGGCCGCTGCCGCCGTCACGTCTTTCATGGAAGAGAACTCGTCATTCAGCACGAAACGAGCCTGAAACCGGCGCGGCTCGACGGCCAGTGCATCTGGGTCATGGCGAAAGGCTATGCTGCCGAAGAAGGCGGCATGCAGACCTACGCCGAAGGCGTGGCCGAAGCCTATGCCGAAGCCGGCGCAGACGTGACGGTGTTCACACAGACGGCGCTGGGCCCGCGGCGGATACGCGTCGGGCCGGTCGCGCTGGTCGACGTCGGCCGACCCAAGTCGCCGCTGATGCCGCTTCGCCTGCGTGCGGCCATGCGGCGCGAGAGGGCCCGGAACGGTGCGCCTTTCCTGGTGCACGGCACCACCTGGCGCACCTCGATCCTGCCGATGCTGGCCGGCTTGCCCTACGTCACCACCTTTCACGGCCGCGAGTTCATGTACGGCGGCACGCGCACGAAGCAGCTCATGCGGATGGTCGCACGCCGCGCGCGCGCGATCGTGACCGTCAGCGGCTACAGCGCGGCCAAGCTCCGCGCGCGCTTGGGCGAGGATCTGCCGGAACCGGTCGTCGCCTGGAACGGACTTGGCGACAGCCCGAACGGCTGTGCCGCACAGAAACCCTGTGCCGAGAACGATCCGCCGCTCATCTTCTCGCTGTGCCGTCTGGAGCCGCGCAAGAACATCGCGGCATGCGTTCGCGCCCTGGCCGAACTGCGCGACCAGGGGTTGCCCTTCCGATACGTCATCGGCGGACGCGGCCCGGCCCTGGCCGAAGTGCAGCAGCTCGTCGAGGAACTCGCGCTCGGCGACATGGTGGAAGTCGCAGGCTTCATGCCGGCCGAGCGGGTGGCGGCGCTCTACGCCCAAGCGGACATCTTCCTCCATCCACAGATCGAGATCGACGACGGACGCGATTTCGAAGGGTTCGGCATCGCGATCGCCGATGCCATGGCGGCGGAAACGGCGGTCGTCCTCGGCAAGGCGGGCGGCGCGATCGAGCTGATCGAATGCGATGTCAACGGGATCGCGGTCGACGGCACTGATCACGGCGAGCTGCGCGGCGCCCTGCACCGTCTGCTCTCTGGGCCGGACGAACGCCGCGCGATGGCCGGCGCCGCGCGCCTCCATGCGGAGCGCACGTTTCGTTGGGACCGTCATATCGCACTGGTCCTGCGCGATATGGCAGCGGAAGTCTCAGCGAGTGAAGTCGACCGGGCACCAGCCTCGCTGCTCGGCGCGCCGGGCGGCTTTGGAGCGCGCGGTCACGAACCAGCCCTCGTCGGCCCAGTCGAGTAAAGGCGCATCGGCGAAACTGTCGCTGACGAACCGCAGGTGCAGCTCCTCGCGCGCAATGCCGCGCTCCGCCAGCCAGGCCTGCACGCGCGCCAGCTTCTCCGGCCCGTAGCAGTTGGGTTGCAAATCGCCTTCGAGCGCCCAGTGGCTGGCGATGATCTCCTCCACCTCGAGCAGCCGCGCGATGTGTTCGGCGTAGAGCAGGTAGGCAGCGGTGGCGACTACGACGCGGCGTCCCTCGCGCACGTCGGCCTCCATCGCCCGCCGCGCGCCGGGATGCAGCCGAGCAATGCGCGCGTTGGCGAAGGCCTGCGCCACCGCAGCGAGTCGTTCTGTGCGCGGACGCCCCAGCATCAGCCGCATTCCACGGTGCTTGAGCGCGGACCGGCCGATCAGCCCGAGCTTGTGTCCGATCATCAGCGCCACCCAGACCGGCAGCAGCAGGAGCCGCCACGGCGCGAGTCGCCGTGCACCGAAGATCAGGAAGGGCGTGAAAGTCGAACCGGACAGCAGCGTACCGTCCAGATCGTAGATCGTCATGCGCAAACCTGGCGCTCCTGCTTTGCCGTGTTCGCCGGCCCCCTAGCGCAATCATTGCGGAGTTTCGCGCCCTTTCAACTTTCCCGTGTGTCCCGCTTCGCCTTGCTCTTGCCGCCGAACCGGTTAGATAGGCCGCGAAACGCAGCAGGACAGCGGACGCAATGGCGACCTTCACCCTCCCGAAGAATTCGAAGATCAGCGGCAAGGGCCGCGCCCACCGCGCCGAGGGCGCCAACCGGGTCCAGAAGTTCAAGATCTACCGCTACGATCCCGACAGCGGCGAGAATCCGCGCTACGACACATTCGAGCTCGACCTCGACGATTGCGGCCCGATGGTCCTCGACGCGCTGATTAAGATCAAGAACGAGATCGATCCGACGCTGACCTTCCGCCGCTCGTGCCGCGAGGGGATCTGCGGTTCCTGCTCGATGAACCTCAATGGCAAGAACGGCCTCGCCTGCACCACCGCGATCGAGGATCTGAAGGGCGAGATCCGCATCACGCCGCTGCCGCACATGGACGTGGTCAAGGACCTCGTCCCCGACTTCACGCACTTCTACGCGCAGTACGCCTCGATCCGGCCCTGGCTGCAGACCGTCTCGACCACGCCGAGCGGCAAGGAGCGGCTGCAGAGCCCCGAGCAGCGCGAGAAGCTCGACGGCCTCTACGAATGCATCCTCTGCGCCTGCTGCTCGACCGCGTGCCCCAGCTACTGGTGGAATTCGGACAAGTTCCTGGGCCCGGCGATCCTGCTCCAGGCATATCGCTGGCTCGCCGACAGCCGCGACGAGATGACCGGCGAACGCCTCGACCAGCTCGAGGATCCGTTCCGGCTCTATCGCTGCCACACGATCATGAACTGCGCGAACGTGTGCCCCAAGGGCCTCAACCCGGCCAAGGCGATCGCCGAGACCAAGAAGATGCTGGCCGAGCGCCAGATCTGATCCGGGCGTGGAAGCGGAAGAGCCGGTCTTCGACTATCGGGAGCATCCCGATCATCCCGGCTGGCATACCTGGAACCTGCGCGATCAAACGCGCTTCAACCCGGTGGTCATGGGCGACATGCTCGTGCGCACCGAGGGCAGCAAATGCCGCCTGCGCATGTTTCCCGAGCGCAAGCATACCAACCTGCAGGAGATGATCCACGGCGCGGTCACGCTGTCGCTGATCGACATCTCTCTGTTTGCCGCGATGCGGACTCTGACCGGCGGCGATGCCGGCCCGGCGGTGACGCTGGAACTTTCGACCCAGTTCATCGGCGCCGGCAAGCCCGACCAGCCGCTGGATGCCGTAGTCGAGGTTCTGCGTGAAACGGGGCGCCTGCTATTCCTGCGCGGCGAGGTCGTGCAGGGCGACCATCTCGTGGCAGGCTTCACCGGGCTAGTGCGCAAGGCCAGCCGCAAGTGAGCGGCATGCTTGCGCGCTACGAAGCGCTGGTCGCCGCGGGCGAGCTGCGCCCCGATGCCGAGCAGCGCACTGCCGCAGTAGCGCTCGACCGGCTGCAGAGCGCCCTCGAAACCGAACAGAACGTCGGCTTCCTCGGCCGTCTCCTCGGCCGCAAGCCCTCGCCTCCGCGCGGGATCTACATGTGGGGCGGCGTCGGGCGCGGCAAGTCGATGCTGATGGACCTGTTCGTCGAGACACTGGGGATCGCGGAAAAGCGCCGGGTCCACTTCCATGCCTTCATGCTCGAAGTCGACAAGCTGATCCGCGAGGAACGGGCGAAGGAGAGCGGCGACCCGGTCGCCCCGGCGGCCGCGCGCATCGCCCGCGAAGTCCGCTGCCTCGCCTTCGACGAAATGGTGGTCAACAACACCGCCGACGCCGCGATCATGAGCCGCCTGTTCACCGCATTGATCCGCGACGAGGGCGTCACCGTGGTCACCACCAGCAACCGGCCGCCACGCGACCTCTACAAGGACGGGCTCAACCGCTCGCTGTTCCTTCCCTTCATCGATCTGGTCGAGGCGGAGCTGGACGTGGTCCCGCTCAATGGCCCGGTCGATTACCGGCTCGATCGACTGGGCGGGATCGACAATTGGCACACGCCACTCGGCCCCGAGGCGACCGCGCAGGTACGCGAGGCTTTCTTCCGCCTTACCGACTACAAGCCGGAAGATGCAGCGCACGTGCCGAGCGCCGATCTGGACCTCGGCGGCGGACGCAAGCTGCATGTGCCCAAGAGCCTCAAGGGCGTGGCCGTGTTCAGCTTCAAGCGCCTGTGCGGCGAGAACCGCGGCGCGGCGGACTATCTCGCGATCGCGCGCGCCTATCACACAGTGATCGTGGTCGGCATTCCGATCATGGGGCCCGACCGCCGCAACGAGGCGATCCGCTTCACCAAGCTCGTCGACGCGCTTTACGAGCTCAAGGTCAAGCTCTTCGCAACCGCCGATGCTGAGCCGGAGGGCCTCTACCCCTCGGGGGACGGCAGCTTCGAATTCGCCCGGACGGTCAGCCGGCTCGAGGAAATGCAGAGCGCCGACTACATGGCGCTGGGCCACGGCAGCGAGGGTTGAAAGGCTGCGGGCGAGCCCCACTTATCGACTATTCCGGCGACAACATCCCGCCGAGGTGAGAATACCGATGATCGACGTGAGACCTTTCGCCACGCTGGGCGCGGCCGACCACGGCTGGCTCGATGCGCGCCATCATTTCAGTTTCGCCAGCTACCACGATCCCGAGCGCATGGGCTGGGGCGCGATCCGCGTGTGGAACGACGACACGATCGCGCCGAAGAGCGGCTTCCCGCCGCACCCGCACAACGACATGGAAATCGTGACGTTCGTGCGCACCGGGGCGATCACCCACAAGGACAGCCTGGGCAACCAGGGCCGCACCGCCGCGGGTGACGTTCAGGTGATGAGCGCCGGCACGGGCATCACCCACGCCGAATACAATCTCGAGGACGAGGAAACCACGCTGTTCCAGATCTGGATCATCCCGGATCGGCGCGGCGAGCAGCCATCATGGGGCCAGCGCGAGTTCCCCGAGGCTGCGCGCGAGGGCGGGTTCGAGATCGTTGCCAGCGGCACGCCCGAAGCGGATGACGCCCTGTCGATCCGCACGGACGCCAAAGTGGCCGCTGCGACCCTCGCCGCGGGGCAGTCGGCGACATGGCGCACTTCGGGCGAGCGGCACCAGTATCTCGTCGCGCCCGACGGCCGCATTCGGGTGAACGGCGTCGAAGCCGCTCCGCGCGACGGCATTGCCGTGACCGGCGAGGAGGAGATCGTCGTCGAGGCGATCGACGACGCGCAGGTCGTGCTGGTCGACGCCCGCTAGCTGGGCTCACATCCGCTCTCTCCCCTTCAGGGGAGAGATACGCAGGCTTGCGAGCTTGCTCGCTAGCCGGAGTTGAGAGGGGAAGCAGGATAGGTCGGGACGGAATGTCTCACCACGCCCCTCTCCCAACCCTCTCCCCAAAAGGGGAGAGGGCTATCAGGCCGCCTTGGCGAGCCGTGCTTGCGCGGCCACGAGGCGGCCCATGACTTTCAGGTCCTGCTCGCGCAACTGGAGCGCCGAATCCGCCCATAGCTCGGTGATGCGGTTCAGCTCCGCCAGCTCGAGATTCCAGGCGACCTTCATCGCCCGCCGCGAATTGACCAGTCCCGCGTGGCGGCGATCCGACTTCTTGATGAACTCGCGGCAGGCGGCGAGGCCCTGTCCGTTCTCGGCGAGGTGATGCACCAGGCCGATCTCGTACATCTGCTCCGCGGTATAAGTCTCGTTCGAGACGATCAGCCGGTCGGCCATCGCGCTGCCGATCTTGCGGCTCAGCAGTGCGTGCGCCCCCATACCCGGGAACAGGCCGAACATGATCTCCGGCAAGCCGAACGTCGCACCGCGTTCGGCAACGATGTAGTCGAACGACAGCAGCGCCTCGAACCCGCCGCCGAGCGCCGCGCCCTCGACCAGCCCGATCGTGAGTATCGGCAGGTCGAGCGACGCGATGTTGCGGTGGAGGATCTTGCAGCAGCGATGGCCGTAGCGCACCAGAGCGGCGCGGTCGCGCTCGCGGATCAGACGCTGGAAGAGGTCGAGATCGCCGCCGAAGCAGAACACGCCCGGCGCGCGGCTGCCGAGCACGAGGAAGCGCAGCGGCACTTTCTCCGGCCCGAAGCCCTGCTCGATATAGACCTGCCAGTTCTCGAAATCGCCGAGCATGGTGGGTGTGAAGCTCGGTCGTCCTTCGGGGTTCATGTACGTCCAGAGGGTCTGCGTTTCGTCCTCGTAGAAGACGTCGAGCTCGTGAAGCTGGAACAGGCCTTCAGGGATCGCCGCGTGCCGCGCGCTTTCCGCGACCAGCGCCTGGTCGCCTCCGCCAAGCGGAATAGCTGGCTGATCCGAGCCCGTTTCGGGTTCGGCTTTCTCTATTCCGGAACTCACACGATCCATAAGGATCCCCCCGCTTTTCTGCGGCATCCCCCCGATTTCGGGAAGCGTAATCGACACGCGAGTCAATTGGCAAACAATTAATTAACTTTGCTGACAGCCGGTCCCGATCCGGGGCACGCCCGAAAAATCGCGCGACGCTAATCCGATATACCGAGCCGATCGAGCGAGCGGTCGAGCATCAGGAGCTGCCACAAGAGCCGCGAATGGTCCGAGCGGCCGGCGATATGCGCCTCGGCGATCGTGCCGAGCCGGATCTCGTCGAACCAGCCGGTGCGGGCCAGCCGCGCACCGCTCGCGATCGCGCGCGCTTCGCCGGCGAGCGGGCCGCGCAGCCACTGCGCGATAGGCGTGACGAAGCCCTGCTTGGGGCGGAAGAGCACGTCATCGGGCAGGTAGCGGCGCATCGTGTGCTTGAGCAGCCACTTGCCCTGGCGCCCTCTGATCCGCTCGCGCTGCGGCAACTGGGCGGCGAACTCGATCAGTCGGTGGTCGAGCAGCGGCTCGCGCGCTTCGAGACCAACGTTCATGCTCGTGCGGTCGACCTTGGTCAGGATGTCGCCGGGCAGCCAGAACTTGAGATCGGCATACTGCGCACGGTCGAGCCCGCTGCGGGCCGGCGCCGAGCGCATCATCTCCACCAGCGGATCTTCGGCACGGTAGCCGCCGATCTCGCGTGCGAAGCGGTCCGTATAGAGTGTCGCGCGGAGCTCCGGTGGAACCACGCCGAGCGCGCGGGCGTATCCCGCTGCCCCGTCGTCGGCGAGCGACTGGAAGGTCGTCTTGGCGCGGAGCGGGCGCGGCGCCCAGTCGGCCTTGGGCCAGATCGCGCCGAGGCCGCCGAACACCGGGCGCCGCAGTGCGGCGGGGAGCACGGCGCGCGCCTGCTCCTCGCGGGCATGGAAGATCTGGCGGCGGTAGCCGGCGAAAGCTTCGTCGGCTCCGTCGCCGGAAAGCGCCACTGTCACCTTCTCGCGCGCAAGTTGACACACGCGCCAGGTCGGCAGCGCGGAGGCGTCGGCGAAGGGCTCGTCGAACATGCCGGCGAGCCGGTCCACGGCGGAAAAGTCATCGGGATCGACCATGCGGCTGCGGTGGTCGGTACCGAAGCGCAGCGCGACCTGCTCGGCATAGGCCGTCTCGTCGAGCGCCGCGACGTCGAAGCCGATCGAACAGGTCTTCACCGGATCGCGGCTCGATTCCGCCATCAGCGCGACCACAGAGGACGAATCCACTCCACCGGACAGAAAGGCACCGAGCGGCACATCAGCGACCATGCGCGATGTCACCGCCTCTCGCATGTGGTGCAGAAGTTCGGCGGAAAGATCCGCGGTCGAGCCCGACCGGCGACGGGTGAAATCGACGTCCCACCACTGCACCGGCGGCGGCGGGGAAGTCTCGTGCCGGAGCAAGCGGTAGTGGCCGGCCGGCAGCTTCTCGACGCCCTTCAGGATCGAGCGGTGGTCGGGGACGTAGCCCCAGGCGAGATAGTCCTCGACCGCCAGCGGATCGGCCTCCCGCCGCAGCAGCGGGTGCGCGAGCAGACCCTTGAGCTCCGAGGCGAAGGCGAGGCTTCCGTCGCTCAGGTGCGCCATGAACAGCGGCTTCACCCCCAGGCGGTCGCGCGCGAGCAGCAGTTCGCGCCGGCGTGCGTCGTAGAGCGCGAAGGCGAACATGCCGTGGAGGCGCGGCAGGCACTCGACGCCCCAGCGGGCCCAAGCGGCGAGGATCACCTCGGTATCGCCGTCGGTGCGGAACTGCGCGCCTTCGCTCGCGAGCTCGCGCCGCAACTCGCGGTAGTTGTAGATCTCACCGTTGAAGACGATCGTCGCGCGCCCGTCGGCCGAATGCATCGGCTGCGGCGAACCCGCGACATCGATGATCGAGAGGCGGCGATGGCCTAGCCCGACGCCGGGTCCGGTCCAGACTCCCGACCCGTCAGGCCCACGGTGCGCGAGCGCGTCGGACATGCGGCCGACCCGCTCCGGATCGACCGGCTTGGGAATGCCGCAATGAAAGATCCCGGCGATGCCGCACATGCGCGGCCTCTATCGCAGGCCGGCGACGCGGTCCATCCACGCGCCGCGCTCGCCGATGGCGGCGGTGAACCGATCGATGACCTGCGTGGCCTCGGCTGCCGGACGGCCCTCGACCGAGAGGATCAGCGTCGCGGTCGGGCGCCGGCGCAGCAGCAGGCGGTCGCGCATGGTCGCAAGCTTGAGCCGCGCCGCGCTGCCGGTGGTGAGATCGCCCTTGCGATAGCTCGTCTCGGCAACCCGGACGAGCCGCCCGTAGGCGAGAAGGACATCGCCCGCCGCGTCGGCCGAACTCCGCCCCGGCTCCAGCCAGCGCCACGGCGTTTCGGGCACGAGCGCGCCCTCCCCGTAAGCCGAGGCGTCGCGCCTGTCGTCCTGCGCCGGATAGAGCGCGTAGAACACGTCGATCTCGTCCCCGGCGGTGTTGCGGTAGCGGCCGATCAGCCGATGCGCCGCGCCGCTTGCGCGCGGCTGCCAGGCGACCTCAGGTGCATAGGCGAGCTGCTGCCAGCCAGCGACCTCGGGCAAGGCGATCGCCGGCGGCACCTGCGCCTCGACTCGCGAAGCGAGCGTGGCCCAGAGGCCGAAGCCGAGCGCCAGCCCAACGATCGCGCCAAGCGCTGTGTTGGCGCCGAGCGAGGCGCGCTCCAGCATGCCGAGGAACGGCGAGCGGCGGAGCGCTTCGGGATCGATCGCCGGCTCGTCCGGCTCGCGGTCGAACCAGCGCCATGACACGGCGAGCAGCACGGCGACGACGAAGGCGAAGAAGACCCAGCCGTAGACGATGTGGTCGAACCCTTCGGCGAATGCGATCCCCTGCGACTGCGCGATGTAGATCGTCCCCCAGGCGCGCACGCCGTTGGCGAGGATCGGCAGCGCCAGCGCGAAGGCAAGGAACGCCGTGCGGCGCGGCCAGCTCCGGAAGCAGGTCTGCGCGATCAGCACGCCGAGCGCGAGCATGGCCACAAGGAACTGCACGCCCGAGCAGGCTTCGGCCACTTCGAACAGGCCGACCGGCGTGTCGATGAAGACGCCCTCGATCACCGCGGGAATCCCGCTGGCATGCGTGAGCCAGATGACGATGTCGGCGGTCACCATCTGCAGGGTCGGCACGAGCTCGTCGCCGAACGGCACGAGGAACAGCATGTAGGCGAGCGGGAACACCAGCCCCGCCGCGACCCGCGGTCCGAGCAGCGCGATCACGGCCGAAGGAAGCGCGAGGACCGCGCCGAGCTGGCTCGCGCTGTTGAGCCCCGCGAGCGTGCCGAGCAGCCAGAGGAACAGCGATCCCGCGACCAGCGCCAGCCCGGGCCACCAGGCGCGCGGCGTCAGCTCCGCCAGTTCGCGGCGGCGGTTCCACACCAGCCATCCGACGATCGGGGGGACGAACAGGACGTGGTTGTAAGTCGAGACGTTCCACCACTTGTCGGCCATCGCCAGCCAGTCGCGGCCGGTGAGGAGCACGAGCGCGAGCCAGGCGGCGGCGAGACGGGTCAGCGGGCCGCGCCACGCGGCCGGAACCCGGGCGAACATCCCCTCGCCCGCAAGCGGTAGGCTCGCCTCAGGCGGCATCGCGGCGCGCCTCCGCCCGGCGCGCGCCGACGATCCCGCCGAGCGGGGCGAGCATGGCGGCCCAGCCCTGATGCTCCACCACGTAGCGGCGTGCGGCGTCGCCCATGGCACCGGCGGCGGCCGCGTCTTGCAGCAGCGCAAGTGTGCGGTCGATCAATGCCCGGTCGTCGGCTCCGACGGCGAAGTGCTCGCCGTCATGCGCATCGATCCCGGTCGCAGCCTCGGGCGAGAGGACGACCGGCCGCGCCATGGCCATGGCCTCCAGCACCTTGTTCTGAATGCCGCGCGCGATCTCGAGCGGGGCGAGCACCGCGTCTGCGGCCGCGAGGAACGGGCGCACGTCGGGCACTTCGCCCCAGACGCGAACCCCGCCCTGCCCGTCGAGCCGCCGCAGCTGCGGCACGGGCGCGCGGCCGACGACGTGGAAACTGGCCCCCGGGTGCGCCTTCCGGATCTCCGGAAGCAACCGCTCCGCCGTGCGGAGCACCGCGGCGACGTTGGGCGCATAGTCCATCTGGCCGGTGAACACGAGGTGCGGCCCCGGCTGCGCCGCAAGCTCCGGCTGCGGCATAGCTGCCAGTGGATCGAAAGCCGCCGTGTCGATCCCGTTGCGCAGCGCTTCGATGCGCACGCCCGCCGGGTCGCGCAGGCGGGAGCGGAACAGCGCCGCCTCGGCTTCGCTGACCAACAGCGTGCAATGGGCGCGGTGCGCCAGCCGCTCTTCCTCTAGCGCGAGCAGGCGCGCCTCGCGCCGGTCGATCCATGCGCGCAGGCCGCCTTGCTGGCCGTAGGCCTCGAACTTGGCCGAATCGACGTCGCACAGGTCGATCACCACGCGCCCGCCGAAGTCCGGCGGGATGTATTGCCCCATCTGCCCGGAGAACACGAAGACCGTCCCGATGGGCCGCTTCGCCAGCGTGCCCGCGATCCAGCGGCGGAGGCCGGCATGGTCGAAGGCCGCGAGGCTGACCGGCAGGCCCCTGGCCAGCGCCTCGATACCCGCAAGCGGCAGCGGCTTTGCGCGGCGCGCGAGGAAATGGCTTGCGGCGATCCCCGCCAGCTCGCTCTCCTGCGCTAGGTCGCCGTCGGTCTCTGCGAGACAGCCGACGTGGACGGGCGCGATCTCGGCCAGCCGCTTCAGCAGATGGTGCGAGCGGATCTTGTCCCCGCGGTCGGGCGGAAACGGCACGCGGTGCGCGAGGAAGAGGATCTCTCCCAGCATCAGCCCAGCCCCCGCGCGATCGGCGGACCGATGCGGTTGGCGAGCGCGAGCGGCAGGCGCTTCCACAGTGCGATCTTGGCCGAGTAGGCATCGCTGGTTGGATCGACGTCGCGCCTGGCGGTGCCCGGCGCGGTCCAGCTCGCATAGGCGAGCGGCTGCGGCTCGAAGCCCCAGTTCTTCTTGTAGGCGGCCGGCCCGCTGCCGGTCTTCGAACGGCCGAAGTCGAACCGCAGGCATCCGCGCCGACGGGCATGCAGCATGAGCTCGAAGTACATCCGCTCGTTCGCCCGCAACGCACGGGCCGCGAATGTGCCGCCGCCCCAGTAGGGGAGCACGGTACCGGCATGATAGAACGACAGCACGCTCGCCGCCGGCTGCCCCGCGTGGAGCACGGTAAGGACGTCACCGTCGAGCTCGTCCAGTACCGCATCGAACAGCGCGCGCGGGAATACCGGCGTGCCGAGATTGCGGACGCTTTCGGCATAGACCGCGTAGTGCGCCGCCCGGTCCGCCTCGTCACGCCCGATGCGGACCTCGAGATCGCCTTGCAGGCTCTTGCGCACTTCCGCGCGCTGCTTGCGCGGAACGGCGAGAAGCTGCGCCTCGTCGTCCGCCGCGAGATCGGCGACGAACCCGAGGTGCGCGTCGTCGCGCAGGTCCCAGTCCGGCGGGGGCACACCGCCCCGCAGCTCCACCGTCGCGCAACTGCGCCGCTGCGCCAGCTCCTCGGCCGCGCGGGCGAGCGCCGCCGCGGCGCGGTCGTCCTCCGCCAGAATGCCGCCGCCGACCGCGAAACCGCTCGACACGAGCGCGCGGCCGAAGATCGGGGAGTGGATCTCGCTCAGCGGCAACCAGCCGACGAGGTTGCCGTGCCGCTCCGCCACGAGGCCGAGCGCCTGCTGGCCAGTGCCGCGCTCCACCGCGCGGAGCCAGGCCGGGCGATGGAACACCGCCCCGCCCCGCTCCGCGACGAAGCGCTCGATCCGTGCGACTTCGCCCGCATCGCGCAAGTCCGCGAGCGAGACCGCGACCGCAGCCGGAGCGAAAGGCGCGTTCATGCCGCCAGCGGCACCGCGCGCGCGGCTTCGCGCTGCGCGATCTCGTCCATGCGCCCCCAGGCGAACTCGCGCACCAGGTCCCGCAGCTTGGGCGCCATGCGCTCGAGATTGGTGTAGTGGCGCAGGCGCGACTTGAGCGGTGCGCCGGGCACCCGCGGCTGATCGGGATCGATCTCCCACGGGTGGAAGTAGAACACGGCCGGGCGGCTGTCGCGGCGGTTCACCTGCCGGATCGCCCAGCGCGAGAAGCCGTACGGCAGCACGCGGAAGAACCCGCCGCCGCCAGCCGCCAGACGCTTGCCGCCGAACGTCGCGGTGGTCACCGGAATTTCGACGAGATCGGATCCGGGGAGCGGGTGGAACGCGAAGCGCGGCGCCTCGCGCCAGCCGTAGTGGTCGTGCGCGACCGGCGCGACGCTGGAGGAGTAGGCATAGCCCTGCTCGGCCAACTCGAGATAGGCCCAGGGGGTGCGCTGATCGATCGAGAAGCTCGGCGCACGATAGCCGGTCACCGCTACGCCGCCCGCATCCTCGAGCGTCGCGCGTGCGCGCCGGATGTCGGCGGCGAACTGCGTCCGGTCGAAGGTGAAGACCCGCGCATGGTCGTAGCCGTGGCTCGCGAGTTCGTGGCCCGCCTCGACGATCCGCCGCATCAGGGCGCCATTGCGCTCGGCGACCCAGCCCAGCGTGAAGAAGGTCGCCTTGACCTCGGCCTCCGCGAACAGGTCGAGGATGCGCAGCACGTTGTCCTCGACGCGCAGCGCGAGATCGTCCCAATCGCCGCGCGCGATCACTTTCTCGAACGCGCCGACCTGGAACCAGTCCTCGACGTCGACCGACAGGCCGTTGACGATGCGGTGCCCCTCCACGCGCGCCTCCTCAGGCCGCGGCGCGCGGGAGCTGCCCGGTTTCAACCCACTCGATCAGCATGGTGAGGACCTCGCGCACCGAGCGCTCCTGTTCGTCGAGCCGCCGACCGAAGGCGTCGATGCGGGCGACGAGTTCCTCGTTCTGCGCGCTGCCGTCCTGCTCCGCCGCCTGCGACAGTTCGATCACCGCCTGCTGCAGTTCCGCGATCTGGGCGTCGCGTTCGGCGAGCATGGCCTCGAAATCGACCGCAGGGGCCGGCGCCGGCGCTGCGGGCGCGGCTTCGGGATAGACGGCGTGCTTGATCGGGCCCGGGCCGGGCGCGGGTGCGAGCTTGGGCAGCGGGCCCGGCACGGCCTCGGGAAAGGCGTTGTCGCTCTGCATTTCCTTGAGCACGGCGCTCAGCATCGCGCTGTCGATCCGCGTGCGCTGCTCGACGGCGCCGAGCAGCAGCAGCCGCGTCGCCACCTGGTTGACCTTGCGCGGGATGCCGCCGGCCGCCTGGTGGAGCTCGGCGAAGACGCGCTGGTCGAACTCGGGATTGCCCTGCCAGCCGACGCATTCGAGGCGGTGCTTGATGTAGGGCTCGATCTCCCCCGGCTCCATCGGCTCGAGGTGATGGGCGGCGATCACGCGCTGGCGGAGCTGCTCGAGATCCTGATGCTCGGCGAGCACCTGGCGGAACTCAGGCTGGCCCAGCAGCAGGGTCTGCAGCAGCGGGTGTGCGCCGAGCTGGAAGTTCGACAGCATCCGCAGCTCTTCCAGCGCCTCGACGCTGAGGTTCTGCGATTCGTCGACCACCAGCATGCAGCGCCGGCCCGCGCGCGCTTCCTCGTGCAGGAAGCTCTCGATCGCGCCGAGGGCGCTGGCCTTGTCGTGCCCCTGGACGTCGAGGCCGAAGCTCTGCGCGACGACGTGGACCAGTTCCTCGCCGTCGAGGTTGCTGGTGACCACCTGGCCGACCGTCATGTGATTGCGGTCGATCTTCTGCATCAGGTGCGCGACGAGCGTGGACTTGCCCGCGCCGACCTCACCGGTGATGACGATGAAGCCCTCGCCCTGCGCCATGCCATAGCCGAGGTAGGACAGCGCCTTGCGGTGCGTCGTGCTCTCGAAATAGAAATTGGGGTCGGGGGTCAGCTGGAAGGGGCGACCCGTTAGCCCGTAAAAGTCGTCGAACATCGCTTCAAACCCCTCAGAAATCGTATCGCAGGCCGAGCAGTGCGGAGGCCGATGTGTAGTTCTCGATCGCGGCGTCGCTATCGAGATGGTCGATCGCCACGGCGGCGCGGGCCGACAGGCGGTCGGTGATCGCGCGGCGGTAGGCGGCCGATGCGCCGAGCGCGAGGACCTCGCCGCTGTCGACGAAACCGCTGTCGATCCGGCTCGCATAGGCATTGGCGTCGAAGCTCGCGTCGCGGCCGAGCTGGGCGGACAGGTAGTAGCTGACCCAGTAGGCCTCATCGACCACGCCATTGGCGGAAGCGAGCACGGTGCCCGGCGCGGCGATGAACTTGCGCCGCTGGTAGCCGGCGCCGACGCCGGTGTTGATCCGGCCGAGCTGCACGCCGTAACTCGCCGCGATGCCGCGCGAGCGGAACACGGCCGAGCGCACCGAGCCGAGCACGCCGGCGAGGCAGCTCGCGCCCTCCTCGCCCCCGACGCAGCCGGTGAAGTCGCCGCTGAGCGCATTGCGCGCCGCGGTGAACTGGGTCGGCAGGTTGGCAAGCGCTGTGTTGAGCAGCCCGCCGAAGCCGGAAATCGTGTCGTAGACGGCCACGTTGACGCTGCTGCGCGAGTTCGGCGCCCAGGCGAACGTGCCGTAGTAGGTGGTGGAATCGTAGCGCCGGCCGACGTGCGCCTCGAGCGCAGTGCGTGTGCTCGGGCGCCACATGACGCCGACGTCCCAGATCAGGCCGTTCGCCTCGTAGGCGATCCGCCGCGGCTCGCTGTCGTCGGTGACGAAGCGGCCATCGCTGCCCACCACCGGAATGCCGTCGGCATCGCGCACGGCGTCGCGGCTCGATACCTCGACATCCTCGTACCCGACGCCGCCGACGAGCGCGAGATCGCGGGACACCGGCACCTGCACGTCGGCGCGCACGAAGCGGTCCTGCACGCGCTGGTCGAGGTTGGAGACGTCCTCCTGCACCCAGCCGCCGCCAACGCCGAGGCCGACGGGCAGCGGCTCGCCCGGGCGCGTGCCGACATGGAAGCCGGCGACTTGCACCACGCTCTCGTCGAACACGTCCACGGGCGCAGCGCCGGGCGCGACGACGAGGGCATCGGGCGCTTCGACGCGGGTGTAGCCGATGCGGTAGTTGGCGTTGATCTCGACGTCGCCCGCGCTCGTGTGGAGGTTCGGGCCGGCGTAGGCGGAATAGATGCGGCTCTCGCTGTCGTCGCCGACTAGCGGGTTGAGCGTCGCGCCGCCGTTGCCGTCGACCCGCGTGCGTGCGGCGAGCGCCCCGCCCTCGATGGTCAGCGCGCGCGGCACGATCGTGGCATAGCCGCGCGCGACGCCGCTCAGCGTATCGGAATCGAGCGCTTCGTCGCCGTAGCCGATGTTGCGTTCGTAGCGCAGCGAGACCGAACCGCCGTTGTTGCGGCCTGTCACGCTGGCGTCGACGCCCGCGGCAACCTGCGTGTAGGTGACCATATCGTCGCCAGGCGAAAGCTCGGCGACAAGCACCTGCGAGGCTTCGATGTAAGGATTGATGCTGACGCGCCGGTCGCCGCGCCCCTCGCTCGCTTCTTCGGTCGCAGTCTGCTGCGCGCAGACCGGCGCCGCCAGGGCGAGCGCGGCTATCGCGCAGGCCGGGGCGAGGAAAGTGCGGGTCATCGCCTTACTCCCCGTAGCCATAGTAGGTGCCGAACTTGCGGCCGCTGGGGCTGAAGTGGGCGGCGTTGAGCACGAGCTTGACGTCCGGGCAGCCGGACAGGAGCTCGGCCGCGTCCTCCAGCGCGCTCTGCGCCGTCGAGTCCGCGCGCGCCACCAGGATCGCCTGGCCGACGTGCTTCGCCAGCTCGGCCGCCGGCGAGGCCGCGAGCGCGGGCGGCGAATCGAAGATCAGGATCCGGTTGGGCGCGCCCATGCTCAGTCGGTCGAGCACCTCGACGGTCCGGCGGCTGGCGAGGTATTCGCTGTCGGCATTGGTCTGGTTGCCCGCGGGGAGCACCCACAGGCCCGGAATGTCGGTGCCGATCACGAGGTCTTCGGGCGGAACGTTGTCGTTCGCCAGGCAGTCCATGAAGCCTGGCCCCTTGGGCAGGCCGAAGGTTGAGAGGATCGAGGGCTTGGCGAAATCAGCGTCGATCAGCAGGACCTCGCTGTCGCGTTCGGCGGCGAGCGCGATCGCGAGATTGCTGGCGCAGAAGGTCTTGCCCTCGCCCGGATGCGGCGAACAGACGAGGATGCGGCGCGAGCGTGCGGTGCCCGCGGCATGCGCGCTTTCGAGCACGCGGCGCTTCACGATGCGGAACTCCTCCATCAGCGCGTTCACGGCGCCGTCGGGAACGATCAGACCCTGCTCGCGCAGCAGTTCACGGTCGACCGGGAAACGCTTGCCCTGGAGGGCGACGGCGCCGACCTGCCGCTCGACCACCACCTGCGACGGCGCGACCGGTGCGGGAAGGCTCTCCGGCACGGTCTCTTCGGCCGGCGGCTGGGCGGAGGCTTCAGGCGCGGGCTCGACCGCGGCGGTGTCTGCCGCCTCGTCCGTCCGGCGCACCTTGGCGCGCTTCATCGGCGCATCGGGCAGCCGGTGCGGCACGGGCGCGGCCTTGAACGGGTCGAAGCCGAACGCGCCGCTCGCGCGCTCCAGCAGCGAGCTTTCCTTGGGCCCTTCCGGCGGGACGGGAATCTTCTTGTGTTCGGTCATGTCCCTCTCCTCACCCGATCATGCCGACCTGGACGAATTCGACCGCGAGCAGCAGCACGCAGAGCCCGCCCAGCGAGGCGCACCCGGCGACGAACATCTTCATCCGCTTGCGCGCGATCGCCCGCGTCGCGTCGGTAAAGGTGTGCGAAATGGTGCCGATCACCGGCAGTCCCAGGGACCGCTCGAGCTTGGCGCCGGTAGCGAACGTCGAGCGTACCTGGCTGAGCGCGAAGGCAACGCCACCGCCTGCGCCGACCCCGAGGATCAGCACCCCGATCAGCAGGATCGGGCGATTGGGCGCAGCGGGTGCGCGCGGCGTCGAGGGCGGATCAACCACGTCGAAGCGGAACGAGCTGCGCTCGCTCTCGACCTGGCTGCGCAGCCGCATCTCCTCACGGTTCTGCAGCAACTCGTCGTACTTCTGCTTGAGCACTTCGTAGTCGCGGCTGATCCGGTTGGCCTCGGCCGCGACGGCGGGCTCGTCGGCCTGGATCGCCATCATGCCGGTGAGATCGGCCTGGAGCGCGGCCTTGCGCGCCATCAGTGCCTGGACGTTGGCCTCCCGCTCGGCGCGGATCGCGACCAGCGAGCTGTAGGCCGGGTTGGCGGTGCCCGAAGCATTCGGCCCTTCGCGCGCCGCCTGCCGTTCGAGCAGCTCGACCTGGCGCTTGAGTGCGGCAACATCGGGGTGGTTGTCGGTCAGGCCGCGCGCCTGGAGCCCTGCGAGCTGCGAGCGCGCCTGCATCAGCGCGCCGCGCGCGCCGCCGGCCTCGCCTGCCGTCACCAGCGTGCGCGGAGTGCCTGCGATCTGGCCCTGGATCGCCGCCAGCGCGCTCTGCGCGGCGGCGAGATCCGCATCGACGCCGCGCATCTCGGCACGCAGGGTCTGGACCTTGGCGGAAAGTGAGGTCGTGCCGCCGACCAGCTCGGGATGCTCAGCTTCGAATACGAGCCGCCGCTGTTCGGCAGCTTCGAGCTCGCGCTTGCGGTCTTCGAGCTGCTGCTCGATGAAGATGAGCGTCTCGGCCAGCTCGCCGCGACTGCCGGCGATGTTTTCCTCGCGGAAGATATCGATCATCTTCTGCACCACGTCCTGCGCCAGCGCGGCGTTCTCCGCGTCGGAGAGGCTCGACTTGCCGACCTGGGCGGTGATTTCGAACAGGTTGCCCTCGGTGCTCACCACCTTGATCTTCTCGGCCAGGCCGCCGACGGCGCGTTCCATCTGCGACGGAGTGGTCACGCCCTCGCCCAGCTTGGTGGACCGCACGACTTTCTCGAGGTTGACCGAGCTCAGGAGCGTCTTGCGCACGCGCTCGATCTCGTCCTTGCCCGCGCTGACTATGCCGATCTGCTGCGCCAGCACGTCGTCGAGCTGGACGAACACGCGCGCTTTCGATTCGTAGGTGTTGGGGATCGTCGCCACGGCGAGCCACCCCAGGATGCACACGCCCCACGCGACCGCGAGCACCAGCCAGCGCCGATGCCACGCCGAATAGAGCGCCGCCTGCAGTTCCTCGAAGACCTCGTTCATGCGCCCGGCGCCTTTCTCAGAACATGCTTTCGGGGATGATGATCACGTCGCCCGGCTGGAGCATGACGTTGGCGCGGCTGTCGCCGTTCTTGAGCAGGTCGCCGAGCCGCAGCGCAAATTCGCGCTGACGGCCGGCCTGCTTGTCGAAGCGGATCAGCTTGGCGCGATTACCCGCGGCAAATTCGCTGAGGCCGCCGACCGCGATCATCGCATCGAGCACGGTCATGTTCGCGCGGTAGGGAATCGATGCCGGCTGCTCGGTCGCGCCGACGATGCGGATCTGCTGGCTGAACGTGCCCGCGAACTGGGTCACGATCACAGAGACCAGCGGCTCCTCGATATATTGCGAGAGCTGCAGGCGGATGTCTTCGGCCAGCATCGCCGGCGTCTTGCCGACTGCCGGCATGTCCGCGACCAGCGGCGTGGTGATGCGACCGTCGGGGCGGACCTGGATCTTCTCGGCGCCGAGCTCGGGATTGCGCCAGACGTGGATCGTCAGCTCGTCGAGCGGCCCGATGACATATTCCTCGCCCGGCCCTTCCTGCATCGCGACGAACGAGGCAGGGGGCAACTGGGCGCCGCCACCGCCGGCGCAGCCTGCGAGCGATAGGGCCGCCAGCGCAGTGCCGGCGAGCGCTTTGGAAAGTCGGGCGATGGGCATCGATGCACGTCCTTGCCTGTCTTGCGGGCACGACATGCGGAACGGAGGAACGGCCTCCCCTTCCGCACTCGCGGTTCAAGGGAGGCTTCCTCGCCAAAAAGGGTGAAAATACTATTAGCCCTGTTCGCCTTCTGACGGACGGTCCCGATACGGGACAGCCGCGGCGAAAAGGTTAAATCAGCATCTGCCGCGCGGGACCGTGGCCGAGGAAGTCCGCCGGCGACGCGGTCGCGCCGTAGGCTCCGGCGCAGAAGACGGCGACGAGATCGCCGACCTCAGCGCGCGGCAGGTACGCCTGATCGGCCAGCCGGTCGAGCGGCGTGCAGAGGCACCCGACGACGTTGGCCTCTTCCTCCGGCGTGGCATCGAAGTGGGTCGCGATCGCCAGCGGATAGTTGCGGCGGACCACGGTGCCGAAATTGCCCGAGGCGGCAAGCTGGTGGTGCAGACCGCCGTCGGTGATGAGGAACGTCTGGCCGTGGCTGACTTTGCGGTCGATCACACGGGTCAGATAGACCCCCGCCTCGCCGACGAGATAGCGGCCGAGCTCGATGCACAGCTCGGTCGCGGCAAGGCTGTCGGGTAGCTCGGCGAAGCGCTCCGCCAATGCTGCGCCGACCGCGCCGATGTCGAGCGGCGTGTCGCCGTTGAAGTACGGAATGCCGAAGCCGCCGCCCATGTTGAGCTTGGGCAAGGCCGTGCCGATCTCGCCGGTCAGCCGGTCCGCCAGTGTGAGCACGTTGGCCTGAGTCTCGATGATCGCTTCGGCGTCGAGCGCCTGACTGCCGGTGAAGATATGCAGCCCGCGCCATTCCGCGCCCGCGGCAATGATCGCGCGCGCGAGGGCGGGCACGCGGTCCTCGTCGATCCCGAACTGCTTGGCGCCGCCGCCCATCTTCATGCCCGAGCCGCGCAGCTCGAACGAGGGGTTCACACGAATCGCAAGGCGAGGCCGAATGTCGAGCCTCTGGGCGATCGCCAGCGCGCGCCGTGCTTCTCCCTCTGACTCGAGATTGATCGTGCAACCGGCTGAAATTGCGGCTTCGAGTTCTTCATCCCGCTTGCCGGGACCGGCAAAGCTCACCCGCGCTGGATCGATGCCCGCCTCGCCCAGCCTCGCGAGTTCCCCCGCCGACGCGACGTCGAACCCATCAACCAGTCCTGCCATGAATTCCAGCACGGGCGCGTAGGGGTTGGCCTTGATCGCGTAGTTGATCCCGAGCCGTGCGGGCATGGCCGCCCGCAGCGCTGCCACCCGGCTGCGCAGCATGTCGCGCGAATAGACGAACAGGGGCGTTGTCCCTGCCTCCGCAACCAGGTCGCTCGCCTTGCGCCCGCCGATGGCGAGTTCGCCGTCCAGCGCGGCAAAGCCGGCGGGAATGGGGCCGAGCGGCTTCATCCGACGATCTCCCGTGCGATTGCAGCGCGATCGAGCTTGCCGTTCGGGTTGATCGGCAGCGCTTCGCGCCAGTGAATCACCTTGGGCTGCATGAAGTTGGGCAGGTCCTTCGCCAGCGCCTTGGGCAGCCGGTCCCCGGCGTCCTCCACCCCGGCAGCCGCTCGCACGACGAGGTGCACCGTCTGTCCCAGCCGCTCGTCCGGCACGCCGAGCGCGACGGCCTCGGCCACCAGGCCGGTCGCGATTGCCGCGTCCTCGATTTCCTGCGGGCTGATCCGGTTGCCCGCGCTCTTGATCATCGCGTCGCGCCGCCCGACGAAATAGAGAAACCCCTCTGCATCGCGCCGGACACGATCGCCCGACCACACGGCCGTGCCGCCATATTCGGACTCCGCCGGAGCGGGCTTGAACCGCTCCGCCGTGCGCTCGGCATCCTGCCAGTAGCCTTGCGCGACGAGCGGACCGCAATGCACCAGCTCGCCCTCCTCACCCGCTTGGGTGACGTTGCCGTCGTCGCCCACCACCAGGATCTCGGCGAAGGGAATCGCACGGCCCATCGAGGTCGGGTGGGTGTCGACCAGCGCCGGATCGAGGTAGGTGGAGCGGAAGGCCTCGGTCAGTCCGTACATCGGAAAAAGCCGCGCCTGCGGGAAGATATGGCGCAGATCTCGCACGAGATCGACGGTCAGCGCGCCGCCGGTGTTGGTCAGGCGGCGAAGAGGCGCGACGGCTTCCTCGGGCCAGTCGAGATCGGTCAGTTGCACCCACAGCGGGGGCACCGCCGCGAGCGTCGTGACGCCATGCCGGGCACAAGCCTTGGCGACGTCGCGCGGGAAGAGATAGTCGAGCGGCACCACGCAGGCACCCGCGTACCAGCTGTTGAGGAGCTGGTTCTGCCCGTAGTCGAACGACAGCGGAAGGACCGCGAGCGTCACGTCGTCGCTCTGGATACCGAGGTAATGCGACACGCTCACCGCCCCGAGCCACATGTTCGCATGGCTCAGCATCACCCCTTTGGGCCGTCCGGTCGATCCGCTGGTGTAGAGGATGGCCGCGAGTTCGTCCGGGTCGGCTTCGGAGGGTCCGAGCGAACCGCCGAACGCCGTTGCCGCCGCAACCGCGTCGTCCTCGGCCGAGGCGCGGCATTGCTCGGGCAGATCGCCCCGTTCCAGCGTGCTCAACCGCGCCTCGGTCGCGAGCAGCAGGCGCGCGCCGCTGTCGGCGAGGATATGTGCGACTTGGGCATGCTTGAGCAGCGGGTTGACCGGCACATGGACCAGCCCGGCGCGCGCGCACGCCAGCGGCAGCAGGCATGTCAGTTCCCCCTTCGCTGCCCAGCTCGCCACCCGCTCGCCGCGCCCGGGCACCTGGCTCTGCAACCATGCCGCCATGCGAGCGACACGGGTTCTTAAGTCCTTGTGGCTAAGCGTACCCTCGCGCAGCACCAGCGCGGGTGCATCCGGCTCGCCACGTTCGGCGAGATGGTCGAGCGGCCGTGGGACTGAGTCTGGTGCGAGGGACATCTGAACTTTCGAGGAACGCATAGGAAGTGATCGCCGCCAGCTATCACGATGAGGTTAACGTCTTGCAAGGGACGATCGAACGGGCGCCCTCGCCCTTCGAGCGGCCCGAGTGGTTCGCCTTGCTGGCCGAGAGCGGGATCGCTCCCTTCATCGCGCTGGCGGAAGACAGCGAGGCGAAAGCCGCGCTGGCGCTTACCCGCGCCAACGGCCGGCTCGAGCCGCTGCGCAACTGGTACAGCTTCACCTGGCGCCAGCTCGCGCCGGAAGGGCCGCAGGCGGAGCGGCTGCTTACGGGCCTCGCGCGCGATCTCAGGCGGCAGACACACCGCGTCGCGCTATGGCCGGTGCCGGACGAGGACGGCTCCGCCACCCGGCTCGAACGGGCATTCCGCGAAGCAGGCTGGCTGGTCATGCGCGAGCAGTGCGACCACAATCACGTGCTCGAAGTGAACGGACGCAGCTTCGCCGAATACTGGGCATCGCGGCCGGGCCGGATGCGGACGACGCTCAAGCGCAAGGCGAAGAAGGTCGAGGTCACGATACACGAGCGTTTCGACGCGGCCGACTGGGCGGCCTACGAGGCGATCTACGCGGAAAGCTGGAAGCCCGAGGAAGGCACGCCCGACCTGCTCCGCCGCTTTGCCGAGGCGGAGGGAAAAGCGGGCCGTATCCGCCTCGCCGTCGCTTGGCACGAGGGCGAACCGGTGGCCGCGCAGTTCTGGACGGTCGAGAACGGCACCGCCTACATCCACAAGCTCGCCCACCTAGAAAGCCGCAAGGAACTCTCGGCCGGCACCACGCTGACCGCTGCGCTGTTCGAGCAGGTGATCGACCGCGACCGTGTCGCGCTGATCGATTTCGGGACCGGCAACGACGGCTACAAAGCGGACTGGATGGAGATCGTCCGCCCGCGCTTCCGCCTCGACTGCCTCGACCCCACACAGGCGCGTGCCTGGCTGCCACTGGCCAAGCGCTTGGCCGCCCGCCTTGCACCCGCTTCTGGGCGGGGCTAAGGGCGGCGCGCCGAATTGCAGGGGACAAGCCCGAACATGACCGAACTTGCGCCAAGCCGCAGCGATATCGACACAAAGTTGCGCGCGATCCTGCGCGACGTGCTCGGGCTCGATGCGGAGCGAGTCGAACGCTTCGATGGCGGGACCGGGTTGTTCGGGCATCTGCCGGAGCTCGATTCGATGGCCGTCGCCGGCTTGCTGACCGAGATGGAGGACCGTCTCGACATCATCATCGAGGATGACGACGTCGACGGCGAGATGCTGGAGACCTACGGCGGGCTGCTCGCCTTCGCCGAGGCGAAAGTCGTAGAAAACTGACGGGACGTGCTTTCACGACCTGGCCGTGCCCGACCATCGGGGGCGGCACGCACGAGGAAATCGCGCTCATCTTCGGCCGAAAGCGTGCCGCACGCGTGCTCGTGCTGCCCGCGCTGTTCGACGAGGCGAACAAGCTGCGGCGGCTGACCGCCGAAGTCATGCAGCGGCTCGATGGCGCCGGGATCGGCTCGGTGCTGCCCGACCTCCCCGGCTGCAACGAGAGCCGCCAGCCGCTCCAGGCGCAGTCGCTCGACCACTGGCGCCAGTGCGCCGCGGCCGCCGCGGCGCATTTTTCCGCCACCCATGTCCTGACTCTGCGCGGCGGAGTGCTGACCGTCCCGCCGGAAATGCCGGGATGGAACTACGCTCCCGTGGCCGGTCGGCAGGTGCTGCGCGCCATGCTGCGCGCCCGCACGATCGCCGCGCGCGAGGCCGGCCGCGAGGAGACGATCGAAGCGCTCCAGCAGACCGGCCGAAGCGAGGGCGTGGAGCTGGCCGGCTGGTCCCTCGGCCCCGACCTGTTCGCACAGCTGGAGAACGCTGCTTCGCAGCCGGAATCGGCCCAGATCGAGATCGATCAGGAAGCGATCGGCGGAGGCGGCCTGTGGCTGCGCGCCGAGCCCGACGAATCGCCCGAGCAAGCCGATGCGCTGGCCGCCGCGATCGCGACGGGACTCGCCCCGGCATGAAGCGCCTGCCGCTCACGTTCGCGTGCGAGGATTCGACCCTCGCCGGCACGCTCGACACCGCGCCGGCGTCGGTCGGCCTGCTGATCGTCAGTGGCGGCAACGAGATCCGCGCGGGCGCTTTCTCCGGCCAGGCGCAGCTTGCCGCGCGCATCCAGAAGGCCGGTTTCCCCGTGTTCCGCTTCGACCGCCGCGGCGTCGGCGACAGCGAGGGCGAGAACCTCGGCTTCCGCAAGAGCCGCAAGGACATCGTCGCCGCGCTCGACGCTTTCCGCGCGATGGCGCCGCAGATGAACCGCGTGGTTGGCTTCGGCAATTGCGACGCCGCCAGCGCGCTGATGCTCGCCAGAGGCGCGGGATGCGATGCACTGGTGCTGTCGAACCCGTGGACGATCGAGGGCGACGACGACGCGATCCCGCCGCCCGAAGCCGTCCGCGCCCGTTATGCCGAGAAGCTGAAGAACCCCAAGGAACTGGCGCGGCTCGTCACCGGCAAGGTCGATCTCGGCAAGCTCGCGCGCGGAATCGCCAAGGCAGCACTGCCGAAGTCGGCGCCAAGCACGCTCGCGCAAGAAATCAAGGCGGGGCTGGAGGCGTTCGGCGGACCCGTTCGGATCCTGCTCGCAGACGCCGACCGTACCGCCCAGGCCTTCGCTTCGGCCTGGGATCAAGCGGATCAGCGCGTCGCCTACTGCAAGGGCGCGACGCACGCCTATGTCGAGCCCGATGCGCGCGAGTGGCTCTACCGGCAATTGCTCGCGGCGCTGCGCGCCTAGATCACGCTCATGTCCCGGCTCTCCGCCGGGACCCGGACTTCCAGGCCGTCGAGTTCGTCGGAAAGCACGATCTGGCACGAGAGACGGCTCGTGCGCTGAACTCCCGCAGCGAGATCGAGCATGTCCTCCTCGTCCTCGCTCGCCTCGGGCAGGCGGGCGAACCATTCGGCAGCGACGATGACGTGGCAGGTCGAGCAGGCCATCTGCCCTTCGCACGTCCCCTCCAGCGGCATTCCGGCCGCCTGCGCCACCTCCAGCAGCGGCATGCCCGGCTCGCCCTCAGCCTCGACCACGCGGCCCTGAGGCGTGACGAAGCGGACGCGCACGCTCACGCGCCCTGCGCCTCCGCCGCGGCATTGATGAGGCTGGCGGCCTCCTCGATCTCGGCGAGCGTGGTGTAGCGGCCGAAGCCGAGACGGATCGAGCTCTTCGCCTGCGCATCGGTGAGGCCGATCGCGCGCAGCACGTGGCTCGGCGCGCCCGAGCCGCTGGCGCAGGCCGAACCGGCGGAGAACATGACCTCGCGGCAGTCGCTCATCAGCCGCGCGACGTCGAGCCCGTCCTTCCGGATGTTGAGATTGCCGTGCCAGCGCGCCTCCGCGCTACCGTTGAGCGTCCAGTCTGCAAACAGTTCGCGCGCGCGACGCCAGAGCGTCTCGATATGCGCCGCATCCTCCGCCATGCGCGCCTTCGCGAGCTCGGCCGCCGCGCCGAAGGCGGCGCAGAGCGCGGGGCTCAGCGTGCCCGAGCGGATGCCTTCCTGCAGCCCGCCGGTGACCTGCGGATCGAGCTCCAGCCCGTCGCGCACCCACAGCGCGGCGATACCCTTGGGCCCGTGCATCTTGTGCGCGCTGACCGCGATCATGTCGGCGCCGGCGATCTCGCGCTTGCCGCAGGCCTGAACCGCGTCGCACAGGAACAGCGCGCCGCTTTCCTGTGCGCGGCGATACCAGTCGCCGACCGGTTGAACCGTGCCGATCTCGTTGTTGACCGCCATGACCGCGACGAGGCCGATGTCCTCCGGCAAATCGGCCGCAGGATCGGTCAGGCCCTCGCGATCGACCAGGATCTCCGTCACCTGGCCGAGCGCGCGGGCCGTGTCGCGGACAGAGGCATGCTCGATCGCCGAACAGGCGATGCCGGCCTGCCGGCCGCTCGCGGAACCGCGCATCGCGAGATTGACCGCCTCGCAGGCATTGCCGGTGAAGATCACCCGCCCGCCCGGCGGAAGCAGCGCCGCGACTCGCTCGCGCGCCACCTCGACCGCCGCCGCGGCTTGCCGGCCCATGCGGTGCGGGCTGTGCGGGTTGGCGAACCCCATGCCTTCGGGCCCGTCGAGCCAGCGCAGCATGGCCTCGCGAGCTTCGGGCGCGAGCGGGGTGGTGGCCTGGTAGTCGAGATAGATCATGCGGCGCCCTTTGGCATCAAACGCGCTCTCCGTCATCCCGCCATCATGCGCTCGCCAAGCCCGCCCAGGCTTCGGCAAAGCGGTCGAGTTCCTCCGCCGTGGTGCTCCAGCCGAGGCTGACGCGGATCGTGCGGGCGGCGGTGCCCTCGTCCACTCCGAAAGCCTCGAGCACGCGGCTGCGCTTGAGCGTGCCCGATGAGCAGGCGCTCCCGGCGGAAACCGCGAACCCCATCGCGTCGAGCCGGATCAGCAGCGCCTGCGCGCTGAGCTTGGGATGTGTGAGAGCGAGGATATGCGCGCATTGCGCCGCCCCGGGCGTGACCCGCCGACCAGCCAGCGCGGCGGCGAACGACTGCCGCTGCACCTCGGTCGTCGCCCAGCCGTCCAGCCCGCCGGTCTCCAGCGCGGTTGCAAAGCCGAGGATCGCGGGCAGGTTCTCGGTCCCGGCACGATAGCCGCGTTCGTGCCCGCCGATCGGCTCGAGCATGGCGAAGTCGCGCACCAGCAGGGCACCGACGCCGACCGGCCCGCCGAGCTTGTGTGCCGAGACCACCACCATGTCGGCGTCCGGAAGAGGCAGCTTGCCCGCCGACTGCGAACAGTCCGCAAGGAGCAGGCCGCCGGCCTCGCGCACGCGGATCTGCAGCGCATCGCCCTGCGGCAGGACGAGCGTTCCCGTCTCGGGATTGACCTGCTGCACCGCCACGACCGCGCGGCCGGGCCGTGCCAGCGCGGCATCAAGCGCGCCTGGATCGATCTCGCCGGCCAGCACCGGCAGCACTTCGGCATCGGGTGCTGCGCGGAACACCGCGTCGTGCTCGACCGCCGAGACGATCCGCCGATCGGCCTTGGCCCGCTGCAGGGCGATGGCCAGGGCCTCGCTCGCGCCCGAGGTGAAGATGACCTCCCCCTCCCAGCCGAGCGGCGCCTTGACCCGCGCCCGGGCGTCCTCCAGCGCAGCCTTGGCCTTGCGCCCTTCCGCGTGCGGGCTGGAGGGATTGGCCCATATGCCGAAGCCTTCCTCCATCGCCTCCCGCGCCTCAGGTCGCAGTGGCGTGGTGGCGGCATGGTCGAGGTAGATGCGGTCCGGGATGGGGCGGTGCTCGAAAGAATTGCGATTTCGGGTCGCCGCACTATATAGCCACCGACTTCGCGCGCGCCACCCGGTCCGCAGCGAAACCAACATCTCCGGCAGGATTCCCCAATGCCCTCAGTGATCTTTCCCGGCCCCGAAGGCCGCCTCGAAGGCCGTTTCTCCCCTCCCCCGCGCCCGCGTGCGCCGGTGGCGATGATCCTCCACCCGCATCCGCAGGGCGGCGGCACGATGAACGAGCGCATCACGCAGCGGCTCTACAAGACCTTCGTCGACCGCGGGTTCGCCGTGCTGCGCTTCAACTTCCGCGGCGTCGGGCGGAGCCAGGGCAGCTTCGACAACGGCGTGGGCGAGCTGTCGGACGCCGCCGCCGCGCTCGACTGGGTGCAATCGATCCATCAGGAGGCGCAGACCACCTGGGTCGCCGGCGTCAGCTTCGGCGCCCTGATCGGCATGCAGCTCCTCATGCGCCGGCCGGAAGTCCGTGGCTTCATCTCGATCGCGCCGCCGGCCAACATGTACGACTTCAGCTTTCTCGCCCCCTGCCCGGCGAGCGGCATCTTCATCCAGGGCGCGGCGGACACCGTGGTGCAGCCGGTCGCGGTAACCAAGCTGGTCGAGAAGCTGCGCACGCAGAAGCACATCACGATCCACCACGAGGAAATTCCGCGCGCCAATCACTTCTTCGAGAACGAGATCGAGGATCTGATGGGCTCGGTCGACAACTACCTCGATTTCCGGCTGGATCCGGCCTGCCCGATCAAGTGAGCGCGATGCGGCGGCTCGCTGTCACGGCGACGGGCGGCTGCCAGTGCGGCGCGGTGCGGTACCGCGCCTCTGCCATGCTCGACAATGCGCACCTGTGCCATTGCCGCATGTGCCAGAAGGCGACCGGCAATCTGTTCGCCGCGCTCGTCGCCGCGCCGGACGACGCCCTCGAATGGACGCGCGGGACGCCCGCGACCTTCGAGAGCAGCGCCGGGGTCGAGCGCGGGTTCTGCGCGCAGTGCGGCACACTGCTGTTCTACCATGCACACGCGAACGGGCGCACTAACCTGACGATCGGTTCGCTCGACGATCCGGCGGCCTTCGCCCCGCAGTCGCAGATGGGCACGGAATCGCGCATGCCGTGGTTCGAAACGCTCCCCGCCCTCCGCGACGAGGGCGCGACGGAGGCGGGCGACAACGCCGAATGGGCCGCCGCAATCCGGCGCACGAGCCGGCAGCACCCCGACCACGACTGACCGCCCGCGCGGCAATCTCCTCCGTCTGATCCGAAAGCCAGTTGCGCTCCGCAACGCGAAAGCGCTTGGCTGAAGCTTGAGTTACGTTGTATCATTCCTCTCGGTGGAGGGAGTGTCTCCGATCCTCGGAGGCACATCGAGGAGAGGAGAACGACATGGCTTATGCAGACTCTCGCACGCCACAGGACCGGGCGAAGTCCATCGCCGGGGTGATCGTGGTCCACGGCGCAGTCGCCTATGCCCTGCTAGTGGGGCTGCAGGTCACGGGGATGATCGAAGACGTGCCGAGGCTGACCGGCGAGACGATCGTGGAAGTGCCGATCGAACCCCCGCCCCCACCCAAGCCGGAGGTCACGCCGGAAAGCACGTCGCCCCCGCAAAGCTACGTCCACGTTCCGCCGAGACCGCTGGACCTGACCCCGGAAATGCCCCCGATCGAGGTGCGCGACGTTCCGCTGCCGCCGATCCCCGACGTGATGACGAACCTGTTCCCCAAGCCGGAGATCACCCCGGCCGCCCAGGCGACGCCGGCGTTCGATCCGGTCGCGCCCCGCCCGCGTAACGATCCGGGGCAGTGGGTGACCACCGCGGACTACCGCCCCATCTGGATCAACCGCGAACTCACCGGCGTCGCCCGCTTCCGGGTCGAAGTCGGCACCGACGGGCGGGTGAAGAGCTGCACGATCACCGGCTCGAGCGGACATTCCGAACTCGACCGCGCAACCTGCGATCTCGTCACCCACCGCGCTCGGTTCGAGGCGGGCCTCGACGGCACCGGAGCGAAGACCTCGGCAACTGGTCGAGCGCTGTGTCCTGGCAGCTGCCCGACTGATCTACCCGGCCTGGCCCTGCTCGACCCGGTCGAGCGGGGCTTCGCCTCCGGCATCGGGCACCGTCCAGATCGCGATGTTGACGAAGCAGATCACCGCCAGCAGCACCATCAGCAGCACCTGCTTGCGCGAGCCGCCCCGGCGCCAGAGCGCGAAAGCGCCGACGAGCAGCAGCAGGCCCGCCAGCATGACGATCGACAGCACGGTACCCATCATTCGCGCGATACTCCTCCGCTAACGCCGCTCGCCTAACCGCATCGCGCGCCGACCGCCAGTTGGTTTGACAGCCGGGCGAGCGCGCGCCAGACATTGCGGCATGACCCACATCACCACCGAAATCACCCGTCGTCAGGCACTTGCAGGCCTCGGCGCCGGCGTCTCCCTGTTCGCGCTCGGCGGATGCGAGCGCGTGCTGAGCCAGTCCGCCTCCGCGCAATCCGGCGAAGGCGCCGCGCTGCTGGAGGACGTCGCCTGGAACCTGCTGCGCCACGAGCCCGAGCGCGCGACCAGCCTCGGCGTCGACACCGGCGCACACGCAGCGCTGCGCATGCAGCTCGAGGACCAGTCGCCCGCGGGTCAGAAGGCCTATGCCGAGACGCTGCGCGCCGATCTCGCACGGGTGCGGGCGTTCGACACCGCCTCGCTCGATGCCGACACGCGGACCAGCTTCGAGGTGGTGGAGAGCGCCTATTCGACCGCGCTTGAAGGGTTCGCCCTTCCCTACGGCGACGTTGCGGTGGGGAGCTGGCGCAATTCGCCCTACGTCGTGATCCAGAACGTCGGCACCTATCTCGACATGCCGCGCTTCATGGATACGAGCCATCCGGTGAAGACCGCCGCCGACGCGGAGGCCTATGTCGCGCGGCTTGAGGCGCTGCCGGCCGCGCTCGATGGCGAGCTCGCGCGGATCAAGGCTGCGCGCGGCATGGGCCTGGTCCCGCCCGATTTCCTGCTCGACGCGGCAATCTCGCAAATGGAGCAGTCGATCGCGGAGACCTCCGGCGGCGGAACGATGGTCGATTCGCTCGTCACGCGCACGAAGGAAGCCGGGCTGGCCGGCGACTGGGAGGCGCAGGCGCGCTCGCTCGTGGCGGGACCCGTCACCGAAGCGCTCAAGCGCCAGCTGGAGGAGCTCAAGGCCGAGCGTGCGGTGGCGAAGTCCGACGCGGGCATGTGGGCCCGGCCTCGGGGCGAGGAATGGTATGCCTGGGGCCTGCGGGCGGCGACCACGACCACGCTCTCGCCCGACGAGATCCACCAGATCGGCCTCGACGAGCTCGACGAGCTGCACGGCCGGATGGACCCGATCCTCAAGGAGATCGGTTACACCACCGGCTCGGTGGGCGAGCGGATGCGGGCACTGGCGGAAGATCCGCGCTACAAGTTCGCCGAGGGCGATCCGGGCCGCAAGGAGATCATGGACTTCATCCACGAGCGGATCGAGTGGATCACCGCGCAGATGCCGCGCGCGTTCAACACGCTGGTCGATCCCAACCTGGAAGTCCGCCGCCTGCCTCCGGCCGAGGAACCCGGCGCGCCGGGCGCCTATGGCGGTGCGGGGAGCAAGGACGGGACGATCCCGGGGCGGATGTGGATCAATCTCCGTTCGACCGACATGCACCGCAAGTACGATCTCGCGGACCTCACCTACCACGAGACGATCCCCGGGCACGTCTGGGAAGGCGAGTATTCGAACCGCCTGCCGCTGATCCGCTCGATCCTCTCGTTCAGCGCCTTCTCCGAAGGCTGGGGCCTCTATGCGGAGCAGATCGCGGACGAGCTCGGCGCTTACGACGAGTTCAAGGTCGGCCGGCTCGGCTATCTCCAGAGCCTGGCCTTCCGCGCCTGCCGGCTGGTGGTCGACACCGGTCTCCACCACAAGCGCTGGACGCGCGAGCAGGGCCGGCAGTTCTTCGTCGAGCGCAACGGCTCGCACCCCGACGAGGTGGCGAGTGAAGTCGACCGCTACTGCTCCTGGCCCGGCCAGGCCTGCGGCTACAAGATCGGCCACAGCGAGATCGTCCGCCAGCGCACCCGCGCGCAGGAGGCGCTGGGCGATGCCTACGACTTCAAGGCGTTCAACGACGCGGTGGTGCTCGGCGGCAATGCGCCTCTCGACGTCATGGCGAAGAACGTCGGGCGGTATATCGAACAGGCCAAGGGGGGCTGATCGCTCCGTCATCCGAGCTGCCCTGCTCGATCGCAGGCACCAAAAAAGAAACGCCGCGCTCGTCTTCCGACGGCGCGGCGTGTTCGTTGTGCGGGCCGCGGAGCGAGCGGCCCCAAAAATCAGAATGCGTGTTGCGGGCCGGTTGGTCCGACGCAGCACGCGTAGCTGGCACTACAACATGAGCCAGAACAGCAGTGCGACCGCTGCGAATATACCCAGCACACCGAAATATTGAGGCTGTTCAGATTTGGGGGTGCTCACCTGCGATACCCCGCTTCCTGCTGCGGCTGCTTTGCGCCATCGCGTCCGCGAGACTGGTGTAAGTATATCCGTCGACGACATACGTTTCACGCAGGAAGCGCGTTATGCCGAGAGTCTCGGCGCCACTCGCGGTGTAGAGACTGCTGCTCTCATCTTCCCAATTATCGCTGGCGGATTGAATATCAGGCTGACCGGTCATGGCATCACTCCCATTTGTAAGCGGGAGCGCTGGGTCTCTCAGCCGGTGGCGCCTACAGGGAATTGCCACCGATACAGTATAGATGGGTACGAGAGGCAGGATTTTCAACTCCCGCTGGTCTGGAGCCGAAATAAAAAGGCAGCCCGGTTGCGGAGTTCATCTAGTGCCTGGCATGGATCCACTTGTGCTTGGAGCGCCTGACATATGCAACGATAAAAAACGCCGCGCTCGTCGGGAGACGGCGCGGCGCTTTTTCTTCTGGGGCCGCGAGGCGAGCGACCCGAAAGATCAGTACGGAAGGTTCAGTTCACGCTGTCCTTCAGGCCCTTGCCGGCCTTGAACTTGGGTTGGTTGGACGCCTTGATCGTCATCGGCTCGCCGGTGCGCGGGTTGCGGCCGGTCGATGCCTTGCGCCGTGCGACGGAGAACGTTCCGAACCCGACCAGCCGCACTTCATCCCCCTTCGACAGGGCCTTCGTGATCGAATCGAACACGCCTTCGACCGCGTTCGAGGCATCGCTCTTCGAAAGACCGCTGGAATCGGCGACGGCGCTGATCAGATCGTTCTTGTTCATTCTGGGAACCCCCTAAAGTCTCGATGAAAACCGGTTTCGGTGAATCGCCTCCCCGAAAGGGGCGATTTGAACGCGTTTTTACCGGGGCTGTCAAAGGCAAATCCCGCCGAATACGGATACGCGCCCGCGATCCGGCACGATTCGTCCCAAATCATGCCGGATCGCCGGGCAGCGACGCCGGCCCCCTCTCGCTCAGTGAGCGATCGCGGGGCGGTCGCCGAGCGGCTGGCCCGGGTGGACCGGCTGGCTGGCGATATCATCGGCCTCGGTCCATTCGATCGGCGCAGGAACGGCGACGAGTGCCTTCTCCAGCACCTGATCGACATGGCTGACGGGCACAATCTCGAGCCCGTCCTTCACGTTGGCCGGGATTTCGGCAAGGTCCTTCACGTTCTCTTCGGGGATCAGCACGGTCTTGATCCCGCCACGAAGAGCCGCGAGCAGCTTCTCCTTCAGCCCGCCGATCGGGAGTACGCGCCCGCGCAGCGTAACCTCGCCGGTCATGGCGACGTCGGCCCGCACGGCGATGCCGGTCAGCATCGAGACGATCGAGGTCACCATGCCGATGCCCGCGCTCGGCCCGTCCTTGGGTACGGCGCCTTCGGGCAGGTGGATGTGGATATTCTTGCGCTGGAAGATCGACGGTTTGATTCCGTAAGCGGGCGCGCGCGCCTTCACGAAGCTGAACGCGGCCGCGACGCTTTCGGTCATCACTTCGCCGAGCTTACCGGTGGTCTTGATCTCGCCCTTGCCCGGCGTGGTGACGCTCTCGATCGTCAGCAGCTCGCCGCCGACTTCGGTCCAGGCGAGCCCGGTGACCGCGCCGACCTGCGGCTCTTCCTCCGACATGCCGTGCTTGAACTTCCGCACGCCGGCGAACTCGCCAAGGTTGTCGGGCGTGATGACGACGCTTTCCGCCTTCTTCTCGAGGATCCGGCGCAGCGACTTGCGCGCAAGCCGGGCGATCTCGCGCTCCAGCGTGCGCACGCCCGCCTCGCGGGTGTAGTAGCGGATCAGGTCGCGCAGGCCGTCCTCGGTCAGCTCGAACTCGCCTTCGGCCAGGCCGTGCGCCTCGATCTGCTTGGCGATCAGGTGGCGCTGGGCGATCTCGACCTTCTCGTCTTCCGTATAGCCTTCGAGCCGGATGATCTCCATCCGGTCGAGCAGTGGCTGCGGCAGGTTGAGGCTGTTGGCGGTGGTCACGAACATCACGTCGGACAGATCAATGTCGAGCTCCAGATAATGGTCCTGGAACTTCGAGTTCTGCTCCGGATCGAGCACTTCGAGCAGGGCCGAGGCGGGATCACCCCGGAAATCCTGGCCGAGCTTGTCGATCTCGTCGAGCAGGAACAGCGGGTTGCTCGCCCCCGCCTTGCGCAGGTTGGTGACGATCTTGCCCGGCAGCGAGCCGATGTAGGTCCGCCGGTGGCCGCGGATCTCCGCTTCATCGCGCACGCCGCCGAGGCTCTGGCGCACGAATTCGCGGCCCGTCGCGCGGGCGATCGACTTGCCGAGGCTGGTCTTGCCGACGCCCGGAGGGCCGACGAGGCACAGGATCGGGCCCTTGAGCTTCTGCGTGCGCGCCTGCACCGCGAGGTACTCGACGATCCGGTCCTTGACCTTCTCCAGCGCGTAGTGGTCCTCGTCGAGCACGGCCTGTGCTTCGGCGATGTCCTTCTTGAGCTCGCTCGTCTTGCCCCAGGGCAGGCCGAGCAGCACGTCGAGGTAGTTGCGGATGACGGTCGCCTCGGCGCTCATCGGCTGCATCGACTTGAGCTTCTTGAGCTCGCTCTGCGCCTTGGCCTTGGCTTCGGCGGAGAGTTCGAGCGTGTCGATCTTCTCCTGCAGCTCGGCGAGTTCGTCGCCGTCCTCGCCATCGCCGCCGCCGAGTTCGCTCTGGATCGCCTTGAGCTGTTCGTTGAGGTAATATTCGCGCTGGGTCTTCTCCATCTGCCGCTTCACGCGGCCGCGGATCCGGCGCTCGACCTGGAGGACTGAGAGCTCGCCTTCCATGAAGGACATGACCATCTCGAGCCGCTTGAGCGGATCGCGCTCGGTCAGCACGGCCTGCTTGTCGGAGACCTTGGCGCTGATCGCAGCGGCGATCGTGTCCGCGAGCTGGCCGGCGTCATCGATCTCCTCGAGATCGTCGCCGGCGCCCTCGCCCAGCTTCTTGTTGAGCTTGGCGTACTCGCCGAACTGCTCGACCACCTGGCGCATCATGGCGACGACTTCGCTGCCCGAAGCGGTTTCCGGCTCCAGCACCGAGACTTCGGCGACCATGAAGTCGCCGTTCGGCCTGATCTCCTCCAGCCGCGCCCGCGCGGTGCCCTCGACCAGCACGCGGACTGTGCCGTCGGGCAGCTTGAGGAGCTGGAGCACCTGCGCGACCACGCCGACGTCGTAGAGATCGTCCGCGCCGGGATCGTCGCACCCGGGGTCGAGCTGCGAGAGCAGGAAGATGTCCTTGCTGCCTTCCATCGCCGCTTCCAGCGCGGCGACCGACATGTCGCGGCCCACGAAAAGCGGGACGACCATGCCGGGGAAGACGACGATGTCGCGCAGGGGGAGAAGGGGGTGTTGCTGGTTCATGCTGTCAATCCGTCCGTGGAGCGCGGAAGGCGCGCTCCGTTTGGTCCCGAATATGGGAACCCGCCGCGCAGGCCGCAATGCCGGCGATGGCCGAAGCTGTTGACACATGTGACGCGGTGGCTGGGCAAAGTGTCACCTTGTGATGCGAGGGTGCAGCGAGCCAGCTCGCGTGGCACGCGCGGGCAGGAGCGGCGAGTGAGCGGGCGGGACCAAAAAGCGAGGCGGTGCGACTCGGGATCGGGAGACGATGGCAAATCGAGGCGATGTAGGAAAATGGTTTTCGGCGGAATTATCCCTCCGTTTGCAACCGGCGCGGTACACCCCTAATATTGCGACATGACGTTCATGATCTTCCATCGCGCAGCGGCGTTCCCGCTCGTTTGAGCGGATCGCGATAGCGAACCTGCCGGCGCCACCATGAGCGGGCGCAGCGAACTTCTGCACATTCGATGGAAAGCAACTCATGAGCCCCGACACCACCGCTGCGCCCGATGCCGGCGCAATCGCCTCGTTCCTCTCCGACGGCTTCATCCGCATCGACCGCGCGTTTCCCAAAGCACTAGCCGAGGAAGCGCGCGCGATCCTGTGGCGGGACACCGGCTGCGATCCGCACGACCGCGCGACCTGGACCCGGCCCGTCGTCCGGCTCGGCCACTATGCGCAGCCTCCGTTCCGCGAAGCGGCGAGCGGCCCGGCGCTCCACGCGGCCTTCGACGCGCTGGTCGGGCCCGGACGCTGGCTGCCGCCGATGGCGCTCGGCACCTTCCCGGTCCGCTTTCCCTCGCCCGAAGATCCCGGCGACGACGGCTGGCACGTCGACGTCAGCTTTGGCGAGGACAACCCGGACTTCATGGAATGGCGCGCCAACGTCCACAGCAGGGGCCGCGCGCTGCTCATGCTGTTCCTGTTCTCCGACGTCGGGCCGGAGGACGCCCCGACCCGCATCCGCGCCGGGTCGCACATCGACATCGCCCGCCAGCTCGCCCCTGCGGGCGAGGCCGGGCTGACGCTGCGGGAGCTCGCCGCGGACGGATTTGCTGCCTCGGCGCGCCGGCCCCAAGTGCTCGCCACCGGCGAGGCCGGCACGGTGTACCTGTGCCACCCGTTCCTGGTCCACGCGGCGCAGCGCCATCGCGGAACCGAGCCCCGCTTCATGGCCCAGCCCCCGCTCCTCCCGCGCGAGCCGATCCGTCTCGAGCGGGAGGACGATGCCTACTCGCCGGTCGAGCAGGCGATCAGAATGGCGATCGGAACCTAGAACCGGCCGCCCCGGTGCTTTCGGCCGCGTGTAAGAAATCCCCTCCCGCCTGCTACTAACGGCGTGAAGGTGGGGAAAATGACCGACGCCGAACGCAACCGGATTTTCGAGAGCTGGATCGAGGCGCACAAGGCCATCCTGTTCAAGGTGGCGCGCGCCTACGGCTCCACGCACTCGGACCGCGAGGATCTGTTCCAGGAGATCGCGCTGCAGGTCTGGCACTCGGCCGCGGCCTTTCGCGGCGACTCCGCGGTCGCCACCTGGATCTACCGGGTCGCGCTCAACACCGCGCTCGCCTGGAGCCGGAAGGAGCGCAAGCACGGTAGCGGACGACAGGACTTCGATGCGGCGACCGCGCTGCTGGTCGCGCCGCCCAGCCGCGATCCGCGGATCGAGTGGATCTACCAGCGGATCGCCGAACTCGACGAAGTGAACCGGTCGCTCGCGCTGCTGATGCTCGACGGCTTCAGCTACCGCGACATGTCGCAGATCCTCGGCCTCGGCGAGAGCAACGTCGGGGTGAGGATCAACCGCATCAAGGCGGCGCTGGCCGCCCGGCTGGCGAAGGAGCAGAACGATGGACTTTGACCAGATGATGGAGGCCTGGAAGACGCAGGACGACCGGCCGCTCTACGGCGTCAACGGCGACCTGCTGCGGCTGGTCCTGCGGCACGAGCAGGCCGGCATTCGCCGCGCGCTGCGCTGGGACCAGTGGACCACTTACGCAGTCGGAGGCGTCATGGCGGCGGTCGCACTCGCCTCGCTGTGGGCATTCCTCCACCATCGCGGCCTTTCGCTTCAGGCCGTCCTGGCGCTCTCGGCCGGGCTCGGTGCGACCGCGCTATGGAGCGGCGCGCTGTGGCTGAGCCGCCGGCGCCAGAGCGTGCGCGAGCGCGACTTCGGCAGCACGCTGCAGGAAGAGGTCCGCCGCAATCTGTCGCTGATCGACTACCGGCTCTCGCAAGTCGGCCGCTGGAGCACCCTCTTGCTTTGGTCGGCACCGATCGTGGCGAGCGCATCGCTGATCGTGTGGCTGATCATGGAGATCAACCGGATCGAGGACATCTGGCTGACCGCGGGGACCGCCGCCTTCCTGATCGTCTCGATCGCCGCGACCACCTACGACAGCAGCCGCACGGCACGGGAGGAGCTCCTGCCGCGGAGGCAGCGGCTGGCCGAACTGCTGGAGATGCTGAATTCGCCGTGAGGAGGGAACACCCTCGTGTCATCCTAGCGAAAGCTGGGATCGTTATGGGCTCAGCGCCAGGTTGCCAGCGATCCCAGCTTTCGCTGGGATGACGAAAAGGGAGGCCCTGGCGCCCGCCCCTCAGCCGGTCAGTCCAGCGCGATCCCCGGGTGCCATCCGCTTTGCGTCAGGAGCACGCGCGCGTCGGGGGCCTCGATTAGGTCGCGGATCGCGGCGTGCTTGTCGGGCGCGCGGCGGTAGTAGGCCTTGGCGATCCGATAGCCGACCCAGTAGCCGAGCTGGCCAGGATCATCCGCGGTCGTGTTGTCGAACCAGGCGGACAGGTCCGTCTTGCCGACATCGGCGAGGAACCGGGTTTCGATCTCGCGTTCGCGCCCATCGGCCGAGGCATGGACGGCGACGTTGGCGATGCCGCCCGAGATCAGCTCGCCCACGAACTCGGCCACGCCTTCCGCGATCGCACGCTGAAGCACAGTCGGCTCGTCGTTCACGGGCGGCTGCTGCACGTGGATGTATTCGTGCGCGATCACGTTGACGAAGCGGTCGTCGGCATCGCCGCCGAGCACTTTTGCAGCCAGGTCGGAGCACATCCCTTCAAGCGCGACCTGCACACCGTGTCCGCGCTCGGCGATGGCGATCGGCTTGCCGCGGCTCACCAGGATCGTCACCGGCGGCTTGTCGGCCTCGGGATAGATCTCGAGCAGATTGCGGAACGTCCGCTCCAGCCGGTCGGCAACGCGCGGGAGCGAGGCGAGGCAAGTGCGCGCGTTGGTGTAGAGCTCGGGCCTTTCCGCAAGCGCGCGGGCGATGTTGTCGGCGTTGACGTTGCGCACCGCGAGCAGGTGACGCAGGCCGGTCGAGCCCCGGTCGAGGTAGTCGCGCTGGATCTGGTCGGCGCTCGGCCGCCCGCCGGTGGCCTCATAGAGCTCGTAGAAGCGGGTGACGTCTTCGGTCTGGATCTCGATCGCGGCGGGCGCGGGCGGCGTGCCCGGGGGCGGAGCGGGCGACGCGCAAGCAGCGAGCAGGCAGCCCGCGGCTCCTGCAAGGGCTGCGTTTACGGCAGGTTTCACACGCGCCGCCTGCGGGACCGCGCCACGTGCCGCGCGATCATCCCATGCCCGGCAGGTTGAACCCCGGGGGCAGGCCGAGGCCGCCTTGCATCTTCTTCATCTCCTCGCCGGAGACGCGGTCGGCCTTGTCGCGAGCGTCGTTGAAGGCGGCGGTGACGAGGTCTTCGACCATCTGCTTTTCCTCCGCCTTCATCAGGCTCTCGTCGATCTCGACGCGCAGGATGCGGCCCTTGGCGCTGGCGCGGACCTTGACCAGGCCGCCGCCAGCCGCGCCTTCGACTTCGATCGCGTCGAGCTTGGCCTGCATCTCGCCCATCTGGGTCTGGATCGTCTCGGCCGCCTTCTGCGCGGCCTGGATCATCTCTTCCATCGATTGCATCGGGGTGGTCCTCTTTTCGTCTCGTCAGCGGCCCCAGGCGGCACGGCCGGAGCTGTGGATTTCGGCTTCCTCGACCAGTTCGGCCTCCGGAAACGCGGCATAGGCGGCCTCGACCAGCGGGTGCGCGCGCACCTTTGCCTGTTCGGCGGCCCTGGCGGCCTCCTCTTGCTCAACGAGCGAGGGGGCGCCTTGTTCTTCGCATTGTTCGACGATCCAGCGCTGGCCGGTCGCGGCCATCAGGGCGTCGCGCAGTTGCGGGGCGATGTCGTCGCGGAAATGGGCGGCGCGGGCGTAGCGCAGCATGCCCATCTCGAGTGCGATCACGCGGACCTGCAGTTCCATGATGCTGGCGGCGTGGTGGTGGCCCGCGGCCCGGATCTTGTCGACGAGCTGCCGCCAGTCGAGCGCAGCCGCCGGAGCCGAGCCGCTTGCGCCCTGCCCGCCGCCCGCAGGCGCGGCGACGCCGTTCGCGGCCAGGTCCTCCAGCTTCTTCGCCAGCTTGCCCGGGTCGGGCAGGTCGGCGGCATGGAGCACGCGCAGCAGCGCCATCTGCGCCGAGACCAGCGGGTCCGGCGCCTGGCGCACTTCCTCGTGCCCCTTGAGCAGGAGCTGCCATAGGCGGTGGAGCTGGCCGGCGGACAGGCGGCCCGCCCATTCGGCCAGGGCCGCGCGTTCCTTGGCGCTCGGCGCCTCGGGCTCCCCGCCGCCGATCTGGGCGACGGTGATGCGGTGGACGAGGTCCATCAGCCCGCGCATCAGCGCCAGCGGTTCGACCCCGAGCGCGTATTGGTCCGCGACCCCGGCGAGGAGGCCCTTGGCGTCGCCCTCCAGGATCGTGCCGAGCAGGCGGCGCTGGGCGCCCTTGTCGGCGAGGCCGAGCATGTCGCGCACGCGGCCCGCGGTCACCTTGCCCTCTTCGCCCATATCGGCATGAGCGATCGCCTGGTCGAGGATCGAGAGCCCGTCGCGCACCGAGCCTTCGGCGGCGGCGGCGATCATATGGAGCGCCTCTGGCTCGGCCGCGACGCCTTCCTGCTCGCAGACCCAGGCGAAGTGCGCCTGGAGCAGTTCGGACGGAATGCGGCGCAAGTCGAAGCGCTGCGTGCGGCTGAGCACCGTGACCGGCAGCTTGTCGACCTCGGTGGTCGCGAAGAGGAACTTCACATGGGCTGGAGGTTCCTCAAGTGTCTTCAGCAAGGCATTGAAAGCGTTGCGAGACAGCATGTGAACTTCGTCGATAATATAGATCTTGTAGCGGGCGCTGACCGCGGCGTAGCGGACCGCCTCGATAATCTCGCGCACGTCGTCGACGCCGGTGTGGCTGGCGGCGTCCATCTCGATCACGTCGATATGGCGGCCCTCGGCGATCGCGCGGCAGGGCTCGCACTCGCCGCACGGGTCGATCGTGGGCCCGCCCTCGCCGTCGGGCCCGACGCAGTTGAGCGCCTTGGCGATCAGGCGCGCGGTCGACGTCTTGCCGACCCCGCGCACGCCGGTCATCAGGAAGGCATGCGCCAGCCGGTCGCGCGCGATCGCATTGGCGAGCGTGCGGACCATCGGTTCCTGCCCGATGAGCTGGGAGAATGTCTGCGGCCGGTATTTGCGCGCGAGCACGCGGTAGGGCTGCGCGGACGTGTCAGGCTTGGCGGCTGGCGCGGGTGCGGGTTCCGGCGGCGCCGGCGCATCGCCGAACATGGCCGACTGGCCCGCCGCCTCGAGATCGGCCGCGCTCGGCGCGGTCTGGTCCTCCTCCCCGGTATCCCAGGGGAGATCGCCCGAAGTGTCCGGTGAATCACCCATGCGCGTTTAGGTAGGGCCAACAGCCGCCAATGTCATGCGCGGCGGCCCAGACCGGCGGTGAAAACGGCCGTGCGCGGCAGCGGGGCGTGAAAAGCGGTGTGAAAAAGGAGCCGAGCGACCCGCTGCCATCCGTTATGGCTGCTTCCTTCCGGACCTGACCAGGTTGGCGGACGCGAACGTCCACCCGACTCCCGCGGCGCATATGGCGGGAGATCGGGCGAATTGCAACCGCGCAGACCCACCTCGCTGCGACTAGCTTCGCGCGCCTCCCACGCGGGAGGATCTGGTTACCGGAAGTTGTCGGCGTAGGCCTGGATCTTGAGGTGCCGCGGGGGTGTAGGGTGGACGCGCGCCGGAATGCCGTACTTCGCGGCATAGGCCTGGGCCCCTTCCATGCTCGGGAAAGTGAGCACGACCTGCGACTGCGTGTCCGCGCTGCCGGTCCAGCCCATCAGCGGGTCCGGACGCTGCGCTTCGGACTGTTCGAATTCGAGCACCCATTCCGACGTGCGCGCCTTGCCGGACTGCATCGCGTTCTTGGGTCGCTGATAGATTCGTGCTGCCATTTCTGTTTCGTCCTCAAACGCCGGGCGGCGGGCATTTGCCCGCCTTGGCTTCGCGGCATAAGCCGCGGCGCGCGGTCGCGCTTGCGGGCCGTCTTTGCGGCCCGAGGCCGCCAAAATCAAGCGCCTCCATTCGAGAAGGCGTTCTTCGTCTTGAGGCTCGGGGCTTCGGCCCAGGGCGCCTCCGGCCAGCGGTGTTTGGGGTAGCGGCCCTTCATGTCCTTGCGCACGTCGGCCCAGCTTCCGCGCCAGAAGCCGGGGAGGTCCCGGGTCGCCTGGATCGGCCGGCCCGCGGGGCTGGTGAGCTTGAGGAGGAGCGGCGCGCCACTATCCTTTGGGCCGACCATGGGGTGCCGATCGAGCCCGAACAGCGCCTGCACGCGCACCTCGACGCTAGGCGCATCGTCGCCGGTATAGTCGATCGGGTGATGCGTGCGGGCGGGCGACACGAACTCGCGCGGGGCCTCGCGGTCGAGGCGCTGGCGGCTGTCCCAGTCGAGCTGGCCGAGGAGCGCGTCGACCAGCTTGCCGCGTGGCACCGCGAGATCGCGGCGCCCCTCGAGCAGGGGCCGCAGCCAGAGGTCGGACGTTTCCCTGAGTGCTTCGAGCGAGAGCGCGTCGATCCCGGCGTAGCGCGCGCGGGCGAGGAGCTCGGGCGGGAGCAACGTCCCCAGGCTCTCCACCGCCTTTTCCACAAGGATATCCACAACCTCGCCGGGTTCTGGTGCCGGGTCCGGGCCGCTGGCGAGGATGACCGCACCGAGGCGGCGCTCGAGCCGCGCCTCCACCCTGCCCTCGCGGCCGTTCCACCGCAGGAGCGAGCGGCGCTCGAGCCGTTCAGGCAGCCAGCGTTCGAGGTCCGCTTCCTCCAGCGCCAGTGCGGCGGTGATCCGCGCGCCTTTCGCCTGCCCCTGCGCGTCGCCGATCGCCAGCCACTCGGCACGCGCGAGCGGGCTCGCGGGGTCGAGCACGAACCCGCGCCCGCCAGCCGAGAGCCAGTGCTCGCCCGAGGAATCGCGGCGGCGCGCCACGTTGTCGGGCAGGCCCGCGGCGAGGAGGATGGCCGATGGCACTTCGCCCCTCGCGCGCCCGGAGACTTGCCGCGTCGCCCGCTCCGCCCAGCGCGCCGCGAGCTTGCGGCTCGCCTCGGCGCGGGGGGAGCGGTCGGCGCTCCAGCGCTGCAGGCGCGCGGCGAGGTCCTCGTCCCGCCCGCCGAGGCCGCGTTCCTGGAGGAGCAGCGCGATCCTGGCCGCCTCCCGCGCGGCACCGTGCTCCGCGCCGAAGAGGACCATCGCCCCATGCGCCGGGTCGAGCGGCAGGGCCGCAAGCATCTCGCCGCGCGGCGTGATCCGCCCCTCGCCGTCCAGCGCGCCGAGCCGCATCAGGCGCTCGCGCGCGGAGGCGATCGAGGCGGCGGGCGGCGGGTCGAGCCACGCGAGTCCGGCCGGGTCCGCGGTGCCCCAGCGCGCGAGGCTGAGCGCGAGCGGGGCGAGGTCGGCGGTGGTGATCTCGGGCAGGTCGAACTCCGGGCGGCCGGGGTGCGCGGCCTGTTCCCACAGGCGATAGGCGACTCGGGGCCCCTGCCGCGCGGCGCGGCCCGCGCGCTGGCCCGCCGAGGCCTGGCTCGCCCTGCGCGTGACGAGGTGCGTGGTGCCGGCCGCCCGGTCGAACTCGGCATGGCGGGCGAGGCCGCTGTCGACCACGACCGAGACGCCGTCGAGCGTCAGCGAGGTCTCGGCGATGGCCGTGGCGAGGACAATGCGGCGGCGGCCCTGCGGATCGCGGCGGGTGGCGGCGCGCTGCCCGGCCGGTTCGACCTGACCGTGCAGCGGGAGGATTGGCACCTCGGGCAGGCGTTCGGCCAGCCGCTCGCGCACTCTCTCGATCTCGCGCACGCCGGGCAGGAAAGCGAGCACGTCTCCTGTCTCCTCGCGCCAGGCGGTGAGCACGGCTTGCGCCATGGCGTCTTCAATCCGCTTGTCGGGTGACGACCCCAACCATCTGATTTCGAGTGGAAAGGCCCTGCCCTCGCTCTCGATCACCGGCGCGTCGCCGCCCAGCAGGCGGGCGAAGCGCGCGCCGTCGATCGTCGCAGACATGATGCAGATGCGCAGGTCCTCGCGCAGGACGGCGCGGCTCTCGAGCGCGAGCGCGAGGCCGAGGTCGCTGTCGAGATGCCGCTCGTGCGCCTCGTCGAACAGCACGGCCGAGACGCCTGCGAGCTCGGGGTCCTCGACCACCCGGTTGACGAAGATCGCCTCGGTCATGACGAGCACCCGGGTCCGGGCGGAAGTTCGGCTGTCGAGGCGGGTCAGATAGCCGACCGTCTCGCCTGCTTTCTCCCCCAGCATCTCGGCCATCCGCTCGGCTGCAGCGCGCGCGGCGACCCGGCGCGGGCTGAGAAGGATCACCTGCCCGGTGCACCAATCCTCGCTAAGCAGCGCAGGAGCTACGGCGGTGGTCTTGCCCGCCCCCGGCGGCGCGACCAGCACCGCTGCGCCGGACGTGCGCAGGGCGGCGAGGACGTCCGGCAGGACGGCGTGGATGGGGAGGTCGGTCACGCGGGTGCCCTAACCCACCTTGTCGCCATGGCGAAAGCTAGATCGGGCGAGCATAGCCCTCTCCCCTTCAGGGGAGAGGGTTGGGAGAGGGGAACTCGCGCAACATCCACCGTCGTTGCGATTTCGGCCCCTCAACTCCGGCTAGCGAGCAAGCTCGCACGCCTGCGTATCTCTCCCCTGAAGGGGAGAGAGCAGGAACCCTCAATACCCCCGCATCACCGCGAAGTGCGCGGCTTCAGCCATGGCGGCGCGAGCCCTGCCGTCGGGGAAGATCGAGATGGCGTCGACCGCGCGGGCAGCGAAGTGGCGGGCGCGGTCGCGGGTCGCCTCGACCGCCTCGTACTTGCCGATCAGCGCGATGGCTTCGGCGAGATCGTCGTCGGACGTGCGGTGGCCGGCGATCGCGGCCTGCCAGAACTTGCGTTCCTCAGGCGTGCCGCGCGCGTAGGCGAAGATCACCGGCAGCGTCATCTTGCCTTCGCGGAAGTCGTCGCCCTGGTCCTTTCCCATTTCGGCAGCGTCCGAATCGTAGTCGATCGCGTCGTCGACGAGCTGGAAGGCGACGCCAAGGTTGCGGCCGTAATCGTCGAGCGCCTGCTCCTCCCGCTCACCGCATTCGGCGACCACGGCGCCGATCCGGCTGGCGGCGGCGAACAGGGCGGCGGTCTTGGCGCCGATGATCTGAAGATAGCGTTCCTCGCTCGTCTCGATCTGGCGCTGCGCGGTGAGCTGCGAGACTTCGCCCTCGGCGATGATCGCGCTCGCGCTGGAGAGGATCTTGAGCACCTTGAGGCTGCCGTCCTCCGTCATCAGTTCGAACGCGCGGCTGAACAGGAAGTCGCCCACCAGTACGGTCGCCGGATTGCCGAAGATGATGTTCGCGGCGGCCTTGCCGCGCCTGAGTTCGCTGCCGTCGACGACGTCGTCGTGCAGCAGCGTGGCGGTGTGGATGAATTCGACCGCCGCGGCCAGCTTGTGCTGGCGCGCGCCCTGGTAGCCGACCAGTTCCGCCCCCGCGAGCGTCAGCATCGGACGCAGGCGCTTGCCCCCACCCGAGATCAGGTGCCCCGCGAGCCGCGGGATCAGCGGAATGTCGCTCTGCATCCGCTCGAGAATCACGGCGTTGACCGCGTTCATCCCGTGGGCCGTCAGCGCGAGCATCGGGTCGAGCGTGGGGCGGCGGCGCGGCAGGGAAACGACGTCGGCTGTCATGGCGGGCACGCATTGCTGCGGCGGAGAGGGCTTGGCAAGCTTGGAATTGCGCGCTGCTGCGTGATAAGCCCCGCCGCGATGCCCGATTCCGAGCCCTCCACCGCAGGCGACGCGCAGCTCGCCGCCTTCCGCCGCAGCATCGACAATATCGACGCCGCCCTGATCCACATCCTGGCGGAGCGGTTCCGCATCACGCAGGCGGTCGGCGAGTACAAGGCGGCCAACGCCCTGCCCCCCGCCGATCCGGGGCGGGAGGAGAAGCAGATCGCGCGCCTGCGCAAGCTGGCCGAGGAAGCGCACCTCGACCCGGAATTCTCCGAAAAGTTCCTGCGCTTCATCATCGACGAAGTGATCCGCCACCACGAACGCGCGCGCGGCGGTTAAAGCAGCGCGTCAGTCGTCGCGGTCGCGCCGCCAGCGGCGATCGTCGCGGTCGCGATCACGGCCGCGCCAGCGGCGGTCATCGTCCCGGTCCCTGTCGCGCCAGCGCCGGTCGCGGTCCCAGCGGTCGCGATCACCGCGCCTGTCCCGGTCACGCCAGTCGCGCCGGTCGTCATCGCGGCGATAGCGCGACCAGTTCTCGCGCCGGTCGCCCCGGTCGCGGTAGCGGTCGCGGCGCGATTCCCAATAGCGGCGCGTGTCGTCGTCCCACCGGTAGCGCTGACCGCCGCGGTCGTAGATGTAATAGCCCGTGCCCGGATAGTAGTAGTCGTTGTGCCAGCCGTAATAGGGATAGGAGCGGCCGCCGTAGTACCCGTCGTAATAGTCGTCGTAGTACCCGCTGCCGTAGCCGACCGAGCCGCCGTAATAGCCGTAGCCGTCGCCATAGGTGCTGCATGCGCCGAGACCGATGGCCGCGGCGGCAAGAAGGGCGGATGCAATGATACGCTGGGCCATGGCGGCCTCTCCCGGGTAACGAAGTTCGGCTAACCGATTATGCGCGAAACGGCCTGCGGTTCCGAAGAACCCGGGCGAAGCGCTCAGGCCGCCCGCGGCAGGATCAGACGCACGAGCAGTCCGCCGAGGTCCTCGCTCTCGCCCAGATCCACGCTGCCGCCGTAGATCTCCGCCACGTCGCGCACGATGGCGAGGCCCAGGCCGGTGCCCGGCTTGCCGGTGTCGAGCCGCGCACCCCGGTCGAAGATGCGGATGCGCTCCTCCTCGGGAATGCCGGTCCCGTCGTCCTCGACCCAGATCACGCAGCGTTCCGCCTCGCGCTCGGCGTCGATCGTTACGAACACGCTGCCGCCGCCGTACTTGGCCGCATTCTCGATCAGGTTGCCGAGGATTTCGTCGAGATCCTGCCGCTCGATCGCGACGCGCACCTCGCGGTTGCCGTCGATGTCCAAGCGGACCTCCGGATAGAGCCGCTCGACTGCGCGGCGCACCGCCTCCGCGCTGTCCCACACGGTGGTCCGCGCATGGCCGACGGAGCGGCGGCCGACGGCGCGTGCGCGGGCGAGGTGATGATCGACATGGCGGCGCATGGCGCGCGCCTCGCGGATCACGGTGTCGGCGAGATCGGGCGCGTGCGCGGTGGCGGCGTTGTTGACCACCGTCAGCGGCGTCTTGAGGGCATGGGCGAGATTGCCGGCGTGGGTGCGCGCCTCCTCCGCCTGCCGCTCCGAATGGGCGAGGAGCATGTTGATCTCCTCCACCAGCGGCTGGACTTCGAGGGGCAGCGGGTCCGACACGCGGTTGCTGCCTGTCGTGCGGATGCGCTGGATCGCCGCGCGGATGCGGCGCAGCGGGAGCAGACCGTAGTAGCTCTGCAGCACGGCCATGGCGAACAGGCCGAGGCCGAGCGCGGCGAAGCTCCACACCAGGATCGAGCGGATGCGCGCGATCTGTGCGTCGAGGTTCTCGCGCGCGGAGGCGACCATGAAGGTCCAGCGGGTGTCGCTTTCGGGCAGGATCACCGTGCGCTCCACCACGCGCAGCGGCTCCTCGGGAAACTGCATGTTGTCGTAGAAGTGCGGCTCGTGATCGACGTGGTCGCCCTGCGGCTGCAAGGTCCGGTCCCACAGCGACTGCGAGGGCTGCGCGCCGAGCGAGAAGGATTCGAACCCCTCGCGCCCCTCGGCCGTGATCTGCCAGTACATGCCGCTGTTCGGCTCTAGGAAGCGCGGCTCGCCGATCGGGCGGATGAAGTAGACCTCGCCGTCCGGGCCCACCTCGGAGATCACGATCATCGTGTTCAGCAGGTAGCCGAGCTGTTCGTCGAAGCTGTTCTGGACCTGACCGGTCAGCGTCCGCTCGAGCGCGATCCCGCCACCAACCAGAAGCACAAGGATCCAGCCCGCGGCAATGAGCAGCATGCGCCGCGCGAGGCTGCCCGTGTGCGGCGTCTGACCGTCGCTCTCGCCGTCCGCAGCACCGTCGCCGGACGGAGCCTCCGGCTCGCCGGAGGCGGGCGCCGACTTCGGGGCGTCAGGCGCGCGGGGCGTCTGCGGGGTCGTCGAGGCTGTAACCGAGGCCACGGATGGTCGTGATGACTTCCGCACCCAGCTTCTTGCGGATGCGGGTGACGAAGACCTCGATCGTGTTTGAATCGCGGTCGAAATCCTGATCGTAGATGTGCTCGATCAGTTCGGTGCGGCTGACCACCTTGCCCTTGTGGTGCATGAGGTAGCTCAGCAGCTTGTATTCCTGCGCGGTCAGCTTGACCGGCTCCCCCTTGAGCGTGACGCGGCCCGAGCGTGTGTCGAGCCGCACGTCACCGGCGGTCAGTTCGCTGGAGGTATTGCCCGAGGCGCGGCGGATCAGCGCGCGCAGGCGGGCGATCAGTTCTTCGGTCTGGAACGGCTTGGCGAGATAGTCGTCCGCCCCGGCGTCGAGCCCGGCGACCTTGTCGGACCAGCTATCGCGCGCGGTCAGCACCAGCACGGGGAAGCCGCGCCCTTCGCGGCGCCACATGCCCAGCACGGTGAGCCCGTCGATCTCCGGCAGGCCAAGGTCGAGGATGACCGCATCGTAATCCTCGGTCGCGCCGAGGAAGTGGCCGTCTTCGCCGTCGGTCGAGAGATCGACGGCATATCCGTTCTGTTCGAGCGTGGACTTGAGCTGCTGGCCGAGCGTAGGTTCGTCCTCGACGATCAGGATGCGCATTGCTGGTTCGTTCCCCCTGGATCAGGCTGACGCTAAGTGGGCTTTCGGGGTGAACGCGTCAACAAGCGAGGGGGTTTCCCTCCCCGGCCCCATCCCACCCCGCATCAGCGGCTGCGGCGCACGACGCGGCCAGTGCGCGCGTCGACGTCGATGAAGGTCACACGGCCGTCGCGGATGAACTTGAGGCGGTAGATCATGGCCGTCGAATCGTAGGCCGGGCCGAGATATTCCGAACCCTTCATCCGCGGCAGCACGCGCCGTTCGATCTCGCGCAGGGGCAGCACATTGCCGGCGCGCATCTCGCGCCGCACCTCGCCCTGGTCGTTGCGCGACTGAGCAAGCGCCGGCGCAGCGAGGCCGGAGACGACCAGCGTGGCAGCAAGGCAGGAGGCGATGAGCTTTCGCATAGTGCCAACCTGCCTAGACTGCGCGGATTGAACAAGCTCTGAATGCACGCACTGCGCAGCGTTCAGCAAGAAAACCAGTGTTCTAGCGGGTCATCTCGTACTTGACGGTGACGGTTACGCCGGTGCCGACTTCGCCGGGCTCGATCTTGGTGCTGGCGCCAGCCTCTTGCACGTCCGCGCGCATCATCACCGGCTGCGGCCCGCCGTAGCTCTGGAAGGTTTCCGAGATCTCGAGCAGGCGCACGCCGGAGAAGCCGGCCATGCGGGCATATTCCTGGGCCATGGCCTGCCCACTCTGATAGGCCCTGGTGCGCGCCTCGCGCTTAGCGGCCTCGTCCGCCTCGAGCATGAAGTTCGGGCCGTAGATGTTGTTCGCCCCCGCCGAGACGAGCGCGTCGAGCACTTCGCCCGCCCGTTCTAGATCGCGCAGCTTCACCTGCACCTGGTTGTTCACGTCGTAACCCACGAAAGTGCGCGAGCCGCCGTTGCGGTCGAACTCGTACTGCGGGTTGAGGTTGAAGTTGGAGGTCTGGATATCGCGCGAGGCGATGCCGAGCTCGCGCAGTTTCGCGATCACCTGCTCCATCGCCTGCGCGTTCTGGCGCACTGCTTCCTGCGCGGTCGGCGCGCGGGTCGTGACCCCGGCGCCGATCTGGGCGACGTCGGGCGCGGAGTGGACGATCTCGTTCACCGTCAGCTCGACTACCGGCCCCTGGGCCTGGATCTGGACTTCGGCGGCGTGGGCGGTGGTTGCGGACAGCGCGGTCATGGCAAGCATGGGAACGGCGTAACGGATCATTGGGAAGCCTCCTTGGCGATTCTCGCCTTTTGTTGGGTCCGGCACGCTTACGCGTGGCTGAACCGGGTTGTTCCGAAGCGCCTTCGCGGCAATAGGGGTGCGCAAAGGGAGGACGGGTCAGAATGACGATCTTGCGCGCACTTACCATGATTTTCGTGCTGGCGTGGAGCGCCGCGGCCACCGCGCAGCCTGGGATGCAGCCGGTGCCCGACCGGCAGTCGGGCGAAGGCGAAGGCCCCTACACGACGCTGGTGATCCGCGGCGCGACGATGATCGACGGCACCGGCGGCCCGCCGATGGGGCCGGTCGACATCGTGGTCGAGCGCGACCGCATCGCCGGCGTTCACCTGACCGGCGCGCCGCAGGACGTTCTCGACAGTGCCGGCCGCACGATCGACGCCAGCGGCATGTACGTCATGCCCGGCTTTGTCGACGTGCACGGGCACAACGGCGACCCCGGCAAGGCGCCGCAGCCCTCCTACGGCTACAAGCTGTGGCTGGCGCACGGAGTGACGACGGTGCGCGGCGTCTCGTTCTACTTCGGCCCCGACCAGCCCGACCTCAGCGACGCCGCGCGCAGCGAGGCGAACACGATCGTCGCCCCGCGCCTGATCCCTTACGCCGCGTTCGGCGACAAGTGGGATGGCGGCACGCCCGACACGCCGGAAAAGGCGCGCGCCTGGGTCCGCTGGATCAAGCAGGCCGGCTTCCACGGGGTGAAGTTCTTCAACTCCGAAACGCCCCAAGTGCTCGGGGCTGCGCTGGACGAGGCGGACAAGCTGGGCCTCGGCACCGTCGCGCACCTCGCCCAGGTCGGCGTGGCCCAGGTCAACGCGCGCAAGGCGGTCGAGCTAGGGCTCGACGGCGTGACCCACTTCTACGGCCATTTCGAAAGCCTGCTGAAGGACGGCACCGTGCCGCAGTACCCGGCCGGCTACAACTATCTCGACGAACAGGACCGCTTCGGCGAAGTCGCCAGCCTCGCCGACCAGATCGTCGCGCCGGGCAGCGAGAAGTGGGACGAGTACGTCGACTTCCTGGTCGAAAGCGGCGTGACGCTGAGCCCGACGTTCAACATCTACGCCGCCAGCCGCGACGTGATGCGCGCCCGCACGCTCGAATGGCACGACAAGTACACCCTGCCCTCGCTGATGAACTTCTACGAGCCGAGCCTGACCAACCACGGCAGCTACTATCACGACTGGACTACGGAGGACGAAGTGGCCTGGCGCCATTTCTACCGCCCCTGGATGCGGCTGACCAACGAGTTCAAGAACGAGGGCGGCCGCGTCAGCGCGGGGTCCGACCCGGGCTATATCTACCAGACCTGGGGCTTCGCCTATATCGCCGAGCTGGAGATGCTGCGCGAGGCCGGGCTCAGCCCGCTCGAGGTGATTCAGGCCGCGACAATCAACGGCGCGCGCGAGATCTACGAGCCCGAGGGGATTGAGCCGCCGATGGGCAGCATTCGCGTCGGCAAGCTGGCCGATCTGGTGATCGTGCCAGAAAACCCGCTCGACAACCTCAAGGTCCTCTACGGCACCGGCCACAAGCGCCTGAACCGCGAGACGAACCAGATCGAGACCGTCGGCGGCGTGCGTTGGACGATCAAGGACGGCGTGGTCTACGACGCGCCGGCCCTGCTCGAAAGCGTGGCGCGGATGGTGGAGGAGCAGCGCGCGGCGCAGGGGCAGTAATCCCTTCGCTGCTTGCGGCAAGGCGCGCCCTCGCCTACCTCGCGCGCCTCATGGCACAACCACCGATCCTCTCCTGGGAAGGCCTCGGGCTGCAGCAGGGCGGCCGCTGGCTGTTCGGCGGGCCCGAGCAGGCCGACATCGACCTGCACATCGGCCCGCGCGACCGCCTGGCGCTGATCGGCCGTAACGGCGCAGGCAAGACCACACTGTTCCGCCTGATCGACGACCAGATCGAGGCCGACCGCGGCATCCGCAAGATCAAGCCGGGGACCCGGATCGTGCTGCTCGAGCAGGATCCCGATTTCACCGGCTGCGACACGCTGATGGACTTCGCCCTGCGCGGCGAGCACGCGCCTGCGGAACACGAGGTGGAGGCAATCGCGGGACAGCTCGGCATCGACATGAGCACCACGGCGAAAGGCGCGAGCGGCGGGGAGCGGCGCCGTGCCGCCATTGCCAAGGCGCTGGCGCAGGAGCCCGACCTGCTGTTGATGGACGAGCCGACCAACCACCTCGACCTCGCGGCGATCGACTGGCTCGAAGGCTGGCTCGACCGTTACAAGGGCGCCTTCCTCGTCATCAGCCACGACCGCACTTTCCTCAAGCGCCTGACCCGCGCGACGCTGTGGCTCGACCGCGGCGGGCTGCGGCGCAAGGAAGTCGGCTTCGGCGGGTACGAAGCGTGGGAAGAACAGGTCTATGCCGAGGAAGCCCGTTCGGCGGAGAAGCTCGACGCCAGGCTGAAGCTCGAGGCGCACTGGCTCGAGCGCGGCGTCACTGCGCGGCGCAAGCGCAATCAGGGGCGGCTCGAGAAACTATGGCAGATGCGTGCCCAGCGCGCGGCGATGATCGCACCCAAGGGCACGGCCAAGCTCGGCCTCGCGACCGAGGAGGAGTTCAGGTCCAAGTCGGTGATCGTGGCGGAGGGCGTCTCCAAGTCCTATGGCGAGCGCAAGATCATCCGCGACTTCACCCTGCGCATTCAGCGCGGGGACCGGATCGGCGTGGTCGGCGCCAACGGCGCGGGCAAGACCACCCTGCTCAAGCTGCTGACCGGCGAGATCGCGCCGGACGAGGGCACGGTCGAAATATCCAAGAAGCTCACCGGCGTGATGATCGACCAGCAGCGCAGCCTGCTCTCCGGCGACAAGACCGTGCGCCAGGTGCTCGCCGAGGGCGGCGACTGGATCGACGTGCGCGGGGTACGCAAGCACGTTCAGGGCTATCTCAAGGAGTTCCTGTTCGATCCGAGGGTCGTCGACACCAAAGTCGGGATCATGTCGGGCGGCGAGCGCAGCCGCCTGTTGCTGGCGCGCGAGTTCGCCCGCAAGTCGAACCTGCTCGTGCTCGACGAGCCGACCAACGACCTCGATCTCGAAACGCTCGACCTGTTGCAGGAAGTGATCGCCGACTACGACGGCACCGTGCTGATCGTCAGCCACGACCGCGACTTCCTCGACCGCACGGTGACGTTGACCCTCGGCCTGGACGGCAGCGGCTTGGTCGATATCGTCGCCGGCGGCTATGAGGATTGGGAAGCGAAGCGGAAGGAGCGCAGAGCTCCCCCCCCGCGTGCGGGAGGCGCTGGCGGTGGTTCTGCCAAGACACCGAACAAGCCCTCCCCCCAACCCTCGCCGGCAAACGGGAGGGGGAGCCAGAAGCTCTCCTACAAGGACCAGCGCGACTACGAGCTTCTGCCGGCGCGGATCGAGGAACTCGAAACGGCAATCGCCCGCGGCGAGGAGATCCTCGCCGACCCGGAGCTCTACACGCGCGACCCGCAGAAGTTCGCCAACATCAGCAAGGGCATCGAAAACGCACGCGCCGAGAAGGACGCGGCGGAGGAACGCTGGCTGGCCCTCGCGGAGATGGTCGAGGGCTGAGATCGCTTCCATTTTGCGTCAGGCAAATGAGAGGATCGCCGCACTAAGAGCTCAGGGGATGCGGTAGAAGTCGGCCACTCGCTCCAGCGCGATCTTCAGCACGACCTTGCCGCTGCGGGCCGGCCAGGAAAGTGCGCGTTCGGCACTGGGGAGGCTTTCGCAGCCGCAGACCACGCGCCACAGGATGTCGGCCAGGCCGCTGCCGGCCAGCGCGATAGCGCCGTCGAAGCGCTGTTTGGCCGCGATCTGGCTCTCGGTCGGGGAGAGGCCCGGCCCGCGGCCCTGCACTTTGATCCGGACCGGATCCCAGCGCATGGTGACGCTGGGGCCCAGCCGCGCGCGCTCGTAATCGGCGCGCAGGCACTCGCCGGCGGCGAACAGGCGGTCGGGCAGGTGTCCGCGCGCATGGAGCCAGGAGAGCGGCGATTCGGCGAGGTTCACGGTTACCGTCCGCCGGCTTCCCCCCGCAGGCGCCTTGCGGCTGGGGCCTTCAGGCGTGAGTTCACGTTCGGCGAACTTGCGGGACATGGCGATTCTCCTTGGCGGGCTTGCGAATCACCGCTTGCCAAAACGACACGCATGTAGGAAAGTGAAAACCAGATGGGTTAAGCGGGAAATGTGATGATCAACCGAATCCGGGATATTCGCAGGGAGAAGGGCCTGACCCTCGCCGATCTGGCCGCGGCCTGCGATCCGCCGACAACCGCGCAGACGATCGGGCGGCTGGAAACCGGCATGCGCAATCTCTCGACCAAGTGGATGGACCGGATCGGCAATGCGCTCGGCGTCGATCCTGAAACGCTGGTCCGTTCCGACAAGTCGCAGCACCCGCAGGTGGTCGCAACGCTCGGCCCGAGCGGCCCGGACGCTCTCCCCCGGTCGCGGGACGCGATTCCGCCCACCGAGCTAGGCGGCGACGCCCCGCTGGTGGTGCTCGCGGTCGAAGCTTCGGCCGGGCCTTACCTTGCGGGCGACCAGCTCTGGATGCGCCAGCTCAACCCGGACGAGGCGCCGCGAGCGATCAACCGCGACGTGCTCGTTCCGCGCAAGGGCGGACGCTTCGCCTTCGGGCGACTGATCGACCGGCAGGGCAATCTCGTGGGCATTCTCCCGCCCGGCGCCGGGCAGAAGCAGCAGGTGGTCGAATCGCCCCAATGGATCGCCGTTGCGGAGATGCTGGTGCGCCGGCTGTGACAACCCCTCGTCGCCTGCTTTCGATCGCGACGCTCTACCCCAATGCGCATACGCCGCAGTTCGGCACGTTCGTGGCGCGCTCGCTCGAAGCGTTGGCGGCGCGCGGCGACTGGCAGGTGACGGCGATCAACCCGATCGGCATCCCGCCGCTCGCGATCGGCCGCTATCGCGCATTGTCCAAGGCCGCGGTCGACGGTGTCGAGAACGGCGTCGAGGTGCACCGGCCGAGCTACATGCTGGTTCCGCGGGTCGGCGCGCGCATCAATCCGAGCATGATCGCTCGCGCGGTGCTCCCGCTTGCGCGCCGGCTGCACGAGGAGCGCCCATTCGATCTGGTCGATGCACAGTTCTTCTATCCGGACGGGCCCGCGGCCGCGTGGATCGCGCGCCAGCTCGGCCTGCCCTACGCGATCAAGGCGCGCGGGTCGGACATCACCTACTGGGGCGCCAAGGCTTTTGCGCGCGAGCAAATGCTCGAGGCGGCGGCCGGTGCGCGCGGGCTGCTCGCGGTCTCGGAGGCGCTGAAGGAGGACATGATCGCCCTCGGCATGCCTCCGGGCCGGATCGCGATCCACTACACCGGCCTCGACCGCGACCGCTTCCGTCCCCTCGCCCACTCGGGTCTGCGCACGAAGCTGGGCGCTTCGCTCCGCATCCCGCTGGGCGAGAAGGAGAAGGTGGTCACGGCGGTCGGCGCGCTGATCGACCGCAAGGGGCAGGACCTGGTGATCGGCGCGATCGCGAGCATTCCCGGCACGCGGCTGCTGCTGGTCGGCAAGGGGGAGGACGAGAAGCATCTGCGCAGCCTCGCGCGCGATCTCCGGGTGGAAGATCGGGTGCATTTCCTCGGCTCGGTCGATCACGACACGCTGCCGGTGGTACTCTCGGCCGCGGACGTGATGGCGCTTCCGTCGAAGAAGGAAGGGCTCGCGAATGCCTGGGTCGAGGCGCTCGCCTGCGGGACACCGATCGTGATCTCGGATGCGGGCGGCGCGCGCGAACTCGTGACGGGGCCGGAGGCCGGGTACGTCGTCCGCCGCGACATCGAATCGATCGCGGCGGCGCTACGCAGGCTGTTCGCCGATCCGCCGGCGCGCGAGCGCGTGGCGGCGACGGTCGAACGCTTCGGCTGGCCCGCGCACGCCGCGGAACTCGCGCGGCGTTACGTAGGGCTGATCTAGCTCAGACCTCGCCGCGCGCGGCCTTCTCCTGCCGGTCCGCCGCCGATTCCTGCGGCACGAAACTGTGCGAATCGACACCCAGCCAGATCAGGATCGGCGCGGCCATGTAGACCGAGCTGTAAGTGCCGACGAACAGGCCGAGGGTGATCGCGGCTACCATGCTGAACAGGCTCGCCGGACCGAACAGGAGCAGCGGCAGGAGTGCGATGAACAGCGTCAGCGAGGTCATCACCGTGCGCGCCAGGGTCTCGTTCACCGACAGGTCGAGCAGCTCGGGCAGCGGCATCTTGCGATACTTCTTCAGGTTCTCGCGGATGCGGTCGTAGATCACGATCGTGTCGTTCAGCGAATAGCCGATGATGGCGAGGATCGCGGCGATGCTCTGCAGGCTGAACTCCATCTGGAACAGTGCGAACATGCCGAGCGTCAGCGACACGTCGTGAAACAGCGCGAAGAGTCCGCCCACGCCGAACTGCCATTCGAAGCGGATCCAGATGTAGAGCGCCACGGCCAGCATGGCCGCAATCAGCGCTAGGGCTGCGTCCTGTCGGAATTCGTCGGAAACCTTGCCGGAAACATTCTCGTTCCCGTCGAGCCGGAAGTCGTCGAAGTTGGTCTGCAATTCGTCGACGATCTCGTTGGCGATCGTCTGCGCCGCCTCCGGATTGCCTTCGGCACTCTCCGGCAGCGGCACACGGATGGAGACCTGGTTGTCCTCGCCGAAGCGCTGCACAACCGGTTCGCCGTAGCCGAGATCGGCCACCCGGTCGCGCAGGTCGCCGATCGGGGCCTCCGTGCTTTCGGTAAAGGTCGCCGTGATGTTGAGGCCACCGGCGAAGTCGACGCCGTAGTTGAGCCCCTTGGTCAGTACCAGCCCCCAACTCGCGGCGATCAGCACCATGCTGATCACGTAGAACGGGATGCGCCACTTGAGGAACTTGATGTTCGTGTCGTCGGGGACGAGCTTGAGCAGTTTCATTTCCCGATCCCCTTTACAGATGAAGGTCCTGCGGCCGCGCCCTGCGCAGCCAGCCAGCGACCCAAAGTCGGGTCAGCGATACGGCGGTGAACACGCTGGTGAACAGGCCGATCACGAGCACGACGGCGAAGCCGCGCACCGGCCCGGTCCCGAACATGAACAGCAGCGCGCCGGCGATGAAGTTGGTGATGTTGGCGTCGAAGATCGCTCGGCTGGCTTCCTTGTAGCCGTTCTCCACCGCGGCGATCACGCGCCGCCCGCGTTTTCGCTCCTCGCGTATGCGCTCGTTGATCAGCACGTTGGCATCGACCGCCGCGCCGATCGTGAGCACGAAGCCGGCGATGCCGGGCAAGGTGAGCGTGGTGTTCATCGCCGCCATGATCCCGAGGATCATCAGCACGTTGAAGATCAGCGCGATCGTCGCATAGACGCCGAACCGACCATACGTGGCGATCATCAGCACGACCACGGCGACCGAGCCGACCATCATTGCGAGGATCCCGAGCCGGATCGATTCCGCACCAAGGTCGGGGCCGACGGTGCGCTCCTCGACCACTGTAAGATCCACCGGAAGCGCGCCCGACTGGAGCGAGATCGCCAGTTGCTGCGCGGTTTCGGGTGTGAAGTTCCCCGAGATCTCCGACACGCCGCCCAGAATCTGATCCTGGATCACGGGCGCCGAAATCACCTCGCCGTCGAGGATGATCGCAAACTGCTTGCCGACGTTCTCCGAGGTCAGCTTGGCGAAGCGGTTGCCGCCCTGCTGGTCGAACTGGATGACGACAACGTCCTGGTTTTCCTGATTGCGGCTCGCCTGCGCGCGGACCAGCGTGCTGCCGTCGATCCCGCCGAGGCGGTAAACCGCGAGGCTCTGCCCTGCAAAGGGGCTGTCGGGGGCGTAGGGAACGATCTGCTGCCCCGGTTCGACAACGCCCTGGACGAGATCGGAGGGGAGCGCATTCTCGTTGACGAGCTTGAACTCGAGCTTGGCCGTCCGGCCGACGAGTTCCTTGACCTGCTCCGGATCCTGCAGGCCCGGCACCTGCACCACGATGCGGTTGTCGCCCTGCCGGATGATGGTCGGCTCGCGGGTGCCGAGCGCGTTGATGCGCCGATCGATCACGTCCTGCGAGGAATCCATCGCCGCATTGAGTGCGGCGTCAAGACCGGCGTCGGTCGGCGTCAGCACGATCCGCGTCTCGTCGAGCACGGAGAGGTCCCATTCGCGCACCATGCCTTCGCCGTTCAGCAACGGCTCGAGCAGTTGCCGCGCACGGTCGACGTCGGCGACGCTCTCGACCATGAAGCTCAGCCGCCGGTCGGCGGTGGACACGTCACCGACGCGAATCTGCGGCTCTGCGCGGCGAAGCGTCGAGCGGACGGACTCCTCCATGTTGCGCAGGCGCTGAGTGACAATCTCGGCCGGATCGGCCTCGAGCAGGATGTGGCTGCCGCCCGCAAGGTCGAGACCGAGATTGACCTCGGGATCAGGCAGAGCCGCCGGCCAGCGAGCGCCCGAAAGGGAAAAGAGGGACGGAAGCGCGAGGACCGAGAGCGCCAGCGTCAGGCCCCAGAACCACCCCTTCTTCCACAGCGGGAAATCGAGCATTCGCTATCTCCCGCTCAGTCGTTGGCTGCAGCGCCGCCGGGCGGAACGATGTCGCCGATCGTGCTCTTCACCGCCTTGACGCGGACGCCCTGCGCCAGTTCGATCTCGGCATAGTGATCGTCGATCTTGACCACCTTGCCGACGAGGCCGCCAGCGGTGACGACCTGATCGCCCTTCTTGATGCCGGCGATCTTCTCGCGGTGCTGCTTCTGCTGGCGCATCTGCGGACGGATGATCAGGAACCAGAAGATCGCGATCATGCCGACGATCGGGAGCCAGCTGATCCACGCAGGCGGCGCATCTGCGCTGGCTGCCGCGGCAAGGAAATCGAGCATGAAAATGAGCCTATCGAGGTTGAGACCAGGAGTGTCGCGGGAACACGCGTGGCCCGATCGTTTCCCGGACCCCTCGCCTCCCCGGCGATCAGGTGGGCGCGCCTAGCAGCATTGCAAGTGGAGGGCAACGAATCGCGCGGGCGCCACGCCCCGAAGATCGATGCTTGCCAGCTCCGCACCCCCGCCTTATAGGGCCGCCCTCCACTGGATACGGGACGTAGCGCAGCCTGGTAGCGCATCACACTGGGGGTGTGGGGGTCGCTGGTTCGAATCCAGTCGTCCCGACCAGTGGCCCAACTTCATCGCCGATATTGCACCTCCGCCGCTTCGCACCTAGGCGCGGCGCGCAGGAGGATTTGCCGATGAACGCATCAAGCACCCGCCCCCGTATGCGGTCATGGCTGTTCGCCCCCGGCGACAGCGAGAAGAAGATGGCCAAGGCCGCCGACGGGCCGGCAGACATCGTGCTGCTCGACCTTGAGGATTCGGTCGCACCCGAGCGCAAGCCCCTGGCGCGCGAGATGGTCCGCGACTTCCTGGCCGGACGCGCCGACCGCGAGCGGCTGTGGGTGCGGATCAACCCGCGCGCGAGCAGCGAAGCGCTGCACGACCTGGAAGCGGTCATGCCGTCCGCGCCGGGCGGATTGCTCCTGCCGAAGGCCGAAGGCCCCGAGGATCTGGAGGCGCTGGACACATTTCTCATCCGGCTGGAAAAAGCGCACGGGATCCCGCGCGGGGCTACCCGGGTCGCCGCACTGGTGACGGAGACGCCGAAGGCGATGTTCCGCACCGGCGACTACCAGGGCGCGCCGCGGCTCGTCGCGATGAGCTGGGGGGCGGAAGACCTGTCCTCCGCGCTCGGCGCGCGCGTCCAGTTCCGGCCCGACGGCGGCTACATGCCGACTTACGAGCTCGCTCGGAGCTTGTGCCTGCTCGGCGCCGCGGCGGCGGGCGTGGCGGCGATCGAGACGATCCAGGCGGACTTCCGCGATCTCGACGGCCTACGCGAACGTGCCAGAATGGTGCGTAGCCAAGGTTATCGCGGGATGCTCGCGATCCACCCGGCGCAAGTCGAGGTGATCAACGAGGCCTTCACGCCGGGCGAGGACGAGATTGCGCACGCCCGCGCGGTGATTGCGGCCTTCACAGCGAACCCCGGCGCAGGCACCGTGGGTCTCGACGGCACGATGCTCGACCGGCCGCACCTCGCGCTGGCGCAGGCGCTGCTCGCCGATGCGGGAGTGGACGTCTAGCTCGACAAACAGCTTTCCTACATGAACCGATATGGTTACATGAGCGGGCGAATCGCAAGCAGCGGAGCGCAGCCATGCCCATTATCGAATCGCTAATCGGCCCAATCGCCTCGATCATCGACAAGATCATTCCCGACAAGGAAGCCCGAGCGAAGGCCAAGCTCGAGCTGCTCGCACTGGAGGGCACGCACGAGCTGAAGCAGATCGAGACGCGCCTCGCCGCGATCGTCGCCGAGGCCAATTCACGCGATCCATGGACCAGCCGCGCGCGGCCGAGCTTCCTTTATGTGATGTACGCGCTCATGCTTTTCGCGCTGCCGATGGGGGTGATCTCCGCCTTCGACCCGCAAGCCGCGCAGAACGTCAGCGCCGGCATGACCGCCTACCTGCGCGCCCTGCCGACCGAGCTCTATACCCTCTTCGGCACCGGCTACCTCGGCTACACGGCCGCCCGCCAGTGGGGGAAGGCAAAGGGCGTCGACAGCTGAGGCTCCCTCGCGCTAAGCGGGCGGAATGAGCGTGCCGATCACCAATACCGTCTATGTCCTCAACGGGCCGAACCTCAACCTGCTCGGCATGCGCGAGCCGGAGATCTACGGCGCCGACACGCTCGACGACATCGCCGCCATGCTCGACGACCGCGCCCGCGACCTGGGTCTCGAGATCGAGATGCGCCAGTCCAACCACGAGGGGCATCTGGTCGACTGGCTGCACGAGGCGCAGGCCGAAGGGGCCAGGGCGGTGCTGCTCAACGCAGCGGCCTATACCCACACCTCGATCGCGCTGCTCGATGCGATCAAGGCAATCCGCACGCCGGTGATCGAGGTGCACCTCTCCGATCCTTCGACCCGCGAGCCGTTTCGCCACCACTCCTACGTAGGGCTCGCGGCGGTGAAGACCGTCCAGGGCCTCGGCGCACGGTCCTATCTGGTGGCGCTGGAGGCCGTCGCGGAATTGTAACTTCGGCGCGGCCCACCCCTTGCCAGTCCGCCCGGAGCCGCGCATAGGCGTCCGCCTGTAGCGAACAAGGGTTGTTTATGGCCGAAAACAAAGGCAGCGCCGGGCGCAAGTCCGGCATGGACGTCGATACCGGGCTGGTCCGCGAACTGGCCGAACTGCTCGCGGAAACGGGGCTGACCGAGATCGAGGTGGAAGACGGCGACCGCAAGGTTCGCGTTGCGCGCGGCGGCGTGGCCGCAGCGCCGATGACCTACTCCGCGCCCGCCCCGGCCGCAGCGCCTGCTCCTGCCGCCGCGGGCGAGCCCGCCCTCGCGCAGGACGATCATGCCGGCGCGCTCAAGTCGCCGATGGTCGGCACCGCCTACCTCGCGGCCGAACCCGGCGCCGATCCCTTCGTGAAGGTCGGCGACAGCGTGAAGCAGGGCGATACCCTGCTGATCGTGGAGGCGATGAAGGTCATGAACCCGATCGCCGCCGACAAGTCCGGCACGATCAAGGCGATCCTGGTCGAGAACGCGCAACCGGTCGAATTCGGCCAGCCCCTGATCGTCATCGCCTGAACCATGGGTATTTCACGCATCCTGATCGCCAACCGCGGCGAGATCGCGCTGCGTATCCACCGCGCGGCGCACGAGATGGGGATCGAGACGGTCGCGGTTCACTCGACCGCGGATGCCGATGCCATGCACGTGCGGCTTGCCGACCATGCGGTGTGCATCGGCCCGCCGCCGGCGGCGGAGAGCTATCTCAACGTCGCCAATATCATCTCGGCGGCCGAGATTGCCCAGGCGGACGCGATCCATCCGGGGTACGGCTTCCTTTCGGAGAACGCCAAGTTCGCCGAGATCGTCGAGGCGCACGACATTGCCTGGATCGGCCCGAAGCCCGAACATATCCGCACCATGGGCGACAAGGTCGAAGCCAAGCGCACCGCCGGTGCACTGGGCCTCCCGCTCGTGCCCGGTTCGGACGGTGCGGTCTCCGACTATGACGAGGCGCGGCGGATCGCGGCCGAGATCGGCTATCCGGTCATCATCAAGGCGGCGAGCGGCGGCGGCGGGCGCGGAATGAAGGTCTGCACCGCCGAGGACCAGCTCGAAACGCTGATGAAGCAGGCCGGGAACGAGGCCAAGTCCGCCTTCGGCGACGCGACCGTCTATATCGAGAAGTATCTCGGCAATCCGCGCCACATCGAATTCCAGGTGTTCGGCGACGGGCGCGGCAACGCGATCCATCTGGGCGAGCGCGACTGCTCGCTCCAGCGCCGCCATCAGAAAGTGCTCGAGGAAGCGCCGTCCCCCGTGCTGACGACCGAGGAACGCGACCGCATGGGCATGATCTGCGCCGACGCCATGGCCAAAATGGCCTATCGCGGCGCGGGCACGGTCGAGTTCCTGTGGGAAGACGGCGAGTTTTACTTCATCGAAATGAACACTCGCCTGCAGGTCGAGCATCCGGTGACCGAGATGATCACCGGCATCGATCTGGTGCGCGAGCAGATCCGCGTCGCCGACGGCAAGGACCTGTCGTGCCGCCAGGAAGACATCGAGTTCAAGGGCCACGCGATCGAGTGCCGCATCAATGCGGAAGACCCGTTCACCTTCGCCCCTTCGCCGGGCAAGGTGAACTACTATCACGCTGCGGGCGGCATGCACGTGCGCGTCGATAGTGGCCTCTATGCCGGCTACTCTATCCCGCCTTACTACGACAGCATGATCGCCAAGCTGATCGTCTACGGTCGCACCCGCGAACGCTGCATCATGCGCCTCCGCCGCGCGCTGGAGGAAATGGTCGTCGAAGGCGTGAAGACCTCGATCCCGCTCCACCAGGAACTGATCAAGCAGCCGGACGTGCTGAACGGCGACTACTCGATCAAATGGCTCGAGGAATGGCTAAAAGAGCGGGGGAGCTAGCGAAAGCTTCGTTGCCCCGGAAAACCCGATCTGTGCAAGGCATTGAACCAGCGCTTCAGGTTGGTGATATCTGCCTCTTCACAATTGGGTATTTTCACCCGTTTCTCTGACTTCAATTCGATCAGGAGATCGGATCGGAGCGCAGTCGACCGATGGTGGAGATTTGCCACATCCGACCACGCGACATCCACCTTTCGAACTGTGGGATGAAATCGCAGTCCGGCCTCATCAAACGTCAGTGCGACGCTATCGACCCATCGCCGCGCAAATTTCTGAAATTCGTAAATCAGCACGATGACGAGTGCCACGAACGGCAGGCTCACGCCGTGCCAGCGCATCTCGGCGAGCGCCCGAAAAGCCGCCGCTCTATGTCCGCGAACTTCGGAGAGATCGAAACCGGCATCGAAAGCGAGGACGGCAAACAGGCCGCTGGCTCCAAGAAGCATTAACACAACGATGAACAGGCAACCCGAACGGAAACGCACGATTCCGCAGGATTCCCCGTCAGTCGGCGAACTCTCGGCCAAGGTTATCTCCGCCGTTACTCCAACGGCACCCCAGGCTCATGTTTGGCCGTCCGGATCGTCAGCGACGTCTTCACGCTCGCCACGTTCGGGGCCGGCGTCAGCTTGCTGGTCAGAAATTCCTGGAAGCTCTGCAGGTCGCGGCTGACGATCTTCAGGATGAAATCGATCTCGCCGTTGAGCATATGGCATTCGCGCACTTCGGGCAGGCCGCGCATGTGCTCCTCGAACTCGCGGAGCGCGTTCTCGGCCTGGCTCTTGAGGCTGACCATCGCGAACACGGTGATCGCGAAGCCCAGCTTCGATGCGTCGAGCTCGGCGTGGTAGCCCTTGATGACGCCTTCTTCTTCGAGCGCGCGGACGCGGCGCAGGCAAGGCGGCGCGGTCAAGCCGACGCGGTGCGCGAGTTCGACGTTGGTCACGCGCCCCTCGTTCTGCAGCTCGGCCAGCAAACGCCGGTCAATGTCGTCCAGATTCGCCATTGTGGGTGCCCCCAACGGACTCCGCGCACGAAGGCACGGCACGTAATGAACTAAACTGGCCCCATCGTCACCAGTTGGCTAATTTTATTATCCTTGCCAGCAATTGTCCCGCTTTGCAACGCGCTCTGCGTGCCGCTCCCGCTGCTGGGGGAAAGTGTTAAACGGCGCGTTCCCGGAACGCCTTCGGGCGCCTATATGTTGCCGTAGGATCCATGCAGTTCGACGATCGCCTTGCCACAGTGCTGCGCCACCGCGCGAGCGACGGACGTGCCGCGCGCACGCAGTTCCGGCAATTGCTCGACCTGCTCGGCGCCCGGCGCGGCGCCTACGACCGCAACCTCCTCTCCGCCGCCTGGCTGCGGCTCGGCGCGCTGGGGGAGACGATCCCTGCGCCTGACCGCGCGGCGATGATTCGCGATACCGGCTGGCGCTTCCGCAATCCGGAGCTGGCCGCACACCTCGCGGAGGACGAGCCCGAAGTGGCGGCCGCCGCCCTCGCGCGCGCCGATCTCGCCGAAGAGGACTGGGAGGCGCTGATCCCGCGCCTGCCGATCCGTGCACGCGGATTCCTGCGCCTGCGCAGCGGCTTGCCGCCGCGCGCAACGAACCTGCTCGACCGCCTGGGCATCCACGATCGCGGGCTCCCCGTCCCGGACCTCGCCGTGCAGCCCGCCAGCGAAAGCCGGAACCAGCGCGAAGACCCGCGTTCACGCGAGCCGCTCGAGCTCACCATTCCGGCGAACGACAGCGGCGAAGCCGGAGAGGAAAGCGCGATCGGCGCGCTGGTCCGGCGGATCGAGGCGTTCCAGCGCGCCCGCGCGAAGAGCGCCACGGCCGACACCTCCCCTCGCCTGCCCCTCGGCGAACAGGAGGATACGGCGCGCCCGCCGCTCATGGGCTTCGCCTTCACCACCGACAGCGAAGGGCGGATCGACTGGGCCGAACCGCAGGTCGCGCCGATGGTCGTGGGCACGCATCTTATGACCGACGAAATCCGCAGCGCCCTGAGAGCCTGGCAGCGAGTCGAACGCGCGCCGGTCGAGCTGCGCGGCGCGCCGCAGATCGCGGGCGAGTGGATCGTCGACGCCGCCCCGCGCTTCACCGTCCCCGGCGGCCGGTTCTACGGTCTCGCGGGCAAGTTCCGCCGTCCGGCGCCGCACCGGGTCGCCGGCGCCGCGCCCGATGCCGCGATCGAGGCGGACCGCATTCGCCAGCTGCTCCACGAGTTGCGCACGCCGGTCAATGCGATCCAGGGCTTCGCCGAGGTTATCCAGCAGCAGGTCTTCGGCCCGGTGCCGCACGAGTACCGCGCGCTCGCCGCCAACATCGCCGCCGACAGCGCGCGGATGCTCGCCGGGTTCGACGAGCTCGACCGGCTCGCCCGGCTGGAAACCGGCGTGGTCGAGGCGCTCGAGGGCGACTGCGATTTCGCGCTGCTGTGCCGCGGGCTGGCGAAGCAGCTCGAAGGCGTTCTCGCGCCGCGCATGGCGAAGTTCGAGGCGGACATTCCGCTCTCCCCGCTGGTCGTGCCGATGGCCCTACGCGAGGGGGAGGCGCTCGCCTGGCGTCTATTCGCCACGCTGGCAACCGCGCTCGGCGCGGGCGAGGCGGTGGAGGTCGCGATGCGCGCGGAGGGCGATGCGATGGCGCTGACCGCCACACTGCCCGCCGTGCTCGCAACGGAAGAGGATGTGTTCGCCACCGCTCCGCGCCCCGCACCGGGCGCCCTGAGCGCCGGGATGTTCGGCGCCGGCTTCGCCCTGCGCCTGGTCCGCGCCGAAGCCCGCGCGGCCGGCGGCGACCTCGAACATGTGGACGAGCGGCTGCGGCTCACGCTGCCGCTATTGACCGCTGCGAGGGGCGATCCTAGCCCCGGTTCGAACCGCCAAGAAAGGCGACGACCGCAAGCGCGCTGAACGATGCGGCCCTCGCGTCCGGGAGTGCAGCGCATGAACCAGCCGAGGACTGCCCCGCCGCCACCCGGTCCCAAGGCGCGCTTCGTGAACGGATTCGGGCGGCGTGTCCTCCTCACCGTCGATACCGAAGAGGAGTTCGACTGGGACGGTCCATTCACCCGCGACCAGCACGGGCTCGACCACCTGCCGCGCCTGCGCAACTTCCAGGAATTCTGCGAGGGCCTCGGCGTCGTACCCAGCTATCTGGTCGACTGGCCCGTGGCCACGTCCTCGCTGGCGAAGGACATTCTCGCGGGGCCGGTCAGCCAGGGCACGGCGGAAGTCGGCATCCAGCTCCACCCGTGGGTCAATCCTCCGTTCGAGGAGGAGGTGAGCGAGCGCAACTCGTTCGCCGGCAATCTCGCGCCCGACATAGAGCGCGCCAAGTTCCTGCGCCTGCGCGACGCGATCGCGGAGAACTTCGGCGCGAGCCCCCAGCTCTACCGCGCGGGCCGTTACGGCTTCGGCCCCGAGACCACCGAGCTGCTGCGCGACGCAGGGGTCGGGATCGACACCTCGTTCCGCCCGCTGTTCGACTACAGCCACCGCCACGGCCCCGACTACAGCGGCTATCCACTCGAACCGTTCTGGCTCGATGGCGAGAGGTCCGTCCTCGAGCTGCCCCTGACGACGGTCTACTGGGGCATGCTGCGGCGGCAGGGGCGGCTGCTGCACCCGATGATCGCGCGCATGCCGCGCATGAGCGGCGCCTTTGCCAACCTCGGCCTGCTCGAACGTATCCCGCTGACGCCCGAAGGAACCACGATCGACGAGGCGATCCGCGCGCTCGACATGGCGTTGGACGACGAGCTGCCGCTGATCGTGCTGTCATTCCACAGCCCCTCGCTCGCGCCCGGATATACTTCTTATGTCGAGACCGACGCCGATCTCGACGCGCTCTACGATTGGTTTCGCGCGGTTTACGCCTATCTTGGCCAGCATGGCGTGAAGCCGACGACCGTGGCGGAGATCATGCGATCGGTGGCAACGTAGCAAGCCATCTTGCCACCTGCCGGGCCGCAAGCTAGGCGCGACACGCTGAACGGTATCCATGGGCCTGTAGCTCAGTTGGTTAGAGCTGGCCGCTCATAACGGCTAGGTCGCGGGTTCGAGTCCTGCCGGGCCCACCGGATACCTGCAACGGCCAGATCAGGTCGGGGAGTGGCGCAGTCCGGTAGCGCGCTTGCTTTGGGAGCAAGATGTCGCAGGTTCGAATCCTGTCTCCCCGACCAAACCTTCTAAGCCTTTGAAAACGCCTTTATTAACGAGCGAGGAAGGATCTGCTCGCAAGCCGTCTGCCACCTGCACCGGAGCGCCAGCACAATCTCTAACTCAGCGCGACGGAGAAGGCGGCCAGTCACTGCGAGCCCATCGAAGTAGTGCAAAGCCGATGAGCCCCGACACCAGGGAGCCCGCCAGGATGCCGATCTTGGCCTCGGTTTGGATGAGCGGATCACCGGGAAATGCAAGAAGGGTGATGAAGAGACTCATGGTGAAGCCGATGCCGCATAGCAGTGCGGTTCCCGCCATCTGAACGCGGCTCGCGTAGGCGGGCATGTCGGCAAGGCCCAAGCGAATGGCCACCATCGAAAAGCCAAACACACCGATAACTTTGCCCACGAGCAAGCCGAGCCCGATGCCGAGCGTGACTGGCGCCGCAAGCGCCGCTGCTGGCAATCCGAGGAACGGCACGCCAGCGTTTGCCAACCCGAAGATTGGCACGATCAGGAAGCCCACGGGTATGTGAAGCGCGTGCTCCAGTCGATGAAGAGGGCCGCGGTTCTCAGCGTCGGAGCGGCCAGGCGTGGGCTGCAGCGGGATCGCAAAAGCGAGGATCACGCCGGCGAGCGTGGCATGCACCCCTGAGCGCAGGACGAACAGCCACAACACAAGTCCCAGGAGGAGGAAAGGTGCGAGCCGGCGTACGCCGAACCGGTTGAGCGCGATCAGGGCAACGGTGATGGCAGCTGCGGCAGCCAGATCCGGCAAGGACAGCCCCGCCGTGTAGAACAAGGCGATGATGATCACGGCGCCGAGGTCGTCGATGATGGCGAGCGCTGCCAGGAACACCCGTAGCGATGCCGGGACGCGGTCGCCCAGGAGAGAGATGACGCCAAGAGCGAAAGCGATGTCGGTCGCCGCCGGGATCGCCCAGCCGCGAGCCGTCGCGCCGGTATTGAACGCAAGGTATATCAAGGCGGGCACCACCATTCCGCCAACAGCGGCGATCCCCGGCAAAGCACGGCGCGGCCAGGTGGACAGCTGTCCATCCAGCACCTCGCGCTTGATTTCCAAACCGACGAGCAGGAAGAATACCGCCATCAGGCCGTCGTTGATCCAGTGGCTGAGCGACAACGGACCCACGTAGGTGTGCAGGATCGCCTCATAAGCCGCCGCCGCAGGCGAGTTGGCGAGCAAAAGCGCAAGCGCTGCCGCCCCCATGAGGACAAGTCCGGCTGAGGACTGTCCCTCAAGAAACTGGCGCAAGGCGCTGGGGCGATGATGCTTGGGGGCCATCGAGGTGTTCTCCGGGCAGTTGCATTCTCGCTGGCGGCCCGACCAACGATCAACCCTGTTCACCTCTGGACGGCGAACACCCGCTTGAGCCTATCGCATCGGAATATGCGAAGCGCAACCGCCCGCACGAACCACCTCTCCGATCCTGCGAGACTGCAGGCAGCGGCAGTTGCCGACGATCGCTCAGCCGGTTCTCAGCGCACCGCCTGCGAGGAGGAGCACGAGCAGAGCCCCCAAGCCCAGGCGGTAGAGAACGAATGGCAAGTAGGATCCGGTTTTCAGCCAACGCATGAGCAGAGCGATCGCCGCCCATGCACTGAAGAAGGCGAAAACGGCACCCGTTGCTGCGTCGGCTGTAAGCCTGACGTTCCCTGCTCTGGCCAGATCGAAGGACGTCAACAGTCCGGCCGCAAGGATGGTGGGAATCGATAGCAGCATCGCGAAACGCGCCGAAAGACTTCGATCGAGCCCGAGAAAGCGTCCGGCGGTCATACATATGCCGCTTCGGCTGACTCCTGGAACAAGAGCCACACATTGAGCGGCCCCGATGAGCAACGCGTCACGTAGCTTCATCTTATCGATGTGGCGGATCTCCTCGGCTCGGCGGTCCGCACTCCACAGGAGGAGACCGAAGAGAATGGTCGTGGCGGCGATGAGCTCGACACTGCGTGCCATGTCGGTGACGGCGCCCCTCAGGAGAAAGCCTGCACCGAGAATGGGAGCAGTTGCGGCCGCTACATTTATCAGCGTGCAGGCGTTCGCCGAGCGGACACCGGTGGCCAGATCGAACAGACCGGCCCCCATCATGCGGACCTCGCCGCGAAAGTAGATCAGGACCGCGCCAAGCGAGCCGAGGTGTAGCGCAACATCGAATGCCAGTTCTTCCGCTGCGGACATTTCGCCGCTGGCCAGCCCGAGCCACTGCATCAACGTGCGGCCCAGAATAAGATGCGCGGACGAGCTTACCGGCAGGAACTCGGTAGCGCCTTGAATGAGGGCGAGTAGAAGTTGTTCCAGGAAGGTCATGGGCATGCCATGGCGCACGAACGAGCAAGGTGACACCCCTCGCGGGCCGACGTATCACCGGCGGAAGGCGAATTCCTCCTAGAGCCGAACAATAGCGAGTGAGAGGCGCGCTGAAACCGTGCCTCCCATGCAGCGCAATACCGGTGCACGAGGCGGAGCGTGTTTCCCGTCTCGAACACGTCGAAGCGCTGCTGCGAGCCACGCAGGTTGAAGTCACCCCCGAACACCACCGGACGATCCAGCGCCGCTGCTGAGAGAAACATTGAGAGGGCCTGCACTTGCCGTGCATGAGGCCGAATACCGGACGCTAAGAATCTTTGGCGCAACCCCGAAAGCATCACGCCTTATTAAGGGCGTCGGCGGCGCTCTAAAGGCCAAAACCGGGCACCCCGCTCTCGATGGCGAAGGTTCTGAGCGTAGAAGTTGTTGTCTGAGGATCGGTCGCGTCGGCGGCGGCGCGCATTGTCAGTATGCTACTTTCCGGCGTGACATCGACGATCGAGTAGCCGCGGCGTTGGGTTTCTGCGAACCGCATCTGAGGGGTCTTGCGCAGTAGATCGTCAGGTGCCGAGCCGCTTGTCGAGCTGAGCGACCCACCGACGAAGGCCGGCGCGATGACGGGACCCTCGGGTTCGAGCGAGAGTTCAGAGGCTATGAAGGCGTGGCTGTTGCCGCCTATCACGACCGGATTGGATATTTGCGCATCGCGCAGGAAGGCGAGGATGCGGTCACGCGCGGCGGGGTAGCCGTCCCACCCATCGACCCCGAAACGAGGGTCGCCAGTCTGCGGATCGATCTGCGAGGATTCAGCCATGGCAAATTGCTGACCAATGACATTCCAGCGCCCATTGCTCCCAGCAAGCTCGCCGAACAGCCAGCGTTCCTGCTCGGAGCCCAGCATGCTGCGCGACGGGTCGAGGCGTTCGGCGCAATCCGAAACCGTCTTGCGATCGGGCGACAGGTCCGGGCAGGGCCTGTGATCGCGGTACTGACGGGCATCGAGCATCTGGAATCGCGCCAGATTGCCCCAGGCGAGACTGCGGTAAAGCTGCATCTGCGGCCCCACCGGGATGGACCGCCGCCGAAGAGGCATGTGTTCGTAATAGGCTTGGTAGGCGGCCGCGCGGCGGACCAGAAACGAGGGGCTGTCGCCGCCATCCTGCGATACATCGCCGCTGTAGTTGTTCTCGACCTCGTGGTCGTCCCAGATCGTGAGCCAGGGCGCGGCCGCGTGAGCGGCCTGAAGGTCGGGATCGGTCTTGTACAGCGCATGGCGGCGGCGATAGCTCGCCAGGTCCGCAGCATGCTCGTCCGGATGGCGCCGCGGCCCCCGGTCCCGTCCGGGCCGCTCGTAGATGTAGTCGCCCAGAAACAGCACGAGCGCGGGATCGTCCGCAACGAGTTGCCGATAGGCACCGTAGTATCCGGTTTCGTAGTGCTGACAGGCCGTGAAGGCATAGCGCAGGGCCTGCACATCGGCATCCGGGGCAGGCGCGGTGCGGGTACGACCAATACCGCTCGTCTCGCCGGCAGTGTGGAAGCGGTAATAGTAGACGCGGTCGGGGCGGAGGCCGTCGACTTCGACATGCACCGAATGCGCCGCCTGCGGGAGTGCCCAGGCCGTGCCTTTGCGTGCCACGCGGGTGAACGCTTCGTCCTCAGCCACTTCCCATCCGACCGTAACGGCCTCAGCCGGCATGCCGCCATGGTCATCCAGCGGGGACGGCGCCAGGCGCGTCCAGAGAACCACCCCGTTGGCCTCCGGATCGCCCGAAGCGATGCCGAGCGTGAACGGGTGCGCGGCAAATCGCGGCTGCGCCAGGAGACGCTGGCCATAGGTGGGGAGCAATGCCGTACCGGCGACGATAGAGGCGCGAAGCAGAAGATCCCGGCGGGTCGTGGGCATGATCTCGTCTCTTTCAAAGCGTTCCAGGAAAGGAGAGGCCCGGGCGTGTTCAAGCCCGGGCCCGATTGGTCAGAGGCGGAAGTTGGCGCGGAGGTACCAGGTGTTCCCCACCTCGAGACCGGCCCGGAAATATTCGTGATCGGGGCCGGTGGTGCGCCGCCGGTCGGCTCCGAAGATATTCCGCCCCTCGAGGCGCAGTTGCAGACGCGGCGTCACCGCCCAGCGCGCCGTGAGGTCGAACGTCGTGAACGGCTCGATGTAGATGTCCTGCCAGGCATTGGCGGCAAAGCTCTCGACGTATCCGCCCTGGTGATTCATCGCGAGGCGCAGTTCCGACCCGCCGCCCAGATCGTAGAAGACGGCCGCGTTCGCCGCGATGTCGGACTGGTATTGCAACTGATCGCGTTCGAGCAGTTCCTCTCCTTCGAGGTAGGTGGTCGAGCCCTCGGTCCAGATGAAGTTGGCTTGGGCGCCGATGCGATCGAGCGCATGATAGACGTTGCCGAAACTGTTGTTGATCAGGCCGATTTCGATGCCCTGGTAGGTCGTGTCCTCGCCATTGATCGGTTGGGAAACCGTATAGGCCTCACCCCCGATCACCTCCTGCGAGCTGACGGTCAGGATGTCGTCCGTGATCTTCTTGTAGAAGCCGGTCAGCGTCGCCATGCCTCGCCCGGCGTTGAAGTAGTATTCGAGGCCGAGATCGAGATTGGTGGACCTGCGCGGTTGGATATGCGGGTTGCCGCGAGTGATCACCAGTTCGGTCCGGTCGACGTCTTCCACGGTGGCGATGGTCTCGGGATTGGGGCGACCGAGCGTCTGGCTGGCTGCAGCCTTGATGCGCAGCGACGGTGTTAGCGCGAGATTGGCCGTCGCGTAAGGAAGCAGGTGGGTGTCCTTGCCTGCGTACCGGACCTGGTCCGACTGCAGCACGCCGTCGAGCACCTGCGCCATGTCGGCAGTGAAATCGACATGATCGAGCCGGGCGCCGGCATCGAGCCGCAGCATATCCGAGGTGAAAGTCCCGTTCACATAGGCTGCGGCGATCTTTTCCCGATAGCTGTAATCGTTGACGCGAGTGCGGCGGTCGCTTTCCGCGTCGTCAACGGGCACACCGGGAACAACCTCGGCGTAAAACCGACCGCGATCGAGCCAGAGCGCGGGATGGCTGTAACCAGGCGTGTTAAAGTCTGGAGTGAAAGCGTAGCCGGCGAGGCTGGTGCCGTTCTCGTAGACGATGGCGCTGTTGTCGCGCTCCAGGTCCATGTCCCGGTAGGATGCGCCCAACGCGAAGCCGATACCGCGATCGTCCTGACGATTGTTGAAGCCGTAATCCAAGCGGCCTTCGTAGACATGGGCAGTGGCCTCCCGCACATCCTCGTAATGATTGTTGGTCGCGTAGTTGGCCGCCTCGAGATAGGCATTGCCGTTGTCGAGAATGAACGGCACGCTTTCGTTGGTCAGGTCGTAGGTAAGCCGCGTGCCCGCCGCGTAGTCGAACGCGACGAAGGGCCGCCATGAACGATACCAGGCGTAGGAATAGCCGAGGTCTGCCGACAGATGGCCACGATCGCCGATTGCAATGTCGTTCAACCATTGCAGGCCCCGCTGATCGCGCTCGAAGCTGTTGTAGCGCCACTGGGTGTCTGCGTTGCGCACCCGCATGGTGCCGGTATTCTCGGTCTGATCCTGCGCCTGGTCGAGACGATAGACTCGGTTGGTGTTGCGGGTTTCCTGCTCGTCGGAGAAATAGGCGAAGCCGAACAAGCTTGAGCTGACGCGGTCGCTGGGCCGGTACTCCAGACGCGCCGTGCCCCCGAACTTGGTGAACTTGTTGGTGTAGTTGTGCGAGACGAAGGAATTGGGCGCGGCAAATCCGTTCCAGTCCTCGGAGTCCGGCGTCGTCTGCTGACCCGCGTCGTTGAAGTAGAGCCGGTTGGCGATGGCGTCGTTCGACTGCGTGCGCGGACGCACTTCGTACATCCCGGTCACCACCAGCCCCCAGCTCTCGTCGGCGCCGAAGCGCGGGGACCAGATCGCACTCAGCGACGGACCGATCGGGCTGTCCTTTTGATCCGCAAAACTGTTGTCGTCGGGCACGTCCATATAGCTGGTGTAGCTTGCTCCCGCAGTGACGCTCAGCGGGGCCCGCAGCGGATCGAACGCGCTAACGGTGACGATATCGATCAGCCCGCCCAGCGCCCCGGCATCCAGATCCGGCGACAGTGTCTTGTAGGCGCGCAGCTGCTGAACGGCCTCGCCGGGAATGACCTGCAGATTGACCTTGCGGGTGCCTTCCCCGTGATCGCCGGTCGTGGCCAGGGTCAGCCCGTTCATCGTCACCGGCACGAAGTCAGGGTGCGTACCCCGAATGGACGCGAACTGGCCGATGTCGTCATTGTAGACCGTGCTGACGCCAGTGATGCGGCGCAGCGATTCCGCAATCGTGATGTCGGGCAGCGCGCCGATCTCGTCGCGCGAGAGAGAATCGACGATCGCCGTCGCCTGCCGGCGTGTCTCGATCTCCGCCTGATTCTGCAGCGCGGAGCCGGTGACCACGATCTCGGCGATTTCCGCATTGGCAGACGCATCCTGCGCAAGCGCGGATGAGGCACCGAGGGCTAAAATCGAGGTGCCAAAAAGCAGATGAGGCGCAAGCGTGCGGCCCGCGTTTGCGAGCACGGGAACGGTGATGGACATGAGACCCCTTCAATCGAAACCGCCGGAAGAGCCGGTCGGCCGGGGGCCTAAGCGCGCGGTGTTTCGGTTCGAGGTCGGGGAGATGTCAGGCGTAAGTCAGCGCCGCCTCGACAAACCGTCTCACACTCGATGGATCATGCGCACATGCGCGGTGGCCAGAGTCGGCATCCATCACCGACCGCCCGAAACATCGAGCAGGGCCCGGTGCAGTATGAGGCCTCGTCACCGAGTAGCCGGAGAATCGCCTGTGCCACTTCGTGCAGCGCGCCGGCCCGCCCGAGCGGCGATGACGAACCGAGCTCCCGCGCCCAGTTCGCCGGTCCACCCGATGCATGAATTTTCGGTCTCGACAGTTCACCAAGACCGACCAGCCCAGTTCCCCGGCTGCGGCTTTCCCCGGCACATGCTCAAAGATGCTATTGCGAGCTAGTTGCAGTACTGCTAGCGGACCCGCCACATAGTTCAGGGGGTTCCCATGTTTGTCCGCGTTTCGTTGCCTGCTCTCGCCGTTGCACTTGCCTGGTCCGGCGGTGCCGCCGCTCAGTCGGCCAGCGCCGAGGAAGCGGAAGGCGACGCGGAGATCATCGTCAGCGCCACGCGTACCCAGCTTCCGCCCAGCGCCCTGCCGCTGACGATCGACGTCGTCGGCACCGAAGCGCTGCAGCAGCAGGTGCAGATCTCGGGCTCGACGGTCGATGCGGTCTCGGCCCTGCTGCCCTCGTTCTCCCCCACGCGCGAGAAGCTCTCCGGCTCGGGCGAGAGCCTGCGCGGCCGCTCGCCGCTCTACGCGATCAACGGCATCCCGCAGTCGACCCCGGTCCGCGACGGCTCGCGCGACGGATACACGATCGATCCGTTCTTCATCGACCGGGTCGAGGTGATCTACGGCTCCAACGCGCTGCAGGGCATCGGCGGCACCGGCGGCGTGGTGAACCAGGTCACCGTCGGCGCCCCGGCTGAGGACGGTGTCGCCGCGCGCACGCTGCTGCAGGCTTCGGCCGCCGACGGCTTCGACGGCTCGGCGATGGGCGGCAAGATCGGCTCGCTCGTCGGCTACCGCGCGGGCGCCTTCGATGCGACGATCGGCGCGACGTTCGAGCAGCGCGGTGCCTATCGGGACGGACACGGCAACAACATCGGCGTCGACGGCACCCAGGGCGAGGTCCAGGACAGCGACTCCTGGTCGGTGTTCGGCCGCTTCGGCTACCAGCTCAGCCCGAGCGCGCGGCTGGAAGTGATCGCCAACCGGTTCGAGCTGCAGGGCAACGGCAACTACGTGCTCGTGCCCGGCAATCGCGACGAAGGCATCCCCGCCAGCAGCGAGCGCGGGGTCATTCAGGGCGATCCGCCGACGAACCGCGCCGAGCTGCTCTCCGCCGCCCTGACCGACGACGATCTCGGCGGCGGCGCATTCGCCGTGCAGGCCTTCTTCAGCCGCACGCGCGACGTGTTCGGCGGCCTCGTCACCGACACGTTCCAGGATCCGGCCATCGATCCGACCGGCAATCTGTTCGACCAGTCGGCGAACCTGTCGCGCAAGATCGGCGGCAAGATCAGCTACGAGCGCGCCGTGCCCGGTTTCGAAGATCTGACCGTGACCGCCGGCTTCGACGCGCTGTTCGACCGCACCGAGCAATATCTGGCCCAGACCGGCCGCACCTGGGTGCCGGAAACCGACTTCCGCAGCCTCGCGCCGTTCGCGCAGGCGAACCTCGCGCTGTTCGGCGGTGCCGTGCGCCTGGCGGGCGGCCTGCGGTACGAAGACGTCAAGCTCGAGGTCGGCGACTATCAGACGCTCGCCTCTTACGGCGCGGACGATCCGGACGACCTTTCCACCTACGAGCCCGTCTCCGTCGCGGGCGGCAGCCCCTCGTTCAACGACGTGCTGTGGAACGGCGGCGTGATAGTCGAGCCGATCGCGGGCCTGCGCGCCTACGGCAGCTATGCCGAAGGCTACACGATCGCCGACGTCGGACGCATCCTGCGCGGGATCAAGGACGAAGGCGTCGACATCGACAACTACCTCGCGCTCGAGCCGGTCATCTCCAACAACCGCGAAATCGGGCTTGAATGGAAGCGCGGGGCGATCGACGCCGGCGTCAGCTATTTCTGGTCGTCGAGCGACCTCGGATCTCTGCTCGTGCTCGGGCAGGACGGCATCTTCAGCGTCTCGCGCCAGCCAATCCAGATCGAGGGGCTGGAGGCGAACATCGCCTGGCGCACGCCGCTGCCCGGCCTCACGCTCAGCGCAGCTTACAGCGATATCGAGGGCCAGACCGACAGCAACGATGAAGACGAACTGGTGAACAACGATCTGGACGGCGCGAATATCTCGCCGGACCGGCTCAATCTCTCCGCCGACTATCGCAGCGGCCCGCTCAGCGCCCGGCTGCAGTCGCGCTTCTACCTGTCGCGCACCTTCAACGACGTTAGCGTGGACACGGACTTCGAGGGCTACACGCTGCTTGACGCCTATCTGGCCTATCAGACGGGCGCTGGTGAATTCGCACTCGCGGTGCAGAACCTGGCCGACAAGTACTACCTCACCTACGACAGCGACACCGTGCGCACGACGGACAACAACCGCTTCTACGCCGGCCGTGGGCGAACCTTCACGTTGAGCTGGCGCGGCGCTTTCTGATGCGCCTGCTCGCCCTCCTGCACGGCTGGGCCGGGGGCATCCTCGGCCTGTTGCTGGCGGTGATCGGCCTCAGCGGCACGGTGCTGGTGTGGGAGGAGAGCTGGATCGGCCTGCCGGGAGCGGACGATCCGCTGACGGCGGACCCGGCCCTGATCGGGCAGGCCGTGGCAGCGGCGATCGCGGAGGATCCGGCGCTCTCGCGTATCACCTTCGCCAACGACGACATGGGCCTCCACCAGGCGATCTACGCCGACGGCGGCGGGGCCTATCTCACGCAGGCCGGCATGGTCGTCGACCGCTGGGACAACATGTGGGGCCGGCCGGAACTGTGGCTGTTCGACCTGCACCACTACCTGTTCATGGGCGAGATCGGCGAATACGTGACCGGCGCTCTCGGCCTGCTGTTGCTGGCCTTCGCGGTGACGGGATTGATCCTCTGGTGGCGCACCCGCAGGTCCTTCGAACTCCGCCTCTGGCCGGCGCGGTTCACCAAGGGCGCGATCATCCGCCAGCACCGCGATATCGGCGCGGTCGCCTCGCCGGTGCTGATCCTGAGCGCGCTGACGGGCGCCTTCATGATATTCCCCGCCGTGTCGGAAGCGCTGCTGACGCCCTGGGCGGAGTCCACCGAGGCGGCCGCGCTGGTCCAGCCGGAAACGCCCGCACCGGGCGACTCCGCCGCCGACTGGCCGGCCGTCATGGCCAATGCGCAGGCCGCTTTCCCCGACGCTTTCCCGCGCCGTCTGACGCTGCCGCAGGAGCCGGGCGCACCGCTCACACTACGGCTGAAGCAGAACTTCGAGTGGACTCCCAACGGCCGGACCTACGTCTATCTCGACCCCGCCACAGGCGCCGTTCTCGGGACAGACGATCCTGCCGCCCGCGACACAGCCTCGGCGATCACCGAGAAGTACTACCCGGTCCACGCCGGCAAGGTCGGCGGCACGGCCTGGCGGGTGGTGCTGACATTCTCCGGCCTCGCGCTCGTGCTCCTCGGCACGCTCGCGACCTGGAGCTTCTGGTTCGGCAGCAAGCGGTCGAAGTCACGGAAGCGCCCGCAGGCCGCCGCGGCGCGCGCGTTGGTGCCGCGCCAGGCGGACCTGCCCTGACCGCACGGCCCCGTAGCGCGGCGCCGGATTAGCGGTTACGGCTGGCGCGCTCCGGCCGGACCTGCGGCGGAGGCTGCGAGGAGCCAAGGCGATTTCCACCCCATCCCCCGCCGCCACGCTCGACACCCGGGTCATCTGGGCCATCGCCCTGCCCGCGATGGTCACCAATGTCGCGACCGCGCTGATCGGGGTCGGCGACATGTGGATCGTCGGGCGGCTGGAGGATGCCGCGGCGCAAGGCGCGGTGGACGTCGGCGCGCGGCTGTTCGCGGTGCTGTTCACCGTCATGAACTTCCTCAAGACCGGCACGACCGGGCTCGTCGCGCAGGCGGGCACGCGCAGCGGCACGCAGGAACAGGCGGCGATACTGCTGCGCGGGGCGACGATCGGGATCGCGATCGCGGCCATGCTGCTGATTGCCAAGCCGGTGCTGATGCCGGCGCTGCTCGGCCTCCTGGGCGCGGAGGGCGAGGTGCTCGCGGCCGCGCGCACCTACGCGGAGATCCGCTACTGGACCGCGCCGGGCGTCATGCTCAACCTCGCGCTGATCGGCTATCTCGTGGGGCGGCGGCGGATGGCGGCGGTGCTCATGTTCGAGGTCGCCTACAACTTGCTCAACGTCGCGCTGGGGCTGTGGTTCGTGCTCGGCCTCGACATGGGGATCGCGGGCGTCGGCTGGTCGAGCTTCGCCGCGGAATACGCCAAGCTCATCGCGGTTGCGATCTTCGTGCTGCGGGGCGAGCAGGGGCGCACGATCCTCGACGCCGCGCGCGAGCGCACGGTGCTGCGTTGGAACAGCCTGCGCCCGTTCCTCTCGCTCAACCGCGACCTGTTCCTGCGCACGGTGGTCCTGATGGTCGCCTTGGCCGCGTTGACCCGGCTGAGCGCCGAGCGTGGCGCCGTGGTGCTCGCGGCGAACGGCATCCTCTACCAGATGTTCGTCTTCACCGCGCTGCTGCTCGACGGGTTCGAGAACGCGGCGCAAGTGCTCAACGGCGAACGCGCGGGCGCCCGCGACCGCGAGGGTTTCGCGCGCTATATCAAGGCGATCCTGCTGCGCGGCTTCGGCGCGGCGGCGCTGGTCGCCCTCGCCTTCGCGCTGCTGGCCGATCCGATCCTCGCGAGCTTCGCCGCAACCGACGCCGTGGCCGAGGCGGCCCGGCAGCAGGCGTTCTGGCTAGTTCTGATTCCCTTCGCCGGTGTCGCCGGCTTCGTGTTCGACGGTGTCTTCGTCGGCGCGAGCTGGACGCGGGCGCTGCTCGTCTCGATGCTCGGCGCGGCGGCGGTCTATGCCGGCGTGCTGTGGCTCGCCTGGCCGCACGGCAACTGGGGCCTGTGGCTCGCCTTCACCCTGTTCCTCGTCGCGCGTGCGGCGATCCAGGCGGCAATGCTTCCGGCACTCATGCGCCGCGGGTTTGCCGCAGCTTAGCTTCTCGAGCCACCAGCCCGATCCACACCCCGAAGCAGGCGTTCGCTTCCGCTTTCACCCTGCAAGACGCTGACGTCGCCCGTCGTCTCGAGCACGACCGCGCGCACTTGCGAGAGATCGCGAACGTCGGCCTCGCGCAGCTTGGCGAACAGGTCGCTCTCGGCCACGCGGGTCCGGTCGAGCGCGTCACGCAGAATCTCGCCGTCGCGCATCAGCAGCACCGGTTCGTTCTGGATGATCTTCTCGACCGCCGGGGAAATCCTGCGCAGCCGTGCCGCCCCCCATTGCGCGAGAAACAGCCCCGCCATCGCCACCAGCGGCTGAGCGAAACCGCTCCAGGTGTCCGCTTGCGATGCTCCGGCGACGAGGCTGCCCAGTGCAATGGTCATGACGAAGTCGAAGCTCGTCATCTTGGACAGCGAGCGCAGCCCGTTGACCCTGACGAGCAGCACCACCCAGGCGAGCGCTGCAACCGCGAGCAGCAGGCCGCGCGCCACTATGTCGAGCGTGTCGTTCGCAAACAGGATCGGCCGGTCCTTCCGTTACCGGCCGATCAACGTCACTCGCCCTTGATCGGTCCCGGCTCGTTGGCGAGGATGCCGACCACCTGGGTCCACACCGCCACGTTCTGGCGGAGCTGCACCGGATCGACCTTGTCGAGCGTGTCGTCGGGCGTGTGGTGCAGGTCGAAGTAGCGCGTGCCGTCCTGCGCGAGGTCGATGATCGCGCTGTTCTGATCGCGCACGATGTTGATGTCCGCTCCGCCAGTCGCCACGCCGGTGCCGTTGGAGACGCCGAAGCGCGCGACGGCCGCCGCGATCTTCGCGTGCAGATCCGGATTGCTCTCGCGGAAATTGCTCTCGAACTGCCAGATGCGATCCGCGCCGAAATCGCTTTCCAGGCCGACCGCGATCGGCTCGTCGATATGCGCGGCGGAATAGGCCTTGGAGCCCCACAGCCCGGTCTCTTCCGCCCCCGCGAACAGCACGCGGATCGTGCGCAGCGGCTGGCCCGCAGCGGCCACGTGCTTCGCGGCCGCGGCGACGATGCCGCAGCCCGCGCCGTCGTCGATCGCGCCGGTGCCGAGGTCCCAGCTATCGATATGGCAGGCGACGAGCACCGGCGGCAGCGAGGGATCGCGCCCGACGATCTCGCCCACGACGTTGCCGCTCGTGGTGGTCCCCAGATCGCGCGGCGTGAAGACGAGCCTCATGCGGATCGGCTGCCCCTCGGCGCGGTCGAACATCCGCTCGAGGTTCGCCGCGTCGGGCAGCGACAGTGCGCCCGCCGGGATCGGCGCCAGGCCTTCGGGGAACGAGGTGCCGCCCGCATGCGGGTTGCGGTGATAGTCCGTGCCGACCGACTTGATCACGCTCCCGACCGCGCCCTTGCTCGCCGCGATCCCCGCACCGACCCAGCGCGCCGGGCCCGCGAAGCCGTATTGCGAGCCGTCCTGCGTGGGCGTCATGTCGTGGCTGATATAGGCGATCTTGCCCTCCAGACTCCCCGCCGGCGCGGCCTGGAGCGCCGCGACGCTCTCGAACTCGACCACTTCGGCGGTGATCCCCTCCGGCCCGGTCGAGGGGCTGCCGCCGAGCGCCGTCACGTGGAACGGCTGCGGGAACGGGCTGACGATCTCGGCGGTTTCGATGCCGCGGACCCAGGTCTCCATCTCGAACGGCTCGTCGGCGACGTTGGCGAAGCCGTTGGCCTTGAGCCATGCGACCGACCAGTCGCGCCCGCGCTTCTCGGCCTCGGTGCCGGCCTGGCGCGGCCCGACTTCGGTCGTGATTCCCTCGACGAAGTCCCACGCGAGCGTGTCGCTTTCGAGCGCAGCATCGGCGCTGGCGGCAGCGGCGGGAGTTTCGGAAGCGACGGCCTGCGCGGCGGCGAGCGTCGGGAGCGATGCGGCGGCGAGCGCCAGTGCCAGAGTCCTCATGGCCGCGCTTGCTATCGGCGTCTTGCGGCCAAGTCCAGCTTGCCCGCGCCCTCCCCAACGCCTATCTGCGCGCCAACTCTCAAAACACCCGTTTGTACCCGAAGGACGACTGATGGCCGCCCAATACGCATTCGTCATGAAGAACATGACCAAGACTTTCCCCGGTGCTCCGAAGCCGGTGCTGCAGGACATCAACCTGCAGTTCTACCAGGGCGCCAAGATCGGCATCGTCGGCCCCAACGGCGCGGGCAAGTCGACCCTGATGAAGATCATGGCCGGCATCGACACCGACTTCACCGGCGAGGCCTGGCCGGGTGAGAACATCACCGTCGGCTACCTGCCGCAGGAGCCGCAGCTCGACGAAAGCAAGACGGTGCTCGAGAACGTCAAGGACGGCGCGCGCGAGGTGGCCGACATGGTCGACCGCTTCAACGCGATCAGCGCCGAGATGGGCGATCCGCAGGACGACACCGACTTCGACGCGCTGATGGAGGAGATGGGCACGCTCCAGGAGAAGATCGACGCGGTCGACGGCTGGACGCTCGACAACCAGCTCGAGATCGCCATGGAGGCGCTGCGCTGCCCGCCCGGCGACTGGCCGGTCACCGATCTGTCTGGCGGTGAGAAGCGCCGCGTGGCGCTCACCCGCCTGCTGATCCAGAAGCCCAGCATCCTGCTGCTGGACGAGCCGACCAACCACCTCGATGCCGAAAGCGTCGAATGGCTGGAGAACCACCTCAAGGAATATGCCGGCGCGGTGCTGATGATCACCCACGACCGCTACTTCCTCGACCACGTCGTCGGCTGGATCCTCGAGCTCGATCGCGGCAACTACTTCCCTTACGAGGGCAACTACTCGACCTATCTCGAGAAGAAAGCCAAGCGCCTCGAACAGGAATCGCGCGAGGAAAGCGGGCGGCAGAAGTCGCTCAGCCGCGAACTCGAGTGGATCCGGCAGACGCCGGCCGCGCGCCAGACCAAGTCCAAGGCGCGTATCCGCAAGTTCGAGCAGCTTCAGGAATCGCAGAACGACCGCAAGCCGGGCAAGGCGCAGATCGTCATCCAGGTCCCCGAACGCCTCGGCGGCAAGGTGATCGAAGCCGAGAATATCTCCAAAGCCTACGGCGACAAGCTGCTGTTCGAGAATCTCTCGTTCATGCTGCCGCCCGGCGGGATCGTCGGCGTAATCGGGCCGAACGGCGCCGGCAAGTCGACGCTGTTCAAGCTGATCACCGGCCAGGAACAGCCCGACAGCGGCACGATCGAGATCGGCGAGACGGTACGCCTCGGCTTCGTCGACCAGAGCCGCGACCATCTCGATCCGAAGAAGAACGTCTGGGAGGAAATCTCGGACGGGCTCGACTACATGAAAGTGAACGGCAACGACGCGAGCACGCGGGCCTACGTCGGCGCGTTCAACTTCAAGGGCCAGGACCAGCAGAAGAACGTCGGCAAGCTGTCGGGCGGTGAACGCAACCGCGTCCACATGGCCAAGATGCTCAAGACCGGCGGCAACGTGCTGCTGCTGGACGAGCCGACCAACGACCTCGACGTCGAGACGCTCGGCGCACTGGAAGATGCGATCGAGAACTTCGCCGGCTGCGCCGTGGTCATCTCGCACGACCGCTTCTTCCTCGACCGCCTGGCGACCCACATCCTCGCTTTCGAGGGCAACAGCCACGTGGAATGGTTCGAAGGCAACTTCGAAGCCTACGAGGAAGACAAGCGCCGCCGCCTCGGCGACGCCGCCGACCGCCCGACAAGGCTGGCGTACAAGAAGCTGACGCGCTGACCACCTGCTCCCTCCCGCTCGCGAGTGGGAGCAGGCGCGATCTAACTCTCGATCGGGAGCGGGCGAGCTCCGCCGCCCTCACCACTTATGAAACAGTTGCCCGGCGCCGGCGTTCTCTCATCAAAGGAGAACGTGATGCGGTCGACCAGGGACGTTATCGAAGATCATCTCGCGCTACGTCGCGAGCACGACCTGGATACCGATATCGAACGGAACTACGCCGACGATCTGGTCGTGCTTTCGAAAGACGGCGTGTTCCACGGCAAGGACGGGATTCGCCAGACGGCGAAGATCCTGCGCGAAAACCTGCCCCATGCGACGTACCGCTACGAACTGGTCCAGGTCGCGGAGGATTACGCCCTGCTGGGCTGGACCGCGGAAGCCGCCAATGGTGCGCGCACCCGCCATGGCGCCGACGCCTTTGTGGTCAAAGACGGGCTTATTGCGGTGCAGATCATCCACTTCGACGTCGACCGGCCGGGCTAGCGACGAGCCCCCGGGGCGAGGCTCAGGCCACTTGCTCGGCGCTGCGCCAGAGGTCGCGGATGCCCTCGGGCAGGATCGCCTTGACCTTCTCGACCTGCCCGGTGTCGATATTGCGCGACAGCACGTCGAACACGGCCCGGATCGCCTCCTCCGGATCGACCGGGCGCGTGTCGGCGAGCCATTCGGTCACTTCGGCGACGAACTCCTCGCGGTTGCAGCGGATCGGCTGACGCGCCGGCTGGTACTGGTCGTAATAGACCCCACGCACGAGCAGCGGGAGCTGCGCGCCGAGGTGCGCCGCCTCCTCCACCGGCAAGCGGTCACGCAGCTTGTGCAGCACCGTGCTCAGCGCTTTCCACGCGACCTGCCGATCGGGGCCGAGCCGCTCCATGATCTGGTCGAGCCAGATGTTGGTCGTCTGCAGGGTCTTGTCGAATACCTCGAGGCCGTTGGCGCTCATCGGTCTTCTCCTTGGTTGGCGCGTCAGGTGGCGTGAAGGCCACCGGGCTGCGCGATCTGGCTCAGCGCTTCGCCCGTATCGCGCTCGTCCTTCTTGGCGAGATCGCCGATCGAGACGATGCCCACCAGCCGCTTGTCGCGATCGACCACGGGCATGCGGCGAAGCTGCTGGTCGCCCATGTTCTCGAGCACTTCCTCCGCGTCGTCGTCGGCGTAGCAGTACCGGACCTCGCCGCTCATCGTCTCGCGCACGGGCGTGTCGCACTCGCGGCCTTTCGCCACGGCGCGGATCGCGATATCGCGGTCGGTGATCATCCCGACGAGGCGCTCGTCCTGCCCTACCGGCAGCACGCCGGCATCGATCCGTTCCATGATCCGCGCGGCTTGCTGGATCGTGTCGTCCGGGCTCGCGACCTGGACGTCTCTCGTCATACATTCGCTGACTTGCATTGCTGATCTCCGCTTGGCTGGGTGACTTGCCCGGCGCGGCGACCCGCGGCCGGCGCGCGGAGCAAGGGCGCGGAAATGTCCGCGTCTATCCGGCCAATGGATGGCCGCCGATAACGTTGCGTGCGCCGCCGCAGGCAGGCCACGGCTCGGCCCGGTGGTGGGAGACTGGCCGGACCTCCTCCACCCTCCCGTCATCCCAGCGAAAGCTGGGATCGCTGGCCGCACCGGCCGACCTGGCGGCACGCGACCCCAGCTTTCGCTGGGGTGACGGGAGAAAGTTAAGGGGGCGCGCTGATCGGCGCCGTCCCCCTCAATCCGCCGCTTTGACGATCTCCGCCCAGGCGGCCTCGTCGATCACCTCGATGCCGAGTTCCGCCGCCTTCTTCAGCTTGCTGCCCGCGCCGGGGCCGGCAACCACCAGATCGGTCTTCGCGCTGACGGATCCCGCGGCCTTCGCGCCGAGCCGCTCGGCCTGGGCCTTGGCTTCGTCGCGGCTCATGGTCTCGAGCTTGCCGGTGAACACGACCGTCTTGCCGGCGACCGCGCTGTCCTTCGTCTCCACCACATAGGGCGGCGGGTCGACTACACCCGCGCCGGGCTTGCCGCCGATCAGGTCGTTCCAGACGTCGCGGTTGTGCTCTTCATGGAAGAAGTCGGCCAGCGCGAAGCCGACCGCTGTGCCGATCCCGTCGGCGCGCACTTCGAGGATGTCCTTGATCGCCTCGACCATGCGCGCGTTGAACTTGCCCGCCGATTCATCCTCGCCGCGCGGGTTTTCCTCGCGATAGGCATGAATCGCGGCGGCCTTCTCCGGCAGGCGGCGGATATCGCTCAGGCCCTTCATCAGATCCCGTGCGGTGACCGCCCCGACATGGCGGATGCCGAGGCCGAACAGCAGCCGCGCGGCGTCGGGCTCGCGCTTGGCCGCGATGCTCGCCAACAGGTTGTCCACAGACTTGTCCTGCCAGCCCTCGAGCGCGAGAATTTCCTCGCGGCGGTCCTTCAGGCGGAAGATGTCGGCCGGGCTTTCGAGCCAGCCCAGGGCGAAGAACTGGTCGATGGTCTTCTCGCCCAGCCCCTCGATGTCGAGCGCGCCGCGGCTGACGAAATGCTTGAGCCGTTCGGTCCGCTGCGCGGGGCAGATCAGCCCGCCGGTGCAGCGGACATCGACCTCGCCTTCCTCGGCAACGGCGTCGCTGCCGCAATCGGGGCAGGTCTCGGGGAAACGATAGGCCGGGCGCTCGGCATCCCGCGTCAGGTTCTCGACCACTTGCGGAATCACATCGCCCGCGCGCTGGACCTTGATCCGGTCGCCGGGCCGCACGCCCAGTCGCGCGATCTCGTCGCGGTTGTGCAGCGTGACGTTGGTCACCGTCACTCCGCCGACAAGCACCGGGGCGAGGCGGCCGACCGGCGTGAGCTTGCCCGTGCGCCCGACCTGAATGTCGATCGCCTCCAGCGTGGTCTCGGCCTGCTCCGCCGGGAACTTGTGCGCCAGCGCCCAGCGCGGCGCCTTGGCGACGAAGCCGAGCCGCTCCTGCCAGTCGAGCCGGTCGACCTTGTAGACCACGCCGTCGATTTCGTAGCCAAGCTTTCCGCGCCCCTCGCCGATCGCGCGGTAGTGCGCGAGCATCTCCTCCAGCGAATGGCAGAGCTTGAGGTCCGGGCTGATCGGCAGGCCCCATTCGCCGATCCGCCGCATGACCTCGAATTGTGTTTCCCCCGGCACCTCGGACGCGGCGCCCCAGCCGTGCGCCCAGAACCGCAAGGGCCGGCTGGCGGTGACGGTGGCATCCTTCTGCCGCAGCGAGCCGGCGGCGGCGTTGCGCGGATTGGCGAACTGGCGGACTTTCGCGGGGTCGAGATCCTCCCCCTTCGCCTCGGCCTGCGCCCGCGCCTCCTCCATCAGCCGCCCGTTGAGCGCGAGGAAGGCTTCGCGCTCCATATAGACCTCGCCGCGCACCTCGAAGACTTCGGGCGCCCCACTGGGCAGCGTCTGCGGAATATCCGCAATGCACGCGACGTTGGCGGTAACGTCCTCCCCCACTTGCCCGTCACCACGCGTCGCAGCCCGCACCAACTCCCCATTCTCGTACCGCAGCGAGCACGACAGCCCGTCGATCTTGTCCTCGGCCGTGAAAGCCAGCGGCTCGCCCTCGCCGAGAGCGAGATAGCGCCGCACGCGCGCGACGAAATCCGCCACCTCTTCCTCGGCGAAGGCGTTGTCGAGGCTCATCATGCGAACCTCGTGCGTCACCTTCGACAGCGGCGACCCCGCGACCGCATGCCCGACCGCCTGCGACGGCGAGTCCGCCCGCACGAGATGCGGAAACCGCTCCTCCAGCTCCGCATTGCGGCGCACGAGGGCGTCGTATTCCTGGTCGGTGATCTCCGGCGCGTCCTCGGCATGATAGAGCCGGTTATGCCGCGCGATCGCCCTCGCGAGCCGCATCAGTTCGTTGGCGGCCTCGGCTTCGGAAAGGGTCTCGTCGGCCATCGTGTCAGAACTCCACCCGCGCAGGCGGCGGCTGCTTGTCGAACGCCTCGCCCGCGAACGCGCCATCCCGCTCGACCCAGTGGAGGAAGAGGTGCGCGGACCACCGGTTCGGATTGGGCGTGGTCCGCCCGTGATGGTGGTGCACCCCCTTGTAGAGCACCGCATCCCCCGGAACCATTTCGATCGCGACCGCGTCCTCCCCGTCCGCGAACGCCGCGTCGGCGCGGGCATAAGGCTCGACGATCGGCTCGCGCACGACCTCGAGCGGCCAGGGCTTGTCGTCGGCATAACCGAGCGTGAGCGACAGGCTGTGCTCACACGCCGGACGATCCCCGTGCACGCGGCAGATGTCGCCAGCGCCGTAGAGCCGGAAATAGCAGTATGTCGGCAGCAGCGGCACGCCGACTTCGCCCTGCACCGCCGCGGTGAGACCCCAGTGGAACGTCGCGAACAGCGGGTAATGGTAGCCGTAGATCTCGACCGCCGGCCGCGCGAGCAACGGCCCCTCCTGCCGGAGGCGCGCAAGATCGACCTTCTGCCGGGCGAAATCCGTCTTCATCCGCGCCAGCAAGCCGGTCGCGACTTCGCGCGAGACCAGACCTTCCAGCAATCGGTAGCCGTCGCGGTGATAATCGCCGGCCTTCGCCTCGCTCACGGTGTCTCTCCTGCGGAGTTCTCCCCACGCAGCACTTTCAGCATGGCCGGTTCGTTGGCGACATAGGTTTCCGAGCCCGGCGTGAGGACGTCGAAGTGACCGGCGCCGGGGTTCTCTCGAACCTCCAGCCGCGTGCCGCCCGCACGAATCGCGGCTTGCGCAGGCTCCGGCGGGGATGGAAGAACGGCCTGGACGAACAGCAGCTCGTCGAGCATCGGCGGGTGCGCGAGCGGGGAAATTGCGGCGTGGCGGGCGGGATCGCCGCCCATGAACGGATCGACCGCGGAAAACTCGCACAGGGCGTCGAACGCCGCGCGCTCGGCCCCGACATCCGCGGGGCCGTCAAGGACGATCGCCGCGCGCACCGACAGCGGCTCGCGCGCGCCCAGCGGGCCGTCGCTCCCCTGCGCCATCGCCAGCCACTGGGCCGGCAGCGCGCCGGCCGAATGGCCGACCAGCGTCACCCGCGCGCGGTCGATCGGGTGCGCGGCCGCAACCTCGTCGATCAGCGCGGCCGCCGCCTGCCAGTCGGCAAAGCTGCCCGGCCAGCCGCCCCCGTCGCCGACCTCGCGGTAATCAAGGTTGAGGCTCGCAATCCCCTGCCCCTGCCAGCGGGTCGCGAGCGGCGCCATATAGGCCTGGTTGGCCACGCCCGCCTTCCAGCATCCGCCGTGGAAGATCACCGCGAGCGGGAACGGCCCTTGCCCCGCCTCGGCCCTTTCCGGCAACCGCAACTCGGCAAACCCGCGCGGATGATCGGCATAGCGCAGCACCGCATCGGGCTCCGACGGCGCGAGATGCACATCGGTGCCGAACCTGTCGCCACTGGCGGGCGCAACCGGCGCGGTCTCGGCCGAGGACGAGCTCGCCGCCATCAGCAAGACGTTCCCGAGCGCGGCATGCCTCACACCCCCTCCAGCAGCCGGTCCGCCTGCGCGCGCGCCTCGGGCGTCACTTCGGCGCCCGAGAGCATGCGGGCGATTTCCTCCTGCCGTCCGCTTTCGTCGAGCAGCAGGACGGAGGTCTTGGTGACGGTCCCCTCGCTCGACTTGGCGATCAGATAGTGCACGCGGCCGCGCGCGGCGACTTGCGGACTGTGCGTCACTGCGAGCAATTGCCCGCCGCTCGCCAGCCGTGCGAGGCGCTCGCCGATCGCGCTGGCGACCGCGCCGCCGACGCCGCGGTCGATCTCGTCGAAGATCACCGTCGCCGCCCCGCCCTGCTCGGCCAGCGCAACCTTGAGCGCGAGGATGAAGCGCGACAGCTCGCCCCCGCTGGCGATCTTGGCCAGCGGCGCGAAGTCGGCACCCGGATTGGTCGCGATCAGGAACTCGACGCTGTCCAGCCCGTGCGGCCCCCAGCGTTCCTCGGGCAACCGGGCAACCGCGGTGCGGAAGCGCGCCGCGTCGAGCTTGAGCGGCGCCAGCTCCTGCGCCACCGCTTCGTCGAGCTTCGCCGCCGCAGCAAGGCGCGCCTCGTGCAAGGCGCCCGCGCGCTCGCGGTAGCGCTCGCCGGTCTCGCGCGCGGCGGCTTCGAGTGCGTCGAGCTCGGCCTCCCCGCCCTCGATGGCATCGAGCGCGGCGCGGAACTCGCGCATCCTGTCGGGCAGTTCGTCGACCTCGCAGCGGTGCTTGCGGGCCAGCGCGCGCAAGTCGAACAGGCGGGTCTCGGCGGCTTCCAGCGCGGCGGGATCGTGGACCAGCGCTTCCGCCGCAGCCTGCAGCTTCTCCTCCGCCTCGCCCGCCTCGATCACCGCGCGGTCGAGCGCCGTGAGCGCTTCGGCCAGCAGCGGGTGCTCGGGCGCGATCCGGTCGAGCCGCCGCGCCGCCACCCGGAGCGAGGCGAGCGGCGAATCCGACCCGTCCCACACGTGGCGCAGTTCCTCGAGGTCGCCCGAGAGCCGCTCGCCCTTCTGCATGTCCGCGCGCGCCTCCGCCAGCCGCGCCTCCTCACCGGCTTGCGGCTCGAGCGCCGTCAGCTCTGCGAGATGCGCCAGCAGCAGGTCCTGGTCGGCCTTGGCTTGCTCGATCGCCGCGCGCGCGCTCTCCAGCTGCTCGTCCGCCGCGCGCCATGCGTCCCATGCGGCGGCGACACCGGCGGTATCGGCCCCGGCATAGCGGTCGAGCAGCGCCCGGTGCCCGCGCGGATTGACGAGGCCGCGGTCGTCGTGCTGCCCGTGCAGCTCGACCAGCGCGGGCGCGAGCGTGCGCAGCAGCGCGACGCTGACCGGCTGATCATTGACGAAGGCCTTGCTGCCCCCGTCGGCGCGCACCTGACGGCGGATAATCAGCGGCTCGCCGGGATCGATCGCGATCTCTGCATCATCGAGCGCTTCGGCCATCGCATCGGGCAGCCGCGCGAATTCAAAGCTCGCAGTCACGCTCGCACGGTCCTCGCCGGCGCGCACCAGCATGGTCTCCGCCCGGTTGCCGAGCACGAGGCCGAGCGCGTCGAGCAGGATCGACTTGCCCGCACCCGTCTCGCCGGTAAGCACACCGAGACCACGCCCGAAATCGAGATCGAGCGCTTCGATCAGCACGACGTTGCGGATGGACAGACGGGTCAGCATGACTGGCCCGATTCTCTAGCCGGAATGAGAAAGCACGTCACCAACCGGCGCGCGCTTGCGAACAGGCGCGATCAGCTGGCGGTCACGCCGGCTGCGTGGTCCTGCACCAGGTCGTAGGCTTTCTCGTACCACTCGTTGCCCGGGTAGTTGGCGCCGAGCACGGCGGTGTATTTCACCGCCTCCTCGGGAATGCCGAGCGCCAGGCTGCTTTCCGTCAGGCGGTAGAGCGCTTCGGGGGCGTGGCTGGTGGTCTGGAAGTTGTCGACCACGTTCTGGAAACGGATCTGCGCCGCCAGCCAGTTGCCGCTGCGCTGGTAGAAACGCCCGATCTCCATCTCCTTGCCGGCGAGGTGATCGTTGACGAGGTCCAGCTTCAACCGTGCGTCGGACGCGTATTCGGTCTGCGGGAAACGCCGCACGACCTCGTTCAGCGCGGTGCGCGCCTGCTCGGTGATCGCCTGGTCGCGGTGCACGTCGCTGATCTGCTCGTAATAGCTGAGCGCGATCAGGTAATAGGCGTAAGGCGCGTCCTTGTTGCCCGGGTGGATCGACAGGAAGCGCTGCGCGCTCTGGATTGCCTGGTTGTAATCCTTCGCCACGTAATAGCTGAACGCGCTCATCAGCTGCGCGCGGCGGGCCCAGGGCGAATAGGGATGCTGACGCTCGACTTCGTCGAACAGCGCGGCGGCGAGCTTGGCGTTGCCGCTGTCGAGCCGCCGCTTGGCTTCCGCGTAGAGCGTCTCCACGTCGCGCGCGACATAGGCGAGCGAATCTTGGGGTCCGCCGCCACCGCCGGCACAACCTGCGGTGAGGACAGCGGCCGCGCAGGCAGTGGCGGCGAAAGCGAGCTTGAGCGGCGAACGCGGACGTGTGGTCATGGCAGCGGCCTATACCGCCGCACTCGCTGAACGCAAAGTGAAGTTGGCGAGGGAGTGGGCCGCCATCCGGTCATCCAATCCCGCCATCACTTGTCCGGGTCATCAATTATGCGCGTCATCCCGGCGAAAGCCGGGATCGCCCTCCACCAGGTCGTCGTTCGCTGCACGCGATCCCGGCGTTTGCCGGGATGACGACAAGCCGGTCACGACGACGCAGTCATCCCCGCAGGCGCGTCCCACAGCAGATGCCGGTTATCCAGCATGACGAGATTGTTCGCACGGATGATCTCGCCCTTGGTCTTGTAGCCCAGCAGCTGCTCGGGCGGGGTGTCGGGATTGACGATCATCACCCGGATTTCTTCCGAGGTGAAGTCGCTCAGGCCGCGTGCGCGCTCCACGCCGTCGGTGTCGTAGAGGTGCAGCACGTCGCCGCGGGTGAAGTCGCCGTCCATCGCCTGAATGTCCTCACGCCGGATGGAGCGCTTGTTCTGTACCAGCTCGTCGGCGAGTTCCTTCGAAACCTCGACGCTGCCGGCCATCTGCAGGCGATTGGCGATCCAACCGTCTTTGCCCGACATGGGATTCGGGTTGGGAAGGCAGCGCGTGCAGCGCCGCTCGCCGTTCAGCACGGCGGACAGCGGGCGCTCGTACTCGCCGTTGGCGATATAGGTCATGCAGCCCGCTTCCTGCGCCATGTTCGCGGCCTTGAGCTTGGTCGTCATGCCGCCGGTGCCCAGCGTGCTCGTGCCGGTGGTCGCGGCCATGTACTCGCCCACGTCGTGGACTTCTTCGACCAGCCTGGCGCCCGGCTCGCTGGGATTGCGGTCGTAGAGGCCGTCGACGCAGGTCAGGATGATGAAGTCCTTCGCGCCGACCATCTGCGCCACTTTGGCGGCCAGCCGATCGTTGTCGCCGACGCGGATCTCCTCGGTCGTGATCGTGTCGTTCTCGTTGACGATCGGCACGACGCCCGCCTCCAGCAGCCGGTGCACGGTGTTGCGGGTGTTGAGGAAGCGGCGGTGGTGTTCGAAGTCGCCCAGCGTCAGCAGGACCTGCGCGATGTCAAACCCGTACTCGTGACCAACCTGCTTGTAGGCGTTAAGGAGCAGCGGCATGCCGCAGGCGGCGGCGGCCTGCTTGTCGCTGACGCCCGCGCTCTCCGGCGTTTCGCCGACAGTCTTGAGACCCAGCGCGACCGCTCCCGAAGAACAGAGGATCACGTTGTAACCTTCGTTGCGAAGGCGGGTGACATCCTCCAGAAGCCGTTGAATGAAGCTGAAGCGCGGGGTGAGCAGGTCCGAATTCGCAAGCAGGGCGGAACCAATCTTGACGACGATGTTTCGATTCTCGGCCACGACGATAAAATCCACTCCTTGAAAAATTCCGGTCGGTACGTAGATAGCCATTGTGCAATGCACAACCGGGAACACGGAAAAAGTTCACTTGCGGCGCGGCGTTCGACCGTTGCGATCGAATTCGTTATCGAGCCCCGGCCACATCCATCGAACTATTCATTTATAGCGAGGGGCGACACTTGAATTTCAATAACATACTCATGATCGGCTGCGGCAAGATGGGTGGTGCACTTCTCAATCACTGGATGAGCGGCGGGGAGAACTTTACCATCGTCGATCCCGCGCTCGAGTCCGCACCTTCGCCCGCTCGGCTCGTTTCCGATCTCAACGCTCTCGGCGAGGAAAAGTTCGATGTCGTGATCGTCGCGATCAAGCCGCAGATGATCGACGACGTGCTCCCCGACTATGCGAGCCGGCTGGCCGAGGGCGGCTACGTGCTGTCGATCGCCGCCGGCTCCTCGGCCCAGCGCATCGCCCGTGCAATGGCCGGCGCGGGAGAGGGGGCGCCGGTCGTGCGCGTCATGCCCAACCTGCCGGCAGCCGTCGGCCAGGGCGTCAGCGGGCTCTATGCCGGCCCGGAGGTCGGCGCCGACCAGCGCGCCCACGCGTCCGCGATGATGGAGCGCGCGGGCACCGTCGTGACCGTCGACGACGAGGACCGGCTCGACCGCGTGACCGCCGTCGCCGGCTCCGGCCCCGGCTATGTGTTCGAGATCGCCCGCGCCTATGTCGCCGCCGCGCAGGAACAGGGCTTCAGCGCGGAAGATGCCCGCGCCATGGTGCTCGGCACGATGGCCGGCGCGCTCGCCATGGCGATGGAGGACGGCGCGCCCGACCTCGAAACGCTGCGCAATTCGGTGACCAGCAAGGGCGGCACCACCGCCGCCGGCCTTGCCGCGCTCAATGGCGACGAGACGCTCTCGCGCCTGATGCGCGTAACGCTGCAGGCGGCCTACGACCGGGCGGTCGAGCTGCGCTGACTTGCGGCGCGCTCCCGCTCATGACACGAACGACACGAGGATTCCGATGAACGACCAGACACTCGATCCGCAGATCCACATCCACGAGCTCGGCCGCCGCGCGCGCGATGCGGCGCGCGGGCTGCTCGCCGCCAGCACCGAAGCGAAGAACGCGGCGCTGCGCGAGGCCGCGAAGGCGCTGCGCGAAGCCACGCCCGCGCTGCTCGAGGCGAACGCGGCCGATGTCGCGAGCGTCGAGGGCAAGAAGCCCGACAGCTTCATCGACCGCCTGCGCCTGACCGAAGAGCGCATCGAGGGCATGGCCAAGGCGCTCGAGGAGATCGCCGAGCTGCCCGACCCGGTCGGCCGCAAGCTCGCCACCTTCGATCGGCCCAACGGTCTGAAGATCGAGCGCGTCGCCGTCCCTATCGGCGTGATCGGCATGATCTACGAATCCCGCCCCAACGTCGGCGCCGACGCCTCGGCCCTGTGCCTCAAGTCGGGCAATGCGGTGATCCTGCGCGGCGGTTCGGAGAGCCGCAACTCGACCCGCGAGATCGTCGCCGCGATGCGCGCCGGGCTCAAGGCCGCCGGCCTGCCGGAAGACGCGGTGCAGACCGTCCAGACGACCGACCGCGAGGCCGTCGCCGAGCTGCTGCGCGCGGTCGACCACGTCGATCTCGTCATTCCCCGCGGCGGCCGCGGACTGGTCGAGCTGGTGCGCGACCAGGCGAAGGTCCCCACCCTCCTCCACCTCGACGGCAACTGCCACAGCTACGTCCACGCGGCGGCCGACATCGACGAGGCGGTGCAGGTCATCCGCAACGCCAAGCTCCGCCGCACCGGCGTCTGCGGGGCGACCGAGAGCATCGTCATCGACCGCGCGGTCGCGGGCGAAGTCGTGCCCAAGCTCGCCGACGCGATGGCCGCCGACTGCGAGCTGCGCGGCGATGCCGAGGCGGTCGCGCTCGACAGCCGGATCAAGCCCGCGACCGAGGAAGACTGGGACACCGAATACCTCGACCCCGTCGCCAGCGTGAAGATCGTCGGCGGGCTCGACGAAGGCATCGCCTGGGTCGACACCCACTCCAGCCACCACACCGACGCGATCCTGACCGAGGACGCCGACGCCGCCCGCCGCTTCCTCACCGCAATCGACAGCGCCGTGGTGATGCACAACGCCTCCACCCAGTTCTCCGACGGCGGGGAGTTCGGCATGGGCGCGGAAATCGGCATCGCCACCGGCAAGATGCACGCCCGCGGCCCCGTCGGCCTCGAGCAGCTCACGAGCTTCAAGTACCTGGTGTATGGGGATGGGCAAACTCGTCCTTGACGAGTTTGTTTTTTGTTTAGCCTCAAGCGCCGGCGGGCCCATCCGGGCCCTTGGCTTCCGCGCCAGTAGGCGCGGCGGCCGGTCGGCCTTGCGGTCCGCTGGTCGCGGACCGGACCAGCTCTCCACAGCCATGGCCGGGAAAGCTCCGTTCGGCGACAGCCGACCGCAAGGGCGACGGCCCGCCCACAGGCGCCCCGTAGCGAAGCGGAGGGAGCAGCGCCGAGGACGCGCGCGCGGATGCGCGTGCGAAAGAACAAACAAAAAACATTTTCCTACAGCACACCTCATGTGCTGTAGAATCGAAAATGACCCGCCGCACCGACAGTCGCGAGGCCCGCCTGCCCGTCCGCGCAGGCGAATTGCCCGCCTTCACCCCCGTCCCGCGCGAGCGCCCGCGCCGCGACGGCTGGACCGAGCAGCGCCAGCGCGCCTTCATCGAGGCGCTGGCTGACACCGGCAGCGTCGACGCCGCCTGCCGCGCCGTCAACATGAGCCAGCCCGGCGTCTACCAGCTCCGCCGCGAGCCGGGCGCGGAGAGCTTCCGCCAGGCGTGGGAGGCCGCGCTCCAGCTCGGCGTCCAGCGGATCGAGGACGTCGCGATGGAGCGCGCGCTCAACGGCGTCGAGGTGCCCGTCTACTCCTACGGCAAGCTCGTCGGCACCCGCCGCACCTACAACGACCGGCTGCTCATGTTCATGCTCCGCAACCGCGCGCCCGAGCGCTTCACCGAAGGCAAGGCGAAAGGCCTCGGCGCGATCGGCAAGATGGAGCGCGACCGCCTGAAGAAGCAGTGGCGCAAGGAATGGGAGGAGGAGCAGGAGCGCGAGGCCTCGGAGGCCGACCACCACGCCGCCGATTTCGTCGAGCGCATTGCCGAGATGCACGTCCGCTGGTGGGCCCACCTCAGCCCCCGCACCCGCGCCGCCTACCGCGAGTTCCGCCGCCTCGAAGCCCTCGACGAGGGCTGGCGGACCCGCAGCGACGCCCCCGAAGCCGACACCGCCGCGGCCGAGGCCGAATACACCGAAGTCTTCGCGGGCGACGGCCGCTCCCGAGCCGCCCTCCTCGGCGAGGCCTGCGCCATCGGCGACGACCGAACCTGCCCGGAACTGGAGAACGGCGAGGCCGGCGAGGAGCCGGAGGAGCCCCCACCCGCCAAACCCGCCGGCCCGCGCATCAGAACGCTGGGGGACGACAGGTGGTAACCTCCTCCCCTCCCGCTCGCGGGAGGGGCCGGGGGAAGGCCTGTCCCCTCCCCACACACAAGGCCTGGAAAGCCCCGGTCCGCGACCAGCGGACCGCAAGGCCGACCGGCCGCCCGGAGCGCTCCGCGCGGAGGAAGCCAAGGGGCGCGGATGCGCCCCGCCCGGCGTTTGAGGGCGCAAACAAAAGACTCCTCGCCTCTTGGTCCCACGTTGCCGTATAGAATCCGAATGACAACGGCATTCGACACGATCGCAGCCGGGCTGGCCGAAGCCATTGCCTATGCCGAAGGCGACACTACCAAGGGCCGCGTCGTTGCGCGCCTCGACGTCAAGGAGATCCGCGCCAAGACCGGACTCAGTCAGGCGAAATTCGCTGCCAAGCTGCGCGACTCGGAGCAGCACCGGCGCTCCGGACGCCCCGGCGCGGACGTTACTGAGGACGGTGGATGCAGACCCGAAGGTGGCACTAGGATTGATTGAGCGGGCGGCGGGCTAATCTGTATGCTGCCCAGAATTTGCTGTCCCGAACCCATCGATGGAGCTAGCGCGACGTTGTGGGAAAATCGCGTAGGGCACTCACGCGCCTTGCCGCGTCAGCACTTTTCCGCAACATAGCGGTCCCATGCAGTGCATGCGGGCAATTGATCTGTTTTGTGGGACCGGCGGCTTCTCGCGCGGCGCGCATGCGGCGGAATTCGACGTCGTCGCGGCCTACGATTTCGATCCCGACCTAACCTATTCGTACGGCGTCAATTTTCCGAGTACGAAGCTGTTTCATAGGGATATTTCGCAGCTCACGGGCGCGGAAGTGCTTGAGAATGCGAATGGCCCGGTCGACCTAATTTTCGGTGGACCGCCATGCCAAGGCTTCAGCATGATCGGGAAGCGAGACGAAAAAGACCCGCGCAGAAGCCTCCTGAAGAAGTTTTTCGAGATCGTAAACGACGCGCGACCATCCGCATTCGTTATGGAAAACGTCGAAGGCCTGATGCTCGGATCTGCCCGTCGAGAACTCGATGAAGCGATCGCGCAACTTACCGGATACGAAGTTTGGGACCCCACGGTTTTGGACGCTGCCGAATTCGGCGCGGCGACCAAGAGGCGCAGAGCATTCGTAGTCGGCTACTTGCCTGATCGCTGTGCGCCGATCACGATCAATGACCTCGAAACTTTCAAACGTGAACCAGCGACCGTCAAAGACGCGATTTTCGATCTACGGTCTCCAGTGCCCGTCCGAAGCGACGAGGATGGAACGGATATATGGCGTTTGCGCAAGAACGCCCGAAGCAGCGACTACTCGGCCGCCCTGCATGCCGATGATCGGATATTCACCGGCAACAAACGAACAGAGCACCTAGACCGGGTCGTCCAAAGGTTCAGTTCAATCATACCTGGGGGATTCGACCCGATTGGAAAATATCCTCGTCTCAAATGGGACGGTCAGTGCCCAACCCTTCGAGCAGGAACGGGAGCGGACAAGGGATCGCATCAAGCGGTTCGACCCATCCATCCCGAGGAAAACAGGGTCATAACAGTTCGCGAAGCGGCGCGCCTCCAAGGCTTTCCGGACATACACCGTTTCCATCCTGCGATCTGGCATAGCTTCCGACAGATCGGAAATTCCGTCTCGCCGATAATTGCTGAGGCAGTTCTCTCAGCAGTTCAACAGAAACTCGCGGAAGGTCCGGCGCTCGCCGAAGCCGCAGAATAGATGGTCGACCACATTTCACCAGAACGTCGTTCGTGGTTGATGTCGCAGGTGAGAAGCAAAAATACTACGCCTGAAATGCGCGTTCGGCGAGCAGCCCATGCCTTGGGATTACGATTTCGCCTTCATCGAAACGACCTCCCCGGCAAGCCGGATCTCGTATTCCCAAAACGCCGCGTAGCTCTATTCGTACATGGGTGCTTTTGGCATCGGCATGAAGGCTGCAAGAAAGCCTCCACCCCCAAAACCCGGACTGAATTCTGGGAAGAAAAATTTAAGCGGAATATGGCACGAGACAGACAGGCGACTAAAGAACTGAGAAAGTTTGGCTGGGAACCTAAAGTCGTGTGGGAATGCCAAACGAGGGACTTACGCGAGTTGCAAAAGTGCCTTATCGATATGTTTGGCTTAGGAATTGCTTGATCACAGAGGGGGGTGAGTTGGCAAAGCAGCAGTCTATGGCGATCAAGCAGGGGATCGACGAGGAGTTCCTGCTTGAGACTTTGACGCGCGACATTTCTCCCAACGAGGCGCTCTTCGATCTAATCGACAACGCGATTGATGCGGCTCGCAATTCAATTCCCGCCAACGCGAAAAAGGACGACCGCGGCCTCCCCGCAGATTATTCAAGGTTCAGGATTGCGCTTCGCGTAGTCCCTGGATCGGTTGCCGTTTCCGATAACTGCGACGGCTTTCACCGGACCACCCTTAGAGATGAGGCATTCATCCTAGGAAAGCGCTCAACTCACCGACAAGGGGTAGGCTACTTTGGCCTAGGCATGAAGCGAGCGCTCCTTGCGCTTGGCAAGACGTACGCCCTTTCAACAAACAGAGCAGACTTTTCAGCCACTGTCCGTTTCACGTCAGAAGATCTATCGCTCACCCAAGGACTCACGGCAGAGATTAGAACATCCAGAAAAGCGACGCGGACAACCTTCCTTATCAAAGACCTGCAGCCAAGCGCAGCACACTACTTCTCGGGAGACTTGGACGACGTATCCATCGAACTCTCTCGTCGGTACGGGGGTTTTTTAAAGAAGGGTTTAACTATTTCTTTGAATGGGAATCGAATTCTTGGATTTACACCGGGGGTTAGATCACGAGGACCAGTTAAGCCCAAGAAGTGGCATTCTAAAATAGATGGTATCGATGTATTCGTTCAATCTGGAATGCACGCAAAATATCGACACACTGACGAAAAGGATTATGATCGAAGGGTGAACTCCTTACTTACAGATGAATTCGGATGGTATATTGTATGCAATGATCGGACGATTGAAGTTGCTTCTAAGGAAAAGAACCTTGGATTTTCGACCTATTGGCATCCCGAATACAACGGATTTCTCGGGTGGGTTCATTTCGTATCCAATGATCCTGAGAAGCTACCTTGGGATACTAAGAAATCCGAGATCGATCCGAACTCGGCGATCTTCGCTCAAATTGTCGAACGACTTGAAGGTTTTTCAGATGATTTTCGAACATCAAATCGCCAGTCTAGGAAATCGAAGACGAAAAACGGCCGAACAAAAAACCAGACAAGGCCAAAAAACCAGTCGTTGAAGAAGTCGAAGACTGGTAAGACATTCCATATCAACGATGTAGATGAGTTACTGCCAAAGATGGACGTGGCGTGGAATGATCGAAAATTATCTTCCCTGATAACCGAGGCGAGCGAGCTCAGTCTGGAATTTTCATTTTCTGGATCTGCGCTGCTTAGAATGATCGGAGAACGCGCAATCGATCAACACGTTCGACGCAGCGGCAAGCTTGAAGATGTCAAGGAAATGGTCTTCAATAAGCAGGAGAAGGAGGGGCGTCCTTTTACAGACGATCAGAAGGACAATTTTGATCCGACACTGAGAAATGTCATTGACTGGTTGAAGAAGAACAAGACCTATTTTCCAAGCTCTGTTCGTTCAGATTGTCATCAGAGCTTGTCGAAGTTCGCGAATAATCTTCAAACGATCAATGGGGTGATGCATCGAGCAAACCTCGTCGGCAAGCCGGAGCTTTCTACAATGCGGAATGAGCTATTTCCATTGTTGGATTTTCTGGCGTCCACTCCGCCAGGAAAGTAAGCATCCGAGCCTACTCCTCCCCCATCCGCAACGCCGCAATAAACGCCTCCTGCGGAATGCTCACATTCCCATACTCGCGCATCCGCGCCTTGCCCTTCTTCTGCTTCTCCAGCAGCTTCTTCTTGCGGGAAATGTCCCCGCCGTAGCACTTGGCGGTCACGTCCTTGCGCAGCGCGGCGATGGTCTCGCGGGCGATCACCTTGCCGCCGATCGCGGCCTGGATCGGGATCTTGAACAGGTGGCGCGGGATCAGGTCTTTCAGGCGCTCGCACATGCCGCGGCCGCGCTCTTCGGCGACATTGCGGTGGACGATCAGGCTCAGCGCGTCGACCGGCTCGTTGTTGACCAGGATGTTCATCTTCACCAGGTCCCCCTCGCGCAGGCCGATCTGCTCGTAGTCGAAGCTGGCATAGCCGCGGCTGATCGATTTCAGGCGGTCGTAGAAATCGAACACGACTTCGTTCAGCGGCAGCTCGTAAGTCACCTGCGCGCGGCCGCCGACGTAAGTCAGGTCGGTCTGGATGCCGCGCCGGTCCTGGCACAGCTTGAGGATCGAGCCGAGGTATTCGTCGGGCGTGTAGATCGTCGCCTTGATCCACGGTTCCTCGATCCACTCGATCCGGTTGGGATCGGGATAGTCGGCCGGGTTATGCAGCTCGATCGTCTTCCCCTCCTCGCTCTTCGTCTTGCCGAGGCGGATGCGGTAGACGACGCTGGGGGCGGTGGTGATGAGGTCGAGGTCGTATTCGCGGGTGAGGCGTTCCTGGATGATCTCCAGGTGCAAGAGGCCGAGGAACCCGCAGCGGAAGCCGAAGCCCAATGCGGCCGAGCTTTCCATCTCGTAGGAGAAGGACGCGTCGTTGAGGCGCAGGCGGCCGATGGATTCGCGCAGCTTCTCGAAGTCGGCGGCGTCGACCGGGAACAGGCCGCAGAACACCACCGGCTGGACTTCCTTGTAGCCGGCGAGCGCCTTGTCCGCCCCGCCCTTCACCGTGGTGATCGTGTCGCCGACGCGGGCCTGTTCGACTTCCTTGATCTGCGCGGTGATGAAGCCGATCTCGCCCGGGCCGATCTCGGGCAGGTCGACGCGCTTGGGGGTGAAGGCGCCGACGCGGTCGATCAGGTGCTGGGTGCCGCCCTGCATGAATTTGACCTGGAGGCCCTTCTTGAGCACGCCGTCGATCACGCGCACGAGGATGACCACGCCGAGGTAGGGGTCGTACCATGAGTCGACCAGCATGGCCTTGAGCGGCGCGTCGCGATCGCCCTTGGGAGGCGGGATGCGGGCGACGATGGCTTCCAGCGTGTCCTCGATGCCGATGCCGGATTTGGCGCTGGTGAGCACCGCTTCGCTGGCGTCGATGCCGATGATGTCCTCGATCTCCTTGCGGACCATTTCGGGTTCGGCCGCGGGGAGGTCGATCTTGTTGATGACGGGGACGATCTCGTGATCGTGCTCGATCGACTGGTAGACGTTGGCGAGCGTCTGCGCCTCGACCCCCTGCGCGGCGTCGACCACCAGCAGCGCGCCTTCGCACGCGGCGAGGGAGCGGCTGACCTCGTAGGCGAAGTCGACGTGGCCGGGGGTGTCCATCAGGTTGAGCTCGTAAGTTTGCCCATCCTTCGCGGTATAGTTCAGGCGCACGGTCTGGGCCTTGATGGTGATCCCGCGCTCGCGCTCAATGTCCATGTTATCAAGGACTTGCTCGCTCATCTCGCGGTCCGTCAGGCCCCCGCAATGCTGGATCAACCGATCGGCCAGCGTCGACTTGCCATGGTCGATATGCGCAATGATGCTAAAGTTCCGGATACGTGCAAGATCGGTCATCATAATTCCGCTGAGGGATACTTGGTGCAATGCAGCACCGTTCGCCTCGCCCCTTAGCCGTGGCGGAGCGGCCTGTCAGCCATCTGAATTGGCTGGCTAGCCGGCAGCGGCGCGCCGTTCGTTCATGTCGTCGGGGAGTGGGCGATCGTTGAAGGGCATGCTGGCCGGACCGCCGAGATCATCGGGAAGCGCCTGGTCGAACTCGACGCCCATGCGATTGTCGACACACCAGCGCGTAGTCGCCTCCGCGACCAGCGTGTCGGAGATCGCGATGCGGAAGCGCGTCCCCTCGGGCACGTTCCAAAGCCCCTCGATCAGCGCCCCCCGCGCCGAGACGTTACGGATGGTCCCGGCGTAGTGCTGCCCCGCGTGCTCGAGCACGATCTTGCGCAGCATGGTCCGGCGCGGAGCGCGGGCAGAGCGCGGGCCAACAGCCTCCATTGCCAGGCCGGCGGCGAGGCGTTCGTCGGCGTCCTGCGGGCTCAGGGGCTTGGAGTAGATGTAGCCCTGGACATGCGTGCACCCGTGCGCCCGAACGAGATCAAGCTCGTCGAGCGTCTCCACCCCCTCGGCCGTGACGTCCATTCCCAGCGCCTGCGCCAGGCTCGTGATCGAGGCGATGATCGCACCGTTGCGGCTGCCCGGCTGGGTCGCGCCGCGCACGAAGCTCTGGTCGATCTTGATCTTGTCGAACGGCGCCTTCTTCAGATAGCCGAGCGAGGAATAGCCGGTCCCGAAATCGTCCAGCGCCAGCCGCACTCCGATCCGCTTGAGAGCCGCGAACATGGCCTCGTTGTCGGCATCGTCGTCCAGGAACACGCTCTCGGTGATCTCCAGCTCGAGCCGCGAGGGCGCGATGCCGGCCTGGGCGACGGCGTTGGTGATGATCGCGGGCAATTGCGGGTTGGCGAACTGGAGCGGCGAGACGTTGACCGCACAGCGTACTTCCTCGGGCCATTGCGCCAGCGCGCTGCAGACCGTGCGGATCGCCCATTCGCCGATCGTTCCGATCAGGCCCGTGTCCTCCGCGATCGGGACGAACTTCTCGGGCGAGAGCCACCCCCGGCGTGCGTGGTTCCAGCGCAGCAGCGCCTCGAAGCCGGTGATCCGCGCTGTCGCGGCGTGCACGACGGGCTGATAGAACAGCTGGAGCCCGCCGTCGGCGATCGCATCCCGCAGATCCTGCTCCAGTGCACTGCGCTCTTCGGCGACGGTGTGCAGGTCGTTGGAATAGAAGTGATACCGCCCGCGCCCGGCGTCTTTGGCGGCATAGAGCGAGAGATCGGCGTTGCGGATCAGGGACTCGCTCGAAACCCCGTCGTCGGGGCAGATCGCGATCCCGACCGAGGAGCCGATCACGACCCGCTGCCCCTCGACCGAATAGGGCTGCGAGAGGGCGTGGATGATCTCCTGCGCCAGATGCGCGAGCTTCTCGCGGGCGACGCGGCCGGGCAGGATCACCTCGAACTCGTCCCCGCCGAGGCGCCCCACCCGGCCCGCCTGGCCGACGGTGCGCTCGAGCCGCTGCGCGACCTGTTTCAGCAGCGCATCGCCGGCGGGGTGGCCGAGCGTGTCGTTGACATGCTTGAAGCGGTCGAGGTCGAGCAGAAGGATGGCGCACTCCCGCTCGCGTTCCTGCGGGCTGCCGATGATCTTCTCCAGCGTCTGCGACATCTGGAATCGGTTCGCGAGGCCGGTGAGGGAGTCATAGCGCGCGAGCCGGGTGGCGTTCTCCTGACTGCGCTTCTTCTCCGTCAGATCGGTTCCGGAGCCGCGGAAGCCGCAGAAATTGCGGAACCCGTCGTAGACCGGCCGGCCGTTGATCGACCACCAGCGCTCGCCGCCCGTCACGGCCGCCTTCACGGCCAGCTCCTGAAACGAGGACCGGGCGGACAGATGGAAGGTCAGCGTCCGTTCGCCTTCGCGGTTCTCGTCGCCTAGGTCGAACAACTGCGAGAACGGGCGCCCGACCAGCTCTGCCTCGGCCCGCCCAAGCGTCACGGCGACCGACGGGGAAAGGTAGGTCAGATTGCCGCGGCGGTCGGTTTCCCAGAACCAGCCCTGCCCGGTTTCCTCGTAGTCCTTGAGGATGCTTTGCGCACGGTCGCGAACGCGGGCAAGCGCCTCGCTCTCCTCCGCCTTCGCCCGCTCGAACCGGATCTGGTAAGCCGCGACGATCGCTCCCGCGATCGCGGCTATCGCCAGGCCGGCATAGGCGAAGAACGAACCGTCGACGATCGCGGCGGGCGCCCAGCAGCCGATCTTGCTGACGAAGACCAGCACGATCCGGCCGCTCATCAGCGCAGCGAAGAGGATGTTGACGGTCACCAGCCCGGCAACGCCGATCCGCCAGTCGAGCACGCCGTAGTACATCCAGTCGGCCAGGCCGAGCCCGACCCCGGCAGCGGAAAGGCCGACGAGCGCAATGCCGAGCGTCCGCTTCAGTCCGGGTGATCGTTCGGCGGCATCGCCCCAAGCATTCAATGCCTTGCCGGCCGCAGCGCAAACGACGGCAACCACGCCGCAGATCACCGCGAGCAGCGTCGGCGGCGTCAGAGTGACTACACCGGCGAGCGCGAATGTGGACGCGATCGCGACGGCCATCCATGTCAGAGCCGGTGGAACCGCTGGAGGAGCCGCCGCCAATGCGGAAACCTTCGCGCGCTTTGTCTCGCGCCGGTCGCGCTCGACACGGCGCTCGGGGTCGGAGGAGATTTCGGGTGTTTCGCTCCGCGCCTCGCGGGGTGCCCCAAGGGGCGAGCGCCGCCGCGCGGCCCCGTTTGGTTCCGTCCCCCTCTTGACTGGCGCTCCACCCATATGGGGAAGATACCGCGAATCCCTTGAAAAATCGGTTAACCGTTCGCCTGTCGAAACCCGACGAGCGTACGGCCGAGTCTCCTTGCCAAGGCAATTGTGGCCGGGCATGAGTCTGCCGGCGAACATTGCTGCAGCGGAGAAGAGGATGGCAGGATCCAGAACCGCGCCCGGTCCCGGCTCGCCGCCGCTCGGGAACGCGGTCCGACGACAGCGGCTCCCCTTTCTTGCCGGAGTGCGACGCTGACATGCACCACATCGCGATTATCGGTTCGGGCCCCGCCGGGTACTACACCGCGGAAGCAGCGCAGAAGCATTGGGGCGATGACGTCCGCATCGACATTTTCGACACTCTGCCCGTCCCTTACGGGCTGATCCGCACCGGCGTCGCGCCCGATCACCAGTCGATCAAGGGCGTCAGCCGCCGCTACGAAGCGACCGCGCTCAACGAGAACGTGCGCTTCGTCGGCAACGTCACCGTGGGCAGCGACGTCAGCATGGACGAGCTGCGCGAGCTCTACGATGCGGTCGTTCTCGCTACCGGCGCGCCCAACGATCGGCCGCTCGGGCTCGAGGGCGAGGATCTCGGCAACATCTTCGGCAGCGCGGCGTTCGTGGGCTGGTACAACGGCCATCCGCAGTTCGCCGGGCTCGACCCCGACCTGTCCGGCAGGAACGCCGTCGTCATCGGCATGGGCAACGTCGCGCTCGACGTCGCGCGCATTCTCGCCAAGACCGAAGCCGAGTTCGCGGGGGCCGACATCGTCGCGCATGCGCTCGATGCGCTGCGGGTCTCGAGCCTGCGCACGATTACGATCGTGGGACGGCGCGGCCCCCACCAGATCATGATGACGCCCAAGGAACTGGGCGAGCTCATGCACCTCGACCGCGCCACGCCGCGCGTCGATCCCGGCGACCTTCCGGACGAGGCGGAAGATGCGATCCTCGAACCGGGGCTGCGCAAGTCGGTCACGCATCTGCGGAGCTTCGCCGCAATCCCCGAGAGCGAGCGCGCCGACAAGGCAATCGAGATCGACTTCGACATGTTCGCCTCCCCGCTCCGCTTTCTCGGCGAAGGCAAGGTGACCGGGCTGGAGGTGGAACGCACCAGGGTCGAGACCGGCCGCGCGACCGGCACGGGCGAGACATATGTAATCCCCGCCGATCTCGTGGTCAGTTGCATCGGCTACCGCAGCTCGCCGATCCCCGGCGTCCCGTTCGACGAACGCGCCGGACGCTTCGCCAACGACGAAGGGCGCATCCTGCCAGGCATCTACTGCGTCGGCTGGGCGCGGCGCGGGCCGACCGGCACGATCGGCACCAACCGCCCCGACGGCTTCGGCGTCGTCGAGAAGATCGCCGAGGATCTGACCTCAGGCGCCCTCGGCGCGGGCGGCAAGGAAGGCCGCACGGGCTTCAACGCGCTCGCCGAGAAGCGCGACCTCGACGTCGTCACCTTCCGCGACTGGAAGAAGATCGAGGAAGCCGAAGCCAAAGCCGCCCGCGAAGGCGCCCCGCGTGAGAAGTTCGTCGACATCGAGGCAATGATCCGGGCGCGCGGGTAGGCTCGCCACTGGACTCACCAGTTGCGATATGAGACCTTCCTCCCTGGAGAGAGGAGGCGCAAATGCCCGCATTCGACCTGATCATTCGCAATGGCACCATCGTCGACGGCACTGGCGCGGAGCGCTTCACCGGCGACGTCGCGGTCAGGGATGGCCTGATCGTCCAGGTCGGCACCGTCCAGGGTGACGCCGCAGAGGAGATCGACGCTGCCGGCACGATCGTGACGCCCGGCTTCGTCGACATTCATACCCACTATGACGGGCAAGCGACGTGGGACCAGGAAATGGCCCCCTCGAGCTGGCACGGCGTCACCACCGTGATCATGGGCAACTGCGGCGTCGGCTTCGCGCCGGCGCACCCGGACCGCCATGAGTGGCTGATCGGCCTGATGGAAGGGGTGGAGGACATTCCCGGCACCGCGCTCGCGGAGGGTATCACCTGGGAATGGGACACCTTCCCCGAGTATCTCGACGCGCTCGAGAAGCTGCCGCGCACCGTCGATGTGGGAACGCACGTGCCCCATGGCGCGGTGCGCGCCTATGTGCTCGGCGACCGGGAACAGCCCGGTGCGGTTCCGACCGAGGATGACATCGCCGCCATGGCCCGCATCGTGGAGGAAGGCGTGCGCGCCGGTGCGCTCGGCTTCTCGACGAGCCGCACGGTGATCCACAAGTCGGTCGATGGCGAGCTCGTCCCCGGCACGACCGCGACGCCCGAGGAACTGGTCGCGATCGGCCGTGCCATGGGCCGTGCCGGTCACGGCGTGTTCGAAATGGCGAGCGATCTCAACCGCGAGTGGAACGAGTTCGACTGGATGGGCCGGCTGAGCCGCGAAACCGGCCTCCCGGTCACGTTCGCCGCGCTCCAGTCGATCGCCAAGGAACTTCCGCTGGAAGAGCAGATCGCGACCATGCGGGCCGAGAACGACAACGGCGCCAACATCGTCGCGCAGATCGCCTTGCGCGGCAACGGCATCATCATGGCCTGGCGCGGCACCGTCCACCCGTTCCGCTTCCGCCCGAGCTGGCAGGCGATCATGGCCCTGCCGTGGGAGGAGCAGAAGGCGAAGCTGCTAGACCCGGCCTTCAAGGCGCGGCTGCTGTCCGAGGCGAACGATTTCTCCGGCGCGCCGCAGGACATGCTCGGCCTGCTGATGATCGTCGTCGCGGGCTGGACGATGCAGTTCGAGATGGACGAGAATTTCGACTATGAGCCCGGCCCCGAGGCGAGCGTGCAGGCGCGCGCCGCCGCAGCCGGAATGAGCTGCGAGGAATATGCCTACGACATGCTCTGCCGCGACCACGGCACGGGGTTCATCTACCTGCCGATCCTCAACTACGCCGACGGCAACCTCGACTTCCTCGAGGCGCTGCAGCAGGCGGACGACACGGTGAACTCGCTCTCCGACGGCGGGGCGCATTGCGGCACGATCTGCGACGCGGCGAGCCCGACATTCATGCTCCAGCACTGGGTGCGCGATCGCAAGCGAGGCGGGCGTATCGGGCTGGAGCACGCGATCAAGCGCCAGTGCGCGGACACGGCGCGTCTTTACGGGCTGGAGGACCGCGGCGTGATCGCACCCGGTTACCTGGCCGACCTCAACGTGATCGATCTCAACCGGCTGAAGCTCGGCAAGCCCTGGCTCGCCTTCGACTTGCCGGCAGGGGGCAAGCGCCTGCTGCAGAAGGCCGAGGGCTACGTGGCAACGATCAAGGGCGGCGTGGTCACCTTCCGCGACGGCAAATGGACCGGCGCGACGCCCGGCGGCCTCATCCGCGGCCCGCAGCGCGCCGCCATGCTCGAAGCGGCGGAGTAACCGTTTCAACCTTCACGTCATCCCAACGAAAGCTGGGATGACGGAAGCCTCTAAACCCGCATCGGCATCAGCACATAGAGCGCCGGGCTGTTCGCATCCTGCCGGATCAGCGTCGGCGCGCCGGCGTCTGCCAGGTGCAGCTCCACCGTGTCGCTGTCGATCTGGCTCAGGATGTCCTTGAGGTAATTGGCGTTGAAGCCGATCTCGAACCCTTCGGCAGTGTAGTCCGCCGGGACTTCCTCGGCCGCGGTGCCGTTGTCCGGCGAGGTGACCGAGAGCGTCACTTTGTCCGCCTCCAGCCCCATCTTGACCGCGCGGGTCTTCTCCGTCGCGATCGTCGCGACGCGGTCGACGCCTTCGTAGAAGCTCTTCGGATCGATCTTGAGCAGCTTGTCGTTGCCGGTCGGGATCACGCGGCTGTAATCGGGGAACGTGCCGTCGATCAGCTTGCTGGTCAGCACCACCCCGCCCTCACCGCCGAGCGTGAAGCGGATCTTGCTCGCCGACAGATCGACCTGAACGTTGCCGTCGAGCGACTCCTCGAGCAGCTTGCGCAGCTCCGCGACGGCTTTCCGCGGCACGATCACGTCGGGCATGCCCGCCGCGCCTTCAGGCTGCGCGATGGTGAAGCGCGCGAGGCGGTGGCCGTCGGTCGCCGCCGCCTTGAGCACCGGCTTGTCCTCGTCCGAGACGTGGAGGAAGATGCCGTTGAGGTAGTAGCGCGTCTCCTCGGTCGAGATGGCGAACCGGGTGCGGTCGATCAGCTCGGCCAGGGTTTTGGCGGGAATCTCGAAGCTCGTCGGCAGGTCGCCCTCGACGATCATTGGGAAGTCGTCGCGCGGCAGCGTGGGGAGCTGGAAACGGCTGCGCCCGGCCTTGACCGTCATGCGGTTGTCGGCGGTCTCCAGGCTGACCTGGCTCCCGTCGGGCAGCTTGCGCGCGATGTCGAACAGCAGGTGCGCCGAAACCGTGATCGCGCCCGGCGCATCGACGGAGGCTGCGGCCATGTTCTCCACCACCTGCAGGTCAAGGTCGGTCGCCATGACCTTGAGCGCTCCGCCCTCTCCAGCCTCGATCAACACGTTCGAGAGGATCGGGATGGTGTTGCGCCGCTCCACCACGGACTGGACGTGGCTGAGGCACCTCAGGAGCGTGGCACGTTCGATAGTGGCCTTCATCGCGTATCAATTCCCCCATGCGCGCCCGCCGAAAGGTTCGGGGCCGGAATCGCCCGCGAGCGCCGGAAAGTGGCGATTATCCTTAGTGACGAGGCGTGACGGGGCAAGAACGAATGGCCCTGCGCGCCGATTCCTTGGGGATAAATCCGTGATCCGGGGCTTACGTCGCGTGCCGGCCGGCGGTCAGGACATCATCGCCATGCCGCCGTTCACGTGCAAGGTCTGCCCCGTGATATAGGTTGCCTCGTCCGAAGCGAGATAGGCGACCGCCGCGCCGATGTCCTCGCCCTCGCCCATGCGTCCCATCGGAATGCGGGCGTTGAGCGCGTCCTTCTGCGCATCGGGAAGCTGGTCCGTCATCGCAGTGCGGATGAAGCCGGGGGCGACGCAGTTAATGGTGATCCCGCGGCTCGCAAGCTCCTGCGCGAGGCTCTTCGACATGCCGACGAGCCCCGCCTTGGCCGCGGCGTAGTTCATCTGGCCCGGATTGCCCGTCGCACCGACGACGCTCGTGATGCTGACGATACGGCCGTGCCTCGCCTTCATCATCGGCCGTGCGGCAGCACGCATCAGACGGAACGCGGCTTCGAGATTGATCCGCATGACCGCGTCCCACTCGTCGTCCTTCATCCGCATGGCGAGGTTGTCGCGCGTCACCCCGGCATTGTTGACCAGAATGTCGATCTTGCCGAGTGTATCGACCGTTGCGGGGATCAGCTCCTCGACCTGCGTCGTGTTCGAAAGATCGCAGGTTATCTCGACATGGTCGCCGCCGACCTCTTCGTTGATCTGCTCACGAAAGCTGCGCAGCTTTGCGCTGTTCGACCCGCTGAGCGCCAACCGTGCACCCTGGCGTGCCAGCGCATAGGCAATCGCCGACCCGATCCCGCCGCTGGCGCCGGTAACGAGGGCGGTCTTTCCTTCGAGCGAAAACATTATCCGATCTCCTTCGCGAGCGCTTCGATGTCCGCCATGGTGATGGCGCTGGTGGTCCGGGCTTCCTTGTCGATCCGGCCGATCATGGGGGCGAGGACTTTGCCGCCCAACTCGACGAATTGCTCGACGCCGGCGCGGCGCATGGCGAGCACGCTTTCGCGCCACCGGACCCGGCCCGTGACCTGCTCGACCAGCAGCCGCTGCTCCTCTGCCGGATCCGTCACCTGCGCCGCGGTGACGTTGGCGTAGAGCGGCAGAGTGAAAGCGCCGGGCGCTGTCTTCGTCAGCGCCTCGGCCATGGCGTCCGCCGCGGACTGCATCAGGTCGCAGTGGAACGGCGCGGAGACCGGCAGCAGCACGCCGCGCTTGATCTCGAATTCCTTCACCATGCCGACCGCGCGCTCGATCGCGCCTTTGTGGCCCGAGAGCACGACCTGCCCCGGATCGTTGTCGTTGGCGACCTGGCACACCTCGCCTTCTGCAGCCGCCTCGGCCAGCGCCTGCGCCTTCTCGAGGTCGGCGCCGAGCAGAGCACACATCGCGCCCTCGCCCACCGGCACAGCCGCTTGCATCGCCTGTCCGCGCAGCTTGAGCAGCCGCGCGGTATCCGCCAGCGAGAACGCACCCACGGCGCAGAGCGCGGTGTATTCGCCGAGCGAGTGGCCAGCGACGCAATCGCCCTTGCCCGCCAGCGCGACGCCGAATTCGCGCTCCAGTACCCGCAGGGTCGCAATGGCGTTCGCCATGATCGCCGGCTGCGCGTTCTCGGTCAGCGTCAGCGCGTCCTCCGGCCCTTCGCGCATGATCTTCGACAGGCCCTGCGACAGCGCCTCGTCGACTTCCTCGAACACCTCGCGCGCGGCGGCGCTGGCGTCGGCGAGCTCGGCACCCATGCCGACTTTCTGGCTCCCCTGTCCGGGAAAAACGAATGCACGCATGTCAGTCTCCTTCGGCGGCGCGGCTTATGAGCGCAGGGCGCCGCCCGCAAGGCCGAACGGCACGATCTTGTTGTCGGCGTCGTGCCCGATATCGGCGAGGCCGAGGTAGGGGATATCCGCCTTCGCGCACCAGTACTCGGCAATATCCTCCGCGCTTCCGCCGAACGGCCGGTCGTTCTCCGGAACTTCCGAAACGCGCCCCAGGCGCAGGCCAGCGATTCCGCGCAAGTGCTGGCTGATGTGGAAGAACAGCCGGTCGACGGCGTAAAGATGCTCGGAAACCTCCTCCACCATCACCACGTGGCCGGCGAGATCGGGCATCAGGTCGGTGCCGCAGAGCATCGCCAGAGTCATCAGGTTGAACGCCGTAGCGGGCCGCCCGTCGAGCTTCCCTTCGAGCCCCACGTCACCGCCGGCTAGCCAGTCCAGCGCACGCCGCACTGCCGTCGCGCCGCCCTCCCGCCGCACGTCGGCAACCATCGGGCCGTGGGCCGGGCGCCCGATCCCGGCACGATAGAGCGCCGCCAGCAGGTAGCCGGTGTCGGAGTAGCCGAGGAACGGCTTGCCGCGCGCCGCGGCTTCCATCTGCGAGACCGCCTCGGCCGCGATCCGGTTCGAGCCATAGCCGCCGTGGGCGAACCACACGGCGTCCACCGCGGGATCGTTCGCGCAGTCGAGCAGCGCGGCGAGCCGCGCCTCGTCGTCGCCGGCAAAGTGTCCGTGACGGGCGAAGCATTGCTCGTGAAACCGAAGCTCCACGCCTTCGAACTCCTCCGCGATCGCGAGCACAGCATCGGCATGCTCGCGCTCCAGCGGCTTTCCGGGGGCGCAAATGGCAACGCGTGTCATGCACACGACCTAGCGAGCTTGTGTCCGCCTGCACAACTGAATACGCAGCGGGCAATGGACGATATCCCCACAGCCGACGAACTCTTCGCCCGCCCGTTCTTCTTCTGCGGGATCGGCGGGTCCGGCATGCTGCCGCTCGCGCAGATCGTGCATGGGCGCGGCGCTGAGATCGCGGGAAGCGACCGCAGTCGGGACCAGGGCCGCACGCCGGAGAAGTTCGCAGCGATCGAGGCGCAGGGCGTCGCGCTCCATCCGCAGGACGGCAGCGGGATCGTGTCGGCGGAGCAGATCCTCGTCGCCTCGGCCGCGATCGAGGACACCGTGCCTGAAGTGGTACGAGCCAAGGAACTGGGCTGCCTCAGGATGTCGCGGGCCGAACTCAATTCGATCCTGTTCAACACCAGCGGCGCCGGCCTCGCGGTGGCGGGCACGAGCGGCAAGTCGACCGTGACCGGCATGCTCGGCTGGATCATGCACGCCGCGGGCCGCGATCCGACGGTAATGAACGGCGCGGTGATGAAGAACTTCGTCTCCGCCGGACGCCCGAACGCCAGCGCGCTCGTCGGCGGACGCAGCATCTACGTCAGCGAAGTGGACGAGAGCGACGGGTCGATCGCGCTTTACCGGCCCGCGGTCGGCGTGCTGCTCAACGTCAGCCTCGACCACAAGGGAATGGACGAGCTGCGCCAGCTCTTCGGCGATTTCCTCGCCCGCAGCCGCATCGCCGTGATCAATGCCGACGATGCCGAGGCGCTTGCCCTCCTCCCCCACGCGAACGAGGTCATCACTTTCGGCATCGATCAGGAGAAGGCGCAGATCGGCGTCGTGCCCGGTTCGGTCGCCGAAGGGCCGCTGCGGCAGGCCGCGATGATCGTGGACCGACACGATGGCAGCGAGCACGCGCTCACGCTGGCCATGCCGGGCAAGCACAACCTCTCGAACGCCCTCGCGGCCATCGCCGCCGCGGCCGCTGCGGGCGTGCCCGTCGCGGCTTCGGTTGCGGCGCTTGCGGAGTTCAAGGGGCTCGCGCGGCGGTTCGATCTCGTCGGCGTCAGTGCCGCCGGCATCGCCGTGATCGACGACTTCGGCCACAACCCCGAAAAATGCGCCGCGACGCTGCGCACCCTGAAGGCGCACGAGGGGCGGGTGATCGCATTCTTCCAACCTCACGGCTATGGCCCTCTGCGGCAGATGGGCACCGAACTGGCCGAAACGTTTGCGCGCGAGCTCGGGCCCGATGACTGCACGATCCTGTGCGATCCAGTCTATTTCGGCGGCACCGTCGACCGCAGCGAAGGCAGCGAGCGGATCGTGCGGCTGATCGAGGCCGCCGGCGGTCATGCCGAATACATCCCCACTCGCAAGGCCTGCGGCGACCGCATCGTCTGCCTCGCGCAGCCGAACGACCGGATCGTAATCATGGGCGCACGCGACGACACGCTGACGACTTTCGCACGCGAACTGCTGGAGCGGCTGGGCTAACAGACGGACCCTGGCGCCCGCGTTAGAGCGCCTGAAACATCACCAAAGCGTCGATGTATCCGAGTTCCGGATGGTCGAACGCCAGCGGCAGGCGACCGACGATGTCGAAGCCCAGCGACTGCCACAGCCGCACCGCGCGCTCATTCGAGCTGACGACGAAGTTGAACTGCATCGCCCGGTAGCCTTGGCCCCGCGCATGGTCGAGCGAGTGGAGGCACATCAGCCGCGCGACGCCGCGACCGGCCGCATCGGCCGCGGTCACGTAGCCGCAATTGCAGACATGGCCGCCGCCGCCCGCCCGGTTCGGGCGCATATAATAAGTCCCGAGGATGCGGCCCTCTTCCTCGGCGACGAAGGTCTCGGTATCCGCCCGGGTCCAGTAGGCGAGCGCCGCTTCCTGGTTCATGTCGCGGTCGAAGGCGTACGTCTCGCCCGCGCGGATCACGGGCTCGAGCACGCTCCAGATGGCCGGGCGGTCCTCTGGCCCGGCGGGGCGTATGCCGATCGAGCGCACGGACGTTTCCGACCCCGCAGCGGCATTCGTCACCGGAACGGCGGCTCGTTGAACGCGCGCAGCTTGCGCGAGTGCAGGCGATTGCCCTCCTGGCGCAGCAGGCGGCAGGTCGTGACGCCGATCTGCATGTGCGCGGCGATCGCTTCCTCGTAGAACTTGTTCGCCTGCCCCGGCAGCTTGATCTCGCCGTGCAGCGGCTTGTCGGAGACGCACAGCAGCGTGCCGTAGGGGACGCGGAAGCGGTAACCCTGCGCGGCGATGGTCGCGCTTTCCATGTCGATCCCGACCGCCCGGCTGAGCGAGAGGCGGCGGGCGGACTGGGTATAGCGCAGCTCCCAGTTGCGGTCGTCGGTCGTGACGACGGTGCCCGTGCGCATCCGGCGCTTCAGGTCCGCGCCGTGGGTGCCGCTGACTTCCTCGGCCGCCTTGGCAAGCGCCTGCTGCACCTCGGCGATCGCGGGCAGCGGGATCTCGGGCGGCAGCACCGGATCGAGCACGTGATCGTCGCGCAGATAGGCGTGGGCGAGCACATAATCCCCGATCTTCTGGCTCGGGCGGAGGCCGCCGCAGTGACCGATCATCAGCCACGCCTCGGGCCGCAAGACGGCGAGGTGGTCGCAGATCGTCTTGGCGTTCGAAGGGCCCACGCCGATGTTGACCAGAGTGATCCCGCCGCGGTCCTTCCCCATCAGGTGGTAGGCCGGCATCTGGTGGCGCCGCCATGCAGTGTCCGACAGCTCCGAGCGCGCATTCTGGCGTGGCGTCTCGAGGTAGAGCCCGCCGGCACCCGCGAGCGCGGTGCACTCGTCGTTGCCGAGCTGCTCGCCCGCCCAGTCGACGAACTCGTCGACGTAGCGGTGATAGTTGGTGAAGAGGATGAAACGCTGGAAGTGCGCCGGGTCGGTGCCGGTGTAATGCGCGAGCCGTGCGAGGCTGAAGTCGGTCCGGAGGCCGTCGAACAGCGAGAGCGGGATCGGATCACCGGGCGCGCCGAGCTCGATCCCGTCGGCCAGCTCATCGCCGATGTCGGCCAGTTCGGTCGAGGGGAAATGGCGTGCAAGTTCCTGCGGGCTGATCCCGGCGAGCTCCGCCCCCGCCTCCCCGTCGAGCACATACGGAAAGGGGATCTCCTGCCGCGAGGGGACGACTTCGAGATCGACGTCGTAATCGCTGGTGATCAGCCGCAACTGCTCGCTGAGGTAATCGGCGAACAGGCGCGGACGGGTGACCGTGGTGGTGTAGGTGCCGGGTGCGTTGAGCCGGCCGTAGGCGCGGCTGCGGTCTTCCGGCCGGGCGCCGCCGCGGAAGCGCAGGCGCAGTTCCGGATAGGCATAGCTGCCGTCGCTGCGCTTCTCCGGCTTCGGCAGGGTGCCCTCGCGGCCGAAAGCGATGATGTCGGCCCGCAGGCGTTCGACCGCCTCGTCATAGAGGCGGGTGAGGTCTTCGATGATCTTCTCGGGTGATTCCATCGATGGCCATTAGCGCCTGTTGGATGGCGATTCCAAGTCCCCCTCTGGTCAAGGGTGTCGGTCAAGGCCGGGTTTCAAGACCTTCCTCATCCCAGAGTTTGTTGCCGCAAGCGCCTCCGCGTCAGGCACAAAAAAAGGCGCGGCCCTCGCAGGCCGCGCCCTCTTTTGTCCTGTCGGTGCGGATCAGCCGTTGGCTTCGTCCGCAGCCTCGCCTTCGGCTGGGCCTTCGAGCATGTCGGCCGGGATTTCACCCGGTTCGAGCGTCGGATCGACGGCGTTGGCCTGAGCCATTTCCTCGATCTCGGCCTGCTCGTCGGCGAAGATCTGCGCGAGCACGTCGACGCCCTGGCGCTGCAGTTCGGCCTCGTCTTCCGAGCGGGCGACGTTCGCCTTCACGGTGACGTGGACTTCCGGGTGCAGCGCGATCGTGACGTCGTGCATGCCGAGCGTCTTGATCGGGTGACCCATGATGACCTGGCGCTTGTCGATCTCGTGGCCCTTCTCGGCCAGACCGGCGACGACGTCACGCACGTTGACCGAGCCGTAGAGATGGCCGGCGTTCGACGAGGCGCGGATCAGCACGATCTCGACGCCGTCGACCTTCTCGCCCTGCGTCTGGGCATCGCCGCGACGTTCCGCATTTTCCTTTTCCAGGCGTTCGCGGTTGGCTTCGAAGACCTGCTTGTTCGACTCGTTGGCGCGCAGCGCCTTCTTCTGCGGCAGCAGGAAGTTGCGGGCGTAGCCGTCCTTGACGGAAACGACGTCGCCGATGTTGCCCAGATTCCCGATGCGTTCGAGGAGGATGATGTCCATGTTCTGTCTCCTCTTACTTCACGATGTAGGGCAGCAGGCCGATCTGGCGCGAGCGCTTGATCGCCTTGGCGAGCTCGCGCTGCTTCTTGGCACTGACGGCGGTGATGCGGCTGGGGACGATCTTGCCCCGCTCGGACATGAAGCCCTGAAGCAGGCGGACGTCCTTGTAATCGATTGTCGGCGCGTTCTTGCCCGCGAACGGGCAGGACTTGCGACGGCGGAAAAACGGGCGGGCCATCAGTCGCGCTCCTCACGTTCCGAGCGACGCTTCCGGTCGCGTTCGTTCTTGCGCATCATCACGCTCGGACCGCTCTCGTGCTCGTCGACACGGATGGTCATGTAGCGGATGACGTCTTCGTTGATGCGGGTCTGGCGCTCGAGCTCTTCCACCACGGCACCGGGGCCTTCGATGTTGAGCAGCACGAAGTGCGCCTTGCGGTTGCGGTCGATCTTGTAGGCGAGGGACTTGAGGCCCCAGGTCTCCGTCTTGGTGACCTTGCCGTCGTTCTTCTCTACGATTTCGGTGGCGGCTGCCGCCAGCGCGTCGACCTGGCTCTGGCTCAGATCCTGACGCGCGAGAAAGACATGCTCGTAAAGAGCCATGCTTCGCTTCCTTCACTCTGTAATGCCGATCGCTGGCTGATCCGCGGGATTGCGGGGCCCCTCCGGCTTTCTTCCATTTCCCACCGGTTCGACTGGATCGGCCGCAGGGAAGGCGCGCACATAGCGGCATCGGTGCAGAATGCAAGGCATAGCTGGGGCTTGTGCGGCAGGAACGGAGGCGGCAGGGCAGCGTAAAGCTGCGAAACAGGAGATTCCATGCCCGGCGGATTGGTAGCGCTTCTCGACGACGTTTCCGTGATCGCGCGCGCCGCTGCGGGCTCCATCGACGACGTCAGTATCGCGGCCGGCAAGGCCGGCTCGAAAGCCGCCGGCGTGGTGATCGACGATGCGGCGGTGACCCCGTCCTACGTCACCGGCCTGTCGCCTGCGCGCGAGCTGCCGATCATCTGGAAGATCACCAAGGGCAGCCTGAAGAACAAGCTGCTGATCCTGCTCCCCGGCGCGCTGCTGCTGAGCGAATTCCTGCCCGCGGCGATCATCTTCATTCTCATGCTCGGCGGCGGCTACCTCAGCTACGAGGGCGCCGAGAAGGTGATGGAGAAGCTGGGCGGCGAGAAGCACGGCAAGACGCTGGAGGATCCGATCGAAGATCCGGCCGCGTTCGAGCAGCAGCGCGTTTCCGGCGCGATCCGGACCGACCTGATCCTCTCGGCCGAGATCATGGCGATCACGCTCAACGAAGTCGCGGTCGAAACCTTCCTCGTCCGCGCGGGCGTGCTCGCGCTCGTCGGCGTGGCAATCACGTTCGTGGTCTACGGCGCGGTGGCGCTGATCGTGAAGATGGACGACGTAGGCCTGCACTTGTCCGAGAAGAGCTCTGCCCTTGCGCAAACCGTCGGCCGGTTCCTGCTGCGCGCGATGCCTCGTTTGCTCACGGCCTTATCGCTGATCGGCACGGTGGCGATGCTATGGGTCGGCGGGGGAATCGTCCTCCACGGCCTGGCGCAGCTCGGGATCGCGCAGCCGGAGCACCTGGTCGAGGACATCCGGCACGGCGTCGAAGCAGCGACGGGCGCTCTGGCCGGCGCGGCAGGCTGGCTCACCTTTGCCGGACTTTCCGCGTTGTTCGGCCTGGTCCTCGGCGCGGCGATCGCCTTCGTCCTGCATAAGGTGCTGCGGATCGGAGCGAGCGGGCAGTAGAACCGGAGGAGGTTCACATCCCATTAGAAGCTGGATGAGCTCTCAGGACTGAAGATCAGCCGGCGCCCGCACTCTCAGCCTTTCCCCTTGGTCTTCGTCTTGCCCGCCTGTGCATTGGCGGCAATGAAATCTATGATCATTCCGGCGATGTCCTTACCGCTCGCGGCCTCGATGCCTTCCAGACCCGGGGAGGAATTGACCTCCATGATCACCGGCCCGTGATTGCTCCGCAGCATGTCCACGCCGCACACGTTCAGCCCCATGCGCTTGGCCGCACGCACGGCGGTCGAGCGTTCCTCGGGCGTGATCCGGACCAGTTCCGCGCTGCCGCCGCGGTGGAGGTTGCTGCGGAAGTCGTCGGGGGCACCGGTGCGTTTCATCGCGGCGACGACTTTGTCGCCGATCACCAGCGCGCGGATGTCGGTGCCGCCCGCCTCCTTGATAAATTCCTGCACAAGGATGTTGACGTTGGCGCCGCGGAAGGCCTCGATCACCGACTTGGCGCTCGCCTCGGTCTCGGCGAGGACGACGCCGATCCCTTGCGTGCCTTCCAGCAGCTTGATGACCACCGGCGGCCCCTTGACCGCACGGATGATCTCGCTCGTCTGCTTGGGATCGTGCGCGAAGGCCGTCAGCGGCAGACCCAGCCCGTGCTTGGCGAGGATCTGCATCGAGCGCAGCTTGTCGCGGCTGCGGCCGATCGCGACGCTTTCGTTGAGCGGCCAGACGCCGCTCATCTCGAACTGGCGCAGGATCGCAAGACCGTAGTGCGTGATCGAGGCGCCGATGCGCGGGATCACCGCGTCGTAGCCGGTCAGGGTCTCGCCATTGTAGGTCACCGTGGGCCGGTGCGAGGCGATCTGGACGTTGCAGCGCAGCGTGTTGAGCACGTCCAGCGCATGCCCCCGCGCCTCCGCCGCCTCCACCAGCCGCAGGTGCGAGTAGAGGTTCGGGTTGCGGGCAAGCATGGCGATCTTCATGGCACGCGATCTTTCCTCGGCATGCGCCCTGGCGACTGGAGCCATGAGCTGCCCGAATCAACGACGAACCGGCGGCGGAGTGCCGTGCGGCCTATCAGCAGGGGAAATTGCATGTCCGAGCGGTCGGCAAGACTGATCTCGGCACGGAATTCGACGGCGCCGATACGCATCGGCGTCTTCACGATCAAGCGCATTTGCGTCTCGCCGTTGGAGCTGGTGATCCCGCGCCGGTCGACCTGGACCGCCTCGCACACCTGGCGCACGTGCTGGCGCCCGAAATCGACCGCAAAGCGTACGTAGTTTCGCCCATTGCGCTCGAACCGGTCGAGCACGGTCGCGTGGAGCGACGAGGTGCGCGCGCCGGTATCGATCTTGGCCGGAACGGCCGTGAGGCCCAGCTCGGGCAGCGCGACGAGTTCGCGCCAACCCACCGCCGGCAGCGGCTCTTTCTTCGCGCTCAACCGACGATCGCCAGCCCGTCGCCCCCGTCGCCGGTGACCAGCCGCCGCAGCACCTTGCCGCTGGCGAAGTCGACTTCGGCGATCGTGTCGCTCCCCGTCTCGGCGACGTAGATGCGCTCCCCGTCTTCGGACCAGACGATCGTGACCTGCTGGCGCGCTTCGGCCTCCTCGCGTCCGGAGACGGTGATCGTACGCACCGCACGCGCCGCGGCCAGATCGATCACCGTCAGCGAACCGTCGGCTAGGTTGGACGTTACCGCAACGTCTCCCTGCGGGCGGATCGCCAGACGCAGCGGGAAGTCGCCGGTCGCGACCTCGTGCCGCACTTCCAGCGTCTGCGGGTCGAGCGCGAAGGCCTTGTCCGAACCGCGCGCGGAGACCCACAGCGTCTCGCCGCCCGGCGCGAGATCGATCCCTTCCGGCTCGATACCGACTTCGACCGAACGTGGCGCGCGGCGGGTCAACAGGTCGACCAGCGTGACGGTCTTCGATCCCATGTCGACCGTCCACGCATGCCGCGCATTTGGCGCGACGGCGAGCATGTGCGTGCCTTCCTGCCCGGTCGAGAGCTCGAAGGTTTCGGCATTCTCGCTCAGCGGATTGCGGATCCAGAAGATCGACCGGCGCCCCTCGGCGCTCGCATAGAGGTCGCCGTTCGCATGCCAGACGATCCCGTGCGGCCGCGCATTCTCGCCCAGCTCGATCCGCTTGACCCGCGAGAGGTCGCTCGCACGGAACACATCGACGCTTGTGCCGCCATAGCAGGCGAGCGCGACGTGCGTGCCGTCGGGCGAGGTGGCGAGCTCGTGCGGATTGGCGCAGCTATCGACCCGCGCGACCTTCTCGCCGCTTTCGAGGTCGATCTTCGACAGCGAGTTGCCAAACTTGTTGGCGACGAACAGCGCGGCGCCATCGCCAGTGGGCGTAGCGCCCGCAACCGGCGCGCAGGCGGCCGCCGCCAGGCATAGAAGCGATAAAACCCGCATGATGTCCTCCGAGCAGCCCTCTGCTGTGGGAGAAAGGATAGCCGACCTTGCCGCCTTCTCCGAGTCCCCGCGAAGGCGGGGACCTCAGGATATCGGCGGAGCGCCAGTGGCATGAGGCCCCCGCCTTCGCGGGGACTCACACCTGTTTCACCACCCGGTCGGCTTGCCCGCGTTCTGCTCGTCGAGCCATGCCTTCAGCGGTGCGAAGTATTCGAGCATCGGCTTGGCGCTCATCTCGCGGGTGCCGGTGAACGCCTCGAGCGCGTCGGGCCACGGCTCGCTCGCGCCCATCTCTAGCATCTGGGCCAGCTTCGCTCCGACCTCCTTGTTGCCGTAGAAGCTGCAGCGGTGGAGCGGCCCTTCCCAGCCGGCCTGGTCGCACGCGGCCTTGTAGAACTGGAACTGCAGGATTCGCGCGAGGAAGTAGCGCATGTAGGGCGTGTTGCCCGGGATGTGGTACTTCGCGCCCGGATCGAAGGCGTCGGCCGGCCGCTCGACCGGCGGCGTGATGCCCTGGTACTCGCGCCGCAGCTCGGTCCAGGCGGTGTTGTATTCGGCCGGCGTGATCGAGCCGTCGAACACGCCCCAACGCCACTTGTCGACCAGCAGGCCGAAGGGCAAGAAGGCGACTTTGTCCATCGCTTGCCGCAGCAGCAGGCCGATGTCCTTCTCCTCGCCCGGCACCTGGGCACGGTCGAGCAGGCCGATCTGGACCAGGTATTCGGGCGTGATGGAGAGCGCGACGAAATCGCCGATCGCCTCGTGGAACCCGTCGTTCGCGCCGTTGAGGTAGAGGTACGGCTGCTCGTTGTAGGCGCGCTGGTAGTAGTTGTGGCCGAGTTCGTGATGGATGGTGACGAAGTCGTCCGCGTTCACCTTGATGCACATCTTGATGCGGATGTCGTCGACGTTGTCGACGTTCCATGCGCTCGCGTGACACACCACTTCGCGGTCGGCCGGCTTGGTGAACAGGCTGCGGTCCCAGAAGGTCTCGGGCAGCGGCTCGAAGCCGAGCGAGGAATAGAAGCCCTCGCCGACCTTCACCATGTCGAGCGGCTTCTTCCCCTGAGCTTCCAACAGTTCGCCGATGTCGTAGCCGAGGTCGCCCGAACCCTCGGGCGCGACGATCGGGTAGATATTGCCCCATTCCTGCGCCCACATGTTGCCGAGCAGGTCCGCACGGATCGGCCCGGTCGTCGGCTGCACCGCGTTGCCGTATTTCTCACTGAGCTGGTTGCGCACGTAGGTATGCAGCGCCTCGTAGAGCGGCCGGGTTTCCTGCCACAGCCGCTCGGTCATGGCGGTGAATTCCTCGGGACTCATGTCGTAGCCCGAGCGCCACATCGCCCCTACGTCGTCGAACCCGAGCTCGGTCCCGCCGGCATTGGCGATCTCGACCATGCGGACGTATTCTTCCTTCATCGGCGCGCCGACGTTGTCGTGCCAGCTCGCCCACATCTCGGCATATTCCTCGGGCGTGTGCTCGAGATTGCCCATCTCGGCCTCGATGTCGGAGCCGGATATCTCCTGCCCGTTCAGCGTGCCGCGGCCCTTGCCGTACTGGCTCTGCAGGCTGGTTGCGATCTCGTTGAGCTCGGTCGCGGCGCCCTCGGTGGTGGGCGCGGGCAGGACGATGCCATTACGGAGGATGTTCAGCTTGCGCGCGACGTCGGGGTCGAGGCCCTGGACCTGCGCGTACTTCGCCGCCTCCAGCGCGTACTTGACCGACTTCTCGGTTCCTTCCGCGCCGGCTTGCGCGGCAAGCGCGTCGGTGTCGTCGGTGATGTAGGTCGAGTTGACCCAATAGACCCGGCTCGCGTCGACCGAGTAGTCGAACAGGTCCTTCTCTACCATCGCCACCCAGGCGGCCGCACCTTGCGGCGTCATCGGATATGCCTGCTGCGCGGTCTGCTCGCTGGCGGGCGGGCTGGTTTCCTGCGCGTGAGCGGGAACGGCAAGCGAGACGGCAAGCGCGGCAAGCGCGACGGGTGCGAACTTCATGATCTGGGGCATCCTCTCATGCGGGAACCGGTTTCGGCAGATACCGGTTTCTGAACCTCCGCAGGACGCGAATCAAGCGGTTGCGCCGAGAAACTCCACCAGCGCATCGCCCAGCGCGCCTTCGGTGACCGAGCTCATGTGCGTGCCGGGTATCTCCACATGGCGCGCGTCGGGCAGCGCCTCCGCGAGTTTGGTCGCCGAGCCGTTGTCGTCGTCCTTGTCGCCGCACAGGACCAGGGTCGGCATGGTGATCTTCGCCAGCTCCTCGGGATCGGTGTCGTCCACAGCCTGGAGCAGCAGCCGCGCCGCCACGCGGTCGATCTTCATCGTCTTCATGAAGCTGACCGCCATGAACGCCGGATCGCCGCGCTCGATCTCCTCGAAGCGGTCGATCGCGTCGATGAAGAAGGCCGAGCGCCCGCTCCAGCCGGCCAGCCCTTCGAGCCCCATCCCGCCCAGCACCAGCCGCCGCGGACGGAGCCCCTCGATCACCGCACGCGCCGAGGTACGCGCGCCGAGCGAGAACCCGACGAGATCGTAGTCCTCCAGCCCCAGCGCCTCGACCAGGGCCGCCGCATCCTTCGCCAGCACGCCCGGCGGATAGGCCTCCGGCTCGTGCGGCTTGGCGCTGTCCCCGTGCGCCCGCAGGTCGGGCATGATCGCCTCGAACCCGGCATCCGCCAGCTTCCGCGCATGCCCGAACCGAACCCAGTTCATCTCCGCGCTCGAGAACAGCCCGTGCAGCATCAGCACCGGCCTGCCCGCGCCCATGCGGCGGACGGCCAGCTCCACTCCGTCGAAGGAGGCGATGCGTTCGTTCCTTATCTCGGTCACCACGTTTTCCATCCTCAGGCGACTACCCGATGGGGAACGACAGGCAAAGCCGCTTGAGTGGCAAGCCCGCCTGTTGGAGATACGCCGCTCGACTCCACGACATGCTAGACATCAGGCGCGCACCGCCCAACTCAGCGCACGCCGCAACTCCGCCGCTCCGTTCCGCTCATACGGGCGGCCGTGCGCCACCACCACTTTCTCTGCCGGCCATTCCAGAACTTCGCCGACCGCACGCGCCACCTGCCGGCGGCGGGGCAAGTAGGTCGCCCGCATGTCGAGGGGTGTGGAGCCGTCCGCCCTGCCCAGCCGGATGAGCCAGCGCAGCCAGATCTTGCGAATTCGCGCAGGCTCGAAATTCTCGATCAGGTCCGTCAGCACGGCGACCCGGGCGCCTCGCACGAAGAATACCGCCTCGGTCACCGCGGTGCCCGGCACGAGGACCCAGGCGATCTCGTCCTCCCACATCATGCGCTCGCCGGAAGACAGCATCCGGTCGATGCGGAAGCGGCGCTTCGCCTTCTCCAGCCCCGGCACGGCATGGCTGGTCGCCTCCGGATACCGCTCGAGCCAGTCGCTCATATACCAGTAGTGCAGCGAATTGGGCGCGACGAGGTATCGCACGCACCCGAGCGCCTCGACCCGCTCGAACAGCGCCGGATCGGGTGCGATCGGCGAGTGAACCCACAAGTCGCCCGAGCCGAGCCGCACGACAGTCATCCGCGTGGGGAAAGGCAGGCTTGCCGGGCCGTAGTCCATTCGGATTTCCGGTCCGTCGACGATCCACACGCCCTCCGCGAACGCCTTGGGCGTGTTCAGCGGTTCGTAGGGCGTGAAAGAGCTCATGTCCGGGCGGCAAGCCCCTTCTGCTCCATCCGCCATATCGCCATGTCGATCCGGTCCTGCCCGAAGAATGGCTCTCCGTCCAATACCAGCGTCGGCACACCCCAGTGGCCCGCGGCCTCGAGCGCCTGCTGGTTGGCCGCGATCTCGGCGTCGAGTTCGCCCGCCTGCGCTGCCACCTCGGCATCGAGCTCCGCAAGGTCGAGCCCGGCCCGCTCGGCCGCGCCCGCGAGGTGCTCGCCCTCGTTCCAATTCTCGGCCCCGCCCCAGATCAACATGCCCGCCTCGTGCGCGAAGGCGAGGCCCCTTCCCCGCCGCGCCGCCACCTGCCCGAGCCGGGTAATTCGGCGAATGTATGGCTGCTCCGCCGCGATCGTGCGCGTGGCGATGTCCTGCACGATCGGATCGGGCCGCGGCGGACCGAACGGAATCCCGTGAAACTGCGCCACGCGCATCATGTCGAGGAACGTGTAGCGCAGCCAGTTCGGGTCACTGCGTTCGAAGAAATCCGGCTGGCGGATCGCCAGCGGATAGACCGGCCGCAAGGCGATCTCGAGGTCGTGCGCCTCCGCCAGCGCCCGGTACCGCCCCACCGCCAGATAGCTGTAGGGACTGCGGAAGCTGAAATAAAGATCGGCAGCGAGGGTCATGCGGACCTTGTGCCGCAAGCCCTCTCCCCCGTCACCCATTCTTCAGGCGTCACCCCTTCTTCAGGTGCCGCCGACCGAGCAGCTCCGCGATCTGCACCGCGTTGAGCGCCGCGCCCTTGCGCAAGTTGTCGGAGACGCACCACAGGGTCAGGCCGTTCTCCACCGTCGGGTCTTCGCGCACGCGGCTGACGTAGGTGGCGCCGTCGCCCGCGCTCTCGACGGGAGTGACGTATCCGCCGTCCTCGCGCTTGTCGACGAGCATCACGCCCGGCGCCTCGCGCAGGATGTCCTGCGCCGCTTCGGCCGAAAGCTCATGCTCGAACTCGATGTTGACCGCTTCGGAGTGGCCGACGAACACCGGCACGCGCACGCAGGTGGCGTTGAGCTTGATCTTCGGGTCGAGGATCTTCTTGGTCTCGACGACCATCTTCCACTCTTCCTTGGTCGAGCCGTCGTCGAGGAACACATCGATGTGCGGGATCACGTTGAAGGCGATCTGCTTGGTGAACTTCTTCGCCTCGACCGGATCGCCGACGAAGATCGCGCGGCTCTGCTCGAACAGCTCGTCCATCCCCGCCTTTCCGGCGCCGGAGACCGACTGGTAGGTGCTCACCACCACGCGCTTGATCGTCGCCGCGTCGTGCAGCGGCTTGAGCGCGACGACGAGCTGCGCGGTCGAGCAGTTCGGGTTGGCGATGATGTTGCGCTTGGCATAGCCGTCGATCGCATCGGGGTTCACCTCCGGCACGATCAGCGGCACGTCGGGCTCCATGCGGTAGAGCGAGGAGTTGTCGATCACCACGCAGCCCGCCGCGGCCGCCTTAGGCGCATATTCCTGGGCCGGGCCGCTACCGGCCGCGAACAGCGCGATGTCCCACCCGGCGAAATCGAAATGCTCGATGTTCTTGCACTTGAGCATCTTGCCGGTGTCGCCGAATTCGACCTCGGTGCCGATTGAGCGCGAACTCGCCACCGCGGCAATCTCGTCGCAGGGGAATTCACGTTCGGCGAGAATCTGCATTATCTCGCGCCCGACGTTCCCGGTCGCCCCGACGATTGCTACGCGATAACCCATCTGCAACTCCTAGCTTGTTCGATCGCGTGCCTAGCGCCCCTGGGCGGCGCCGCAACCGCATATGATTTTGTATCGGGCAAAGCAAAAGGGGCGCCCCGACCCGTGCCGGAGCGCCCCTCGCTTGTCTCGTTCCCGATTGAGGCGTTCAGGCCTTGTCGGTCGGGCGATTGTCGCGGCGCTCGGCGATGCGGGCCGATTTACCGGTGCGGCCGCGCAGGTAGTAGAGCTTCGCCCGGCGCACGACGCCGCGGCGAACCACGGTAATCGAGTCGACGATCGGCGAGTAGAGCGGGAACACGCGCTCCACGCCTTCGCCGAAGCTCATCTTGCGCACGGTGAAGTTCGAACCCATGCCGCGGTTCGAACGGGCGATCACCACGCCTTCGAAATTCTGTACACGCTCGCGCGTGCCTTCGATAACCTTCACGCCAACGCGCAGGGTGTCGCCGGCGCGGAATTCGGGAACGTCTTTCCCGAGGTTCTCGATGGCTTCGGCCTCGAGCTGCTGAATCAGGTTCATGACCTGCGTCCTTACCTTTTTTGCCGCGCGCCAGAGGCAGACTGGTCCCGAGCGCCACTGTAGCGCTCCCAAAGGTCCGGTCTGCGTGACCGTGTGTCTTCCTCGCTGCGTTGCTTGCGCCACGCCGCGATTTTCGCATGATCCCCCGATCGCAGCACTTCAGGGATCGTGCGCCCTTCCCATTCCTGAGGTCGGGTATATTGCGGATACTCGAGAAGCCCTTCCTCGAAGGATTCCTCGGCCCCGCTCGAAGGCGCGCCCATTACGCCGGGAAGCAGGCGAATGCAAGCATCGAGAATGGCCAGCGCGGCGGGCTCTCCGCCCGAGAGGACGACGTCGCCGAGACTGACCTGCTCGATCTGCGGCCGCGCCTCGAACAGGCGCTCGTCGAACCCCTCGAACCGGCCGCACAGGATCACCACGCCCGGCCCCGCCGCCAGCTCCCGAATCCGCGCCTGCGTGATCGGCTTGCCCCGCGGCGTCATGGCGAGGATGGGTCTCTCCCCCTCCCCTTCAGGGGAGGGGGTCGGGGGGAGGGGATTGTCGGTCGGATGCACCACGTCCCCCTCTCCCAACCCTCTCCCCTGAAGGGGAGAGGGCTTCGCCAGCACCGAATCCAGCGCCGCCGCCATCACGTCGGCCTTGAGCACCATGCCCGCCCCGCCGCCGGCCGGCGTGTCGTCCACTGTCCGGTGCCTGTCGGTCGCGAAGTCGCGGATCTGCACCGCCTCGCAGGCCCAGTCCCTCCGCTCCAGCGCTCGCCCGGCAAGCGAAATGCCAAGCGGCCCGGGAAACATCTCGGGATAGAGCGTTAGGATGGTAGCGGCGAAGGTCATGCCCTCGCCCATGCGCAAGAGGGGGTCGAATGGCAAGCGACACACATGCGAGCGAAACCGACGACTGCATCATCATCGGCGCCGGCCCCGCCGGCCTGACCGCTGCGATCTATCTCGCGCGCTATCATCTCTCGATCCGACTGTTCGACTCCGGCACGAGCCGTGCGGCGTGGATACCCTGCACCCACAACCACGCCGGCTTTCCCGACGGCATCGAGGGCAAGGAGCTACTGCGCCGGATGCACGAGCAGGCCCGCAAGTACGGCGCCCTGCGCGAGGAGAAGCGGGTCGAGCATCTGGCGAAGGCCGGCGAGCGCTTCACCGTCGGCACCGACAGCGGCACCTACACCGCGCGCGCCGTCCTGCTCGCCACGGGCGTCGTCAACCGCCGCCCCGATGCCTTGGCCGACGAGGTTCACGACGAGGCGCTCTCACGCGGGCTGCTGCGTTATTGTCCGGTCTGCGACGGTTATGAGGTGACCGACCGCCGGGTGGCGGTGATCGGCACCGGCAAGCACGGCACCACCGAGGCACTGTTCCTGCGCGGCTATACCGCGGACCTGACGCTCGTCAGCCCCCACGGCGATCACGATCTCGACCGCGAATGTTCGGCGCAGCTCGAGGAAGCGGGTATCGCCCGCGTCGCCGGCCCCTGCGGTGGCTTCGCGATCGAGGGCGAGCGGCTTGCGTTCGACACCGCCGACGTGCGCATGGCGTTCGACAGCGTCTATCCCGCGCTCGGCACGACCGTCCGGTCCGAGCTGGCGCAGCTCGCCGGGGCGAAGACGAGCGAGGACGGCTGCATCGTGGTCGACGAACACCTGGAAACCACCGTCCCCGGCCTCTTCGCCGCGGGCGACGTGGTCGTCGGCCTCGACCAGATCAGCCACGCCATGGGCCAGGCCGGCGTCGCCGCCACCACAATCCGCAACCACCTGGCGAAAGAACAGCCGATCAGGCGGTAGGCGCTACTCCGGCGGAGTCAGCAGTGGCTCGGGCAGAAGGTCGGAGTCGTGATCGAGTTCCTCGCGAATCCATTCGCGGAAGCGCTCGATCTTGCGCACGCCGATCCGGCCCGCAGGGTGGACGATCCAGTTCGAGCCGCCCGGCTGGTAGAGCGTGTCAAAGGGCTGGACGAGCCGGCCGCTCTCGAGCTCGGCGCGCCACAACAGCGGCGTCATCAGTGCGATGCCGAAGCCGGCCTGGACCGCATTGGCTTCCTGCGACTGGGTGTCGAACATGATGCCCCGGCGCGGCGCCGGCGCCTCGCTCACGCCGGCCGCGGCGAACCAGCCGGCCCACCACGGATCGTTCGGACCCAGGCGCTCCACGTGCAGCACGTCCTCCGGCCGCTGTATGCCATGCCGCTCGAGAAACTCGGGCGAACAGATCGGCGTGACGTGCGCGCGGTAGAGGAACTCGCGCCGAAGCCCGTCCCACTCTCCGGACCCGATGCGGATTGCCAGATCGAAATCGTCCCGCGCGAAGTCGATCAGACCGTTGCTGAGCGAGAGCCGCACCGCCAGGTCGGGGAAGCGCAGCTGGAAGCTGCCGATGCGCGACGAAAGCCAGGTGGCGCCGAAGGAAACGGGGGCGCTGATCGCCAGCACTCCGGCGGCTTCCTCGTGCAAGCCGGCGAAGGCCTGGCGCAGTTCGGCAAAGGCGCCGCTGACCGCCGGCAGCAGGCGCCGCCCGGCATCGGACAGGCGCACGCCGCCCTTCTCGCGGATGAAGAGCTGCTGGCCGATCCGCTGCTCGAGCTGGCGGATCTGATAGCTGACCGCGGCCTGGGTCATGCCCAGCTCCTCGCCCGCGCGGGAGAAGTGTTCGAGCCGGCCGGCCGCTTCGAACGCCCGGATCGCGGAAAGGGGCGGCAGGTTCTCCATCGCCGCATCCATAAGTTTTCCTTATGACCTGCGCCAGCCCTTTTGTTGGTCTTTGCCGCCTTCCCAGGCCATTTTCGGGCCATCGAATGAAAGGGCAGACCAATGCAGGACGAATTCCTCATGCGCCTCTGGAACAGCGACCACGAGCGCGCTTCACACGATCTCACGCGGCGCCTGCGGGCACCCGCAGCGAAGCGCTCCGCACGCCGTGCGCCAAAAGCCTGGCTTTTCGGAAAGGCCGACCCGGAACGGTGAGGCTGACGCCCGGCTGCTCGCCTCCGGATTACTCGACGAAGTCGCGGCTCACGACCAGCCGCTCGCCGTTCCACTCGGGCACGGCGGCCTCGATCATCGGCACGAGGAAGCGCTTCCCATCGGGCTTTTCGATCTCGACCAGGTCGGTGGCGCCGTAGTTCTCGACCGAGACGACCGTGCCGACCGGTTCGCCCACGTCGGTCACGGCGGAAAGGCCGATCAGGTCCGCGTGGTAGTATTCGCCCTCCTCCAGCGGAGGGAGTGCGGCGCGCGGTACGGTGAGCGTGGTGCCGCGCAGCTTCTCGGCCGCGGCGCGGTCGGTCACTTCGGCGAAGCGGGCGATCGCGCCGCCCTTGTTGTCGCCGCGCACTTTCGACAGCGTCAGCGCGCCGCCGTTGTAGGCCTTGTGGGCCTTCAGGTTCTCCAGCCCCTCGCCGAAGAGCTTGAGACGGACTTCGCCCGTCACGCCATGCGCGCCGATGATGGCCGCGAGCGTGACAGCCCTCTCCCCTTCAGGGGAGAGGGTTGGGAGAGGGGGAGTGGCGGGCCGCGGCGGTTTCGCGCGGCCCCCTCTCCCCGGCCCTCTCCCCTCCAGGGGAGAGGGAGTTTTCATCAGCCCTCGGCCTTGTCTTCGCCGCCCTCGGCGGGCTCGTCCGTGGTCGACTCGACCGCGGCCTCGTCGCCGGTCGCCGAGGTCTCGCTGCCCTCGGCCGGCTCGTCGGTGGTCGGCGCCGGAGCTTCAGCGGTCGCTTCCTCGGCGGGAGCGGGCGCGCTCGCTTCTTCCTTGGCCGCCTTCGCGGCTTCCTCGGCTTCGGCGGCCTTGGCGGCCTTCTCCTCGGCGCGCTCCTTGGCCTTGTCGCCCGGCTCGGCCTTGTTCGGGTTGTTGCGCGCGGCACGCTCGCGGACACCGGCGGCGTCGAGGAAGCGGGCGACGCGGTCGCTCGGCTGCGCGCCGACGCCGAGCCAGTAGCGGGCGCGATCCTCGTTCAGCTGAACGCGCTTCTCGTCGTCCTTGGCGAGCAGCGGGTTGTAGGTGCCGATCTGCTCGAGATACTTGCCGTCGCGCGGCTTGCGGCTGTCGGCCGCAACGATGCGGTAGTAGGGGCGCTTCTTCGCGCCACCGCGCGAGAGACGAAGGGAAATTGCCATGAGTAGTTACCTTTCCAACTTAAATATCTAAAACCAAAATCTATTTCTTCGAACCGGGAAGACCGGGGAGCCCCGGCGGCATGCCGCCCGCGCCCGGCCCGCCGAGCCCGGGCATCGCAGCCCCGAGCCCGCCGCCGCCGAACAGCGCGCCGAGGCCCTTGAGGCCGCCCATCTTCTTGATCTGCTTCATCGCGCGGCTCATTTCCTGGTGCATCTTGAGCAGCTTGTTCACGTCCTGCACCTGCAGGCCCGAGCCCGCCGCGACGCGCTTCTTGCGCTTGGCGTTGAGCAGCGCGGGGTTGGCACGTTCCTTGGGCGTCATCGAGCCGATGATCGCATCCATGTGGACCAGCACCTTGTCGTCCGCGCCCGACTGCGACAGCGCCGCCTTGGCCTTCTTCATGCCCGGCAGCATGCCCGCGAGCATGCCGAGCCCACCCATGCTCTGCATCTGGCGGAGCTGCATGCGCAGGTCGTTGAGGTCGAACTGACCCTTCGCCATGCGCTTGGCGAGCGCTTCGGCGTCTTCTTCCTTGATCGTCGCCGCGGCCTTCTCGACCAGGCTGACGACGTCGCCCATGCCGAGGATGCGGCCAGCGACGCGCTTGGGATCGAAGGCCTCCAGCGCATCGAGCTTCTCGCCCGTGCCGGCGAACTTGATCGGCTTGCCGGTGACGTGCCGCATCGAGAGCGCCGCGCCGCCGCGCGCATCGCCGTCCATCCGGGTGAGCACCACGCCGGTCAGCGGCACTTCCTCGGTGAAGCTGCGCGCGACGTTGACCGCGTCCTGACCGGTCAGCGAATCGACCACCAGCAGCACTTCGTTCGGCGAGGAGATGCCGGCGACCGCCTTCATCTCCGCCATCAGCGCCTCGTCGACGTGCAGGCGGCCGGCGGTGTCGAGCAGCAGCACGTCGGCGGACTGCAACTTCGCGGCTTCCATCGCCCGCCGCGCGATGTCGACCGGCTGCTGGCCCTGCACGATCGGCAGGGTCGCGACGCTGACCTGCTCGCCCAGAACCGCCAGCTGCTCCTGCGCGGCCGGGCGGTTGACGTCGAGCGAGGCCATCAGCGCCTTCTTGCCGTGGCGCTCCTTCAGGAACTTGCCGAGCTTGGCCGTGGTGGTCGTCTTGCCCGAGCCTTGCAGGCCGACCATCATGATCACGACCGGCGGCCTGGCGTCGAGGTTCAGGCCCTCGACCCCTTCCCCGCCCAGCATCTCGACCAGTTCGTCGTTGACGATCTTGACGACCTGCTGGCCCGGCGTGACCGACTTCAGGACTTCGGCCCCGATCGCCTTCTCGGTGACCGCGTCGATAAACCGGCGCACCACGGGCAGCGCGACGTCCGCCTCGAGCAGCGCGACGCGCACTTCGCGCATCGCCTCGCGCACTTCCTCTTCGTTGAGCGCACCGCGCCCGCGCAGGCGGTCGAATACGTTGCCGAGCCGGTCGGACAGATTGTCGAACATCGCCTGGTCAATTCCTTCGAAGCGCTGCCGCCCCATCAAACGCGAAAAACGCCGGCGGACGAAACCTCGTCAGCCAGCGGGCAAATCGGCATTCCAAACCATGCGAAAGGCACGGCGTATTTCGATCGTAGCCCGGTTTGCCGGATTTCGGTTCATGGGCCGAAAGGCGGTAAACCGGAGGATGGTGGTGGAGCCTAGCGGGATCGAACCGCTGACCTCCTGCATGCCATGCAGGCGCTCTCCCAGCTGAGCTAAGGCCCCGTGTCATCCATTTGCGGCGCATCCCGGGAGATGCACCAGACCCCGCCGGTAAGCGGGAGGGCCGCCCTTTATTCAGGGCGGCCCCGCTTGGCAAGAGCGGATTTAGGTATCTTCTTCCTCGTCGTCGCCCTTGCCCTTCGCCACGCCGAGATCGTCGTCTCCGCCGAGATCCACCTCGTTGTCCGGCGAATCGTCGTCGTCGTCGACGATGTCTTCCAGATCGTCGTCGGCAAGGTCGCTGTCGGGCTCCTTGTCCTTCTTCTCTTCTTCCTCGAACGGAATCGGCTGCTTCGACTTCAGCACCGGCTCGGGATACCATTCCTCGCCGCATTCGATGCAGGCGACGGGTTCGTCCTTGCCGAGGTCGTAGAAGCGTTCACCGCATTTGGGGCAGGAACGCTTGGTGCCCCATTCTGGCTTGGCCATTGTCAATCCTTATCATTCCCCGCCGCCCCGGCAGGGTTGAAACTTGTGAGAACGTGATGGGTGTGCTCGCCCCCGGAATCAAGAGCGCACCGCAGGCGGCGCGCGCCTTGCCATAGGGCAATGCCGCTGTCAAAAGCCGCGGCCGATCCGCCCCCTCCCGGTGAAGGACCCCTTCCTTGAACGACATGCCCCGCCCCCGCCGCTTTCTGCCGTCCGGCCCCTTGCGCGGACGGATTCGCGTGCCCGGCGACAAATCGATCAGCCACCGCGCGCTGATGCTCGGCGCGCTGGCTGTGGGCGAGACGCGCGCCAGCGGATTGCTCGAGGGCGAGGACGTGCTCGCGACCGCCGCCGCGATGCGCGCGATGGGCGCGGCCATCGAACGTGACGACGCCGGCACCTGGTCGATTCACGGCGTCGGCGTCGGCGGTTTGCTCCAGCCCGGTCAGGCGCTCGAGATGGGCAACTCGGGCACCTCCACGCGCCTCCTCATGGGCCTGATCGCGAGCCACGGGATCACCGCGGCCTTTACCGGCGACGCCAGCCTGTCGAAGCGCCCGATGGGCCGCGTGATCGAGCCGCTCAGCCGGATGGGCGCGAGCTTCACCCCGTCCCCCGGCGGCACGCTGCCGCTGATGATGGAGGGGCTGTGCCCGGCGGTGCCGATCGAGTACCGCCTGCCCGTCGCCAGCGCGCAGGTGAAGAGCGCGGTGCTGCTTGCCGGACTCAATGCGCCGGGCGTGACCACGGTGATCGAGCCGGTGCCGACGCGCGACCACTCCGAACGCATGCTGCGCGGCTTCGGCGCCGAGCTGGAGGTCGAGGAACTGGGCGGCGAGCGGATCATCCGCATCCACGGCGAGGCCGAACTGCACCCGCAGACGATCGAGGTGCCGGGCGATCCCTCGTCCGCGGCATTCTTCCTCGTCGCCGCCAGCCTCGCCGAAGGAAGCGACCTCGTGATCGAGAACGTTGGCCTCAACCCCACACGAGCCGGACTGGTCGAGGTGCTGCGCCAGATGGGCGCGAGCATCGAGGAACTGGACGCGCGCCAAGTCGGCGGCGAGCCGGTCGCGGACCTGCGCGTGCGCCACGCAGCCCTCACCGGGATCGAGGTCGACCCGGTCGTGGCGCCGAGCATGATCGACGAGTTCCCGGTCCTGTTCGTCGCCGCCGCGCTCGCGCAGGGCCGCACGGTGACGCGCGGGCTGGAGGAACTGCGCGTCAAGGAAAGCGACCGCATCGCCGCCATGGCGGCCGCCCTCACCGCCGCCGGCGCGCGCGTGGAGGAGACCGAGGACGGCCTGATCGTCGAGGGCACCGGCGGCGACCCCCTGCCCGGTAACGGCGAAACCGCACCGGTCGTCACCCACCTCGACCACCGCATCGCGATGAGCATGGCCGTGGCCGGCCTCGCCAGCCGCGCCGGAGTGGAGGTCGACGACACCCGCCCGATCGGCACGAGTTTCCCTAATTTCGTCGACCTGCTCGAAGGCGCAGCCAATCCCCTCTCCCGCCTGCGGGAGGGGTCCGAGGTGGGCCCGTCGGGCCATGTCGGAGCGGGAGAGTGACAGGTCTCGACACAGCGGCGATGGTCGGCTTCGCCGGCATGTTCTGCATCATCGCCGCCTATGCCTACCTGACCTGGAATCCCGCGCCCAACCCGTTCATCCTCCACGGCACCAACCTGCTTGGCGCTGGACTGCTGACGGTCTCGCTGCTCGTCCACACCAACTGGCCAAGCCTGGTGCTCGAAGGCTTCTGGGCCTCGATCGCAATCTACGGCCTGGTCAAGGCGGCGCGGGAGCGCAGATCCCGCGCGCGGAGCGCGGCGCAGGAGCCTGCAGCCCCCGCGCCCGCCAGCGGGAGGGAAGATCGGTGATCATCGCCGTCGACGGTCCCACCGCCAGCGGCAAGGGCACGATCGCCCGCGCGCTGGCCGAGCATTACCGGCTGCCGCATCTCGACACCGGCCTGCTCTACCGCGCGGTGGGGCGGCAGGTGTTCCTCGACGGCGGCAATCCGGACGACCCGGTCGATGCGCTCGCGGCAACGAGCTTTCCCGAAGCGCTGCTCGCCGATCCGCACTTGCGCAGCGAGGAGACCGGCGGCCTCGCCAGCCGCGTCTCGGTCCACCCGATCGTGCGGCAGGCGCTGTTCGAACGGCAGCGGACCTTCGCCACCCGGCCGGGCGGCGCCGTGCTCGACGGGCGTGACATCGGCACCGTGATCGCGCCCGAGGCGCAGGTGAAGCTGTTCGTCACCGCCAGCGTCGAGGCGCGCGCGCAGCGCCGCTGGCAGGAAATGCACGACCGCGGCATCCCCGCCTCGCTCGACGCCATCGCCGAAGACCTCCGCCGCCGCGACGCCCGCGACACCCAGCGCAAGGACGCCCCCCTGCGCGCGGCAAGCGACGCGATCATGCTCGACACCTCCGCACTGGGGCGCGACGAGGCCATTGCCGCCGCGATCGAGGCGGTCGAGGCTGTGCTGGGGAACAGATAGAAAGCTGACGCGCGGACGTCCCGGCCCCGTCATCCCAACGAAGTATCCGTCATCCCAGCGAAAAGCTGGGATCGCGTGCAGCACCGTACGACCTGGCGGATAGCGATCCCAGCATTCGCTGGGATGACGAGATGGGTTCACACGAAGACACGAAGATGTCGTGCCTGCGGCGCAGCCGCCTTCATCCATCGTTGGGAAGGGATAGTTGGCTTTGGCAATGCGCCTGCGCCGCAGGACAGCATCTTCGTGTCTTCGTGTGAAAAATCACCTTCGCACCCCGCGCGAAAATCCAATCCGCCCAACCCCCGCAAGAAACCATTTTCCTACATGCCTCGCGCTGTGCCACGACCCCTCTCATGCGCACCGCGACTCGCCTTCTCCCGCCCAGCTCGCCGCGCAAGGTGACACCCTGCCGCGAGTGTGGCTTTCACACTTTGGAAGTCCACACACCGGCCCCCCGGAAAGGTCTCTCCACCGAGGGCGGAGAGCACAAGGTGACACCTTGGTAAAACTCCGCGGAGCGTCAACACCGCTGCGCGGTTTCGCTTGCTTTCCGGCCCGCTTTCGCCTAGGCGCGCGCCCGTTCGACGGACGTGTGAGTCCGGTCGGAGGCAGGCTTCCTTTTGCCATTTGCCGGTCTCGTGCGAGCGGTTCGTCCGCTCCGGCCTGCATTCCCGCCCCGGCTCTCGCCGCGTGTCCCGAGAACCTCCGCCACGGCATTCGGCCCGGCGGGGAGCCTGGCCAGAAGACCAGCGGACACAACCGCTTGGCCGGAAATAACGTGAAGTAGGAACCACCACACAATGGCAACTTCCGCCAACCCCACACGCGCCGATTTCGAGGCGCTGCTCAACGAACAGCTCGGCGGCGCCGGCGAAGACGGCTTCGAAGGCCGCGTCGTCAAGGGCACCGTCACCGCGATTGAGAACGGCCTCGCCGTGATCGACGTCGGCCTCAAGAGCGAAGGCCGCGTCCCCCTCAAGGAATTCATGCGCGTCGATAACGAGCACGGGCTCGAAGTCGGCAGCGAAGTCGAAGTCTTCGTCGATCGCGTCGAGAACGCCGACGGCGAAGCCATGCTCAGCCGCGACCGCGCCCGCCGCGAAGCCGCGTGGGACAAGCTGGAAAGCGAGTTCGGCGAAGGCAAGCGCGTCGAAGGCCGCATCTTCGGCCGCGTCAAGGGCGGCTTCACCGTCGACCTCGACGGCGCCGTGGCCTTCCTCCCCGGTTCGCAGGTCGACATTCGCCCGGTCCGTGATGTTACCCCGCTGATGGACATGCCGCAGCCGTTCCAGATCCTGAAGATGGATCGCCGCCGCGGCAACATCGTCGTCAGCCGCCGCGCGGTGCTGGAAGAGACCCGCGCCGAACAGCGCAGCGAGCTGATCGACAAGCTGGCCGAAGGTCAGGTGATCGAGGGTGTCGTCAAGAACATCACCGACTACGGCGCCTTCGTCGACCTCGGCGGCATCGACGGCCTGCTCCATGTCACCGACATGAGCTACAAGCGCGTCAATCACCCGAGCGAAGTGATCAACATCAGCGACACCGTCACGGTGCAGATCATCCGCATCAACGAGGAAACCCAGCGCATCAGCCTCGGCATGAAGCAGCTGGAGAGCGATCCGTGGGATGGCGTTGGCGCGAAGTACCCGGTCGGCGCGAAGCTGACGGGCACCGTCACCAACATCACCGAATACGGCGCCTTCGTGGAGCTGGAGCCGGGCATCGAAGGCCTGGTCCACGTCTCCGAGATGAGCTGGACCAAGAAGAACGTGCACCCGGGCAAGATCGTCTCGACCTCGCAGGAAGTCGAAGTTATGGTGCTCGAGGTCGACAGCGAGAAGCGCCGCATCTCGCTCGGTCTCAAGCAGGCCCAGCGCAACCCGTGGGAAGAGTTCGCCGACAAGCACCCGATCGGTTCGAAGGTGTCGGGCGAAGTCAAGAACGCCACCGAGTTCGGCCTGTTCGTGGGTCTCGACGGCGACGTCGACGGCATGGTCCACATGTCCGACATCGCCTGGGGCATCTCGGGCGAGGACGCGCTGGCGCTGCACCGCAAGGGTGAGGAGGTCGAAGCGATCGTGCTCGACGTCGACACCGACAAGGAGCGCATCAGCCTCGGCATGAAGCAGCTCGAGAAGGGGGCGCCGAGCGAATCGGGCGCTTCCGGTGCGCTGCGCAAGAACGAGATCGTCACCGTCAGCGTGCTCGAAGTCCGCGACGGCGGGCTCGAAGTGCAGGTCGGCGAAGACGGCGCGACCGGCTTCATCAAGCGCTCGGATCTCGGCCGCGACCGCGACGAGCAGCGTCCGGACCGGTTCCAGACCGGCCAGAAGATCGATGTCATGGTTATCGGCTTCGACCGTTCGAAGAAGCCGAACTTCTCGATCAAGGCACGCCAGATCTCCGAGGAGAAGGAAGCCGTGGCGCAGTTCGGCTCGTCCGACTCGGGCGCCTCGCTCGGCGACATCCTCGGCGAAGCGCTGAAGAAGAAGGACTGACGCCGCCGGCGCAGTCACCCGGCGGAAGCTGGAGGAGACACGGAAGGCCCGCTTGCCCACCCGGCAGGCGGGCCTTTCCACTATCGGCCCTGGCGGGTAGGATGCACGCCATGCTCCAAGTCCACCAGTTCCCCTGCCTCGGCGACAACTACGGCTATCTGCTCCACGACCCGGAGAGTGGGGAGACCGCGGCGATCGACACGCCCGACGGCGCCGAGTACCTGCGCCAGGCCGAAGCCCAAGGCTGGCCGATCACCCAGATCTGGAACACGCACTGGCATCCCGACCACGCAGGCGGGAACAAGGCGATCGTCGAGGCGACCGGCGCCAAGGTGACCGGCCCCAGGGAAGTCGAGAAGATCGCGCCCGTCGACCGCGTGGTCGCCGACGGCGACACCGTGGCGCTCGGCCGGCTCGAAGCGCGGGTGATCGATGTCGGCGGGCATACCGAGGGGCACGTGGCCTACCACTTGCCCGAAGCCGGCATTGCCTTCGTCGGCGACAGCGTCTTCGCGCTCGGCTGCGGGCGGATGTTCGAAGGGTCGCCCGAACAGTTCTGGGCCAGCCTCGAGCGGATCAAGGCCCTGCCGCGCGAGACCACGCTCTACTGCGCGCACGAGTACACCCAGGCCAACGCCCGCTTCGCGCTCCACGCCGATCCAGACAACGCCGAGCTCCAGCTCTACGCCCGCGAGATCGACGAGCGCCGCGCCCGGGGCGAACCCACGGTCCCGATGCCGCTGTCCCGCGAGCTCGCGACCAATCCCTTCCTGCGGGCCGACACGGACGTCCTGCGCGGCCGCTGGGGCGGGAGCGCCCCGCACGAAACCTTCGCAGCGCTCAGGGTGGCGAAGGACAGCTTCTGACAGAAGCCCCCTCCTCTGAAGAGGACGGGGAGATATCCAATCAACCCGGGTAGGGACTTTCCTTCAGCAGCCCTGCGAGATGCGCGGCGTTCGCGGCGACCATCTTGGCGGTCTCCGCCACCTTATCCGGCGTCTGTTCGAGGTCCTTGAAGTCGGTGGAACCCATTGCCTCTCCGACCCAGTAGCAGGCGGCGGCTGCCGGGATCGTCCAACCGAGATCGTTGAGGCTCTGGAACAGTTGCGAGGTCGACCAGTGCGCGCCGTCCTCGTTGCCGACGATCGCAGCGACGGCCACTTTCGAATAGCTCGGCATCCGCCCCTTGTCGTCGGTTTCGCCGAGGAACGCGTCCATCCGCTCCAGCACGCGCTTGGCGAGCGAGCTTATCTGGCCGAGCCAGATCGGGCCGCCGAAGACGAGGATGTCGTGCGCGAGGATCTTCGCCCGCAGTTCGGGCCAGTCGTCGCCGTCACCCTCGTCCGACGTGACGCCGGGCAGCACGTTGTAATCGGCGATGCGCAGCGGCTCGGAGATGGCGACACCCCGCTGGGAGAACGCCTCGCCGAGAACGCGGATCATCGCGTCGGTGGAGCTCTGCTCGTCTCCGGACGACTTGAGCGTGCAGTTTATCGCTATTGCGGAAAGGGCCATGCGATTCTCCTGTTCACAGGAGAAAGCGCACGGCCCCTCTCGATCGTTCCGCGAAAGCGGACGCGGTCAGATGCCCGCGATCAGCTCGTCCGCGAGCTTGCGGTCGGCATCGGCGTCGTGCTTCTCGGCGATCAGCTTGCGCGCAGCGGCGGCAGCGGCGCTCGCCGCATGGGCACGCACGTTCTCGACCGCCTCGCGCTCGGCAGCGGCGATCTTGTCCTCGGCCATGCGCTTGCGGCGCTCGACCATCGCCTTGCTGTCTTCTTCCGCCTTGGCGACGATCGTGTCCGCCTCGCGCTGGGCGTTAGCGAGCATGGCTTCCGCGTCCTTCTCGGCACCGGCGACCTTGCGGCGATATTCGTCGCGCAGCGCCTCGGCCTCGGCGCGCAGCGCCTTGGCCTCGTCGAGCTGGCGCTTGATCCCCGCGATCTTGTTGTCGAGCCCGCCGACGATCATGCCGGGGACCTTCTTCCAGATCGCGATCAGGATCAGCACCGTCATCGCCACGGCGACGACCTGAAACGGGGCCAGGCCGAACAGCTCGGGCTCGACGTGCTCCACGGAACCGTGCTCGATCACCGCCTCGGTCTCGGCGGCATCGGTGGCGAAGACTTCGGGTGTGTTAGCCATTGCTCATGGCCTCCTTGACGGCCTTCTTCGCGCTGGCGGCGGTGACGCTGACGCCAGCCAGCCGCTGGACGATGTCCTGCGTGGCTTCGGCCGCCACGCCTTCGATCTCAGCCATGGCCGACGTGCGCGCAGCGGCGACCGCGGCTTCCGCATCGGCCAGCTTCTTGTCGAGCCGCTTCTGCGCGGCAGAGAGCTTCTTCTCGTTGCTGGCGGCCGCTTCGGCCTTCGCCTTGGCAATGAGCGCCTGGGCGGCGGCGCGATTTTCATTCTCACGCTTGCGCCAGGCTTCCTCTTCCTCGTCCGCCTGCGCACGCGCGGCCTCGGCGGCGGCGAGATCGCTGCCGATCTGGCTGTCGCGTTGGGCCACGGTCCCCATTACCTTGGGAACCATCCCCCGACCGATGACGAAGAACACGATCCCGAAGAACACCAGCAGCCAAAAGATCTGGCTGGAGAAGGTTTCTGCGAGCTGGGCTATCTGGGGCATCGAAGCACGTCCCGGAAGTCAGGCGCCGGAAGTCAGGCGGAAGGAAGCGTGCCGGCCGGGCGAACCCCGGCCGGCGACGGATAGTCGGTCGATCAGGCGACGAAGATCAGGATCATCGCCACGACGAACGCCAGCAGGCCGAGAAGCTCGGCAGCGGCGAAGCCGATGAACAGGCGGCCCTGCTGGCCGTCGGCAGCGCCCGGGTTGCGCAGCGCGCTCTCGAGGAACGAGCCGAACACGTTACCCACGCCGATCGCGGCCATGCCTGCACCGATCGCGGCGAGACCAGCGCCAACCAGCTTTGCAGCTTCTACGTCCATGTTAAAAACTCCTTTGGATCGAATTCGTTAATTCGGGTTGGTAAAGCTCAGTGAAGGTTTTCCGCGTCGTTGATATAGAGCGACGTCAGAAGAGCGAAAACGTAGGCCTGGATGCCCGCGACCAGGATCTCCAGCGCGCAGATGCCGATCATAAGCAGGAAGCTGGGAAGACCGACCAGCAGGCCGAAGTGCGCGCCGGCGTTGGTGCCGTCGATCACGAAGCTCGACAGCACTTCGAGCAGAACGTGGCCGGCCATCATCGCGACGAACAGTCGCAGCGCGAGGCTGAAGGGGCGCACGGCGAAGCTGACCAGCTCGATCAAGAAGATTGCCGGGATCATAGGCAGCGGCGTGCCGTGCGGCACGAACAGGCTGAAGAAGTGGAAGCCATGCTTCCAGAAGCCAACGATCAGCACGATCGAGAAGCTGATCGCGGCGAGCACGCCGGTGATCGTGAAATGGCTGGTGAAGGTGAACGGGTGAAGCCCGACGATGCCGAGCGGCAGCAGGCCGAGGATATTGGCGAAGAGGATGAACATGAACAGCGAGAACACGTAAGGCACGTACTTGCGCCCCGCCTGGCCCACGTTCGCTTCCAGCATGTTCTCGACGAAGCCGGTGAAGGTCTCGACCGCCATCTGCCAGCGGCCGGGGACGAGCTCGCGCTTCATCCCGCCCCACACGAAGACGCCCAGCACCACGGTGGTGATGAGCATCCACATCGCGCTGTTGGTGAAGGCGATGTTGAAGCCCGCAATCTCCCAGTTCGCCGAGCCGAACAGCGGCTCGATCGTGAACTGGTACATCGGGTCGACCTTGGCCGGTTCGGCTGCCACGGCTGTCTAAGTCCCTACCTCATGAACATCCGCGCTCGCGGCTACCCCTCGGGAGAGGAGTCGTCGGAGCGCGTGTTCGCCATCCTGAAAATGTTCCTGAAGGCCACCACTATTCCGAGGAACAGGCCGACCATCAGACCCCAGGGCGACGTGTCGGCGAAGGTATCGACCAACCAACCGAGCACGAGACCGCCGAGAATACCGCCGAGCAGATCCGCGAGCACCCGGTTGCCGCTGCGATAGTTCGCATCGGCCCCGGTCGCCTGCGGCCGGTTGCGCTCGTCTTCTCGCTCGCGTGCGGCCTTGAGCCGCTCCTCGAGCGCATCGATCCGCGCATCCTCGGCGATAGGTTCTCGTGCGGGCTTGTCGTCGCTCATGCCATGCTCCTTGAACGGGAAGGCGAGGCACGGGCAACTACTGCCCGCCGAGGGCGCCGCCCCCTTAGGCGGCGCCTATGATCGAGTCAATCGGCGGGTTGCTGCATTGCGGGAGAAGTTTTCGCCGCCCCGGTTCGCACGCTAGGCCGGGCAGCGGCTGTCGCGCTGCGGCGGCGCACTGGTACGCGTCTGCCACGAACCGTCCGGCGCCTGGTACTTTTCGCCCGGCTTGGTCCGGGCAATCGCGATACAGCCGGCGGTCAGCGCATATTCCTCGAGCGTAGCGTTGGCGGTTTGCGCCTTCTGGGCATAGACCGCGCGCCGCTTGATGTTGATGTCGTTGACCATGCGCTGCAGCTCGGGCGTCGAGGCGGTGACGATGCCCAGATAGCCGTCCATCTTCTCGCCCACCTTGCCGCTCTCGCGCGCAGCCTCGTAGGCCGGGTCGCGCTGGGCATAGGCGGTCCCTGCGAGCCCGCCCGCAGCAAGCGCGAAGCCGGCGGCGGCAAGCGCCATCTTGCGAACGAATTTCCTGTTCATGCCAAAGCCCTTCACAACGCTCTCCATCAGAAGATTTCTGCGTTCTCTTCGATCGTGTTGCCCGCGTCTTCCGCGAGCCGGTAAATCACTTCCTGCCGGATGTTGATGTTGAGTTCGATAACGATCGGCTTGTCGGGCGCTTCCACGGAAATGCACCCTGCCAGCGTCACCAAACCCGCCATCACCAGCGGCAGCGAACGGATCGCCCGCTTCGGCGCTGTCGCATTCCCCTGCATGGGCAGGGTTCTCGCAGCCGCGCGGCGGGCAGTCAATTCGGCTGACGTCATGGCATGGTCTCGCTTTCGTGGGTCTGAACGGGCGGTTCGTCTGGAATCAGGTCTTCGGGCCTGATCACTTCCGGCGGCGGACGAACCTGGCGCTGCAGGCGCGTGCCGTCGTCGGAGAGCAGGCCCAGCTCGCGCGGATCGCGCACGAAGGCGGGATCGTAGAGCGAGCGCAGATTGGTGAGGAGCTGCGCGAAGGCCGCGCGAATATTGACTCTGAACTCGAGCGGCAACCCGGCGATCTGGCGGGTGATGAAGTTCTCGCTCGTGCCCTCGCCCTGACTCACTCCTTCGAAGCGCACTTCGGTGATGATTTCGCCGGAGAGGCTGCCGTTCATGTCGATCGTCATCCGGCGATAGTCTAGCGAGCGCAGCGCATCGAAGGCGAAGTTGGCGATCGGCGACAGGTCTTCGTAAGTCAGCTCACCGACATAGGACAGGTTGCCGCCCGGCGCGCGCGAGATCAGGCGGCCGCCTTCGATCCTGCCGTTGCCCTGCTCGTCGAACACGATCGGCACCTCGCCGTCGAACGTGCCGGTGGCGTTGATATTGCCGAGTTCGAGCTGCTGGATGAAGGTCGCCGCGTCCAGTCCGGTGATCTCGAAAATGTAGGATCGCTGCTCGCTCGCCCCTAGGTTGAGGTCGACCGGCCGCAGCGTCAGCGTGCCGCCCATGAAGGGCCAGGTGCCGCCCACGACCGAGAGGAACTGCCCCTCGCGCAAGGCGAACTCGACTTCGCCGTCCAGCACCTCGATGCCCGGATTGACCGAGGCGACGCGCAGCGTCTGCCCCGGCGCGGTGGTAAGGTTAATGAGATCGCTGAAGACGATCGTGCCCGATGCGCCGCGCACCGGCCCGAATGCTGCAGCGAAGTCGAGGCTTTCGCTGGAGAACTGCCCCGAGCTCGTCACCCCTTGCGCGTTCCAGTCGATCCGCCCCGTGCCCGTCACCGTGCCGCGTGTATTGGCGATCACGCCCAGCGCGAGCGGGCTCAGCATGTCGGGCTGGAGCGATTCGTCGAGCAGCAGGCCATTCACCGCAAGGTCCGCATGGCCCGTGCCGCTGGCCAGATCGTGGACGATCGCAATCTCGGTTACTTCGCGCTCGCTGGTCGGCTCGCGCAAAAGGGCATCGGCGCGGATGACGTTGTTCTCCAACGTCAGGGTCGCGCCGCGCGCCATCAGCGGATTGAAGCGGTCCGTCTCGCTGCGGTCCTCGAGGACGAAGTTGCCCTGATCGATCGCGAACACCCCGCCGGCATAACGCCAGTTGCCCGCCGTCTGCCGCAAGTCGAGCGGAACGGCAAAGAGCTCGACGTCGGCATCGGCGAAAGTGCCGGCAATCTCGCTGCCGAGCGTCGCCTGGATGTCGCTCACGCGGAACCGGTTCGCCTCCCGATCCGGGCCGAGCGCAATCACGACGTCGCGCGCCGAGAGATTGCCGGGATAGGCGAAGCCGACCGCTCCGGTGCGGAGCGCGATCGGCGTCCCCGCCAGCTCTCCGGCGAGATCGAGCGAAGGCGCGCCGGCCGCGAGGCGGAGCCCACTGTCTCCGTAGGCGAGAATCGGTGCGCCCCGACGCGGGCACAGCGTCAGACCGCGTTCGAGCGCCAGATTGGCAAGTTCGAGCCGGTCGAAGCGGAACTCGGTGCAACTGCGCCACAGCGCCAGCCCGCCTGCGCTCGACCAGGCGCCGTCGAGCGGCACGACCAAATCTTGCGCCGAACCGCCCGGGAGCGCGCCCGTCGCGACCGCGCTTCCCGAAAAGCCGAGCGCTCCGCCCGGTCCCTGGGCCAGCACGAGCTCCGGAATCGCCAGACGCGAATCGCCGGCCGCATATTCCGCCATCCGCAGCCGCAGCACGGCGTCGCGCCCGGGCAGCCGTTCCATCCGGCCCACGATCTGCGGTAGCCCTTCCCCGCCCGTGCTGAAATTCCCGGTCAGGCGCGCGGCGCCCCCCGCCGGGCTGCTGAAGTGGACCCGCGAAAGCGCCAGCAGCGTCGCGCCGCTGCCGCCGCGCAGGGCCGCACTGGGGACGACGAGCGACAGGGCCTCGCCGTCTTTGCGCAGCCGCAGGTTGCCCGCGAGCCGGCTGCCGCGAGCCTCGCGCTGGAGAGCGCCGGCAAAACGTTCGAGCAGCGGCGCAAGCAGCGTGTCGCGCCCCGCCTGCGCCAGGCCGCCGAGCTGGCCGGCGAATCCATCGCCCATGCGCAGCCCGTTGCCCTCGATCTCGGCATCTGTCTCCGCCTGATCGAAGGAGTCGCGCGTGCGCAGGAGGCCCTTGGCCGTGAGGACGGCAAACCGCGCCTGCGGATGCGCCACCCCGCGCCCGACCAGCGAATAGCGCGCGGTCAGCCGGTCGTCCCGCCAGGTCGCGCGGACGGTGCCGTTGATTCCGTCCGCCGCAAGGCTGGGCAGCGCGGTTCGCCCGCTCGCCAGCTTGGCCGTTCCTTCGTAGCCGCTCAGATCGGCATCGGCGGTTGCATCGAGCTCGACCCATGCGTTCGCCAGGCGCAACCCGGTTTCCGGGCAGGCCAGCGCGCCGAGCCGCGCCGGCCCCGCGAAGCGCGGCTTTCCGGCGCTCGTCGTGATCCGGCCGTAGATGGTCGTATCGCGCGCAGCGCAGCCGCCGCCGGCAAGCTCGGGTGCGGTCGCCGCCATGATACCCGCGAAGCCACTTTTCAGTTGGCCGGCTCCCTCGGCCTTGATGCCGACCGGCCCGAAGTCGGTTTCCAACAGCGCGCGGCCATCGACGAGCTTCAGATCGAGATCGGGCAGTCCCGGCGGCGCTCCGGTGTCGCGGAACAGCACGCGGTCGAGACTGCCGAAACTGAGTTCACCGCCGCGCAGCCGGCCGAACAGGCGCGGCCGTTCGAGCACGACGCGGCCGATGGTGGGCGTCCCGAAGCCGTAGCGCATGTTCACGGTCACGCGCTCGATCGTCAGGTCTGGCAGCAGCGGATCGCCGATCACCACGTTGCGGAGCACCTGCCGCTCGGGTCCGATGCTCTCGATCTCGTACTCGGCGGCGAGATCGTAGTCCTCGAGCATTCCGGCGATGACATCGCCCGCGATCCGCTCGCGCGAGAACCACGCAGCCGCGAGCACGGCCCCGATCAGCAGGAGAAGCGCGAGCGAAACCCGCCAGCGCCACCTCATCGGGCGCCGGCGCGGCGCTTCGGCCTCGACCTCGTCAGCATTGTCGTCTTCGGCCAGCGCCATCCCGCCACACTTGCGCGCATCGCCCGGCAAAGGCAATGCATCCTCGAACGCGACGACCGGGGGGAAAGTTGCCGCAGGAGGGTGAAAATCCGGACGAGGGTGCCGCTCCGCACGCCGGCGCGGGCCACCGCGCGCGGCTGCGGCAGCGGCTGCTGACCGGCGGCGCGGAGGCGCTCGCGGATTACGAAGTGCTCGAATTCCTGCTCTTCGCCGCCAACCCGCGCGGCGACACCAAGCCGCTCGCCAAGGCCCTGCTCGCCCGCTTCGGATCGCTGCCCGCGGTGCTCAACGCCGAGCCGGGCGCGCTGCGCCAGGTCAAGGGCATGGGCGAGACCGGCGCAGCCACGCTCAAGGCCGTCGCCCTTGCCGCGCGGCGCATGGCGCGCGGGCAAGTCGCGCAGAAGCCGGTGCTGGGAAGCTGGCAGGCGCTCCTCGACTACCTGACGATCGACATGGCGCACCTCACGGTCGAGCGTGTTCGCGTGCTCTATCTCGACACGCGCAACCGGTTGATCGTCGACCACCACGTCGGCGACGGTTCGATCGACGAAGCGGCGATCCATCCCCGCGAAGTGGTGAAGAAGGCGCTCGATGTCGGCGCGAGCGCGATGATCCTGGTTCACAACCACCCGAGCGGCAATCCCGAACCGAGCCGCGCCGACATCCGGATCACCCAACGCATTGCCGAAGCCGGACGGCTGCTCGGCATCGTCGTGCACGATCATGTCATTGTCGGGCGCGAGGGGCACACCAGCCTGAAGGCCAAGGGGCTGATCTGAGAGCGCGCTCGCCGCGGCGAGCGCGCTACTCGGAAAACGCCCGCTGGAAATCCAGTCCGCTCGGCTCCTGGAATATGCGGAGGCCGAACTCGGGCATGATCGCCAGAAGATGATCGAAGATGTCGGCCTGGATAGTCTCGTACTCGCCCCAAGCCGTGGTATCGGTGAAGCAGTACACTTCGAGCGGCAGGCCCTGCGCGGTAGGTTCCAGTTGGCGCACGAGCAGCGTCATTGCCGGCGTGATCCTGGCGTGCGCGCGCAAGTATGCGACGACGTAAGCGCGGAAGGTCCCGATGTTCGTGGCCCGCCGGGCATTGACCGGCTCCCGCCCGGCTTCCCCGAGCCCGGCGTTCCATTCGCCGATCTCCCGCTCCTTGTCGGCGAGGTAGCCCTCGATCAGCTTGAAGCGGCGGAGCCCGGCCTTTTCCTCCTCGTCGAGGAAGCGGATGGAGTTCTGGTCGATGTTGATCGCGCGCTTGATCCGGCGGCCGCCCGATTCGGACATTCCGCGCCAGTTCTTGAAGCTGTCCGAGATCAGCCGGTGCGTGGGAATGGTCGTGATCGTCTTGTCGAAATTCTGCACCTTCACCGTGTGCAGTGCGATGTCGATCACGTCGCCGTCGGCGTTGAGCTCGGGCATCTCGATCCAGTCGCCCACCCGCAGCATGTCGTTCGACGTGAGCTGGACCGAAGCAACCAGCGAGAGGATCGTATCCTTGAACACCAGCAGCAACACCGCCGCCATCGCACCGAGGCCGGATAGCAGCAGCAGCGGCGATTGCTCGATCAGCGCGGCGACCATCAGGATCGCGGCGGCGGCGTACACCACGATCTTGAGCACCTGGATGTAGCCCTTGATCGGCCGGTTCGCGGCATCGGGGCGCCGATCATAGAGATCCTTCACGAAGCTGAGCCCCGCACTGATCGCCATCGCGATCACGAGAATGATCAGCGCGGCCGCGACGTTGGAGACGACCTCCTCGACGGCGTAGGGCAGGTGCGGAACGAGCCTTATGCCGTGGGAGACGATGAGCGCCGGAACGATGTTGGCGAGGTATGCGACGACCTTGCCCGGATTCGGCCCGTCCTTCGGCAACAGCCGGGCCATCAGCAGGCGCAGGATGATCTTCTTGGCGATAAAATTGGCCAGCCAGGCGATTGCCACCAGCACGCCGAGCCCGATCAGCGCTTCCGCAGCAGGGGCGAGGCCGGTGAGGCCCAAGTCTTCGTAGGTCGGGAGGTCCATCATGGGCGTGTCGTGCTGCCAGTCCGTGCGGGCGGCTGGTTCCTCTGTTCGCGATCGATGAAGGCCGCCTAGGTGCCCGTCAGGTACCGCTGTGTCAAATCAAGCGGGGCCCCCTTACCGCTTCTTTTTTGCGAGATTGAACGCCACCGCCTCGCGCACGAGCGCCTGCAAGGCAGGCTCGTCGATCGCGTCCTTTTCGAACATATCGATCGCGCGCCGCACGTTGCCGTCGAGACTGGCGTTGAACAGGCCCGCCGGGTCGTCCAGCGCGGCGCCCTGTGCGAACGTCAGCTTGACCTTGTCCTTGTAGGTCTCGCCCGTGCAGATGATGCCCTCGCGGCTCCAGGTCGGCACGCCGGCGGGGTTGGAGGGCTTGCGCCACTTGGCCTCCTCGACGATCTCGGGATCGGCACCCATGATGACTTCGCGTGCCTGCGCGAGCCTCGCGCGCCGCCAGTCGCCCTCTTCGTTTTCCTGCGCCAAACCGCGCCTCCTGCTACATCTTCTCGCCGGGCAGCTTCGCCGCCTGCTTCACCCACTCGGTGAACTGGTCGCCCGGCATTTCGCCTTCGTGAATGTGGTAGTAGCGCACCTCGGGATACTTCGACTTCTCGGGCGGCGGCGGTTCGAGCGAGCTGCCGCGGAAGAACGTCACCTTCACGTAGCGGTCGAAGCAATGGAACGAGGCGAACCAGCGGCCCTGCTCTTTGCCGTAGAACGGACTGTTCCACTTCACCGCCTTCTCGACACCGGGAACCGCGCTGACGATTGCGGCGTCCAGCGCCTCGCCGACCGCGCGCTTCCAGCCGGGCATGGCGGCGATATACGCCTGCACCGGCGCATCGCCCTCCCCCTTCGGGATCTGCGGATTGCCGCCGGACAGCAATTTGGGCTTGCCCGTCATAACCGGGCGGGCCTGCGGTAATGGCGAACGAACATGTAAATGCCCGTCAGCATGAGGAAGAACAGGAACGGCAGCGGCGTGTAGTAGAGCCATTCCGGCGGCATCGCGAACGCCTGGAAGGCGAATATGCCCACGACGATCAGGGTGAAGACGATCGAAGTCCAGCGATGCAACTGCCTTATCCGGTTGCTCATCAGTCCATCCTTTCCAGCAGGTTCTCGAGTGATTTGAGGAAGCGCGGCCAGCCCGCCCGCGCGCCGTGATACGCCATCTTTTCCTCGGGCCGGAAGCCGGTCTGCTCCATCCGCAGCCGCGTGCCGGAGGGCGTGGGATCGAGCGTCCAGTTCACCACGCTTTCAAGGCCGGGACCGTTCCAGCGGTAGCTCAGGGAGCGCAGGGGCTCGATCGCCAGCACCTCGCCTTCGACTTTGCCCCATTCGGCTACCATCTCGAACCGCTCGCCCACCTCGGCGCGGAAGTCGTTCGGCATGATCCATTCGGCGAGCAGATCGCTCTGCGTCAGCGCGCGCCAGAGCCGCTCGGGCGGATGGGCGAACTCGCGCTCTACGACGAGCGTGCGGATTTCGTTTAAGGTAGCAGTCAATTGTCCATCCTCGCCAGCAGATCGTCGAGATCATCGAACCGCGCTTCCCAGAACGTCCGCATCTGCCCGGTCCAGTCGTCGAGCGGTGCCAGCCGCGCCGGCAGCGCGCGATAGTACGTAGAGCGCCCCGCCCGCCGCCCTTCGACCAGCCCGCCCTCCCTCAGCACGCCGAGATGCTTGGAGATCGCCGGCTGCGAGATCCCCGACCCGCGGGTAAGGCCGCCCACGGTCAGTTCACCCTCGCGGCACAGCCGTTCAAAGATCGCCCGGCGGCTCGCGTCGGCGAACATTCGGAAAAGGGGATCGGGGTCAGGCATTGCCATCCACAAATTCATAACCCGTGAGTTATGAGTAAGTCAATCGCCGAGCTCTCGTGCGCGCTGCCTCGCCCGCAGGGGGAGAGCGGCGGTTGTTTTGTATGCTGCCCGCCTCTATTTCGGTTCTCTCCACTCAAAGGACCCCGACAATGAACGACACGGCTTTGGATCACGTCTCCCGTTTCCAGCCAGTCGAGTATTCATATGTCCGCCCTTCTTACGATCGATCGCCTGTCCGCAGCCGCGCCTGACGGCGCTCCCCTCTTCTCCGAACTGACGCTTTCGCTCGACCACGAGACGGTCGGGCTGGTCGGCCGCAACGGCTCGGGAAAATCGACCTTGCTGGCCATACTTGCCGGCGAACGCGAGCCGGCCGCCGGCACCGTCACCAAGACGGCGCGGATCGCCATCTTGCAACAAGTGCAGCCGGACGACGGCAGCGTGGCCGAGGCGCTGGGCGTCGCGAAGGACCTTGCGCGCTTGCGCAAGCTCGAGGCGGGCGAAGGCTCGGTCGAGGATGCGGGTCTGGCCGACTGGACACTCGAACAACGCCTGGCAGACGCATTCGCCCGCGTGAAGCTCTCAGGCATTGTCCCGGACCGCGCGGTCGCATCGCTCAGTGGCGGCGAGCGGACGAGGCTCGGCTTGGCCGCAATGTTGCTCGGCGAACCCGAGGTGTTGCTGATGGACGAGCCGACTAACAATCTCGACGCCGACGGGCGTGAAGCGATCGGCGAACTCCTCGCCGGGTGGCCGGGCGGAGCTCTCGTCGCCAGCCACGACCGGTCGCTGCTCGAGGGTATGGACCGGATCGTGCAGCTTTCGCCGGTGGGCATCTTCTCGTTCGGCGGCGGATGGAGCGGCTTCGCCGCGTCGCGCGATGCCGAACGCGAGCGCGCCCAGGGTGAGCTCGACCGCGCCGCGCGCGATCTCAAGCAGCAGACTCGAACCATCCAGCGCCAGGCAGAGAAGAAAGCGCGGCGCGACAAAGCTGGGCGGGCCAAGGCGGCGAAGGGCGATATGCCCCGCATCCTTCTGGGCGCGATGGCCGAGCGGGCGGAGAACACCGGCGCACGCGACCAGCATCTCGCCGGACGGCTGCTGGAAGAGGCCGGCGCCGCAGTCGATGAGGCGCGCCTGCAGGTGGAAATCGTCACCCCGATCCGCATCGAGGTTCCGCCCGCCGGCCTCCCCGCGAACCGCCGCCTGCTACGGTTCGACGCGGTGACTCTCGAACGCGGTGACGAGCGTCTGTTCGGTCCGTTGTCCTTCTCGATCACCGGGCCGGAGCGCGTCGTGGTCAGCGGAGCAAACGGCAGCGGCAAGAGCAGCCTGCTGCGAATTGCGACCGGCGATCTAGAACCTAGCACCGGCACGGTCGCGCGTGCCGAAGATGCGCTGGCGATGCTCGACCAACATGTCGGCATGCTCGACCCAGCACTCGACCTGGTGACCAATATGCGTGCTCGCCATCCGGCGATGACCGCGCGCGAAGCACACGAAGTGCTCGCCCGCTTCGCCTTCCGAAACCGCGACGCCCTGCGCCCGGCGGCAACGCTGAGCGGCGGCGAGAAGCTGCGCGCGGGTCTCGCTCTGGTGACGGGCGGCCCGGTGCCGCCGCAGCTTCTGGTGCTCGACGAGCCGACCAACCATCTCGATATCGATGCTGTCGAGATGCTCGAGCAGGCACTTGCCTCGTATGACGGCGCGTTGCTGCTGGTCAGCCACGATCGGCAATTTCTCGACGCGGTGGGGTTCGATTGCGAGATCGCGCTGCCCCTTGCTATCCCCGCTTCCGCCCCCTAGCGGCTGCGCCATCCAGCAACCCGGAGTCGAGAATGGTCCCCCGCTACGCCCGCCCCGAAATGACCGCGATCTGGGAGCCCGAGGCGCGTTACCGCATCTGGTTCGAGATCGAGGCGCATGCAACCGAGAAGCTGGGCGAGCTTGGCGTGGTGCCCGAAAGCGCGGCGAAGGCGCTGTGGGACTGGTGGGCGACCGACCCGAAGATCGACGTCGACGCGATCGACGCGATCGAGGCGGTGACCAAACACGACGTGATCGCCTTCCTCACCTGGGTCGCCGAACAGGTGGGAGACGAAGCGCGCTTCATGCACCAGGGCATGACCAGCTCGGACGTGCTCGACACGACGCTGGCCGTTCAGCTCGCGCGTGCCGCGGACATCCTGCTGGCCGATCTCGACCAGTTGCTCGCAGCCATCAAGCGTCGGGCGGAAGAGCACAAGTACACCCCCACCATCGGCCGCAGCCACGGCATCCATGCCGAACCGGTGACCTTTGGCCTCAAGCTGGCGCAGGCCTATGCCGAGTTCGCGCGCTGCCGCCAGCGGCTGATCGCCGCGCGCGAGGAGATCGCGACCTGCGCCATCAGCGGTGCGGTCGGCACCTTCGCCAACGTCGATCCACGGGTGGAGGAGCATGTCGCCGAGCGCCTCGGTCTCGCGGTCGAGCCGATCAGCACGCAAGTGATCCCGCGTGACCGGCACGCGATGTTCTTCGCCACGCTGGCGGTGATTGCCGGTTCGATCGAGCGCGTCGCGGTCGAGATCCGCCATCTCCAGCGGACCGAAGTGCTGGAGGCGGAGGAGTACTTCTCGCCCGGGCAGAAGGGCAGCTCGGCCATGCCGCACAAGCGCAACCCGATCCTGACCGAGAACCTCACCGGCCAAGCCCGCATGATCCGCGCCTATGCTCTTCCCGCACTCGAGAACGTCGCCCTGTGGCATGAGCGGGACATCAGCCACTCCTCGGTCGAACGCTTCATCGGCCCGGATGCGACGATCACGCTCGACTTCGCGCTCGCGCGCCTCACCGGCGTGATCGACAAGCTGCTCGTCTATCCGGAGCGGATGCAGAAGAACCTCGACCGGATGGGCGGTCTCGTCCACTCGCAGCGCGTGCTGCTCGCACTCACCCAGGCCGGCGTCAGCCGCGAGGACGCCTACCGCCTCGTGCAGCGCAACGCGATGAAGGTCTGGGAATCGGACGGCGCGCTGTCGCTGCTCGACCTGCTCAAGGGCGATGACGAAGTGACCGCGGCGCTCAGCCATGCCGATCTCGAAGAGAAATTCGACCTCGACTATCACTTCAAACAAGTCGACCGCATCTTCGCCCGGGTCTTCGGCTGACGGGCGCAGCGGCAGGCTTCCCTTGGGTTGCCAAGGCGTTTAGCATCCGGGCCGCCTTCAACGGGGAGCGAGACAGAGCATGCAAGTGATGAGAACAATCGTCTGGGTCCTGCTGCTGGCCGCGCTGCTGGTCTTTTCCGCCTTCAACTGGCGGCCGGTCGAGATAACGATCTGGCAGGGTCTGGTCCTCGAGACCAAGATCCCGGCACTGGTCGTCGTGTCCTTCCTGCTCGGCCTGCTGCCGATGTGGCTGCTGCACCAGGGTTCGAAGTGGCGGCTCAACCGGCGGATCAGTTCGCTCGAGATGGCGCACCGCACCGCGGTCGCCAATACGGCGGCGGCACCCCCGCCGCCCGAGACCGTGCATGAACCCGCACCGGCGCCCGTGACGACCGACATCGCGGACGACCGTCCCAAAGATCCCGCATGAGCAACCCGGTCTACCTCGCCCTCGATCTGCCGCAGCTCGACGCGGCCAAGGCACTGGCCGGCAAGGTCAAGGCGCATATCGGCGGCGTGAAGCTGGGCCTCGAATTCTTCTGCGCGCACGGGCACCACGGCGTGCACGAGATCGCGCACCTCGGCCTGCCGATCTTCCTCGACCTCAAGCTGCACGACATTCCCAACACCGTCGCCGGCGCGATGCAGGCGATCCATGTGCTCGAGCCGGCGATCGTCACCGTCCACGCCAGCGGCGGACGCGCGATGATGGAGGACGCCAAGGCCGCGGCCAGCAACGGGACGAAAGTCGTCGCGGTGACGATGCTCACCAGCATGGACGACCGCGATCTCGAACGCACCGGCGTGAAAGGCTGCGCCCACGATCAGGTCATGCGCCTCGCCGAGCTAGCCAAGGCGGCGGGCCTCGACGGGATCGTCTGCTCGGGGCAGGAGGTTGGCGCGGTTCACCGGCAGTGGAAGGACGGGTTTTTCGTCGTCCCCGGCCTGCGCCTGCCGGGCAATGGCGCCAATCACGCGAGGGGCGACCAGAAGCGCGTCGTCACCCCGCGCCAGGCGCGTGACGACGGCGCGAGCGTCCTCGTCGTTGGCCGCCCGATCAGCCGCGCCGAGGACCCCGTGGCAGCCGCGGTCGCGATCGAAGCGACGCTCTAGGCGTGGCGGACCGCGCCACCCCCAACCTGCCCGCGCGCGACTTCGACAAGACCGAAGCCTTCTATGCCGAGCTCGGCTTTGAGCGCAGTTGGCGCGACGGCGGCTGGATGATCCTCAACCGGGGCGAGGTGCAACTCGAATTCTTCCCTTATCCCGGTCTCGACCCTGCCGAGAGCTCGTTCGGCTGCTGTCTTCGGCTCGACGACATGCCGGCCTTCGTCGAGGCATGCCGTGCGGCCGGTATCAGCGCCGGCCCCGTGGGTTTCCCGAGATTACAAGCCCCGCGGCGCGAGCACAGTGGGCTCCACATCGCCTATCTCGTCGATCACGACGGTTCCCTCCTTCGCCTCGTCCAGAACGCCTGACCGCCGATGCCCAAAATCAAGATCTGCGGGATATCCACACCCGACGCGCTCGACGCGGCGATTGCGGCGCGGGCCGACCATTGCGGCTTCGTGTTCTTCGCCCCCTCCCCGCGCAACCTCACCGCTGGCGCGGCGCGCGAACTCTCCGCCCGCGCGGATGGGCGGATCGGCAAGGTCGGGCTGCTCGTCGATCCCGATGATGCCCTGCTCGCCGAGGCGGTGGCGGCGGGCGCTCTGGACGCAATTCAGCTTCATGGCGACGAGACGCCCGAGCGCGCAGCTCAGCTCCGCGCGCGCTTCGGCCTGCCGGTGTGGAAGGTGATTTCGGTCGCCGCGCAGGGGGACGTCGCGCGCGCGGGCGCCTACCGTGATGCGGCGGACCTGATCCTGTTCGATGCCAAGACCCCCAAAGGTGCCGCGCTGCCCGGTGGGATGGGTCTGCGGTTCGATTGGTCGTTGCTCACCGCCTATCGCGGGCCACTCCCGTGGGGCCTCGCCGGCGGTCTCGCGCCTGCCAATGTCGCCGAGGCGATCCGAGCGACCGAAGCGCCGCTGGTCGACACGTCCTCGGGCGTGGAAAGCGCGCCGGGCGTAAAGGATCCGGCGCTGATCTCGGCCTTCTGCGCGGCAGCACGCGGCGCATAGAAAAAGGGCGGCCCCGCAGAGCCGCCCTCCCTTCGCAATTTTCGCAGGCTTCAGAAGTTGAAGCCGACGCCGACCACCGCCGTGTTCACGTCGACGAAGTCGCTGAAGAAGTGGCGGTACTCGCCCTTCACGTAGAGATTGGTGCCCAGGCGGTGCTGATAGCCGGCGCCGAGGTGCGGCGTGTCCTCGCCCTCGCCGAAGGTGTAGCCGCCGGCGGCATAGAGTTTGCCGTTCGCACCCATCTTGGCGCCAACGCGTGCCGTGGCGCCCCAGACGACGTCCGCACCGTCCGCGAGGATCTTGTCGGCCGAGCCTTCGACACCAAAGAACGTCGTCTCGCCCAGGTCGAAGTCGTACCCGCCTGCCACACCTGCAACGGCCTCTTCATGACCATTGGCCCAGGCGATGCCGCCGCGCGCTTCCACACGGCCTTCGTTGGCCTGCGCGGGCGATGCGATAACGGCCATTCCCACGAGGGCGGGCAGGGTTGCCAAAGCGAACTTTTTCATTGTTTTTCTCAACTCCACGATCCGGCCGGGCCCATCCCGGCCGTTCGATTGGCCGCATCTGGGGAGCCGATCCTGTATCTTTCATTTACCGTCGACGAACGACATTCCCGGTTCGAGTAACATCGTTTCGCTCTCGACCAATGTCGTACTCGGCCACCACGGGCGCCTCACAACAAAAAAGGGGCGGCCGATGGGCCGCCCCTCTGGTTGTCACGCGTCGCTGCCGATCAGAAGCGGTATGCAACGCCCGCGCGAACGGAGTTGTTCTTGATGAAGTCGCTGTAGTCGGCATAGGTGTACTCGACGCGGAACGAGGTCGCATCGCCGAACCGGGTTTCCAGGCCAGCGCCCAGAACCAGCGCATCGTCACGATCGCTTTCGCTCACGCCATCTGCGGCGAGCTTGAACCGGGTGTTCTCCCAACCGGCGCGCGCATAGAGGCCGGTGCTGTCGTTGAGCATGGCGCCCAGACGAGCGGTCGCGCCGAAGGTTTCCTTCGCGCTCGCAGAAAACGCATCCGTGCCGGTGTCGGCAGTGATCTCCGCGGCGCTCAGCGCGGCCTTAGCCTCGATCCCGACGAACGTGCTGGGGCTCACCGGCAGGTCGTAGCCGGCGAACACGGCGCCCACGACGCCATTGCCACTCAGGCCGTCGTAATGATCGCCATCGGCGAACACGTCATCGGCCTGCACTTCGTAGCTGTCGAGACCAGCTTCGATCCCGACGTATGGGCCTGAAAACGGCTCAGCCATCGCCGGAGTTGCGGCCAGCGCAAGGAAAGAAGCAGAGGCGATAACTGCGAACTTGGTATTCATTATTATTTTCTCCGTTCAAGTAGAACTTGAATCTATTGGTTGGTTAGGGGTATGTTTGCCACACTGTAGTGCAGCATGTCGGAATTTGGGGATTGGTGTTCCGGATTCCAGTGCCGAAAAGTATCTACCCTGCAAGAAAAACGCTGTGTTGCCCGGGTGCAACACCTTGCCTGTCCGGGACGCCCGCGCGCAATCGGCCGCGGGATTCTGGACAAGCTCAGACGGCTCTGCCAAGCGCGAGGGGCAATGACCGAGCACCCCAACTCATCCGGAAACCAGCCCCCAGCGAAAGCGAACAGCTTTCGCCAGATGCCGGACTCGCGCGGCCATTTCGGCACCTACGGCGGGCGCTACGTGGCCGAAACGCTGATGCCGCTCGTGCTCGAACTGGAGCGCGAATATCGGGCGGCCAAGGCGGACGCGGCCTTCCAGCAGCAGTTCGACGACCTGCTCGAACACTACGTCGGCCGCCCCAGCCCGCTCTACTTCGCAGAACGGCTCACAGAGGCACTCGGCGGCGCACAAATGTGGTTCAAGCGGGAAGAACTGAACCACACCGGCGCGCACAAGATAAACAATTGCATCGGCCAGATCCTGCTCGCGATTCGCATGGGCAAGACCAGGATCATCGCCGAGACCGGGGCCGGCCAGCACGGCGTCGCCACCGCCACCGTCTGCGCGCGGTTCGGCCTGCCCTGCACGATCTTCATGGGTGCGACCGACGTCGCCCGCCAGCAGCCGAATGTCTTCCGGATGAAGTTGCTCGGCGCGGAAGTCGTGCCGGTGGACAGCGGCGCCGCGACCCTGAAGGACGCGATGAACGAGGCGCTGCGCCACTGGGTCGCCCACGTCGAAGACACCTTCTACATCATCGGCACCGCCGCGGGGCCGCACCCGTATCCCGAGCTGGTGCGCGACTTCCAGAGCGTGATCGGCAAGGAGGCGCGCGCGCAGATGCTCGCCCGCACCGGCCGCTTGCCCGACCTGCTGGTCGCGGCTGTCGGCGGCGGGTCGAACGCGATCGGCCTGTTTCACCCGTTCCTCGACGATCCTGATGTCGCGATGGTCGGGGTCGAGGCGGCAGGCCACGGGATCGACAGCGGTCAGCACGCCGCCAGCCTGACCGGCGGCGCGCCGGGCGTGCTCCACGGCAACAAGACCTACCTGCTCCAGGACGAGGACGGCCAGATCACCGAGGCGCACTCGATCAGCGCGGGCCTCGACTATCCCGGCATCGGGCCGGAGCACGCCTGGCTGTACGAAAGCGGGCGGGTGAAATACCTGCCGATCGGCGATGACGAGGCGCTCGAGGCGTTCCAGCTCTGCTGCCGTCTCGAAGGCATCATCCCCGCCCTCGAAAGCGCCCACGCGCTGGCCGCGCTGCCCAAGCTGGCGGACGACTACGGCAAGGACCAGATCATTCTCGTCAACGTCTCCGGCCGGGGCGACAAGGACATCTTCACCGTGGCGCATAAGCTGGGGGTGAAAATCTAGCCCTCTCCCATTCAGGGGAGAGGGTTGGGAGAGGGGAAGATGCGCAACGCCGGTTCACTCAAACACGCACAACGCATGCGCAAGGAGATGACCGAGCCGGAAACGCGGTTGTGGCTCGAACTGCGCGCAGCACGCTTTCGCGGGATTAAGTTCCGCCGCCAGAAGGTCATCGGAAACTTCATCGCCGACTTCGTGGCAAACGAACCCAAACTGGTGCTGGAGGTGGATGGCGACGGTCATGCGACACAGGCGGCGTATGATGCTCGGCGGACTGCGTTTCTCGAAGAACACGGTTATCGTGTGGTTAGATTTACGAATGCGGATGTGATGATGAATATGGACGGCGTACTGGATCGGCTTGGCGAGATCATCGACGAACTGCGCCGGCCCCCTCTCCCAACCCTCTCCCCTGAAGGGGAGAGGGCTATATGACCCGCCTCTCCTCCGCCTTCGCCAAGCCGCACCGCGCGCTCGTGACCTTCATCACCGCGGGCGATGGCGATACCGCGGCCAATCTCGATGCGCTGGTCGAGGGCGGCGCGGATGTGATCGAGCTCGGCATGCCGTTCACCGATCCGATGGCCGATGGCCCGGCGATCCAGGCGGCGAACATCCGCGCGCTCGGCGCCGGAACGACCACGGCCGAGGTGCTGCGGATCGCGCGCGAGTTTCGCCAGCGCCATCCAGACGTGCCGCTGGTGCTGATGGGCTACGCCAACCCGATGGTCCGCCGCGGCCCCGAGTGGTTCGCCTCCGCCGCCGCCGAGGCGGGCGTGGACGGCGTGATCTGCGTCGATATCCCGCCCGAGGAGGACGACGCGCTCGGCCCCGCCCTGCGCGCCGCCGGGATCGCCCCGATCCGCCTCGCCACCCCGACGACCGATGCCGCGCGCCTGCCGCAAGTGCTCGAGGGCTCGGCCGGGTTCCTCTACTACGTCTCGGTCGCGGGGATCACCGGCAAGCAGCAGGCTGCGCAGGCGAGCATCGACGAAGCGGTCAGGCGTCTCAAGGCGGCAACCAACCTGCCCGTCGCCGTCGGCTTCGGCGTGCGCACGCCCGAACAGGCTGCCGCCATCGCCAAGGTGGCGGATGGCGTGGTCGTCGGCTCAGCACTCGTGGAGCTGGTGGGCGAACACGGTAAGGATGCGCCCGAGCATCTGCGCAAGCTCACCTCGGCGCTGGCGGAAGCGATCCGCACCGCCGGCTGAGCCCCCTTCCCGCGAACGGGAGGGGCTGTCATTCGCTCGATTTCGGTTTAAGGCCCGGCCCATGAACTGGTTCACCCGCGTCCGCAATTCGCTGCCTTTCGTGGCCAAGCGCACGACTGAGGAAACGCTGTGGGTCAAGTGCCCCGGCTGCTCGGAGATGCTGTTCACGAAGGAATACGAGGAAAACCTCAAGGTCTGCCCGCGCTGCGGCCACCACGGCCGGATCGGCGCCGACGAGCGGCTGCGTCAGTTGCTCGACGAGGGTTACGACGTGCTCAGGCAGCCCGACGTCGCCGAAGACCCGCTCAAGTTCCGCGATACCAAGAAATACACCGACCGGCTGAAGCAGGCGCGCGCGAAGAACCCGCACAAGGACGCCTTCACCGTCGGCTCGGGCGCGATCGAGGACCGGCCGGCCGTCGTCGGCGTACAGGACTTCGCCTTCATGGGCGGCAGTATGGGCATGGCCGTGGGCACCGCCTTCTGCCAGGGCGCCGAGCGCGCGCTGAGCCGCAAGTGCGCCTATGTCGTCGTCACGGCGGCGGGCGGCGCGCGGATGCAGGAGGGCATTCTCAGCCTGATGCAGATGCCCAAGGCGACCGTGATGACGCGCCGCCTGAAAGAGGCCGGCCTGCCCTATATCGTCGTGCTGACCGATCCCACGACCGGCGGCGTCACCGCCAGCTACGCCATGCTCGGCGACATCCATGTCGCGGAGCCGGGCGCGCTGATCGGTTTTGCCGGCCAGCGCGTGATCCAAGACACGATCCGCGAGAAACTGCCCGAAGGCTTCCAGCGCGCCGAGTACCTGCACAAGCATGGTATGGTCGACATGGTCGTCAAGCGGCACGATCTGAAGACCACGCTGGCGAGCCTGCTCGACTACCTTCAGCCGAGGGCGGCGGCTTGATGCACGCCGTCATTCCAGCGAAAGCTGGAATCGCGTGCAGCAAGCCCGGAGCGTGAGGACAGCGATCCCGGCTTTCGCCGGGATGACGACGCTATGAAAGACTTCGGCACTTCCTCGGACCCCGCGGTCCAGGCCCAGCTCGACCGGCTGGCGGCGCTTTCGGTGCCGCAAGGCCGCCTCGGGCTCGAGACGATCCGTGCGCTCCTCTCGCGCCTCGGCGATCCGCATCTGGCGCTGCCGCCGGTGTTCCACGTGGCTGGGACCAACGGCAAGGGCTCCACCTGTGCCTTCCTGCGCGCGATGCTCGAGGCGCAGGGGCACCGCGTCCAAGCCACGACGAGCCCGCACCTGGTGCGCTACAACGAGCGTATCCGGGTGGCGGGCGAACTGGTCTCCGACGCGCGGCTGGCCGAACTTCTCGCCGAAGTGCTCGACGCGGGCGATGATCTCGCGCCCAGCTTCTTCGAGGTGACGATCGCCGCCAGCTTCCTCGAGTTCGCGCGCGTGCCCGCCGATGCCTGCGTGATCGAGGTCGGCCTCGGCGGGCGGTTCGACGCGACCAACGCGGTCCCCCGCCCCGCGGCGTGCGGCATTGCCGCGCTCGGCATCGACCACGAGCGCTTCCTGCTCGTGCCGGAGCACGGCACCCCGCCCGAGCCGATCGCGCGCATCGCCTTTGAGAAGGCCGGCATCGCCAAGCCCGGCGTGCCGCTGGTGACGCTCGACTATCCGACCGAGGCGATGGCGGCGGTCGAACGGACCGCCGAACGGGTCGGCGCTCCGCTCCTGCCGCAGGGCCCCGGCGGCGCGTGGACGATAGAGGCGGATGGTGACCGGATTGCCTACTCCGATGCGCAGGGCACGCTCTCGCTCCCGATCCCCACGCTGCCGGGCCTGCACCAGTCTCTCAACGCCGGGCTCGCCGTGGCGATGCTGCGCCACCAGCAAAGCGTCACCGTCTCACCCGAAGCGATGGCGCAAGGCATTCGCGCCGCCTACTGGCCCGCGCGCCTCCAGCGCCTCGCGCCCGGCCCGCTTGCGGGCGAGCGCGAAGTCTGGCTCGACGGCGGCCATAACCCGAGCGCGGGCGCGATGCTCGCCCGGCATTTCGCGGGCCAGCGGCTGCACCTCGTGATCGGCATGATCGAGGGAAAGGATCCGGCGGCCCTCACCGCCCCGCTCGCCCCGAGCATCGCCACCCTCACCGCCGTGCCCGTCCCCTACCACGAGCATTATCCCGCCGAAGCATTCGGCGAAATCGCCCGCTCCGCTCCCGACGTACCAGGCGCCCTTGCGGCTCTGCCCCACGATGGCCTGCCGGTGCTGGTCGCAGGCTCGCTCTACTTGGCGGGCGAGGTGCTGCGGCTGAATGGGGAAACACCTGACTAAGCTACTCGGCTGGGAGGGCCTCTCTCGCTTCCGGCGCCACGACCCCCGCAGCGCGCTTCCCGCGGGATTCGCGGATCCATTCGAGAATGCACAGCACCACCGCCACCACGCCGATCAGCGCGGTGAAGATGAACACGTAGTAGTAGCCGCGTTCCTCGATCATCTGACCCAGCGCCCCGCGCCCCAAGGTGCCGACCAGCAGCGTCAGCGACGCCAGCAGCGCGTATTGCACCGCGCTATAGCCCTTGGCCACGATCGAACTGAGCCAGGCAACGTAGGCCGCGCCCGCGATACCGATGGCAAGGTTCTCTCCGCCGATAGTGATCATTAGCCGCGCGAGCCGCTCGCTCCCGCCGGGGAACTGCAGCACCGCCCAAGTGAAGCCGGTCGCGTCGCTTACCGCCTGCATCGTCGCTCCGCCCAACGCAAGGTCCGCGTAGAGCAGGTTGGTCGCTGCAGCGAGGCCGGCGCCGAGTGTCAGAGTGAACATCCGCCCGAGCACGGTGATCAGCCAGCCGCCGAGCGCCAGGCCGAGCAGGATCGCTCCGACGCCGAAGAACTTCGAGGCGACCGCAACCTCGTCGTTCGTATACTGCAGCTCTCCGAGATAGAACGGATAGGCGAAGGTGCCCCAGATCGCGTCGGTGATGCGGTAGGTGAGCACCAGCGCAAGAATGAGCACCAGCGACCAGCCCATGCGCCCAACGAACTCCACCAGCGGCTGCACCAGCGCGCGGTAGAGTTGATCGAGGATCAGCCCGTCGGAGGCTTTCCCCGCACGCCCCTCGACGATCACGTGCTTCCCGTCGCGCTTGAGTTTGGCGAGCCAGGCGGCCACGAACGCGGGGAGCACGATTGTCGCGATGACTATCAATGGGCCGTAAGTCGCGATGAATGCGGTCGGGTCGGGCCGTTCTTCGGGGATGGCGGTCATCGAGCGGGCCATGAACACGCCGACCGTCAGGATCGCCCAGCCCCACAGCAGACCCACCGCCAGCAAGGCCCAATTGCGAACCCTGGGTTCGATTTCGCCCGGCACGTAGAGTTCGGCGGTCTGCTTCTCATTCTTGGCAACCGACGCCGCCTGGTCGACATCCGCATCGGGAGCAAACAAGCCGGCCAAGCCGATCGCCAGCATGATGCAGCCCATCATCACGTAAGTCTGCGGCCAGCCGATCCGCGCCGCGACGATCAGGCCGAGCGCGCCGCCCACCAGCGCGGCGAGGCGGAACCCCATTTGATAGACGGTCGAGAGGATGTCGATCGTCGCTTCCTCGTCCGCGATGTCGATGCGCCAGGCGTTGATGACGATGTCCTGCGTGGCGCTGGCGAAGGCGCCGATCCCGGCGAGCAGGCTGAACCAGCCGAGCGAGCTCTTCGGGTCGAGACCCGCCATGGTTACGAGGATGATCCCGAGCAAGAGTTGCGCCGGCGCGATCCATTGCTTCCGCTTGCCGAGCCGGTGCAGGCCAGGAATGTCCATCCGGTCGAGCAGCGGCGACCACAGGAACTGAAACGCGTAAGCGAGGCCGATCAGCGAGAACACGCCCATCGTCTCCAGATCGACCTCGGCCTCGCTAAGCCACGCGTAGAGCGTACCGAGGAACAACGCGAAGGGCAGGCCCGAGGCAAATCCGAACAACGCCATGTACGCCGATTTCCGGTTGCGCAGCGAGCGCACCAGCGTGCGCCAGCCAGGCTTGGTGGTCTTTGTGGCGGCAGCAGCCTCGGCCATTCCCTAGCGTCCTTCCGTCTATCCCGATTTTCTGCGACACTAGCTGCCGGAGAGGGCCAGGAACAGGCGCTATGGAAGCTATCGACACCAAACATCCCGCGCGGCGGCCGACCGAGGGCATGCTGGCGCTGGCACGCGCGATCGCCGAGGGGCAGAGCCGCGCCGAGGCGGGCGTCAGCGAGGTTCCGGCGAGCGTCTATACCGACCCCGGCTATTACGGGCGCGAGATGGCCGCGATCTACGAGCGGATGCCGCAGATCCTGTGCCCGTCCGCCCTGCTGCCCGAGCCGGGCATGGCGGTGCCGCACGACGCGACCGGGCGTCCGCTGCTGATCACCCGCGACGGCGAAGGCAAGGCGCACGTCTTCCTCAACGTCTGCCGCCATCGCGGCACGCGGCTGGTGGAGGGTAGCGAGGCGCTGTGCCAGAAGCGGCTCGTCTGCCCCTATCACGCTTGGACCTATTCGGTGGACGGGCGCCTGCTCGCCCTGCCCCGCCCCGACACTTTCCCCGGACTCGACAAGGACGCGAAAGGGCTGATCGAGCTGCCGAGCCGCGAGACCGGCGGCCTGATCTGGTTCTGTCCGCAGGAAGCGACCGCCGACTTCTCCGATGCCGAGCGGCTGGGCGAGGACTTCGACGCGCTCGGCATGGGCGAGCACGTGCTGTTCCGCCGCAAGACGCACGAGGTCGCGGCGAACTGGAAGCTCATCATGGACGCCTTCCTGGAGAGCTATCACGTCACCCGGCTCCATGCGCAGACGATCGGGCCGTTCTTCAAGGACGGGGTGACCTCGGGCGACATGGTCGGCCCCCACGCCCGCTCCGCCGTCGGCCGGCTGGAGGAGATGGAGTCCGTGGACCTCACCGACATGGCCGCGTTGCGCCGCGTGGTGACCTTCGCCTACCAGCTCATCCCCGGCGCGCTGATCATCCCCAGCCCCGACTACGTCAACGTCATGGTCATGATGCCCCAGGCGCACGACCGCACGCTGGTGGAAGATTTCATGCTCATCCCCGAGCATCCCGTCACCGACAAGGCGCGCGATCACTGGGAACGGAGCTGGGCGCTACTGGATGGCGGCGTCTTCGCCGGAGAAGACTTCCGCGCGGCGGAGCTGGGACAGCAAGGGCTCTCCACAGGCGCGGTGCCTTCGCTGACGCTCGGCACGCTGGAAGGCGGCATCCGGCGATTCCACGAGACCGTGGAGGAGGCGCTGCGGGCGGTGAACTGACGACTCACCCAAGCCGTCATCCCAGCGAAAGCTGGGATCGCGTGCCGAAAGTCGGACCCGATCGGAGAGCGATCCCAGCTTTCGCTGGGATGACGGTGCGTGTAGAGGCCCCGCATGGCCGACACTCCAAAACCTCAGGGCGAGCGCATCGCCAAGCTGCTCGCGCGCGCGGGCGTCGCCAGCCGGCGCGAGGTCGAGCGGATGATCGCTGACGGCCGTGTCGCGATCGACGGCAAGGTGCTCGACACCCCGGCAACGATCATCCCCGACCTGCGCGGCGTCACGGTCGACGGCAAGCCGGTCGGCAAGGCCGAGCGCACGCGGCTGTTCGCCTTCCACAAGCCGACCGGCCTGATCACCGCGGAACGCGATCCGAAGGGCCGCGCGACGATCTACACCGCGCTCCGCAACGCGCTCCCCAAGGGCGCGGGGCGCGTGATGCCGATCGGGCGGCTCGATCTCAACACCGAGGGCCTCCTGCTGCTCACCAACGACGGTGAGTTCAAGCGCGCGATGGAACTGCCTGCCAGCGGCATCCCGCGCACCTACCGCGCGCGCACATTCGGCGAGGTGACGCAAGCGCAGCTCGAAGATCTGTTCGACGGCCTGACGATCGACGGCGTCCGCTACGGCCAGATCGATGCGAACATGGAACGGCGCACGGGCCGCAACCAGTGGATCGAGCTGACCATCACCGAAGGCAAGAACCGTGAGGTCCGCCGCGTGCTCGAACACCTCGGGCTGCAGGTGAGCCGCCTGATCCGCGTCGGCTACGGCCCCTTCGCACTGGGCGAACTGCCCCGCGGCGCGGTGGTGGAAATCCAGAAGCACGAGATCGAGCGGTTCCGATCGAGCCTCAAGAGAGCGCACCGGGCGTGAGCATGAGAGTGATTGCCGGAGAGTGGCGCGGGCGCAGGCTCGTGACGCCGAAGGGGGAGGCGACGCGCCCCACCGCGGACCGCACGCGCGAGACGCTGTTCTCGATGCTCAGCAGCCGGCTCGGCAGTTTCGAGGAGCTTTCCGTGGCCGACTTGTTCGCAGGCTCGGGCGCGCTCGGCCTCGAGGCGCTTTCGCGCGGGGCGGCGCAGTGCCTGTTCGTCGAGCAGGAAGAGGCGGCGCTCAAGGCGATCCGCGCCAACATCGCCGCGCTCGACGCCCGCATGCGAAGCGAAGTGCGCGCCGGATCGGTCATGGCGCTCGGCCCGGTCGACAAGCCCCGCGACCTGGTGCTGCTCGATCCGCCTTATGGCACCGGCGCGGGCGCGGTGGCGCTCGATCGGCTGCTGAGGCTGGGGTGGATCGGGGAAGCCACCTGGATCGCGCTCGAAACCGGAGCGGACGAGACGGTGGCGGTAAAGGGACTTTCGGTCGATGCCGAAAGACGTGTCGGCAAGGCGAAGCTGACTTTGCTCCGCCTTGCCGACTGATCTCGCGAGCTAGGCTCCGACCGACCGATTACATCGGGTCGTCGGTCATCGGCTCGTCAGGAGTGGCCGGCTCAGCCGTCGTGGGATCGGCCATCGGGTCCGGAGTCGTCGTGTCCGGGCCAGCCGGTTCCGGGGTCGTCGGATTGGCTGCCGGGTCGGTCGGGGCCGGCATGCCGGCCGCCTGAGCTTCGATCTGCGCCCAGGCCTGGGTCTGCTGCTCCGGCGGCAGGGTCGCGAGCGTGCTCTTGTCGGCATCCGAGATGCGCCAGAAGAGCTCCTGACGCTCCGGCGTCAGCGACCAGAAGTAGGTCTGCGTCTCGGCAGGCCAGGCATCGTACTGCGCCTGCTGCGCGGGCGCCCAGGCATCATAGGCCGACTGCTGGTCCGGGGTCAGCGTGGTTGTCGTGGCAGTGTCGGCCGGCTCCGCGGACTCGACCGGCGGTTCGGCCATCTCGGTGTCCTGAGCCAGCGCCGGGCTGGAAACGATCGCCACGGCGGCGACGGCGGGAAGTAGGTTACGGATACGCATTGGGAAGTCTCCTTTAAAATATTCCCAAGCGACGAACGCGAACTCTTCCTGACAATTCGGTCCCCCGTCAGGATTACCTAGAGGTTGGGGACTTCACGCTGCGGCGGCAAGACTTACACTCGACTACAATCGCATGAGCGAAACGCCTCGCCGGAAAATGTGTCAGAATCGGGGCGAGCTGTAATAGACTGATTTTCTTGCAACTTGTCACGGAAAGACACGGGAAAGGGGCAGAGCCGCGAAAGCAACTCTGCCCCTTCGGGTATCGACGCACCTGCTTAGGCGCGCGCCAGAGAAACGCGGTCAGGCGCCGTCGGGCTTTTTGGCCGGCAGCGGCTCGTCGATCTCGCTCGCTGGCTTGCCCGGCCAGTAGTCGAGCGGGACGTTGCCATAGTTCTTCCCCGCCGCGCGCGGATTGATGCAGCCGTCCTGCACCTCGGCGCTGCAGATCGGATACTCCTCCTTCGGCGGAGGGGCGGTCTGCACCGTCTCGCTCTCGACGAACCGCATGTCGCCGCTCGTCGCCATCGAAGCCGTCGTGCTCGCGGGGCCGGCCGGCGTGCCTGTGGTAGTGGTCGCCGCGGTCGAAGCTGCTGCCCCGGGCGCGGCGCCGTTCATCTGCGCGGCGATCTGCGCCCAGGCCGACGTGCGCTGCTGCGGCGTCATCTGATAGACCTGCCTGCGCTGCTCGTCGGTCAGCGCCCACCAGCCGGTCTGCTGGTCGGGGGTCAGCGACCAGAAATACTCCTGGATCTCGGCCGTCCACGCATCGTAGGCGGCCTGGCGATCGGCCGGCCATGCGTCATACGACGTCTGCTGGCCCGCGGTCATGGTGTAGGTGCCCACAGGCGTCTCGACTTCGGCTTCGACCTGGGTCTCGGCGTCGGCCTCGGTGTCCTGCGCCGCAGCGGGCACGGCGAAAGCCAGTGCCGCGGCACCGGCTAGAATTATGCTACGCATTGGAGCTGTCTCCATCCGTTCATCATCGGTGCCACTACGCCGCACAGGTGATGCGGTTCCGTGCGGCCCTTGCGTGTTTCCTCCGCGTTCCCTAGCTGTTCGCCTGCTCATGACCCTGCCCGGCACCGCCCCGAACTCCGCCCCTGATGGCGAAATTCCCCTTTACGCAGCGCGGCTTAACGCCCCGCAGCGGGAGGCGGTGCTGACGACCGAAGGGCCGGTTCTGATGCTCGCGGGCGCTGGCACGGGCAAGACCGCGGCGCTTACCGCGCGTTTGGCACACCTCGTCGCAACACGGCGCGCCTGGCCGAGCGAGATTCTCTGCGTCACCTTCACCAACCGCGCGGCCGGCGAGATGCGCGAGCGTGTTGCCCACCATCTCGGCGAAGCAGTGGAGGGCATGCCTTGGCTCGGCACCTTCCATTCGATCGGCGCCAAGATGCTGCGCCGCCATGCCGAGCTGGTCGGGCTGCAATCGAACTACACGATCATCGACACCGACGATCAGCTCCGCCTGCTCAAACAGCTCATCGTCGAGAACGACCTCGACGAGAAGCGCTGGCCCGCGCGCCAGCTCGCCGGCCTGATTGACCGCTGGAAGAACCGCGGTCTCAATCCCGAAGACCTCGATGCGGTCGAAAACGAAGCCTATGCCAACGGCCGCGGGCAGCAGTTCTATCGCCTCTATCAGGAGCGGCTGAAGGCGCTGAACGCCTGTGACTTCGGCGACCTGCTGCTGCACATGCTGAATGTGTTCCGGCGGGAGCGCGAAGTGCTCGCGCACTACCAGCAGCGCTTCAAGTACATCCTGGTCGACGAGTATCAGGACACCAATCAGGTCCAGTACCTCTGGCTTCGCCTGCTCGCGCAGGAGCGCAAGAATATCTGCGTGGTGGGGGACGACGACCAGTCGATCTACTCCTGGCGCGGGGCCGAGGTCGCCAACATCCTGCGCTTCGAGAAGGACTTTCCCGGCGCACACGTGATCCGGCTGGAGCAGAACTACCGCTCCACCCCGCACATCCTCGGCGCCGCCTCGGGTCTGATCGACGCCAACAGCCAGCGCCTCGGCAAGACGCTGTGGACGGAGGTCAACGGCGGCGACAAGGTGCGCGTGATCGGCGTGTGGGACGCGCCCGAGGAAGCGCGCCGCGTGGGCGAGGACATCGAGCGGCTGGAGCGCGAGGGCGCGCCTCTCGAGCAGATCGCCATTCTCGTGCGCGCGCAGTACCAGACGCGCGAGTTCGAGGACCGCTTCATCCAGATCGGCTTGGGCTACCGGATCGTCGGCGGCTTCCGCTTCTACGAGCGCGCCGAGATCCGCGACGCGCTCGCCTATCTGCGCGTGATCGCCCAGCCGCAGGACGATCTCGCGTTCGAGCGCATCTATAACCAGCCCAAGCGCGGGCTCGGCGCCAAGACGCTCGAGAAGATGCATCAGCACGCCCGCCGCACCGGAATGCCGCTCGCCGCCGCCTCGCTCCAGCTCGCCGACAGCGACGAGCTGCCCGCGCGCGCGGCGAACGCGATCGGCGGACTGATGGGCCAGTTCCTCGAGTGGCGCGAGCAGGTGGACAAGGTCACCCCGTCCGAACTGCTGCGCACGGTGTTGGACGAGACCGGCTACAACGCCATGCTCGAGGCGGAGAAGACCGCCGAAGCCTCCGGCCGTCTGGAGAACCTTTCCGAGCTCGCGCGTGCAATGGAGGAATACGAGACGCTCGGCGACTTCCTCGAACACGTCAGCCTGGTGATGGACAACGACCGTGCCAACGAGGGCGAGAAGGTCACCATAATGACCATGCACGCGGCCAAGGGTCTGGAGTTCGCCAACGTCTTCCTGCCCGGGTGGGAGGAAGGCGTGTTCCCGAGCCAGCGCGCGCTCGACGAAGGCGGGCTCGCCAGCCTGGAGGAGGAACGCCGCCTCGCCTACGTCGCGATCACCCGCGCGCGCCGGCGCTGCACGATCCTGCACGCGGCCAACCGCCGCATCTACGGCCAGTGGACCAGCTCCATCCCCAGCCGCTTCGTCGGCGAACTGCCCGCCGATCATATCGAGGAAGAGACCACCCTGACCGGCGGCGCCTCCCTCTGGCGCGCGGGCATGACCGAGCACGAGGACCCCTTCGCCCATCTCGCCCGCGAGCGCCCCGCCCGCACCGCCACCCGCGGCCCCGGCTGGCAGCGCGCGCTCACCACCGGCTACGATGCAACGCCGAAGCGCGTGCGCGAAACCACCCGCAGCGCCGCCAGCTTCGCCGCCAAACCCCGCACCGACATCGCCGTCGGCCAACGCGTGTTCCACGACAAGTTCGGCTACGGCGTGGTGACGGACCAGGAGGGGAACCGGCTGGAGATCGAGTTCGAGCAGGCCGGGGTGAAGCGGGTGATCGACAGCTTCGTGACGGTGGCGTGAGAGCGGCGACTGTCGAGCAACGCTCCGAGGTCCGCCGCTTCCCCCAATCACGTCATCCCGACGGGCCTCAACGCTTCCGGATTGGCTGGCGGAGGATCGTTTTCAGTTTTGCCGGCTCGGTCCTCCGGGGGTCGCTCAGATAGATTTCATGATGTGGGCCGTTGAAGGTCGCATCGAGGCTGGGCATCGCTTCTTCGTGGAGGCGTCTCAAGGTCGGACCTTCGTCGTCGTAGCTGCCGATGTGCAGGATCTGCAGCGATCGGCCCTCGTCATAGGATTCGAAGCGCAGCGATGGCGGACGGTGGCCGCGCTTTGCCGCGGTCTTCGCGACCCCTTCGTCGAAATCGGCCTCGCCGATAAAGTCCGGCGCCATTATCATCACGGTCCAGCGCCAGCGATCTTTCTCCCGCCGCACGAACGCGCCGGGATCGTCTGCCCACCAGAGCGCTTCCAACGGGGGCACCACGTAGTCGCGGCCAAGCCTTTCCTTCGCCGCGAACTTCATTGCGTAGCTGACGCCGTACAGCCACTCGACCGCCGTCTTGTATTCGTCCGCCGTGTTCGGATCGCCCGCCCCGTCCGCTTTCACGAAGGCCATTCTCGGCACCACGATCTCGGCGAAGCTGTCCTGCGGCGGATTGAACAGCGCCCTGTGCGTCTTCTTCAGATCGAGCTTCGTCATCCGTCTCCTCCTGACACATCGGGCCCCTTTCGCAAACGCCCGCTGCGCTCTAGACGCCGACGTTGTGACCGATCGCGAGGCAACCTGCCGGTGTGGGCAATTGCGTGCCAGATGCACGGGCGACCCGGTGCGCGTTTCGGTCTGCCATTGCCTCGCCTGCCAGCAGCGGACCGGCAGCGCGTTCGCGGTTCAGGCGCGCTGGCCGGACGAGCGGTTCGAACTGACGGGGGCGTTCCGCGAGTGGTCGCGGGTGGGCGATAGCGGGACGCGGGCGACCTATCGCTTCTGTCCCGATTGCGGCTCGACCGTCGCCTACGTCAACGAGGGGATGGCGGGCGTGACCGCGGTTCCGGTCGGAGCGTTCGCCGATCCCGATTTCCCCTCGCCGAAGTTCTCGGTGTACGAGGAACGCAAGCATCGCTGGGTCGCGATCGTCGGCGATGACATCGAGCATATGGACTGATCGAGCTTGGCGATCGCGCGACGCATCGCTGATCCGCCATCCCAGCGAAAGCTTAGATCGCGCCCCAGCTCGGACATCGAGGCAAACGGTCGGAAACCTCCCGCGGCCCGGTCGTTGGTTTTCGTGAAGGAGAACCGACATGACCAGCGAAGCCGGCAACGCCCAGGCGCGGAAGGAAAACCGCGGCAGCGGCAATCCGAATGAAAAGCTGCAGAAACAGGAAGCACGCGATCCGAATCGCTCCAACGCGCGCGATCGCGAGAACCGCAAAGGCGGCGACAATGCGGAAGCGCTGTAGGCTCGACTAAAGCGTCATCCCAGCGAAAGCCGGAAGGGCGCCGGACGCTTGAGCCTAGAGCGCGCTGACGTCCAGGAAGTCGGGCTTCGGGCCGTTCCATTCGCCGGCCGGAACGGGCTCGCTGTCCTCGTCCCGCCGAGGGCGTGAGCGTTCGGGACGCTCGGGCTTCATCGCCTTCTCACGGCGCGGCTTTGCGGGACGCGGCTCGCGCTCCTCGTCGTCGCGCTCTCGGCGCGCCCGGCGAGGCTTTTCTTCCTCGTCGCGCTCTTCGCGCGGTTCGGGCGCGGGCTTGAGCTCGACGCGCACGTCCTTCTTACCGAACACCGGGATCGCGGCGCCGGTCAGCTTCTCGACGTTCTCGATCGCTTCGGCATCGTCTTCGGAAACGAGAGTGAACGCCCGCCCCTTGGCCCCTGCGCGACCGGTGCGGCCGATGCGGTGGACGTAGTCGTCGGGATGCCAGGGCGTGTCGAAATTGAACACGTGGCTCACGCCCTTGATATCGAGCCCGCGCGCGGCGACGTCGGACGCCACGAGGATATTGATGTCGCCGCCCTTGAAGCGATTGAGCTCCGCGATGCGGCTCGTCTGATCCATGTCGCCGTGGATCTCGCCGCTCGCGAAGCCGTGGCTGCGGAGGCTCTTGTTGAGCTCGCGCACGGTGGTTTTGCGATTGGCGAAGATGATCGCGGTTTCGACCAGGTCGTTCTTAAGCAGCCAGCGCAGCGTGTCGCGCTTCTCGCGGCTCTTCACCGGCACCTTGAACGCGGTGATGTCCTTGTTCGTGCTCGCTGCGCGGCTGACCTCGATCCGCTTGGGATTGTCGAGGAACTTCTTCGACAGCTTTTCGATCGGCGGCGGCATCGTGGCCGAGAACAGCATCGTCTGGCGCGTGTCGGGCAGCTTGGAGCAGATGAACTCGATATCGGGGATGAACCCCATGTCGAGCATCCGGTCGGCCTCGTCGATCACCAACAGTTCGCAGCCGTTGAGCATGATCTTGCCGCGCTCGAACAGGTCCATCAAGCGGCCCGGCGTCGCGATCAGCACGTCCACGCCTTCGTTCAGCGCCTTGATCTGATCGCCCATCTGAACGCCGCCGATCAGCAGCGCCATCCTGAGGTCGTGGTTGACGCCGTACTTCTCGAAATTCTCGGCGACCTGCGCGGCCAGTTCACGCGTCGGCTCGAGGATCAGGCTGCGAGGCATCAGCGCCCGACGGCGGCCGTTGGCGAGGATGTCGATCATCGGCAGCACGAAGCCCGCCGTCTTGCCCGTGCCCGTCTGCGCGATGCCGACGATATCCTTCATCATCAGCACGGGCGGGATCGCCTGCGCCTGAATCGGAGTCGGCTCGGTGTAGCCGGCGGCTTCGACGGCTTTGAGCAGTTCTGGCGAGAGGCCGAGGTCGGCAAATGTCATCTGAGTTTGAATTGTCCGGGTTTCGAGGGTGCGCGCCCAAATGTGCAGCGCGTTGGCACTTGCACAAGCGCCGCGCCCTTTGCGCGGCGCGCGGGCAAAAGTCAAGAAAAGCGCGCCGACCTGCCGCGCGTCAGTCGCGGGCGGGCACCATCTGGCTGATCGCGGTGACCTCGCACTTCGATCCGGTGCGCGATTGCAGCTTGTCGCGGTCGACGCAGATCATGCCGTCGTCGTTACGCTCGACGTAGAAGCCCGAGTAGAAATCGCGCGCGTGGCACGAGCGCTCCAGCTTCGCGCTGTAGAGGCGCCGGTCGCGCATGAATAGCATCAGGCGATTGTCGGGAGCAGGCTGAACCGCCCCGACCGCGGCCGCTGGCACGCAGTCAGCGGCCTTGCGTTCGACCAGCCGCGTGTTGGGCCGGGGCGCCTCGACGAACGATGCCGCTCCCTGCCGGGTCGCGGCGCTGCGGGGCACGATGCGGATGATCACCCGCTGCTCGATCCGGACCTGGCGCTGAACCGGCGTACCGCGAACGGCATCGAGTGCGCGCCAGCCCGGCTCCACACGGCCCAGGGCGACGGAACTCCGCGGCGTCGATACGCTCCCTGTTTCATCCACCGGTGCCGGCGGGCTGAACAACAGCACGATAGGGGCAAGGAAGGCAGCGGGACTCGTCATCGGCGCTGGTCGCGATCTCCGTGCGGCCGCTGCAAACGATGCGGCCATATCCGGCCCTGCGGAATAGCGCAAACGCTTGAACGACGGCTTAATCCGCGCAGCACGCATACGCAAACCGGGTGGTGCGGGGGCGCCGGGCTATGCCATAGGGCTCGCCATGCGCGATCTCGACACCTTTCTCGCAAGCGCGGCCGAACTGCTCGGCAAGCGCGGCTTCACCCAGGACCCCGAGGCAATGGCACCATGGCTCACCGACTGGCGCGGCCGCTATGCGGGGAAAGCCCTCGCCATGGCCTCCCCTGCCAACACGGAGGAAGTCTCGGCCATCGTCCGGCTCTGTGCCCGGCACCGCGTGCCGATCGTGCCGCAGGGCGGCAACAGCGGCATGTCGGGCGGCGCGACTCCCGACAGCGAGGGCGAGGCCTTGCTGCTCTCGCTGCGGCGAATGAACGCGATCCGAGCGATCGATGTCGATTCGCGGCAGGCGGTGTGCGAGGCCGGGGTGATTCTCCAGACCTTGCACGAGGCCGCTGCCGACAAGCGGATGCGCTTCCCCCTCACCCTCGGCGGCAAGGGATCGGCAACGATCGGGGGGCTGATCGCCACAAACGCCGGCGGCACGCAGGTCCTGCGGCACGGGACCATGCGCGCGCAGGTCCTCGGCCTGCAGGCGGTACTCGCGGACGGCGACGTGTTCGATGCGCTCACTCCGTTGAAGAAGGACAACCGCGGGTTCGACCTCAAGCAGTTGCTGATCGGGTCCGAAGGCACGCTCGGCATCGTGACGGCCGCCACGCTGCGGCTGCTGCCTGCGATCGGCGAGCGCGCGGTGCTCTGGGCAGGGCTCAAGTCGATCGGCGACGCACGCCGCCTGCTGCTCCATTGCGAGGCGCGCGCGGGAGATCATCTCGAAGGGTTCGAGGTCGTCCCCGCGCATTGCCTCGCCGCGGTTCTCGATCACCTCCCCGATGCGCGCAGCCCCCTGGCAAGCGAACACTCGTGGCACGCGCTGATCGAGCTCGTCGCGGAGGACGGTGCGGCCGACGGCCTTTCCGAGCTGGCAGAATCGCTGCTCTCCGAGGCTTTCGAGGCGGGGACGATCGAAGATGCGACGATCGCTGCGAGCGAAACGCAGGCGGAGCAGTTCTGGCTGCTGCGCGATTCTATCTCGCCGGCCGAGCGGGCGATCGGCCCGGCGATGCAGCACGACATCTCGGTCCCTGTCGCGAGGATGGCCGAGTTCGTCGAACGGGCCGTACCCGAAGTGGAGGCCCGCTTTCCCGGGACGGCTGCGGTCGCATTCGGACACCTGGGCGACGGCAACGTCCACTTCCATGTCCTCGCGCCGCCCGGCGTGGTTCGCGGCGAGTGGGAAGATGGCGAGGGCAAGGCAATCAGCGCCTTCGTGCACGATCTCGTCACCCGCTGGGGGGGCTCGATCAGTGCGGAGCACGGTATCGGCCAGATGAAGCGTGACGAACTCGGCCGTCTGGGCGACCCGGTGGCGCTGGCCATGATGCGCAGCGTCAAGCAGGCGCTCGACCCGCAGGGCCTGCTCAATCCCGGAAAGCTCGTCACGCTTGCGCCTGAGACACGCAGCAACTAAAGCGCGCCCTTCATGCGCGGGGTGCATGCCTTGCCGAGTAGACAATCCTAGCGATCCGGAGAGAATCCATGGCCAGCGCGCCGCAGCCCAACCTGCCCCTGTTCTACAACGACCTCATGCCGCTCAACAGCCGCGATCACGCGAAGTGGCACAGCAAGGGTATCGATTCGGCGAAGTGGCTGACCGCCCAGCACGCAATCCCGCTGACGGTCGACGAATTCGTCCAGGCGCAGCGTGATTACCCGATCGTCTTCTCCTCGGGCGACAACCCGCTGCCGCTCGCGCTCATGGGCCTGAACGAGGGTGTGAACACCTTCGTGGACGAAGAGGGCAAGGTGAACGAGCCGGTCTATCTTCCGGCCTACATCCGCCGCTATCCGTTCATGCTCGCCAAGCTGCAGCCGGATTCCGAAGAGTTGTCGCTCTGCTTCGACCCGACCACCGATTCGCTCGGCGAGTTCTCGGACGGCGAGGCTCTGTTCGACGACGAGGGCAAGCCCGCCGACGCGACCAAGCGCGCTCTCGAGTTCTGCCAGCACTTCGAGGAAGCCGGTCAGCGGACCAAGGCATTCATTGACGAGCTGAAGAAGCACGACCTGCTGATGGACGGCGAGATCGCAATCTCCATGCAGGACAATCCTGACCGCCCGTACGTCTATCGCGGCTTCCAGATGATCAATCAGGAAAAGCTGCGCGAAGTGCGCGGCGACGTGCTGCGCACGTGGTGCCAGAACGGGCTGCTCGCGCTGATTTACGCTCACATGTTCTCGCTCGACCTGATGCGCGCGATCTTCGCCCGCCAGCAGCAGCAGGGCAAAGGCCCTGAGATCGTGCCTGCAGCGACGAACTGAGACGACAACACGAGATCGTCTCGCGATAGCCGGGGTTGAAACATCCCGGCATGCAACCTATCTCCTCGGTATCGGAACGGCGCTCCCCTCATAGCCTGTTCCGATCGGTGCACTGCGGTGCACCTCCTCCCTGAACCTTGGCCACCTCGTGCATTTTGCACGAGGTGGTTTTTTCATTCTGCGGCGAGCGGAAGCGCCCCGTTTCTCCCGAGCGCGGCAACCGTATCGCCGAGCTCCCGGACGAAGCCGGTCAGCAGCCGCGCGACCGCGGGCATGCGCGCGGACGTCTCCGAAAGCCGCGCGTCGAGATAGCTCGAACGGCAGATTTCCAGCTGCAAGGCATGAATGGCGCGCGCCGGCGCGCCGTGCCGGTCGAGGATATAGCCACCCGCGTAGGGCCGGTTGTGCGCGGTACGCCGCTCGATCCGGGCGAAATATGCAAGGCCCTGCGCTGCGAGCGCGGGATCGCAGGAGGCGCCGAAACGGTCGCCGAGTACGACTTCCGCAGTGCGGTCGCCGGGAAAACGCGGCCGCAGCGGCGGCATCGAGTGGAGATCGACCAGCAGCGCTGCGCCCCAGCGGTCACGCAGGGTCTCCAGCGCGCCAGCCAGTTGCGCGTGGTAGGGGCGGTGAATTCCCTCGATCCGCGCCTCCAGATCGTCTCGGGGGATCGGCCCTTTCCAGATCTCCCCCAGCCCGCCGAGCCGACGCGGTACGAGGCCCAGGCCGCTGCGCGAACGGCGATTGATCGCGGAATGCCGCGTCTTCCTCGGTGCACCGCCGGCAACCATCGACCAATCCATGTCGTCGCAGGCGCGATTGAGGTCGAGCATGGCCCGCGGCGCATGTGCGACGAGCAATGCGGCGCCGGTCGCGGCGGCGATTTCCCCCGCGAGCAGGTCGGTGTAGCGATCCTCCAGCCGCAAGGCGCTGTATTCGGGATCGCGCATGCGCTCCCTCAAGGTTTGGGGATAGCAGCGGCCGGCATGCGGCGCCGCGATCAGGACCGGGATCGGCGTCTCGCGCGGCATCTCCAGCGTGAATGCGGGCTCGTCGGTGCCGGGGATCGCCCCGCCCGAGACCCGCTCGCCGCACCCGCTGGAATCGCGCTCGTCCATTCGCATCCTTGCTGGACCGTTAGCGACGATGTGTCAAAGCAGGGCAGTACCGACAAGGCGAAAGATTTCTTAAACCGCCGGCGCTAAGCGAACCCTTATGAGCGAACGCAACGGCCTCAGGATACTTCTCGCCGAAGACGAAGAGGCGATGCGCGGCTATCTCGCCCGCGCGCTGGAAAATGCCGGCTACGAAGTGATGGCCGTCGACCGCGGAACGCGGGCCGTTCCGCTGCTCGAATCGCAGCACTTCGATCTCCTCCTGTCGGATATCGTCATGCCGGAAATGGACGGGATCGAACTCGCGCAGCGCTGCAGCGAAGTCAGTCCACGGACCAAGGTGATGTTCATCACCGGATTCGCCGCCGTGACGCTGCGGGTCAGCCGCGAACAGCCGCAGGCGAAGATCCTCTCGAAACCCTTCCATCTGCGCGACCTTGTGCTCGAGATCGAGCGCGTGTTCGAGGACTGCTTGCACGCGACGGTCTGACCATGAGAATGAGGGCTTGCGCGGCCTTGACCCAATCGCTAGATGGCGCGCCTGCCGTCCGCGGCACCTCCGATGGTTCGGGCGTATAGCTCAGTGGTAGAGCACTATGTTGACATCGTAGGGGTCCCAAGTTCAATCCTTGGTACGCCCACCATCGAGGAAGAAGAAGCCCGCCGCTCCGGCGGGCTTTTTCGTATCGGCAGCTTCCCTTGCGCCCTCCCCCGCCTCTGCTAAAGCCCGCGCAAAACCATCCAGACAGATAGGGCACACATGCAGAAGATTCAGGTCAAGAACCCCATCGTCGAACTCGACGGCGACGAGATGACGCGTATCATCTGGGAATGGATCCGCGAGCGGCTGATCCTCCCCTACCTCGACGTGGACCTGAAGTACTACGACCTGTCGATCGAAAAGCGCGATGAAACCGACGACCAGATCACCGTCGATGCGGCCAATGCGATCAAGGAACACGGCGTCGGCGTGAAGTGCGCCACGATCACGCCGGACGAGGCGCGGGTCGAGGAATTCAGCCTCAAGAAGATGTGGCGCAGCCCCAACGGCACGATCCGCAACATCCTGGGCGGGGTCGTCTTCCGGGAGCCGATCGTGATCGACAACGTGCCGCGGCTCGTTCCGGGCTGGACCGATCCAATCGTCGTTGGCCGTCACGCGTTCGGCGACCAGTACCGTGCGACCGACACGCTGATCCCCGGTGCGGGCAAGCTGCGCCTCGTGTTCGAAGGCGAAAACGGCGAGAAGATCGACCTGGACGTGTTCGAATTCCAGTCGAGCGGCGTCGCCATGGCGATGTACAACCTCGACGATTCGATCCGCGATTTCGCGCGCGCCAGCTTCAACTACGGCCTCGACCGCGGCTGGCCGGTCTATCTCTCGACCAAGAACACGATCCTCAAGGCTTATGACGGCCGCTTCAAGGACCTGTTCCAGGAAGTGTTCGACGCCGAGTTCAAGGACAAGTTCGACAAGGCTGGCATCACCTACGAGCACCGCCTGATCGACGACATGGTCGCCTCCGCGCTTAAGTGGAACGGCAAGTTCGTCTGGGCCTGCAAGAACTACGACGGCGACGTGCAGTCCGACACAGTGGCGCAGGGCTTCGGCTCGCTCGGCCTGATGACCAGCGTTCTGATGACGCCCGACGGCAAGACGGTGGAGGCCGAGGCGGCGCACGGCACCGTCACCCGTCACTACCGCCAGCACGAGCAGGGCAAGGCGACCAGCACCAACCCGATCGCCAGCATCTTCGCCTGGACCCGCGGCCTGATGTACCGCGGCAAGTTCGACGGCACGCCCGACGTGGTGAAGTTCGCCGAAACGTTGGAGCGCGTCTGCATCCAGACGGTCGAGCGCGGCCAGATGACCAAGGATCTCGCGCTGCTGATCGGCCCCGATCAGAGCTGGCTCACCACCGAGCAGTTCTTCGAGGCGATCGTGACCAACCTAGAAGCGGAGATGGCCAACTGGGCCTGAAACGTTTGCCTCCTTCCGTCATTGACGACAGACAATGACGGAAGGGGGAACGACACCAGTGGCCAGGGCACCGAAGAAGAAGCAGCCGGTCCGCCGCAAGGCACCCGAGAAGTTCGGCAAGCGGCGGCTCGAAGTCCGCAACGCGCGGCCCAAGGACGTGCGCGGGATCGCGGCGCTCGTCCGCCGCGTCTATGACGACATGCCCGCGTATACGCACGGCGAGATCCGCGGGCAGATCAACAATTTCCCAGAAGGCTGCTTCGTCGCGCTGCTCGATGACGAAGTCGTCGGCTACTGCGCGACGATGCAGATCGCCGAAACGCTGGCGTTCCAAGATCATGACTGGGACGAGATCACCGGCAACGGCTTCGGCAGCCGGCACGATCCGACCGGCGACTGGCTCTACGGCTATGAGATGTGCGTCGACCCGAAGGTGCGCGGCGTGCGCATTGGGCGGCGGCTCTACGAGGAACGCCGCGCGTTGGCCGAGGAGCGCGACCTGACCGGCATCGTCTTCGCCGGCCGCATGCCGAACTACCGGCGCAACAAGCGCAAGGTGGACGGGCCGGAGGACTATCTCGAGCAGGTCGTCGCGGCAAAGATCCACGATCCGGTGCTGCGGTTTCAGCTCGCCAATGGGTTCGAACCCGCGCGGATCCTGCATGGGTATCTGCCCGAGGACAAGAAGTCGGAGGCGAACGCCGTTCTGATGGTCTGGCGCAATCCCTACGTGGAGCGCGATCAGCCGGTGAAGAAGCGTCTCCCGCGCGGCGTCGAGGCGGTGCGCGTGGCGACCTGCCAACTCCAGGCGCGCGCGGTGGCGGACTATGCGGAGTTCCACCGCGCCATCGAGTATTTCGTCGATGTTGCAAGCGATTACGAGTCGGACTTCATCGTCTTTCCCGAACTCTTCACCCTTCAGTTGTTGAGCTTCGAGGAAAAGCAGCTCTCGCCGGTCGAGGCGATCGAGCGGCTTTCGGAGTATACCCCGCGCATCAAGTCGGACATTTCCGACATGGCGATGCGCTACAACATCAACATCGTCGCCGGATCGCATCCGACGCGTATGGACGACGGCGACATCCACAACGTCGCCTATGTATGCCTGCGCGATGGATCGGTGCACGAGCAGGAGAAGATCCATCCGACGCCGAACGAGCGCTATTGGTGGAACATCCGCGGCGGTGACAGCATCGACGTGATCCCCACGGACGTGGGACCGATCGGCGTCCTGATATGCTACGACAGCGAATTCCCCGAACTGGCCCGGCGTCTCGCGGACGAAGGAGCGCGGATCATCTTTGTGCCCTTCTGTACCGACAGCCGGCAGGGATACTTGCGCGTGCGCTATTGCGCGCAGGCACGCGCGATCGAGAACCAGTGCTTCGTCGTACTTTCCGGCAATGTCGGCAACCTGCCCAACGTCGGTAACGTGGACATCCAATACGCGCAGAGCTGCATCCTCACACCATGCGACTTCCCCTTCGCGCGCGACGGAGTGGCCGCCGAAGCGAGCGAGAACGTGGAGACGCTGACGATCAGCGATATCAACCTGGCAGACCTCAGCTGGGCCCGCGCGGAGGGCACCGTTCGTAATCTCGCCGATCGGCGTTTCGATCTCTATCGGATCGAATGGGACGAGGCAGGCAAGCATCCGGGCAAGCCGCGCCCCAGGCGTGAACCGCTCGGCCCCTCCACGGTGGGGGGCGGCTGATGTTGGGCGGGGGCGAGCGCACGCGCTGCCACGTCGCAGGCGCGGACCGACAGCATTCCCGCCGCTGCACCGGCCGGTAGGTTCGATCCGAGCGCAATGTCGTTACGATTGCGTTGTGCGCAGTGACAACGGCGCCCGCCGCCGTTAGGTGAAGCCCAATGGCCGGAGAGATCGCACCTTCCCCCGCACTGACGGATGCTCTGGTCATCCTCGGCGCGGCGGGTATCGTGATCCCGGTCTTCACCCGCTTCCGCATCACACCGGTCATCGGCTTCATCCTGATCGGCATCGCGGTCGGGCCGTTCGGCCTCGGCAAGCTGATCTACGAATACCCCTTGCTCGGCCATGTGACGATCAGCGACCCCGAGGTGCTGGCGCCCTTCGCCGAGTTCGGGATCATCCTGCTACTCTTCACGATCGGTCTCGAACTATCGTTCAACCGATTGTGGCAGATGCGAAAACTCGTCTTCGGGTTGGGTGCGCTCGAACTGCTCATCATCGGATCGTGCATCGCCATCGGCCTGTCGATGATGGGCCAGTACTGGACCGGCGCGCTGGGCCTCGGCCTTGCCCTGGCGCTGTCGTCGACCGCGATCGTGCTGCCGATCTCGGGCACGCATACGCCCGTGGGACGCGCCGCGCTGTCGATGCTGCTGTTCGAGGACATCGCGATCGTTCCCATCATCTTCCTGCTCGGCGCCATGGCGCCCAACGCACAGGCAGAAGGATGGGAAGGTCTCGTCGGCACCTTGTGGCAAGGCGGCCTGGTGGTCGTCGCGCTGCTGGTCGTGGGCCGGATCGCGTTGCCCCGCCTGTTCGCGCAGGCCGCCCGAACGAAGAGCCCCGAGCTGTTCCTCGCGGCGAGCCTGCTCGTCGTGATCGGCGCCAGCCTCGCCACCGCGGTCGTCGGCCTCTCCCCGATCGTCGGGGCCCTCATCGCCGGGCTGCTGATCGCCGAGACCGAGTATCACGGCGAGGTCGAAGCGATCATCGAGCCGTTCAAGGGCCTCGCGCTCGGTATCTTCCTCATCACCGTAGGGATGAGCATCGACCTGATAACCGTCTGGGAGAATCTCGGCGCGATCGCTCTCGCGGTGGTCCTGGTGCTGGGCTTCAAGATGCTGGTCACCGGCCTTCTGCTGCGTCTCATGGGCGCGCGCCGCAGCACGGCCGCCGAAACGGGCATGCTGATGGCGAGTCCCTCGGAAACGACTCTGATCGTGCTCGCCGCCGCCACGTCCGCGCTGCTGATCCAGCCGGGCACCGCGCAATTCTGGCAGATCGTGACGGCCATTGGCCTGACCATCACCCCGATCCTCGCCAAGATCGGACGCGCGGTAGCCCGGCGCATCGACAGCGCCCCGGAGCTGCCGCCCGAATACAGCGAGGACCCGCGCGTGATCATTGTCGGTTCCGGCCGTGTCGGTCGCCTGGTGGCGGACATGCTGACGGTGCACAACAAGCCCTATATCGCGCTCGATTCCGACGCCGATATCGCCGATCGCGCCAAGCGCGACGGCTACCGCGTGCTCTACGGTGATGCCTCGCGCCGCGACGCACTCGAAAGGGTCGGGCTGCGGAATGCGCTGGCCGTCGTCTTGACCATGGACGAGCCTATTCTCGCACAGAGACTCGTCCAAAAGATCCGCAGGCAGTACCCCGACCTTCTCATTGTCGCTCGCGCCCGGGATTCGAGGCATGCCGCCGGGCTTTATCGTGCAGGCGCAACCCACGCCGTGCCGGAAACACTCGAAAGCTCGCTCCAGCTCTCCGAAGCGGTGCTGGCGGATATCGGCGTCGCGATGGGTCCTGTGATCGCCTCGATCCACGAGAAGCGTGACCAGCTTCGGGAACAGATCCGCGAGGAAGGCGCGCTCCAGTACAAGCCGAAGCTGCGTACGACGACGGCCGAGGCCGGCTGAACGAGGAACCCGTGAACTCTCCCGCGCTCCATGCGTTGAGCGATGAAAGGAGAATTCAGATGGCCGACCGCAACCCGGCGAAACCGGAACCGAACGAAGAGAAGTTCAAGCCCCAGAACGTGACCGAGGACCAGAAGCGCGGCGCGAACCAACCGGCCGATCCCCGCGGGCGTGATCTTCCGCGCGGAAGCGAGCCCGAGACCCGCGGCTCCAGTAGCGTTAGACGGTAGCGAACCTCAGGCGGAGACGGTCTCCGCGAGCGCGGCCTTCACGGCGGCGATGGCGTCATCCGCCTTCGCTCCGTCCGGCCCACCGCCCTGCGCCATATCCGCGCGGCCGCCGCCGCCTTTGCCGCCCAGCGCCTCGACGCCCTTGCGGACGAGCGCGATGGCATCGAAGCGGCTGGCGAGGTCGTCGGTCACGCCCACGGCGATCGCCGCGCGTCCGTCGTTGACCGCAACCGCGGTCGCAACGCCGGAGCCGATGCGCTTCTTCGCCTCGTCGAGCAGGCCGCGCAGGTCCTTGGGGTCGAGGCCGTCGAGCACCTGGCCGGAGAACTTCACGCCTCCGACGTCCTCGTCCGCCGGCCCTTGCGCGGCACCGCCACCGCCGCCGAGCGCGAGCTGCTTCTTCGCTTCCGCCAGTTCGCGTTCGAGCCGTTTGCGCTCCTCCACCAGCGCGGCAACGCGCGCCTCGACTTCTTCGGGGGCCGCCTTGATCGTCCCGGCAACAGCCTTCAGCGCCTCTTCGCGTCCGACAAGCCACTGGCGCGCCGCCTCGCCTGTCAGCGCCTCTATCCGGCGCACGCCGGAGGAAACCGCACTCTCCGAAACGATGCGGAACAGGCCGATATCGCCGGTCGCGCGCACGTGGGTGCCGCCGCACAGCTCGACCGAGTAATGGCGCGTGCCGTCGGCCTTGCGGCCCATCGAAAGGACGCGCACTTCGTCGCCGTATTTCTCGCCGAACAGCGCCAGCGCCCCGGCCGCGACTGCGTCGTCGGGGCTCATCAGGCGCGTCGCGACTTCCTGGTTGGCGCGGATCTCGGCGTTCACCTCGGCCTCGACTGCGGCAATGTCCTCGTCGGTCAGCGGCTTGGGATGCGAGAAGTCGAAGCGGAACCGGTCTGCGGCGACCAGCGAGCCCTTCTGCGTCACATGATCGCCGAGCCGGTTGCGCAGCGCCGCATGGACCAGGTGGGTGGCCGAATGGTTTGCGCGGATCCTGTCGCGCCGCTCGGCATCGACGGTCAAATGCACGTTGTCGCCGACCGTGATTTTGCCGGCCTCGATCCGGCCATGATGCGCGTGCAGGCGGCCCAGGGGCTTGGAGGTGTCGGTGATCTCGATCCGCAGCCCCTCAGGGGTCGAGATCGTGCCGGCATCGCCGCTCTGCCCGCCGCTCTCGCCGTAGAACGGGGTCTGGTTGGTCAGCACCATGACCTCGTCCCCGACGTCCGCTGAATCGACTTCGGCGCCGTCGCGAACGATCGCGACGACGCAGCCTTCGCCCTCAGTGGCGGAATAGCCCGTGAATTCGGTACTGCCCTCACGCTCGGCGATGTCGAACCAGAGCTCGCTATCCGCGGCCTGGCCCGAACCCTTCCATGCCGCGCGGGCGGCCTGCTTCTGGCGCTCCATGGCCGCTTCGAAGCCGGCGCGGTCGACCCCGATGCCGCGCGCGCGCAAGGCATCTTCGGTGAGATCGTAGGGGAAGCCGTAGGTGTCGTAGAGCTTGAACGCCGTCTCGCCTTCGAGTTCGCCGCCCTCGCCCAGCCCGGCCGTTTCCTCGTCGAGCAGGCGCAGGCCCTTGTCGAGCGTGCGGCGGAACTGCGTCTCTTCGCGCTCGAGCACTTCCTCGATCAACGCCTGGCCGCGCTGGAGCTCAGGGTAGGCCTGGCCCATTTCGGTGACGAGTGTGGGTACGAGGCGGTGCATCAGCGGCTGCTCGGCGCCGAGCAGGTGCGCATGGCGCATCGCGCGGCGCATGATGCGGCGCAGGACATAGCCGCGGCCCTCGTTCGACGGCAGCACGCCGTCGGCCAGCAGGAAGCCGCTGGAGCGCAGGTGATCGGCGATGACGCGGTGGCTGGCGCGGCGCTCGCCCTCGGCGGCAACGCCGGTCAGGCTCTCGCTCGCGGCAATCAGCACCTTGAACGTGTCGATGTCGTAGTTGTCGTGCACGCCCTGCATGACGGCGGCGATGCGTTCGAGGCCCATGCCGGTGTCGATGCTTGGCTTGGGCAAAGCGGCGCGCGAACCGTCGGCCGACTGCTCGAACTGCATGAACACGAGGTTCCAGATCTCGATGAAGCGGTCGCCGTCCTCATCGGGCGAGCCCGGAGGACCGCCGGGTATATGCTCGCCGTGATCGTAGAAGATCTCGCTGCATGGGCCGCAGGGGCCGGTGTCGCCCATCGACCAGAAGTTGTCGCTCGTCGCGATCCGGATGATCCGCTCTTCGGGCAGGCCCGATATCCTGCGCCACAGATCGAACGCCTCGTCGTCCGTGTGGTAGACGGTGGCGGTGAGCTTCCCGGGCGCGAGGCCCCATTCCTTCGTCAGCAGGGTCCAGGCGTGCTCGATCGCCTGTTCCTTGAAGTAGTCGCCGAACGAGAAATTGCCGAGCATCTCGAAGAACGTGTGATGCCGCGCAGTGTAGCCCACGTTGTCGAGGTCATTGTGCTTGCCCCCGGCGCGCACGCATTTCTGACTCGACACAGCAGTCGACGCGGGCGGTGCTTCGAGCCCGGTGAACACGTTCTTGAATGGCACCATGCCCGCGTTGACGAACATCAGCGTGGGATCGTTGTAAGGCACCAGCGGCGCGCTCGGCACCGGCGCGTGGCCGGCACCCGCGAAATAGTCGATGAAGGACCGGCGAACGTCGTTGGTCGAAATCATGCAGCGCAGTTAGTTGCTGGAGCGCGGTGCGACAAGCGGATTAAGGCGCATTCCCCCAGGCAGGCGGGCGATCAGCCGTCGGGGGCGTGCGCCGTGACAAGCCAGGCGCCCGCTTGCAGCGCGACCCGGCCGTCCTCGAGATGATCGTGCAGGAACGCCCGCACGCGCTCGATGAACTGCGCGCGTTCGCCGTTCTCCATCTGCGCCGCCGCGCGCGCCGCGGGCCCGATTGCAAGGAAGTAGGAGAGCGCGTCCTCGACCGGATCGTACCCGCCCCCGGCAACATAGGGGAAATCGATCGCCTCGAACGCTGCGTCCCGCCACCCCGCTTCGGCAAGGATCCGCTTGACCCGTGCCTTGTCGGCGAAGGCGAACGGCCCGGGCTCGCCGGGCGGCGGCGGCACGCCGAGACCCGAGGGCAGCAAGGCGGTGAGCCCGCTCGCCCACGCGTTCTCAGACGGGTCGCGGAAGCAGGTGAAGGCGAGCCGTGCGCCGGCGGCCGCAAGGCGGGCAAGATGCGTGAAGGCGGCGATCGGTTCGGGGAAGAACATCACGCCGTGCCGCGACACGAGGAGATCGGGTGCGAAGCCGGCACGCGTCCAGCGCGCGGCGTCGCCGAGCTCGAAGGCAATGTTCGGCAGGTCCGCACCCCGCACGCGGGCGGCGGCGAGGAGCTCATCGCTGACGTCGACCCCGACCACCTGCGCGTCGGGATTCGCGCGCGCGAGTGCGAGGGATACTTCACCCGCCCCGCAGCCGATATCGAGCGCCTGAGCGATGGCAGCACCGGTCGCGGCGCCCAACAGGCGCTCGGTCAAGGCAGCGAAGCTGCGGTCGGTGCGCTGCCACTCGGCCGCCCAGGTGCGCCCGACGCGTCCTTCCCATTCGGCCTTGTCGGTCATGGATATACGCTCCTTGGCTGCTGTTGGGCGGGACCTGGGTTGTCTCGCGAATCGGCATTCGCTCATCGTAACCGGGAAGCCATGGCCGTCTACGTTGCACGGCAGCGGTCGGCCTGGCGGACGATCACGAAGATTATCTGGCCCAGCCTCCGCTCGGGCGGCGGACGCTCTTGGGGTCGCTATCAGGGATCGCTATCGCAGATGATTATCCGAGATCGTTCGCGGGGATCGTTGTCCGCTGAACATAGTCGGGGCCGTCGCCCCCGTCGCGGCCACGGATCGCCTCGTGGATCGTCCCCCAACACACCCGCGATCTCCACCGCGGAAATCGTCACCGGACCACGGTCGCGGATGGTCCATCCTGCGCGGCCGCCTTTTCCGCCAAAGAAAAACCGGCGTGCCCCGTATGGATGCGCACGCCGGTTTCCCGTTTTCCCGGGCGCCCTGCGGCACCCGCTTGAAGCGATGATGTCAGTCGTCCGCGTCCGGACCCGTCATCATCTCCTCGGCGACCGCGTCGGTCCGGCCGCGGATGGCGGCTTCCAACCTGTCGCAAACTTCGGGGTTTTCCTTGAGGTACTGCTTGGCGTTCTCGCGGCCCTGGCCGATTCGGATCGAGTCATAGCTGAACCAGCTCCCCGACTTTTCCACGATCCCGGCCTTGACGCCGAGATCCAGGATCTCGCCGATCTTCGAGATGCCTTCGCCGTACATGATGTCGAACTCGACCTGCTTGAACGGCGGGGCGACCTTGTTCTTGACCACTTTCACCCGGGTCGAGTTGCCGACGATTTCGTCGCGATCCTTGATCTGGCCGGTGCGGCGAATGTCGAGCCGCACGCTGGCATAGAACTTGAGCGCATTGCCGCCGGTGGTCGTTTCCGGATTGCCGTACATGACGCCGATCTTCATCCGCAGCTGGTTGATGAAGATCACCATGGTCTTCGAACGGCTGATCGATCCGGTGAGCTTGCGCAGCGACTGCGACATGAGACGGGCCTGGAGGCCGACATGGCTGTCGCCCATCTCGCCCTCGATCTCAGCGCGCGGAACCAGCGCAGCGACCGAGTCGACCACCAGCACGTCGATCGCGTTCGAGCGCACCAGCGTATCGGTGATCTCGAGCGCCTGCTCGCCAGTGTCCGGCTGCGAGACGATCAATTCCTCGATGTCGACGCCCAGCTTCTTGGCATAGACGGGATCGAGCGCGTGTTCGGCATCGACAAACGCGGCGGTGCCGCCGTTCTTCTGCGCTTCGGCAATCACGTGCAGCGCAAGCGTCGTCTTGCCCGAGCTTTCCGGCCCGTAGACTTCGATCACCCGGCCGCGCGGCAAGCCGCCGACGCCGAGTGCAATGTCGAGACCGAGCGAACCGGTCGAAATCGATTCGACCTGCATCGCTTCCTTCTGGCCCAGCTTCATCGCCGAACCCTTGCCGAATGCCCGGTCGATCTGTGCCAGTGCGGCGTCGAGCGCCTTTTGACGGTCCACGTTGCTTTCCTTCTCAACCAGCTTCAGTTCGGCCGCCATCGCATGGGCTCCTTCGCTTGCCTAGGGCTTCGTTCCCGTTATCGACTGATGAGCTATGTATCCGCTTTGTTCCGGCAGAACAAGAGTGGAACAGTAATTTTTTCACCAAGCCGAAAAATGACGGATTTCCGCCGGCTCTTGGCGGTCAGCGGTGCGACGAGCGGACTCGCCAGCGGATTTTTCGATCCGAATTGGCGGGAATGGTCGTCTCGATCACGCGCTCACCGTCCTTGATCCGCAGCCCGCGCCCGCGAACTTCCCAATCGGCCGCTGTGCCGAGCCTAATGCGCAGACGCGCCGGATGGTCGAGGGCATTCGCGATCTCGGCCTCCATCCGCACCCATTTCTCGGGTTCTATCCCTGGATCGTGCTTGCTCGTGCGCGTGCAGGCGACCTGTATCCGGCTGCTTGTGCCAAGCGCGATCTCGACGTCCTGCCCGCGCGCATAGTCGCGCAGGCGCTCCTCCCCGACCAGTAGCGGGCCGTGGGACGATGGCTCGAACACCGCGACGCCGCCCGAAGGCAGCGCCACGCCGAGGCCGTGGGCTTCATCGTTGACCGTCGCCAGCAGCCGTTCGGCCGGGCGAAACTCTTCGTCGCTCACGCGATTCGCCCAGCATCCGATCTCATAGATCAGTTCGCCCTCGACCTCGTCCTTCTGCAGGAAGGCAACCTGCTTCAGCCCCTTGGCCGACACGGTGACGGGCTCCGGCACGCGGTAGAGTTTCAGATCGCCGAGCTCCTCCTCGGTGGCCATGATCGCGGGGGCCGCCTCCATGCTCTGCACGCGCGATGCGGTGACGGTGATCGCATCCGCCGTCGGCGGCGGGGGTGGGGCTGGCGGAGGGGGCGGAGGTGGATAACCGACCGGCGACCCTCTCGCCGTGCTGCCGATCGGGTAACAGGTCAGCCGCAGCGGCTCCGCACGGGGCGGCTCAGCCAAACTCTCGTAGTCGCTCTCGACGTTGAGCCGGCCGGCCACCGCCATCAGCTCGGCGCCGGGAAACGACTGCCCGTTGTCGTTGAGCAGGGTGAGCCAGGAGGTCAGCCCGAGCTCGACCCCGCCCCGGCCGTCGCCCTCGCCCAGCATTGCCACGTAGTTCGCCTGCCAGTCGAAGCCCCAGGCGAGATAGGTCAGCACGACCCGATAGGTCCCGCCGTTCGCATCGCGGGTATCGATTGAGAACACGGGCTGCGCCGAGAGCCCCGCGGGAATGCGATCGAACGTCAGCTTCTCGGGCAAGCCGGCGCAGCGCACCGCCTCGAACCCCTCGCCCGTCTGCAGCACGAGCCCGCCGTCGGCACGGGTGCGGACGATCGCGGATTCGCTTTCCGCCACGCCGGTGGCCGGATTGGTGCGCGTGATCGTCACCCGGTTGCCGAGCATGCCGTTCACCAGCGCCGCGGGGGAAAGCAGCTCCGCATTGCGGTTCTTCTCGATCGTCCCGCCCGGCAGCCCGGTGACGATCGCGGAGACCGCCACCATCCCCTCGGCGACGCCTTCGAAGCGCACCGTGCTCTCGCCCGGAGGCAGGGTGACGGTGCGCGTCTCGCTGATCATCGCGAAGCCTTCGGGGAAGGCACGGTCCATCGCCTCGTCCGGCCCGCGTTCAGGATCGCGGTAGACGGTTACCGCGAGCGCGACCGGCGCCGAAGCATCGACCGTCTCGCGCGCCTGCGCGGCGGCGGAGGCGGCGATCAGCGCGAGGAGGAATGCGGCGCGCCGCATCGCCCGGCGCCGCTCAGTACCGGGTTTCGTAAGTCACGCGGACCACGCGCTCGCCCTCGGCCGGCACGGGGACCACCCACTTGCGCCGGTCGGCATTGAGCTGCTGACCCGGAATGTCCTCGCTGACCACGCGGTAATCGTTGCCCCACCAGCCGCGGTCGAGCCCCGCCTGCACCAGATCGATCTCGACCGGTGCGGCCTTGGCGTTGGTCAGCGTGTAGCGCATCGTCGTGCGGTAGAAGTCCGTCGGCCGCTCGACCTCGACCTGCTCGACCACCTCGCCGTCACGGATCACGCGGTAGCGGGCGCTGCGCTCCCACTCGGCAGCGGTGATCGTCTCACGGCTCTCGACCTCGGCCTGGACGAAAATATCGAACGCGTCACCGGTGCGCAGCGAAAGCTCACTGCCCATCGGCGTGTGGCCGATTGCGTTTTCGCCGATGAACTGCGGCGTGCCCTGGCTGTCGCGCTGGTAGAAGCGCACTGTCCCCGCCGGCAGTGCATCACCGAGCCCGCCCTGCCGGGAGGACGAAAAGGCGATCTCGCTCGAGACGTTCACCGGCGCATCGTCGTTCGCCAGCCAGCCCACGGTCCGCGCATAGACCTTGCGCGCCGGGACGCCCTGCACGTCGAGAAAGCTGACCTGCTTGGTCTGGTTGTTGGCGATCGTGGTGCGGCTCTCGATCGGATAGAGATAGAACTCGCCGACCTGCTCTCGGCCCGAGCTCTCCGTGCCCGGGCGAACCATGCCGGGCCGCGGCGGAGGCGGCGGCGGATAGCGCCGGTTGCTGGACACCGCCGATCCCGGGCTTCCGGCGACCAGCAGCGTGTCGGCCTGATGGAACGTCGTGCCGGTCTGGTTGGTCAGCGTCACCCAGCCCTGCATGTCGATAGCGCCGGTCGCCTCGTCGTAGAGCGAGACGTAGTCCGCCGACCAGCCGAGCCCGGGCGTGAGATAGCGGATCGAGGCCGGGCGCGTGCCGCCCCGGTCGCTCTCGACCGTAACCGACAGTGTCGGCCGGGCGCGCAGGTTGGGCGGCACCCGGTCGAACACGGTGCGCACCGGCAGGCCGTCGTCGCGCAGCACTTCGATGCGGTCGCCGATCTTTACCACCACCCCGCCGGCGGTGGACAGCACCGTCGCGCGCTCGCGCGTCTCGACGCCGGTAGCGGGGTTGGTGCGCACCAGTGTCACCGTCTGCCCGATCGCCTTTTCCATCAGCTTCGCCGGGGTGAGCAGGTCGAAGTCGAAGTTCTGCTCGACGATCGCCGCGCCTTCTGCCGCGAAGCTCAGGGTCTCGGGCCGGATCTGCGCGGAGACATCGGGAAACTCGATCCGGCTACGCCCACGGGCAATCGGTAGCTGCCGCACGTCCTGCACCAGCGCCTGGCCGTTGTTGTAGATCGTGACCGAAACGTCGCCCTGCGCGGTTTCGTCGGGATCGGTCTGCGCGGAAGCCGCGGTGGCGAGAAGCGCGAGCGGCAGGGCCGCTCCGAGTGCGGCCAACAAGCGATACGTCTTCACGCGAACCCTCCCCCTGCCAAGTCCATGGACTTTGCCGAGGAGCGGTTTTACGGCGCGTGAACCACGCGGTCCACCGCCAATCGCCCCTAGCGATGCACAGCGCCGAGGACCTGTGCGACCTTATCGCCGATCTCCTGCACGCTGAACGGCTTGGCGATGAAGTGCATGTCGGCGAGGTCGATCTCGCTGCGGAGCTGCTCTTCGGCGTAGCCCGACATGAACAGCACGGGCAGGTTCGGCCGCACCTTGCGGATCGCGCGAACCATGGCCGGGCCGTCCATTCCGGGCATGACGACGTCGCTCAGAACGAGATCGAATTCGCCGCCCTCGGCAATCGCGGCGAGGCCCTCTTCCCCGTCCGCCGCCGTGGTCACGCTGTAGCCCGCGCGCGATAGCGCGCGCTCGGCGACGGCGCGGACCATGTCCTCGTCCTCGACCAGCAGCACGCGCCCGCCGCCCGACCATTCGCTGGTTGCCTGCGGCTCTTCCGGCGCCGGCCGGGGCTGGTGCGGCGCGCTGCCCCCGTGCACCGGCAGGTAGATCGTGAACCGCGCGCCCTGCGGGCGGCCGTCGACCCCGATCAGGTTGTCGCAGAAGATGAACCCGCCCGACTGCTTGACGATGCCGTAGACGGTCGACAGCCCCAGCCCGGTCCCCTTGCCCTGCTCCTTGGTGGTGAAGAACGGCTCGAAGATCTTGCCCATCAGCGCGGCCGGAATGCCGCCGCCGGTGTCCTGCACCACCAGTACGGTATAGTCGGCGACCGGGATGATGTCGGACCCCATCTTGCGCACGTCCGCTGCGGTGACGCGGCGGGTCGCCAGCGTCAGCCTGCCCGTCCCGTCGCCGCGCGCCTGCATGGCATCGCGCGCATTGACCGCGAGATTGACGATCACCTGCTCGAGCTGCTGCGGATCGGCACGAACCGGGCCGAGATCGCGGTCGTGGTGGACCTTGAACGCGATCTTCTCGCCCAGCAGCCGCTTCAGGAGCTGGCTGACCTCGCTCACCACGTCGGGCAGTTGCAGCACTTCGGGCCGAAGCGTCTGTTGGCGGCTGAAGGCGAGAAGCTGGCGCGTCAGGCTCGCCGCGCGGTTCGAATTGGCGCGGATCTGCTGGATGTCGTCGTAGTCGCTGTCGCCCGGCGTATGGCGCAGCAGCATGAGATCGCAGTAACCGATGATCGCGGTCAGCACGTTGTTGAAATCGTGCGCCACGCCGCCGGCGAGCTGGCCCACCGCCTGCATCTTGGTCGCCTGGGCGACCTGGCGCTTGAGGCGCGTTTCCTCGGTCGTGTCGACCAGGCTCAGCAGCACCGCCGCCTCGCCCAGTCCGCGCACCCCGGCGAGGCCGAGCGAGACCGGCTCGTCCGGCTGATGCCGCAGTCGGACTGCCATGTCCGCACTGGCAATCGAACCGCGTGCGAAGCGCCGCACAGCATCGGCCAGCGCGCCCTTGTCTTCCCGGACCACGAGATCGGAAGGGAACGAGGGCAGCCCTTCCCGCTCGATCTCCGCCGCGCGGAGGAAGGCCTCGTTCGCGAACAGGAAGCGCCCGTCGCGGTCGGTCATCGCCAGACCCAGCGGCAGCGCGCCGAGCAGCGCCTCGAGCTGCGGCGTGGCCGCCTGCCCCACCCCTTCCCAGCTCCCGCCGATGCCGATGCCGCTTTCCACCAGCAGCATGAGCGAAGGCGCCTCGTCGGCCCGGGCGGGCCGCGCCGCGTCGGGATCGGCGAGCGAAACCTGGATCAGCATCTGCGGCGTGCCGCGCTGCCCTTCGCGTGCGAAATAGATCCGCTCGCGGCTGTCGGAGCGGAGCTGTGCCACGAACTCCTGCCCGGCCAGCGTCGCCGCCGGATCGCCGGTCGCGCGCGCGGCGAAGCCGGCGGCGGCCGCGCGGATCGTGCCATCGGTCCCTACGATCGCCGTCTCGATCCCCGCGTTCGACAGCACCGCGCCGAACGGACCGGTGATCCATTCGGCGAACCGCGCCACCGGATCTTCCATCGTCAGCGCGGTGAAGCGCCAGACCAGATAGTCGTCGCCGCGCCCCGCGCGTTCGGTTTCCACCCGCCACGACCCGCCGCCGTCCTCGCGCTCGAGCAGGTCGACCGACGAGGTGCCGTCGCGCCATGCCTCACGCGCGGCGCGGACCAAGCGTTCCAGCGAGGGGCGGTCGAGGTCGAGGTTCGGCGGCGCATGCGCGATGCCGAACCAGTCGCCGTAGAGCCGGTTAGCACAGACCAGCCGGTTGGCGCGGTCGGTCACCGCGATGGCCATGTTCGGCTGCTCGATCGCGGCGACGGTCACCGACCAGTCGGGCGGCGCGAAGGCCGCTTCGGCCGGTCCCGTGCGCATCCGCGAGAACGCATATCCCGCGGCCATGAGCGCGGCGAGCCCGACTGCGTAGCCGAGCGTGAGCATGCCGTCGCCGGTCGCGAGCCAGATCAACAGGGCGCTCACCGCCAAAGCGGCGGCGATCCACGTGGCAAGCGACAGTCGCCCCTGCCCCTGCCCGATCAGCTTGGCCATCAGCCTTCCTGCGCCCCCAGGCGCCGGTCCAGCCGCGCTTCCATCTGGCGCAGCCGCCGCTTGCGCTTGCGGGCGACGACGATGCGCCAAACCACGCTGGATATGAGATAGCCGGCCGCCGCCGAGCCGATCGACAGCACGATGAAGCCGAAGGCGGTCACCCCTGCCACTTCGAATGCGCCGAGCGCCCAGCCCTCCCAGCGGCCGCTGGCGAGCTCGTCATTGGCCACGCCCACCGTCACTGCGTCGACCTTCAGCACGAAGGCGCCGACCTTGTTCGCAACGACCAGCCAGAAGGCGAGCGTGAACGGGTTGGTGACGAAGGTGACGGCCGCCGACAGCGGCACGTTCGCACGCGCGGGGAGCGCGAGGAAGGCGGCGAGGAAGATCTGTCCGACGGGCACGATGAACGCCGCGAACAGCCCCAAAGCCACGCCGCGCGGCACAGAGCGGCGGGTGAAGCGCCAGAGCTCCGGGCTGAGGAACCGGTGCGCGATCGGCGCGAGGTACTTGTTCTGCGCCATGTCCTCGCGCGTCGGCATGTTCTTGCGCAGCCAGTCGGCGAGGAAAGTCTTGGAAGGTTTGCGCATCATGATCTCGCCGCCGCAATGCTCGCGCAGGGCGGCAAGGGCAAGTGGGGCGGCGCGGAATCTGGTGAAGCGGTCATTGCGGGCGATATGGGTAGCACCCGGCGAATAGCCAGCGGGTGAACGCCAACTCGGGGCCGCTAGCGGCTCTCGCGCAGCAAACGTGCCTTGTCGCGCTTCCAGTCTCGGTCCTTGATCGTCTGGCGCTTGTCGTGCGCCTGCTTGCCCTTGGCCAGCGCGAGTTCGACTTTCGCGCGGCCGGTCGAGTTGAAGTAGACGCTCAGCGGAACCAGCGTCATCCCCTTGCGCTCGACCGCGCCGAACAGCTTCTCGATCTCGCGTGTGTGGAGCAGCAGCTTGCGCGGCCGGCGCGGCTCGTGGTTGAAACGGTTGCCGTGGCTGAACTCGGGGATGTTGGCGTTGACCAGCCACACCTGCCCGTCGCGCACTTCGGCATAGCTTTCCGCGATCGAGGCCTCGCCGGCCCGCAGCGCCTTCACCTCGGTGCCCTGCAGCGCGATTCCCGCCTCGAACTTGTCCTCGATATAATAGTCGAACCGCGCGCGCCGGTTCTCGGCGACGGTCTTCTGCTTGTCGAACGTGGCGGGTTTGGGACGAGCCATAAGGCCGCGCCATGTAGGCGTTCGTGCGCGCCGGGGAAAGCCCCCGCGGCGGCGGACGCTATTCCGCTCCGCTCGCCATCGCCACGAGATCCCGCGGCAGTGCCGGTTCGCTGAGCAGGCGCTCCATCCGCTCCCACCGCACGTCAGCGCCCGCGTCACCCGCTTCGATCGCGGCCTGCACCATGTCCCGGCCGAGCCCGTAGTTGATGATGTAGCTGCGGTAGGTGTCGATGAAGTCGAGCGACTGCTTCGCCCGTTCCGGCGAGACAAGCTGGTAGCGCTGCAGCAGCTCGGTCGCCCGCGCGGCGTCGATATCGCCCGCGAGATACTGCGAGGCGATCGTGTAGCGCGCCGGCCCCAGGTCCTGCATGGCATCGCGCAGCGCGATGTAGCGCTCGACGTCGAGGTCCTCCAGCCCGGCGATCGGCGCCAGCACGTCGCGCGTGAAGGCCACGTCCTCCTCGCCCGGGAAGGCGAGGTCGATCCCGTAGTTCGCCGAACCCTCGGCGATCAGCGACTGCGGCGAATAGAGCGGATAGACCGAGAATTCCTGCCACCCGCGCCCATTCACCAGCTCGCGCTCGAGCAGCGAGTTGAACGCGTGGTGGCCCGGATAGCCCTCGTGACAGCCGAGGTCGATCGCGCGGTCGAGCCGCACCGGCAGGTCGGTGTTGACCTCGATCTTCGAATGATAGCCGCCCTGGTAGTAGTTGTAGCCGCTCCACGGCTTGTCGGTCACCAGCGCCAGTGTGAAGCTCTCGCCTTCGGGCAGCGTGATGTGGTCGAGCGTGCGGCGTTTGCACTCGGCGATCGCCGCATCCATCACCGGGCGCACGCGGCCCGCCGGCATGTCGAAGCGCTTCTGGAACGTGTCGATCCGCTGCCACAGCGGCCCTTTGCCCGGCACCAGCCGCTCGATCTGCGCCAGCAGCGGATCGAAGCTTTCGAGCGGCGGCAACTCGGGCCGCACGCCGAACAGCCCCTCGGCCTCCTCGGCGAACGACAGTTTCTCGCCCCGCATCATCCTGAGCCGCGTGCCCGCCGCGGTGAGCTGCGCGACCAGGAACCGAGCGCGTCGCTCGTCCAGGCTGTCGCCGGGAACGCCGTCGTCGGCGAACTGCGCCGCGCGCGTCTCCAGCGCCTCGGTGCGGGCGGCGAGCATCGGCAGGGTCTGCCCCGCGGCCTCGGCCACCGCCTGCGTGCGGACGTCCTCCGGCCCGTAGTAGGCGTCGATATAGCCTTCCTCCTTCTCACCGATGGTGAGCTGGAGAAGCAGGTAGTCGTCGGCGATCGCATCGAGCGTGTCGGGCTGCCCGCCCGGGCTCGTCGCGCAGGCCCCCAGCGCCAGTGCCGCCAGAACAGACAATCCCTTGCGCATCGTCACCTCCCTCGCCCGTGCGACGGCAGGGGCCTAGACAGCCCCGCCCGCTTGCGCAACTCGGTCGATGTCGATGAGGGCCGCGAAGCCCGGCGTCAGGCCGCCTGGCGCAGCTTCTGCAGCTTCTTCAACGCCATCTGCCGCTTGAGGCGACTGAGGTGGTCGATGAAGAGAATGCCTTCGAGGTGGTCCATCTCGTGCTGGATGCAGGTCGCCATCAGGCCCTCCATCTGCTCTTCGTGGACGTTCCCCTCGAGATCCTGCCAGCGCACGCGGCAGGCCGCCGGCCGATCGACGTCGGCGTAGATCTCGGGCACCGAGAGGCACCCTTCCTGATACGTCACGAGATCTTCCGCCGGATCGAGAATTTCCGGGTTCACGAAGATCCGCGGCTCGTTCTTCGTCGGCTGGTGCGTATGCTGGTGCCCGCCGTGGTCGCACACTTCGGGCTCGGCATCCGGATCGTCGGGCTGGAGGTCGATCACCAGCACGCGCCTGGGCACGCCGACCTGGATCGCGGCGAGGCCGATGCCGTTCGCGGCGTACATGGTTTCGAACATGTCCTCGACGAGCGTCTTGAGCTCGCCATCGAACGCTGTGACCGGTTCGGACACAACCTTGAGCCGGGGATCCGGCACTTCGAGAATTTCGCGGATTGCCATGCGGCGTAAAATAGTGCGGCCCGGCGCAAACGACAAGTGAGTCCCCGCGAAGGCGGGGATCTCAGACGCCGGCGCTCCACAAGTGGCCTGAGACCCCCGCCTTCGCGGGGGCTCGCGCTACCTATCCCACGGGCCTCCGCGCCCGCAGCGCCTGCGCCAGCGTGCCTTCGTCGAGGTAGTCGAGCTCCCCGCCCACGGGCAGTCCGTGCGCGAGCTGGGTCACGCGCACCGGAAACTCCTCGAGCCGCTCGGCGAGGTAATGCGCGGTGGTCTGACCCTCCAGCGTGGCGTTCATGGCGAGCACGACCTCGTCCACCCCGCCCTGCCCGACGCGTTCGAGCAGCGCGCCGATCGTCAGGTCCTCCGGCCGCACGCCGTCGAGCGCGGAGAGCCGCCCGCCGAGCACGTGGTACTTGCCGGTAAACAGCTTCGCCCGGTCGAGCGCCCAGAGGTCGGAGACGTCCTCGACCACGCAGATCGCGCGCGGATCGCGCCGGTTATCGGCGCAGATGCCGCACGGCGCGCGCGTATCGATATTGCCGCAGGTCGGGCATTCGACCAGCTTGTCCCGCACTTCGGCCATGGCGCCGAGCAACTGGTCCAGCGCCGTTTCGCGCCGCTTGAGCAGCCACAGCACCGCCCGCCGCGCCGAGCGCGGCCCGAGCCCAGGCAGCCGCGCGAGCGCCGATGCGAGGTTCTCGATCTCTTGCGATGCCATGAGGCGGGAGATAGGGCCTGCGCTCCCGCAACGAAAGGTGGCCGCCGGGCTTATGCGCATCGTCTTCATGGGAACGCCCGATTTCGCCGTCCCCGCCCTCGCGGCACTGGCGGAAGCGGGGCACACGCTGGTCGCGGCCTATACCCAGCCTCCGCGTCCCGCGGGCCGGGGCAAGAAGCTCCAGCCCTCGCCCGTCCAGCGCGAGGCGGAGGCGCGCGGCATTCCCGTGCGCTACCCCGCGTCCCTGAAATCGGCGGAGGCGCTGGCGGAGTTCGCGGAGTTCAAGCCGGAGGTTGCGGTGGTCGCCGCCTACGGGCTGATCCTGCCGCAGGCGGTGCTCGACGTGCCGACTTTCGGCTGCCTCAACATCCACGCCAGCCTGCTGCCCAGATGGCGCGGCGCGGCGCCGATCCAGCGCGCGATCCTGGCGGGTGACGCGGTGACCGGGATCACGATCATGCAGATGGAGGCCGGGCTCGACACCGGCCCGATGCTCGCCACCGCCCGCACCCCGGTCGACTACAAGACCGCGGGCGAGCTGACCGAGGAACTGGCCGAGATCGGCGCGCACCTGATGACCGGCACGCTGATCGATCTGCCCGCGCTCCAGCCCGTGCCGCAGGACGATCTGCAGGCGACCCATGCCCCCAAGATCGACAAGGCCGAAGCGCGGATCGACTGGACCGGCGACGCCGAAGCGATCGAGCGCCAGATCCGCGCCATGGCCCCCTTTCCCGGCGCCTGGTTCACGCTCGGCGGCGAGCGGATCAAGGTTCTGAAGGCCGACGTGGTCGCGCGTGAGGGAAAGCCGGGCACGACTCTCGACGACGAACTCACCATCGCCTGCGGCTACGCCGCGCTCCGCCCCGTCCGCATCCAGCGCGCGGGCAAACCCGCGATGGACGTCGCGGCGTTCCTGCGCGGCCGCGCCGTGCCCGCAGGGACCATGGTGGAATGATCCCGACGACGCGCAACACCGGAGCCGACCGACCATGAAGACGCCGACCTTTCTCCGCATCCTTCCGGCCGCCGCGATCGGCCTTGCCGCGCTGGCGCATGCGAACGCGGCGCAGCCGGACGCGCCGAGCCCGGTGGTCGAGCGGTTCGGCGTCAACCTCGAACGTTTCGAATATCCGTGGCCGATCGAGACGATGCCGGTCCAGATCGGCGATAGCGCGGGGCAGATGGCGTTCATGGACGTCACCCCGGATAAACCGAACGGCCACAGTGTGGTGCTGCTGCACGGCAAGAACTTCTGCGGTGCGACCTGGCAGGACACGGCCGAGGCGCTGCTCGCCGCCGGCTACCGCGTGCTGATCCCCGACCAGATCGGCTTCTGCAAGTCCTCCAAGCCGCGCGAGGCGCAGTACACGTTCGCCATGATGGCCGGCTTCACGCGCGCGCTGATGGAACGGCAGGGGATCGCCGACGCCGCGGTGGTCGGCCATTCGACCGGCGGTATGCTGGCGATGCATTTCGCGCACATGTATCCCGGCGCGGTCCGCCAGCTCGTGCTGATCAACCCGCTGGGGCTGACCGACCGGATGGCCGAAGGGGTGCCTTACGTGCCGCTGTCGAAGCTGGTCGAGCAGGAGCGGGCCAAGGGCTACGACGAAATCCGCAAGTACCAGCTCGATACCTACTACCACGGCCAATGGGAGCCGCGCTACGACCGCTGGGTGCGGATGCTGGCGGGCCAGTACGCCAGCGGCGATGCCGTCGCCTACGCACAGGCCAAGACCAGCGAGATGATCCTGACGCAGCCGATCTCGCAACATCTGGAGCGCCTGACCATGCCGGTCACGCTGATGGTGGGGATGCTGGACACGACCACCTTCGGCAAAGGCCAGGCCCCGCCGGACGTACAGCGGCGGCTCCGCGCGATACCGGCCCTCGCGCCCGATGCGGCGCGCCGGTTCCCCGATGGCGAACTCGTTACATTCGAGGATCTGGGCCATTCGCCGCAGGTCGAGGCGCCCGAGGTGTTCGAGCCGCGCCTGCTCGAAGCGCTCGCCCGCGCCGACTCGCGCTGATCCCCACGGCATGACCCGCTTCGCGCTCACGCTCGAATTCGACGGCACGCCGTTCATGGGCCTGCAGCGCCAGCCGCACGGGCCAAGCGTGCAGGCATCCGTCGAGCGCGCCGTCCATGCGGTGACGGGCGAGCACGCGACGCTCCATTCCTCGGGCCGCACCGACACCGGCGTCCATGCGCTCGCCATGCGCAGCCATGTCGACATCGAAAAGCCGTTCGAGCCGTTCCGCCTGATGGAGGCGCTGAACGCCCTCCTCCGCCCCGATCCGATCGCGGTGATCGGGTGCGAGATCGTGCCCGACGACTGGCATGCGCGCTTCTCGTGCCTAGGGCGCGCCTACGAGTACCGCATCGTCAATCGGCGCGCGCCGCTTACGCTCGACAAGGATCGCGCGTGGCAGGTGCCGCAGCCGCTCGATGCCGATGCCATGCACCGGGCCGCGCAGGCGCTGGTCGGCAACCACGACTTCACCACCTTCCGCTCGGCCCACTGCCAGGCGGCGAGCCCGGTCAAGACGCTCGACCGCCTCGCCGTCCGCCGCGCGGGCGAGGAGGTGTTGATCGAAGCGGAGGCCCGCAGCTTCCTCCACCACCAGGTCCGCTCGATGGTCGGCTGCCTCGCGCTCGTCGGCATGGGCCGCTGGCGGGAAAGGCAGGTGGCCGAGGCGCTGGCAGCGCGCGACCGGCAGCAGCTCGGCCTCAACGCGCCGCCGAGCGGGCTCTATTTCGTGCGCGCGGTCTATCCCTAGGTCTCTGCGCGCTGGCCATCATTCATAGTTTGGGTATGTTCAAAACGGGTCTCGCGCGGCGCCGCGAACGCCGCTAGACAGGGTTGCAAACCAAAACCGTTCATCCGAGGAGGCGCAGCCGCGGGCTGAGCCGTCTCGAGGAACCAGAGAGAGGAAACCGATCGATGACCACAACCGGAAAGCAGCTTTTCACCACCCTCGCGCCCGACGGCACGCTGACGGTGGAGGTCGCCGAGACGCAGTTCCCCGATCCGACCGGCAACCAGGTGCTGGTGAAGATGGAAGCCGCGCCGATCAACCCGAGCGACCTCGCGCTGCTGTTCGGCCCCGCGGACATCGACAACGCCGAGTTCTCGCCCGGCAAGCTCGTCGCCAATATGCCCGAACCGTTCAACTCGGGCGCCAAGGGCCGCCACGGGCAGCGTCTGCCGGTCGGCAACGAGGGCGCGGGTACGGTGGTTGCGGCGGGCGATTCGGAAGCTGCCCAGGCGCTCGTCGGCCAGCGCGTCGCCTGCGTGCCGGGCCACGCCTATTCGCAGTACGCGATCGCCGATGCCGGGATGTGCCTGCCGTTGGGCGACAACTCCGCGCGCGACGGGGCGAGCGCCTTCGTCAATCCGATGACCGCGCTCGGCTTCGTCGAGAATGCCAAGATGGACGGGCAGAAGGCGATCATCCACGCCGCGGCCGCCTCCAACCTGGGCCAGATGCTGGTGAAGATCTGCCAGGAAGACGGGATCGAGTTGGTCAACATCGTCCGCAAGCAGGAACAGGTCGATCTGCTCAAGGGGCTCGGCGCGAAGTGGGTCGTCAATTCCTCGGCTGACGATTTCCTGCCGAAGCTCTGCGAGGCGATCGACGCGACCGATGCTTACTACGGTTTCGACCCAATCGGCGGCGGCACCACGGTCGACGCCTGCTTCAAGGCGATGGAGCGCGTCGCGGTGTCCAAGATGAAGGACTACAACCGCTACGGCTCGAACCAGCCGAAGCGCATGTTCATCTACGGCCGGCTGGACCTCGGACCGACGATCCTCACGCCCAGCTACGGCTTCGGCTGGACCCTGTCGGGCTGGCTGCTGACCCCGTTCCTCGCGCAGGCGGGCGCGGAGACCATGGCGCGGATGAGGAAGCGCGTGCTCGACAACATCACGACGACTTTCGCCAGCCATTACAAGCGCGAAGTCACGCTCGAGCAGATGCTGGAGAAGGACGCGGCAACCGATTACCGCGCGATGAAGACGGGCGAGAAGTACCTGGTCACGCCCTGGGGCTAAGCGAATAGCCCTCTCCCCTTCAGGGGAGAGGGTTGGGAGAGGGGGGAATCGCGCGAGGCTTGCCGTATCGCACGCACGCCCTCAACTCCGGCTTTACCGCCGGTCGAACGCGGCCTGGATCGTGGCCGGATCGTCGATCCCGTTCGCCAGCAGCACCTGCAGCAATATCCGTGCCTTCTGCGGGTTGAGCGCACGCGCGGCGACGAAGCCGTTGGCGTCGTCCTCGGGTTCCCGGTCGACCAGCCCTTCGCTCAGGCGGCTTGCGCGCACGATCAGAACGCCGGATTCGCGCAGCCGCACGAGCTCGCGCCGCAAGGCTTCCGGCATGTTGCCCTCGCCCACGCCCGCGATCACCAGGCCGCGCGTCGTCTCGCTCGTCAGCCGCGCCGCCACGTCGGGGGCGATCCCGCCGTAGACGTAGAGGATCGGCACCTCGGGCAGCTCCGCGTGGTAGGCGTATTGCGCGCCCTCGCCCATGCGCCACGCCGCGCCGAACCAGTCGAGCGCGCTCGGCGTGACCAGCCCGACCGCGTCGCGCGGAAATCCCCGAAAGGCATCGGTGCCCCGCGTGCGGACCTTGCGCACGTCGCGCCCGGCGAACACCCGGTCGCCCATCACCACCAGCACCCCGCGCCCCGCAGCTTCACTATCACTGGCGACACGCGCGGCATTGGCAAAGTTCCGCAACCCGTCGTACCCCACCGCATCCGCCGGCCGCATCGCCCCGACCAGCACGACCGGTTTGGTCGTCGGCAGCGTCAGGTCGAGCAGAAATGCGGTCTCCTCCGCCGTATCGGTCCCATGGGTGACGATCACCCCTTCGCAGTCGGGATCGGCAAAGGCGGCAGAGATCTCCTCGTGCAGCCGCGTCCAGATCGCCGCGCCGATATCTTCGGAACCGATGTTGGCGATCTGCCGCCCGACCAGCCGCGCTTCCAGCCCGAGGGCGTCGACCTGCTCGAGATAGTCCTCCACCCCAATCTGGCCGGGGCGATAATCGTGCCGCAAGGCGGACCCCGCCACCCCCGCAATCGTGCCGCCCGTTGCGAGAACCAGAAGATGCGCCTGCGTCATGACCGGCCCCTAGACGTGCAGGCGCGCCATTCGCAATTGATTCTCGGCGACAGCACGCTAGAAGCGCCCGCACCGTGGGGCGGTTAGCTCAGCTGGTAGAGCATCTCGTTTACACCGAGAGGGTCGGCGGTTCGAACCCGTCACCGCCCACCACCGGATATCTCAATGTCGCTTTCAGCCGATCGCCCAGCCACGCGTACCGCCACCCGGCTGGCCTTCCTCGTCGCGGGGTTCGGGATGGCATGCTGGGCGCCGCTGGTTCCCTTCGCGAAGCTCCGCGTCGGTGTCGACGACGGCGAACTCGGCCTGCTGCTGCTCTGCATCGGCCTGGGCTCGATTTCCGCGATGATCGCGACGGGGCCGATCAGCGCCCGCTTCGGCAGCAGGCCGGTGATCCTTGCGGGCGGGCTCGCTCTCGCCGCAACCCTGCCGTTCCTTGCCCTCGCGGCCACCCCGGTCGCACTCGGTGCCGCGCTGTTCGTTTTCGGAGGCGCGCTGGGCTCCATCGACGTGGCGATGAACATTCACGCGGTGGAGGTGGAACGCGCGGCCGCTCGCCCGCTGATGTCGGGCTTTCACGCGCTCTTCAGCATCGGCGGTTTCGCCGGAGCGGCGCTGATGACGGCCTTCCTGACCGCCGGCCTCCACCCCGTCGCCGGAACGCTCGTTTTCGCCGCGCTGATCGTTCCCGCGATACTCATCGCGTCGCCGCGACTGCTTCCCGCCACGGCCGCGGAGAACGAGCCGCTCTTCGTCCGCCCCCGCGGCGTCGTGCTGCTCCTGGCGATACTCGCGGCCGCAACCTTCCTGGTGGAAGGGGCGATGCTCGACTGGAGCGCTCTCCTGATCGCTGAGGAGGGGCTGGTCGCGCGCGATCAGGCAGGCCTCGGCTACATCCTCTTTTCCATCGCCATGACGATCGGCCGGCTGGGCGGCGACAGACTGACGGCCAGGATCGGCGACCGGTCGACGCTCATCGGCAGCGGCACGCTCGCGGTCGCGGGACTGGTTGTGCTGCTGACCGCCTCCGCGAGCGCGGTGGCGCTTGCCGGTTTCCTTCTCGTCGGGTTCGGCGCTTCCAACATCGTGCCCGTGCTCTTCCGGCGCGCCGGCTCTCAGGAGACGATGCCGCCCGCGCTGGCCATCGGCGCGATCACCACCATGGGCTATGCGGGAATCCTCGCCGGGCCAGCCGTGATCGGGTTCGTCGCACACGGCGTCGGCCTGTCGGCCGCATTCTGGATGCTCGCCGGCCTCCTTTGCCTCGTGCCTTTGTCGGCAGCAGTCGTGGCGAAGGGCACTCGCTGAACGGCTAGCTTGCTTCCGCGATCGCCTCGCGCACGTCTGCACTAGACCAATCGTATTCGCCAACGACGCGCCAGACCTCCCGGCCGCTGGCGTCGTAGAGCACGGTGGTCGGCAGGCTCTGGCTTTCGAGCGCGAAGCCGAGTTCGAGCTTCGGCTCGATCCACGGCTCCAGATGTTCGAACTGCATCTGCGCGAAGAAGGGCTCCACCTTCTCCGCACCGCCCATGTCCTGGCTGACGGTGATGACGCGCAGCGATTCGCCGTACTCCGCCGCCAGATCGTCGAGCTGCGGCATTTCCTTCACGCACGGCGCGCACCATGTCGCCCACAGATTGAGCAGCACCGGCGTCCCCTGCGCCGCCGCGAGGTTGAGCTGATTGCCTGCCGGGTCCGAGACGGTCAGGGCCGGCATCAGCTCGCCCGCGCGGCTGCGGTCGATCACGCTCGACAAGTCCGCCTTGTCCGCCGCCAACGCGCCGTCGCCTTGCGCGTCCTCGGGCGCTTGCCTATCGCAGCCGGCAACAACCAGGGCCAAGGCGATTATCGTGAGCGAAAAGCGGGACGACAGGGACGGCGACAAGGGCGGTTCCAATGCGATGTGGGGCGGCAGGTTCGCCGAAGGCCCTAGCGCGATCATGCGCGAAATCAACGCTTCCATCCCGTTCGACAAGGCGCTCTGGCGTCAGGACATCGCCGCCAGCAAGGCGCACGTCGCCATGCTTGCCGCGCAGGGGATCGTCTCGCAGGCCGATGCGGCGGAGATCGCGCGCGGTCTCGACGCCGTCGCCGCCGAGTATGAGGCGAACGGGGTTCCCGAGAACTGGGACCTCGAAGACATCCACATGACCACCGAGAGCCGCCTCGCCGAACTGATCGGCCCGGCGGCGGGGCGGCTGCACACGGCCCGCAGCCGCAACGATCAGGTGGCGACCGATTTCCGGCTCTGGGTGCGCGAGGCCATGGAGCAGGCCGACGCGGGCCTGGCCGAATTGCAGCGCGCGCTCGTCTCGCGGGCGGGCGAGCATGCGGGCAGCGTCATGCCCGGTTTCACGCACCTGCAGACTGCGCAGCCGGTGACGCTCGGCCATCACCTGATGGCCTATTACGAGATGGTGCGCCGCGACCGCAGCCGCTTCGCCGATGCGCGCGCGCGGCTCAACGAATGCCCGCTCGGTTCGGCTGCACTCGCGGGGACGGGCTTCCCGATCGACCGCCAGGCGACCAGCGGGGCGCTCGGCTTCGACCGCCCGACCGCGAACAGCCTCGATGCGGTGTCCGACCGGGATTTCGCGCTCGATTACCTGCAGGCGGCCGCGCAGTGTTCGCTGCACCTCTCGCGGCTGGCGGAGGAGATGATCCTCTGGGCCAGCCAGCCCTTCGGCTTCATCCGCCTGCCCGATTCGCTCAGCACCGGCAGCAGCATCATGCCGCAGAAGAAGAACCCCGACGCGGCCGAGCTCGTGCGCGGCCATGCGGGGCGGATCGTCGGCTGCCTGACCTCGCTGACGGTGACGATGAAGGGCTTGCCGCTCGCCTATTCGAAGGACATGCAGGACGACAAGCCGCCGGTGTTCGAGGCGGCGGGCCTGCTCGCGCTGTCGATCGCGGCCATGACCGGCATGGTTGCGGAGAGCCGGTTCGATACGGCGCGCATGCGCGCCGCGGCCGAGCTCGGCTATGCCACCGCGACCGACCTCGCCGACTGGCTCGTGCGCGAGGCGGACATTCCGTTCCGCGAGGCGCACCATATCACCGGCGCCGCGGTCAAGCTGGCCGAACAGCGCGGCGTGGCGCTCGACCGGCTCTCGCTGGAGGACCTGCAGGCGATCGACGCGCGCATCGGCGACGGCGTGTTCGCCGCGCTGTCGGTCGATGCCTCGGTCGCGGCGCGCGCCTCCTATGGCGGGACGGCGCCCGATCAGGTAAGACAGCGCGTGGCCGAAGCGCGCGCCGCGCTCGGCATGGAGGAATGATGCGCCGGATCCTCGCACCGCTCGCCCTCGCCGCCGCCCTCGCCGGCTGCGGGCAGAAGGCCGACCTCGAGCCGCTGGCCGGGCAGTCGCTGCCACCCGCACCTTACGGCAGCGAGGTTCGCCCGACCTCGGAAGACCTGCTCGCGCTCGACCCGCAAGCCGCACCCGAGCGCAGCGTCGAACTGCGCAAGCGCTCCGAAGAGCGCGAGGACGATCCCTTCGACCTGCCGCCGGAATAACGCCTTTCACCCGGCCGGAAGGGCCTGCCTTTCCCCTTTCAAGCAAGGCTTGCTCGACTGCCGCATGCGCACCCGCTAAGCGCCCGCGCATGGACCATTTCCAGCTCAAGAACGGCGTGCTGCACGCCGAGGACGTGCCGCTTCCCGCGATCGCCGAAGCCGTCGGCACGCCCGTCTACGTCTATTCGCGCGCCACACTGGTCCGCCACGCCCGCGTGTTCCGTGAGGGGCTGTCGGCGCTCGACCGGCCGCACCTCGCCTTCGCGGTCAAGGCGAACCCCAATCTCGCGGTGCTCAGCGTGCTGCAGAAGGAAGGCTATGGCGCCGACGTCGTTTCCGGCGGCGAGCTGACCCGCGCGCTGGCGGCCGGGATGGCGCCGACCGATGTGGTGTTCTCCGGCGTCGGCAAGACCCATGCCGAGCTCGTCCAGGGGCTCGAATCCGGGATCGGCCAGTTCAACATCGAGTCCGAGGAAGAGGGCTACGAGCTCGCCGCGGTCGCGCGCCGCCTCGGCAAGACCGCGGCTTGCGCGCTGCGGGTCAACCCGGACGTCGACGCGCGCACGCACGAGAAGATCTCGACCGGCAAGCGCGAGAACAAGTTCGGCGTCCCGCTCGACCGCGCCGGCGCGATCTATGCCGCGCTGGCGGCGGAGGACGGGCTCGATATGCGGGGCGTGGCCGTGCACATCGGCAGCCAGCTCGGAGATCTCGAACCGCTCGAAAGCGCCTTCACCAAGCTCGGCGCGCTGATCGGGGAACTGCGCGCGGCGGGGCTTTCGGTCACGCATGCCGACCTCGGCGGCGGTCTCGGCGTGCCTTACAAGCCGGGCGACATCATGCCCTCGCCGGCGGACTACGGCGCGATGGTCGCGTGGGTGACGAAGGGGTGGGACGTACGTCTCACCTTCGAGCCCGGGCGCGTAATCGCGGGCAACGCGGGCATTCTGCTGACGCGCGTGATCCGCTCGAAGCGCAGCGGCAACGGGCCGCCCTTTGTGATTGTCGACGCGGCGATGAACGACCTCGCCCGCCCGGCGATGTACGGCGCCTGGCACGATATCGAGGCGGTCACGCCGAGCGGGAACAGGATGACCTCGCACGTCGTCGGCCCGATCTGCGAGACCGGCGATACTTTCGCGATGGACCGCGAGATCGACGCGCTGACGGCCGGCGATCTCGCCGTGTTCCGCACCGCGGGCGCCTACGGCGCGACGATGGCGAGCAGCTACAACAGCCGCGGCTTCGTGCCCGAAGTGCTGGTCGACGGCGACAGGTTCGCGGTCGTCGCGGACCGCATTCCGGCCGACGCGATCATGGACGCCGAACGGGTGCCCGACTGGCTATGACGAGCCTGCCGCTCTTCCACCGGGTCGCGGGCGAGCGTGTGGTCGTGCTCGGCGACGGCGATGCGGCGGAAGCGAAGCGGCGGCTGGTCGAGCGCGCGGGCGGCCTGTGCTGCGGCGAGGCGGAGGCGCATCACGCGCGGCTCGCCTTCGTCGCGCTCGACGACGCACAAGAGGCCCGAGCGGCGGCCATGCGGCTGAAGAGCAAGGGGCTGCTGGTCAACGTGACCGACCGGCCCGAGCTGTGCGACTTCACCGTGCCCAGCGTGCTCGACCGCGATCCGGTGCTGGTCGCGGTGGGGACCGGCGGCGCCTCGGCCGGGCTGGCCAAGCACTTGCGGCTGCGGCTCGAAGCGCTGCTGCCGCCCTCGCTGGGGCGGTTGGCCGAGGGGCTTTACGCGGCGCGCAATGCGATCCGCGGCCGCTTTCCGGATGCCGCCGATCGCCGCCGTGCGCTCGACGCGGCGCTGGCGGAAGGCGGGGCGCTCGACCCCTTGGAAGAGGACGCGGCCGAACGAATCGAGGGATGGCTGGAGAGCGCCGCCGACGGCGCCGCCGACTCCCGCACCGAAATCGTGCTCACCAGCGACGACCCCGACGATCTGACGCTGCGGCAGGCGCGGCTGCTGGGTGAGGCCGACGCGATCCTGCACGATGCCGACGTGCCCCTCGCGATCCTGAACCGTGCGCGCGCCGATGCCGTGCGTCAGCCTCTGCCCGGTAATTTTTCCGGCCATGGACACACTGTCATCCTGCGCCGAACGGCGACGGGTTGATCTTCACGAACCGCGTGGCTAGGCCCGGCCCGTCATCTGGGGAGTAGCCGACCGCCTACCCAGGCGGGCCTGCGCGTCAACATACTCGGCCGAGAGGCCGTGGCGCACGGGGGACGGGACACCGTTCGGGCGAGACCAATGGCATGGCACCCCGCCTGGCCGGGCGCGCGGTGCGATGCCGTTCGTCTTGTCCGTGCCCGGCCCCGGAGATCTGCCTTGGAAGCCTTCCTGACGTCGACCGCGGTCGTCGCCCTCGCCGAGATCGGCGACAAGACCATGCTGCTCGCGATCGTGCTCGCGGCGCGGTTCAAACGGCCGCTGCCGATCGTGCTCGGCATTCTCTTCGCGACGCTCGCCAACCATGCCTTCGCCGCATTCCTCGGTGAGGTCGCCAGCTTCCTGCTCGACGGGATCTGGTTCCGCTATCTGGTCGCCGCCTCGTTCATCGTCATGGCGGCGTGGACGCTCGTGCCCGACAAGCTCGACGAGGACGAGGCCCCGAAACCGGCCCGCTTCGGCGCGTTCCTGACGACACTGGTCGCCTTCTTCCTCGTCGAGATGGGCGACAAGACACAGGTCGCCACGATCGCCCTCGGCGCGCAGTTCCAGAGCGTGCTGATCGTCACCGCGGGCACCACTCTCGGTATGATGATCGCGAACGTTCCGGCGGTCTTCCTCGGCAACGCCCTGATCGCCCGCGTACCGCTAGGCGCCGTGCGGATCGCCGCCGCGCTGCTGTTCCTCGGAGTTGGTGTCTGGCTACTGCTAGAAACCGGGGGCTGGCTCTAAAATCGGACGGGGGAAGCGGCGATGGCAGAGCGAGGTGCAGAGACCTCTCAACGCCGCCTGACTCATTCGCACCTCCGGCGGAACTGAAGCAGGTCTTCGCCCCTCCCTGTCCTCCCGCGGACGCGGAGACCTCGGTCCGGCGGTGGATCTGGGCCCCGCATCCGCGGAGATGGCAAAGAGGAGCAGTAGAGCGGCCGCGCCTGGCACGGGCGTGCTGCGACGCATCGCCCAGCTCGAGGACCGCCTCGGGGGCGCAGAGGTTCGAAAAGCTGCCTTCGGGCTACCGCTTAACAAATTTCAGTCCAGTCTTCGGAATGCTGCCATTCTGGCGGGACGAGCGCTGATAGCCGGATGCCGCCGACAGAGCGGTCGTAGCGGATACGAAATCGGACTGTCGAAATCGACCGTTCATTCATCAGGTTTGAGTATGGGTTCGAATGGCGTGAAGCTGGGCCGCGACCTGACCGTCGGCTATTGAATAGAACGGTGGGCAAGCGGTCGTTCTTTCACGAGGACGTAGGATGCCCGCGCCCGACCGAATTGCGGACGCACCGCCAGTCAGACGTTTGCGTCTGGTGATGCAGCCCGTCGGCACAATTCCGGTCCGTTATACGTTGAGATTACGCGAGGCCTGACGCTGTACGTTCCAAGGCCTCTCAACCCGACGGGGATAGGCAATCCGGGGAAGAGAACGATGGCGCACACGCGCATCACGCCTAGCTTCGAGGTAAAACGGGGCATCGCCGCCATTTTGGCGATGTTGGCGTTCGCGCTTTTCGGGATTAGCGCCCCAGCGCCCGCCCAGGATCAACGCTCCGCAATCGTGCTCGAGGTCAAAGGCGCGATCGGGCCGGCGATGGCGGATTATGTGGCGCAGGGTCTGGCGCATGCGGCAAAAACGAATGCTCCGTTGGTGATCCTGCGCATGGACACCCCCGGGGGACTCGACACGTCCATGCGCGATATCGTCCGGGACGTCCTTAGATCGCCGACGCCGGTGGTGACCTATGTCAGCCCGAGCGGAGCCCGCGCCGCCAGCGCGGGTGCCTACATCCTTTACGCCAGCCATGTCGCCGCGATGGCGCCGGGAACAAACGTAGGTGCCGCAACTCCCGTCCAGCTCGGCGGCATGTCGCCGGCGCAGGAAGATAGGCAGGATAGCGAGCCGGCAGGCGAGGCCGAAGCACCCGAAAACGCTAGCGAAGCCAAGGCGGTAAACGACGCCGTCGCCTACATCCGCTCGCTCGCCGAACTGCGCGGCCGGAACGCAGATTGGGCCGAAGCGGCGGTGCGCACCGCCGACAGCCTATCTGCCAATGCGGCACTCGAGGGAGGCGTGATCGAGATCCTCGCTCGCGATTTCGATGATCTCCTCGCGCAGCTCGACGGCCGGAGCGTCAGCGCTGGGGGCCTGGAGCACACGCTTGAAACGAGCGAACTCGCTCTCACGCGTGTCGAGCCCACCTGGCGCACCGAGCTGCTTGCGGCGATCACCGACCCCAACATCGCGCTGATCCTAATGATGATCGGCGTTTACGGTCTGATGTTCGAGTTCATGAACCCGGGCGCACTGTACCCAGGAACCATCGGCGCCATCTGCCTGCTGGTCGGGCTCTATGCATTGGCAGCGCTGCCGGTGAACTATGCGGGAATCGCGCTCATCCTTCTCGGCATCGCCTTGATGACGGCGGAAGCGTTCGCGCCCTCTTTCGGCGTGCTCGGCATAGGTGGATTGGTCGCCTTTGTGCTCGGGACAACCATCGTCATCGACAGCGATGTGCCGCAGTTCCAGATCGGTTGGCCAGTGGTCGCCGGGATGGCGGCCTTCAGTGTCGGCATGACAGTGCTCATCGCGCGGCTTGCGGTGACCTCCCATCGGCGAAAAGTCACGAGCGGCCGCGAAGGGCTGATCGGTATGGTCGGTACTGTCGTGGATTGGAGCGATGAACGAGGGCACGTCTTCATTAATGGTGAACGTTGGCGCGCGACAGGCGTTGACACGATAGAAGCGGGCGATGTGGTCTGCGTCACTGCCGTGCGCAGCCTCACGCTGGAAGTCGAACCTGCAGCCAGCGGCGAACACGGCGGAACGGTACGGCCCGCGCAGCTCACGGAGGAATAGATGGAATATCTTGAGAACTACGCCCTCTACGTGCCGATAGTCATCCTCCTGTTCCTGTTCCTCCTGGCGGCGGTCAAAATTCTGCGCGAATACGAAAGAGGCGTGGTGTTCACGCTGGGCCGCTTCACCAGTGTCAAAGGGCCGGGCCTCATCCTGCTCGTCCCGATGGTGCAGCAGATGGTTCGGATGGACTTGCGCACTCTCGTGCTCGACGTTCCGACCCAGGACGTGATCTCGCGCGACAACGTGTCGGTGCGGGTGAATGCGGTGCTTTATTTCCGCGTCATCGACCCCGAAAAGGCGACGATCCAGGTCGAAGACTATATGTCCGCCACCAGCCAGCTCGCCCAGACCACATTGCGTTCGGTCCTCGGCAAACACGAGCTCGACGAGATGCTTGCCGAGCGCGACAAGCTCAATGCCGATATCCAGGAGATACTCGACTCGCAAACGGACGCTTGGGGCATCAAGGTCGCCAACGTGGAGATCAAACACGTCGATATTGACGAGTCTATGGTTCGCGCGATCGCTCGCCAAGCCGAAGCCGAGCGCGAGCGACGCGCCAAGGTAATCAACGCCGAGGGCGAGGCACAGGCGGCGGAGAAGTTGCTCGAGGCGGCGCGCATCCTTGGGCAGGCGCCCGAAGCCATGCAGCTGCGCTATCTCTCTACGCTCAATGTGCTGGCGGGCGAGAAAAGCTCGACGATCGTGTTCCCATTTCCCATGGAACTGCGCGATTTCTTCGCCGGTCGCCAGGCGAGGGAGGAAGCCTCCTGAGGCAGCACCTCGCGCACCGCCACTCCGCCGCGATCTGATGCCGTAAAATCCATCGGCAATGGCCAGGGAACCGAGCTTCAAATCAAGAGGTGCCTGGCTGAGCGCGGACCAACGCACCGATCGCTCTTCTGAAACGCTAGGTCCAGCTATGGGGCCGTCTTCTGCCTGTCCGGTTCTAGGAAATTCGAAAAGCTGACACTCGGTCGACCCGATGATGTCGTCAGCAACCGCCGACATCTCGGGCGTTTAGCCACCAAGGTTGCCTTACCGAAACCGGCCGTACGTTCACGCAGAAAGATTGGGCAACAAATGGCGAATATCAGGGGAGGGTCCGGGGTACGATGGCTTGCGGCACCGCGTCATTGACGAAGCCAATCACAGTCGAAGAATTTATAACCTCGCGTACACCGTGTGCGGCCCGCAGATTCGTGCCTTGGGGACTCCGTACGCCCACCGGCGTCCGGTGCCCTTTCGCGTGGTCTGCTTTTACTAGAACGCTCGAAAAGCACATACCCTGGGAACAACAGTCACAGAGCAGAACCTTCGAGGTTATCCCGCCAAAGCCTTGCCGCGCTCTAGACCAGCCCCTCCGCCGTTCGTCCCAGTTCCTCGAAATAGCGGGCCATGGCGTCGGCAGCGCGGTCGCTGAGGGTGATGAAGACGCGGCGGCGGTCGGTTTCGTCCTCCTGCCGCTCGAACAATCCGGCTTCGGTCATCTGACCGATCCAGCGCAGCGCAGTGGTGGGCGGAACACCGCTTGCGATACACAGGGAGCTGACCGACACGCGCGTGTGCTCGGCCCGCGCGGCGGTGAGGTCGAGCAGCATGTCCCATGCGGGATCGGCGAAGAATTCCGCGCCGAAGTACTTGGCGCGCAGTCTCCGCTGGCGGATGATCCGGCGGACCAGCCGCGGATCGGGGAGCGGCGGGCGCGGCTTGCGCAGCAACTCGCGCTCCGCATTTTCCCCGCTGCCGCGATAGTCCTGCGACGGCGATTCGAACCGGAACACGTTCGATTTCTCCGGGAGCCCGGCCGAGAGACGATCGAGCCGCGCGGCGATCTCGCCGACCTGCTCGGTCAGCCGGATCAGCGTCAGCCGGTCGTCGTCCGACAGCTCGCACACGCGTGCCCCGGAAATGGCCGAAAGCGCGCTGCCGAGCGCGATCACCCGCTCCGCCCGCGTCGGTTCGACCAGGATCTGCGCACGAGAGAGATCGAGGCAACCGAACACCGGCTCCAGCGCGGCCATGCTCGTCGAAACCACCAGCTGCGCGCCCGAACGCGCGGCCCGCACATCGAATCGTGCAAGCGCAGCAAGCGTCGCCGCGTCGGCTTCAGGACAGTCGAGCACGACCACGTCGGCCAGGACCCGCACGTCGCCTTCCGCTAACGACGCAACCGAACCCAGCTCGCCGAGGCGCAGCCCGGCGGCCATTGCGTCCTCGCCAATCTCCTGCCGCTGCTCCATGCGGTCGGCGTAGATCGCTACCGCAAGCGCCGCTCTCTCCCCGTTCGCCACCATGTCGTAGGCAAAATCCACTTGTCCCATGCACTCGTCTCCGCAAGCTTACTTGCGAACACGAGTAGAACAAAGCGGGATTAAGTCAAGAATGGAGCTAATTCAGCCCCGGTCAATGAAGGGGTCGCGCACGAGGATCGTGTCCTCGCGCTCGGGGCTGGTGGAGACCAGCGCGACCGGCGTTTCGATCAGTTCCTGCACGCGCTGGATATACTTGATCGCCTGCGCCGGAAGATCGGCCCAGCTCCGCGCCCCCGCGGTTGTCTCACGCCAGCCTTCCATTTCCTCGTAGATCGGCTCGACCGCGGCCTGATCGGAGGCGTGCGAGGGGAAGTAATCGAGGATCTTTCCGCCGAGGCGGTAACCGGTGCAGATCCGCACCGTGTCAAACCCGTCGAGCACGTCGAGCTTGGTCAGCGCAATGCCCGTCACGCCGCTGATCGCGCAGCTTTGCCGAACGAGCACCGCATCGAACCAGCCGCAACGCCGCTGGCGGCCCGTAACGGTGCCGAATTCGTGCCCCCGCTCGCCCAGCCGCTGCCCGACGTCGTCGTTCAGCTCGGTCGGAAACGGGCCGCTGCCGACGCGCGTGGTGTAGGCCTTGACGATGCCGAGCACGAAGCCCGTGCTGCCTGGCCCAAGCCCCGATCCGGCCGCTGCCGTACCGCTGACCGTGTTGGAGCTCGTGACGAACGGATAGGTGCCGTGATCGACGTCGAGCAGCACGCCCTGCGCGCCTTCGAACAGGATCTTCGCCCCGGCCTTGCGCACTTTCTTGAGCCGCTTCCACACCGGCTGGGCGAACTGGAGCACGAAAGGCGCGATCTCACGCAGCTCGTCGAGCAGACCCTCGCGGTCGACCGGCGGCTGCTCGAATCCGGCGCGCAGCGCATCGTGGTGCGCACACAGGCGGTCGAGCTGCGGTTCGAGATGGTCGAGGTGCGCCAGATCGCACACGCGGATTGCGCGGCGGCCGACCTTGTCCTCGTAGGCCGGGCCGATGCCGCGCCCGGTCGTGCCGATCTTGCCCGCGCCCGCCGCGGTCTCGCGCAGGCCGTCGAGGTCGCGGTGGAGCGGCAGGATCAGCGGGCAGTTGTCGGCGATCGCGAAGTTCTCGGGCGTGATCGTCACGCCCTGCCCTTCGAGCTTCTCGATCTCGGCCTTCAGCGCCCACGGATCGAGGACGACGCCGTTGCCGATCACCGACAGCGTGCCGGTGACGATGCCGCTGGGCAGCAGGCTGAGCTTGTAGACCTTGTCGCCCACCACCAGCGTGTGGCCGGCGTTGTGCCCACCCTGGAAGCGAACCACGACGTCGGCGCGGCTCGCGAGCCAGTCGACGATCTTGCCTTTGCCTTCATCGCCCCACTGGGCGCCGATCACGGTTACATTGGCCATTCGGCGACTACCTGCTCCTGTGCGGTCAAAACGCGCCGGGGGTTAGGCCGTGGGCGCGGCGAGGGCAAGGCGCGACGCGCCTATAACGGTACAACTTCGGTGTCTTCGAGCCGATGCGTGCAGCCGAGCGCCCGCGCATCGTCCCCCTCCGACAGCGCGGCTACCGTGCGCCAGCCGATCGCCCGCAGACGCGCGGCCGCATTGCCGTCGTGGTCGAGCGGAAGATAGAGCGTGTCGCGCCGCGGAGTATCGGCCGCCGCTTCGGCGAGCGCATCGAGATAGAGCGAGAAGCCCGTCGCGCGCTCCTCGCTCCCGCGGATGCAGTAAGTGCCCCCGCGGCCGACTGCGCCGCGGACGCCCGCAGCGTAGAGCATGAAGCCGAACCAGGACTGGTATTCGAAGCCGTGTCGCTCCGCCGGATCGAGCGTGCAGCGCACGCCGGCGGGCACGCGCGCCGCGGCCTTGCGCAGCCCCTCGATCCTGCTTGCGAGCGCGCCGTGGCTGTCGACCTCGGCGACACGGCCGATGGCGTCGTCGAACTCGCCCGCCGCGTAGAGCAAGGGCACGTAAGCCTCGCCGCCCGCCTGCCGCAGCCCGGCGGCATCTTTCATGTCCAGCTCGCGCCGGACGGCCTCGACCTGCTCCGGCGGGATCGGCAGGGCGTCGGCCGCCAGGGTATCGACCAGGTCGGGCATGGTGAAGTCGACTGATATGCCGCGCGCGCCCGCGGCTGCCAGTGCCTCGACCGCAAGCGCAACGATCTCGCCGGCCGCCTCGGCGCTGTCGCTGCCGACGAGCTCCGCGCCGAGCTGCAGCTTCTGGCGTGCGGGATCGAGCTGGTCGGCACGGATCGTGACCACTTCGCCGGCATAGCACAGCCGCACCGGGCGCGGGGTGCCGGCAAGGCTGGTCGCAGCCATCCGGCCGATCTGCGGCGTCATGTCGGAACGGAGCGCAAGCGTGCGCAGGCTTGCCGGATCGACGAAGCGGAACATGCGCCGCGGCTGCACGCCGTCCATCCGCCCGGCAAGCGAGCGCTCGAACTCCACCAGCGGCGGCCGCACGCGGTCGTATCCGTGCGAGTCGAGCACGTCGAGCGCACCGCGCATGGCCGCGGTCAGCGCTGCGGCCTGACGCGGGAGACGGTCCTCGAGACCCTCAGGCAGGAGATCGTCCGGGTCTGTCATTCCATCCCCTCATCCGTTCGCCCTGAGCTTGTCCTTCGAGACGGGCTTTCGACTACACTACGGCCTTCGGCCTCCGCTTCGCTCAATCCCTCCTCAGGATGAACGGAATATAGATGCCCGCTCATCCTGAGGAGCCGCTGAGCCTGTCGAAGCGGCGTCTCGAAGGACGCCGCCGCTCTGCCTCAGGGATCGTCAGAACGCCAGCGGCTTCACCATCCGCACGCCTTCCAGCGCGCAGGCTTGCTTCACCACTTCGTCGGGGATCGGCTGATCGACCGAGAGCAGCAGCACCGCCTCTCCGCCCGCGTCGCGGCGGCCGAGGTGGAAGGTGCCGATGTTGATCCCGTTCTGGCCCAGCAGCGTACCGATGCGGCCGATGAAGCCCGGCGCGTCCTCGTTGACGATGTAAAGCATGTCGCCCTTGAGATCGGCCTCGATCGCGACGCCGAAGATCTCGACCAGGCGCGGAGCGCCGGCACCGAACAGCGTGCCCGCGACCGAACGATCGCCCGCCTCGGTCGCCACGGTGACGCGAACGAGCGTGTGATACACCCCTTCGCGGTCGTGCCGCACCTCGCGCACGTCGATCCCGCGCTCCTTCGCCAGGAACGGCGCGTTGACCATGTTCACGCTGTCCGAATACTGGCGCATCAGCCCTGCCAGAACGGCGCCGGTGATCGGCTTGCCGCTGAGTTCGGCGGCGTGCCCTTCGCGCTCGATGCTGATCTTGTCGAGATTGCCGTGGGCGAGCTGGCCCACCAGCGAGCCGAGGTTCTCCGCCAGCGCCATGTAGGGGCGCAGCTTGGGCGCTTCCTCGGCGCTCAGGCTCGGCATGTTGAGCGCGTTGGTGACCCCGCCGTTGACCAGATAGTCGGCCATCTGCTCCGCCACCTGCAACGCGACGTTGACCTGCGCCTCGGTGGTCGAGGCGCCGAGATGCGGGGTGCAGATGAAGTTCGGCGTACCGAACAGCGGCGAATCCTTCGCCGGCTCGGTCTGGAACACGTCGAGGGCCGCGCCCGCGACATGGCCGCTGTCGAGCAGGTCCTTGAGCGCTGCCTCATCGATCAGCCCGCCGCGCGCGCAGTTGACGATGCGCACGCCCTTCTTGGTCTTGGCGAGGTTCTCTCGGCTGAGGATGTTGCGCGTCTGATCGGTCAGCGGCGTGTGCAGCGTGATGAAGTCGGCGCGGGCCAGCAGCGTCTCGAGGTCGACCTTCTCGACCCCGAGTTCGATCGCCCGCTCGGGCGTCAGGAACGGGTCGAACGCGACGACCTTCATCTTCAGACCGAGCGCACGGCTGGCAACGATCGAACCGATGTTGCCGGCGCCGATCAGGCCGAGCGTCTTGCCGGTCACTTCGACGCCCATGAACGCGCTCTTGGGCCATTCGCCGCGCTGGGTCTGCGTGTCGGCCGCAGGGATCTGGCGGGCGAGCGCCATCAACAGGGCGATCGCGTGCTCGGCGGTGGTGATGGAGTTGCCGAACGGCGTGTTCATCACCACGACGCCCCTGGACGATGCGGCCGGAATGTCGACGTTGTCGACCCCGATCCCGGCGCGGCCGATCACCTTGAGATTGGTCGCCGCCTCGAGAATGTCGCGCGTCACCTTGGTCGCCGAGCGGATGGCGAGCCCGTCGTACTCGCCGATCACGGCCTTGAGTTCGTCAGGCGTCATGCCCGGCTTCACGTCGGCCTCGCACCCGCGCTCCTCGAAAATGCGCGCGGCGTTGGGGTCCATCTTGTCGGAAATGAGGACTTTGGGTTTGGTCATGGAAAATTCCTGTGTGAGTCCCCGCGAAGGCGGGGACCTCGGGAGGATTAGCGCCAGGAGGCCTGAGATCCCCGCCTTCGCGGGGACTCATTTCAGCCGTTCTTCAGGCTCTCGTAGGCCCACTCGATCCACGGCAGCAGGCGCTTGATGTCCTCCTGCTCGACCGTCGCGCCGCACCAGATGCGCAGGCTCGGCGGGGCGTCGCGATAGCCGTTGAAGTCGTAGGCCACGTCGAGCCCTTCGAGCTTCTTGACGATCTTCTTTGGCACGTCGGCCTGCTCTTCGGGCGAGAGGCTGTCGTACCAGTCGCCCTGGAAGACGAAGCATACGCCGGTGTTGGTCCGCTGCGCCGGGTTGGGAACCATGTTGCGCAACCAGGGCGTTGCCTCGATCCAGTCGTAGACGATTTTCGCGTTGGCATCGGCCCGCTCGAACAGCGCCTTGCGGCCGCCGATCGCCTGCGCCCATTCGAGCGCGGCGATATAGTCCTCGGTGGCGAGCATCGACGGGGTGTTGATGGTCGCGCCTTCGAAGATGCCGCGGTTGATCTTGCCGCCCTTCTTGACCCGGAACAGCTTGGGCAGCGGCCATTCGGGATCGTAGCTCTCGATCCGCTCGACCGCCTTGGGGCTGAGGATCAGCATGCCGTGCTGCGCCTCGGAGCCCATGACTTTCTGCCACGAATAGGTGGTGGCATCGAGCTTGGACCAGTCCATCTCCATCGCGAAGACGGCGCTGGTGGCGTCGTTGATCGTCACGCCTTCGCGCCCGGGGGCGAGCCAGTCCGTGTTCGGGATCTTCGCGCCGCTGGTGGTGCCGTTCCAGGTGAAGACGACGTCGTTGTCCTGCGGGATCGAGGCGAGATCGGGAATCTCGCCGTAATCGGCGTCCAGCGTCGTCAGGTTCTTCAGCTTGAGCTGCTTGGCAGCGTCCTGAATCCAGACGTTGCCGAAGCTCTCCCACGCCGCCACCGTCGCCGGCCGCGCGCCCAGCATCGTCCACATCGCGCATTCGAGCGCGCCCGTGTCGGACCCCGGCATGATGCCGACGAGATAGTCGTCGGGCACGCCGAGCAGCTCGCGCGACAGGTCGATCGCGTACTTCAGACGCGCCTTGCCGAGCGCGGAGCGGTGCGAGCGCCCCAGCGAATCGGTCTTCAACTTGTCGAGGGACCAGCCCGGGAACTTGGCCGTGGGACCGGACGAAAAATAAGGGCGCTCCGGCTTCAGGGCCGGAGGCGTAAGGTCAGTCATGTATTCTCTCCTTGCAGAGAGCACGCGCGGCGTTGGGACCGCGTGGCCCACGCGCGGCAATAATGTTGCGCCGCAACAAGTCAAGCGCGCATAGGATTGCATCCCCCGATCGGCGACCATCGCTATCCGATGACATTTCCATTGCGCCGCCTCTCGCCAAGCGCGCGACATCGCCCTATGGGCTTGCCCGGCCATGGAGACCGCAGACCTTCGCATCGCCCTGTTCAGCGGCAACTACAACTACGTGCGTGACGGTGCGAACCAGGCGTTGAACCGGCTCGTCGGCTATCTCCTGAATCAAGGCGCCGCCGTCCGCGTCTACGCGCCCATGGTGCCGGAACCGGCGTTTCCGCCTGTCGGCAACCTCGTCGGCGTGCCGAGCGTGGCGATACCCGGGCGATCCGAGTACCGCTTCCCGCTCGGCCTTTCGAAAGAGAACTGCGCCGATCTCGCGCATTTCGCGCCCAACATCGTCCACACGTCCTCGCCCGATCTGGCCGGGCATGCCGCGCTCCGCTGGGCGCGCGAGCGGAACATTCCGGTGCTCGCCTCGGTCCATACGCGGTTCGAGACCTACCCCCGCTACTATGGCCTGAAGTTCATCGAACCCGGGCTCGAGGCGCTCATCCGGCGCTATTACAACCGCTGCGACGCCCTGGTCGCGCCTTCGCAGAGCATGATCGAGACCCTGCGCGAGCAGGGCATGAACCGCGACATCTCGCTGTGGACGCGCGGGGTTGATCGCACGATCTTCGCGTCCGCCAAACGCGACCTCGCCTGGCGCCGCTCGCTCGGCATAGGCGACGAGGACGTGGCGGTGGTCTTCCTCGGCCGACTGGTGATGGAGAAGGGTCTCGACATCTTCGCCGACACCATCGTCGAGTTGCGCAGGCGCCAGGTGCCGCACAAGGTGCTGGTGATCGGCGACGGCCCCGCGCGCTGCTGGTTCGAGAGGGCGCTGCCGGGCGGCATCTTCGCCGGTTTCCAGACCGGCGCCGACCTCGGCCGCGCGCTCGCCAGCGGGGACGTGTTCTTCAATCCGTCGATTACCGAGACGTTCGGCAACGTGACGCTGGAGGCGATGGCCTGCGGCCTGCCCGTCGTTGCCGCTGGCGCGACGGGAAGCGCCAGCCTCGTGCGCGACGGAGAGACCGGCACCCTCGTCCCGCCCGGCTGCCCGGTCGCATTCGCCGAGGCGATCGCGCCCTACTGCACCGACGCGACGCTGCGCGCACGCCATGGCGCTGCCGGCGAGGCGCGCAGCAAGGATTTCAGTTGGGACGCGATCAACCAAACGGTGGCGGACACCTATCTCCGCCTGGTCGAGGCGAAACGCGGCTAGTTCACCGCAGCACGCCGCGCTTGCGCATGGTCCAGGCGTACCACAGCAGCAACAGCGCAACCGCCCAGATGACGGCAAACATCGCCGGGCTGTTCATCTCGGCGAGCTCCGGCGGAAACTCGATCTGCGTCTGGTAGATGGTCGAGCCGAGGAGCCCGAGCAGCGAAGCGACGAAGCAGGCGATGGCCCAGCGGCTGCGCAGGAGCAGCAGGATCGAACCGGCGAGCCCGCCCCAGACACCCAGCGCCCAGGCAGCGTCGGCCCAGGCCGGAGCGCTCGCAAAGAACGCAAGCGCGGCATCGGTCGTCGCCGCGTCGAAGCCCATCATCTCCAAATAGCCGCGATTGCCCATCTGCGTCTGCGTATAGTCGTTCGCACCGAACGCGTTCCACAATGTGGCGAGCACACCGATGACCCACAGGTGCCACGGTGTCTTGTTGGCAGCTTCCACCATTTTCGAACCCCTCTCCGGGCGACCCGGCGGCGAGAATACCATTCCCGCCACCGGTGCGCCAGCGGGGTCAGCCGTCGCGCCAGTCGAAGGCCAGCGGCGCCTCGCGAAAGGCGAAGCGGTCGAGGTGCTCGGCGACGACGCCCTTGAGCACTTCAACCTGCCCCGGTTCACTCGCGTCGATCCGGCATTCCAGCGTCTCGGGCGAGGCCTTCATGAACAGCGTGGCGTCACCCGCCCAATTCCCGCTGCGACCTTCCGCCGGGAAAGTGACACGCCCCTCCTCGGCCGAATACTCGACCGCGAGATTGTGCGACCAATGCTTGCAGAGCTGCTGGAGGTAGCGCGACCCGTTCCCGGTCGGCACCGATGCGGTAGTGGATACGCTCATAGCCGTTCGATCCGCTTTGCCATCTCGTCGATCATGTCGACGATGCTGTCGATTGTCTCCTCGTCGAGCTTGCCCGCCTTTGCCCGGTGCTTGAGCACGTTCGCGAGATTTCCCATCGCGCGCCACAGATGCGGAGAGCGCCCGCGGTGCTCGCGTTCGCCATGGGCCGAGAGCCGCTCGAACAGCGATTCGACCTCGTCCGCCTTGTCGGCCAGTTCGGCCCGGCCTGCCTCGGTTGCGGCAAAGGCCTTGCGCGGGCTGTCGTCGCCGCGCTCCTCGATCATGCCTTCGTCGGCGAGAAGCTGGAGCGTCGGATAGACCGCGCCGGGACTCGGCGCATAGGCGCCGCCGGTCAGTTCCTCGATCGCCTTGATCAGCTCGTAGCCATGGCGCGGTTCGTCCGCGAGCAGCTTCAGCAGGGCGAGGCGCAGTTCGCCATGGCCGAACATCCGCCCGCGCCGATGCCCGCGCCCGCCGCCGCCGCCGAACGGCCCGCGCGGACCGAACGGGCCGTGTTCACCGAACGGCCCTCCCGGGCCGAAGGGCCCCTCGGGCCCGAACGGACCGTCCATTCCGAACGCAGCGGCCCAATGCCGCCCGCCGCGTTTCCAGCCGCGGCCCGTGTGATGATTCATGTGTCGCATTTTCACAGATCCTTTTCTTGATGCTTCACGATATATCTTTGAGCTATCGAATTTCAAGAACCTCTCGCGGCGGCGCGTGCGATTTCCTATCTGTCTGGCTGATGGCCGATCTCTTCCCCGACACCCTGCCCGAGGGCTCCCCACCCTCTGAGCCGCGCGCCGACGCGCCGCTCGCCGACCGACTGCGCCCCCGCACACTGGAGGAAGTGGTCGGACAGGAACACCTCACCGGAGCGGAGGGCGCGATCGGACGCATGGTCGCCGCGGGGCGCCTGTCGAGCATGATCCTCTGGGGCCCGCCCGGCACCGGCAAGACCAGCATCGCGCGTCTGCTCGCAGCCGCAGTCGGCATGCGGTTCGAGGCGGTGAGCGCCGTCTTCTCCGGGGTCGCCGATCTCAAGAAAGCCTTCGCCGCAGCCGACAAGGCCGCCGAAGCCGGTCAGCGCACACTGCTGTTCGTGGACGAGATCCACCGCTTCAACCGCGCGCAGCAGGACGGCTTCCTGCCCTTCGTGGAACGCGGCACGGTGACGCTGGTGGGCGCGACCACCGAAAACCCGAGCTTCGAGCTCAATGCCGCGCTGCTCTCGCGCGCGCAGGTGCTGATCCTCCATCGGCTCGATGCCGCCGCGCTCGAGAAGCTGCTCGAACGCGCCGAGGAGCTCGAAGGCCCTCTCCCCCTCACCCCGGAGGCACGGGGGGCGCTGGTCGCGAGCGCCGACGGCGACGGGCGCTTCCTGCTCAACCAGGCCGAGACGCTCTACGCCGCGAAGATCGAGCAGCCGCTCGGCCCCGCCGAACTCGGCAGCTTCCTCCAGCGCCGGGTGGCGGTCTACGACAAGGATCGCGAGGGACATTACAACCTCATCAGCGCCTTGCACAAAAGCCTACGCGGCTCCGATCCGCAGGCGGCGCTCTACTACCTCGCCCGCATGCTGACCGCGGGCGAGGAGCCGCTCTACCTCCTGCGCCGCCTCGTCCGCTTCGCCAGTGAGGACATCGGCCTCGCCGACCCGCAGGCGCTCGTGCAGTGCCTCGCGGCGAAGGATGCGTACGACTTCCTCGGCAGCCCGGAAGGCGAACTCGCGATCGTGCAGGCGTGCCTCTACTGCGCCACCGCGCCGAAGTCCGACGCCGCTTACCGGGCGCAGCGCACCGCATGGCGCAGCGCGAAGGAGACCGGCAGCCTGATGCCGCCGCAGAACATCCTCAACGCCCCCACCAAGCTGATGAAGGACATCGGCTACGGCAAAGGCTACGCCTACGATCACGATACCGAGGATGCCTTCTCCGGCGCGAACTACTGGCCCGAGGAGATGGAGCCGCAGACCTATTACGCGCCGGCCGAACGCGGCTTCGAGCGCGAGGTCCTCAAGCGCATGGAATGGTGGGACAAGCGGCGGCGGGAGCTGCGCGGCGAGTGAGGCATCCGCCCGTGAGCCCTCCCCGCTTCTCCCATTTCCTCGCCATCGACTGGTCGGGCGCCGCAGGCGAGCGGCACAGAGGCATCGCGCTCGCGCTCGCCGATGCGGCGGGCGGGCCGCCGGTGCTGGTCGGGCGCGGCCGCGGCTGGTCGCGCGAGGATGTGCTGGCCCTGCTGTGCGAAGACCTTCCGTCCGAGACGCTTGTCGGACTCGACCTCGGCATGTCCCTTCCCTTCGCCGATTGCGGCGCGTTCTTCCCCGATCTCCCGAACTCACCTCCCGACGCGCGGAGCCTGTGGGCGATGGTCGACCAGATCTGCGCCGGGGACCCGCACCTCGGCGCCTCGTCCTTCGTCGATCACCCCGACCTCAGCGCCTATTTCCGCCGCCACGGCGGGCGCGAGGGCGAGCGGTTCCGTTGCGACGGTGCCGCTCACGGACGCGGGCGCTTCCGGGTGACCGAGCACGCGCAAGCGGCGCAAGGATGTAAACCTTACTCGAACTTCAACCTCATCGGCGCTGCTCAGGTCGGCAAGTCGAGCCTCACCGGAATGCGCGTACTCCACCGGCTCGATGGCGCCTTGCCGGTCTGGCCCGTCGACCCACTGCCCGAAACCGGCTCCGTGCTGGTGGAGATCTACACCTCGCTCGCCGCGCTCGAAGCGCAGCGCTCAGCGGCGCGAAGCAAGATCCGCACGATCGCGGATCTCAACCGTGCGCTCACGGCGCTCGACTCGCCACCGGTCGCGGGCGAAGGCGCAATCGACGACCACAGCTCCGACGCACTGCTCGCCGCGGCCTGGCTGCGCAAAGTGGCGGACGACCCGGCCCGCTGGCACCCCGGCGATCTCACCGCCGAAATCGCGCGCACCGAAGGCTGGACCTTCGGCGCACTTTGAAGCAAAGGGCGGGCACTTGCGTTATCCATTGCTTTGTAACGTGAGGGCATCGGAGCCGGCTTAGCTCAGTTGGTAGAGCACCTGATTTGTAATCAGGGGGCCGCGGGTTCGAATCCTGCAGCCGGCACCATCCAGCCCCTTCCCGGTCGATCAGCGCAGCGTCACCGCCTGCAGTATCCCGTCCATCTCCCGGGCGACCGCCGAGGTGATATCCATCTCGTTGTTCCAGCCGTAGGAATTGTCCCGCTCCATGACGACGCTGCAGGCGCTGCGGCTGACGACACGGCCCAGCGCGGTGCCGAGCGCCTGATCGATCTGCTGCTGGCCGCG
>NZ_JBDGIU010000007.1:0-235806 GCF_057657235.1 Pelagerythrobacter sp. Soil_C_18
GCCGTGCTCGACAAGACCGGCCTCAGCCGCTCGACACTCTACCGCAAGATCGAGGAGGGCACGTTTCCGAAGCAGATTACGATCGGTCCTCGATGCGTGGCTTGGCTGGAAGCTGATATCGACGAATGGATGAATAGCCCCATGTGCTACACCGCAGACAGGAGCCAATAGAGCCAGAATTTTCAACCGCCAAATGACATTGAGCGCCTCATCCGCGACTACATCATGGCTCGTGCTGCTGGAGCGAACGATCCGGATGTATCCAACCGAGCGGCACGCACCGGTCTATAACTCGGATATCCACAAAGTTCATGAGCATCAGGAAAATAGCTTCGCGGCAAATTTGTTCACGCCGAGAATGCGGTTCAAATGATTTATGAGGCGGCGCGTGATGAGCGCGGCCCACCTCTGATGAAGCAGCTGTAACTTCATAGTCTCGCCGTCTGCGATGTGCTGGCGGATCAAGAATCTCGGGCTCAAGGCCTGCAAGAAATAACCACCCTACGCAGCAATGGCTTCTGCGGCCGTCGCGACACAGGCAGCGCGCACTTCCTCACATTTGAGATTCGCCGCCAACTACCGGAGGCATTCTCCGTTCGTTCCGTACGGTCTGCGTTCCAGAGGAGTAAGTCCCTGTAAAGTGACGCGCCCGACAGGCTTCGAACCTCTGACCTCTGCCTTCGGAGGGGGGCCTGCTGTGCAGGAAGTTCCCCCTCCAGGCCGGTCATGCATCAAACCATGGCCGAGCTCAGAAGCGAGCCTGGAGACCTGCCGCATAATACTTCGGCCCAGCATTGCCTTTGATGGTGATGCGCGGTGCGAGCGGGAACGCCACTGTGCCATACGGGCGGAACTCTTCACTCATGTAGCGCACGCCAGCTCCGAATGTGAAGGAGGCGGGAAGGCTGTAGGTGGCCTCAACCCGGCCATAAATCTTCACTGCAGTGTTGTCGCACAGCTCGCTCTCAGCGTACTGGCCATTGGTGCTGTCGCGGCAGCGCGGATCGCCGGCGTTGTCGTCCATGTAGTAGCGATCATTGTCGCCCTGATGGATGAATGCACCGATGGCGGGCGTGAGCTTGAAGCCGGCGGAACCGACCGAGTAGCCGACGCCGAGCTCGCCACCCCACTCACCCTCGGAACGCGCGCCATTGCCTTCCAAGACAACTTGAGCAGCTGCCGAAGCCGGAAGCGCAGCTACGCCCGCGACTGCCAGCCAGAGGACTCGCAGCTTCATGAATTCTCCCCCCTCACTCGTTTCTTGAGCGAGCGCGGTTAGCTTGAACTTTGTCGAGATTCAAGATAGTTAGCTCGCAGGGCAGCCAGCGTCCGCCCCGCCCATCATCACTCCAGGTACTCAACGAGCGAACCTGAGCTCGCCTAATGCCCGAGATCTACAGCTCTACGCAGATATATGTCCCTTGAATGACAGAAGCGTCTCATCTTCATTGTAGGGCGCGATCAGCTCTTCGCATACAGCTCTGTTGTCAGGATAGCCGTGGATAGTGGCTAGCCACTCCCCATCCGCAGCCCCATCTTTCATGATTGCATAGGCACGCGAAAGGCCCCTGGGCTTCGATCGAAGAACTTCAGCCAAACGCTCGTTGAAGCTGACAATCGACTCTTCAGCGTTGCGTGTTGGAGCATCCTGGCATCCCCACACCGCCAACAGCGGAATAATCAAGGTAAGCCGGACCATGATAGCTCCTTTCAGCCAGCAGGCAGTGCAAGAGGCGCCTTTCCACGGTCGCCTGACTTCTGGACAAAGTGCCTCTCAACTGACCGGGAGTCGACTAGGCAATATTGGCCGACACTCCCGCCTCCTTGACTTCCTCCGGCTGCGAGGCACTCGGCGCATCCAGAAACAGCGCCGCGAGAGGATCGTTTGCGTAGTAGTTGGCCTTCCCAAGCCTGTGCTTAGTCAGCAGTCCCGCCTCGCAAAGTTCATCAAGGTATTTCGCTGTTGTTTGACGGGTCTTCCCAATGTCTTTCTGCACCATCTCGATCCGAGTGTAAGGGAACCGGAAAAGGGTGTTCAGGAGGTCTTGCGAGTATATCTTCGTGTGCTCGGTTCTAATGCGGTTCTTATAGACTGCCATAAGTCTGTGGATGCCTTCGACCATCTTCAGTGTTTCGACAGACGTTTCGGCGACTGCCTGAAGCATGTAGAGCAACCATTCCTCCCATTGCTGCTTCTCACGCACCAGCTGAAGGAGCCGGTAGTACTCGCCCTTATTCGAGGTGATGAAGCGGCTGAGATATAGGATCGGGATGTCCAGCAAACGTTGCCTGGTGAGATACAGCACATTGATGATGCGCCCAATGCGCCCGTTCCCGTCGGGGAACGGATGGATGCTTTCGAACTGGTGGTGAATAATCGCCATCTTGAGGAGCGGATCGAGTGCGCATAGCTCGTCCTCGTTAATGTAGCGTTCGAGCCCATTCATCAGATCCCGAACGGCGCGACCATCTTGGGGAGGCACATACACGAGTTTACCGCTCGCTTCGTTCTTGAGAGCCGTACCTGGCGTATCGCGAAATCCGCCATCGGTGCGTTTCAACGCTTGGAACATGGCGATGATGGTATTGTTCGTTAGCAGCCCGTCTTGTTCACGAAGCCGCTCAAACCCGAGGTGGAGTGCGTCCCTGTAGAGGGCGACTTCCTTTGCCGCTGGTGAGGCAGGGCTTTCCGGGAAGAGCGTCGTCTGAAAGACCTCGTCGTGTGTCGTGATGATGTTTTCGATCTCGGAGCTTGCCTTCGCCTCCTGCAGAAAGAGGGTATCAATGAGGATCCCCGGATTCGGTATGCTGCTGGCGCGGCCCTTTAACTCGGCGAGGTGCCGATGAGCCGGTGCCAAGGCGCGTAACACGGCTTCGGAATCGACCGCTTTCGGCAGCGGCAAATTGGGTATGTCGTATGTGTGCGTCAGTTTCATGCGTTCATGTTCGCGTTTATGAGTCGCGCTTACATATCCGGTTTGTCGTGTTATAAAAGTGTGGAATTTTTAACGCGAAAAAAAGTCGTGTTAAATCGCCTTCCACTGACCCGCACGTCGCGGCGACGTTACGGATCACCAATTTCCATGTCACTAGCAAGGTGCTCGCTGTTGCACTCAAGATGGGCTGTACTGGCCGAAGTCCGCCCGAAGAATCGTGGCGCCGCCCCGTAGCTCGTCGAGATAATCGGACCAGTGCTGCATCATCCGGACACGCTCGTTCCAATACTGACCGCGCGTGTATGCCCTCCGCACTGAGTTGGCTTCGGCATGGGCAAGTTGCCGTTCGATGGCATCGGGATTCCAGATTCCCATCTCGTTCAACAACGTGGCCGCCATCGCCCGGAAGCCATGGGCGGTCATTTCATTCTTGGCATATCCCAAACGCCTGAGGGCGGCATTAATTGTGTTGTCGGACATGGGCCTGTCCCCGCCTCGTAAGGAATGAAACAGATAGGGGCTCAGCGCCTCGTCATGCTCCAGCTCCCGAATAATCGCGATGGCCTGCCGCGATAACGGCACGGCATGGGGCCGCCCCATCTTCATCTTGTGGTCCGGGATGGTCCAGACCTCTCGCTCGAGGTCAAACTCCTTCCACTCGGCATGGCGAAGCTCGCCGGGACGAACGAAGACGTGAGGCAGCAGGCGCAAGGCAGCTCGGATGATCGGGTGCCCGTCATAGTCCTCTAGGGAGCGCATCAGTGCGCCCGCCTCTTTGGGGGTCGTTATCGCTGCGCGGTGTACGACCTTGGGCGTCACCAAGGCTCCGCGAAGGTCAGCGCACACATCGCGCTCTGCGCGTGCAGTAGCGATCGCATAGCGGAATATCTGACTGCAGGTCGCCCGGACGCTGCAGGCTGTGTAGTACTTCTTGGTTCGCTCGATCCGCTTGAGCGCGAGCAACACCTCATGAGCCGAGATCTGGCTGAGTGGCCGCCTGCCCAGGCTCGGCATGACGAGGCCGAGCTGCCACTCATACTTGCGGATGGTCATTGGTGCGCGTTCTTCGAGGCGCACCTTCTCCAGCCATTCATTCGAAATCGCTTTGAAGGTGTTGGCGTGTGCGATCGAGGCCGCGATCCTGTCGAGCTTCTTCTGCTCGCAAGGATCGATGCCGTCGGTAAGGCGTCGGCGGGCCTGTAGGGTCTTTTCGCGAGCGTCCGCCAGCGTGACTTCCGGCCAGCGCCCGAATGAGATGGTCTTCTGTGCGCCATGGAAGCGGTAGTTCATCCGCCAAAGCCGGCTGCCGTTCGGCTTCACGTACAGATAAAGCCCATCTCGATCAGAGAGCTTGTATGGCTTGTCCTTCGGCTTGGCTCGCTTCACCGATACCGCGGTCAAGGACTTCTGCCGATTCCCATGGGTCATGATGGTACCGCCTTTCTCCGCTTTTCGGAGATACCATCACCTGTTCCACTTATGTGCCGGGTTTTGGTGAAACGTCTCCGAACCTGTAGAGACCTTTTACCATAAAAAAGCTGTTAAAAACAGTTGCTAACGGGACCTTCTCGGACCTTCTGGGAGGGGCTGTTGGAGCGGGTGAAGGGAATCGAACCCTCGTCGTCAGCTTGGGAAGCTGCTGCTCTACCATTGAGCTACACCCGCGCGGTGAGCGCCTTTGCCGTAACGGCGCGCGCGGGTCAATCGGGCATCAGCACCTTGCGGCCCGTCCGCATGCAGTCGAGCAGCCATTCCTTGGCGAGGCGCACGCGGGCCAGGTTCTGGGTGTCGCGGTGGGTTACGATCCAGAAGCTGCGGCGGATCGAACGGTCCGGGCAGACGGGGACGAGGTCGGCACCGCGGTCGCCGATGAATCGCGGCAGCACGCCGATCCCCACTCCTTCCTCGATCAGGCGGTTCTGCGCGTTGATGCTGGACGAGCGGATGTGCGCCGTCAGCCCCGCATGGAAATCGTCGAGATAGTTGAGTTCGGGCGCATAAAGCAGGTCGGGGATGTAGCTCACCAGCGTGTGGCCCTGCGCAAGCTCGCGCGGACGCTGCGGCGTGCCGTGCACCGCCAGATAGCGGCGGCTGGCATAGAGCATCAGGCTGTAGTCCGAGAGTTTGCGGCAGATGACCGGCCCGGCCTGGGGGCGCGAGAGCATGACGGCAATATCGGCCTCGCGCTTCGAGGGACTCAGAAACCCGCTGTTGGCGACCAGTTCGATCGAAAGGTTGGGATGGGCGCGGGCGAAATCGGCAAGATAGAGCGTCAGGAACTGGCTGCCGAAGCCTTCCGAGACGCTGAGACGCAGATTTCCCCCGAGGCCGGTCTGACGGCTCTGCACTGCGTCGATCGAGCGCGCGGCCTGGGCCATGGCCTCGGCCTTGGCGAGCAGGCTCTCGCCTGCTTCGGTCAGCGTCTGGCCTTCGCGCGTGCGTTCGAACAGCGTGATCTCGAGTTGCCGCTCGAGCCGTCGCAACCGGCGGCCGAGGGTGGTCGGATCGAGCCGGAGCGCACGCGCGGCGCGGCCGATCTGGCCCGCTTCCGCCACCGCGAGGAACACGCGGATGTCGTTCCAGTTGGGATCCTGCATATTTGCAGGCTTTACCTGCGATATTGAAGGTTGTCTGCAAGCTTGCAATCGGCACGATCCGCGCCCAACGATTGGTAGAGGAGATACGTCATGCGCCAGGTCGACCATTTCATCGCCGGAGGAGCCGGCGGCGGGTCCGGGCGCACGCATAAGGTGTGGAATCCGTCCACCGGCGAGGTTCAGGCCGAAGTGGCGCTGGGCGATGCCGCTCTGCTCGACCGCGCGATCGAGGCGGCGAAGAGGGTCCAGCCCGGCTGGGCCATGACCAATCCGCAGCGGCGCGCGCGGGTGATGTTCCGCTTCAAGGAACTCATCGAAGCCAACATGCAGGAGCTCGCCGAGCTGCTTTCCAGCGAACACGGCAAGGTGGTCGACGACGCCAAGGGCGACGTGCAGCGCGGGCTCGAAGTGATCGAATACGCCTGCGGCATCCCGCAGGTGCTGAAAGGCGAATACACGCTGGGCGCCGGGCCGGGGATCGACGTCTATTCGATGCGCCAGCCGATCGGCATCGGCGCAGGCATTACGCCGTTCAACTTCCCCGCGATGATTCCGATGTGGATGTTCGGCATGGCGATCGCGGCGGGCAACGCCTTCATCCTCAAGCCCAGCGAGCGCGATCCGAGCGTGCCCGTGCGCCTCGCCGAACTGTTCCTCGAGGCAGGCGCGCCCGAGGGGCTGCTGCAGGTCGTCCACGGCGACAAGGAAATGGTCGACGCGATCCTCGATCACCCCGACATCGCCGGCGTCAGCTTCGTCGGCAGCAGCGACATCGCGCACTACGTCTACAAGCGCGGGGTCGAAAACGGAAAGCGTGTCCAGGCGATGGGCGGCGCGAAGAACCACGGCATCGTCATGCCTGACGCCGACCTCGATCAGGTGGTGAACGACCTGGCCGGCGCCGCCTTCGGTTCGGCCGGCGAGCGCTGCATGGCACTGCCCGTGGTGGTTCCGGTGGGCGATGACACCGCCGAGCGGCTCAAGGAAAAGCTGATCCCCGCGATCAACGCCTTGCGGGTCGGCGTGTCGAACGATCCCGATGCACATTACGGCCCGGTGGTCACGCCCGAGCACAAGGCGCGGATCGAGCAGTGGATCGACACCGCCGAGCAGGAAGGCGCCGAGATCGTAGTCGACGGGCGCGGGTTCAGCCTGCAGGGGCACGAGAAAGGCTTCTTCGTCGGCCCGACGCTGATCGACCGGGTGACGCCGCAGATGAAGTCCTATCAGGAGGAGATCTTCGGCCCGGTGCTCCAGATCGTGCGCGCCACCGACTTCGAGGAAGCGGTGCGCCTGCCGAGTGACCACCAGTACGGCAACGGCGTCGCCATCTTCACCCGCAACGGCCACGCCGCGCGCGAGTTCGCGAGCCGGGTCAACGTCGGCATGGTCGGTGTGAACGTGCCGATCCCCGTGCCGGTGAGCTATCATAGCTTCGGCGGCTGGAAGCGTTCCGGCTTCGGCGACACGAACCAGTACGGCACCGAGGGGCTCAAGTTCTGGACCAAGGTCAAGACCGTCACCCAGCGCTGGCCGGACGGTGGGGGCGACGGGTCGAATGCCTTCCTCATCCCGACGATGGGATGAGCCGGGATAATCCGCGCGGCTCGCGAGTTTAGGCAGCGCAACAAAGACTGGAGGACTCCATGCGACTGATGATTGCTCTTGCCGCAGCCCCGGCGTTCGCGCTCGCGGCCTGCGGTGCGCCTGCGGACGATAGCGCCGATGGCGCGGATTCCGCGGCCGAAACCCCGATGCCGGTGGAGCCCGATGGCGGCATCGGCGACGGAGCAACGCCGCCCGCCGGCGAGACCTCCACGCCAGATAGCGACACGGCCTCAATCCCTGCCGCGCTACAGGGCCGCTGGGGCCTCGTCGCGGCCGACTGCACCTCGACCCGGGGCGATGCCAAAGGGTTGATCGAGGTCACCGGCAACACGATCACGTTCTACGAATCACGCGCTATGCTAGGCGACATTGCCCAACGCACCGACGACAACATCCGCGCCACTTTTTCCTTCACCGGCGAAGGCATGACTTGGAGCCGCGACATGGCGCTCGCCGCACAAGATGGCGGCGAAGCCCTCGTCCGCACCGAATACGGCGAGGACGCCATGGCCGATCCGCTGCGCTATAGCCGCTGCTCCGAAGGAGACGCATGATGATTCACACTGGAAAACTGATCGCCCTCTTGCCCGCCGCGGCGCTCGCGGCATGCGCCACGACGTCCGCCGATGAGCCCGGCACGCCGGGCACCGAAAACGGGGAGACCGCCATGTGCGATCCCGCAGCAGCGCAGACCTACATCGGCCAGAAGGCGACCGGGCAGATCGGCGAGCAGATCCTCGACGCGACCGGCGCGCGCCAGCTTCGCTGGGGCCCGCCTCGCGCCGCCTTCACGATGGATTTCCGGCAGGACCGGGTCAACGTGATGTACGACGATGCAATGACCATCACCAAGATCACCTGCGGGTGAACGATGCACCGGCGTAGGTTCAGGCTGAGCGGCTCGGGAAGCAGCGCGTGAAATACGCGCTGCCCCTTCTTCTCGCGCCGCTCGCGCTCGGCGCATGCCAGAGCGTGCCCGAGCCTCCGTCGGAGAGCTTCCGCGAAACGCTGAACCGCCACGTCGCCGCGATCCAGTCGCGCGATTATGAGGGGATCGCCGACACGATCACCAAGGGCGAGACGCTCATACTGATCTTCCCGAACGGCGAGCGCTACGATACGCGCGAGCAGTTCCTCGGCTTTCACCGCGAATGGTTCGCCGATCCTGCGTGGGTGATGGTGCTGGAGCCGGTGAGGGTGCGGGAGGGGCGCGATTACGGCTATGCGCTCTATCGCACCAGCTACGACTCCGATGGCGCCGGGCCAACACCGGGACGCCCCGCCTATCTCTCGCTTGGCTTCCAGCTCGAGGATGGCCAATGGCGGCTCGTGCACGACCAGAACACGCGGATCGAAACTGCGACAGACTGAACAGGGCCAATGACCGGACAATTCCAGCTTACCGACGATCAACTCGCGATCCAGGAAATGGCACGCCGCTTTACGGCCGACCATATCACGCCGTTCGCCGCCGAGTGGGACGAGAAGCACCACTTCCCGCGCGACGTGATCCAGAAGACCGGCGAGCTCGGGTTCGGGGCAATCTACGTCTCGGAAGAGAGCGGCGGGATCGCGCTGGGCCGGCTGGAAGCGGCGCTGATCATGGAAGCGATGGCTTACGGCTGCCCCGCGACGAGCGCCTACGTCTCGATCCACAACATGGCCGCATGGATGATCGACCGTTTCGGCGGCGATGAGGTCAAGAAGAAGTTCCTGCCCCGGCTGGTGACGATGGAGCAGATCGCCAGCTACGCCCTGACCGAGCCGGGCTCCGGCTCGGACGCGGCCGATCTCAAGACCACCGCGCGGCTGGACGGCGACCATTACGTGCTCAACGGCACCAAGCAGTTCATCTCGGGCGGCGGGTTCAACGACATCTACGTCTGCATGGTCCGCACCGGCGAACACAAGAGCCGCGGGATCACCTGCCTCGTCGTCGAGAAGGACACGCCGGGCGTCAGCTTCGGCGCGCCGGAGAAGAAGCTCGGCTGGAACGCCTCCCCCACCGCGCAGGTGATCTTCGAGGACGCGCGCGTGCCGGTGGAGAACCGCGTCGGCGCGGAGGGCGACGGTTTCCGCTTCGCCATGGCCGGGCTCGACGGCGGCCGCCTCAACATCGGCGCGTGCTCGCTGGGCGGCGCGCAGCGCTGTCTGGACGAGGCGATCGCCTATACCAAGGAACGCCAGCAGTTCGGCCAGCCGATCGCGGACTTCCAGAACACCCAGTTCACGCTCGCCGACATGGCGACCGAACTGGAAGCGGCGCGCGCTCTGCTCTACCTCGCAGCCGTCAAGGTGACCGAGAATGCACCTGACAAGACGCGCTTTTCCGCCATGGCCAAACGCCTCGCGACCGACAGCGGCAGCAACGTCGTCAACAACGCGCTCCAGCTCTTCGGCGGCTACGGCTATCTGAAGGACTACCCGATCGAGCGCTTCTGGCGCGATCTGCGGGTGCATTCGATCCTCGAAGGCACGAACCAGGTCATGCGCATGATCGTGGGCCGGGACCTGTTGCGCCAGTGAGTAGCGAACCGATGACTGAAGACGTGAACATCCATACCCACGGCAAGGCCGGGCACCTCTCGCTCAACCGGCCGAAGGCGCTCCATGCGCTGACGCTGGAAATGTGTCACGCGATGAGCGAGGCCCTCGGCCGCTGGGAGAGCGACGATGCGGTCGCGGCGGTGATCGTCGATCATGCCGAAGGGCGCGGGTTCTGCGCGGGCGGCGATATCGCCTTCCTGCGCAACTCGGCGCTGAACGATAACGGCGTCAGCGGGCGGAAGTTCTTCCACGACGAATACCAGCTCAACCACCAGATGTTCGCCTACCCCAAGCCGATCGTCGCCTTCATGGACGGGATCACGATGGGCGGCGGCGTCGGAATCGCCTTGCCCGCGAAATACCGCGTCGCGACCGAGAACACGCGCTTCGCCATGCCGGAGACGGGCATCGGCCTGTTTCCCGATGTCGGCGGGGGCTGGTATCTTGCGCGGCTCGGCGGGCGGCTCGGCCAGTTCCTTGCGCTCACCGGCGCGCGGCTCGACGGCTCCGAGTGTCTCTGGGCCGGGCTTGCCACCCACTACCTTCCCGCCGCGAAGCTGCCCGAGGCCAAGGCGCGCATCGCCGAACACCCGGACCGGATCGGGGGCATTCTGTCGGAGCTTTCGGTCACTCCGCCCGAAGCGCGGGTTGCCGCCAACGCCGACCGGATCGCCAAGCACTTCGCCTCGGACCGGCTCGAGGACATTCTCGCCAGCCTGGAGAAGGGCGCCGAGAGCAATGGGGGCGAATGGGCGGAGAAGGAGCTCGACGCGCTGCGCGCCAAGAGCCCGCAGACCTGCAAGGTCGCGCTGCGCCAGCTCGCCGAGGCGAAGGACTTCACCGACTTCGCCGACAACATGCGCAACGAATACCGGATCGCCAGCCGCGTGATCGTCCGCCCGGACTTCGCCGAAGGGGTACGCGCGGTGATCGTCGACAAGACCGGCGATCCCAAGTGGGACCCCGCGACGCCCGAGGGTGTGACCGGGGGCCTGCTCGACAGCATCTTCGCCCCCCTGCCCGAAGGGGAAGAATGGGTGCCGCTCGACCGGAGCTAACCGGCGCCGTCATGCTGAACTTGTTTCAGCAGCCATCGCTCCACCAGCGACGGCGGCGCAATTCGAGGAATGGGCCCTGAAGCAAGTTCAGGGTGACGATTGGAGGGAGGCCGATGGCCGATTACGAAACGATCACCGCCGAACAGCGCGACGCAGTCACGCTGATCACGCTCAACCGCCCGCAGGCGCTGAATGCGCTTAACTCGCAGGTGCTCGAAGACCTGATCGCCGCCTTCGCAGCCTTTGAGGCCGATGACAGTCAGCGCTGCGCGGTGCTGACCGGTGCGGGCGACAAGGCCTTCGCCGCGGGCGCCGACATCAAGGAGATGGCCAACAAGGCGGCCGCCGACTTCTTTCTCGAGGATTTCTTCGCCCGCTGGACCAGCGATCTCGTCAAAGCGACCCGCAAGCCTTGGGTCGCGGCAGTCAACGGCTTCGCGCTCGGCGGCGGGTGCGAGCTGGCGATGATGGCGGACTTCATCCTGGCGAGCGATAAGGCCAGGTTCGGCCAGCCCGAGATCAAGCTCGGTGTCGCCCCCGGCATGGGCGGAAGCCAGCGCCTGACCCGCGCGGTCGGCAAGGCCAAGGCGATGGAGATGTGCCTGACCGGCCGCATGATGGACGCCGAGGAGGCCGAGCGTTCCGGCCTCGTCGCCCGCGTCGTGCCGCACGACAGCTTGCTCGACGAAGCGCTCAAGACCGCCACGGCGATCGCGGGAATGCCGCCGATGGCTGCGATCGCGAACAAGGAAATGGTCAACGCCGCGTTCGAGACCACGCTCGATCAGGGACTGATCGTCGAACGCCGCATCTTCCAGATCCTCGCCGCATCGGAGGACAAGGCCGAGGGCATGGCCGCCTTCATCGAGAAGCGCGAGGGTAAGTGGAAGGGGCGGTGATTCTATAATGAGCCGAGGCACCGTAGTCGCAGCGGGCATTTTGCTTGCTCTTCAGGCGGGGCTTTTCGCTTTGCTGGCAACCGGCTGGCTGGGTGACTACGACAGCTCTGCGTTAGCGCTTATCGCCTACTTCTTGGCAGGAACCTGGTTCTTCGCGGTTGGCGCCGCGTTGATTGTCAGCGCGAGCCTGCTGCGATGGTTTATCAACCGGCCGAACGACGGCTGGTGATCGGGAGACTAGAAATGAAAATCGCCTTCATCGGCCTCGGCAACATGGGCGGCGGGATGGCTGCCAATCTCGTGAAGGCGGGGCATGAGGTCCGCGCGTTCGACCTGGCCGAGCCCGCGCTCGCCGCGGCGCGCGAGAACGGGTGCGAGACCTTCACCGATGCCAAGGAAGCGGTGAGCGGTGTAGAGGCGGTCGTCTCGATGCTGCCCAACGGCGGGATCGTGAAAGCTGTGTTCGAAAACGACGTGTTCGGCCATGCGCCCGAAGGCGTGGTGCTGCTCGACTGCTCGACCATCGATGTTGCCACCGCGCGCGAGTTGTCCGAGGCTGCTGGCGCGAAGGGCTATGTGATGGTCGATGCGCCGGTTTCCGGCGGCATCGCGGCGGCCAATGCCGGCACCCTGACCTTCATGGTCGGCGGCAGCGACGAGGCGTTCTCGCGCGCGGAACCGATCCTCTCGGCGATGGGCAAGGCGGTGATCCATGCCGGCGATTCGGGCGCGGGCGAAGCGGCGAAGCTGTGCAACAACCTGATCCTGGCCGCGACGATGATCGCCACTTGCGAAGGTTTCACGTTGGCGGAAAAGCTCGGGCTCGACCCACAGGTCTTCTACGATATCTCGTCGAAGGCGACGGGGCAGTCGTGGTCGATGACCAGCTACTGCCCCGTTCCCGGCGTCGGACCGCAAAGCCCGTCGGACAACGGCTACCAAGGCGGTTTCGCCACGGCGCTGATGCTCAAGGACCTGAAGCTGGCGATGGAAGCGGCGGAGACGTCCGGCACCCCGACCCCGCTCGGCGCCCACGCGAAGGAGCTTTACGAATCCTTCGCAGCCGAGAACGGTGGGCTCGACTTCTCGGCCATCATCAAGACGCTTCGATAGCCGCGATCGCCCGCGCGAGCCATTCGCGCGGCGCCCTGCGGCGCCCGATCTCGGTCACGAACTCCTGACCGCGCGAAACGGCGCGCAGCCGCCCGCCCCGAAGCCAGCGGTCGGCGCGGTCGTGATACGAAAGCCCGCCGCGCCGCAGCCAGGCGGGCCGGCGCCACAGGCTCGGCGGGCCGCCTGGCATCGTCAGCCGCAGGGCATCCCCGGCGCGCGAAGCCGTGCCGCCCGGTCCACGGTAGATCGCATCGTTGCGGCCATGCATCGCGATCGCGTGCGGGTGGCCGTGTTCGCGCAGCGCTGCGAGGGCCGTCTCTTCGCAGCACGCCAGATCGATCCGCCGCTCGACTTCGAGATAGCCGAAGATCCGGTGGTGCGGCTCACCGCTCTCCTCTTCTCGGAAGAGGCCGAAGAAAAGGAACACGTCCCCCGCCCCGACGCCGCGGTTTGCGAGATGCGTCTGCGCGGCGCCGCACTGGCCGAACAGGCAGGTGCCGTCGGCCAGGAACATCGGATCGTGGTGGCACAGATCATCCGCGCCGACCCGGCCCCTGCTGGCGCGCACGACATGCTGCCCCAACTCCAGCGAACCATAAGTCGTGCGCGAATGCTCGGCCGCCGGGATCGGCAGGCTGAGCGGCCGGCCACCGACGATCGGCGACGGCCCGCCGCCCGAAGTGCTGTCGAAGCCTTTCCTGCTCAGGACGATCCGCATCAGGCGGAGTCGGGATCGCTCCAGGCCAGAACCGGCTTGCGCGCCGCGAGCGTCTCGTCGAGCCGGCGGCGAGGCGCGTAATAAGGCGCCTGCTTCATCGACACGTCCCCGGCCCTTGCACGTTCCGCCACGCTGCGCACGGCGGCGATGAACTGGTCGAGGCCGGCCTTGCTCTCGGTCTCGGTCGGCTCGATCAGCATCGCGCCGTGGACGACGAGCGGGAAATACATGGTCATCGGATGATATCCCTCATCGATCAGCGACTTCGCCAGATCGAGCGTGGACAGCCCTTCGCCGAAGCCGCGATCGCCGAACAGCGCCTCGTGCATGCACGGCCCGCCCTCGCCGAACGGGGCGTGGAGCAGATCGTCGAGACTGCGCAGGATATAGTTGGCGTTGAGCACCGCATCCTCCGCCACCTGCCTGAGCCCGTCAGCGCCGTGGCTCAGGATATAGGCCAGCGCGCGGGTGAACATGCCCATCTGCCCGTGGAACGCGGTCATGCGGCCGAACGCACGCGTATGGTCGAACTCGGCCGCGTTCTCCTCCTCCACGAGATGGACGACGCCGTCGGCGGTGCGCGCGGTGAACGGCAGCGGGCCGAAGGGGCTCAGCGCCTCGCTCAGCACCACCGGACCGGATCCCGGCCCGCCGCCACCGTGCGGGGTGGAGAAGGTTTTGTGCAGGTTGATGTGCATCGCGTCGACGCCGAGGTCGCCGGGGCGGACCTTGCCGACGATGGCGTTGAAGTTCGCGCCATCGCAATAGACGAAGCCCCCGGCGGCATGGACTGCGTCGGAGATTGCCTTCATGTCACGCTCGAACAGGCCGCAGGTGTTCGGGTTGGTGATCATCACCGCCGCAACATCGGGCCCGAGACGGGTCTTGAGCGCTTCGAGATCGACCCGCCCTTCGGCGTTCGCAGGGATGTTCTCGACACGGTAGCCGGCGAAAGCCGCGGTCGCGGGATTGGTGCCGTGCGCGCTTTCGGGCACGAGGACCACCTCGCGCGGGTCACCCCGCGCCTCGAGCGCGGCGCGGATACACAGGATCCCGCACAGCTCGCCGTGTGCGCCGGCCTTTGGGCTCATCGCGACGCCGTGCATCCCCGTGAGATCGATCAGCCAGAACGCCAGCTCGTTGATCACCTCCAGCGCCCCGCGCACGGTGGAGACCGGCTGCAGCGGGTGCACGTCGGCAAAGCCCGGCATGCGCGCCACTTTCTCGTTCAGCCGCGGATTGTGCTTCATCGTGCACGAACCGAGCGGGAAGAGGCCGAGGTCAATCGCGTAGTTCTGGCGGCTGAGACGGGTGTAGTGGCGCACCGTCTCGGGCTCCGACAGGCCGGGCAGGCCGATCGCCGCGGTTCGCTCCATCCCGCCAAGGCGGTTCGGACCTAGCTCGATCTCCGGCAGGTCGACGCCGGTCGTGTCGGTGCCCGCGAGCTCGAATATCAGCGGTTCTTCCAGCATCAGCGCGCGGTTGCCGGTGACGGTCCGCGGGCCATTGTGCATCCCGTCGTCGGCAGCGGTCATCTCGGGCTTCCAGCCGGACTTGTTGGGGGCGTTCATGCCAGCGCCTCCTGCAGGGCGGAGGCAAGCGTTTCGACGTCCTCCTCTGTGGTGGTTTCGGTGACCGTGACGAGCAGGCCGCCCTTGAGCGCATCCTCCACAGGATAGAGGCGACCCAGCGAGACACCCGCGAGAATCCCATCGTCGGCGAGCTTGCGCACGATCTCGCGCGCGTCGCCGTCGATCACCAGCGTGAACTCGTTGAAGAAGCTGTCGTTGAGCAGCCGCACACCCGGCACGCGGGCCAGCCGGTCGGCCGCCTTGCAGGCAAGCGTGTGGTTCCAGGCGGCAAGCCGGCGCAGCCCCTCTTCGCCGAGCAGGGTCATGTGGACCGAGAACGCGAGCGCGCAGAGCCCCGAATTGGTGCAGATGTTGCTGGTCGCCTTCTCACGGCGGATATGCTGCTCGCGGGTCGAGAGCGTGAGCACGAAGCCGCGCTTGCCCTCCGCATCGGCGGTCTCGCCGCAGAGCCGGCCGGGCATCTGGCGCACGTGCTTGGTATCGCGCACCGCGAACAGGCCGAGATAGGGCCCCCCGAACTGCAGGCCCACGCCGATCGCCTGTCCTTCGCCGACCACGATGTCCGCGCCCAGCTCGCCTGGCGCCTTGATCGCGCCCAGCGCCACCGGCTCCGTATTGACCGCGATCAGCAGCGCGCCCTTGTCGTGCGCCGCCTCGGCGATCGCCGCAAGATCCGGAATGCGGCCGAGAATGTCCGGATACTGCACGACGACGCAGCTCGTGTCGTCGTCGATCCGGGCGATCAGGCCCGCGTTGTCGGGCGCGCCCTGCAGCGAGGGGAGCGCGTCGGCGATCTCGTCCTCGGTGAACTTGGCCATCGTCCGCACGACCTCGGCGTAATGCGGGTGCAGCGCGCCCGAGAGCACCACGCGCTTGCGCCGGGTGACGCGCCCGGCCATCGCCACCGCCTCCCAGCAGGCGGTCGAGCCGTCGTACATCGAGGCGTTCGCCACCGCGCAGCCGTAGAGCCGCGCGACCTGGCTCTGGAACTCGAACAGCATCTGCAGCGTGCCCTGCGCGATTTCCGGCTGGTAGGGCGTGTAGGCGGTCAGGAATTCGCCGCGCTGGATGATGTGGTCGACGCTCGCCGGAACGTGATGGCGGTAAGCCCCCGCGCCGAGGAAGAACGGCGCGTCGGCGGCGGCGAGGTTCTTCTTCGACAGGCGGCGCATATGCTTCTCGACCGCCATCTCGCTGGCATGGAGCGGCAGCCCCTCGATCGGCCCGGAAAGCCGCGCCTCCTGCGGGACGTCGGCGAACAGGTCGTCGATCGACGATGCGCCGATCTTCGCGAGCATTGCGCCGCGGTCGGCGTCGGTCAGGGGTAGATAGCGCATAATTTTCCATCCTGCGCCCCCGCGAAGGCGGGGGCCTCATGCCATTTGGCGGAGCGCGGGTGGCCTGAGGTCCCCGCCTTTGCGGGGACTCACGCGCTCGTCACAGCCCGTCAACGAAGCTCTTGTAGGCCGCCTCGTCCATCAGCCCGTCGAGCTGCGACGTGTCGGCGATGGTCAGCTTGAAGAACCAGCCGTCTTGCTCGGGGCTCGAGTTGACCAGCGCCGGGTCGTCCTCGAGCGCCCCGTTGGCTTCGGTTACTTCGCCGCTGATCGGGGCGTAGACGTCGCTCGCGGCCTTGACGCTCTCGACCACGGCGGCGTCCTTGCCCTTCTCGATCACGGTGCCGACGCTGGGCAGCTCGACGAAGACGATGTCGCCGAGCTGTTCCTGCGCATAGTCGGTGATGCCGACGGTGGCGGTATCGCCTTCGACGTCGATCCATTCGTGTTCTTCGGTGAAGTAGCGGGTCATGGCGGTCAATTCCCTCGGTAGTAGCGGTGGGGGACGAAGGGCATCGGTGCGATCCGTGCGGGAAGGCGCTTGCCCCTGACTTCGATTTCGAGCTCGGCGCCCTCGGCCGTGTGCTCGCTGGCGACGTAGGCCATTGCGATCGGGTGGCCGAGGGTGGGGGCGAAGCCGCCGCTCGTGACGCGGCCGACCGCGTCGTCGCCCGCGTAGACCACGGCGCCCTCGCGCGCGGGCAGCCGACCTTCGAGCGCGAGACCGACGCGCTTCTCCCCGGCCCCGCCTTCGAGCAGGGCGAGTATACGCTCGGCGCCCGGAAATCCGCCTTCGGCGCGGCGGCGTTTGCCGATGGCGAAGGCGAGGCCGGCGGTGACCGGATCGGTTTCGGGCGAGAGGTCGTGGCCGTAGAGCGGCAAACCGGCCTCCAGCCGCAGCGAATCGCGCGCGCCGAGGCCGATCGGCTTGATCTCGATCTCGGCGCAGAGGCGGCCCGCGATCGTCTCGGCATGCTCGGCCGGGATCGAGAGCTCGAATCCATCCTCGCCGGTATAACCCGAGCGGCCGATGCCGATCTCGATTTCGCCGAACCGGAACGAGGTGCCCTGCATGAACTTGAGCTCGCCGATCGCGCCCCGGAACACGCGGCCGAGCGCGGTTGCAGCCTCCGGCCCCTGCACCGCGAGCAGCGCCTGATCATCCAGATGGGTAAGGGTGATTTCGTCGGGCAGATGCTCGCGCAAGTGCGCGATATCGTCCCACTTGGTCGCGCCGTTGACGACGACATAGTACGTCGACGTGCCGCCTTCCGGGGTGACGTTGGTGACCATCAGATCGTCGAGAATGCCGCCGTTCTCGCCCAGCAGCAGCGAATAGCGGATGCGGCCCGGCTTCAGCGACAGGATATCGCCGGGCAGCAGCGCCTCCAGCGCCTCGGCCGCGCTGTCGCCCGACACGAGCAACTGTCCCATATGGCTGACGTCGAACAGGCCGGCATGGGTGCGCGTCCACTCGTGCTCGGCGACGATCCCCTCATACTGGATCGGCATCCAGTACCCCGCGAACGGCACCATGCGCGCGCCCTGGGCGCGGTGCCACGCATCGAGGGGGAGCTTCTCCAGTTCTGTCGTCTCTTGATCGTCGCTCATCACTCGTCCCGACTGGGCTGGCAACGCCTCGCAGTGAAGCGCCGTTCCACCTGCCCCCTCTGTCGGGAAACCTGAGAGCTTGCCCCGCCTCCCCGCCTTTCGAGAGGAACCCGGGATTACCCCTTCGGTGGCCCCAACTCGCGCTGGGACGCTTTCCAGAGTGCCTGCCATCGCGCGGTCCGGTGGCCTGAGAGTTTCCGGGGCGGTTGCTCCTTCGGCGCCGCGGCCCCGAAGGTCCGCGATCTCTCCCGCGCGACGCTTCCGAAGAATCGCTCCTCCGGATGACGCCCGAGTCCCTGCGCGATTACGCGCGCCCGGTCAATCGAGATTGGGCCGAAGCCAGCGCTCGGTGGTGGACAGGTCGGCCCCGCGCCGCGCTGCATAGTCCTCCACCTGATCGCGGCCGATCCGCGCGACGCCGAAGTACTCGCTTTCCGGGTGCCCGAAATAGAACCCGCTCACCGCCGCGGTGGGCAGCATGGCGAAGCTCTCGGTCAGTTCCAGCCCGGCGTTCCCGCCTGCGTCCAACAGGTCGAACAGGATCGGCTTCAGACTGTGATCGGGGCACGCGGGGTAGCCCGGCGCGGGCCGGATGCCGCGATACTGCTCCTTGATCAGCGCCTCGTTGGTGAGCTGCTCGCCTTCGGCATAGCCCCACAGCGTGGTTCGCGCGTGCCGGTGCAGCGCTTCGGCGAAGGCCTCTGCGAAACGGTCGGCCAGCGCCTTCAGGAGAATGTCGGAATAGTCGTCGTGCGCCGCGCGGAAGCGTTCGGAGTGCGGTTCGGCCCCGTGGATGCCGACTGCGAAGCCGCCGATCCAGTCGCCAGCGGGATCGATGAAGTCGGCGAGGCAGAAGTTCGCCCGGTCGCGGCTCTTGCGCACCTGCTGGCGAAGGAACGGCAGGCGTACATGGCGTTCTTCCTCGGCGAGATGAATCTCCACGTCGTCGCCGTCCCGCGCGCAAGGCCAGAAGCCGCACACGCCCTTGGCCGTCAGCCATTTCTCCGCGACGATCTTCTCCAGCATCGCCTGGGCATCGGCGAAGAGCTGGCGCGCGCTTTCGCCCACCACTTCGTCGTCGAGGACGGACGGGTAGGTTCCGGCTAGCTCCCAGGCGCGGAAGAACGGCGTCCAGTCGAAGTACTCGACCAGGTCCGCCAGCGGCCAGTCTGCGAAACTGTGAATGCCCGGCTGCAGCGGCGGCGCCGGCTTGTCGCTGTAGTCGATCGCTGGCGCATTGGAGCGCGCGTCTTCGAGGCTGAGGAGCACGCTGGCGGTCTTGCCCGCGCGCACGTCGCGCACATGGGCGTAGTCCGCCGCGGTTTCCGTAACGAAGCCCTCGCACTGCGTGTCCGAGAGCAGGCGACTGGCCACGCCGACAGCCCGGCTCGCGTCGAGCACGTGGATCACGGGCCCTTCGTACGCCGGATCGATCTTGAGCGCCGTATGCACCTTGCTCGTCGTCGCGCCGCCGATCAGCAGCGGCATGGTCATGCCTGCGCGCTGCATTTCTTCGGCGACCGTGACCATCTCGTCGAGCGATGGCGTTATCAGGCCCGAGAGCCCGATCATGTCTGCATTGCCGTCTTTCGCCGTCTGCAGAATCCGGTCCCAAGGCACCATCACCCCCAGGTCGACGACGTCGTATCCGTTGCACTGGAGCACGACGCCGACGATGTTCTTGCCGATATCGTGAACGTCGCCCTTCACGGTCGCCATCACGATCTTGCCCTTGGCCTTGCGATCCTCCGGAGCGAGCTTGTCCTTCTCCGCCTCGATGAACGGGATGAGGTGGGCGACGGCCTTCTTCATCACGCGCGCGGACTTGACCACTTGCGGCAGGAACATCTTGCCGCTGCCGAACAGGTCGCCGACGACGTTCATCCCGTCCATCAGCGGCCCTTCGATCACTTCGATCGGGCGGCGACCCTCGGCGGCGAAGGCCGACCGCGCCTCCTCCGTGTCCTCGACCACATCCGCATCGATGCCCTTCACCAGCGCATGCTCGAGCCGCTTCTCGACCGGCCAGCCCCGCCATTCGGCCGCCTCCTTGTCGGCCTTGGGGTCCTTGCCCTTGTAGCTTTCGGCGAGCGCGATCAGCCGCTCGGTCGCATCCGGGCGGCGCATCAGGATCACGTCCTCGCACGCGTCGCGCAGTTCGGGGGCGATCGCGTCGTAGACGTCGAGCTGGCCGGCATTGACGATCGCCATGTCGAGCCCGGCCGGGATCGCGTGGTAGAGGAACACCGAATGCATCGCGCGGCGCACGGTCTCGTTGCCGCGGAAGCTGAACGAGAGGTTGGACAGTCCGCCGCTGATATGCACGTGCGGACAGGCGGCCTTGATCTCGCGCGCCGCCTCGATGAAGTCCAGCCCGTAGCGGTCGTGCTCCTCGATCCCGGTCGCCACCGCGAAGATGTTCGGGTCGAAGATCACGTCCTCGGGCGGAAAGCCGATGCCGGTCAGCAGCTTGTAGGCCCGCTTGCAGATCTCGACCTTGCGCTCTTTCGTGTCGGCCTGGCCGGTTTCGTCGAACGCCATGACGACCACGGCGGCGCCATAGTCCATGCACTTGCGCGCATGCTCGAGGAACTGCTCCTCGCCTTCTTTCATCGAGATCGAGTTGACGATCGGCTTGCCGGAAACGCACTTGATGCCCGCCTCGATCACTTCCCACTTGGAGCTGTCGATCATCACCGGGACCCGCGCGATGTCGGGCTCCGCGGCGATCAGCTTGAGGAAGGTCGTCATGGCCTCGACAGCGTCGAGCAGGCCTTCGTCCATATTGACGTCGACCACCTGCGCGCCGTTCTCGACCTGCTGGCGCGCGACTTCGACGGCGGCGGCATAGTCACCGGCCATGACCAGCTTCTTGAAGCGGGCCGAGCCGGTGACGTTAGTGCGCTCGCCGATATTGACGAAGCGGGCGGAGGAAAGATTGTCTGTCATCAACGGGTCCGTTTTGCCGATCGCTCAGCGCAGGCTGCGCGCGAGCACGGCGTCGTCGTAGAGCTTGCCGCCGACGTCGAAACGGCGTTCGCCGATCGGTTCGAAGCCCTGCTTGCGATAGAATGCGATGGCCCGGGCATTGCCGGCGTAAACGCCGAGCAGGAGCCGTTCGTGGCCCGCCGCCCCCTCGACCGCTGCTGCCATCAGAGCGGTGCCGAGCCCGCTGCCGTGAAAGCGCGAGAGCGAATAGATGCGCTTCAGTTCCCAGTCGCCTTCGCGCGCGCCCGGCAGATCGGGCTCGGCCGAGAGCGCATAGCCCACCGGAGCCTGACCGGGCTCGACTTCCGCAAGCCAGGCCTGCCCGCCGGCGTCGAGATAGGCTTCATAGGTCGCGCGGCTGTGCGCGCGCTCGCAGTGCGCGACGATCGCCGCGCCATCGAGCACGTCGGCAAAGGTCTCGAGAAAGGTCGCCGCGCCGATCAGTGCCAGCGCACCGGCATCCTCCCGCGTCGCCTGGCGGATGCGCCATGGGACTGTTTCCGCCACGATCAGGCCGCCATCGTGAAGGGCTCGAGCCCGGCGAGCCGCGTGCCTTCGGGCGCGTTGGGAATGCGGCGCGGAGCCACGCCCTCCACCGCCTTCGCGATGGCCGCGATATGCTCGGGCGTCGAACCGCAGCAGCCGCCTAGGATATTGGCGCGGCCGCTCTCCGCCCAGCTCTTCACCAGCGCCGCGGTCTCTTCCGGCGCCTCGTCGTACTCGCCGAGCTCGTTGGGCAGGCCGGCGTTCGGGTAAACCATCAGCAGGGTGTCGGCCATGCCGGAAAGCAGTTGCACGTGCGGGCGCAGTTGCTCGGCACCGAAGCTGCAGTTGAGCCCGATCGTCGCCGGCCGCGCGTGGCGCACCGTGTACCAGAAGGCCTCGACCGTATGGCCTGAGAGATTGCGGCCCGACAGGTCGGTGAGCGTGAGCGAGAGCATCAGCGGCAGTTCGTGCCCGAGCTCGCGCTCCAGCTCCTTCACCGCCATGATCGCGGCCTTGCAGTTGAGCGTATCGAACACGGTCTCGACCAGGATGAAGTCGACCCCGCCTTCGACCAGCGCCGCGGCCTGTTCGCGGTAGACGTCCTTGACCTCGTCGAACGTGACCTCGCGAAAACCGGGATCCTCGACGTCGGGACTGAGCGAGAGCGTCTTGTTGGTCGGCCCCACCGCGCCGGCGACGTAGCGCACGACGCCGTCCCGCGCGGTGGCCGCATCGACCGCTTCGCGGATTACCCGTGCGGCGGCGACGTTGATCTCGCGCACCAGCGCTTCGGCGCCGTAATCCGCCTGACTGATCCGGTTGGCGTTGAAGGTGTTGGTCGCCAGCACATGCGCGCCGGCATCGATGTAGCTGTCGCAGATCGCGCGAATGACCGCCGGCTGCGTCAGGTTGACGAGATCGTTGTTGCCCTTCTGGTCCTGCGACAGGCCCGTGTCCCCGGCATAGTCATCCGCAGATAGTTTCGCGCGCTGGATCGCGGTGCCGTAGGGGCCGTCCTTGATCAGGATGTGCTTCGCCGCTTCGGCGAGCAGGCGTTCTCTAGCGGTCATCGGGAATCCCTTTCGGCCGCAGCCCGAGCATGTGGCAGATCGCGTAGCTCAGCTCGGCGCGGTTCAGCGTGTAGAAGTGGAACTGGCGCACGCCCCCGGCATAGAGCCGGCGGCAGAGCTCCGCGGCGATCGTCGCGGAGACGAGCTGGCGCGCGGCCGGCCGCTCGTCGAGCCCCTCGAACAGGCCCTCCATCCATGCAGGAATAGCGGTGCCGCACAGGCCCGCCATGCGCTGGACGCTGGCGAAGCTCATCACCGGCATGACGCCGGGCACGATCTCGCTGTCGATCCCCGCCGCAATGGCCTTGTCGCGGAAGCGGAAGAAGCACTCGGGCTCGAAGAAGAACTGCGTGATCGCGCGGGTCGCCCCGGCATCAAGTTTGCGCTTAAGGTTGTCGAGGTCGGCCTCGGCATCGCGTGCGTCCGGGTGGACTTCCGGATAGGCGGCAACCGAGATCTCGAACGGCGCGACAGCCCGCAACCCGGCAATCAGCTCCGCCGCGTTGGCATAGCCCCCGGGATGCGGCGTGTAGCGCGACTGGCCGTCTGGCGGATCGCCGCGCAGGGCGACGACGTGGCGAATGCCGCTTTCCCAGTAATGGCGCGCGATCTCGTCGATCTCCTCGCGCGTCGCCTGAACGCAGGTGAGGTGCGCGGCGGCCGGGATGTTCGTCTCGCGGTTGATCCGGACGACCTGCTCGTGCGTGCGCTCGCGCGTCGAGCCGCCGGCGCCGTAGGTCACCGAAACGAAGCGCGGCCCCAGCGGTTCGAGCGTCTTGACGCTTTCCCACAAGGTCTGCGCCATCTTCTCGGTCCGCGGCGGGAAGAACTCGAACGAGACCGCGATGTCACCCGGCAGGCCGGAGAACAGCGGCGCGTCGAGCGCCATGCGCGCTTCCTGCATCTGACCCAACGTCGGGCTCATCTCGCTGCTTTCCTTCCCGCACTGGCGGGAGCGCCCTGCCGCGTGCCGAGCCAGATCTTGACCACCAGCTCGCCGCCTTCGAGCGCGACCGGCGGCGCGGGGGTAAACCCAGCCTCGGTCAGCAGGCCGGCGATAGCAGCGTCGGTGAAACCGAGCCGCGCGTGCGCATGGCGGTCGCGCAGCTCCTCGCGCTGGTGCGTGTCGAAATCCACGATTGCGATCCGCCCACCCGGCCGCGTGACCCGCGCCGCTTCGGCGAGCGGAGTTGCCGGGTCCTGCGCGAAATGGAGCACCTGATGCAGCAGCACCGTGTCGAACCCGCGCGCCGGGAAAGGCAGGGCGGCGAAATCGCCTTGGACGAGTTCTACTGCGCCGGAGGGTAAGTTTTGCAACTTTGCGCGTGCGAAGCGTAGCATGTCTAAACTTTTGTCGAGCGCCACGACCCGCTCGGCCCGGCCGGCGAAGAGTTCGGCCATGCGGCCAGTGCCGGTGCCGATGTCGAGGACGTGGCCGAGCGGCGCGTCGCCCAGGGCCTCTACGAGCTTCGCCTCGACCAGTTCGTCGGAGCTGTGGAGCTGGCGCAGCTCGTCCCAGACTTCGGCGTGGCGCGCGAAGTACGTCTCGGCGCTGCTTTCTCGGGCGGCGCGGATCGCGGCGAGCTGGCGGCGGTCTTCGGCGCAGGCGGCGGCGAAGTCCGCGTCCTCGCGCTCGGCGGTGGCGAGCAGCCGCGCGACCGCCTCGCCCACCGGCGTGCCGCGCTCCTTGCCGACGCTGGCGCGCAAGAAGACCCAGCTCCCCTCGCGGTGCCGCTCGGCCAGCCCGGCATCGCACAGGATGCCGACGTGGCGCGAGACGCGCGGCTGGCTCTGGCCGAGGACCTGCGCCAGTTCGCCCACCGCCAGTTCCATGGCAGCGAGCAGCCGCATGATTCGCAGCCTGGTGGGGTCGGCAAGCGCCCGCATGATCGTCTCGATCCGCATGCGGGCTACATATAAAGATATTGTTATATGTGCAAGCGCGCAGAATCCCTGCCGCTGCCGTGCTCAGGCGGGGCTGTCGCGCGCGATCCGCTGCAGCAGCGCGAGCTGCGCCTCACCCTGCCCGGTCAGAACCCATTTCCCGCCACTCTCCCGCAAGAGGCCGGAGGCGACGAGCTGCGCGTGGTCCTGCGGATCGAGCTCCTCGCGCGTCGGCGGCATGACCCGGCCGTAGCGGCCGCCGTGATAGATCAGCGGATCGGCCTCGCTGCGGTCGAAATCGACCACTTCGCCGAGGAAGATCGCGTGATCGCCGCCCTCGTACTCGAAGCGTGCGCAGCAGCCGAAGCGCGCCGCGCAACCCTCGATCAGCGGCGCGCCCTCGGGCCCGTCGGCCACGTCGAGCCCGGCGAACTTGTCGGCCCCGCGCCGCGCGAACCGGTCGGACATTTCCTGCTGCCCGGAGGCGAGGACATGGACCGCCCAGCTCTGCGCGTCGCGAAAGGCCGCCAGATTGCCGCTGTCGAGCGACAGGCTCCACAGCACCATCGGCGGGTCGAGCGAAACCGAGTTGAAGCTGTTGGCGGTCAGGCCCACCGGATGGCCCGACGCGTCGCGGGTGGTGACGATCGTCACGCCGGTCACGAAGCTACCGAGCGCGTTGCGGAAAGCGGCCTTGTCCAACACGCATCCGTCGCTAATCTCGCGGGGGAGGAAGAGCAACCGCGATGTCCGAAATCCACGAGCTGACACCCGTTATCGTCGGGGTCGGGCAAGCCTCGGAGCGTCCCCAGGACCTGGGCTATCGCGCGCTGTCCTACATGGATCTGGCCGGCGAAGCGCTGAAAACCGCGCTTGCCGACACCCGTGCCGCCGGCGACGCGGCGCGTGCGATCGATACGATCGGCGCAATTCGCCAGTTCGAAATCTCGCGCCCCGATGCGAAGACGCCGTTCGGCCGGGCGGACAATCCGCCGCGCGCGATCGGGCGCCGGGTCGGTGCCGACCCGCGGCGCGCCATTCTCGAGACGACCGGCGGGCAGACCAACCAGAAGCTGGTCGGCGAGTTCGCCTCCGCCATCGCTCGCGGCGAAAGCGAGATGGCGGCGATCGTCGGCGCGGAGGCGATCTCGACCGTGCGCGCGCTGCTCGGCGCCGGCGAGACGCGCGACTGGTCGGAAGAGGTCGGCGGCGCGCTGGAGGATCGCGGCTACGGGCTGGAGGGCATGTTCGATGCCGAACTGCTCCAGCACGGTGCGGTCAACGCGATCGCGCACTACGCGCTGTTCGAGAATGCCCGGCGCGCGCGGCTTGGGCACTCGCTCGACGCCTACCGGACGGAGATCGGCGAGCTCTTCGCCCCGTTCACCGAAGTGGCCGCGGCCAATCCGCACGCCGCCTCGCGCGAGGTGCGCAGCGCTGCCGAGCTGGCGCGCGTGACCCCGCGCAACCGGATCGTGGCCGAGCCCTACGCACGGATGACGGTCGCGCGCGACCAGGTGAACCAGGCGGCCGCGATCGTGATCGCATCGGCCGGCAAGGCGCGCGCGCTGGGAATTCCCGAGGACCGGTGGGTCCATATCCATGCGGTCGCCGACGCGAAGGAGCTGCCGGTGATGGCCCGGCGCGATCTCTCGCGCAGCCCCGCCTCGATCGCCTCGATCGAGACCGCGCTGGAACGCAGCGGCCGCGCGCTCGGCGATATGACCCTGCTCGACCTCTACAGTTGCTTTGCGATTCCGGTGTTCAACGTGACCGACCATTTCGGCCTTGCGATCGACAACCCACGCGGGCTGACGCTGACCGGCGGGCTGCCGTTCTTCGGCGGCGCGGGCAACAACTATTCCGCCCACGCGATCGCGGAGGCGGTGCAGCGCCTGCGGGAGCGGCGGGGAAGCTATGCGCTGGTCGGCGCGAACGGCGGGTTCATGAGCAAGTATTCGGCCGGCATCTACTCGACCGAGCCCGCCGACTGGTCGGGCGCCGACCGCTGGATCGCGGTTCCCTCGCCTGCCGAGACCGTGCGCAAGGCGAAGGCGCCGCCCGCATGGCTGACGGTTGAAACCTATACCGTGCTGGAGAGCCGCTCCGGCCCGGTCGCGATCGTGCTCGGGCGCAACGAGGAGGGCGAGCGTGTGGCGGCGAACGCCGATCTCGCGCACGCCCCGACACGTGCGCTTTTCGAGACTGGCGAGCCCTTCGGCGCGCGACTTGCGCTGTCGGCGGCGGCCGACGGACGGTCCGTGGCCCGCCACGACGGGGACAACGGGTAGGAATGCGGAGCGCATAGACCCGGGCGAGCGTCGCAGCGCCCGATCGTCCCGGTGCGGAGGAGTGCTCGGCGCGTCTGCAGATCGCGCCCGCAAGCCATGCAGCCGTGGTTGTATTGGAGCCTTCCGGAGCCGGACTAGCCGGCCCCGGAAGGCTCCACAGCGTGCCCCCCCTAGAACCCCTTGGTCACGCTGAAGCCTATGATGCGCGGATCGAGGGTGAAGACGTTGCTCGTCAGCCCCGTGTCGTCGCTGTTGGTGAAGAAGTCGGTGATCGGCGCATCGTTGAACACGTTCTTCACGTAGAGCTGGAAGGCGAGCTGGGACTCGGGACGCTCCAGCGTCACCGCGAGGTTCAGGTTGTCCCACGCCTTCAGCCGGTCGTATTCGGTGTTGTAGATCCGCGCGTAGCTCTTCGCCTGGCGGTAGTAGTCGCCGCGGAAGGTCAGCTCCCAATCGTCGTCTTCCAGGAAGAAGGTGTACTGCGCGCCGAGGTTCATCGTCCAGCGCGGGGCGTTGGGCAGCTCATTGCCGGACAAGTCGGCATAGAAGCCGCGCCCGCCGTTGGGGGCGCCGCTGCCGCCGTCGGCGATATTGAGGCCCACTGTGTCCGGATTGTAGGGCGCGGACGGATCGTACGTGAAACCGTAGAAGAGATTGAGCGGGAGCAGGCCCGGGGCCTCCGGATTGAAGGTACCGGCGCGATTTGAGCCCGGGCAAAGCGCGGCAAGCGCGAGATAATGAAACGCCGCCGGGCCCGCGAGAACCCTTTCCACCAGCGACGTGGGCGCGATGCAGTTGGACGGCACCTGAAGCCATGGACGGAGCAGCATCCAGTCCTCGTCACCCTGGGTGCGGTTCATCACGTCGATCGACTGCGACCCGTCGGCCAGCTTCGTTTTGAGATAGCCGAAGTTGGCATCGAGTCTGAAGTTGCGCGAGGGACGCCAGGCCGCTTCGAACTCGAGCCCCCAAGTCGTCGCATCGAAGTTCTCGTTGTAAGCGATACGGTCGACGATCTGGGAGATCTGGTAGTCGTCATAATCGTAGTAGAACGCCGTTGCGTTGAGGATCAGGCGGCCATCGGCGAAGGTGTTCTTCATGCCGATCTCGAACGCGTTCAGATATTCGGGCCGAAACGTCTGCGGCAGCGGCTGATACTGCACGACGTCGGGATTGAAATCGACCCGCGGCGGGTTGGTCCCGCCGCCCTTGTAGCCCCGCGCGAACGACGCGTAGATCAGCGTATCGTCGGTGAAATTGAGCACCGGCTGCCAGTCGAGGACCGCGCGCCCGGTGAACTCGCCCCACTTCTGCTCGATATCGGGCAGTGCGGGATAGCCGCTGTTGACGCTGCCGCCGGTGACGGCGCCGGGGAAGTCCAACTCCGTGCCACCGCCCAAAAGCAACTGACTCGGGATCTGATCGGATACCTTCTTGTCGCGGGTATAGCGGAGGCCGAGCGTCAGCTTCAGATCATCCGCGACGTTCCAGTACAACTCACCGAATGCCGCCCAGCTCTTGGTCCGGACGCCGTTTTGGCTGAGAAAGTAGTTGTGCCCCTGATTGTTCAGGCTGCCCATGGGGTTGGGGTCGATGTATACGCATTCGTACCCTTCAAATCCTAGCTCGCAAGGCCTGTCGCCCAATATTCCCGTATTATAGAAATTCTCTGCCAAAAACGTGAATGTGTTGTTGAAGACGTAGTAATCGTCCCGGGATTTGAAATCCAGGTAGTTTACACCGAGATTGAAGTTGACTGGCCCATCGAAGTCCGACTGCAAGCGGATTTCCTGCGACCACTGCCGGTTACGCGAACGGCTGAGATCCGCCGATATCATGCGATCCGAGCATCCAAGCTGCGGGTCGCAAAAGAATCCGCCCGGCGTCGGCCCTGGATCAGCCGCAGTGTCGATCGGATTCCCTAAACTATCAACGAGCGGCTGGGTCGAATCGTTGAAGATCGGGTTGGTGACGAATCGGCTATAATCCTGCGTCGAGAAGTAGCGGTCGCGCGAGTAGGCGGTCTGCGACACCAGTGTCAGACCGTCCGCCGGCTCGAACTCCAGATTAAGCTGCACCACGTCGTTCTTGGCGCGGAAACGAGGATCGTAGCTGGTCGAGATTTCTCGCAGATTGCGGGACTGCGTCACGCCTTCATAGGGATCCCCTGGGAGGATCATACCTACCGGTGCCCCGGCGCCGCCGCCCGGAAGCGGTTCGTAACCGAGAGGACGGAGTTCGCTTGCGAGAAGAATATATGCGAGGCTGTAGCCATTCGGCACGCCGTACGCACCATCGTCGTAAAGCGAGCCCGGCAAGCACCCCTGGCTCATCCGTCCGCGCATCTTGGGATCGGTGATCGCGATGTCGCCGACCATCTCGGGCCCCGGATCGGTGTGGCAGAGCTGCTTGCCGGTGCGCGAGCGGTTGTCGTCTTCCTCGAAGTGCTGCCAGATCACGTTGGCGCGGAAGCGGTCGCTCGGTTCCCATTCCGCGATCGCGCGGGTCGACCACAGGTCGCGGCCGTTCACGCGGTTCTGGGTGAAGGTGTTGTAGTCGAACCCGTCGCGTTTGGTCCACTGGCCGGCCACGCGCACGCCGAAGGTATCGCCCAGCGGCACGTTGAGCATGCCGTTCAGCCGGCGGGTGGAATAGCTGCCCACCTCGGCCTTGACCGAGCCTTCCAGTTCATCGGTCGGCAGCGCCGGGATCAGGTTGACCACGCCCGCCGTGGCGTTGCGGCCGTAGAGCGTGCCCTGCGGCCCGCGCAGCACCTCGATCCGCGCCATGTCGAAGAATTCCGACTCGAACAGGCGGTTGCGCGCCAGCGCGGTGTTGTTGAAGCTGACCGCGACCGCGGGATCGCTCGCCGCCGAGATCGCCTTGGTCCCGACCCCGCGGATCGAGAAGTTGTACATGCTGAAGTTGCTTTTGGAGAAGTTGACGTTGGGCACGGCGCGCAGCAGTTCGGCGCCGGTTTCGATCTTGTAGTCGTCGAGCCCCTCGCCGGAAATCGCGGTGACGGCGATTGGCACGTCCTGGATCGATTCCTCGCGCTTCTGCGCGGTGACGATGATGACCGCGCCGTCGGCCGTCACCCCGCTCGCGGTCTTGGGGGTCTGCCCCTCGTCATCGACATCCTGCGCCAAGGCCGGCGATACGCCCGCTGCGACCAAGGCCAAGGTGCTGCATGCGCAAAGACAACTACGGGCGATCCCCATATTCCCTCTCCCCATTTTATCGCGGATCTTGATGACCCGTCGCTCAAATCCGATGTCGCTTCTAGCGTAACTGACATTGATGTCAATGTTAACGGACGTTCATACACGCAGCTTGATCCATTTCGGCGGAAACTGCGCAGTTTGTCGGCCTGTTCGCGTGCGACTTGTCGCGTGATTCGAAGTCCCCTTTGCCCCCGATGAAGCGGCCCCGCGGGCAACCCCTGCAACGCTCGCAGCGGACTTACGCCAGGCCGGCCATCGTGTCAGGGAAAGTGGTCGGGAACGGTGCCGCTTCGGCGGCAAAGCGGCACCTAGATTGCCGGGGGGTCTTCGGTGACGAGAATGTGGAACAGGCCGCCGCCCGCGTCGTGAACGTGGCGGATCTCGGGCCTTGAGCGCAGGGCCAGAACGTCGATCACGGCGGGTTCGGCGAGGCGAACCATGATGCGTCCCGGGGCCTGTGCCATGTCGACGACGTTGGCCGTTCCGCCGAGGAATTCGTAAAGATCCGACGGGGTGGAATACGGTGCGGGCGGCGATGTCGCGACTGGCGCCGCCGCATTCTCCGGGGAGCGTTGCCCTGCATTGCCGATCTCGGCGCAGAGCAGTTCCGCCGTCGGCCCCACGATCACCTGGAGCGTATCGGCGGTCGGGCGGATCGTGCCTCTGGCGCCGAGCGCCGTGAGCGCGGCATGGTCGACGCGCTCGGGATCGCGGAGGATCAGCCGCAGCCGCGTGGTGCACGCGCCGAGCTGAACGATGTTGGCGGCCCCGCCCAGCGCCTCCAGCCAGGCATGGCCCCTGGCGCCCTCGCCGGCTTGCATGTCGGCGGACGGCGCGGGGGTCGCTTCGGTGCCGCGTCCCGGCGTCGCCAGATCGAAGCGCCGGATCACGAAGCTGAAGGTGAAGTAGTAGATCGCGAAATAGACCAGCCCGACCGGCAGGAGCAGCAGCGGGTTGGTGGCGATGCCGTAGTTGAGAACGTAGTCGATCAGCCCGGCGGAGAAGCCGAAGCCGAGCTTGACCTCGAGAAGGTCCATCACGACCATCGACAGCCCGGTCAGCACCGCGTGGACGAGGTAGAGCAGCGGGGCGAGGAAGATGAAGGTGAATTCGATCGGCTCGGTGATCCCGGTGAGCGCGGAGGTCAGCGCCATCGAGAAATAGAGGCCCGCGACCTCCTTGCGCCGGGCCGGCGGGGCGGCGCGGTACATCGCGAGGCAGGCGGCGGGCATGCCGAACATCATCACCGGAAAGAACCCGGCCATGAAGCCGCCGGCGGTGGGATCGCCGGCAAAGAACCGCCTGAGATCGCCGGTCGTGCCCTCGAAATCGCCGATCACGAACCAGGCCACGTTGTTGAGGATGTGGTGCAGCCCGGTGACGATCAGCAGCCGGTTGAGCGCGCCGTAGAGGAACAGGCCGATCTCGCCCGCGCCGACGATCGCGCGGCTGGCGTGGTCCATCGCGCTTTCGGTCTCCTGCCAGAACTCGCCGAACAGGAAGCCGAGCGCGAGCCCCGCCGCGCCGCTGACGATGGGGACGAAGCGGCGGCCGCCGAAGAAGGCGAGGAATTCGGGCAGGCGAATGTCCGAATAGCGGTTGAACAGCATGCCCGAGAGAATGCCGCACAGGATTCCGATGGGGACGCCGAGCTTGGCCATGGCCGCATCGCGGTAGTCGGCGAGGGCGCGGGCGGCCTCCTCGGCCGATCCTCCGTCGAGCGTTCCCGGCGGCAGGTCGATCAGCATCTTCGCGCTGTTGGTGGCGACGAGAAAGGCGACGAGCCCGGCAAGTCCCGCGGCGCCGTGGTTGTCGCGCGCGAAACCGATCGCGACGCCGACCGCGAAGATGATCCCCAGATGCACGAAGATCGCCTCGCCGGCGGCGGAGATGAAGCCGATGTCGAGCAGGTCGGGCTGGCCGAGGCGCAGCAGCAGCCCGGCGATCGGCAGCACCGCGATCGGCAACATCAGCGACCGGCCGAGCTGCTGGATGCCTGCAAACAGCCGCCTCATTCCGCCCTCCCCAGGAGCCGGCCAAGCTCGCCGCGTGCCTCTTCCGCCGAAGCGGCGGCCAACGCCGCTTCGGCAGCGGCATGGCATTGGCCGAGCGTGAGCGCGGAGAGCCACTGCTTGACTTCCGGCACGCGCGCGGCGCTGACCGACAGCTCGCGCGCGCCGAGGCCGATCAGGACCGCCGCTGCCAGCGGATCGCCGGCCGCGCCGCCGCAGATGCCCAGCGGCCGGCCGTGTGCCCGGCAGCCCTCGGCCGCGAACCCGACGAGACGCGTCACTGCCGGATGCAGCGCGTCCAGGTCGCGCGCGAGTTCGGAATTGGTGCGGTCCGCCGCGAGCGTATATTGCGTGAGGTCGTTGGTGCCGACCGACAGGAAGTCGGCCTCCCGCGCGAGCGTGCCGGCGATGAGCGCCGAGGCGGGCGTTTCCACCATGGCCCCCAGCTTGACGGGCGCCGCATGCCCGGTCTCCGCAAGAACGTCATCGAGCATCGCGCGCAATCGCGCGAACTCGCCGGCCGAGGACACCATCGGCGCCATGATGTGCGCGGTGCGCGCGCCCGCCGCGCGCAGGATCGCGCGCATCTGCCCGGCGAGCAGCTCGGGATAGCGCAGGCCGACCCGTATCCCGCGCACACCGAGCGCCGGGTTGTCTTCCTTTGCGAGCGGCAGATAGGGCGCGGGCTTATCGGCCCCGATGTCGAGCGTGCGGATGATGACCGGCCGATCGCCGAAGCGCTCGATGATCGCAGCATAGATTTCCGCCTGCTCCGCCTCGCTCGGCGGCGCGGCGCGGTCGAGGAACAGGAACTCGGTGCGCACGAGGCCGGAACCTTCGGCGCCCAGCCGAAAGGCCTCCTCGGCGTCGGCAATGCTGCCGATGTTCGCGAAGACCTCGATCCGCTCGCCGCTCGCAAGCCGGGCTTCGCGCTGCGCCGTAGCAAGCGCGGCGCGGTAGCTCACCTCGCGCTGCGCCAGATGCTCCCGCAGTCCCTCGGCTTCCCCTTCCGCCATGGCATGACGCAGCGTTCCCGCATCGCCATCGAGATAGACGAGTTCGCCCTCCTCGACCCGGCACAGCGGCTCGCCGAATGCGACCGCCATCGGAATGCCGGCCGATGCCGCAAGGATCGCCAGGTGCGAGGTCGGCCCGCCGGCGAGCGTGGCGATGCCGGCCACCCCCGCAGCCTTGAGCGGCTTGAGATCGGACGGATAGAGATCGCTCGCGATCACGACCGCGCCCGCCGGCGCCGTGGCTTCGCTGTCCCTGCCGAGCAGGATCCGCAGCACGCGCTGTTCGAGGTCGAGGAGATCGTCGGCGCGCTCGGCAAGCCGCGCGTCGGACAGGGCGCGGAGAGCCTCGGCTTCGCGCTGCATGACTGCCTGCCAGGCACCGGCGGCGCTCGCCCCGGCGTCGATCTGCGCTCCCGCCGCGGCGACCAGCTCCTCATCTTCGAGGATCGCCAGTTGCGCCGCGGCGATGGCCGCAGCTGCGCCATCGTCTTCGTCGGCGAGCCGGACGCGAAGAACGGAGATGGCGTCGCGAAGCCGCGCCTTTTCGGCCGGCGGACTCTCGGCATTGCCGGTCACTTCGATGCGCGAGCGATGGACGTAGTAGGCCGGTCCGATCGCCCGGCCCGGAGCGGCGGCGACGCCGGACAGAAGACCCGGCTCGGCGGGCCCGTCAGGATCGGCGAGGCGCAGGACGACGGATTGCCGCGGCGCTTGCGGAGCCGCGCGGGGTTCGGCGATCGCATCGCCCGCCCCACGTTCGATCAGGGCGGCGACGGCCTCGGCCGCGGCTTCGGCTTGCTCGCCGCGCGCCTCGATCTCGACTAGCGCACCGAGAGTCGCGCCGAGCTTCATCAGACCGACGGTGCTCGCCGCGGCCGCGCTGCGCCCGTCGATCCGGAGCGTGACCGTGGCGCGCCAGCGACGCGCCTCCCCCGCAATCGCCGCGCAGGGCCGCGCGTGAAGCCCGTGCGGGAGCGGCAGGATCACCTCGCGCGTCGCCACGGGCCCGTTCTCGACCGCTGGATCGCCGCTCCCGCCACCAGCCCCCTCGCGGTGAAGCTCGAATAGTTCGGTTCCGGCTTCGACCAGGCCATCGGGATCGGAGCGGAGGCTAAACGACCAGCCGCCCGCCTCCACCAGCACGATCGGCGTGGCGGCGCTCTTTCCGGCAGCGACGAGGACCTCCAGATCGACCCGCAGCAGCGGATCGCCCGTCTCCACCCGGTCGCCCACCCTGACCAGAAGGTCGAACGGCTCGCCCTTCAGTGAGACGGTGTCGATCCCGCAATGGATCAGGATCTGCGCCCCATTGCCGCAGTCGAGCGTGACCGCATGGCGCTCCGCCGCGACCGCGGCCACTTCCCCGGCGCAAGGCGCGCGGATCAGGTCGTCGAGCAGTTCGAGCATTACCCCGGGACCGAGCGCGCCGCTCGCGAACGCCGGATCGGGTGTCGCTTCGAGCGGCAGGAGCCAGCCGTTCGCCGGCGCGTGGACCTGCAGCCTCACGAATTCGGCCGCCGATCCGCCACGCGCCACACCTGTCTCCATCATGCTCGACCCCAGCGGATTCCCGCGAAGCTTTGCGCTCCGCGGGAAACCCAGCCCGTCAATACTCGAAACGGGCGCCGAAGAAGAAGTAGCGGCCGTTGTCGTAGATCGCGCGGGGGCGGAAAGATTCGCCCGCAAACTGGCGGATTTTCTCGTTGGTGAGGTTGACCGCATCGAAGGTCAAGCTCGCCCACTCGGTCAGCCTGAAGTCGAGCGAGGCGTCGAGCGATCCGAAGCCCTTCTGGTTGAGCGGCGAGGCGCGGTCGAAGGTGAGGAAGAAGTCGTCGCGCCAGTTGTAGGTCAGCCGCGCGCTGAGCCGTTCGTCTTCGTAATAGCCGCCGACCTGGAACGCGTGCTTCGAATTGCCCGGGATCGGATCGCCGCTGTCGGTCTTGGCATCCGAGAAGCTGTAGTTCGCGTTGATGCCGAAATTGCCGAACAGCGGGGTCTGGGCGATCAGCTCGAATCCCTTCACTTCGGCCGTGCCGCCGTTCGTGCGCCGGTTGATCGCGAACTCGCAGTCGTAGAGATCGGGATTGGTCGAGCCCGGCGTCGGAACGCAGCGGGTCAAGTCGGGTGCGCTGGTTTCGATCGAGAAGACCTCGTTGACGATGCGGTCGGTGACGAAGTTCTGCACGTCCTTGTAGTAGAGCGCGATGGCGAACAGCGCGTTGTTCGGTGCGTAATATTCGAGAGACAGATCGAACTGGTTAGCTCGGAACGGCTGGACGTCGGCGTTGCCGCCCGAACCGGTCAGCGCGCCCGGGTTGAGCGCGACGCGCGGAGCGATATCGGTAAAGTCCGGTCGGGTGATGGTCCGTGCCGCAGCCGCGCGCAGGATCAGGTCGTCGGTCAGGTCGAACGCGAGGTTCAGGCTCGGCAGGATGTCGGTGTAGCTGCGCTCCTCGGTCACCGGGAGGAAGTCGCCGAAGGCGTTCGAGACCTGACCGGGCCCTTCGGCGCCCTGGACGAAGCCGCGCGAGACCTGATCGGTCCGCACCAGGCGCACGCCGAGATTGCCGCGCCATCCTTCGCCTGCGAGGCGCCCCATGACGTAGCCGCCGTAGGTCTTCTCATCGACCGAGAAAATCTCCGAGTAGAGCGGAAGCCGCTCGGTCGAGGCGGGGAAGCTGCCGATCAGGTCGCGGATGCGCGCGGGATCAGGCAGGAAGTAGTCGGTCAGCGTGCCCGAGATCGCAATATTGTCGAGGTAGTCGTCGGGGGTCAGCCCGCCGCCGAACGAGCCCGCGGTGCAGACGCCGCCGTCGCAGCCGCTGTCGCGGAACGGGACGAAGAAGCCGCCGTAGGTGGTCGCCTGGAAGTCGGTCTTGCGGCTGTGGTCGGTGTACTTGACGCCGACCTTGATCGCTTCGAGCACCCCGAGCGCGACTTCCTGTTCGGCATCGAAGTAGGCGAAGAACTCGCTGTCGTCGTTGCCGATCGAATGGTTCGAGGCGAATTCGAAGGCGAAGTCGTCCGGGTTGGTCGGGTCGACGCTCTCGAACGATACGGTCGGCGCATCGCCGGTCAGGTCGTAGCTGAAATCGCTAGAACCGAGGAATTCCACGAACGGCTGGCGCACGGTGTCGCCGTCAGCGTCGGTATAGCCGAGCTGCCCGCTGAGCGTGAGGCCGCCGTCGGTTTCGTAGGAGAAGTTGCCCGCGATATAGCGCGACTCGGCATAGGCCTCGCGGTCGATGATGTCGTAGACCTGCCCGAAACCGCCGGCTTCTCCGACGTTACGGATCGTGCCCGCGACGATGGTGTCACCGACCACCGTCTCGTCGGTCAATTCGGTGGTTCCGCCGCCGAGACCCGAGCGCGAAGGCCAGGCGAGGAAGTTGTAGTTGGTGTTGTTGGCGTTGAAGCGCGTCCACAGCCCGCTGATGCCGAACTCCAGATTGTCGCTCGGGCGGAACTGGATCTCGAGATTGCCGCCGAGGCGCTCACGCTTCTGGAGGAACAGCGCCGAGCCGATCAGCACCGGCACCTGACGGCCCTGGCCGGTGGGGTCGAGCCCGGGATCGTAGCCGAGCACCTCGATGCCGTCGCGGCGCACTTCGCGCTGCTGGAAGACGCCGGCGGCGAGGATGCCGAAGGTGCCGGCCTCGTTCGACCAGCTCACGACGCCCGAGATCTGGGGATCGAGCGAGTCGGCCTTCTCGGTATAGGCGCCCTCGACCGAAAGCGCGGCGACGAAGCGATCGAGATCGAGCGGCTTGCGCGTCAGCACGTTGATCGTGCCGCCGATGCCGCCTTCCTCGATGTCGGCAGTCGGGCTCTTGAACACCTGGATCTCCCCGACGACGTCCGAGGGCAGCACCAGATAGTTGAAGTTCCGGGTCGCCTGTTGCTGATCGAGGATGAACCAGTCCGCGGTGGCGACCGCATGGCCGTTGACCAGCGTGCGCGTCTGGTTGGGCGCGAGCCCGCGCAGCGAGACGCGCTCGCCCTCGCCATATTCGCGGTTGGTCACCACGCCGGGGACGCGCTGGAGCGATTCGGCGACGTTGCGGTCGGGGAACTTGCCGATGTCCTCGGCGGCGATCGCATCGACGATGGCGTCGGCGTTGCGCTTGGTGTCGACCGCCTCGGCGAGCGAGGCCCTGATGCCGGTGACCACGATCGGCTCGCCGGTCGTGCCCTCAGGCGGTGCCGGGTCGGTCTCCTGCGCCAGAGCAGCGCCGCCGCTCAGCGCGAACGTCGAAACACCAAGCACCCATGCTACGGACTTCCTCATCGCTTCCTCCCCTTTGTCCGACGCTGCCGCGGAGCCCTTCCCACTCCGGAACCGGCGGTCGGTTCTCCTGCAGCGTTGTGTAGGACAACCTTGTTGCCAATTGCAATACCAAACTATAACCAATAGTTGTTTTTGAAGCGAATTGGTAATATTGGTCTTATATGGCTTTGTCGGTGGTTTCGTGCTGGAACGGCAATAAGCGACAACTTTCAGGGATTTGGGCGGGTGAACGCACTTCAGGGCCTCAAGAGCACCTTCAATACCACGACCGGGACACCGCTGTACCAGCGGCTCACCAAGGTCCTGCGGGGCGCGATCGAGTCGAACCAGTGGGATGCCGACGACCCGCTCCCGTCCGAACGGGACATCGCCGAGACGCTCGAGATCTCGCGAGTCACCGTGCGCAAGGCGATCGACGGACTGGTCGAGGACGGCTTGCTCGTCCGCAAGCGCGGATCGGGCACGTTCGTCGCCGGCCGCGTGGAGAAGAGCTTCGCCACGCTGACCTCGTTCACCGAGGACATGGTCTCGCGCGGACGCAAGGTCCACAGCGACTGGCTGGTGCGCGAGCGCGGGCTGGTCACGCCCGAGGAATCGCTCAGCCTGTCGCTCAGCCCCGGCACGGCGGTGCTGCGCTTCCACCGCCTCCGCTGCGCCGACAAGGTCCCGATGGCGCTCGAATATGCAACCGTTCCCGCGGCATGCCTGCCGTCCGAACATGCGGTGGAGGATTCGCTCTACGAGGCGCTTCGCACCCGCAATCAGCGCCCGGTCCGTGCGCTCCAGCGGCTGCGCGCGGTGCTCTTTACCGAGGAACAGGCGGAGCTGATGCTGGTCGAACCCGGCAGCGCCGGGCTGTTCATCGAGCGCATCGGCTTCAACGCGGCCGGCGCCGCGGTCGAGTGGACGCGTTCCTACTATCGCGGCGACGCCTACGACTTCGTCGCCGAACTCAATCTCGGCCACTGACACGGGGCAGGATCGCGAAATGACCCAGACCGCCCGCGAAAGCGCCACGCTGATGTTCGCCGAAGCCGGCGAGGCGCACGCCTGCGTCGCGTGCCAGGCCGTCGATTCGGCCGAGGCGATCGCGGAGATCGGCACGGCCTTGCGCGCGCTCGAGCCGCGACTGATCGCCACGGTCGCGCGCGGAAGCTCGGATCACGCCGCGACTTACGCCAAGTATCTGGTGGAGACGGCGGCCGGCGTGCCGGTGGTCTCCTGGGCCCCCTCGGTGAGTTCCCTCTACGACGCCGAGAGCGCGCTCGAGCGGGCGGCCTGCCTCGCGATATCGCAATCCGGCCGCAGCCCCGACATCATTGCCGCGGCAGACAGCGCGCGCGAGGGCGGGGCACGGTTGGTTGCGCTGGTGAACCAGGTTGCGTCGCCGCTCGCCGGGCTGGCCGATCACGTGGCGCCGCTCCATGCCTTTCCCGAGACGTCGGTCGCCGCGACCAAGTCCTACCTCGCCTCGCTCGCGATGATCGCCCGGATCGTGGCCGCCTGGACGGGGGACGAGGAACTGCAGTCCGCGCTCGCGGCGCTGCCCGAGCGAATGAGCCGAGCATGGGAGCTCGACTGGAGCGCGGCGGACGAGAAGCTGGCCGGCGCGCAGAGCCTGTTCGTCATCGGGCGCGGCATCGGGCTCTGCGTGGCGCAGGAGGCCGCGCTCAAGTTCAAGGAAACCTGCCGCATCCACGCCGAAGCCTACAGCGCGGCCGAAGTCCTGCACGGCCCGGCCGCGATCGTCCGCCCGGGCTTCCCCGTGCTCGCGCTGGTGCAGCACGATGCGACCGCCGGCAACGTCGTGGAAACCGCCGAGAAGCTCGCGGAAATGGGCGCCCAAGTGATCATCGCCGGGGCTGCGGCGCGCGGATGCCTGACGCTGCCGACGCTGGCCGGCGACCCGCGCCTGCAACCGATCCTGCTCGCCCAATCGTTCTATCGCCTCGTCAACCGGCGTGCGGTAGCGCTGGGCGAGAACCCGGATTCCCCGCCGCACCTCAGCAAGATCACGGAGACGACATGACTGTGAAAGCTTTGGTCGGCGGCAAGATCCTCGTCGGCGGGCGCTTCCTGGAGGGGCGCGGCGTGGTGGTCGAAGGCGATCGGATCGCTGGGATCGTCGACGAATCGGAAGTGCCCGGGGGCGCCGAGCGGATCGAGCTCGACGGTGCGCATCTCCTGCCCGGCTTCGTCGACATTCAGGTCAACGGCGGCGGCGGGGTGCTGTTCAACGACGATCCATCGGTCGCGGCGATCCGCACCATTGCCGAAACCCACGCGCGCTTCGGCACGACCGCGCTGCTGCCGACGCTGATCAGCGACGAGCTCGACAAAGTCGCCGCCGCGATCGAGGCGGTCGAGCTTGCTATCGCCGAGGGCGTTCCCGGTGTGATCGGCATCCATCTGGAGGGGCCTTTTCTCAGCACCGACCGCAAGGGCGTGCACGACGAGACCAAGTTCCGCCCCTTCCTCGAAGAGCACGTCGAGCTGATGTCGCGCCTGCGTGGGGGGACGACGGTCGTGACGCTCTCGCCCGAGCAGGCCGGCCCGCCGGTGATCCGCGCGCTGCGGAACCGCGGTGTGCGCGTCTGCGCCGGCCATACCAACGCGACTTACGAGGCGATGCGCGCGGCGCTTGACGCGGGGGTCACAGGCTTCACCCATCTGTTCAACGCGATGTCGCCGCTGACCAGCCGCGAGCCCGGCGTCGTCGGCGCAGCGCTGGAGGATCTCGAAAGCTGGTGCGGGCTGATCGTCGACGGGCACCACGTCTCACCCGTCACCTTGCGTCTCGCGCTGCGATGCAAGCCGCTCGACCGCTTCATGCTGGTGACCGACGCCATGCCCTCGGTCGGGATGGAGGACGGCTGCTTCTATCTCCAGGGCCGCCGCATCCATGTCGAGGCGGGCACCTGCCGCGCCGACGACGGCACCCTCGCCGGCTCCGATCTCGATATGGCCCGCGCCCTGCGCAATGCGGTCGAGACTCTCGGCGTCGATCTGGCGCAGGCGGCGGCGATGGCATCGACCCACCCCGCGGCGTTCCTCGGGCGCGAAGGCGACTACGGGGCGCTGCGCGAGGGTGCGCGCGCCGATTTCGTGGTGCTCGGCGCCGGATTGCAACTGCACTCGACCTGGATCGGAGGGCGCAAGGTTCATGGCTGACTTGAGGAAACCCGGGGCGGCGATCGCACTGTTTGCGCTGGTCGCCGGAACCGGTGCGCTGTCGCCCCCGGCATTCGCCGACACCCAGCGTCAGACGCCCGCAGGCGACGCCGCGGCCATCGGCGCCGAGCTCGATCTCACCTATCGCGTGCGTGCCAATCGCGGCGAGGGATCGTGCCGGCTTCCCGACGGCCGGGTCAGCGGGGACCAGCCCTGCGCCGAGGCGGAGATCGTCCTGAGCGCCGCGCGCCCGCTCGCACTTGCCGGGCGCGAAATCTATTTCAGCCAGATCGACCCCGTCGCGCTCACCGCGGATGACGGCGCGCATGTGAAGCACGTGAACGGCGATCTCCACGTCCTGCGCTTCGCCTCGGATGCGCCGCCGCTCCAGCCAGGCGAGAGCCGCCGCGTCGCCTTCGTGGTCCGCGGACTGATCCTCACCCGGGCCAAGGTCATGCCCAATTACTACGTCGTCGATCCGCAAGGCGGCACGGCGATCATCGACAGCACGCGCGAGGTGGCGGGGCCCTATCAGGGCCGCAAGTGGCTGCCGCATCTTGCGCCGCTACCCGGCTCGGTGCGCCGATCGAGCAGCGACCTGACGCCGCTGGAGACTCCCGAACTGGTCGGCGCCGAGAATCGCGGCGTGGCGTTCGTCGCCGAAGCGGTGGATAGCGGGATCATCCCCACGCCGAGCCAGGTCGAGCGCGACCCGGACGGCGCGAGGCTCGATCTCGCGCGCGGTCTCACCCTCCGGGGCGACGCCCGCCTGACCGCCGCGCTGGCGCCGGCCATGGCGCGCCTGGAGGCGCTCGGCGTTCCTCAGGTCGGTGACGGCATTCCGCTCGTCGTCCAAACCGATCCCGCACTGGGGCCCGAGGCGTACCGGTTGCGGATCACGGGCGAGGCCGTCTCGATCGCCGCGAGCGACACCGCAGGCGCCTTCTATGCGGTGCAGAGCCTCGCGGCGCTGATGCGCCCCGGCCATCGCGACGTCCCGGCGCTCGCGGTCGAGGATTCCCCGCGCTTCGGCTTCCGCGGGCTGCATCTCGACATCGCGCGCAATTTCCACGGGCCCGAAACGATCCGCGCGCTTATCGACCAGATGGCGGCCTACAAGCTCAACCGGCTCCACCTCCATCTCGCCGACGACGAAGGATGGCGGCTCGCCATCGAGGGCCTGCCCGAACTGACCGAAGTCGGCGCCCGGCGGTGCCACGACCTGGAAGAAGACGAGTGCCTGCTGCCCCAGCTCGGCAGCGGCCCGCTCGCCGAGGGGTCGGGAAGCGGCTACCTCTCCGCCGAGGACTATGTGGGCCTGCTCCGCTACGCCGCCGAGCGGCAGGTGGAGGTCATTCCCTCGCTCGACATGCCGGGCCACTCGCGGGCGGCGGTCCGGGCGATGGACGCGCGCTACCGCAAGCTGATCGCCGCGGGGCAGCCGGAGGAAGAGGCGGCGCGATTCCTCCTGTCCGATCCGGCGGACACGACCCGCTATCGTTCGATCCAGCACTATTCGGATAATACGATCAACGTCTGCCGCCCCTCGACATACCGGTTCGTCGGGCATGTGCTCGACCGCCTGATCGCGATGCACGAGCAGGCCGGAGCGCCGCTGGAGCGCTACCACATCGGCGCCGACGAAACCGCGGGCGCCTGGGTCGAATCGCCGATCTGCCGGGAACTCCTCGCCAGCGGCGAAGGCCCTTCGAAGCTCGAGGATCTGGGCGGCTACTTCATCGCGCGCGTGGCGAAGATGGTAGCCGACCGGGGCGTGATCCCCGCGGCATGGAGCGATGGTCTGTCGCACGTGGATCCGGCCGCGCTGCCCGATCGCGTTCAGTCCAACGTCTGGGGAACGCTGGCCGGCGGCGGCGCGCTGACCGCGCACCGACATGCAAATCTGGGCTGGGACGTGGTCCTCTCGATTCCCGACGCGCTCTATTTCGACATGCCCTATTCCGCCCACCCCGACGAAGGCGGATACGATTGGGCGATCCGCCGCGCGCCGACGCGCAAGCTGTTCTCGATGATGCCCGGGAACCTGCCCGCCCTCGCTGCCTACTGGCGCGACCGCGACGAGCGCGCGCTGACGATCGACGACCGACCGGGCGGCGGCGACGCCGCGCACCGTCCGCTCGACGAAGGCCGCGCGTTCACCGGCATTCAGGGCCATCTCTGGACCGAGACGATCCGCGACCGCGAAACGCTGGGATATCAGCTCTTCCCGCGCATGTTCGCGCTTGCCGAACGCGCCTGGCACCGCCCGTCGTGGGAAGTGCCTTACGACCATTCGGGCGCACGGATCGGTTTCGGCGACCCGCTGATCGGTGCCGACCGCCGCGCCGCCATGGCCGCCGACTGGAACCGCTTCGCCAGCATCGTGGGCACGAAGGAACTGCCCAAGCTCGCCGCATCCGGCTGGAGCTTCCGGCTGCCGACGGTAGGCGTGGTGCGCGCCGACGGCGGGTTGCAGACTAGAGTCGCGATCCCCGGCCTGCTGATCCAGTGCGACGGCGGAACGGGGTGGACCGATCTGGAGAGGTGCGAATCCGGACCGGACGGCGAAGTCCAATTGCGCACCGCACTCGCGGCGGACGGACCTTACGGCCGCGCGTTCACCGTCAAGATCGCCGCCGGCGAACGGGTGACACGAGCCGAGTGACCGCCGGTCCGCCGGCCGTCCAACAACGATTTTGGAAAATGGTGCCGCTTAGGTGACTCGAACACCTGACCCCATCATTACGAATGATGTGCTCTACCAACTGAGCTAAAGCGGCACTGATCGCGGCCCTTTATCGGCACGGCGGGCGGGCCGCAATGCCTTGCTTCGCGAAGAGTGGAGGCCCGAGCCGGAATCGAACCGGCGTGCAAGGATTTGCAGTCCTCTGCGTAACCACTCCGCCATCGGGCCTCGTCCATCCGCATCGCCGACACGGACGGAAGCGGCCCCCTAGCGAGTCGGCCGCGCCAAGGCAATCGGTTAGGTGACCGGCCTTCCGTAACGTCAGTCTGGACCCCGCCCGGGGAAGCCGTAAATGCTTGCCGGCATGAGCATTGCCAGCCTGATCGATCCCGTCACCGCCGCCGGCGGCCCCGCCAACCTCTCGCAGGCGGACGCCTGGATGCAGGGGCGCACACTCTACGGCGGGGCGTCGACGCTCGTCGCCTATACCGCCGTCGTCCGCGCCTTCGCCGACCTGCCACCGCTGCGCGCGGGGCAAGTCGCGTTCGTGGCACCGGTCGGGGGGGAGATCGAGCTGAAGCGCGAGATCGTGCGGCAGGGCCGCAACGTCGCGCAGGTACGGAGCGAGATCTGGTGCGAGGGCGCCTGCGCGCTCACGGCGTTCTGGCTGTTCGGCACCGCGCGGGAGCCGAACGCCGTCCACCCCGCGGCCGAGCCGAACGATTGGCCCGGCGCGCCCGAGGACGCCGAGCCGGTGATGACTGACAAGGGGCCGGCCTTCATCCGCTACAACTTCGAGCTTCGGCGCGCGCAGGACGAGCGCGGCCCCGGTGCGCCGGTCGTGCGGCGCTGGGCGCGGCTGACCGAACAGGGGGTGCTCGATCCGATTTCCGAGCTGATCCTGATGGGCGATGTGCTGCCGCCCGGCGCCATGCGCGCCATGCAGCGGCAGGGGCCGGTCAGCTCGATCAACTGGTCGTTCAACGTGCTCGATCCCGCGCCTGCGACCCGCGACGGCTGGTGGCTGTCGGAGAACGCCAGCCAGCATGCGGACCACGGCTATTCGTCGGAGCGGCTGCGGCTGTGGAATGCGGACGGGCGGCAGATGCTCGAAGGAATGCAGGCGGCGGCTATCTTCGGGTAGATCAAACGTCCGCGAAATTCGGGGGGCGTTTTTCCATTCCGGCCATGACCGCTTCGACCTGGTTGGGCGTGCGCATGATCTTGTGCTGCTCCATGCTTTCCTGGAGCAGGATCTCGTCGGTCGTGCGCTCGACCATGGCGGCGGCGAGCCGTTTGGCGGCGCGGATCGCGTGGGGATTGCGGCCGGCGATTTCGGCGGCGATCGCGGTGGCGCGGGCGAGCGGGTCGGGATCGACATGGGTGGCGAAACCCAGGCCGAGCGCGTCCTCCCCGGTGAATTCACGGTTGGTATAGACGAGTTCGCGCAGCACGTCCTCGCGCACGAGGCCGCGCCAGAGAGCGTAACCGCCCATGTCGGGGACGAGCCCCCACTTCATCTCCATCACCGCCATGCGCGTATCGGGCGCGGCGACGCGGATGTCGGCCCCGCTGGCGATCTGCAGGCCGCCGCCGAAGCAGACACCGTGGACCGCCGCGATCACGGGCACCGGCAACTTGCGCCATTGCATGGCGACCTGCTGGAACATGTTGGCGTTGCCATGCGTGCGGTCGGTGATCCGCGGCCCGTCCGGATCGGGGGCCTTCGCGAAGTTCGACAGGTCGAGCCCCGCGCAGAAGGCGCGGCCTTCGCCCGAGAGGACGACCACCCGCAGACCCTTCATCTCGTGCAGTGCCTGCCCGGCTTCGATCAGGCGGGCGAACATCTCGGGGTCGAGCGCGTTCATCTTGTCGGGCCGCGTCAGGCGGACCTGCGCCACGCCGTCGCTACCCAGATCGATCGAGATCCGATCGTTTTCCCGAAACCCCATTGCCGTCACCTGCCGCCGATTGGATGGCGCCATCGTTGCCCAAGCGCGAGAGGCTGTCCAGCGCTTCCGCGCCAGCCCGGAGGAGATAGCCGCGCTCCGGGATCGTCGCGATCAGCCCGCGGAGGCCCACGGCGCGCATCTTGGCGCGAATGCGGCAGATAGCCACCGCGACGCGATTCGTCTCCGGATCGAAGTCCAGCCGCCAGACGTCGCGCAGCAGGCGGTCCTGCGAGACCGGCTCGGGCGCGCATTCGGCGAGGTGCCAGAGCACCTCGAACTCGCGCGGATGGAGCCGCAGCCAGCGGCCGCGCACGAGCCCGTCCCGGTGAAACAGGTCCAGCATGACCGGCCCGGCGGGGAGGCGGCGCGGCAGCACCGGCCGCTCCATGTCCGGCGCGCACCACATCACGAACCCACCGCCCCAGCGCTACCCATACATCCCCCGACCCGTTGTTTTACTGGAGGATGCTAGGAACGGGCGGATCGGGCCGTCAACGTGCAGTCGGTCCGATCCGGCGGCATTTTGCCGCGCGGAATGTCAGCCGGTGTGCGCGACCGTGTTGAGGCCGAGCGAGGCGAAGTAGCGCTTCACGTTGCGCGCGGCCTGGCGCAGGCGCTGCTCGTTCTCGACCATGGCGATGCGGACGTAGCCTTCGCCCTCCTCGCCGTAGCCGACGCCCGGCGCCACGGCGACGTCGGCATGGATCAGCAACTGCTTGGAGAATTCGAGACTGCCCATTTCCTTGAGCGCCGGCGGCAGCGGGGCCCAGGCGAACATCGAGGCGGGTGGCGGCGGAATGTCCCAACCCGCGCGGCCGAACGCCTCGACCATCACGTCGCGCCGCTTGTGATAGAGCTGGCGGTTGGTTTCGACGATGTCCTGCGGGCCATTGAGCGCCGCGCAGGCCGCGGCCTGGATCGGGGTGAACGCGCCGTAGTCGAGATACGACTTCACCCGCGACATCGCTGCGATCAGATGCCGGTTGCCGACCGCGAAACCCATCCGCCAGCCGGCCATCGAGTAGGTCTTCGACATCGAGGTGAACTCGACCGCGACGTCCTTCGCGCCCTTGACCTGCATGATCGAGGGCGTCGGGTTGCCATCGAAGTAAAGCTCCGAATAGGCGAGATCGGACAGGATCCAGACCTTGTTCTCCTTCGCCCAGGCGACCAGCCGCTCGTAGAACGCAAGGTCGACCACCTCGGCGGTGGGGTTCGAGGGGTAGTTGACCACCAGCACGCTCGGGCGCGGCACGGTGAAGTGCATCGCCTTCTCGAGGCTGCGGAAATAGTTCTCGTCCGGCGTGGTCGGCACGCTGCGGATCGTCGCCCCGGCGATGATGAAGCCGAACGTGTGGATCGGGTAGCTCGGGTTGGGCGCGAGCACGACGTCGCCCGGCGCGGTGATCGCAGTGGCGAGGCTGGCGAGACCTTCCTTCGAGCCCATGGTCACCACAACTTCGGTCTCGGGATCGAGATCTACCCCGAAGCGGCGGCCGTAGTAATTCGCCTGCGCGCGGCGCAGCCCGGGAATGCCCTTCGATTGCGAATAGCCGTGCGCGTCGGGCTTGGCCGCGACTTCGCACAGTTTGTCGACGACGTGCTGCGGCGGCGGCTGGTCGGGATTGCCCATGCCGAGATCGATGATGTCACGCCCCGCTCGCCGCGCCTCGTGCCGCATCGCGTTCACTTCGGCGATCACGTAGGGCGGCAGGCGCTTCATGCGGTAGAAATCGGTATGCATCGACCTCGTCTCTGATGGCGGGGCGCGAGCCTTCCTCGCGACGCCGCGAACCTAACGGAATAGCGGTCGCAGTGGAAAGCGCTTTTCGCTATCACCGACCGAGGCCGACCTTCAGGAGCGCATCGATGGCCGATCGGCAGGATCCTTTCGCCGCCTTCTTCGACATGCAAGGCGAGATGATGCGCGAGATGTTCGGCCGGTTCGCGCCCGAGGCGCAGCAGCCGGGCGCGACGGGACAATGGGCCGAGACGGCCGAGCAACTGCGCGCGATGTGGCTCGACTTTGCCGAGGAACGGCTCGCGAAAGGCCCGGACCCCGCGAATCCCTTCGATCCGGCACAGTGGGCGCTGCTGGCGCAGGGATGGGCGAGCGCTGGTCCTGCGCCCGATCCGGCAACCGCGCAGAAGCTCATGACCGAAGGGTTGCAGCTCTGGCAGGGCGTGGCTCAGGCGATGCTCGGCTCTGCCCCCGACGGCGAGAGCGCGGAACTCGAACTGCCGCGGAAGGACCGGCGCTTCGCGGATCCCGCATGGCAGGAGCATCCGGCCTATCTGCTGCTTCACCAGACCTATCTCATGCTCGCCGACTATGTCGTTCACGCTGCGAGGAGCGTGCAGGGCATGCCGGAGGAGCAGCGCACGCAGCTCGAATTCGCCACGCACACGCTGCTGCAGGCAATGAGCCCCGACAATTTCCTTGCGACCAACCCGGTAGTGCTGCGGCGCACGATCGAAACCGGCGGGCAGAACCTCGTGAAAGGCATGCGCCACCTGATCGACGATCTCCGGCGCGGTCAGCTCACCCATACCGATTCGGACGCCTTCGCGCTGGGGGAGAACATCGCCACGACGCCCGGGAAGGTCGTGTACGAGACCCCGCTCTACCAGCTCCTCCAGTACAGTCCGGCGACCGAGCAGGTTCTCGCGGTGCCGCTGGTGATCTTCCCGCCGTGGATCAACCGCTTCTACATCCTCGATCTCACGCCGAAGAAGAGCTTCATCAAGTGGGCCGTGGAACAGGGCCTCAGCGTCTTCGTGGTCAGCTGGAAATCGGCCGACGCGAGCATGAAGGACGTGACCTGGGACGACTATGTCCGCGCGCAGATCGACGCGATCGATCATGTGTGCGCCCGGCTCGACCTGCCGGCAGTGCACACGATCGGCTACTGCGTCGCCGGCACCACGCTCGCGGCGACGCTGGCGGTGCTCGCCCGGCGGGGAGAGGCGGAGAAAGTCAGGAGCGCGACGTTCTTCACCGCGCAGGTCGATTTCGAGAAGGCGGGCGAGCTGCTCAACTTCGTCGGCGACCAGCAGATCGAGATGATCGGCAAGCTCGCGCCGGAGGGCTACCTGGACGGGCGCTATCTCGCCGCGACCTTCAACGCCCTGCGCAGCCGCGACCTGATCTGGAACTACGTGGTCAGCAACTACCTGCTGGGCGAGGACTATCCGGCGTTCGACCTGCTCCACTGGAACGGCGACGTTACCAACCTGCCCGCGGCCTGGCACGGCGCCTACCTGCGCGACCTCTACCGCGACAACAAGCTGGTCGTGCCCGACGCGCTGGTCGCCGACGGCACGCCGATCGACCTCACGCGAGTCCAGACCCCGGCCTATATCCAGGCGGGGCGCGAGGACCATATCGCCCCTGCCGAAAGCGTCTGGCGGGCGACCCGCCACTTCCGCGGCGACACCACCTTCGTCCTCGCAGGCTCCGGCCATATCGCCGGCGTCGTCAACCCGCCCGCGGCGAACAAGTATCAGCACTGGACCGGCGACAGCGCGGCGGGATCGCTGGAGGAATTCATCGAAGGCGCGACCGAGCACCCCGGGAGCTGGTGGCCGCACTGGCGGGCCTGGCTGGAAGCGCACGACGCGGCGCGCGTCCCCGCCAGTGGCAAGCGCAAGCCGGGCGCCAGAGGCGATCGGGTGATCGAGGATGCCCCGGGGCGGTACGTGAAGGCCCGGTGAGAGTTGCCCCCGCTGCCCCGCGCCAGCCGAGGCTATGTGACTAATTGTGCACTGCACAAAATCATGTTGACTTCGCGCTTGCAGTAGCTATTTTGTGCACTGCAACATGAAGGGCATTGCGCCCGCAGGCACAGGATGACCGCAATGGCTACCGAGCCCAAAGCGAAGACCGATGCGGCGGCCGAGAAGGCCTATGCCGAAGCCTCTGCCACGAAGGCCGAGGTGAAGACCGACGAGGCGGCCCCTGCCGCGGCTGCTCCTGCGGCCAAGGTGGCGCCGAAGCCGAAGAAGACCGTGACCAAAGTCGCCGCGAAGAAGGCGGCGCCCGCGCGCAAGCCTGCGGCGAAAGCCGCCAGCAAACCGATTTCCAAGGAACCCGCCATGACCAAGACCACCGACTACACCGCACAGATGACCGAAGGTCTCGCCGAGCTTCAGGCCCGCGCCAAGAGCGCCTACGAGCAGGGCGCCGGATATGCCGAAGAGATGCGCGAGCTGACCAAGGGCAACTTCGACGCGTTCGTTGAATCGGGCCGGATCTTCTCCGCCGCGCTGCAGGACCTGACGAAGACGGCCGCCGAAGAGAGCAAGGCCGCGGTCGAGACTCTGACCGCCGATGCCCGCGAAATCGCCGCGGTGAAGTCGCCGACCGAGCTCGTCCAGATCCAGGGCAAGATCGCCAGCCGCAACTTCGACGCCGCCGTCGCGCAGCTTTCGAAGGCGACCGAGGTCTGGGTCAAGCTCGCCAACGACGTCGCCGCGCCGCTTTCGAGCCGCGTGAGCCTGGCGATGGAGAAGGCCCGCAAGGCCGCCTGATCCCCGCAAACTTCACGAGGCTCCGACACCTCCTCTCCCTACGCGTCGGAGCCTTGATATGGGAGCCGGTCAGCAACACGCTGGCCGGCTCCTTTTTCGTTTCGCCGCGCCGTCAACCCGCGTGCAATCGCCGCGCGCCATCTTGCGAATGCGCCCCTGCCATACGATATTGCCCACGCATGACGACCCCCCGCCCCACCGACCACCTTCTCGACTTGCGCCCGCGCAGCGCGGGTGACGATGATTCGGACCGTGCGGGCGATGGCCAGCTCGGCATCGCCACCAAGACCAAGGCCAAGCCGAAGAAGCCGAGCCAGTACAAGGTGCTGATGCTGAACGACGACTACACGCCGATGGAGTTCGTCGTCATGGTGCTCAAGCGCTTCTTCCGCATGGACCTGGAGCAGGCGACGCGGGTGATGCTGCACGTCCACCAGCGGGGCGTGGGCGTCTGCGGCATCTTCCCGTACGAGGTCGCCGAAACCAAGGTGAACCAGGTGATGGACTTCGCCCGCCAGAACCAGCATCCGTTGCAATGCACGCTGGAGAAGGCCTGACTGTCGCATTCGGCGCATCGGAGGCATGACCGGGCGGCAAATTCGCGCTAGAGCGCTTGAAACCTAGCTGCCGTTCGGGACCCGTGTTCAACTTCATCCCCTCTCTCGACCGCTACATCTTCCGGCTGGTGACCCTGCCGATGCTGGGGGTGTTCGCGATCGCGGCCTCGCTGCTGCTGCTCGACAAGATGCTGCGGCTGTTCGATTTCGTCGCGGTCGAAGGCGGCCCGATCGGCGTCGTGTTCAAGATGCTCGGCGCGCTGATTCCCGAATACGCCAGCCTCGCCATTCCGCTCGGCCTGCTGCTCGGCATCCTGCTCGCCTTCCGGAAGCTGGCGATATCGAGCGAGCTCGACGTCATGCGCGCGGTCGGGCTCAGCTACTGGCGGCTGCTGCGCGTGCCCTACATCATCACCGCCCTGCTGATGGCGGTGAACGTCGCGCTGGTGTTCTACGTCCAGCCGGTGAGCCGCTATTACTACGAACAGCTCGAGTACGAGCTGCGCTCGGGCGCGCTCGGCGCGTCGATCAAGGTCGGGGAGTTCACCACGCTCGCCGACCGGATGGCGCTCAGGATCGAGGAGAGCGAGGATCAGGGCCGGCGGCTCCAGGGCATCTTCGCCCGCGTCGCCAACGACAAGGGCCAGGTGCTCTCGATCTCGGCCCGCGAGGGCGCCTTCCTCGCTACGACCGACAGTCCCGACACGATCATCCTGCGGCTGACCGACGGCACGATCGTGCAGGATACCGGCAGCAATACCCCGCGCGTGCTCAGCTTCACGCGCCACGATCTGCCGATCGACCTGCCGCAGGTCGAACAGTTCCGCGAACGCGGCGACGCCGAGCGCGAGTACATCCTGCCTGAGCTGCTCAAGATCGGCTGGAGCGACACGACCACCCAGGCCAAGCGCGACGCGAGCCAGGCGAGCTTCAACTTCCGCATGGTCGAGGTCGTGATGATGGCGTTGATGCCGCTGCTGGCAGTGGCGCTGGCGATTCCGCCCAAGCGATCGACCAGCGCGCTGGGCGTGTTCCTTTCGGTCGTGATGGTCGTGGCCTATCACAAGGTGAACCAGTACGGGGAGGACTTCGCCGCGCTCGGCCGCTTCGAACCCGTGCTCGCGCTGTGGGTCCCCTTCGCACTCTTCGCCGCGCTGATCCTGTGGATGTACTACAAGGTGGCGGTCGTGCCCGGCGGGCAGGCGATCGGGGCGCTTGAGACCGCGTTCGACAAGCTGGCCAAGCGCATCCGCAAGCTCTTCGGCCGCCGGCGGCAGGGCGCCCCCAGCCTCGCCCCTGCCGAATAGCGGCCCGGCCCGATGCAGTTCGACTTCTTCCCCTCGCGCACGCTGACGCTCTATCTCGCGAAGTTGTTTGCGGTGCGCATCCTGGCGATGCTCGCGATCCTCGTGCTCGTGCTGATGATGCTTGATCTCCTCAGCACCAGCGGCGAGATTCTGGCCGCGCCGGGCAACGGACAGGGGGAGCTGTGGACCTACGTTTCGCTTCGCGTGCCGCAGCTGGCCGCGCGGTTCCTGCCCTATTCGGTGCTGCTGGCAACGATCATCGCGCTGGTGACGCTCAACCAGAACAGCGAAGTGATCGCGATGAAGGCCGCCGGCCTCTCCGCGCACCAGGTGCTCGCGCCGCTGCTGCTCACTGCGGCGGTGGTGTCCGCGATCAGCTTCGCCTTCAACGAAGTGGTCGTCACCCGCACGACGGCGACGCTCAAGGCCTGGGAAGCGAGCGACTTCGGCCCCATTCCGCAGGAATCGGGCGTCCGGTCCAACGTCTACCTGACCGACGGCAACGACATCCTCACCGCGGCCTCGCTCGCCGGCGAAGGGGACGACATCACCATGCGCGGCGTCACCTGGTATCGGCGCGGCGAGGGCGGAATGCTGGTGGAGCAAGTCCGCGCCGATGCCGCGACTTACGCCGGCCCCGGCTGGCGGCTCGAGAACCCGGCGCGTTTCGACGTCGCGACCGCCGATACCGCCCGCCTGCCCGAGCTGGTCGTGGCCGAAGGGCTGACCCCGGCGCAGATCGAGCTCGAAAGCGTCGATCCCGACACGCAGGACTTCATCGAGCTGTTTCAGTCGATCCGCGCCTACGAGGAGGCCGGTCGGCGGACGGCGGAACTGCGGGCTACCTGGTGGCATAAGCTCTCCGGCCCGCTCTCGGCTTTCCTCATGCCGCTTCTCGGGGCAATCGCCGCCTTCGGGCTCGCGCGATCGGGTCAGCTCTTCCTGCGCGCGATCATCGCGATGGCGCTCGGCTTCGCCTATTTCGTGATCGACAACGCCGCGCTCGCGATGGGCAGTTTCGGCGGTTACACACCGTTTCTTGCGGCCTGGGCGCCGTTCTTCCTGTTCCTGCTGATCGGCGAAACCGTGCTGATCCGCACAGAAGAATAACAGGCTGCGGGAACCTCCTGCCGGGCTGCGAGTCTATGCCACAATGTCGACACAAAGGAGACCTGGCATGAAGATCCTCGCCGTTCCCGCCCTCGCTGCCGCACTTGCGCTCGGCGCCTGCAGCGAAGCGAATGCTCCCGAACCGACCGAGACCGAGACCGTGGTCGAGGAAACCGTGGTGCCGGTGCCCGCGCCCGAGAGCACCACTGTCGTGACCGAAGGCGGCGTTCCGAACGCGGACAACGGCGACAGCGTGACCGTCAACGAGGACGGCCTAGAGGCGAATGTCGGCGACGAGGATACGCGCGTGCGCGCCGACGTCGACGGCGACCCGTCGCTGACGGTCGAGGACGAATAAGCCCCTACGCAGGGTAGAAGCGCGAAGGGCCGCTCCCCGGTGGGGAGCGGCCCTTCTTCTTTGCCTGTGATGCCGCTTAGCGCGGACGCATCGTGCTGCGAGCGATGCGCAGGACCAGCGGGACCATGCCCGGGTGGTTCGCCCCGTCGTAGGTCGAACCCGTGCCGAGATGCGCTGCGAGCCGCCGGTGCGCCTCGCCCAGCGAGTGGTAGGGCATGCTTGGCAGCAGGTGGTGCAGCGCATGGTAGCGCAGGCCCACCGGCGCCCAGATCTCCGCGATCCGCCCCGGCGGGGGCACGTTCACCGAGTCGAGGAACTGCGCGGTCACCGTCATCGGTTCGCCGTCGTTCTCCCACAAGTGCGCCACCAGCGTGCGCAGCTGGTTGAGCACTGCCGCCGCCGAGAACACGGTGAGCGCTATCAGCAGCGGCTGCCAGCCGATCAGGAACGTGCTGCCGAGCAGGGCCAGAGCCCAGACGCTGCCGCCCAGCTCCTGCCAGAACACGCGCGGGCGAAGCTCGCCCTCGGGCGGGCGGCGGCGGAACTGCGGATTGATCGAAAGCGAGGAGAACCGCTGCCACACGATCGTGCGGATGGGCGGGATCACCGCGCCCAGCGGCACCAGCACCGCGAAACGGAACAGGAGCGCGAAGGGCAGGAGCAGCGCGATGAGCACGAACAGCGGCAGCGACCAGGGCTTCATCAGCGCCAGCGGCAGGTACTCGGGGTCATCCGCCGTGCCGTAGCGCGTGCGCGCGTGGTGCAGCGTGTGCACGCCTTCGTACATGAACGAGGGCGTGAGCATCGGAATGCCGACAAGCAGGTTCCACGCCAGCCGGAAGCCCGGCAGCGCGTCGCGGTGGATGTGCGACAGCTCGTGGATGAACAGCAGCGCGCGGTAGAGCGAGAGCGCGGCGACGACGCCCAGGATCACGGCCAGCGGCACGCTGCCGACCAGGATCGCCCCGGCTAGCGCGGCATAGCCGAACCCTGCTGAGAGCAGCATGTCGGTCCAGTAGATCGCTGGCCTGGCGACGATCAGATCCTTGGTCAGGTCGCGGGCGGCGCGCAACATGGCCTTGTCGTCCGCGATCGCCTGCTTCGGCGGCACTGTCGTTGCCGCGCGCGCGAGGGCAATGGAATCTATGCTCTGATGCATGTTCATGGCCATATTTCCCGGAAACCGCGCCCTACAGCAAAAAACCGCCTTGCGGAACAATCACGTCCGGTGGCGGAGCCATTGGCGCTGTCGCTTGACAATCTGCAACAAGCAAACACAGGGCTAACCCAAGCTGAACAGGATACCCCGTGACCGACGCCGAAATAGTGATCGAACCCGTCCACGGCAAGACGGGGCGCGCGGCCTTCGTCGACGTGGGCCGCCGATTCGCGGACGAGACGCCGAATTCGGTGCCGCAATTGCGCTCCGAGCAGCTCGAGCTGCTCGATCCCGAGCGCAATCCGCTGTTCGAGCATGCCGAGGTCCAGCTCTTCATCGCGCGGCGCACCGGCAAGCCGGTCGGCCGGATCGCGGCCTGTGTCGACCGGATAATGCTGGAGATGCGGCCGGAGCAGGGGTTCGGCCCCGGCACCGGCATCTTCGGGTACTTCGACGCGGAGGACCAAACCGCGGCGCAGGCGCTTCTGGCGGCCGCCGAAGACTGGCTGCGCGCGCGGGGCATGACCCGCGTGCTCGGCCCGATCTCGCTGTCCATGTGGGAAGAGCCCGGGCTGCTCGTCGCCGGCCACGACCACGCGCCGACGGTGCTGATGGGCCATCATCCCGCGCGCTACCAGGACTATATCGAGAGCCTCGGGTACGAAGTCGCCAAGCGGCTGTTCACTTACGAGCTCGACGTCAGCGAAGATTTCCCGCCGCTGATCCGGCGCATCGTCCAGTCGGGCAAGCGCAATCCGCGCATCCGCATCCGCCCGGTCGACCACGCGAACTACACGCAGGACGTGCGCACGGTGCTGCACATCCTCAACGACGCGTGGTCGAACAACTGGGGCTTCGTGCCCTTCACCGAGCGCGAGATCGAATACGGCGCGAAGAAGCTGAAGCCGCTGGTGCGCGAGGAACTGACCCGCATCGCCGAGCTGGACGGCAAGCCGGTCGCCTTCATGCTCGCACTGCCCGACGTGAATGAGCCGCTGGCGCGGATCGGGGGAAAGCTGTTCCCCTTCGGCTGGATCACCATGCTGCGCTGGCTGCGCAGGCCGCGGGCGCGGACCGCGCGCGTTCCGCTTATGGGCGTGCTGAAAGAGTATCACAGCTCGCGGCTGGCCAGCCAGCTCGCCTTCATGATGATCAGCGACATTCGCGAGGACACAACCCGTGCGAACGGGACGACCCGGGGCGAGATCGGCTGGATCCTGGAGGACAACCAGGGAATGATCGCGATCGCCGACGCTATCGAAAGCGAGATCAACCGCGAATACGCGATCTACCGCAAGGCGCTGTAATCCGCGGCCGAACCACGCCGATGGCAGGCCAATGTGGGAACCCCGCCATCGCCCCTGCCGTTGAACAGCCAGCGCACGGCAACGGGCCGGGCCCAACGGACTATGCCAACATCATGGAGACGACGCACAAGCTCGGACGCATTCTGATCGTCGAGGACGATGCGATGGTCGCGCTGGGCATGGAAGGCGCGCTGATCGACGCCGGCGCGGCGGAAGTCGAGATCTGCCATACCACCGATGCTGCGCTGGCGGCGCTGCGCCGCGCCCGGCCGGACGTGATCGTGCTCGACGTCCATCTGGCCGATCGCGACGATGGGTGGGCGGTCGCCGAACTGGTCGACGGCATCGGACCCAAGCCGCCGGGGATCGTCTTCTCCACCGGCGCCCCCGAAAGGATCCCCCCCAACATCGCCGCGCTGGGCCCTGTACTGGTGAAACCGTACGAACCGGCGGCGCTCGTCCGTGCTGTCCGCGAGCAGCATCCGCGCGGCCTGCTCTCCCGCTTCCGCCTTATCGCACGCTGACGCCGCGTCGACCCGTGGCCGATCGGACAGGCATCCCGCACGTGCGGAGAGCAAGAAAAAAGGCCTCCGCTCGAAATTCGAACGGAGGCCCTTCGGGATCGTATCACCAGCCGCTTGGACGGGAGGGGGGTCTCGGCGGTGACACTGGGATAATGTTCGTCCTGAAATCCGGTTCCCCGCCCTCAGAAAAAATTTCGAAAATTTTCACGACAGCTTGGGATCAAGCGTAATGGTTGCACAACAAGCGCTTATCGTCCACCAGACGGGCTCATTGGAACCATGCCTGCGCGCGTGCGTTCTAGCGACGCCTATCTAGGGAAGGGAATTCATGCCGCTTGGAGAGCAAGTCGCCAACAATCTGCCTTACCTGCGCCGTTATGCCCGCGCGCTGACGGGGTCGCAATCGACCGGAGACGCGTTCGTGCGCCAGACGCTCGAAGCCGCGCTCGCCGACGACGATCTCAAAGCGTCGCTCGCCGACGGACGGGTGCCATTGTACCGCGCGTTCAACAAGATCTGGGCCAGCGCCCACATGGAAGTCGCAGGTGCGGGAATGGGTGCGAGCGATCACGAAGCCGCCGCGCACGACCGCCTCAGCACGATCACGCCGCTCAACCGGCAGGCGCTGCTGCTGACGACGCTGGAGGATTTCAGCATCGATCAAGCGGCCGAGATCATGAATCTCGACAGCGACTCGGTGCAGAAACTGGTCCAGGAAGCGGTCGAGGAGATCGACCGTGAATCGGCCACGAGCGTCCTGATCATCGAGGACGAGCCGCTCATCTCGATGCAACTGGAAGACCTCGTCACCTCGCTCGGCCACGAGATCTGCGGGACCGCCGCGACGCGTACGCAGGCGCAGGAAGTGGTTGCCCAGCGCACGCCCGGCCTCGTGCTCGCGGACATCCAGCTCGCGGACGGTTCGTCGGGGCTCGATGCGGTCGACGATATTCTCGCGATCGACAGCGTGCCGGTGATCTTCATCACCGCCTACCCCGAACGGCTGCTGACGGGCGACCGCCCCGAGCCGACCTATCTGGTCACCAAGCCGTTCAAGGAAGCCACGGTCCGCACGGCGATCAGCCAGGCGCTGTTCTTCAACTCGAGCCGCCCGATCGCCTGATCGGGCCGGTTGCGGGCGGCCGGCTAGCCAGCCGCCCCGCAATCTCGGGATATTTCGAAATCCGTCGTCTCGGCGAAAGCCGGGATCGCGTGCCGTATCGTCCGACCCGGTGGAGAGCGGTCCCAGCTTTCGCTGGATGACGATGGCGGACTGGCGCGGGCCGCCCGCCGTCCGCTTGGCCTCAGCCTTCCATCACGCTCCGCCGCCGCGCTGCGCGGATGGCGAATTCGCTCGGCCGGCGCACGGGAATGCGCAGGGTGCAGCGCACCCCTTCCGGCGGGAAGTCGAGCTCGACCTTCTCGTTGAGCTCGTGCGCGACGATCTTCTCGATCAGATCCAGGCCGAAGCCGCGCCCCTGAGGCCGGCCCGTCAGCCGCGGACCGCCGGTCTCGACCCACTCCATCCGCACGATATCCTTGCCTTCCAGCTCCCAGGTGACCGAGACGCGCCCCTCCGGCTCGCTCAGGGCGCCGAATTTCGAGGCATTGGTCGCGAGCTCGTGGATCGCCAGGCCCAGCGTCAGCGCATCGTTCGGCGCTAGCTCGACTTCGGGCCCGGCGATGACGAAGTCCTGGCTGCTATCACTGACGTGCGGCGCCAGCTCGGCCGCTACGACGGCGCGGACCGGAGTGGTGCCCCATTCGGACTGCGTGAGCAGATCGTGCGTCGCCGAGATCGCCCGAATGCGGCCGTCGAGCCCGTCGGCAAACTCGTCGAGCGTTTCCGAGCGCCGACGGGTGAGCGCAACGATCGACAGCACGTTGGCGAGCGTATTCTTGACCCGGTGGTTGAGCTCGCGGGTGAGCGAATTGCGGATCGAATCCTGCTCCTCCAGCCATTCGAGCTTGAGTTGATCCTCGCGCGCCTGCTGGGTCACCAGCCGCGCCACTACCAGCAGCAGGCTCGCCACCAGCAGCCCGAACAGCAGGGTCAGCATCGACAGGGTGGAGAGCGAATAGGAGCCGGCCGATTCCACCTCGACCACCATCGGGCGGTCGGCGATCGTGATCTGCTTCTGCGCAATAATGCCGGAGCCGGTGACGGGCTCGATCTGCGCGAGCAGCCGGTCGGGCGTTGCCTCGCCGTCGTAGAGCCGCACGCCGCGCTCGCCCGCGTCGGCCAGCTCCAGCGCGGCGGTCAGGAAATCCTCGGCATCGAACGGGCTGAAAACGAAGCCGCGCAGCCGGCGGCCGACGCCCTGGCCGTCCTGAAACACCGGCATGTAGATGACGAAGCCCGGCGCATCCACGCCGCCGCGCGGCAGGACGAGCTTGCCGCTCCCCGTCGGCTGGCCCGACTTCTCCGCCTCCTCCATCGCCGCCCTGCGGACCGGCTCCGAATACATGTCGTAGCCGAGCATGCGGTGATTGCGCTCGGTCAGGGGGCGAAGGAACGTGACCGGCACGACGCGCCCGGTCACGCTCGTCGGCGTGGGGCGGATCCTGATCGGCCCGGCCACGCCTTCGTTCGCGCCGATGCGGAACTGGTCGAGCTCGAACGGCCGGAGGCTCTGCGCCCAGCCGATCCCCTCCGCGCCGCGATAGTCGAAGTCGAGCTGCAGCTCGGAAACGAATCGGTCGAACAGGTTCTCGTCCACCCGGTCGACTGCGGCGAACATGGCCGATCCCGCGCGCAGGTAAGCGGCACTCGCATTGCCCCGCCGCTCGAGTGCGGAAGCCACTGCCCGCGCGCGCTCGTTGAGCGTGGCGGCTTCGCGCTCCGCCTCCCCACGCTCGATCGCGAAGACGCTGAGCGCCGTGATCGCCGCGATGAGGAGAAATATTCCGACCGGAGCTGCGCGAGGATATTCAACCAACCATCGGCGCCTTCTGGTTCTTCGAGGCCCTTGAATTCGCATCAACCCGCGCCGTTACCCCCGATCCGATGTATTTCTATCATGATCGCGTAGACCCCCATTGCCTTGCGGGAACCAAGAAAAGCCGCCTTCGTTCCCCAGACATCGAAACTGGAAAATTTCGGCAACGCGAACTACGGTTAGGTGCGTTGTATGACTTTCATTAAAGGATTTGTGAACCTGCATGCACACTGACAGGGATCGAGGCACGGGGGCGGCCCGGGGGGGCGACGCAAAATCGAAAAGCGGCGAGAATCCGGGGTGGGCCCAAGGCCTGCGCCAGCTTTACGATTCGGTTGTCGACGAACCTCTTCCGGATAGTTTCAAGGATCTTTTGGCCAAGCTGGACGATAAATCCTGATGGCAAGACACGAGCGGACGGCCTCGCAGAAGGCCGACTTCAAACGTGAGCTCACCGAGGTCGTACCGCATTTGCGGGCGTTCGCCCGGGGCTTGTGCGGCCGTCCGGACATGGCCGATGATCTCGTGCAGGAAACGCTGCTGAAGGCATGGGCGGCGCAGGAACGGTTCGAGCCCGGCACCAGCATGCGTGCCTGGACCTTCGTGATCCTGCGCAATGCCTATCTCACCGACATGCGGCGCAACCGCTTCCGCGGCGAATACGACGAGAATGTCGCGGAGCGGCTGCTGACCCAGCCGGCCGGGCAGGAGGAGCCGATTCACCTGTCCGACATGCACCGCGCGCTGCTGACCCTGCCGCCCGAGCGGCGCGAGGCGCTGCTGCTCGTCGGTGCGGGCGGGTTCTCCTACGAAGAGGCCGCCACGATCTGCGGCTGTGCGGTCGGCACGATCAAGAGCCGCGTGGGCCGAGCGCGCGCCGCGCTCAACACCATGCTCGAGGATGGCTCGATCCCGCAACGCGCGATCGGCGACGAAGTGGCCCATCGCGCGATCCTCGAGGAGCTCGATGAGGTGGCCGCCGGCCGCGGCGAGACCTCGCCGACGCGGTGAGCGCTTGATTGCGCAGCCCCGCAGCGGCAAAGCTCCGCAGCAGCCAATGACGGGATCCGACAGCCGCATGACCGACGTGCCACCTGACACTCGCGCCGGGAGCGACATGCAGCCCGTGCGACGGTTGCGGCGCACGGCGTTTGCCGAGCAGGAACTGCGGCTGATCTCCACGCTCGTGCTGCTGATCGGCCTCGGCCTGTTCCTGGCCCTGCCCTTCGTTCTCTCGATCGGTTCGGTCGTGTTCCTGCCGCTGGTGACCGCGCTGGTGCTGACGATCATCCTCGCGCCGCTGGCCGACAAGCTCGCTGGCTGGGGCCTGCCCAACGTGCTCGCGTCGCTGATCGCGCTGGCGGCGTTCTTCGCCGTTCTGCTGCTCGCGCTCGCGCTGATCCTGCAGCCGGCGATCACGCTGTTCGATTCGCTGCCGCGCATGGCCGATCAGGTTGGCGCGCGCTTTGCGGAGCTGCGCGATCAGTTCGCCTGGATCGCGCTGGCGAACGAGCGGCTGGCCGGGCTCATGGGCCGCTCGGGCCGCGAAGTCGTCCTCGCGAGTCCTTCGGTCATCGAGCAGCTTGCCTTCGCCACGCCGAGCGTCGTGCTGGAAGTGCTACTGACCTTCCTGATGACTTTCTTCATGATCGAGGCGCGGGTCCGGCTACGCCGCCACCTGCTGTTCGACCGGGCGAGCTTCGGCACCAGCATCAAGGCCGCGCGCGTGATGCGCGAGGTGCAGGACAGGGTCGCCGCCTACATCCTCACCGTCGCCTGGATCAACGCCGGCGTCGGCGTGATCGTCGCCCTCGGCGCCTGGGCATTGGGTGTGGAGGCGCCGGTTATGTGGGGCGGCCTCGCCGCGATCCTCAACTTCTTGCCCTACATCGGGCCGCTGGCAATGACTGCGCTGCTCGCGCTGTTCGGGATCGGCACGGCAGAGACGGTGCTGCTGGGGATCGTGCCCGCGGCGGCCTACCTGGGCCTGCACACGGTCGAATCGAACATCGTCACCCCGTCGATCCTCGGCGCGCGGTTCACGATGAACCCGGTGCTGATCCTGATCGCGCTCAGCTATTTCTCATGGGTCTGGGGCGTGTTCGGCGCGCTGCTATCCGTACCGATCCTGCTGATGCTGACCGCCTTCTTCGACCATGTCGGACGACCCAATCTGGTCGGCTTCATCTTCGGTGAGCCGCTGTTCGCGGCCAATCTCATGGAAATGGGGCACGAGGAAGAGCCGGCATAGAAAAGGCCCGCCCCGCATGATGCGGGACGGGCCTCTCGCTTCCTTGGCGGCGGATCAGGCCGGATACTTCCAGGTCTCGCCGCGCGCGAGGTTCTCCGAAGCGAAGCCCCAGTTGAGCTTCTCGTTGATCACCTTGTCGAGGTAATCCGGGCGCCGGTTCTGATGATCGAGGTAGTAGGCGTGCTCCCACACATCGACCGTCAGCAGCGGATTGAAGTCGAGGTCGGCCAGCGTGTCGCCGTCGTGAGTCTCCTCGATCGAGAGCTGGCCGCCCTTTTCCGCCAGCCAGACCCAGCCGCTCGCAAAGTGGCCCGCGCCGCGCTCTGCCAGCTTGGTCTTGAGATCGTCGAGCGAACCGAACGCCGCGTCGATCATCTGCGCCAGCTCGGCCGAAGGTTCGCCCCCGTCTGGCGCCATTGAGTGCCAGTAGAACCCGTGGTTCCAGCTCTGCGCGGCGTTGTTGAACAGGCCCTGGTTGCTGCCCCGTGCCGAGGCGACGACCGCTTCGAGCGGCTGCCCTTCGAGGTCGGTGCCGGCGATCGCGGCGTTGGTCTTGTCGAGATAGGCCTGGTGATGCTTGCCGTGATGATACGACAGCGTCTCGGCCGACACCGCAGGCGCGAGGCCGTCGCTGGGATAAGGCAGATCGATCAGTCTGAATGCCATGGTTGGCTCCTCTAAGGTTCAGTGGTGAAGGGTTCCCGGCTCGCCCGACCAACGCGCGGGCGGCGGATGCGTTGCATGTTTCAGTCCGACTCCTCGTCCGTGTGATCGGTCGCGGCGGTCACTGCCACATCCATCGTGACGTTGGCGAGGGTGCGCATGAGATCGGGCAGCATCTCGACTGCCACCAGCAGCGCGAGCGGCTCCACCGGAACGCCCATCGCCAGCGCGATGGGGCCGATCGAGACGACGAAGCTGATCGACCCGGGCAGGCTGACCGACCCGACGCTGATCACCAGCGCCACCGCAATGCCGGCCGCGAGGATCGCGGGCGTCAGCTCGACGCCGGCCAGAGTGGCGACATAAATGGCCACGCCCATGTTCATGGCAGGGCTCGTGGCGCGAAAGATCGCGACCGCCAGCGGCAGCACGAAATCGGCGGTGCTCTCACGCAGCGACAGCCGCCGCGCGCTGGCAAGCATGGCAGGCAGGCTCGCCAGCGAGCTCTGAGTCGAGACCGCAACGGCCTGCGCGGGGATCATCGCCTTAGCGAAGCGCAGCGGGCCGATCCCGCCCGCGATCCACGCGAGGACATATCCGGCGATCAGGATCACCCCGCCCATCGCGGAAACGACCAGGATGTAGTGCACCAGCGTGGTGAAGGCGCCTCCGCCCGCCCGCGCCGCGACGCCGAGAGCGAGCGCGAAGACGCCCGCCGGCGCGATCCACAGCACCCAGCCGATGATCGTCAGCATCGCATTGGCAAGGGCCTGGAACACGCCGAGCAGCGTGGCCCGCTGCGTTTCTGGCAAGCGCGCGACAGCAACCGCGAACAGCGCGAAGAAGATCGTGAGTGGCAGCATCGTCGTTTCCGCCGCTGCGGCGATCACGTTAGGCGCGATCAGCGAAGTGACGAACTCGCTGACGCCGGGCACTTCCTGCGGCGCGATGCCGCCGGTCTCCAGCAGCGTGTCGGCGGCCGCGGGAATCGGAAAGACGCTCAGCAGCAGCGGCATGAAGACGGCCGCGACCAGGCCCGAGAAGACGAGCACCGCGAAGACCCAACCGAGCATTCGCCGCGCGGCCGCGCCGGCGCGTGCCGCGCGGACCATCTGCGCGATGCCGATCACCAGCAGCGCGGCGACGAGCGGGATGATCGTCATCTGCAGTGCGCGCAGCCACAGGGTGCCGGCAGGCTCGGTTATCGCGAGCACCGGGGCGAGCGCATCGGTACCGGCGAGGACCAGCCCCGCCAGCAGACCGGCAACCAGCCCGCCGAAGGTCCACCAGACCGGCAGGCGGATCGCCAGGAGTTCGTTCGATTCTGCCTTTTCGACGGCCATCCGATTGCGGGTCCCTTCCATTCGTCGCCTAACCGCGCCAGAACTGCGTGGCAAATCGCATCGGGATAGATTTCGAACATGACACGCAAGTTTTTCGGCACCGACGGCATCCGCGGCCGCACCAACGATGGCGTCATGACCGCCGCCACCGCGATGCGTGTGGGCCAAGCCGCGGGCCGACACTTCCTGCGCGGCGACCATCGCCACCGCGTGGTGATCGGCAAGGATACGCGGCTTTCGGGCTACATGATGGAAAGCGCGCTGGTCGCGGGCTTCACCAGCGTGGGCATGGACGTGGTGACGACCGGGCCCTTGCCCACGCCCGCGATCGCACTGCTCACGCGCGAAATGCGGGCGGATCTGGGCGTGATGATTTCGGCCAGCCACAACAAGTTCGAGGACAACGGGATCAAGCTGTTCGGCCCCGACGGCTTCAAGCTGTCCGACGAGGACGAAATGGCGATAGAGGCGCTGCTCGAATGCGAGCCGCCTCTCGCCGCCGCCGCGATGATCGGCCGCGCCCGGCGGATCGAGGACGCCCGCGGACGCTATATCCACGCGGTCAAGCAATCGGTGTCGAACGAGACCCGTTTCGACGGGCTCAAGGTCGTGGTCGACTGCGCGAACGGCGCCGCCTACCAGGTGGCGCCCTCCGCAATCTGGGAGCTGGGCGCGGAAGTGATCACGCTCGGTGACGCGCCCAACGGCACGAACATCAACGACGGCGTCGGCTCGACCTCGCTCGAGGCGATCTGCGAAGCGGTTGTGCGCGAAGGCGCCGATGTCGGGATCGCGCTGGACGGCGACGCGGATCGCCTGATCGTCGTCGACGAGAAGGGCCGCACGGTCGACGGCGACCAGATCATGGCGCTGATCGCCACGCGCATGGCCGAGAAAGGCGCTCTGCGCGGCGGCGGAGTCGTCGCGACGGTCATGTCGAATCTCGGACTCGAGCGCTATCTCGCGGGCAAGGGCCTGTCGCTTGAGCGAACCAAGGTCGGCGACCGCCACGTGCTAGCGCGGATGCAGTCGGGCGGGTTCAACGTCGGCGGCGAGCAATCGGGGCACATGATCCTGCTCGACCACGCGACGACGGGCGACGGCACGCTTGCTGCGCTACGGGTGCTCGCCGGGCTCGTGCGCTCCGGCAAGCGCGCGAGCGAGTTGCTGCACTTGTTCGATCCCGTGCCGCAACTGCTCAAGAACGTGCGCTACAACGGCGGGGCACCACTCGAGGCGGAGCGCGTGAAGGCCTGCATCGCCGCGGCGGAGGCGGAGCTTTCCGGCAAGGGACGCCTCGTGATCCGAGCTTCGGGCACCGAGCCGCTGATCCGCGTCATGGCCGAAGGCGATGACGGGCAGCAGGTCGAACAGGTGGTCGACCGGATCTGCGCCGCCGTGCAGGAAGCCGCCTGATGCTCGAGATGCGCCCCGATTGCGAACGCTGCGGCGCCGACCTGCCAGCCGAAGTGCCGGGGGCGTTCATCTGCAGCTTCGAGTGCACCTTCTGCGCCCCTTGCGCCGAGGCGCTCGACGACGTCTGCCCGAACTGCGGCGGCGAGCTGATGGACCGCCCGATCCGCGCGAAGGCGCTGCACGACAAGTATCCGCCCGGCACGGAGCGCAGATTCAAGGGCTGATCGCCGTCCGCACCGGCAGGCGAGACGCATCTCGACTTCGCCCCGCACCCGGGGCAAGGCGTCGCGCATGACCACACCTCCCCGCATTCTCGCCATCGCCGGGTCCGACAGTTCGGGCGGCGCCGGCATCCAGGCCGACATCAAGACGATCACCATGCTCGGCGGCTATGCCATGACCGCGATCACCGCGATCACCGCGCAGAACACGACCGGTGTGCAGGGCGTCGAATTGCTCCCCGTCACCTTCGTCGAGAAGCAGATCGAAAGCTGCCTGTCCGACATCGGCGCCGACGCGATCAAGATCGGCATGCTCGGCTCGCCCGAGATCGCCCATGCCGTCGCCGAGCGGCTCGCCGGGTTCGACGGGCACGTGGTGTTCGACCCGGTGATGGTCTCGACCAGCGGCGCAGTGCTCGCAAGCGAGGAGACCATCGCCGCCTTCGCCGCGCTCATGAAGTGCGCGACCTTGGCAACCCCGAACCTGCCCGAACTCGCTGCGCTAACCGGCATGCCGTGCGACACGCCGGACGAGATCGCGGCTGCGGCGCACAGCCTTGCGGCGGAACACGGCTGCGCAGTACTCGTCAAGGGCGGCCATGCAGTCGGCGAGCGGGTGGTCGACCGCCTCGTCTACACCAGCGGAGATTTCGCCTCGTTCGACGATGCGCGCATCGATACGCGCCACACCCACGGCACCGGCTGTACGCTTGCCTCGGCGATCGCGACGCTTCTCGGCCACGGCCAGCCGCTCGACCATGCCATTCGCCTCGCGCGGCGGTTCGTCATCGAGGCGCTGCACAAGGCGCCTGGCTTCGGCGCGGGCAGCGGCCCGCTCGGCCACCAGGCAGTGCGCGGAGGCGGCTGAGGTCAGCGTCCGCTCTAAGCGGGTTCGACACCCGGAGGACTGTAGTCGTCGAGCTGGTAGAAGCCGGCGATCTTCTCCCACGCTTCCTCGGCCGTCTCGCACCAGCGGAACAGCTCGAGATCCTTGTGGTTGATCGTGCCTTCGTCCGCCAGCGCTTCGAAATCGACCACGCGGTTCCAGAAATCCTTGCCGAACAGCAGGATCGGCATCGGCTTCATCTTGCCGGTCTGGATCAGCGTGAGCAGTTCGAAGAACTCGTCGAACGTGCCGAACCCGCCGGGGAAGACCGCCACGGCCTTCGCTCGCAGCAGGAAGTGCATCTTGCGTAGCGCGAAGTAGTGGAACTGGAACGAGAGATAGGGCGTGACGTAGGAGTTGGGGGCCTGCTCGTGCGGCAGCACGATGTTGAGCCCGATCGATTCCGCGCCCGCGTCGCTTGCGCCCTTGTTCGCCGCTTCCATGATCGACGGACCCCCACCCGAGCAGATCACGAACTGCCGCTTGCCGTCCTCGATGATCGACTTTTCGGAGGCCAGCTTGGCCAGCTTGTAGGCCTCACCGTAATACTTCGCCTTCTTGGCGAGGTTCTCGACCACGCGCCGCTCCGCCTCGGGCAGCTTCGCCGCACCCTCCATCGCCTCGGCGACCGACTCGGGCGGGGGGATACGGGCGGAGCCGTACATGACCAGGGTCGACCCGACTCCGGCCTCGTCGAGCAGCATCTCGGGCTTCAGCAACTCGAGCTGGAAGCGCACTGGCCGGAGCTCGTCACGCAGCAGGAAGTCCGTGTCGCGGAACGCCAGGCGATAGGCCGGATGGCGCGTCTGCGGCGTGTCGGGCGAGGCCCGGTCGGAGAAAGCGGCTTCCTGGTCGGCGGGGTAGAACTTGCGATCGGCGAGATCGCGTTCGCTGTTCTTCGTTTCTTCGTCTGCCATTGCCAGCGCCCTAGGCCCGCCGCCCCCGGCGGGCAAGCACGATGCGCCGATACGGAGCGCGATCAGCCGACCGCTGTCGTGAGATAGCGCATCAGCCGGCGCGCGGCGCTCCAGAGGGCGTTGCGGCCGCTCAGGCCGACCATGTCGCGCACGAAGTCGTCGAACACGTCGCGATCGTTGCGCGCGGCGGCGGTCGCGAGATCGACGAGCAGCATCTCGTCGTAGCTGAAAAGCGGCTGGCACGGCGGATTGAGCGCGATGGGATCGGGCCAGGAGCGGCCCGCCTCATCGAGGAAGACGTGAAAGCTCTGCACCGCGCACGGGGTCCCGAGCCAGCGGGCAAGGTCCGCATGCGAGTACGTCTCCACCCGGCGCGCGACGTGGGTGTAGCGCATCGCTCCGACCAGCCGGGCGTGAATCGGCGACACCTTGCGCAAGTCGGGCGTGCTGGTCAGTGCGGCGAGATCAAATGCCATGAAGCGCCTCCGCGGTATGAACGCGCGGGGAGAACGGGCAGGCTGGGAACGGCCCCTGCGACGCCTCGTCCGGGCCGTCGTCCGGCTCCGTCATGCCGAGCGCCTGGCGCACGGAGATCACCGCCCAGATAATCGCGCCGGGGAGCCCATGGGGAACCGCCGTGGTGCCGGCAACGGCCGAGAGCGACGGAGCCACACGAAGCACGCCGAGCAGCGCGCTTTCATCGGGCGACAGCCGCCGGCTGCAGCAGGATTCGCGGACGAGCCGCCGCCCCAGATGCCCCTCGATGAGCTCGAACAGGCTTGCACAGGCGATCGCGGTCTCATCCGGCAAGCCGAGCGGCGCGACGATTTCCTGCAGACGCTCCATCGGCGCATGCCCGGCTTCGACCTGTGCCGACCAGGCGCGGAAGAGCCTGATGATGACACCTTGCGCGAACGTGTCCCTGCCTATCGCCACATTACTCTCCTTAGCATTGTTGAGAATTATTCGCATTAGCGAACTGAATGCAAGAGTGTCTGTGCAGAAAATTCCCAGAAGCGACGGACCACAGGTTTTTTGCGAGAGGAGCTCTATAGGTTTGGCCCTCCTACAAAACCGTAATTATCAAGGCCTTGCTGAGACACGCGCGAGGTTCGCCCCTGCCAGCAATGATCATGCTTGACGCACGCCTACACTGATTCTAGTGCGAATCATTATCAATAATAGAAGAACAGGGGCTCCGATGAGAGAAGGTTCGAGGAACGGGCTGCGGATCGCGGCGCGATCCGGCAGGTGGTTGTGTGCATCGGCGGGGATTGCGCTGACGGTGCTCGGCGCGGGCGCTGCGCTGGCGACCGAAGATACGGCGAACGACTCCACAAGCGCCGAGCGCGATCCGCACATCGTGGTCACGGCGACCCGCACCCCCGTCTCGATCGACGACGTGCCGGCGACCGTGACCGTCATCACCGACGAGGAGATAGCGGCTACGATCGCGACCGACATCAAGGACCTGGTCCGCTACGAGCCCGGCGTCTCGGTCCGCCGCGCCCCGGCCCGCTTTGGTGCAGCGCTGGGCACCACGGGCCGCGCCCGCAACGAGGACTTCGTGATCCGCGGGATCGGCGGCAACCGCGTGCTGATCCAGGTAGACGGCATACGCGGTCCGCAAGGCTTCACCTTCGGCGCGCAGGAAGCCGGCCGCGGCGGCTATACCGACGTCTCGCTGGTCAAGTCGGTCGAAATCCTGCGCGGCCCGGCCTCGGCGCTCTACGGCAGCGACGGCTTGGCCGGCGCAGTCAGTTTCACCACCAGCGATCCCGCGGATCTGATCGATGCGGGCAAGTCGGTTGGCGGCTTCGTGCGCGCCTCATACTCGAGCGCCGACGAGGAGTTCGCCGAAACCGCCGCGCTGGCAGGCCGCAGCGGCGACTGGTCGGCGCTGGTTGCCTACACTCGCCGCGACTTCGAGGAACTCGACAACAAGGGCACCGTCGGCGGCATCGGCGAGGAGCGGACGCTCCCTAACCCGCAGGACGGCCACTCGAACGCGCTGCTCGGCAAGCTCGTGTGGGAAAGCGGCGCGCACCGCGTGCGGCTGACGGGCGAGTACCTTGAGAGCGAGCTGTTCAGCGATATTCTCTCGGGCGAAGGGCCGGCATACCTCTTCGGACCGACGCCGGTGTGGAACGTCGACGATCTGAACGCGCACGACAAGACCGACCGCACCCGCCTCTCGCTCGACTGGACCTTCACGGGCGAAGGCACAGGCGCGATCGACTACGCCCACGTCGCGGTCTACTTCCAGGACGGTGAGGACGTGCAGTTCACCCGCGAGGTGCGCACGCCGGTGCCCGACCGCGAGCGCCTCAACACATTCGAGAACCGCGTCTACGGCGCCGCTGCCGAAGCGCGCAGCACGTTCCCGACCGGGCCGCTCACGCACACGCTCGCCTTCGGCGGCGACGTCAGCTTCACCCGCCAGGAAGGTCTGCGCGACGGCACCGAACCGCCGGCGGGCGAGACGTTCCCGACCCGCGCCTTTCCCGTCACCGACTTCACGCTTGGCGGCGTGTTCCTCGCCGACGAGATCGCGCTGTTCGACGGTGCGCTGACGATCTTCCCGGCGCTCCGCTTCGATTTCTACGAGCTCGACCCGACCGACGATCCGCTGCTGCCCGGCTTCCAGGGCGCTGGACAGAAGGACAGCCGCCTGTCGCCCAAGCTCGGCGTGACCGCTCGGCTGGCGGAGGGCGTGCTGCTGTTCGGCAACTATGCGCAGGGTTTCCGCGCCCCGACGCCCAGCCAGGTGAACAACTTCTTCGGCAATCTCGCGCACGGCTACATCTCCGCGCCCAATCCCGATCTCGGCCCGGAGCGTAGCGAAAGCTGGGAAGCCGGCGTTCGTTTCACCGGCGACGCGGTCTCGCTCTCCCTGGCCGCCTTCCATGCCGACTACGACGACTTCATCAGTCAGCAGGTCGTGAGCGGATCGTTCACGCCCGCCGATCCCGCGATCTACCAGTTCGTCAATTACGACCGCGTCGAGATCGAAGGGCTCGAGGCCAAGGCCACTTACACCATGGACAGCGGCGTCTACGGCCGGTTCGCCATCGCCTATGCCGATGGCGACATCCTCTCACCGGGTGAGGCGCGGCGTCCGCTCAATACGGTCGACCCGCTCAATTTCGTCGCAGGGCTGGGCTACCGCGAGCCGGCAGGCCGCTTCGGTGCGGAGCTGATCGCGACCCACCATGCGCGCAAGTCGCGCGACGATGCGGCAGGTGTCTGTTCGGCGGAGTGCTACCGGCCGGGCGCCTTCACCATTCTCGACGCCACCGCCTTCGTCGCGCTGACCGACGCCATCAAGCTGCGCGCCGGTGTCTTCAACCTGACCGACGAGACATACGCCTACTGGTCGGACGTGCGCGGACTGGCGGCCGATGCGCGCGCCATAGACGCCTACACGCGGCCCGGCCGCAACGCGAGCATCTCGCTCAGCTTCCGATTCTAACAGGGGAAACGAACATGACCAAGACTAGGACTTTCATCGGCTCCGCGCTGCTCGGCATTGCACTCGTGACCTCGCCGGCGCTCGCCGACGGCCCGATCGCCGACCGCGGCGAGGCGGTGGAGACGGCGATGTTCGAGCAGGACCGCGCGACAATCCTCGCGATGGCGGGCGACTACAAGGTACGCTTCGACATGCAGGAGTCGACGCCGTGGACGGAGAGCTATCAGCCGCTCGATCGCAAGATCTCCGGCGGGCATGAATCGGTCCGCGTTATCGAGGATACCGGCACGAAGATCGTGCTCCAGCACCTGCTCGTTGCCGAGCACGAGGGCGAGACCTTCGTCATCAAGCACTGGCGGCAGGACTGGGAATACGAGCCGGCCAAGATCCTCGCCTACGCCGGCCCCGGCCGCTGGGAGTGGACCGACGTGCCCGAGCGCATGCGCAACGGCCGCTGGTCTCAGACCGTCTACCAGGTCGACGACAGCCCGCGCTACGCCGGCTGGGGCGAATGGGAGACGACCCACGGCATTCGCCGCTGGCGCTCCAACTGGACCTGGCGCCCGCTCGCCCGTCGCGATGCGGTGCGTGATCCGATTTACGACCGCTACGCGGCGATCAACCGGCACCAGCTCACCCCGACCGGCTGGATCCACTGGCAGGACAACACCAAGATGATGCCCGCCGAAGGCGGTGCCGACGAGCTGCAACCGGTGGTGCAGGAATACGTGCTCAACACTTATACCAAGTTCGACGGCTATGAAGTTTCGGCCGCCGACGCGTACTGGACCGCAACCAAAGATTACTGGGCCGCGGTGCGCACCAAGTGGGACGAAGTCGCGGGAACGAAGGGCGGGATTGCCATCGAAGAAGAGGCAAACACCGGGACGGTCATCAGCGGGCGCTTGCTCGAGCTCGCAGACGAGATCCAGGACGGCACCGTTACCGCAAGCGATGCGATCGCCGAGGCAAGCGGCCTGATCGAGACGCATACCGGCACGCTCTGACCGCGCGGAAGACACGCGCGCGAGCGCGAACTGAAGGGGCGGCGTCCTGCGCCGCCCTTCTTGTGTGCGGAATCGAGAGGCGCACAACCAATCCTGCCCATAAAAATCCAACATCGTACTTGCAAGTGCGAGTGACTCGCATTAGCCGTCCCGCCAAGTTCAGGTTCAAGGGGTGTTCATGCGACTTTTCCGGCTTTCCGTTCTCTGTGCGACCGCTCTGGTGCCAGTGCCTGCCCTCGCGGCCGACGATGCCGCGGCGGAGGCGGCCTACGCGGCCGACGAGCAGCGCCAGATCGTCGTCACTGGCGCGCGCCAGGAAAGCAGCACCGCGACCAAGACCGACACGCCGATCATCGAGACGCCCCAGCCGATCACGATCATCGACGACGAGCTCTATCTCGCCCAGGGCGCCATCTCGGTCAGCGACACGCTCAACTACGTCTCGGGCGTCACTGCCAATCCTTACGGGCCCGACAGCCGCACCGATGGCGCGTTCGTCCGCGGGATCAACGCGCTCCAGTTCCGCGACGACATGCGTGACGTGTTCAGCTATTACGCGACAATCCGTGCCGATCCGTACAACTTCGACCAGGTCGAACTGGTGCGCGGCCCCGCCTCGGTTCTGTTCGGCCAGGGCGCGCTGGGCGGGATCATGAATCTCGTTTCCAAGCGGCCCGAGTTTACGGCCGGGGGCGAGGTCTCGGTCCGCTACGGCTCCTACGACCGTAAGGAAGCGCTCGCCGACCTCACCGGACCGCTGACCGACAACCTCGCAGCACGCATCGTCGCCCGCGTGCGCGATTCGGGCACGCAGACCGACTTCGTGCCCGACGACCGGGTGCTCGTCTCACCCTCGCTGACTTTCCAGCCTTCACCCGACACCGATTTCACGCTGATCGGCCTCTATCAGGAGGACGACGGCGGTTCGACGGCGCAGTTCCTCCCGCTCGTCGGCACGATTTTGCCCAATCCGAACGGACAGCTTCCAAACGACTTGTTTATCGGCAAGCCCGGCTGGGACCGCTACGATGGCCGCCTGCTGCAGGGCACTGCACTGTTCGAGCATCGCTTCGGCGACACCGCGCGGCTCAATCTCAAGGCCCGCTACATCGACAGCGATGTGACCTACCTGACGCACTATCCAGACAGCTACTGCAACCCCGCAAACCCCTTCGTCCTGTTGGACCCCGCCACCGGGCGCCCTCCTGTGGACGCAGACGGCGACACGATCATCGATCCGGCCACCGGCTGCCCCTTCGCCGACCCGGACCAGCGCACGATCGGCCTCTACGCCGACGGCACGCGCGCGCGGATGGAAATCTTTTCCACCGACAACAACGTCCAGTTCAACTTCAACACCGGCGCGAACGTGGAGCACGTCGTGCTTGCCGGTGTCGATTTCAGCTTCAACCGGGTCCGCAAGGTCGGTGGTTTCGGGATGGAATACATCGACATCTACAACATCGATTACGAGGCGCTGTCGGACTTCGGCGGCGACCTGCCGCAGCCGTCCGGCCCGTCGGAGGACGTGAAGCAGGACCAGATCGGCGTCTATCTGCAGGACCAGATCCGCTTCTTCGACCGGGTCTCCCTGGTGCTCGGCGCGCGGCGCGACTGGACCAGCTCGCGCAGCTTCAACAATGCACGGCAGGAAGATGCCGCGACCACTTTCCGCGCCGGTCTGATCGCCGAGATCGTACCGGGCCTCTCGCCCTTCGTCAGCTATACCGAAAGCTTCGAGCCCATCGCTGGCACCGCCAGCAACGGCAACCCCTTCGTGCCCAAGCAAGGCCATCAGTACGAGGCCGGGATCAAGTTTCATCCGACCGATGCGATCCTGGTGACCATGACCGGCTATCACATCAAGGAGACCAACCGTCCCGTCTCCGACGACAGCACGCCCGATCCGTTCGACCAAATCCAGATCGGTTCGATGACCTCCAAGGGCATCGAGTTCGAGGGCAACGCCACCCTGCCCGGCGATCTGAACCTGATCGCCAACGCCAGCTACAACGAGGCCGAGATCGACGGCACCGACCAGCAGCTCGACAACGTACCGAAGTTCAACGCCTCGCTCTGGGCGACGAAGCAGTTCGCTCTGTCGGATGAAGCCTCGCTCCTGCTCGGCGGCGGCGTGCGGCACGTCGGCAAGAACCGCTCCTACGGGCCGGCTTTCCCCGATGGGATCGTCACGCCCGCGTTCACGCTCGCCGATGCCTTTGCGGAGGTGAGCTGGAACCGCTGGAGTTTCGCGATCAACGCGACGAACCTGTTCGACAAGCGCTACTACTCCGCCTGCCTCGCGCGCGGCGACTGCTTCATGGGTAGCGAGCGCAACGTGTTCGGCACCGTGAGCTACCGCTTCTGATGGGCGCCGGGGGGAGCATCGTCGCCGGATCGGCGCTGGCGATCGTGGCGGTCGCGGTCCTGCGTTTCTCATGGGCACAGAAGGGGCGCTCCGCGGCACTCAACGCAGCCGGATGGGGCTTCTGCCTCGCCGCGCTCATCCTTGGATGGGCGGCCGCCGGGGCCTGGGGAGCCACCGTGATCTCGCTCTGGGCTATGGGCGCGGCCTGCGCGATCCTGGCCTGGGAGGGCTTCCGCGCGCCGGCGAGCCGCGCCAAGGCGTCCAATCGCCGCGCAGGCATGATGCCCGAAGGTCCCGCCCCGCTGAGGATCGGTGCGCGGCTGACGACCTGCGCTCTCGTCGCCGTGGCCGCCTTGCTGAGCTCGATCGCCTTCGCCGTGGGTGTCCGCTGGCTCGCTGCAGCGATGGGCGCGGGTGAGGCGAATGCGAACGTCCTCGCCCTTTTCGCGACGCCCGTGGTGTGGACCGTGCTCGCCTTCACGCTACTCATGACCGCAAGCCGGAAGCGCCAGATCGTCTACCTCGCCGTCACCGCCTGCGCGGCCCTGCCCGCGCTCCTCCTGGGAGCCGTATGATGAGCCCAACCATCGAACCGGGCACCGTGAAGCGTGCGCTGTCCGCCCATGCCGCCATCGGCCTGATCGCCGGAGCCCTGCTCTATATCCTTTCGCTGACCGGCACGATCGCGGTGTTCTATGTCGAGCTCCAGCGGTTCGAACAGCCCGGCGCGCCCGAGATGACCTCGATCGCGCCCGATGCCGTCCAGCGCGGCGTCGAGCGCGTGCTCGCGGCCGAGGACGCCGCCGGGCTGCCGACGACCACCCACCTCTACGTTCATATCCCGGTAGAGGAACTGCCGCGCGCCACCGTCACCACCGATACCCAGGCATTCCATCTCGACGCGCGAGGCAATCTCGCCATGCCCGAGGAGATCGCGTGGAAGGATTTCCTCGTCCAGCTCCACTATACGCTCAATTTGCCGAGCCTCGTCGGGCTGACGATCGTCGGGGTATTGGGCGTGATGATGCTGGCGCTGGCGCTCTCGGGCGTTATCGCCCATCCGCGGATCTTCCGCGACGCCTTCCGCCTGCGCGCCCGCGACAAGGGCGGGGTGGGCCTCGTCGACTGGCACAACCGCCTGAGCGTCTGGACCCTGCCCTTCACCGTCGCGATCGCGCTGACCGGCGCCCTGATCGGGCTCGCGGTCGTGACGGCTTACGGCGTCGCCGGGACTGCCTACGACGGCGATGTCGAGGCGGTCTACGGCCCGATCTTCGGCGAAGAAGGCGCGCACGACGCCGGCCCCGCCCCGGCGCCCGATCTCGCCGCGGCCCTGCGCCACATGGCCGTCGAGTATCCCGACGTGCGGCTGACTTACGCCGTGCTCCACGATCCGCTCACCGCTAGCCAGCACGTGCAGATGGTCGGCGAACACGAGCGGCGGCTGATCTTCGGCGAATACTACACGTTCGACAGAGAAGGCCGCTTCGAAGGCACCGCGGGTCTTGCCGACGGCGCGCTGGGCCAGCAGGCCGCGGCCTCGACCTACAAGCTGCACTTCGGCAATTTCGGCGGGTTCTGGGTGAAGGTCGCCTATGTGATCTTCGGCGCGGCGCTGACCGCGATCTGCGCCACCGGCACTTATATCTGGCTCGGCAAGCGCCGCCGCCGCGGGATCGAGGAACCGCGGCTGCGCGCCGCCTGGACCGGGGTGATCGTCGGCAGCCCGGCCGCGCTCGCGGCGACGGTCGTGGCGCGCTTCACGATCGGCAACGAAGCGCCATTCGTGGCGATCTTCTGGGTCGGCCTCGCGCTCTACATCGCCGCCTCGATCCTCGCAGCCTCGCGCAAACAGGCCCGTGCGCAGCCCCTGCCAGCGTAGATCGCGCGGTTCTGCTCAGGCCCATGCAGCCGCGAGTAAGATGATGATACCGACTTCGGTGAAGTTACCCACGCCGTGCGCCACGATGGGTGCGAGCAAGCTCTTGGAGCGCTCCATAAGCCAGACGTAGGTCAGTCCCCACACGAACGCATAGCTCTGCTGGGCAAGTGCCTGGTGGAAGGGACTCACGACGAACGATTTCCAGTGTGCCAGGGCGAAGAGCAGCGCGACGATGTAGGCGGCCACCGGGAGATCGACGGCCCCGATCCGGAGCCGCCCCGGCACCAGCACGACCAGCAGGCCGACGAGGAGCCCGCGAAAGATGGTCTCCTCGGCCAGGCCGGTCGTAAGCATTCCCAGAAGAAAGCCGGCCGAATCGAGTGGTGTCGTAGAGTATTGCGTGGTGGGCGGGGTCTGGCTCAGCAGCGCCGGCCAGTAGTCGGCAATCAGCATTATCAGGCCCATGGCCACGCCGATCAGGAGCGCTGGGCCGACATATGTGCGCCCCGGAGGCCAGCGCAGGTGCGCATCCATCTCGGGCACCAGGCGTTTTACGACCGCGATGCCGGCCAAGCCGAGTAGCGCTTGAAACGCAATCGCCAGGAGCAGGAAGATCGAAACGTGGCCGCTCCATGCTGCCGGACCGCCCTTGTAGATCCATTTGGCGATTTCCTGTCCGCCGGTGAGGATCCCTTGCATCAGGATGGCGGTCAACAGAATGGGCCAAAGCCGGAACCGGAAACCGTAGAGCTGGACGAACGGGATGGTGGGAGCGGTGATCTGGATCATACGCCCCCTTTCACGACCGCCGCTGCGATTGTCTTGAACGAATGTGATCTAGATCGCCGGCATATTGCCCGTCGGGCCTCGCTTCGATGGGGGACGATGCGTCCACTTTCGCCAAGCGGTCGGCGTCGAGCCAGTGAAGTTCCGGATCGCCCGCGCCATATGCGCCTGATCCGCAAATCCGGTGTCGGCCGCGATAGCCGCGAGGCTGGCGTGTCCCGCGAGGATCATCTGCCAAGCATTTCTCGCCCGGGCCTCGCTCCGGTAGCGCGCCGGCGATACGCCATAAACGGTACGGAACGCGCGGGAGACGTGCTCTCGCGTTCGGCCCATGGCTTCGGCCCATCCGCCGATCGCGGGAGGCTCTACGCCCGCAAGAGCCTGGGCCAGCAGATCGGGCAGGTCGCCCTCTTCGCTGCGAAGCGCCCGAAACTCGTTCAGGACATATTCGACGGCGCTCCGCCGATCGGTTTGCGAGAGGCGGACCAGTTCATCGGGATCCGCAATTCGCCCCTTCGCCGGCCCGAGCGACGCCTGGAACGGCAGCGGCAAGTCCAAGACGATCGCCGCCTCGCCGGAAATGCGGTCGAGGTGCGCCGAGAACGGCCGATGGAGCAGCACATCGCCGGGCTCGACTTTGAACCGTCCGGCGTCGCCGGCCTCCTCGTACCGCCCGGACAGGATCACCGTCGCATACGGCCGCGTATGGCGATGGCGTTCGATGACGGAAGGTTGCAGTCGGCTGCGCTGGTAAAGAAGCATGGACGGGCTGAAACCGGGCTCGTGGGGCGAGACCGGACCATGGACGCACTCGATAGTCGCGTCCAGCCGCCACGGGGCGGCGTAGCTCAGCGAAAAGATGGATGCCCCGTGAGGATTCGAACCTCAATTGACGGAGTCAGAGTCCGTAGTCTTACCATTAGACGACGGGGCAATGCGCGAGTGTGGTCGCGAGGGGGCGCATCTAGTTTTGCGCGGAGCCCAGGTCAAGCCCGCTCTGGCCTGCGCGCTTGCCCCCGCCTGCTCCGCACGCTAGCATCGGTGCCAGGTCCCCGCGCAAGCACGTGCGGGTGGAATTGAAAGTATTGAAGTATGGCGGATTTTTCTCCGCCGGACAGTGACAGGAGACAAGGCGCACGAGGGGGCAAGACGTCCGGCAAGGTAGCCGATTTCCGCTACAAGCGCCCCGCGCCTACCGACAAAACCAAGCCCGGGACCCGCCCGGCCCGCCGCTCGGACGCCCATTCGAATGTCCATCCGAATGGGAGGGGAGGCGAGCCGCGCACCGCAGCGCCGCACCGGGGGCAGGCCTACGCGGCGCTCGATCTCGGCACCAACAACTGCCGCCTGCTGATCGCGCGGCCCGCAGGTGAGAACTTCACCGTTATCGACGCCTTCAGCCGCGTGGTACGCCTCGGCGAAGGGCTCGCCATGTCGGGGCGGCTCAGCGATGCGGCGATGGAGCGCGCGCTCGGCGCGCTGCGGGTCTGCGCCGAGAAGCTGCGCCGGCGCCACGTCTATCTCGCCCGTTCAGTGGCGACCGAGGCCTGCCGCCGTGCGGTCAACGGCGCCGAGTTCATCGAGCGCGTCCGGCAGGAGACCGGCATCGTGCTCGACGTCATCTCGGCGCAGGAGGAAGCGCGGCTCGCCGTGCTCGGCTGCCACATCCTGCTCGAGCGCGGAGAAGGGCCGGCGGTGATCTTCGACATCGGCGGGGGTTCGACCGAGCTCGTTCTGATCGAACCCGAAGGTCCGGTGCCGCGTATCCTCGACTGGCAGAGCGTGCCCTGGGGCGTGGTCTCGCTGACGGACATGGTCGCGAGGGGCGAGAGGACGCCGGAAGGGCGCCTCGCCCGCTATGCGGAAATGCGGCGCGTCGTCGCGGAAAGCTTCGCCCCTTTCGCCGAGCGGATCGCCGGCGCTGCGCAGACCGAGCGCGAGATCCGGCTCCTTGGCACCAGCGGCACGGTGACGACGCTCGCTAGCGTCCATCTCGAATTGCCGCAGTACGACAGGCGCGCGGTGGACGGCCTGATCGTCCCCTCGGGAGACATGCGCGCCATCAGCGCGCGCCTCGCGTCGATGAGCGCGGAGGAGCGCGGCCGGTTGCCGTGCATCGGCAACGACCGGGCGGAGCTGGTCGTGGCCGGCTGCGCGATTCTCGAGGCGATCCTCGACATCTGGCCGGCCGAGCGGCTCGGAGTCGCCGACCGCGGGATACGCGAGGGCATATTGCGCAGCCTGATGGCGGCCGGCGTTGCGCCCGCCTCCGACCACGCACCGCAAGCGTCGGCGAGGGTCTGATGGCACGCTCCGGCCGCAATCCCGACAAGCGCGTACGCAGCGCGCGCGGGCGCACCGCCTCGTCGACCCGCTGGCTCGAACGCCAGCTCAACGACCCCTACGTCCAGCAGGCGAAGGCCGAGGGCTACCGCAGCCGCGCAGCCTACAAGCTGATCGAGCTCGACGAGAAGTTCGGCCTGCTCAAAGGCGTGCGCCGTGTGGTCGATCTAGGCATCGCGCCAGGGGGATGGAGCCAAGTCGTGCGCAAACAGGTGCCCAAGGCGGCGATCGTCGGCATCGACCTGCTCGAAGTCGAACCGATCGAAGGCGTCGCGATCCTGCAGATGGACTTCATGGCCGACGAGGCGCCGGCCGCGCTCGAAGCCGCGCTCGACGGTCCGCCCGATCTCATCATGTCGGACATGGCGGCGAACACCGTGGGCCACAAGCAGACCGACCACTTGCGCACCATGGGCCTGGTCGAGGCTGCGGCCTGGTTCGCGGTCGAGAACCTGGCCGAAGGCGGCGCATTCCTGGCCAAAGTGCTGGCCGGCGGCACCGACGCCGAACTGCTCACGCTGCTCAAGAAACACTTCCGCACCGTCAAGCACGCCAAGCCGCCGGCGAGCCGCAAGGGCTCGTCCGAATGGTATGTCGTGGCTCAGGGCTTCAAGGGCCGCGACTAGGGGACGGCCGGAACGGCAAGCGAGACTGCTGGAGCGGTCCCGACCCCGCGGCCGGGATACCAATAATCGCCTTAGGCGCCTTCGCCGACCGGGTTGGTCTGATCGGCGCCGGGCGCAATCTCTTCGGCCTCGGGCGTTTCCGTTTCGCCGGTGGCGGCCGCTTCGGCTTCTTCCACCGGAGCGGGTTCGGGGAGTGCCGGGCCACCGCCGTTTTCGTACATGAAGCGGATGATGTTCGCACGGTCCTCGGGGCTCGAGAGGCCGGCGAAGCTCATCTTCGTGCCGGGCGCGAACGAGCGCGGGCTTTCGAGCCACGCGAACATGTTATCGTAAGTCCAGTTGCCGCCATGGCTTGAGAGCGCATCGCTGTAGGCGAAGCCCGGAGCATGCGCGCCGATCGTGGTGCCCATGATCGCGTAGAGATTCGGACCCTGGCCGGTAGCGCCGCCCTGGTTGAACGTGTGGCAGGTGCCGCAACGCGCCGTGGCGGCCGCTTCGCCTACCGCCGGGTCGGCATTCGCGAGCAGCAGGCCGATGTCGAGCGCTTCCTCGCCGCCGCCTTCTTCAATCGCGCCTTCGATCGGATAGCCGCCTTCTTCCGGAGCATGCGTCGCGAAAAAGCGCGAACTCACACTCGACAGGCCAAGGCCGACGATCCCCGCGAACAGAAGCCATCCGGCGGCGGTGTTGAAACGGTCGTTCATGCGCAAAGAGATCCGAGGAATACGATTGTGGCTGTTTCGCGCGCCGCTCTAATCGGCACCCCAGCCAAGCGCAAGCCATAGTTCTTGCCCGCCGCGCGGGGCGCGCTTAGGGCCCAGCCTCGATGCAAAGCTTCCCCGCCCCCGCGCTCGCCATGGTCGAGCGAATGCGCGCCGCAGCCGCGCAGAATCCGATGCGCGCGATCGCCTTTCAGGGCGCGCCCGGCGCCAACTCCCACCGCGCCGCGGGCGAAGCCGCGCCCGATTACCTGCCTCTGCCGTGCTTCGGATTCGAGGACGCGCTCGATGCGGTGAAGGACGGGCGCGCCGGCTGCGCAATCATCCCGATCGAGAACAGCCAGCACGGCCGGGTCGCCGACATCCACTTCCTCCTGCCCCAGAGCGGCCTGTCGATCGTCGGTGAGCACTTCATGCCGATCACCCACGCGCTGATGGCGATTCCCAACCCTGACGGCAGCTTCGGCCCGTTCGAGGCGGCCTACAGCCACCCGCAGGCGCTCGGCCAGTCGCGGATGTTCCTGCGCGAACGCGGGATCGTACCGCTGAGCCATGCCGACACCGCCGGTTCGGCCGCCTTCGTGGCGGAGAAGGGCGATCCCCGGCTCGCCGCGATCGCGCCGAAGCTCGCTGCGGAGCTCTACGGATTGCAGGTGGTGGAGGACCGGGTCGAGGACGCTGCCGACAACACCACGCGCTTCGTCGTCCTCGCGCGCGAGCCGCTCGATCCATCCGCGCTCGATGGCGACACGCCCATGACGACTTTCGTGTTCGAAGTGAAGAACGTCCCCGCCGCGCTCTACAAGGCGCTCGGTTGCTTCGCGACCAACGGCGTCAACATGACCAAGCTCGAAAGCTACCAGCAGGGCGCAAGTTTCGCCGCGACGATGTTCTACGCCGACATCGTGGGTGCGCCGGGCGATCCACGGGTCGACGGCGCACTCGAGGAACTGGCGTTCCACTGCAAGGACCTGCGCCTGCTCGGGAGCTACCGCCAGGCGCGCTCGCGGCCCTGACGCGGCGCCGGCACGGGGCCGATCGCGCTTGCGCAGCGCCGGGCGACCTGCCACCACTCGTCCCCGTGGCACGGGGCGCTGGGGACATCGCAGAGGGCGGAACGGAACCAGCCGGGACCGGCTGGGACGCCGTTCGCGCCGATGACACCATCCAGTTCACACCGGTCGACCTGCCCGAACGGCAGGAGCCACCCGGCTGGCTGGCAGCCCTGTTCGAAGCGCTGGGCGACCTGTTCGCACCGATCGGGCGCGCGCTCGGCATGTCGTGGCCGGTGTTCAAATGGGTCCTGCTCGCCATCGGCGTGCTGCTGGCCGGCTACCTGCTCTGGCGGCTGCTCGCCCCTGCCCTGGCCCGGCGCGAACGACCGGCCGAGGAGGAGCAGGCCTGGGCGCCCGACCGCGCCGAAGCGCTAGCGCTGCTCGAGGACGCGGACCGGCTCGCCGCCGAGGGCCGCTACGACGAGGCGACGCACTTGCTGCTCCAGCGCAGCGTTGGCCAGATCGCCGCTGCCCGGCCCGACTGGGTCGAGCCGTCCAGCACAGCGCGCGAGCTAGCCGCGCTGGCGGCCTTGCCCGAAGCGGCACGCACTGCCTTCGCCGCCATCGCTGAGCGGGTCGAGCGCAGCCTCTTCGCCTTGCGTAGGTTGGGGGCGGAGGACTGGCAGGCTGCGCGCGCCGCTTACGCCGAGTTCGCGCTCCAGCGCCTTCCGGGCCGCACGGCATGACCGGCCAAGACGCGCCTGCATTCAACGCCAGGGTGGTGCTCGGCCTCCTGCTGTTCGGCGCCATCGCGTTCGCCGCGACGCTCTATTTCATCGGTGCCGGGGAGACCTCGCGCGGGCCCAACGATGGCGGCAGTCACGCAGCGGCGAAGGGCCTGACCGGGTACGCCGCCCTTGCCGAGATCCTCGAGGCCGAGGGGCACGAGGTCTCGCTCTCGCGCAGTCCCGGGGCCCTCGACGACGAAGTCCTGCTGATCCTGACCCCGCCTGCCTTCGCCGACGGAGAGGAGATCGCCGAGCTGATCGGCAATCGCCGCTACGTCGGCCCGACGCTCCTGGTCCTGCCCAAGTGGTACGCGATGGAGATACCAGAGGTCGTCCCGGTCGAGAAGGAGGACGGCTGGGTCATCCTCGGCGGTGCCGGCATGCCGTCGTGGGTCGAGGCATTCGAAAGGCAATATGCGACCAAGCTGGCGCTCGGTCCGCTCGATCCGGCGGAAGGGCCGCACTGGCAATCGGCCACCCGGCGCGGCGTGCTACCCGATCCCAAACAGGTGCAGACGATCGCCGATGCCACGATGATCCCGCTGGTAACCGCCAGCAACGGAAACATTCTCGTCGGCTACTACGACGACGGCGGATACTATCCGGTGCTCGACGAGGCGGCGGACCTGCCGCCGGCTGACGAGGAGGATCTCGACACCAGCCGCTGGAACTTCACGATCGTCGCCGAACCCGATCTGTTCGACAACTACGGCATGGCCGATCGCGAGCGCGCTGCGCTGGCGCACGAGATCGTCGATCTGGCGATGGAGGGCGAAGACCTGCCGATCGTGTTCGACTTGACCCTGAACGGCCTCGGGCGGACCCAGAACCTGCTCACGCTCGCCTTCGCGCCGCCCTTCCTCGCCGCCACGCTGTGCCTCGCGCTGGCGATGATCGTGGTCGCCTGGCGTGCCTTCCGCCGGTTCGGCCCGCCGCTTGCGGAAGCGCGCGCGATCGCCTTCGGCAAGCGGCGGCTGGTGGCGAACGGCGCAGCGTTCATTCTGCGCACGCGGCGCCTGCATCTGCTGACCGGACCTTATATCGAGACGATGCGGCAGCGCCTCGCCGCTGCCCTGCGCCTGCGGGGGTCCGACGACGAGACGCTCAACCGCGCGATCGCCACGCACCTGCCCGATGCGCCGGGCTTCGCCGAGAGCGCCGCAGCGCTGCGCGAGGCGGCCCGCCCGAACGAGATCCTGCGCGCCGCGAGCGCGCTCAAATCCCTCGAAAGGAAGCTGATCCGATGACGATGACGCTCGACGATGTCCGCGCGATGGCGCAGGCGATCCGCGGCGAAGTGGGCAAGGCGATCGTCGGCCAGGATGCGACGATCGATCACCTGCTCGTCGCGCTGGTGAGCGAAGGGCACGTGCTGCTCGAAGGGCCGCCCGGCACGGCCAAGACGTTCCTCGCGCAGTGCTTCGCCTGTGCCTTGGGGCTCGACTACGGCCGTATCCAGTTCACCCCCGATCTGCTGCCGGGCGACATCCTCGGCTCCAACCTGTTCAACTTCCAGACCAGCCAGTTCACGCTTACTCGCGGACCGATCTTCTGCGAGCTGCTGCTGGCCGACGAGATCAACCGCACCCCGCCCAAGACGCAGGCCGCGCTGCTCGAAGCCATGCAGGAACGCCGCGTGACCCTCGATGGGGAGACGCATGCGCTGCCCGACCGCTTCATGGTCGTCGCGACGCAGAACCCGATCGAGAATCAGGGCGTCTATCCGCTGCCCGAAGCGCAGCTCGACCGCTTCCTGTTCAAGCTGCTGGTTCCCTATCCGAGCGAGGAAGAGGAAGCGGCGATCGTCGCCCGTTTCGGTGAGCGGCAGGGACCGCCGCGCCCGGCCGAGTTCGGCGTCGCCGCCGTCACCGATGCCGCGCGGCTGGGTGAAGCGAGCGCGGCGCTCAAGGGGGTGGCCGTCGCGAAGGAGATCGTCGACTACGTCGTGCGGCTGGTGCGCGCCACGCGCGAGAGCACGGACTTGTCGAGCGGCGCCAGCCCGCGAGCGGCCGTTCTCCTTGCGAATGCCGCCCGCGCCCGCGCTGCGCTGGAGGGGCGCGATTATGTGATCCCCGACGATGTGAAGGCTCTCGCCACCGCCGTCCTCCGTCACCGCCTGGTCCTGAGCCCCGCCGCCGAGATCGAAGGCCGCGAGGTCGAGGCGCTGGTTGCCGACCTCGTCGAGAGCACCGAGGCCCCGCGGTGACAGGCGAAGCCCAGATCCTTCCCATTTTCACGAAGCATAAACGGGGAAGACGTTCGACGTGACTTTCCCCGTCGTCCCCACGGCCCGCACCGCGTGGCTCGCTGCGCTGGCGGCGCCGCTGGCGCTGGTGATCGCCGCGGCGGCCCCGGGGGCGTGGGTGATCGCACCGGCCGCCGGGGTGGCGCTGCTCGTGCTCGCGCTGCTCGACGGCGTGCTGGCCGGGCGGATGACGGACTGGCGGCTTCACGCGCCCGCCGACGCCGAAGTCGGCGAGCCGCTGACCGTCGCCGTGCTGGCGGAGATCACCGGGCGTGCCGCGCGCACGCCGGTCGAGGTCGCACTCGCCGTCGATCCGCGGCTCGAACCGGGCGGCGGCGTGCAATTCGCCGCTCCGTTCGACCCGGCTACCGGCACTTGGCACGGCACTGCCGCGCTCACGCCCTCGCGCCGCGGGACCGCACCGGTCGAGCGCGTCTGGCTGCGCTGGTCCGGTCCACTCGGCCTCGGCGCGCGGCAGGTTAGCCACGAACTCGACCGGACGGTCCGCATCTGGCCCGATCTCGCGCCGGTCCGCAGCCCCGAGCTGCAGACGTTCCTGCGCGACGCCCAGTTCGGCCTCATCGCCCGTCGCATCCGCGGCGAAGGCACCCAGTTCGAGGCGCTGAGCGAATATGAGCCCGGCATGGACCGCCGCCGGATCGACTGGAAGGCAAGCGCGCGCCACACCCGCCTCTACGCGCGCGAGAACGAGAGCGAACGCAACAACCAGATCGTCTTCGCCTTCGACTGCGGCCAGGCCATGTGCGAACCGGTGGGCGGACTGCCGCGGATCGACCGTGCGGTCACCGCGGCACTCACCGCATCCTACGTCGCGCTCAAGGGCGGCGACCGCGTGGCGCTGTTCGGTTTCGCCCAGCGGCCCGAGCTTTCGACGCCGTTCGTCGGCGATTCGCGCAACTTCCACCGCCTCCAGCGCGCCGCGGCCGGGCTCGACTACCATACGGAGGAGCCGAACTTCACGCTCGCGCTGGCGACGCTCTCCGCCCGGCTCCAGCGCCGCTCGCTGATCGTGCTGTTCTCCGACTTCACCGATCCGACCGGCGCGGAACTGATGATCGAGAGTGTCGGCCGGCTGGTCGACAGGCATCTGGTGCTGTTCGTGACCATGGAGGACGAGGACCTCGCTGCGATGTCCGCCGCGGAGCCCGGCACGCTCGACGCGCTCGCCACCGCCGTCTCCGCCGACACCCTGCTGCGCCAGCGCGCGCTGGTGCTACAGCGGCTGCGGCAGATGGGCGTCGACATCATTGAGGCGCCGTGGGACCGGATCGGCTACCGCCTGATCGACCGCTATCTCGAGATCAAGCGCGCGGAGGCGATCGGGTGACGACGCCCATTCTCAGGACCCTGTTCGGCAAAGCCGAAGTCGCGCCGCCGCCCGAGATCGAAGCCGCCGCGCTGCGCTCCGACCGCTTCCGGCTCGAGCGCGAGCACGACTGGCGGCGGCTGGAGGACATCGTCGCGCGGATGGAAAAGGGGCGGCTGCGCGGCCTTTCCGACGAGGACGTGCTGGCGCTGCCCACGCTTTATCGCACCGCCGCCTCCAGCCTTGCCGTAGCGCGCGAGACATCGCTCGACGCGGCGACGCTCGAATATCTTGATTCGCTCGTCCAGCGGGCCTGGTTCCAGGTCTACGGGCCGCGTCAGGGGTTCGTCGGGTGGCTGCGCGGATTTCTCGGCGGCGGGCTCAGCCGCGCGATCCGTGCGATCTGGCTCGACATCTGCATTGCGCTGGCGGTGATGGTGGCCGGCACGATCACGGGCTGGCTGCTCGTCGCACAGGACAGGGAATGGTACTACGCCTTCGTCCCGGTCCAGTTCGCCGACACGCGCGTGCCCGGCGCCAGCCGCGAGGTGCTGCTCGAAAGCCTGCAGGTGGAGAAGGACGCGCAAGGCATGTCCGCCTTCGCGGCCTTCCTGTTCAGCAACAACGCCGGGGTCTCGATCCTCGCCTTCGCGCTCGGCTTCGCCTTCGGCATTCCCTCGCTGATGCTGCTGATCCACAACATGGCGATACTCGGTGCGATGTTGTGGCTCTATGCGGATGCGGGGCTGACGCTCGAATTCGCCGCCTGGCTGAGCGTGCACGGGACGACCGAGCTGTTCGCGATCCTGCTCGCGGGCGCGGCGGGCATGCACATCGGCCGCTCGATGGCCTTCCCCGGCAGCCGCTCGATCCTCACTGCCGCTGCCGAGAGCGGGCGCCGCGGGGCGCAGGTCATGGTCGGGGTAGTGCTGATGCTGGTCGCCGCCGCGCTGCTGGAGGCCTTTCCGCGTCAACTGTTCGGGACGGAGGGGCGACTGATCATCGGCTGCGTCATGCTGTTGTTCTGGCTTGCCTACTTCTTCGCCTTCGGGCGGGAAAGAAAGGCATGACGGCCCGGGCGGCCCCGCATCTCGCGCACCGCGCCAAGCGCCGCCGCGACGTCGTCACGCCCGAAGGGATCGCGCTCCCCTTCACCGTCGCCAGCCGCAGCGCGCGTGCCGGGGCGCTGCTGCTCGACCTGACCCTGATGTTCGTCACCGGCATCGTCGTCACGCTGGCGTTGATCTGGATCGCCGGCGGCCTGTTCGAGGCCATCGGCGGCCCCGGCGGGACGAACGGAGCGATCGAGTTCATCGCCGTGTTCTGGACCCTGTTCTGGTTCCTCCTGTGGAACGGCTATTTCATGGTCATGGAAATGGGGCCGCGAGGCGCGACGTTCGGCAAGCGCGCAACCGGCATTCGGGTCGCCTCGCGCGACGGCGGACGGCTCACGCCGGAGGCGGTGGTCGCGCGCAACCTCCTGCGCGACATCGAGCTGTTCCTGCCGATCGTCTTCCTGATGAGCGCACCGAGCGGCGAGACCGGTGCTGCCGGCATCGCGGCCGCGGCGTGGTTCCTCGTGTTCCTGCTGTTCCCGTTCTTCAACCGCGACGCCTTGCGCGCGGGCGATCTGATCGCCGGCACCTGGGTGGTCGAGGCGCCGCGCGCCGCGCTGGCCGAGACGCTTTCGACCGAAGGTGCCGCGCGCGAGGGGGCGAGCGCGCTGACGGGCGCCGAATACCGGTTCGGCGAGGCCGAGCTGGCAATCTACGGCGAATACGAGTTGCAGACGCTCGAGCGCGTGCTGCGCGACGGCAGGCCCGAAGCGCTCGAATCGGTTCACGACGCGATCTGCCGCAAGATCGGCTGGAACCCCGGCAGCGGCGACGAGCGTGCCTTCCTCGAGGCGTTCTACGCGCAGCTCCGCGCCAGGCTCGAACGCGACATGCGCTTCGGCAAGCGCAAGGCGGACAAGTTCAGCTAGGGCACTTGCCATCCGGGGCCCGCGGAGCGCAGAAGGCCTGCGATGAAATATGCGATCACGCAAGACCCGCTGGAGGACGCCGAAGTGCTCGCGCTCCTCCAGCTCCACCTCGACGAGATGCACCGCTGGTCGCCCGCCTGCAAGGTCCACGCCCTGCCGGCTGAGCGGCTGCGCGCGCCGGACGTGACGTTCTATGTCGTGCGCGACGGCCATGGGCTGGCGGCGGTCGGTGCACTCAAGGAACTCACGCCCGACCGCGGCGAGCTCAAGTCGATGCGCGCGGCCCCGGAATACCGCGGCAAGGGCGCGGGCGAGGCGGTCCTGCTCCACCTGCTGGGGGAGGCGCAGACACGCGGCTACCGCTGGTTGGGGCTGGAGACCGGGCGCCCCGAAGCGTTCCTGCCTGCCTTGCGGCTTTACGAAAAGCACGGCTTTGCCGAATGCCCGGCGTTCGGCGACTACGTCTCCGACGAGTTCAGCCTGTGCATGGAGAAATGGCTGTGACGATCGACCGCCGAACCGCGCTCGTGAGCGGACTCGCGCTGGCGGCGGGCGCCTGCGTGCCGATCGAGCGCGACCTCGCCGGGCGCTTCAGTGCCCTGCTGCGCATCATTGAGGCGCAGGGGAACGGCACGCTCGGCGTCGCGGTGCTCGATACCGGCACCGGCCGCGTTTGGGGCCATGCCGACTATGCACGCTTCCCGCACTTGTCCTCGTTCAAGCTCTCGCTCGCCGCGCTCGTGCTGCATCTCGACGAGACGGGTGCGATCGACGCCGGCGAGCACGTCACCTGGACCGAGGACGACCTGCTCGCCTACGCACCGTTCGCGAAGGAGCGGCTGGAGCAAGGCGCGACTCTGCGCGAGCTGGCGGAGTTCACCCAGAAGCTGAGCGACAACACGGCGGCAAACGTTCTCCTGCGGCGGCTCGGCGGACCCGAGCGGCTGACCGCGTTCTGGCGTGCGCTTGGCGACGAGACGAGCCGCCTCGACCGCTACGAGCCCGAGCTCAACCTGGTGCCGCCCGGCGAGATCAAGGACACTACCACCCCCGCCGCCATGGCACGCACTTTGGGCAAGCTGCTCTACGGCGATGCGCTGGGCGAAGCGGCGCGCGCCACGCTCAAGCTGTGGATGGCCGAGACCCGCACCGGTACGAAGCGGGTGCGCGCCGGGCTCCCGCCGGAATGGCCCTCGGGCGACAAGACCGGCACTTCGCTCGCGCCCGGCATGGGCAGCGTTTATGTCGATGTCGGCTACGTCGAGCCGCCTGACCGCGCCCCGCTGGCCTTCGCCACATACTTCCGCGCCGCGCGCCAGCACACGGTGGCCGATCCGGCCTCCGAAGCCGTGCTGGCGGAAGTGGGGCACGTCATCGCGAGATATGTTCGGGTGACCTGAATCTTAGCCTCTGCGTCATCGCAGCGAACGCTGATCGCTACCCGCCAGGTCGGTCTTCGCTGCACGCGATCCCAGCTTTCGCGGAGATGACGGGGTGGGCCGAATTTACTCCCCCTCGAAAATCGCCACCTCGTTCGTGCCATCGCTGGTCGCGCGGCCGCGGTACATGCCGGGGGTGTTGAAGCTGAACACCGCCTCGCCGTTCTTCGATACGACGATCACCCCGCCGTCGCCGCCCAGTTCCCCGACGTCGGCGATCACCGCGTCGGCGGCCTGTTGCACGCTTTCGTCCGCCAGCAGCATGCGCGCGCAGATCGCATGCGCGACGCCGGCGCGGATAAAGTATTCGCCCGAGCCGGTGGCCGACACGGCGCAAGCGCGGTCGTCGGCCCAGGTGCCCGCGCCGATCACCGGCGAATCGCCGATGCGGCCCCAGCGCTTGCCGGTCATCCCGCCGGTCGAGGTGCCGGCAGCGAGGTGCCCAGCGGAATCGCGCGCCACCGCACCCACCGTGCCGAACTTGAACTCGACGTCCAGCGCGGCGAGATTTTCTGCCTTCATCTTCTCGAGCTGCTTGCGGCGATGTTCGGTCGCGAACCATGCGGGCGGCACGATCTCGAGGCCCTTCTCCGCCGCGAACTGCTCGGCGCCGTGACCCGAGAGGAAGACGTGACGCCCGTCCTCCATCACCGCACGCGCGAGGCGGATCGGATGGCGCACGGTCGTCACCCCCGCGACCGCTCCGGCGGCGCGCGTTTCGCCGTCCATGATCGATGAATCGAGTTCGTTCTTCCCGTCCCAGGTGAACACCGCGCCGCGGCCGGCGTTGAACTTCGGATCGTCCTCCAGCAGCACGATCACCGCCTCGACCGCATCCATCGCGCTGCCGCCCTGGCTGAGCACTTTCGCCCCCGCGTCGAGCGCGGACTGCAGGGCGGCGCGGTATTCCGCCTCCTGCTCGGCGCTCATGTTCTCCCGCTTGAGCGTCCCCGCGCCGCCATGGATCGCGAGCGACCAGCGCGGCGCATCGTCCGCCTCCTGTGCCGAGAGCGAGGCCATCGGGGCGAGAGCGAGAAGCGCGAGCAATGCAGAGAGCTTGATCATGGCCTCGAGGCTAGCGCCGCGCCTGCCGAGAGCAAGGGTGAATTGGCCGGTTCAGGCCGCGGAGGCAATCTCCGGCAGGCGCGGGCCCACACCGCGCCGCCGCCGCGCGGCATCGAACAGCGCCACCGCAATCAGGAACGCCGCGCAGATCATCAGGAACTCGCCGCCATCCTCGATGAACGTCTCGATCTCGATCATCGCCTGCGTGTGCGGCCCCCAGACGACGATCAGGTCGACCACGACACCGAAGAATGCCGTCGCCGCGACGCATCCGGCCAGGATCAGCGATTCGACCGCCGCCCGCAGCCGCGCATGGCGCAGGCTGACGAACAGCGCGACCAGCCAGAATGCGCCAATCGCGAGAAACAGGCTCGCCTCGCCGATATCGTTCGGCGCGACCGGCAGCGGCCATCCGGCGAACCAGCTTTCGAAGGCATGGCCGAAGCGCTCGTGGATCTCGATGCTGTTGTCGAGCGTCAGCCAGGCGAACAGCAGCGCGTTGGCGAGATAGACGCTCGCTCCGTCCCACCGCCACATGACGAACAGCATCGCCGCAACCGCGAAAGTCAGCGCATATTCCAGCCATTCGCCGAAGCCCCCATCCGAGGCGAGGAAGAACTGCACCGGCAGATGCGCATCGGTCAGTTCGCCGTAATGCGCCGCGACGTCGAGGCCGACCAGCACGCCCGCATAGGGAAGCAGGAACAGCGCCGCCGTGCGCAGGCTACGCGAGAATGCGATCTCGGCCAGAACCGAGATGGCCTCGCGAAAGAGGGCCCGAGGCTGCATCGATACGTCTCCGAAAGGTTCCGCACGTGGGCGGAAAGCCCATGATAGCGCTCGGACACGGCAGGAACGGTTAAGCCGAATGCTTAACGCGGGCCTACCGCGCACCTGCCGGGCGAGGAACGGCAATGGTTACCGCCTCAGAGCCATTTCCACTTCCGGAACAGCGCGAGCTGCGTCAGCATGATCGCGGCGCAGAGCGCGACCACGATCCAGAAAGCCGCCGCATCATTCGCCCCCGGCATTCCACCGACGTTGATTCCGAGCAGGCCGGTGAGAAATGTCAGCGGCAGGAAGATCGCGGCCACGATCGTCAACAGATAGTTGGTCCGTTCGGACCCGGCGAGCGAGCGGGCGCGCAGCTCATCCATCAGCACGACCGCACTTTCCTTGCTGATGTCGACGTCGTCGAGAAAGCGCCGCAGGAGCGCGATGGCCTCCGCGATCTCGCGCCGGTCGTGCGCTTCGAACCACTCCGGCGCATCGCGCGCAATCGCTTCCAGGGCAACGTGCTGCGGCCCCATGTGGCGCTGGAGCGCGAGGCAGTTCCGGCGGATCGCGACTGCGTTGGAGAGCACCTCATCGTTGCTCTCCTCCTCCATGTCGAGGTCTTCCAGCCGGTCGATCTCGTCGTTCATGTCGACGATCGCGGCGTTCATTCGCTGCACCATGTTGCCGGTCAGCGACGTGACCAGCGAGCCGGCGTCGACCGGGCCGGCGCCCGCTTCGAATTCCAGCAGCGTGTCCTGCGGCGTCTGCAGCGGCGCGCGGCGCAGGGTGACCAGCCGCGTCCCGTCGCTCCACAACTGCATCGAGACCATGTCCTCCGGCGCGGCGCCGGGGTTGAAGTTGATCCCGCGCAGCATCGCGACCAGCGTTTCGCCCTCGCGGAACGCGCGCGGGCGGGTCGCATCGCTGGTAAGCAGCCGGGCGGTCTGCTCCGGAATGCCGAGCTCCGCCTGAAGCCAGTCGCAGACGCCCGCGCGCGTCCGCCGCAAGTGAAGCCACAGCACTTCGCCCGCAGCGACCGGGCCCCATCCCTGCACCTCTTCCCACCCGATCGCCCGCGCGCCGCCCCTGCCGTCGAGCACGCGGCCGAACAGCAACGCCGTTTCGTCCTCGTTCTCGTCGGTCGGATCGGCCAGATCGTTCATCGCGCCTTCCATGCCGCAAACGCCGGGCGCTGTCATTGCTCCTTCATCGGGCTGCGCCTATATGGCGGGCCATGTCCGAGATACGTCCGTGGCGCACGATCGCGCGTCGCCAGTCCCGCCAGATCATGGTCGGCAACGTGCCGGTCGGCGGCGATGCGCCGATCACCGTGCAGACGATGACCAACACCCCGACCGAGGACGCCGCCGCGACGATCGACCAGATCCGCCGCTGCGAAGAGGCGGGGGCGGATATCATCCGCGTCTCGTGCCCGACCAAGGAAGCGACCGCCGCACTGCCGCTGATCGTGCGCGCCTCGAACATCCCGATCGTCGCCGACATCCATTTCCACTACAAGCGCGCGCTCGAGGCTGCCGACGCCGGCGCCGCCTGCCTGCGGATCAACCCTGGCAATATCGGCAGCGACCAGCGCGTTGCCGAAGTGGTCCGCGCAGCCAAGGCCAACGGCTGCGCGATCCGCATCGGCGTCAACGCCGGCAGCCTCGAAAAGGACCTGCTCGAGAAATACGGTGAGCCTTGCCCCGAAGCGCTGGTCGAGAGCGCGCTCGACCATATCAAGCTGCTGCAGGATCACGACTTTCACGCATACAAGGTGGCGGTGAAGGCGAGCGACGTGTTCCTCGCCGTCGCCGCCTACATGGGCCTCGCCGAAGCGGTCGACTGCCCGCTGCACCTCGGCATCACCGAAGCCGGCGGGCTGATCGGCGGGACGGTGAAATCGAGCATCGGCATCGGCAACCTGCTGTGGGCCGGGATCGGTGACACAATCCGCGTTTCGCTCTCGGCCGAGCCGGAAGACGAAGTGCGTGTCGGGTTCGAAATCCTCAAGGCCCTCGGCCTGCGCACCCGCGGCGTGCGGGTGGTCTCGTGCCCATCCTGCGCGCGGCAGGGCTTCGACGTGATCCGCACCGTGCAGGCGCTGGAGGAGCGGCTCTCGCACATCAAGACGCCGCTCTCGCTCTCGGTCCTCGGCTGCGTCGTCAACGGCCCGGGCGAGGCGCGCGAGACCGACATCGGCATCACCGGCGGCGGCAAGGGCAAGCACATGGTCTATCTGTCGGGCGTGACCGACCACCACGTGTCCGACGCCGACATGCTCGACCATATCGTCGAGCTGGTCGAGAAGAAGGCCGCCGAGATCGAGGCTGACATGAGCGACGCAGGCCAGGCCAACCCCCAGGAACACGAATTGCCTGAGGCGGCGGAGTAGCGCTGCGCTCAGAAGTAGATCTCGACATAGTCGGTCAGATCGTCGCACCATTCGAATTCGCGCAGCCGCCAGTACTGGCGGCCCTGGGTCACACCAAAGCGCCAGACCTTGTCGGCGGTACAGCGGCGGCCCGCGTCGGGCGTGTCGGTGATCGTCACGCGGCCATCAAGCAGGAAGTAGTCGGCGCCGATCTCGGTCACCACGCCCTCCACCGACACGCGGCCAGGACCGTCCTGCGCGCTCTGCGAACCGGACAGGTGCCAGACGCCGTTTGCGTCGACCCTGACGTCCACGTCGCCGCGCAGATCCCAGGTGATCCATTGCAGCGTCATGCCACCGTTGTTCCGCAGCCGATGCGCGGCGTCCTGGCTGAGGATGCGGGTGGCGGCGGGAGCCTTCGGCGTGATCTCCTCCACCGGCGGCAGGGCGGTTTCGGGCGGCGGCGCGGCCGTGCAGGCGGCAAGCGCGAGCAGCGCCGGCAGGGCAATGTGCTTCATGTGCGGCCAAACGTGTGGACGACGGGAGCCGTTCCCCGTTCACGCTCCCGTTACCGCTTGCTATGCTAAGGTCTGACAATGAACAGACGCGGCATCATCAAGGGCGCCCTGGCGCTGGGCGCAACCATGGCTCTCCCCTCGCGCCTCCCGGCGCAAGTGCGCAGCGGAAACCCGCGCGATGCGATTCTGGTGGAGATCGCCAAGCGCGAGCAGCAGAAGGCCGGATCGATCCTCTGGCGCACCGACATCGTCGGCATCGCCGACTACGGGCTGCGCAGTTCGGAGCCGCGCTTCCATTTCGTCAATCTCGAGGCGGGGCGGGTCGATTCCTACCTCGTCACTCACGGCAGCGGCTCCGATCCTGAGCACGACGGCTGGCTCAACTGGTTCTCCAACGTGCCCGAATCGCTCTGCACCAGCCGTGGCGCCTACATGACTTACGGCTGGTACACCGGGCAGTTCGGCACTTCGATCCGGCTCGAGGGGCTGGAGGCGGACAACTCCAACGCGCTCGACCGCGCCATCGTGATGCACCGCGCAGCCTATGCCGAGCCCGAGCATCTCGCCCGCTGGGGCCGCCTCGGCCGCTCCAACGGATGCTTTGCGATGGGCGATGCGGACTTCAAGCTTGCCCTGCTCCAGCTCGGCGGCGGCCGGGTGCTCTTCGCCGACCGCCTCGGCCTCGCGGCGGACGGCACGATCGTTCCGCGCCCCGCCCAGGGCGCCGGCCAGATCACGCCGCTGACACCCCAACCGCCCCGCGGCGAGGACATTCTCAACCCGGGCGTCTACTGAGCACCGGCCTCGTCATCCGAGCTTGCGCTGGGATGACGAAGATATGTTCCCTCAGGTGGTCTTCATGTCGTCGATGATCTCGACCGCTTCCTCGCTCGTGCGGCGCGCGCGGTTTTCCTGGCGGGGCTGGTCGAGCGCGGCGAGGACCGGAGCGTCGCGACCGTAGATGTCCTTGAAGGTGCGCATCTCGCCGTCGATGTCGGTGCCCATCGTGAAGTAGGTAATGTAAACCGGCATCCGCGTGGTGAACGGGACCTTGGTGTACTCGCCCGACTTGAGGATCTCGACCGCCTCTTCCGCGGCGATCTTGCGCGCTTCGTCGGTGGTGGGGTTCTTCGCCAGGATCGCCAGCGTGATCGCCAATTCGCTCGCCCGCTCGGTGCGGATGCAGCCGTGGCTGAGCGCGCGATTGGCGTTGTTGAACAAGTGGCGCGAAGGCGTGTCGTGCAGGAAGATCGCATGCGGATTGGGCATATCGAGCTTCATCAGGCCGAGCGAGTTGCCGGGCCCCGGCTGCTGGACCACGGTGACGAAACCGGTCTCCTTGTCGCGCCAGCCCTTGTAGCCATTGGCCCGCGCCCAGCCGGGATTGCCGAGCACCCGCGCGCCGAGCCCTTCGCCCTTCACGATCGACTGCGGCACCGTCCAGTTGGGATTGAAGATCACCCCTTCGACGATCTCGGCGAGCTGCGGAGTCGCGGTGCGGCCCGGCTTGCCAACGATCGTCTTGTAGGTGCGCAGGATCTTGTCGTTGACCGTCAGCCGCAACTGGAACTCGGGCACGTTGGTCATCAGGTACTGATTGCCGAGATCGCGCGCGAGCCAGCGCCAGCGGTCCATGTTGGCGCGGATCAGCTTGCGCTTCGAGGTCTGGCCTGCCGCAGTCCCGGCGAGTTCTGCCTTGAGCTTGGCGTAATCCGGGTGAAGCGGCGCGAGATCCTGCAGCGCGCCGGCGATGTCGCCGCTGGCAAGCGCACCCGCCATCACGTCGCCGGTGCGGTAGCGGTCGGGATCGGGATCGACCACGAACCATTGCTTGCGCGCCTCCATCGGTGTGCGGCCATCGCGCATGTCCTCCACCAGCCAGGCGAAGGCGCGGCTCGCCACCTGGTCGAGCTGCTCGCCCGGACCGGCCGCGATCGCCTGACGCAGGGCCAGCTCGCCATAGTCGGCCGGGTCAAGCCCTTCTGTGCCGATGCCGGCGATGACGGTGGCGAGCTTCTCCGCGTTCGCGACGGTCCAGGGCTGGACCGCCGGCTCGAACTGCTGGACCACTTCCTTCGCAATCGTGCGGACCGGATCGCCCGGCACCGCGACCGGCGGGGTCGGCGCCGGCCGGGCGGGCTGCGCCGGCTCGCTGGCGACGACGTCGGTGTCGGGCCGGACCGGATACTGCCCGACCGCCTGCGATTCCGGCAGGAGGTTCTCCGGCGCCTGCTGCTGCGCCGCCACGGCGGCGGGGTGAAGCGCCGTCAGCGAAGCGGCGGCAAGGAGGATCGGCGAAAGTTTGCTGGTCATTTGTCCTGTCTCTAGCCCCCGGGGCGCCTCTGGTCGTAGCGAGGGCCGGCGCGAATCTGCCTTAACGAACCATGCGCATCAAGCACCGCGGCTGACTGGCGGCTGAATTCAGATGGCTGATGACGCGCCGCAACACCGGGCCTATGGCCGCTGCAATGCTTCCCGAGCACCGCCAGTTGCCCATCCTCGTCACCGTGGCGGGAATCGCCCTGTTCGCAGCGATGGACGCCTTCATGAAGTCGGCCGCGATGGTGGTGGGCGCCTATAGCGCGCTGCTGCTGCGCACGGCGATCGGGCTCGCCGTGGTCGCCCCGTTTTGGCTGGGGCTCGGCGGGCGCTGGCCGGCACGGCGCGTGCTGCGCATCCACCTGAAGCGCGGGATCGTCGTGGCCTTCATGGCGCTCACCTTCTTCTTCGCACTCGTGCGCCTGCCGCTGGCGGAGGCGATCGCGCTATCCTTCGTCGCGCCGCTGATCGCGCTCTATCTCGCCGCGATCCTGCTGGGTGAGACGATCGAACGGCGGGCGGTGATCGCCGCACTGCTGGGCCTGGCGGGCGTGGTGGTGATCGTCGCCGGCAAGCTCGGAACCCAAGAACTCGACCGCGATGCCGTGCTCGGCCTGTCGGCGATGGCGTTCTCCACCCTGCTCTACGCATGGAATCTCGTGATCCAGCGCGAACAGGCGCTCGTAGCGAGGCCGCTCGAAGTCGCGACCTTCCAGAACGGCATCGTCACCCTCACGCTCCTGCCGCTCGCGCCGCTGCTGTTCATCGTGCCGGAACCGGCGGCCTGGCGCGACATCGGCGCGGCCGCGCTGCTCGCGACGGGCGCCGCCATCGCACTCGCCTGGGCCTATGCACGGGCCGAGACGCAGGTGCTCCTGCCGATCGAATATTCGGCCTTCCTCTGGGCCGCGCTGTTCGGCTGGCTGTTCTTCCGCGAGGAGTTGGGGCCCGGCACGGTCGCAGGCGCAGCGCTGATCGTGATCGGCTGCTGGATCGCCGCACGGCGCCGGCCGGAACAAAGCGCGCTATAAGAGCTATTGCTTGTGCAAGGATAATGCGCCGCGCGCAGTGCATGGTCGCGGTGCGCGCCCTTGACGCCTCGCGCGCGAACGCGCAGGTGCCGCGGCAAAATCGCGACTCTTTCCGCCGGAGCGCAGACGGCGGACGCCATTCACGAAAGGACGACGCACAGCATGACCCAGGTCGGCAAGGACAGCCTCAAGACCCGCTCCACCCTCAACGTGAACGGCAGGGACTACGCCTATTACTCCTTCGCCAAGGCGGCGGAGCACGTCGGCGACATCTCGCGTCTCCCGTTTTCGCTGAAAGTCCTTCTCGAAAACATGCTGCGGTTCGAGGACGGCGGCTTCACCGTCGGCGAGGAACACGTCCGCGCAATCGCCGACTGGCAGAAGAACCCGGCTACCGGCGAGGAAATCCAGTACCGCCCGGCGCGCGTGCTGCTGCAGGACTTCACCGGGGTGCCTTGCGTGGTCGACCTCGCCGCGATGCGCGACGCGATCGCCAAGCTCGGCGGCGACACCGCCAAGATCAACCCGCAGGTGCCGGTCAACCTTGTGATCGACCACTCGGTCATGGTCGACGAGTTCGGCCATCCCAAAGCGTTCGAGCAGAACGTCGCGTTCGAGTACGCGCGCAATGCAGAGCGCTACGACTTCCTCAAGTGGGGTTCCAAGAGCTTCCGCAACTTCTCCGCCGTGCCCCCGGGCACCGGCATCTGCCACCAGGTCAACCTCGAGCACATCGCCCAAGGCGTGTGGTCGAGCGAGGACGAAAGCGGCCAGATGGTCGCCTATCCCGACACTTGCGTCGGCACCGACAGCCACACGACCATGGTCAACGGCCTCGGCGTGCTCGGCTGGGGCGTCGGCGGGATCGAGGCCGAGGCCGCCATGCTCGGTCAGCCGGTTTCGATGCTGATCCCCGAGGTCGTCGGCTTCAAGCTGACCGGCTCGCTGGGCGAGGGCGTGACCGCGACCGATCTCGTGCTCACCTGCACCCAGATGCTGCGCGAGGCAGGCGTGGTCGGCCGCTTCGTCGAGTTCTACGGCCCCGGCGTCTCGACCCTGAGCCTCGCCGACCGCGCGACGATCGCCAACATGGCGCCCGAATACGGCGCGACTTGCGGCTTCTTCGGAATCGACGACAAGACGCTCGACTATATGCGCCTGACCGGCCGTAGCGAGGATACGATCGCGCTGGTCGAGGCCTATAGCCGCGAACAGGGCATGTGGTTCGAGCCGGACAACGAGCCGGTCTTCACCAGGACGATCGAACTCGACATCGGCGCGGTCGTCCCCAGCCTCGCCGGCCCCAAGCGCCCGCAGGACAAGGTCATACTCCCCGAAGTCGACGACCTGTTCAATGCCGATCTGGACACGCTCTACGGCAAGAGCGTGCCCGCCCGCGTGGCCGTGGAGGGCAAGGACCACGACATCGGCGACGGCGACGTGGTGATCGCCGCGATCACGAGCTGCACCAACACCTCCAATCCGGACGTGATGGTCGCCGCCGGCCTCCTCGCCAAGAAGGCGAACGAACGCGGCATGAAGCCAAAGCCTTGGGTCAAGACGAGCCTCGCGCCCGGTTCGCAGGTGGTCACCGACTATCTCGAGAAGGCCGGACTGCAGGAGCATCTCGACGCGATCGGCTTCGACCTCGTCGGCTACGGCTGCACGACCTGCATCGGCAACTCCGGCCCGCTCGCTCCGCCGATCAGCGAGGCGATCAACAGCAACGACATCGTCGCCGCCAGCGTGCTTTCGGGCAACCGCAACTTCGAAGGCCGGGTCAGCCCCGACGTGCGCGCGAACTTCCTCGCCAGCCCGCCGCTGGTGGTCGCCTATGCGCTCAAGGGCACGGTGACGCAGGACATGATCGAAACGCCGCTCGGCACCGACAAGGACGGCAACGACGTGTTCCTGAAGGACCTGTGGCCGTCCAACGACGAGATCGCCACCGTCCGCTCGGGCGCGATCGACCGCGCAATGTTCGAGGCCCGCTATGCCGACGTCTACAAGGGCGACGAGCATTGGCAGGCGATCGACGTGACCGGATCGGACACCTACCAGTGGCGCCCGGGCAGCACTTACGTCGCCAACCCGCCTTACTTTGAGGGCATGAGCATGACGCCGGCGCCGGTGACCGATATCGTCGACGCCAAGCCGCTCGCGATCCTCGCCGACAGCGTCACCACCGACCACATCAGCCCGGCCGGATCGATCAAGGAAGACAGCCCGGCGGGCAAGTACCTGATCGAGAACCAGGTCGCGAAGGCGGACTTCAACTCCTACGGCAGCCGCCGCGGCAACCACGAAGTGATGATGCGCGGCACCTTCGCCAACATCCGTATCCGCAACGAGATGGTGCCCGGGGTCGAAGGCGGCTTCACCGCCTACAACGGCGAGCAGATGGCGATCTACGACGCGGCGATGAAGCACAAGGCCGACGGCACCCCGCTGGTCGTCATCGCGGGCAAGGAATACGGCACCGGGTCGAGCCGCGACTGGGCGGCCAAGGGCACGATCCTGCTCGGCGTGCGCGCGGTGATCGTCGAAAGCTTCGAGCGCATCCACCGCTCGAATCTGGTCGGCATGGGCGTGCTGCCGCTGCAGTTCATGGGCGGTGAGACGCGCGAGACCCTGGGTCTGACGGGCGACGACAGCTTCACCATTCATGGCCTCGCCGATCTCAAGCCGGCGCAGGACGTCACGGTCGAGGTGACCCGCGCCAACGGTGAGAGCTTCACCTTCACCGCCAAGTGCCGGATCGATACGGCCAACGAGATGGAATACTACCGCAACGGCGGCATCCTCCACTACGTGCTGCGCAAGCTGGCAGCCTGAGCCGCAGGCCTGCGCGGGCGCAAAAAAGGGCGGCTCCCTCGCGGGGGCCGCCCTTTCTCGTGGGAGTGACGGGCTCGTAGGGAGTGGCGAGGGCCGGGTCTAGGCCGCCTTCGCCGCCTTGAACTTGCGCCGGCCGAGCACTGCTGCCGCGGCGAGCCCGAACAGGATCGTCATCGGCGGAGCCGGCACCTGCGTACCGCTGGTGGTGCCGCCGGTGCTGGACGACGTGCTGGTCGAGGACGAGGTGCTCGAGCTGGTCGAGCTGCTCGTGCTCGAACTGGTGCTGCTCGACGTGCTGGTGGAGCTGCTGGTGCTCGTGCTGCTGGTGACGTTGCCCGAGGTCGAGGTGCTGGTCGACACGTTGCCCGAGGTCGAAGTCGAGCTCCCGCCGGTGGACGTCGACGTCGAGCTGCCCCCGGTCGAGGTCGACGTCGAACTGCCGCCCGACGACGTGGAGGTGGAACTGCCGCCGGACGAGGTCGAGCTGCCGCCCGTAGAGGTCGAGGTCGAGCCGCCCGAAGTGGTCGAGGTGACCACGACGTTGCCGCCGCTGCTGCTGCCGCCGCCGAAGAAGCCGCCGAAGAACCCTCCGCCGAAACCTCCGAAGCCGCCGCTGCCGCCGATCACCGTCACGCCGCCGCTGCTGCCGCCCGAGATCGGGGGCGCGGGAGGCAGTGGCACTGGCACCATCGCGACCTGGTAGGCCGGCGGGCACTCCTCGTCATAGACCGGCGCGGGCAGGGCGGGCGCGGGTGCAGCCGGCCCCGCCGGCACGCATTCCACCCGGCGCTCGACGATGCGGCGCTTGCGCCGTTCCTCGGGCACCGCGCGCTTCACGATCTTGGGCGTTTCCTTGATGTAGCGCACCGGCTGCGTCTTGCCCGACTTGTACGAGGGCGTGTCGGTGATCTGCTTCTCGGCCACGTGGACCGCGCCGCCTGCGAGCAGCGCGCCGCCGACCGCAGTCACGGACAGTTTCGCCAGAGCCATCTTTACCGACATGACAGGTTCTCTCGTTGCCTCGGAGCTCTGGCGGCCGGCGAACCCGGCTACAGACCGCTCCTTGTCATGCCATGGGAACGCAACGCAGCTAACGCGGCAATCGTTTTAACCACATTTCGGAGGCCACTGCCGAAGAAAACCGGCCAAAATCCGCGGACGGGCACGACTTGTCCCGCGTTGGGGCGAAAACCGCGGAAATCCTTGCCTTCGCGTCAGGGGTTTTCGTCGAACAGGCCCGACTGCGCGCCCTTGGGTGGTGTCATTTCCAGATGGGTCCAGCCCGATTCGTTGATGCAGCGCCCGCGCGCCGTGCGGGCCACCAGGCCGAGCTGGATCAGGTAGGGCTCGATCACCTCCTCCACCGTGTCGCGCGGTTCCGAGAGCCCGGCAGCAAGCGTCTCCACGCCCACCGGGCCGCCGCGGTAGGTCGTGGCGATCATTGTCAGGTAGCGCCGGTCCATCGCGTCGAGGCCGAGGCGGTCGATCTCCAGCCGGGTCAGCGCTTCGTCCGCCACCGTGCGCGTCACCACGCCGTCGCCGGCGACATGCGCGAAGTCGCGCACCCGCCGCAGCAGCCGCCCGGCGACGCGCGGCGTTCCCCGGCTGCGGCGGGCGATCTCGCGCGCACCCGCCGGGTCGATCTCCATCCCCAGCAGCCGCGCGCCGCGGGTAACGACCAGATCGAGTTCCTCGTGGGTGTAGAAATTGAGCCGCACCGGAATGCCGAAGCGGTCCCGCAGCGGCGTGGTCAGCAGCCCCTGCCGCGTGGTCGCGCCGACCAGCGTGAACGGTGGCAAGTCGATCCGCACGCTGCGCGCCGACGGTCCCTCCCCGATGATGAGATCCAGCGCCCGGTCCTCCATCGCCGGATAGAGCACTTCCTCGACCACCGGATTGAGCCGGTGGATCTCGTCGATGAACAGCACGTCGTGCGGCTCGAGATTGGTTAGCAGTGCGGCGAGGTCGCCCGCCTTGGCGATCACCGGTCCGCTGGTGGCGCGAAAGCCGACGCCCAGCTCCTTCGCCACGATCTGCGCCAGCGTCGTCTTGCCGAGCCCCGGCGGCCCGAAGAACAGCACATGGTCCATCGCCTCCCCGCGCGACTTCGCGCTCGCGATAAACACCCGCAGGTTCTCCCGCGCGCCCTCCTGCCCGATAAACTCGCCGAGCGACTTCGGGCGCAGGGCGGCGTCGACGTCCCCGCTCTGGCGATCGGGCGCGGTCAGCCGGTCGGGATCGTCGAGGTTCACCGACCCCTCCCGAAGAACCCGTCGAGGCCGAACTTGCCCGATCCCGACGCCGTGAAATGCAGACCCAGGAACACAAGCACGATCGCCGGCCACCAGCCGCGAAACGGCTCGTTCACATGCACCATGGCGACCGCAACGGCGAAGTTGGCAGCAATCAGCAACCCGGCCCAGCGGGTCAGCAGGCCCACGACCAGCAGGGCGCCGCAGCCGAACTGGACCGCAACCGAGAACGGCGCGAGCAGCCACGGGAGGGGGAAGCCGAACTGGTCGAGGAACTGCACGAATTCGTTCATCCGCGCGCGGCTGGTCACATTGTCCCAGGTCTCGTGCATCAGGAAGCCGCCGGTCAGCACACGCAGGCCGAACAGCGTGAGATCGCTCCAGCGAGAGAGATGGCCGAGCGCGAGCCTCACCCCGCCGCCCTCTTCAGCGCCACACGGATCAGCTCGCTCTCGCTGGCACCCTCGCCCAGCTCGCCTTGCGCGGCGGCGACGGCGCGGGCGGCGGTGGCGGGTTTGAAGCCGAGGTTTTCGAGGGCGGAGACCGCGTCCGCACTGGCGCCGCCTGCGGGGGTGGCCGGCACCGCGCCCACTCCACCGCCACCCGGCAGCGCGCCGGCCTTGTCCTTCAGCTCGTTGACGATACGACTCGCCAGCTTGGGGCCGACGCCTTGCGCACGGGCGACCATCGCGGCATCGCCGCCCGAGCACGCCGCCTGCAACTCGCCCGGCGACAGGGCGGAGAGGATCGCCAGCGCGACTTTGCTGCCGACGCCCTGCACCTGCGTCAGCAGGCGGAACCAGTCCCGCTCCGCCGCCTCGGCGAAGCCGAGTAGACGCATATCATTTTCGCTCACCTGCAGGTCGGTATAGACGGTGCAGGCCTCGCCCACATCGCCCAGCGCGGCCAGCGTCTTCGACGAACAGTGGACGAGATAGCCGACGCCCGCGACGTCGATCACCGCCCAGTCGGCGCCGGTTTCGTCGAGCAGGCCCTTCAGCTTCGCAATCATGCTTTGTTCCTGCCCGAGCGCGGGCGGTTTGGCCAGCCCTCCACGTGGAGCAATCCCCGCCGGAGGATCATTCACGCGGAGGCGCGGAGGCCCATGCGGCGCAGCCGCGTTCGAATATTTGGTTCACACAAAGACACGAAGATGTCGCGCCGGTCGAACCGGGCACTCCATCTTCGTGTCTTTGTGTGAAATATAGCGGCTTCGCCGCGATCGGGACATCTTCGCGTCTTTTGCGCCTTTGCGCGATCCAAAAATTCCTTCCTCGCCGGAATTGGACACGCCAGAAATCTTGCGCCACATCCTCACCCATGAGCTGGAACACATTCGGACGCGTTTTTCGCATGACGACCTGGGGAGAGAGCCACGGGCCGGCGCTCGGCGCGGTGGTCGACGGGTGCCCGCCGGGAATTGAGCTTTCCGAGCAGCAGATCCAGCCGTTCCTCGACGCGCGGCGGCCCGGGCAGTCGAAGTTCACCACCCAGCGGCAGGAGCCGGACCGGGTGAAGATTCTCTCCGGCACGTTCGACGGGCGGACGACCGGCACGCCGATTGCGCTGATGATCGAGAATACCGATCAGCGGTCGAAGGACTACTCGGAGATCGCCGCCGCCTACCGCCCCGGCCACGCCGACTATGCCTACGACGCGAAATACGGCCTGCGCGACTACCGCGGCGGCGGGCGCAGCTCGGCGCGCGAGACGGCGGCGCGGGTCGCGGCGGGGGCCGTGGCACGGTTGGTGATCCCCGAGGTGAGGATCACCGCCTATGTCGTCCAGATCGGCAACGACGCGATCGACCGCGAGGCGATGAACCTCGACACGATCGGCGACAATCCCTTCTTCTGCCCCGATAGCTGGGCCGCCAAGCGCTGGGAGAACCTGGTCGACGAGGCGCGCAAGGACGGCTCCAGCCTCGGCGCGGTCGTCGAATGCGTCGCCGAAGGCGTGCCGGCGGGTTGGGGCGCCCCGATCTACGCCAAGCTCGATGCCGACCTCGCTTCGGCGATGATGGGGATCAATGCGGTCAAGGGCGTCGAGATCGGCGATGGGTTCGGCGCCGCCGCCTTGCGCGGGGAGGAGAACGCCGATCCGATGCGCCCCGGAGAGAACGGGCCGGAGTTCGCCGCCAACCACGCGGGCGGCATCGCCGGCGGCATCGCGACCGGCCAGCCGGTGGTCTGCCGCGTCGCCTTCAAGCCGACCAGCTCGATCCTCACCCCGGTCGATTCGATCACTCGCGAGGGAGAGGCGACGCAGGTTCGCACCAAGGGCCGCCACGATCCCTGCGTCGGCATCCGCGGCACGCCGGTGGTCGCCGCGATGATGGCGCTGGTGCTGGCCGACCACAAGATGTTGCACCGCGCGCAATGCTCATCATGAGTCCGTTGCACTTTTCGAAAGTTCCAGCGCTGTGATCGATTATTCCGATGTTCGCAATCGCACAAAAACGCTTTTGTTGATCGTACAAGACCTTATCTGAAGCCTCGAGTTTCAACCTAAAAAGAGGATTTCAGACATGGGTATCATTGGCAGCACGATCCAGCCGTTCAAGGCGACCGCCTTCCAGAAGGGCAAGGACTTCTTCGAAGTTTCGGAAAAGGACCTCGAGGGCAAGTGGGCCGTGTTCTTCTTCTATCCGGCCGACTTCACGTTCGTCTGCCCGACCGAGCTCGAAGATCTCGGCGAGAAGTATCACATGCTCCAGCAGATGGGCGTCGACGTCTATGCCGTGAGCACCGACACGCACTTCAGCCACAAGGCCTGGCATGACACGTCGGAGAAGATCGGCAAGCTCGAATACGCCTTCCTCGGCGACCAGAACCACATCCTCGCCAACAACTTCGGCGTGCTGCGCGAAGGCGCCGGCCTGGCCGACCGTGCGACGTTCGTGGTCGATCCCGACGGCGTGATCCAGATCATGGAGATCACCTGCGAAGGCGTCGGCCGTAATGCCAACGAGCTGACCCGCAAGATCAAGGCCGCGCAGTATGTCCGCGCGAACCCGGGCCAGGTCTGCCCGGCGGCGTGGGAAGAAGGCGGCGACACGCTGGCCCCCTCGCTCGACCTCGTCGGCAAGCTCTAAGGCTAGCAACCGAACACAGGACCCTGGGCTTCGGCCCGGGTCACGTGGAAGGCCCGGGGCGACCTCCCCCCTCCCCCCCGCCCCGGGCCTTCATCCACTTTCTTCCGCTGCCCCTCCCATCGCCATTGCGAGGGGACAAGCGACGACGCGATCCGGCGGGCCCGCCCGCTGGATCGACCGCGCGCGATCGGCGCGCCGGCAATGGCGAAGCACTTTCCAGGAGTTCACCCCATGCTCGACACCGCGATGAAGCAGCAGCTCAAACAGTACCTCGCCAATCTGCGCGAGCCGATCGAGCTCGTCGCTTCGCTCGGCGACGACGCGAAGTCAGGCGAAACGCGCGCGCTCCTGACCGAGATCGCCGAGCTGCACGAGCACGTCTCCGCCCAGTTCGACGGGACCGACGAACGCAAGCCGAGCTTCGTCATCCGCCGCGCGTCTGATGCGGAGAAGTGGGTCCACTTCGCCGGCCTGCCGATGGGGCACGAGTTCACCTCGCTGGTGCTCGCGCTGCTCTGGGCCGGCGGCCATCCGCCCAAGGTCGATGCCGAAACGATCGAGGCGATCGAACGGCTCGAGGGCGACTACAATTTCGAGATGTATTTCTCGCTGAGCTGCCATAACTGCCCCGACGTGGTGCAGGCGCTCACGCTGATGGCGCTCCTCAACCCGCGCATTACCGCGACGCTGATCGAAGGCGGCACGTTCAAGGACGAGGTCGAGGCGCGCGATGTGATGGCCGTGCCCGCGACCTTCCTCAACGGCGAGCCGTTCTTCAACGGCAAGATGAGCCTGGAGGACGTGCTGGCGAAGCTCGACACCGGCGCAGGCGAACGACAGGCTGCCAAGCTGGCCGAGAAGGACCCGTTCGAGGTGCTCGTCGTCGGCGGCGGACCCGCCGGTGCTTCGGCCGCGATCTACACCGCGCGCAAGGGCTTCAGCACCGGCGTCGCGGCCGAGCGCTTCGGCGGTCAGCTCCACGACACGCTCGGGATCGAGAACCTGACCGGCACGACCTATACCGAGGGCCCGAAACTCGCTGCGCAGCTCGAAAGCCACGTCGGCGAGTACGAGATCGACCTGATGGACCGCCTGCAGGCGGAAAGGCTGATCCCCGCGACGGAGCTGGGCGCGCTGCACGAAGTCGTGTTCGCCAACGGCGCCTCGCTCAAGACGCGCTCGCTGATCCTCGCGACCGGCGCACGCTGGCGCAACCTCGGCGTGCCGGGCGAGGCCGAATATCGCAACAAGGGCGTGGCCTACTGCCCGCACTGCGACGGCCCACTGTTCAAGGGCAAGCGCATCGCGGTGATTGGGGGCGGCAACTCTGGCGTCGAGGCGGCGATCGACCTCGCCAAGATCGTCGATCACGTCACCGTGATCGAGTTTGACACCAAGTTGCGTGCCGACGAAGTGCTGCAGGCCAAGCTGCGCAGCATGGGCAACGTCGAGGTGTTCACCAATGCGCAGACGACCGAGATCACCGGCGACGGCACCCGCGTGAACGGCCTCGTCTACAAGGACCGCGCGAGCGGCGAGGAGCATCGTGTCGATCTCGCCGGGGTGTTCGTCCAGATCGGTCTCGTGCCCAACACCGAATGGCTCAAGGACAGCGGCCTCGCGCTGAGCAAGTTCGGGGAGATCGAAATCGATGGCGGCGCGGCCACCAACCTGCCCGGCGTCTTCGCCGCAGGCGATTGCACGACCGTGCCCTATAAGCAGATCGTGATCGCGATGGGCGAAGGGTCCAAGGCGGCATTGAGCGCCTTCGATTACCTGATCCGCAACGAACCCGTGGAGGTGGCGCAGGCGGCCTGAGTGTAGACAGGTCAGGCCAGTGAGGGTTCGGGTTCTTCGATGTCCTCCCTGAACCGCCCTCGTGTCAGCATTGCTCGCAAAACTGGGCGTGCATGGTCTGCGATGCGGTCCGGCCACCCAGTCGCGATGAAATCCGCCTCCGTCATCTGCCCCGGCGTGGCATCGCATACATTATCGACAATCGTACAAAGCTCATCGAGCAGCACTCGCTCTCGGGCACTGAGCGTGGATAGTTGCGCGATTGGCCCGTCGTCCCGGTGCGGAACGTTGTCGTAGAAGATCTCGAAGTAGTCGGCGAAACCGACGGTTCGCACCCCGGCTTTGCCCTCGGCCAAGATGTCGACCGCTTCGATGATGCGGTTTCGAAGCCGTTGTTCAACCACACGTTCGGATACTTGGTCACCCATCCACTCACCTCCGCCGCTTCAGCACCAGGTAAAGCGCACCCTCGCCTCCGTGGCGGCGGTGCGCTTTTCGTATGGCGGCGATGTCGGAACCATGCGGGCCCGCGGCGAGCCAGTCGAGGATCTTCGCCCGGATCGCGCCGCGGCGGTTGCCGCGGTCCGCGGCGTCCACCGGCCGCGGCTTGCCGGCAATCAGCAGGATCACGCGCGCGCCCATCGCCTTGGCCTGGAACAGGCCGCTCTCCAGCCGCGCGTGCGCCGCGTCGAGCGTGTGCCCGTGCAGATCGAGAGTGAAGTCGGGCGCCACGCTGCCCGCCTTGAAGCGCCGCTCCCAATGCGAGTCGAGCCCATCCTCCACCCTGGCGGGAGGGGCACTGGCCGGAGGTTGCTGGGGAGGCGCGGGCCGCGTTCCGGACGCCGGCGGCTTGGCGGACTTGGCCTGCGGTTTCGGAGGCGCTTTGGCCGGAGGCTTCGGGTCAGCCGGCACGGTTCCTGCCCGGGGGCGAAGAGGGCGCAGCGGCGTTACCGTGGCGGCCAGGCGTTCCCATGCCGCCTTCTCCGCCTCGCTCAATCCCCGCGGGGCGCTCATCGCCCGTTGAGGCGCGCGACGGTTCCCTTCGGCAGCAGCACCAGCGCCTGGCCGCGCGCGCTCATGCCGCCGGCGATCCGACGCGCATCCTCGCCCGCGCCCCAGAACGTGTCGAAGCGGTTCGCGCCCTTGATCGCGCCGCCGGTGTCCTGCGCCACCCATAGGCCGCCCGCCTCCGGCCGGTCGACTTCGAGCCAGACCGGCGCGCCATAGGGAACGAAGGCGGGATCGACCGCGACCGAGCTTTCGCGCCGCACCGGCACGCCGAGCGAGCCGAGCGGTCCGTCGCCCTTCAACTCGTGGAAAAAGATCCAGCTCTTGTTGAGCCGCATGAGCTCGCGGCCTTCCTCCGGATTCTCGCGGATATAGGCCATGATGCCCTGCATCGAGCCCGAGTACTGGCCCGGCTCGTCGCCGATCAGCCCGCGCTCGCGCATCACGCGACCCACGCCGACATACTCACGCCCGTTTTGCCCGGCATAGCCGATGCGCATGACGCTGCCGTCCTGCGCGATCAAGCGGCCGGAGCCCTGGATCTGGAGGAAGAAGAACTCGACCGGATCGGCCACCCAGGCGATTTCCAGCCCGCGGCCGGCGAGCGCGCCTTGCTCGATCTGCGTGCGGTCGTAGTAGAGCACGAAATCGCCGTTCTCATCGTAACGGCCGAGCGGCGGACGGCCGGTGCGCTCGCTCTCCGGCACGTCCTCGGGCCAGGCGCGGACGAGGTCGGGCGGCATGGCGTAGACGGGCACATCGTAGCCGGGGAGACGCGTGCGGCTGCCGCGGATCTCGGGTTCGAAGTAGCCGGTAGCAAAGGCCGCGCCGTCGCCGATGCGGGCGGTTTCGAAGTACTGCTGGAAGAATTCCTGCCCGCGGCCGTGCGGCCAGGTGTTCGCTGCGTCGCAGGCCGGACGCCAATCGTCCGGACGGGTCAGGCCGCTCGCGTCGGGACGGGTCAGCAGCCAGCCGCAGCTTTCGCGGAACGAAGCGAGCGCAGTACCCGCATCGGCAGCGCGGAGACCGAGTGAGCCGATGTTCGGACCGGCGGCGACTCCGGCAAGGGCGGCGCTGGTCATCCCGGCGGGCGGTCCGGATGGGCGCGGTCCGGTGCCCGGAGGCACGATCGTGCAGCCGGTCATCAGGGCCAGCGCGGCCAGTATCCCCCAGCGACGCATGGCCGGTCTCTCCCTTTATGCCTGAAATCAGCCCTCGTCGGTCTCGTCGAGCAACCAGTCCGGATTGGGCGAGTCGACCATGCGGCTGAAAGTCCACACGTCGCGGCTCTCGATCGCATCGTCGAGCGATCCGGCGATCATGTTACCCTCGCTGTCGCGGGTGACCGCGGCAATGTCGGAGACGAAGTTCACCGCGATCCGCGCCCGCCCGCCGTCGAGCGAGGCGCTATGAATCGTCGCGTCCTCGATCCGGATGAGGCGGTTGTCGAGCGTCTCGCCCGCTTCCTCCCGCGCCGTGATCGCCCCGTCGAAGCCGGCGTAGACGTCGTCGTCGCACAGCTCCCGCAGCGTCTCGCGGTCGCCCTTCCAGAACGCCTCGAGCACCATGGCATAGGCGCCCTTGGCCCCTTCGAGGAAGGCGGTAAGGTCGAAATAGCGGTCGGCGGCGGCAATCTCCTGCACCCCGCGCTCGACCGCCGGGACCACGCCCGCGGGGCGCGGCGGCGGCGCGTTCTGGCGGTGCACCGGCGCGGCGGCGTGGGGCGCGGCCTGCTTGCCCTTGTCGAACCGCGTCGGAATCGGCTCCTCCTCGTGCTCGGCACGGCGGCCGAGAACCGAATAGAGTCGCATGCCAAGGAAGGCGGCGATCATGGCGAGGATAACGATTTCGTAGATCACAGATGCTGTCCGTTTGCGTAGCGGGGCGGCCAGATGCCGCACGCGGTCAATCGTGCCCTAGATAGTGGCAAAATACAAATGGACAACGCGTATCGCCCCGTCTGCGATCCGGCCTGCCTCGTGCCGCAAGCGTGAGTTGCGGCACCGCGCGCGCGGTGCTAGGCGCGCGGGCCAAGGCTCGCCCTGCCGGGCGGGCGCTCCGTACCATTCTCGACGAAAGCGTATTCCATCATGGCCGACGAAGGCGACGTTCTCACCGATCTCGATCTCGATCCCGCACCCAACGGCAACGGTGCGGACACGCTTCCCGCCGCCGGGATCATCGCGCAGTACGTCAAGGACATGTCCGTCGAAGTGCCCAACGCGCCCGAGTGCTTCCAGTGGAAGGACACGCCGCAGGTCGACGTGCAGTTCAACATCGCCGCGCGCCAGATCAGCGACGAGGTCCATGAGGTCGAGCTCAAGATCAACGCCACCGCCAAGGCGGAACAGGGCAACGTGTTCCTGGTAGAAGTCGCCTATTGCGGCCTCCTCGGCATGCGCAACCTGCCCGAGGATCAGGCGCATGCCTTCCTCTATTCGGAAGCGCCGCGCCTGCTGTTCCCCTTCGCCCGCCGCATCCTGGCCGATGCCAGCCGCGACGCCGGTCAGCAGCCGCTGATGATCGACCCGATCGACTTCAACGGCCTCTACACGCAGCGCCTGCAGCAGAAGCAGCAGGAAGAAGCCGCTGCGGGTGGCACGCCGGCGGGCGAGGCCTGAGCTTCCGCGCCCCTCCCAACGAAGTAGCGGGAAGGGTACGGGTAGCATGAGCCTGCTCAAGAACGTCGGGACGATCGGGGGGCTGACCATGGTCAGCCGCCTGTTCGGCTTCGCGCGCGACATGCTGCTCGCGCGGGCGCTCGGCGCAGGCGGTGTGGCTGACGCCTGGCAGCTCGCCTTCCAGCTCCCCAACATCTTCCGTCGCCTGTTCGCCGAAGGCGCCTTCGCGAGCGCCTTCGTGCCGTTGTTCAACCGGCGCATGGCAGGCCGCGACGACCTTTCCGAAGCGCGCCGCTTCGCGGAGGAAGTGCTCGCCTTTCTGATCCCGGTGCTGATCGTGTTCGGCGCGCTGGCGCTGATCGCGATGCCGTGGATCGCCGGCCTGTTCGCCAACGAGGGGATCGAGGGCGACCCGGAGCTGTTCGATCTTGCCGTGCTGATGGCGCGGATCACCTTCCCCTATCTCGCCTTTATGAGCCTCGCGACGCTGTTCGCCGCCGTGCTCAACTCGCTCTCGCGCTTTGCCGCCGCCGCCGCGGCGCCGATCCTGCTCAATCTGTGCATGATCGTCGCGCTGATTGCGGGCATGACGCTGGGCGAGGGGGTCGAGGCGCGGCGCGCGACGGGCGAGCTGCTCGCGGCCGCGGTCACCGTGTCGGGCGTGCTCCAACTCGTCTGGTTGTGGGTCTGGGCGCGCAAGGCGGGCTTCCGCATGCGCCTCGGCCGCCCGCGGATCACGCACGGGGTGAAGGAGCTCGGGATTCTGATCCTCCCGGCCGTGTTCGGCGCAGGCGTCTACCAGATCAGCCGCTTCATCGACCTGTTCTTCCTCGCCACCCTGCCCGACGGGGCCTATACCTTCCTCGCAATGGGCGACCGGCTGAACCAGTTGCCGCTGGGGATCGTCGGCATCGCGCTCGGCACTGCGATCCTGCCCTCGCTCTCGCGCCATATCGCAGGTGCGGACCACGACGCGGCCCAGCGCCTGCAGTCGAACGCGATCGAGCTCGCCATGCTGCTCACCGTGCCGGCCGCGGTGGCGCTGTTCGTCACCGGCAGCGCCTTCACCCGCGCGTTCTACACCGGCGGCGCCTTCACCCTGTCCGACGCAATGGCGACCGGCGCCGTCACCTCGGCGCTCGTCGTGGGCCTGCCGGCCTACGTGCTGATCAAGGTGCTGGTGCCCAACTACTTCGCGCGCAAGGACACGCGCACGCCGGTCTATACCGCGCTCGCCGGGCTCATGCTCAACATCGTGCTCAATTTCGTCCTCGTGCCCCGCCTGGGCGTCGTCGGGCTCGCCCTGGCGGGGTCCGCAGGGGCCTGGACCAACGTCGCGCTGCTCTACGCCCTGCTGGCGCGCAAGGGGCACTTCCGCATGACCGGGCGAGTCGCGTGGCGCATCGCACGCATTGCTCTCGCCGCCGCCCTGATGGGCGCGGCGCTGTGGTTCGCGATGCCCTGGGGCGCGGACTACTACGCCGGCGGAGTGCTCGAGCGGGTCGGATCGATCGCTGCATTGGTCGCGACCGGCGGGGTCATCTATTTCGTCCTCGCCGCGCTGCTCGGCGTGCTCGACCGTGCCGCCGTCGCACGGCTGATGCGCCGCGAGGGTTGACATCGCAGGGCCGGGGCCGGAAGCGCTCCCCCTTCTTCACCCAAACAACAGGACCGTCATGCGCGTCGTTTCCGGCATCCAGCCCACGGGCAATCTCCACCTCGGCAACTACCTGGGGGCGATTCGCAACTGGGTGCGCATGCAGGACGAGTTGGAGGGCGGCAGCGAATGTCTGTTCTTCCTGGCGGACCTGCACGCGATCTCGATGCCGCACGATCCGGCGGAGCTGCGCCGCGCGACACTGGAGATGGCAGCCGCGCTGGTCGCCTGCGGGATCGATCCGGATCGCTCGATCCTGTTCAACCAGGCGCAGGTCCCCGCCCATGCCGAGCTGCAATGGCTGCTCAACGGCACCGCGCGCATGGGCTGGCTGAACCGCATGACGCAGTTCAAGGACAAGAGCGGCAAGAATCGCGAAGGCGCCAGCGCCGCGCTGTTCACCTATCCGGTGCTGCAGGCGGCCGACGTGCTGCTCTACCAGACCACTCACGTGCCGGTGGGCGAGGACCAGAAGCAGCATCTGGAGCTCGCCCGCGACATCGCGCAGAAGTTCAACAACGATTTCGCCAGCGAGGCGGCGCCCGTCTTCACCCTGCCCGATCCGATCACCCCGCCCGACGCGGCGCGGATCATGAGCCTGCGCGACGGGACCGCCAAGATGAGCAAATCCGACCCGAGCGAGATGAGCCGCATCAACCTGACCGATGATGCCGACACGATCATGAAGAAGGTCAAAAAGGCCAAGACCGACGCCGAACCGCTGCCGTCCGAGGCAGCCGGGTTGGGCGGACGGCCCGAGGCCTACAATCTCGTCTCGATCTATGGCGCGCTGGCGGGCAGATCGGTCGACGCGGTGCTGGCCGAATTCGGCGGACAGGGCTTCGGCACATTCAAGCCGGCGCTGGGCGAACTGATGGTGGAGGTGATCGCACCGATTACCGAACGGTTCCGCGCGCTCCTGGAAGACCACGAGGCGCTCGATGCGATTCTCGCCAAGGGCGCGGCCAAGGCGCGCGAGCGCGGCGCGCCAACGCTCACCGCGACGTACGAAGCGCTCGGTCTCGTGCGGGGGTGAGGGGCTCTTCCTGCATTCATTCCAACGCGGGCAGAACGGACGCGTGGCAGCCGAACGTGTCTGATTTTCTTATGTTTTTGCTATTCCCTCATTCAATTCCCATTCAGCCCGCCTCCTTTACAACACGCCTTATCGATGACAGCGTAGAGCCAGCGTGAGGGACGGTCGCGCTATGCGTTACTGCTTCCTAAGGGGATGATACGATGAACACCCGCAAGAAAGGTTGGGGCCGCACCCTCAAGCTCGCCGCCGTGCCGGTGCTGCTCGCCGGCCTCGCCGCCTGCGCCACGCCGTTCAAGGCCGACGTGTCGCGCTTCCAGTCGCAGCTGCCTGCGCCGCAGGGCCAGACCTTCGCCGTCGTGGCGGACGATCCGGCGCTTGCCGGTGGTCTCGAGTTCGCTCGCTACGCCGACTATGTCGAGGCGGAGATGGAGCAGCTCGGCTATACCCAGACTTCGCCGGAGGACGCGACGCTGCTGGTCCGGTTCGACTACGGCGTGGACGGCGGGCGCGAGCGGATCCGCTCGACCCCCGGTTTCCGCGATCCGTTCTACGACCCGTGGTACGGCTTCTCGCGCCGACCGGTCTACGTCCGCACACCCGAAGGTTACCGCGTAGCCTACGTGCCGACGCGTTCGTGGGGTTATGGTTTCCACGATCCATGGTTCAGCGGGCCCGATATCCGCAGCTACACCGTCTACACCAGCGGCATCGAGCTGAAGATCGACCGTGCGGCGGACGGCGCACGGCTGTTCGAAGGCACGGCGGAAGCCGTTTCGACGTCGGACCGACTGCAGTATCTCGTGCCCAACCTGGTCGACGCGATGTTCACCGACTTCCCGGGCAATTCGGGCGAAACGGTGCGCATCTCGATCAAGCCTGAGGGCGAGACCACAGTGCGCCGGATCGACTGATCCGGCCGCACGCCAAGCGATCACCAAGGGGCGGGCCTGCGCGAGCAGGTCCGCCTTTTTAATTGGGTGCCGCGCCGCCCGCATCTTGCCGCCCCGGCCTTGGGCGCTACATCCGGCGCTGAAGCCATGACCGTGTCACCGAACCTCCTTGCGATTCGCGCGCTCTCCGCCCTCCTGCTGGCGATCATCGGCCTTCAGGCGGTGCCGGCGCATCCGATCGGCATCGAGCGACATCATGGCTCCGCCTTCGACATTTCCTCGATCGACGTCGCGACCCCGGCGGCGCTGCGCACGGCGAGCGGGAGCGAAGTCCAGCGGTTCGAACCGCCGGCGCCGCCTCCGCCGATTCCCGCGATGCGTACCGCCAATCCGGCGGCCGCGCCGACGGCATCCTATGCACGAGCTGCATTGCCGGCACCGACCGGCCCGCCATCCCTGGCGCGCGAGCTCGCCAGCCTTTCACTGGCGCCGCGCGCGCCGCCTGTCGCCTGAACGTTCCCGCCTCGGCCACGGCGCCGACGACGACAAACGAACTATTTCAGGTGAATCATGACAATGCAGACCAGCCGGGCGGCTTCGCCCGGTGACGAACGGCGCGCGCAGGCCGAAGCCCTGCTCGCGCGCTATCCCGACCTCTCGCAGAGCGAGATCGACGACCTCCGCCGCTGGTTCGGCAAGGAGACGACGGCGCTCGAAACCGCCATGCTCGCCGGCGACGATCGGCTTGGCGGCCCCTACCAGCAGTTCCGCAAGGACCACCTCGATCGCCTCTCCACGCTCGAGAAAGTGATCGCCGCGGTAGTCGGCACTCTCCTGATCGCCGGCCTCACGGCCCTGGCCATCATGCTCTGACCACCGGGCGGAGCGGCCTCACAACAAGCCGCTCCGCCCGACTGTCATGAATCACACGAGCTGCGCATGCCCCCCCGTCGACCCGAAACCGCCTGCCCCGCGCGCGGTTTCGTCGAGATCCGCGACTTCGTCCCACGCCGCCCTTGTCACCGGCGCAAGCACGAGCTGCGCCACCCGGTCGCCGCGTGCGATTGCGAAGGGTTCGGCGCCATGATTGATCAGGATCACTTTGAGCTCGCCGCGGTAATCCGAATCGATCGTCCCCGGCGCATTGGGCACGCTGATCCCGTGCTTGAGTGCGAGGCCTGAGCGAGGGCGGACCTGGATCTCGTGGCCCGGCGGAATGGCCACTGCGAGACCCGTAGCCACCGCATGCCGCGCGCCCGGCGCGATCGTCACATCCTCGGCGGACAGCACGTCCATCCCCGCCGCGCCCTCAGTGGCGTAGCGCGGCAGGTCGAGCCCTTCGCCATGCGGCAGGCGCTTGATCCGGACGGGTATCGCGTGGGTCATTCGTCTTTCGGCTCCAGTTCTCTCGCGATCCGCTCGACCAGCGCGCGGGCTACGGCCCTCTTGGGCATCTGCTCGAGCGTTTCGACACCCTCGGCGGTAACCACGTGCACCGCATTGCTCTCGCCGCCCATCACGCTTTCTTCTCTCGGGCCCGAAACGTCGTTGGCGACGATCCAGTCGGCGCCCTTGCGCTCGCGTTTCGCGGTGGCGTTCGCGACCACGTTCTCGGTCTCGGCCGCGAACCCGATCAGCAGGCCGGGCCGCCGCGGGTCGCGGGCGAGCGCGGCGAGGATGTCGGGGTTCTCCGCCAGCTCCAGCGCGGGCGGGGCGGAGCCGTTCTTCTTGATCTTCTGCGCGGCGAGATCCTTGCTGCGCCAGTCGGCGACTGCGGCGACCATCACCGCGACGTCGGCCGGCAGCGCGTCCTGCACCGCCTCGGCCATCTCGCGCGCGGATTCGACGTCGACCCGCTCCACCCCCGGCGGCGTTTCGAGCGTGACCGGGCCCGCGATCAAAGTCACCCGCGCACCCGCCGCGGCAGCCGCAGCGGCGATCGCGAAGCCCTGCTTCCCGCTCGACCGGTTGGCGATATAGCGCACCGGATCGATCGGCTCATGCGTCGGCCCGGCGGTGACGAGCACATGGCGGCCGTAGAGCGGGCGATGCACGGGCGCGGCATCGAAGTCGGGCTGGCCCGAAAGCGGATCGGCCGCAAGCGTATGTGCCAGGCCGAGCCGGGCGGTGATCGCCGCCCAGATGGCCTCCGGGTCGGGCAGGCGGCCCGGCCCGTACTCGCCGCAGGCCATCGGCCCCTCATCTGGCTCCATGACTTCTACGCCCGATTGCCGCAGCCATGCGACGTTGCGCTGCGTTGCCGCGTGCTGCCACATGCGCACGTTCATCGCGGGCACCGCCAGGACCGGCTTGTCGGTCGCCAGGAGCAGCGTGGTCGCGAGATCGTCGGCGAGGCCCGCGGTCATCTTCGCCAGCAGGTCCGCCGTCGCCGGGCACACGACCACGAGGTCCGCCTCGCGGCTGAGCTGGATGTGGCCCATCTCGGCCTCGTTCTTGAGGTCCCACAGCGTGGTGTAGACGGGATTTTCCGACAGCGCCGCCAGAGTCATCGGGGTGACGAACTGCTGCCCGCCTTCGGTGATCACGCAGGTGACCGAACCGCCGGCCTTGCGGATCAGCCGCACCAGCTCGCACGCCTTGTAGGCCGCGATGCCGCCGCCGACGATGAGCAGGATGCGGGGAGCGCCCGAGCGGCTGTCAACGGTCATGGCAGATCGTCCCCGTTTTCACTGCGCCCGAGCCTAGCCGGGCGCGCCGCCGGGTGCCAGCCCTGCCGGGCGATATAAAGATTCGGCTGGCCGTGCACCCGTCCGCCCCTGTAGACCGGTGGCGAACGCAGAATGGAGAGGGGACTGATGCGGATCATACTGACGGCGCTCATTTTCGTGGGCGGACTGTTCTTCCTGGTGACCGGGATGGGCTTCCTGGCCGACCCGGTGAACTCGGGCGAGACGTTCGGCCTGCGCGCGATCGATGCCGATGGGCTGGCGACGATGCGCGCCGACATGACCGCGTTTTTCGTGATCGCCGCGGTCTGCATGCTGGTCGGCGCCTGGCGCCGCAACGGCGACATCCTGCTGGTGCCCGCCGGCCTGTTCGGCGTCGCCCTGATCGGCCGCTTCGTCAGCATCGCGGCGGACGGGACCGAGCCCGGCTTCTGGATGCCGATGGTGATCGAGGCGGTGACCGTGATCGTGCTTCTCGTCGCCAGCCGCGTCCTGCCGCACCCGGTCACCTGAGCGCGCTCAGCCGATCCAGCCCAGCAGGGCGGCCGCCGCCACCGCGCCGCCGCCGGCCAGCGCGGCGAGCAGGTAGCCCGGCCAGCCGCGCCGCTTGCGCTTGCGGCGCTGCCACATCAGCTCGACGTGCGGCAGCGGGGGCGGCTCGGGCGCGCCGCCGCGGGGCGGGAATTTCTCTTCCAGACGCCGGATCAGCGCCGGGATGCGCAGCAGCGTCTCGGTATCCTCGCGGATGCGGTTGGCGAGCGCCGCTTCGGGCCCGAGCTCGTCGCGGACCCAGCTGCGCACGAACGGCGCAGCCACGTCCCACATGTTGATTGCTGGATCGAGCTGGGTCGCGATCCCTTCGACCATGACCATGGTCTTCTGCAGCAACAGCAGGTGCGGCTGGGTCTGCATGTCGAAGTCGCGCGTGATCGCGAACAGCCCGTCGAGCATCTGGCCCACCGACAGCTCGCTCACCGGCTTGCCGCGCATGGGTTCGCCGACCGCGCGTAGCGCCGTCGCGAACTCGTCGACCGAATGGTAGCTCGGCACGTATTGCGCCTCGAAATGGATCTCCGCCACGCGGCGATAGTTGCCGGTGGTGAGGCCGTAGAGGATCTCCGCCAGCCACTGCCGCGCCTGCCGGTCGATCCGGCCCATGATGCCGAAGTCGATCGCGACGATCGTTCCGTCGGCCTGCACGAACAGGTTCCCCTGGTGCATGTCCGCGTGGAAGAACCCGGCGCTGATCGCCTGGCGCAGGAATGCGAGCACCAGCCGCCGCGCGAGCTCGGGCAGGTCGTGCCCGGCGGCGACGAGCGCCTCGCGGTCGGAGATCTTGATGCCGTCGATCCACTCGATCGTCATCACCCGGCCATTGGTCCGGTCCCAGTCGATCGAGGGGATGCAGTACCGCTCGACCCCGCGCATGGCGTCGGCCAGTTCGCTGGCCGAGGCTGCCTCGCGCCGCAGGTCGAGTTCGCGGTTGGTCCAGCGCTTGAAGTTGGCGATGGTCAGCCGCGGGCGCAGCCGCGCAGCCTCGCCCCCGAGCGCTTCGAGATGCGCGGCGGCCCATTCGTAAGTCGCGATGTCGCGCGCGAAGCGCTCGCGGATGCCCGGCCGCAGAACTTTGACCGCAACCTGCCGTCCGTCGGTCGTCACCGCGCGGTGAACCTGCGCGATCGACGCCGCACCCACCGGCACGGGGTCGATCTCGGCGAAGAGCGTGCCGATCGGCTGACCGAAGCTCGCCTCGATCGCGCGCTCTATCTCCGGATAGGCGACCGGCGGCAGGCTGTCCTGCAGCGAGAGGAGATTGCGCGCCGCGTCCTCGCCGACCAGGTCGGGCCGGGTCGCGAGCGACTGGCCGAGCTTGATCGCCGCGGGGCCGATCTCGCGGAAGGCTCCCGCGTAGTCGGGCTGCGCCGGCTGGAACGTGCCGAAGCGCGCGACCCGCGCGAGCCGCTTGACCGGATCGGGCGTGTTCGGATCGTTCTCGATCCCGCGCAGCGCCCCGTGCCGCGCAAGCATACGGCCCCACTTGAGCAGCCGGAAGATGTGCGTCGCGGGCTGGGTCATGGTACAGAACGAGCCCCAGCGAAGGCTGGGGCCTCAGGCCACCCGCGCTCGACGAGCTGCCTGAGACCCCCGCCTTCGCGGGGGATCGGTGCGCGCAAGCAAATCTCGCCCGGTCCCCTCACACCTTCCACCCCGAATGGATCGCCACGAGCCCGCCCATGATCGGCTCGACGCGGGTGTTGGAGAAGCCGGCCTGGCGGATCATCGCCTCGAATTCGGGCATCGGCGGGAAGCGGCGGATCGATTCGACAAGGTAGCGGTAGCTCGCCTCGTCGCCCGCGATCGCCTTGCCGATCTGGGGCACGACCTTGTGCGAATAGAGGTCGTAGACTTCCTTGAAGCCCGGCCATTCGGTGGTCGAGAACTCGAGGCAGAAGAACCGTCCGCCGTGCTTGAGCACCCGGTGCGCCTCGGCCAGCGCCTTGTCGATCCGGGTCACGTTCCGGATCCCGAAGGCGATCGTGTAGGCATCGAACATGCGGCGCGGATAGCCGAGCTCCTCCGCATTCTGGCACGACCAGGTGAGACCGGTCATGCCACGGTCGATCGCCCGCTCCACGCCGACGTCGAGCATGTCCTGATTGATATCGGCGACGGTCACCTCGGCCCCGCGTGCGGCCATGCGGAAGGCAATGTCGCCGGTGCCGCCGGCCATGTCGAGGATCGCCTCGCCCGGCTGCGGCCTCACCCGGCGGACGAAGCGGTCCTTCCACAGCCGGTGGAGCCCGCCCGACATGGCGTCGTTCATCACGTCGTACTTCGCCGCGACGTTGGAAAACACCGCGCCGACGCGCTCGGTCTTCTCTTCGGGAGCCACGTCCTCGTAGCCGAATGAAACCTTCTCGCTCATGGGCCGGGCCTTAGGAGGAATCGCCGTCCCGGCAAAGGTGTTGAATTCGGCTGTCATCCCGGCGAAAGCCCAGGTCGCCCTCCGATAGCGATGCCAGCTTCCGCTGGCATGACGAGATTTTCATGCCCGAGCTTCCCGAAGTCGAAACCACCGTGCGCGGCCTCGCGCGATTCCTCGAAGGCGAGCGGATCGTTCGTGCGAGGGTGAACCGGCCCGACATGCGCCGGCCCTTTCCGCCCGGGCTCGTCCAGATGCTCACCGGCGCGCGTGTGACCGGGCTCGGCCGGCGCGCCAAGTTCGGGCTGATCCACACCGACCGCGGCCAGACGCTGGTGTTCCACCTCGGCATGAGCGGACGCTGGCGGATCGATCCGGCGACCGAAGACCGGCACGACCATATCGTCATCGAAACCGAGGACCACCGCTTCGCATTGTGCGATCCGCGGCGGTTCGGCTGGGTCGATCTCGTGCCGACCGAGAGCCTCGACGAATGGCCCTCGTTCGTCGGCATGGGGCCAGAACCCTTGGGCGACGATCTGACGACCGCGCATCTCCACGCGGCGCTGAAAGGCCGCAGGCAGGCGATCAAGCTTCTCCTACTCGATCAGCGGATCGTCGCCGGGCTCGGCAACATCTACGTCTGCGAAGCGCTGTTCCGCGCGCGGATCGATCCGCGCAAGGCGGGCGGCAGCGTCTCGCGGGCGGCGCTTGGGCGGCTCGTCCCCGCGATCCGCGAAGTGCTCGAACAGTCGATAGCCGACGGCGGCTCCACCTTGCGCGACTACGCGCGGCCCGACGGCGAGCTCGGCTACTTCGCCACCCGCTTCGACGTCTATGGACGCGAGGGCGAACCCTGCCGGCGCGACGACGGCGGCACGATCCGCCGCATCGCGCAAGGCGGGCGCAGCACCTGGTTCTGTCCGCGCTGCCAGCGGTGAGCGGTGGTGACGTAGTTTGAGATTCCGGGTTGCGCAGCATGGCTCAGCGATCCGAAGCATGATGTGATCCCAGAAGGAGTCACCAATGCTGACCGACAAGACCCTTTTTCACCTCACCCGAGGTTCTCAGACCCTCACCATAGCGAAGCTCGCAGAGCGCTACGTTGGCCTGATCGACGGCCGTCTCTATATTGTTGCGTTGAGCCCCGACGCAGTGGTGCGTCATCTCTTGCAGGCATCGGCGCGGATCATGGCGAAAGACAGCGATACAACAAAACTGATTCAGGCGGCGCGACGACTCGCTGGGGATGCTGACGATGATTCGAACCCGCTGACCAAGGAGGAAAAGGCTATCATGGATGAGGTGCGCAGAGAGAAGGAGAGACCCGGAAGAAAAGAAATCCATGAGGAGGCTAAGAAGATGCTCAAGAAATCCGCCCGTTAAGGTTAATGGCGACGATAAGCGCCATCGAATTCTAATATAGATTTTCGCGATTCGTACGAAGAACTATATCTCGTTTGCTGGGGATATTCATTTCGTTGATTGAAATCTGGTTCTGATCTCCAAGGTGGGCGTGCGGATATGCACGCCGTCAGTAAGGAGATCGTCGATGGTGAATTCCAGTAGTAGCAGGACTGTCCGGGGCCGGTCAGCGACGGAGCCGGATGAATAGGCTGGATGCGCAACGACGCGCCTATATCCTGCATAGCCTCTGCGAAGGTATGTCGCAGCGCTCCTGCGAGCGCATCTTCGGTGTCAGCAACAAGACTGTCTCCAAGCTCTTTGAGGAAGCTGGCGACATGGCGATTGCCCACGTCGCCTCTCTTCGCGATCTGACGCCTAAACGCATTCAAGCGGATGAACTCTACCCTTTCGTTTCCGCCAAAGATCAGAATGTCATGAACATGGCGGTGCCCAATGAAGAAGCGGGCACGGTCTGGGCTTATCTTGCGATGTGCGCGGATACCAAGCTCGTCTTCTCCTACCATCTCGGTGATAGAGGTATTTCGGATGCCACGCTCTTCGCGCGGGATATCGCCGCCAAGCTCAAGCGAACCGAGCGAGGTGATCTCGCTGTCCGTCCACTGATTGTCACTGATGGACTGCTAGCCTACGATGAAGCGTTTGATGTCGTGCTCGGCAGTGATGCCGATCGGGCGACACTCGTCAAACGCTACGAGATTGTCCAGCGCGGCGGGAAGCGAGGACGAAGGCAATATGTGGGGGCCGACAGGGAGGTTCGGGTTGGTGAAGCTGATCCAGCCGACATCCACACCAGCTACATCGAGCGCCAGAATGGCAATCTGCGTATGGGCAACCGCCGATACAACCGCCGCACCAACGCCTTCTCGAAAACGTTCCTAAATCACGAGCGTCACTTGGCGCTTTGGATCATGTATCACAGTCTCTGCTGGGTCCCTCGACCGGGCCGTCCACGGCTAGACGAGAACGGTGCGCGGTCGAAGCAATGGGTGAAGAAGCTCCCGGCCGGAATAGCGGCAGGCGTGACCGACCGTTTGTGGGAGATCGATGACCTATTGGCACTCACCGATGAGTTTGTCGCCGAACGCAAAAAGCGTGACTGTCCACCAGAACTGGAGATCGTGGAGTCCGTCCAACCGCAAAGCGAGGAGGGCCAACCAACTTATTGGGTATTTCACCACCTTCTTCACCACACCACCAAGGTTCATTGGGCGACTTGCGCCAGTTGCCGGCATGGGCGTGGGAAGAAGGACGGTGCCAAGAAGACCGGGGAATGGCTGCCTTTTTATTCCGAAGAGCAGGCGATCGAAGCGGCCCGTCAATTACAGCCGGACCGCCACTCGATCTGCAATATATGCATCGGCTCGCCCCGCACGCTTGGATACCAACACAAAGGATCGTCGAGGCAGACACCACCCTCAGGTTAGCGATGCGCCTCAGTCCGCGATGCTGAATCCCGGCTCGGCCACCTCGAACGAATCAGCGCGCGCCGGACGGGGAACGGCAGCGGCCGCGTCAGTCGGCGGATACCATCTGAAATGCAGCGGTTCGGCCAGATACCCTTCGACCGACGTCCCCGGTGGAAGTTCGCCGCTCGTGCCGTGGATCAGAAAACCAAGCCCTGACACGACGCCATCGTTACGATCGAGGCAGCAGTGCCGCTCTTCCCTTCATCGTAGGCTCGCCCCGAGAGGCGCACGGGACCGTTTGGTGTCTGTGCATACCGCAAGCGGATTTCGAGTTTCCCCTTCCGTCCGAAATGCCCGTTCTCCTGCACGCGTGACACTTCGGCCACGACCGGCGCACCGATCGGGATCACAGTCTGTCCCCGGAATGAGACGGCTTCCGCGACTTCCAGATATATACGGTCGCCCGCCTCGTTATCCTTGGTCGAGATTTGCCTGCGCGTGCGTAGCATCAGCGGCGTGCCCATAGGCAAGTAATACAACTGTCCCTTGTCTGCATTCGCCGTAAGCGGGGCCGGCCATTGATATGTGTCCTGCGCCTGTGCGGTGCCTATAATTACGAGTGCGGCGGTCGCCGCCAAAATGGTCCACTTACCCATCGAGCCCTCCTGTTGTCGTCTCGAACGAGCGGACTGATAGCGCTCAAAGGTTAACAGCGGGATTCATACGCCGTGGACTGATACTCCCCTTTCCCGCGACTTGGGAGAGTGGACCCATATCTCGACATCCTCGGCCAACGTATCCGCGCCAAGCGCCGCGAACTCGGCATGTCGCAAGAGGGATTGGCGCACGAGGCAGGGCTGGATCGCAGCTACGTCGGTCGCATCGAGCGCGGCGAGCACAACTTGACGTTTGTCTCGCTGATCAAGCTGTGTCGGGCGATGGGGTGCGACGTGGCGACGCTGACGTTCGGGCTCCCGCCTGTCCGGAACTGACTAGACAATACCAAATCGCGAGTATTATCGAAGCAAGATGACGACGATCGAAATTGCGACCGTAGCTCAAGCGGCCTCATCCGTATTAGCTCTAGTTGCTGCGTTGATCGCAGTTCGGATTTCTCACAAAGCTCCGGAACGGGCAGCAGAACTTCACAGAAAACATGAAGCGGCGACAGAATTGTGGCGAGAGCGGAACCGCATCCTGCGAACATTGATGGAGTTTCGGGGAACTAACATATCAGCGCCAGAGCCGGTAGCGGCTTTGAATATGTTGGTTGTGGCGTTTCAGGAGGAGCGAAGTGTTCTGGAAGAATGGGAAGACTTCCAGCGCTATATTAATGGATCAGAAAATCATAAGAACCGCATGGACGCTTATATGAGGATCATCGTCGCGATCGCCAAGGTCCTCGGTTATTCACGTGAGATTACCGTCGCCAAGATCGACCGAGGCTACTTTCCTAAACGACATTGAGGGCAGAAACCCAGACTTGGACGACTTGGGTGCGTTTGCTGGAAAAGGCCGGCCGGATCGCTGGGATGATTGGATTCGAACCCAGCGTTACCGCTTTGTGCGTTTGCGCCGAAATACCGAACGATCTTCATTGCTATTCCTTCGTTGCGGGATGTTAAATGGGATAAGGTGAGTGCTTGCAGCATTAATTTCGGCGCTCGCGGCAATTATCGCATCTGCGGGCGCGATCTATCTGACTAAGCAGAAGGAGCGGGAAGCTCTCTGGCGCGCGAAGAAGCTGGCTTACTATGAGGAGTTCTTCGGAGCCGCGAGCGGGATTGTCGGAGAAACCTCGCCGCCTGATACGAAGGTGAGATTTGCTACCGCCGTCAACAATTTGCACCTGATTGGCTCAGATGATGTTTTGAAGGCGCTTCACGCATTTTGTGATGAGATCGCCTACTCGAACCAAAACCGTTCCCGAGATCGCCACGACGAGCTTTGGTCCCGGCTCGTGTGGCAGATCAGAAATGATCTCGACGATCCGCCCACGAAAACGCCGGAAGAGTTTCAAGCGCGCCTTTGGGCGTCGGGCATTCCCGGCCACAACCCATAAGGTCCCGTTTACCGCGGTTTGTAGAAATGAGGCGGTCCGGGTCGCTAGGTAGCTTGCCTTCACTACCGATAGAGGTTTTACGAGGAAGGGGGAACATGACTGACAGACCTTGCCCATTCTGCGGCTCCGATGAGCTTTCCGTCGAAGGCGGCGTGAACGATTGGCGGCTGAATTGCGATGACTGTGGCGGGAGCGGACCGCTAGCCGAAACAGAGGCCGAAGCCATTCGGCTTTGGAATTCTCGCGCCATCGCTCGATGACCGCGCCTAGACTTTGAAAAGAAAAGGACCCATCATTGGTGTGCGCAGCCCGACGTAGGATAGGTGAAATGACGTTCACCTATTTGAGCGGCAAGCTGCGAAGCATCGTGCCTACCCGGCCCGCCAACGGCGTTGGCGGCTAACCGGGCGGGACGTCACGCGATGCCATCAGGAGCGGTTCTAGAACGCAAATGATGGGTCCATAAACCTGCGAACGGGGATCGAACCGTAACGCAGGGCGCTTTGACCGCAACCCTACGGGTCGCGGCCGGTCGCGGCTCGGGGGGTCAGCTATGAAAACCCGAACCACGGTAACAGTGAACGTGGAGATTAATCTAGCGCTGTGCCTCAGCGCAGTTGCTGTGATCATCTCGCAATTTCTGTGAACGGTCAGGGCGGGCTTCGGCCCGCCCCGACTTACGATTCCTAACCTCCGTTTTCAAACTACGTCACCACCCGGTGAGCGCTACGCTTGACGATTCGGGCCCTCGCCGCTAAGGCGCGCGCTTTCCGGTGGGCATACCGCCGTTTTCTGCAGGTTTACGAACGAAATCCGGCCGTTCGCAAGACGGCCCGAGACAAGGACGAACATGGCCAATACGCCGCAAGCCAAGAAGCGCATCCGTCGCAACGCCAACCGCGCCGAGATCAACGGCGCGCGCATCAGCCGCATCCGCAGCTTCCTGAAGAAGGTCGAAACCGCGATCGCAGGCGGCGACAAGACGGCCGCTGCCGAAGCCCTCAAGACCGCGCAGCCCGAGCTCGCTCGCGGCGTCGCACGCGGCGTGCTCCACAAGAACACCGCATCGCGCAAGATGTCGCGCCTCTCCAAGCGAGTCGCGGCGCTCTGATTCGCGGGCCCCTGATCGGGGCGATCGCAGCATTGTATGCCGAACGGGCCGGTGCGAGGAGCGCTGGCCCGTTTCGTTTTGCTACCCTTCTCCAAACCCTGTCTAAGAAAAGCTAGGAAGTTCCGCGATTCGCGTGGCACGACACGTGATTTTCGAACGCAAACAGCGACTTGAACGGACGGCTGCGGGGTTGCGACGAGTCAATATCCTTTATTTCAGTTTTTTTGCAGCCCCGCCCCTTGCGACTCAAGCGAAGCGGTTCCTAAAAGGTCCGCAGCACGAGGCGGGACGGCTGGTGCTCCTGGAAATTGGACGGTCGCGTTCGGTCTGGAATCCCCGATTCCGGGCAGGATGGAGCTTTGCGTGCCGTCTGTGGGGTTCATGAGGATGTCCGGGGGCAGACCGGGCGCGACAGGAGCGGTTCGAAAATGAAAAGCAGGAACGGCGAAGCACGCGCGGCACTGGGCAAAGGGCAAGAGGAATCGATGGAAGATCTGGAAGCGGTAAACCTGGCTGCGGATTGGGCGGATATCAGCCAGGGCCTGCGAAAGGATCTGGGCCATCAACTCCACAGCCAGTGGATCAAGCCGATCCAGCTTGGCGGTTTCTGCGAGGAAACCGGCACCCTCGATCTCTACCTTCCGACCGAGTTCTCGGCCAACTGGGTGCAGGACCGCTTCGCGGATCGACTCTCGCTCGCCTGGAAGATCGCGCGCAGCGAAGTGCGCAACGTGCGCATCTCGGTCCATCCGGGCCGCCGCAAGCTGCCCGAGCTGAGCCTCGCCGGCGACGGCCGCCGCCCGGCCAACGATGCCGATTCCTCGATGATCGCGGTCGCCGCCGGCACGATCGGCGAACAGGGCTTCACCTCCTCAGTGGGCCTCGATCCTTCGCTGACTTTCGCGGCCTTCGTCACCGGCGAATCGAACGTGCTCGCCTGCAATGCGGCGCAGCGCATGGCCGCGACCGAGCAGCCGCAGTTCTCGCCCCTCTACCTCAAGGCCGCGACCGGGCAGGGCAAGACGCACCTGCTGCACGCGATCGGCCACGCCTATCTCGCCAGCCATCCGCGGGCGCGGATCTTCTACTGCAGCGCCGAGCGCTTCATGGTCGAGTTCGTCCAGGCGCTGAAGCAGAACCAGATGATCGAGTTCAAGGCGCGGCTGCGCAGCTTCGATCTGCTGCTGGTCGACGACATCCAGTTCATCATCGGCAAGGCCAGCGCGCAGGAAGAGCTGCTCTACACGATCGACGCGCTGCTGGCCGAAGGCAAGCGGCTGGTCTTCGCTGCCGACCGCGCACCGCAGGCGCTCGACGGGGTCGAGCCGCGCCTGCTCAGCCGCCTGTCGATGGGCCTCGTGGCCGATATCGCACCGGCCGATATCGAGCTGCGCCGCTCGATCCTTGAATCGAAGCTGACCCGGTTCGCGCCGCTCTCGGTGCCCGAAGACGTGATCGACTTCCTCGCACGCACGATCACGCGCAACGTGCGCGAGCTCGTCGGCGGGCTCAACAAGTTGATCGCCTATGCCCAGCTCACGGGCCAGGAAGTCTCGCTCCAGCTCGCCGAGGAGCAGCTCACCGACATCCTCTCGGCCAATCGCCGGCGGATCACGATCGACGAGATCCAGCGCACGGTGTGCCAGTTCTACCGCATCGACCGCGCCGAGATGTCGAGCAAGCGCCGCGCGCGCGCCGTCGTCCGCCCGCGCCAGGTGGCGATGTACCTCTCCAAGGTACTGACCCCGCGCTCCTATCCCGAAATCGGCCGCAAGTTCGGGGGGCGCGACCATTCGACCGTGATCCACGCGGTGCGCCTGATCGAGGATCTGCGCCAGCGCGACGCCGACATGGACGGCGACGTGCGCAGTCTGCTGCGGCAGCTCGAGAGCTGATCCTTTCGCCCGGCGAGCTGCGCCGGGCATGTCCTGAAGACCATTCTCGACAGGCTCTCCACAGCCTGCCAACAGCGTGTCCATGGCCCTGCCCCCAGAACGCATCGACCGCTTCGCGCGCCATATCGTCCTGCCCGAGATCGGCGGCGCAGGGCAGGTGGCGCTTGCCGCGGCGCACGTCGCGCTGGTCGGGCTGGGCGGGATCGGCAGCCCCGTCCTGCAATACCTCGCCGGCGCCGGCGTGGGGCGCTTCACGCTGATCGACGACGGGCGGGTGGAGCTCTCCAACCTCCAGCGCCAGACGATCTACTCGGAACGCGACGTCGGGCACGGCAAGGCGGTGGCCGCGCGCCGCTGGCTGGCGAATTTCGACGGCGAGATCGCGGTCGAACTGGTCGACCGGCGCCTGACCCGCGACAATGCCGGCGCCGCCATCGCAGGGGCCGATCTGGTGCTCGACGGGACCGACAACTTCGCCACCCGCCTGGCCGTGTCGGATGCCTGTGTTGTGTCCGGCATCCCGCTCCTCTCGGCCGCCGTCGGTCGCTTTCAGGGCCAGGTCGGTGCCTTTGTGGGGCACCTGCCTGGCGAGGCCTGCTACCGCTGCTTCGTCGGCGACGCCTTCGATGCCGACGATTGCGACACGTGCGCGGAAGACGGCATGCTCGGCGCCATGTCCGGCTGGACCGGCACCTTCGCCGCCATGCATGCGATCCGCGTGCTCCTCGCGGGCAAGGCCGCGTTCGGCGACCCGCAATGGGGCCGGCTGCACCTGCTCGACGGCCTCAAGGCGGAAATGCGCAGCTTCCGGATCGCGAAAGACCCGGCGTGCAAGGGATGCTCGGTTCCAACCTCCTGAACGTCACTTCCGGCTCATGGGCGTCGTGATTGCAGCATCTCCTCCACCCAAGCCGGCACCAGCTCGCTTGCGGCGCCGAGACGGGATTCGTGGAACCAGGCGGAGCCCTGGCTGCGTTCGAGGTTGAGCTCGAGCGTCTGCACGCCGAGGTCGCGGGCATCGCGCACGAAGCCGGCTGCGGGATAAACCGCGCCCGAGGTGCCGATCGAGACGAACAGGTCCGCCTGCCGCAGGGCGGCGTAGATGCGCTCCATCTCGTAAGGCATCTCGCCGAACCAGACCACGTCCGGCCGCAGCGCCCGCTCCCCGCAGCCCGGGCAGGGCGGACGGTCGATCAGCGGCCCCGTCCAGCGCGAGCGTACGTCGCAGGCCATGCACCAGGCGTTGAGATGCGTGCCGTGCATGTGCAGCACGCGTCGCGCCCCTCCGCGTTCGTGGAGGTCGTCGACGTTCTGCGTGACGATCAGCAACTCGCCCGGCCACTCGCGATCGAGCCGCCCGAGCGCTTCATGTGCGGCATTGGGCTGCTTCTCCTGAATCGCCGCGCGGCGCATGTCGTAGAAGCGCAGCACGAGGTCGGGAGCGCGCGCGAACGCCTCGGGCGTGGCGACGTCCTCGACCCGGTGCTGTTCCCACAGCCCGCCGACGTCGCGGAAGGTGTCGATGCCGCTTTCGGCACTCACGCCCGCGCCGGTGAGGATGACGATGTTGCGAATGTCTGCCATGGCCGTCATGAAGCACGGGGTTTCGGGGAAGCGCAATGGCACGCATCGGCATCATCGGCAGCGAGGGACGCATGGGGCAGGCGCTTGTCCGCGCGATTGCCGATGCCGGGCATGAATATGCCGGCGGGGTCGACCGCGGGGGCGATCCGGCCGCGCTCGCCGACCGCAGCGACGTGCTGGTCGACTTCTCGGCTCCCGTCGCGCTCGAAGGGAACATTCACGCGGCGATCGGCGCGGGCATCCCGATCGTGATCGGCACCACCGGGCTGGAAGACCGCCACCACACCGCGATCGACAATGTCGCGCGGGCCATCGCCGTGCTGCAGACTGGCAATACCTCGCTCGGCGTGACGGTGCTCACACAGCTCGTGCGCGAAGCGGCGGCGCGGCTCGGTCCCGACTGGGACATCGAGATCGTCGAGATGCACCACCGGCGGAAGGTCGACGCCCCCTCCGGCACGGCACTGCTTCTCGGCGAAGCGGCGGCGCAGGGGCGCGGGATCGAGCTTGCCGCCCATCGCGAGAGCGGGCGCGACGGCCATACCGGCGAGCGCCAGCACGGTGTGATCGGCTTTGCCGCCCTGCGCGGCGGCACGGTCGCGGGCGAGCACAGCGTAATCCTGGCCGGCGAGGAGGAGCGCCTTATCCTCTCGCACAGCGCCGAGAATCGCATGATCTTCGCCCGCGGCGCGGTCAGGGCGGCCGAATGGCTGATCGGCCGCGCGCCCGGCCGCTACACGATGGACGACGTGCTCGACCCCGCTGCGCGATGACGAAAGACGAGATATTCGAGTTCTTCCGCCGGCTAGCGGAAGACAACCCCGCGCCCGAGACCGAGCTGGAATACGGCAATGCCTATCAGCTCGTCGTCGCCGTCGCGCTATCGGCCCAGGCGACCGACGTCGGCGTCAACAAGGCGACGCGCAAGCTCTTCGCCGAAGTCGAGACGCCCGAGCAGATGGTCGCACTGGGCGAGGAGGGGCTGAAGGAGCACATCAAGACCATCGGCCTGTTCAATTCGAAGGCGAAGAACGTCATCGCGCTCTCGCAGATGCTGATGGACGAGTTCGGCGGCGAAGTGCCCGATACGCGGGAGGAGCTCGTCAGGCTGCCGGGCGTCGGCCGCAAGACCGCGAATGTCGTGCTCAACTGCTGGTTCGGGCAGGAGACTTTCGCGGTAGACACGCACATCTTCCGCGTTGGCAACCGCACGGGTCTCGCAAGAGGCAAGACGCCCGAACAGGTCGAGGCCAAGCTGGAGAAGCGTGTGCCGCAGCCCTTCCGCCTGCACGCGCATCACTGGCTGATCCTGCACGGCCGCTACATCTGCAAGGCGCGGCTTCCCGAATGCTGGCACTGCCCGATAGTGGAGCTGTGCGCCTTCAAGCAGAAGGTTCTGGTGCCTCCGGCAAGTCGGGCGAAAGCGCCGAGATAGTCTGCGCCGCGACGAGATCGCCCACGACGTTCAGGGTGGTGCGGCACATGTCGAGGAAGCGGTCGACGCCGAGGATCAGCCCGATGCCGGCCGGATCGACGCCCACGCCCGCCAGGATCAGTGCGATCACCGGCAGCGAGCCGCCCGGCACGCCGGCGGTGCCGATGCCGGCCAGGATGCAGATCAGCATGACGAAGGCCTGATCCATCAGCGAGAGCTCGACCCCGAAGAACTGGGCGAGGAACAGCACCGTCACCCCTTCGAACATGGCAGTGCCGTTCTGGTTGGCGGTGGCGCCGATGGTCAGCACGAAGCGTGCGATGCGGCGCGGCAAGCCCAGCTCGGCATCGGCGACGCGCAGCGCGGTCGGCAGCGTTGCGTTGGAGCTGGCGGTGGAGAACGCCATGACGCTCGCCTCGCGCGTCTCGCGGAAGAACGCGATGGGGCTCTTCTTGGCGACGAACTTCAGGATCGCGGGGAAGACGCCGAACATCTGCACCCCGAGCGCCAGCAGAACGACGCCGACGAACGCGGCGAGCTTGAACAGCAGGTCCCAGCCGAACTGGGCCGTGAGGTTGAACATGAAACAGAAGATCGCGATCGGCGCGAGCTGGATGACGAAGCCGATCAGCTTCATCGCCACTTCGAACACACCCTCGATCGCGTCCTTCAGCGTTTCGGTCCGCCGCGTCTGGACGAGCAGAAGGCCGATGCCGAAGAACAGCGCGAAGAACATGACCGCCAGAATGTCGTTGGACGACATCGCGGCGATGACATTGCTCGGCACGATGGCGATGACCTGGTTGACGCCGGCCTGGCTCTCGGCACTCGCGCGGACGATGCTCGACGCGCCCTCCGCCCCTTCGGCCAGCAATTCGGCGGCGGCGGCAGGGTCGATCCCCTCGCCCGGCTTGATCAGATTGACCAGTGCGAGCGAGATCACGACCGCGATCGAGGAGACGACCACCGTGTAGAGCAGTGTCCGGAGCCCGACCCTGCCGAGCGACTTGACCTCGCCCATCTCTGCGATGCCGACCACCAGCGCGCTGAACAGCAGCGGGATGACGAGCATGAACAGCAGGCGGAGGAAGATCTGCCCGATCGGATTGGTGACGTAAGTCACGATCGATTCGACCCACGTCGCGTCGCGCGCGAAGGTATAGGCAAGGAGGCCGGCGACGAGCCCGCCAACGAACCCGATCAGGATCCGCCATTGCAGCTTGCCGTGTCCCGTCGGTGCGGCGCCTGCGGCGATCTCCGCTGCGTCCTGGCTTGCCATTTCTCGCTTCCCCTCCGGTATCGTCTTATCGTTTGCCCAGCGCCGCTGCGGCGATGCGCGCATAGATGCGGCCTAGCGTATCGAGGTCCGCCAGCGCCACCGCCTCGTCGCGCTTGTGCATGGTGGCGTTGCACAGCCCGAACTCGATCACCGGGCAGACGGCGCGCAGGAACCGCGCATCGGACGTGCCGCCGCTGGTCGAAGCTTCGGGCACGAGACCGGTCTCGGCCTCGACCGCATCGGCGATCATCTGCGAGAACTCGCCAGGCGGCGTCAGGAACGGTTCGCCCGAGATGATCGGAAGCGCGGTTCCGCCGTGCTTCGCGGCGATACCGGCGACCTTCTCCGACAGCGACGCACCCGTGTGGCGGTCGTTGAAGCGGATCGAGATCCGTGCGGTGGCCTTGGCCGGGATCACGTTGTGCGCCGGGTTGCCAACCTCGAGGTCGGTGATTTCGAGGTTCGACGGCTGGAACCACTCGGTCCCCTCGTCGAGCACCAGCGCATCGAGTTCCGCGAGGATCGCGACGAGCTTCGGGATCGGATTGTCGGCGTTGTGCGGATAGGCGACGTGGCCTTGCGTGCCGTCGACCTCGAGCCAGATATTGACCGAGCCTCGACGGCCGATCTTCATCATGTCGCCGAGGCGGTTGACGCTCGTCGGCTCGCCCACGAGGCACAGGTCTGGGCGATGACCGCGTTCCTGCATGAAGTCGATCAGCGCGCGGGTGCCGTAGACGGCTGGACCTTCCTCGTCGCCCGTCACGATGAAGCTGATCGTGCCGGCGCCGGGCGGCACTTCGGCCACGGCCGCGGCCATCGCCGCGATCGCCCCCTTCATGTCGACCGCACCGCGCCCATAGAGCAGATCGCCCCGCCGCTCGGGCGCGAAGGGCGCGCTGGTCCAGCCTTCTCCGGGCGGGACGACATCCAGATGGCCGGCGAATGCAAAGTGCCTCGATCTCGCGGGACCCGGGCGGATCGCGAAGAGGTTCTCGACCGGCCCGTCCGGCGCCTCGCCGCGCACGAAGCGGTGAACCTCGAAGCCGAGCGGCACCAGCATCCCCTCCAGCACGTCGAACACCGCCCCGGTCGCCGGGGTGACACTGGGCGCGGCGATCAGCTTTTCGGCAAGCAGGCTGGCGTCGGTCATCGCGCGGGGGTTAGACGAGCAATTCGTCGCTTACCACCCATCGGAGTCATTCCATGCCCAAGCTCGCTCTCGACAGTCTCCCGCTGACCAACGCCACCGGCTACCCCGCCCCCTACGACCAGGAGGTGGAGGGCCGCTGGTATCGCCGCCTCGCGCCCGGAGCGGGGCTTACCGAAATGGGCGCGAGCCATGTCGTGCTGAAGCCCGGCGCATGGTCGTCGCAGCGCCACTGGCATGGCGGGCAGGACGAGCTGCTGGTGATGATCGCGGGCGAGGCGGTGCTGGTCGAAGACGGCGGCGAAACGATGCTCCGCGCCGGCGACGTTGCCGCCTGGCCGAAAGGCGTGCACGACGGGCACCACTTGCAGAACCGCAGCGGGAGCGACTGCGTCTTCGTCGCCATCAGCGCGGGTGACAGCTCGGCCGATCACGGCGAGTACCCCGATATCGACATGAAGTTCGGACCCGACGGCTACCTCCACAAGGACGGCACGCCCTATCCGACGAAGCGGATACCCTAGCGCATCAGTCCGCCGATCAGGTTGCGCACGAAGCGGCCTGCGAGCGGCCCCGCGAGATCGGTGGCGAGCGAGCCGAGGCCGGAGGATGCTGCGGTCTTCATGGGGTTCGCGCGCGACTTGCGCCCCGTGATCGTGCTCGCCGCGATCGACGCGCCCGAGCCGGTCGCCGCGCCCAACGCGCGCTTCAACGCCTTGCCCCAGATCGAGGTGCTCTTGCGCGGGCGCTTCTCGACCTCTTCGCGTCCCTTCTGCTCGACCTCCTCGGCCGTCGCGGTGGCGTCGGCGGCTTTCTGCGCGAGCACTTCCTCCGCACTCTCGCGATCGACCGCGGTATCGTACTTGCCCGCCACGGGGCTGACCGACTGGACGATCGCCCGCTCCTTCGCCGTCACCGGCCCCAGGCGGCTGCGCGGGGGCTTGATCAGCGTGCGCTGAACGATCGAGGGGGCGCCGTCGTCGAGCAAGGTAGAGACGAGCGCCTCACCGACTTTGAGCTCTGTGATCGCCGTCTCGACGTCGAGCTCCGGGTTGATGCGGAAGGTCTCGGCCGCGGCGCGGATCGCCCTCTGGTCACGCGGGGTGAAGGCGCGCAGCGCATGCTGGACCCGGTTGCCGAGCTGCCCGGCGACTTCCTCCGGTATGTCGATCGGGTTCTGCGTCACGAAGTAGACCCCGACGCCCTTGGAGCGGATCAGGCGCACGACCTGCTCGATCTTGTCCTGCAGGGCCTTGGGCGCATCGTCGAACAGCAGGTGCGCCTCGTCGAAGAAGAACACCAGCTTGGGCTTCTCGGGGTCGCCGACTTCGGGCAGGCTCTCGAACAGTTCGGCCAGCAGCCACAGCAGGAATGTCGCGTAGAGCTTCGGGCTGCGCATGAGCTTGTCGGCGGCGAGGACGTTGATGTAGCCGCGCCCCTGCTCGTCGGCCTTCAGGAAATCGTCGATCTCCAGTGCGGGTTCGCCGAAGAACCGGTCCGCGCCCTGGCTTTCGAAGCTCAGGAGCTGGCGCTGGATCGTGCCGACGCTCGCCTTCGTGACGTTGCCGTACTTGGTGCTCAGCTCCTTCGAGTTCTCCGCACACCAGGCGAGCATCGCCTGCAAGTCGCCGAGATCGAGCAGCAGCAGCCCATGATCGTCGGCGTGGCGGAAGACGATCTGCAGCACGCCCTCCTGCGTTTCGTTGAGGTCGAGCAGCCGGGCGAGCAGCAGCGGCCCCATCTCCGAGATCGTCGTCCGGATCGGATGCCCCTGCTCGCCGTAGAGGTCCCAGAAAATGGCCGGGTTGTCGGAATAGGCATAGTCCTCCATGCCCAGCTCCTTCGCGCGCTCCTCCAGCTTGTCGGCGTTCTTGAAGGTCGGGGAGCCGGCCATGGCGATGCCGGAGAGATCGCCTTTCACGTCAGCCACGAAGACCGGCACGCCTTGGGCGGAAAAACTCTCGGCCAGGCCCTGGAGGGTCACCGTCTTGCCGGTGCCGGTTGCGCCGGCGATCAGCCCGTGGCGGTTGGCGCGCCGAAGGTTGAGGAACTGCTTCTCGCCGTTGCCGGCCAGCCCGAGAAAGATTTCGCTCACGTATGATTCTCCCGCCGTGATCGCGATCAGGCATGGCGCAGGCGTTCGCGCGCCGCAAGTTCCCGGCTTGGCGGATAGGGCTCCGGACCCTAAGGCGGGGGCGATGGGAGAGCGAACACCCTTCGTGCTGCTCGACGATGCGCGCGCCGGGAGCGCGGCCGACGCGCATTTCTACGAGAACCCGGTGGAGATTTTCGTCGCGCGCCAGCCCGGCGAGGTCGAAGCCGTGCTTGCCGCCGCCGATGCGGCGCGGGCCGAACGCGGCGGCTGGCTCGTCGGCTTTCTCGCGTACGAGGCAGGGCTGGCGCTCGAGCCCAGGCTGCGCACGCTGGCGGAGGCAAGGACCGGGGCGGCCGGGCCGCTCGTCTGGCTCGGCCTGTTCGAGACGGAAACCGTCATTTCCGCCGCAGACGTGCCCACCTGGCTTGCGGCGCGCGCCGAGGGCGATGCCTCGCTCGGACCGCTCGATCCGCAGGTCTCGCCCGGCGCCTATGCCCAGGCCTTCGCCCGGCTGCAGGAGGCGATCCGCGGCGGCGACATCTATCAGGCGAATCTCACTTTCCCGCTCGCCGGGTCGTACCGGGGCGATCCGCTCGCGCTCTACGCGGCGCTGCGCCCGGCGGCGCAGGCGGGCTACGGCGGGATGGTGTTCGATGGCGCGCACTGGCTGCTCAGCCTCTCGCCCGAGCTGTTCGTCTCGCTCAAGGGACGCAAGGCCAAGGCCAAGCCGATGAAGGGCACCCGGCCCCGGTCGGACGATCCGGCAGAGGACCGCGCGCTGGCAGACGATCTGGCGGCCTCGACCAAGGACCGGGCAGAAAACCTGATGATCGTCGACCTGATGCGCAACGACCTGTCGCGCGTGGCCGAACCCGGCAGCGTCCGCGTCGATGCGCCGTTCGCGGTCGAAAGCTATCCGACCGTCCACCAGATGGTCACCACCGTGCGCGCGGCACTGGCTGAGGGGAAAGGCGCGGCGGACCTCGTGCGTGCGATCTTCCCCTGCGGCTCAATCACCGGCGCGCCGAAGATCCGCGCGATGGAACTGATCGCCGAAGTCGAACGCGATGCCCGCGGTCCCTATTGCGGCGCGATCGGCCGGATCGGCCCGGCCAAGGATGGAAACGGGGGCGACGCGGCGTTCAACGTCGCGATCCGCACGTTGCGGCTGACTCCGATCGAGAACGCGCAAGGCACCGCCGTGCTCGGCGTCGGTTCCGCGATCGTCGCCGACAGTGAGCCGCTGACCGAGTGGCGCGAGGCGGTGCTCAAGGGCGGCTTCGCCCGGCGCAGTTCGCCCGGCCACACGGCGCCCGCGTTCGATCTGATCGAGACCATGCGCTTCACGCCCGAAGAGGGCATAGCGCTGATAGAAGGGCACCTGGAGCGGATGAAGGCGAGCGCCGCCGCGCTCGGCTTCGCTTTCGACCGCCATGTCGCACGCAATCGCATCCATGCGCTCTGCTTCGAGCTCGAGCGCCCGGCCCGCGTGCGCCTGCTCTGCGCCCGTAGCGGTGCGATCGCGGTCGAGGCGTGCGACCTGCCCCCGCCGCTGGGCGAGCCGGTGCGCTGCATCGCGCTGCCGCTGCCGGTCGATCCCGGCGACTGGCGCCTGCGGCACAAGACCAGCGACCGCGGCTTCTACGCGGACGGGCTGGCCGCTGCTCGCGAAGCCGGCGCGGCCGAGGCGCTGTTCGTTCGCGACGACGGGCTCGTGACGGAAGGCAGCTTCACCAATCTCTACGTCGAGCGCGGCGGCATCCTGCTGACGCCGCCGGCGCGGCTCGGGCTGCTGCCAGGCGTCGCGCGCGCTGCGCTCCTCGCCCAGGATCACGCGCGCGAGGCTGAGCTGACGCTCGCCGATCTCGAAGGCGGTTTCCTGATCGGCAACGCCCTGCGCGGGCTGATGCGGGCGGAACTCGCACTCTAGCGCTGCCGTTGGAGCCGAGCGCGCCGGACAGGAAGAGGAGGGCGTTGGCCAAGGCCCTCTCTTTCCTCTAGCGGGCGCGCTGGACACAGGAACGGCCCTTCGACAAGTTCGGGGCGAACGGAAGGTCGGCAATGAGCGCTCTGCATATCCTCTTCGAAGACGGCGAAGCGCTGATCATCGACAAACCCGGCGGGCTGCCGATCGAGCGCCCGCGCAAAGGCGGCCGGGCGCTGGAAGATCAGCTCGACGAACTGAAGCTCGGCTTCCAGCGCGCGCCGATGCCCGTTCACCGGCTCGATACCGACACCTCCGGCTGCCTGCTGCTCGCGCGCAATCCCAAGGCGCTCCGGCGCTTCGCCATGGCGTTCGAGGAGCGGCTGGTCGAAAAGCGCTACCTCGGCATTCTCGACGGGGAGCCGGCGGAAGACGAAGGCAGGATCGCGCTGTCGCTGAGCAAGATCAGCAGTGCGGAAAAAGGCTGGCGGATGATCGTTGCGAAGAAGGGCAAGCCCTCGGTCACCCATTGGCGCGTCGTCTCGCGGCACCAGGGCCGCACGCTGGTCGAGTTCCGGCCCGAGACCGGCCGTACGCACCAGATCCGCGTCCACGCCGCCAGCGGCCTCGGCGTGCCGCTGCTCGGCGACCCGGTCTATGGCAGCGGCAAGGGTGCGCCGCGCACCATGCTCCATGCGGCGGCGCTCGTCGTCCCACGCGCGGGCAAGCCCCCGGTCGAGGCGACCGCCCCGCTCCCCGCGGATTTCGCCGCCCTCGGATTCGCCGATGGATGAGGAGCCGCCGTCCCCGGTGGAGCGCGCGCTGGCGCTGGCGGAGGAAAGCTTCATCGCCGGCACCGGGCCCGGCGGGCAGAACGTCAACAAGGTCGCGACCGCGGTGCAACTGCGGCTCGACGTCTTTGCCCTGCGCTTGACGCCCGCGGTCTTCGCGCGGCTCAAGACGCTCGCCGGCAGCCGGATGACCGCAAGGGGCGAGATCGTCCTCACCGCGCGCACCCACCGCACGCAGGAGGCGAATCGCGAGGAGGCCCGCCACCGGCTGGCCGAGCTGATCGAAGAGGCGCTCAGGGAGCCGAAGAAGCGCGCCAAGAGCCGCGTCAACCGCGTCGGCAAGGTGAAACGTCTGAAGGCGAAGAAATCGCGCGGCGCGGTCAAGGCCAGCCGGGGCAAGGTCGACTGGTAGCGTGCTTGACTTTTCCCCGTGAATCACCCAATGGCCGCGCCGGAATGGCGGTGCCGCGCGCGCCGCCTGAATTTTTTCGGCCGCTTACACTGGTGTTTGGGGCCTCAGAACGATCTTAGGAACACGCCATGGCGAAGCCCGCAACCGTCAAGATCAAGCTCGTCTCGACCGCCGATACGGGCTTCTACTACGTGACCAAGAAGAATCCCCGGAACATCACCGAGAAGATGACCTTCCGCAAGTACGATCCCGTCGTGCGCAAGCACGTCGAGTTCAAGGAAGCGAAGATCAAGTAAGCTGAATTTCCGGAACCGGATGAATTCAGCATCGGTTCAATGCTCCGATCCTAGTTCACGGAGCATGACCATAGTGCACAAGCTTACCGTCACCCCCCTGCGCGCGGCCATGGCCGGCGCGCTGGCCGTTGCCGCGCCTGCGGCTCTCATCACGATGCCGACCCCGGTTGCCGCGGCCGAAGGCGATCTCGACCGCGCGGTTGCCGCGCTGCGCGGGATCTCGACGATGAAGGCCGATTTCACGCAGACCGACCGCAAGGGCCAGACCGTCTCCGGCGAGATGACGCTGAAGCGCCCCGGCAAGATCCGCTTCCAGTACGAAGACGGCGTGCCGCTGCTGCTGGTGTCGAATGGACAGTCCTTCACGATGATCGACTACGAGGTCAACCAGGTCGAGCGCTGGCCGATCTCCGAATCGCCGCTCGGCGCGCTGCTCGATCCGAACCGCGACGTGAAGAAATACGGCAAGCTGGTTTCGACCGACCATCCCGGCGTGATCAGCGTCGAAGTGCGCGATCCGAACAAACCGCAGTTCGGTGTGATCACCCTGATCTTCACCCGCGATTCCTCGGCCCCGGGCGGGCTCGAGCTGACCAACTGGGTGGCGCTCGATGCGCAGAACAATCGCACCACCGTGCGGCTGCGCAATCACCGTTACGGCATCTCGGTGCCGGACAGCGCGTTCACGTACAAAGATCCGCGCCGATCCACCCGTCGCCCGCGGTAAACGCTTCGGCGGCAGCGCGTGGGGCGATTGCGACGAGGCGCTGACGGTCGTTCATTGGCAAGCAAGGACGCCTGTCTTATCTTGCTAGTCACAAGGCGGCGCGAGGCGGGTTTCCCCCCTGTTGCCCTGACCTCGCAAGAGAATAGTCGCCTTGTACAAGCGTGACGAACGCTAACATGGAACCCTCGTGCCAATGCCCCCGGCACGAGGGTTTTTTGTTTTTGGGCCGCTTGCCGTGATTGCGGCGGCTCCCTATCCCGCCACGATGCTTTCTGTCGCCACCTGGAACATCAATTCCGTCCGCCTGCGTCTCTCTCAGGTGGAGCGCGTGCTGCGCGAACAATCGCCCGACGTGCTCTGCCTGCAGGAAATCAAGTGTCAGGAAAGCCAGTTCCCGGCCAAGGCGCTGGCGGAGCTGGGCTACGTCCACCAGGCGGTGCACGGGCAGAAGGGCTACCACGGCGTCGCCACCGTCAGCCGCATCCCCTTCCGCGAGTTCTCCCGCCATGACTGGCAGGACAACGGCGAGGCGCGCCACGTCGGCGTCGAGCTGCTCGGCCCGGGACAGGGCATGGTGCTCGAGAACGTCTATATCCCGGCCGGCGGGGATGTGCCGGACCGGGCGGTGAACCTCAAGTTCGGCCAGAAGCTCGACTTCCTCGGGCGGATGACGCGCTGGGCGGAGGCGCTCGACCGGCCGACGCTGATCGTCGGCGACTTCAACGTCGCCCCGCTCGAATGCGACGTCTACGACCACAAGGCGCTGCTCAAGGTCGTCAGCCATACGCCGATCGAGATCGAGACGCTGGGGCGCTTCCGCGACGCGCACGGATGGGTCGATCTCGGCCGCGAGTTCATCCCGGCGCCGGAGCGCAATTACTCCTGGTGGTCCTATCGCAGCTTCTGGCGGCAGAAGGACCAGGGCCGGCGGCTCGATCACATGTGGGCCAGCCCGGACCTCGCGAAGCAGGCGCGCAGCCACCGCTTCGTGGAGGAAACGCGGCGCTGGGAAAGCCCGAGCGACCACGTGCCGCTGGTGACGGAGTTCGACCTCTGACGGCCTCCGGTCCATCCCCGGCACGCCGCGCGGCGCAGGCGATCGACGCCCTGCGCCACGGCTGGCCGCTGGCGATGGACGGCGGCCCGGTGCTGCTTCCGGTCGAGACGGCGGTCGCGCGGCAGGCGAGCGCTGACCGGATGCTGATCTCCGCCGCGCGCGCGGAGACGCTCAAGCTCGCCAACCAGCGCGAGGCCGCCGAACCGCATGCGCCGGTGCTGATCCACGGCGCGGAGCCGTTCGATCTCGCCGCGGCGCTGCCGGTGGCCGACCCCGCGCTCGATCTCACCGCGCCGCTCAAGGGGCCGTTCCGGGCCGAGACGATCGGCTGGGTGGAGCAAGCGGCGGCGGCGCTCGAACTGGCGCGGATCGCCGGAATCCTTCCGGCGTTCCTCGTCGATCCGGCCGATGCGGGCGAGACGCAGCCCGTCGCCGTATCCGATCTTGCGGCCTGGGCCGATGCCGCGGCGCTCTCGATCGCCACCCGCGCGCGCCTGCCCGTCTCGGCGAGCGAGGACGCCGAGATCGTCGCCTTCCGCAGCGCCGACGACTTGCGCGAACACGTCGCGCTGGTGATCGGCGAGCAGCGGTCGGACATCGCGCCGCTCGTGCGGCTCCATTCCGAATGCCTGACCGGCGACATCCTCGGCAGCCTCAAATGCGACTGCGGCCCGCAGCTCGACGCCGCGCTTCATGCGATGGCCGACGAGGCGGCGCGCGGCGGCTGGGGCGTGCTGCTCTATCTGCGGCAGGAAGGGCGCGGCATCGGGCTGGTCAACAAGCTGCGCGCCTACCGCCTGCAGGATCAGGGCTTCGACACCGTCGACGCCAACCGCAGGCTCGGCCTGCCCGACGAGGCGCGCGATTTCCCGGTGGCCGCCCGCATGCTCGAACTGCTCGGCGTGGGCGAAGTCCGGCTGATGACCAACAATCCGGCCAAGGTCGAAGCGCTCGCCGCAAGCGGCATCGCAGTGGCCGAGCGCGTTCCGCACCAGCTCCCCGCCAACCCGCACAACGCGCGCTATCTCTCGACCAAGCGCGACCGCTCGGGCCACTTGCTGACATGAGCGCGGTCATCCGCCCCGAACGCGCGGGCGACGAGCGCGCGATCCACGAGGTCGTGCGCTCGGCCTTCGATGGCCACCCGCACAGCGACGGCAGCGAGCCCGGCATCGTCGATACCTTGCGCGCCGACGGCGATCTCGCGATTTCGCTGGTTGCGGAGGACGGCGGAGAAATCGTCGGCCACGTCGCATTCTCGCCCGTCGCGATCTCGGACGGAAGCGCCGGCTGGTTCGGCCTCGGCCCCGTCGCGGTCGCACCGCAGCGCCAGCGTGAGGGCATCGGTGCCGCACTGATCGAGCAAGGACTGGCCCTGCTGCGCGAGCGCGCCGCCTCGGGCTGCGTGGTACTCGGCGACCCCGTCTACTATGGACGGTTCGGCTTCCTCCACGATCCGGCGCTCACCTATCCCGGCCCGCCGCCCGAGTACTTCCAGCGCCTCGTCATCGGCGCCTCGGGCGCGAGCGGCGTGGTGACCTACGCACCCGCATTCGGCTGATCCGTGCGCCTCGGCAGCGCGGACGAATTCGGTCAGGCGGAGAACGACACATTGCGGACCTCCCCCAATCTGCCATTCTTCTCAAGCGATGCCCTATTCCAATAAGAGTTCTCGCCGTCTGGGCTGCGTTCTATCGATCGCTTTACCGATAGGAGCAATGGCGCTGGGCCTGGCCTGGTTGGCAGGCGGGCCCTACACGTCCAGCCTGCCTCGCCCGTTCAACTCAGAGAGCTGGATTGCCGGCGGAGAGCTTGAGGACGACCGCCGATGCGGAATGCTCGCGGACTTAAAGCTTAGGGTTGGTATCGAAGACAAGACGCGTAGCGAGATAGTCGCTCTCCTGGGAGAACCAGACGATCGTCGTTATGAGCCGGACATCAGCTACTGGCTTCTTTGCCCCAGCTTCCTCGACGTTTGGGTGCTAGGAGTTCGCTGGGAGGACGGTCGCGCGGTTGAAACGATCGTGCATGACACTTAGCGCAACTGGCTGTCCTTGCTGCCGCGCCGGTTGATGCCGGTGGACCGGACGGCGGCGTCGCGCTGCGCCTGGCAGGCGACGCAGGTGCGGACGCCGGGGAGGGCCTGGCGGCGTTTCTCGGGAATTTCCTCGCTGCACAGGTCGCAGAACTCGGCGCTCTCGCCGCGCGGCATGCGGGTGCGCGCCGCCTGCACCGCGTCGCTCACGGTATCGTCGATCTGATCCTGAACGGCCCCGTCGCGGGTCCAGCCGCCTGCCATGCGAAGTGCTCCTTCGCGCAATCAACCCGCTGATACGCGGGAGAGTTCCGTGTCAGCGCTTCTCGTAGCGCTTGATCCCGGCGCCGAGGTTGTTCTGGCCGATGGCGAGCTTGGCGTCGGCCCAGTCGGCGACGAAAGTCGAACTGCGGCTGAGCGCGGGGACGAAGCGGGCGTCGTTGCCGGCGATCTGCAAGCCGTCGGAACTGTGGCGGATATCTTCGGCGCCGACCGCGATGAAGGCGGAGTAATTCTCCTTGTCGCGGCCCTGGACGAACCAGTTGTTGGTAATCTGCCCGGTTGCGCCTGCAGGCAGGTCGATCATGTAGTTCGTGCCGCGCCCCGCCGAATCGTCGAAGCTCGATGCCGCGATCTCGACCCGCGCCGCGCGTGCCTTGACGTAGTGCCCGCCGGTGCCGCGCTCGAAACGGCTGCGGGTCACGCGCAAGTGGCCGTAGTCGCCGATGTAGATCGAATGCGCGCACCCGCCCGAGCCTTCGCAGGTGCCGAGGCCGGAGAAGGTGGACTTGTCGATGACGATGCGGCTCGAAGGATCGTCGGCCGTCAGGATGCCCTGCTGACTGTCGGCAAACGAGGACTGCGCCACCGTGAGATCGCCCTGCTCGAGCCGGATGCCCGCGCCATTGTAGTCGGGCACGGCCATGCGCCGGAAGACGAGCCCCGAAACCTGCGCCGCGCGCCCGCGCAGCACCAGCGCGGCCTTGCCCTCGCAGGTGACGCCGTCGAACACCGCCTTGCCCGGCTCCGCCGCGAGGTAGGAGATCGATCCGCCCTCCTGCACCGCGCATTCGCGGTAGGTGCCGCTGGCGATCGCAATGCTGCCCTCGCGGTCGCCGATGGCGTCGACCGCCTGCTGGAGCGAGACGTAGCTTTCCTCTGTCTCGACCACCGTAAACGGCGATCTCGCCGGCTGTGCGATGAGCGCGGCTGCGGGGATCGCCCCTACCGCCAGCGCGGCAATCACCACGGTGGTCCTGAGCGAGAGGCGAACGGGCGTCGTGCGGGCGCAAGTATCCATGGCGCCGTGGTTAGCCCACAGGGGTTAACGGCCGGCTAAAGGTTCGCAATTCTCTCGCCGAGGGGATCACGCGGGGCGTCCACGCCACCTGTCGGCGGGAGCATACATGGCCTTTCGGTGAGCTCCTTGCCGCTGGGGCATAGACATGCGAGGCTGCGCGGCACCCGATACGGCTTCGGGAGGAGGGGAACCATGACCCGACGCGCTGCGCCATTCGCCGCCCTGCTGGTCTTGATCGCGGCGGTTGCCATTCCAGCGATGAGCACTGCTCAGGGCAGCCGTGCGCCGATCCACCCGCGCGAAGGTTCCTGGATCATCAATCCGCCCGGCAGCGTGGCTCACGCCGATCCGCTCGAACTTCCCGTTCCGGGGGCCAAGGCCTGGCGGGTGCTGTACCGGTCGAGCGGGGCCAAGGGAGAGCAGATCGAGGTTTCCGGAGTCGTGGTCGCGCCGGACGGGCCGCCGCCGCCGGGCGGCTGGCCGATCGTTGCCTGGGCACATCCCACGACCGGTATTGCGACCAAGTGCGCCCCCTCGCGAGGACATCACTTCGAGAAGACGGTGCCCAATCTCGCCGAGCTTGTGCGGCGCGGCTATGCGGTTGCGGCGACGGACTACGAAGGCTTGGGCACGGATGGCGTCCATCCCTATCTCGTAGGGTCCAGCGCGGCACAAACGATCCTGGATTCAGTGCGCGCGGCCCGGTCGCTCGCCGGCGCCGGCTCGAAATTCGTGGTGTGGGGGCATTCCCAGGGGGGGCATGCCGCGCTCTGGACGGGGGAGATGGCTGCCAGCTATGCTCCCGATCTGACGCTGCTCGGTGTCGCCGCCGCAGCCCCTGCGACCGAACTCGCCCACCTGTTCGAGGATGATCTCGATACCAAGGGGGGCAAGGCCTTCACCGCGCTGGCGCTCCTGTCCTGGTCGAAAGTGTACGACCTCGACCTTTCCACGGTGGTCGAACCGAAAGCGTTACCGGGCGTGCGGCTGATCGGGGATGGCTGCATGACGAATGCGCTGGGGCTGCTGGTCGACGGGCTTGGCCTGGAGCTGTTGCCGCACAAGTTCCTGCGTGCCGATCCCACCCGGGTCTCACCGTGGCGGGAGATCATTGCGCGCAACACGCCGAGTTCGGTTGGGGACGGAGTGCCGGTGCTCGTCGCACAGGGGACGAAGGACACGATCGTCCTGCCTGCCGTGACGCGCGACTTCGTGCGCAGGCTGTGCGAGCAGGACACGTCTGCACACCTGATAGAGATGGAGACGGATCACCTCGGCATCGCCACGCTCAGCGCGGACAGGATAACCGACTGGATCGACGCGCGCTTTACGCAGGCGGAGCCACAACGCGGCTGTGTCGTGCCCCCGGTGGAGCGGTGACAATCGACCTTTGGGGCGGCACAGGCCGCGGAACTATGGCCGGGCGCTACACCCGTCGTCGCAGGCCGCCTCACTCCCACTCGATCGTGCCGGGGGGCTTCGACGTATAGTCGTAGACCACGCGGTTGATGCCCTTCACTTCGTTGACGATGCGGGTGGCGACGCGGGTGAGGAAGCTGGCGTCGAAGGGGTAGACGTCGGCGGTCATGCCGTCGGTGCTGGTCACCGCGCGCAGGCCGCAGACGCTGTCGTAAGTGCGGTAGTCGCCCATCACGCCGACGGTCTTGACCGGCAGCAGCACGGCGAAGGCCTGCCAGATCGCGTCGTAGAGCCCGGCGGCGCGGATTTCCTCGAGATAGATCGCGTCGGCCTTGCGCAGGATGTCGCAGCGTTCCCTGGTCACTTCGCCGGGAATGCGGATGGCAAGGCCGGGGCCGGGGAAGGGATGGCGGCCGACGAACACTTCGGACAGGCCGAGCTCGCGGCCCAATGCGCGGACCTCGTCCTTGAACAGTTCGCGCAAGGGCTCGACCAGCGCCATGTTCATCCGCTCGGGCAGGCCGCCGACGTTGTGGTGGCTCTTGATCGTCACCGATGGCCCGCCGGTGAAGCTGACGCTTTCGATCACGTCCGGATAGAGCGTGCCTTGCGCAAGGAAGTCTGCGCCGCCGATCTTCTTGGCCTCGGCCTCGAACAGGTCGATGAAGGCCTTGCCGATAAACTTGCGTTTGGCCTCGGGGTCGGTGACGCCGGCGAGGCCGGAGAGGAACATCTCCTCCGCATCGACGTGGACGAGCGGGATATTGTAGTGGTCGCGGAACAGGGTGACGACCTGTTCGGCCTCGTTCATCCGCATCAGACCGTGATCGACGAAGACGCAGGTGAGCTGTTCGCCGATCGCCTCGTGGATCAGCACTGCGGCCACCGCGCTGTCGACGCCGCCGGAAAGGCCGCAGATGACCTTGCCGTCGCCGATCTGGGCGCGGATTTCCTCGATCTTGGTCTTGCGGAACTCGGCCATGGTCCAGTCGCCGGCGAGGCCGCAGACATGGCGCACGAAGTTGGCGAGCAGGCGGGCCCCGTCGGGCGTATGGACGACCTCGGGGTGGAACTGGGTGCCGTAATAGCGGCGCTCGTCGTCGGCGATCAGCGCGAACGGGGCGCCGTCGCTGACCGCGACGATGCGGAAGCCGGGGGCGAGCTGCGTGACCTTGTCGCCGTGGCTCATCCAGACCTGGTGCCGTTCGCCCGGCTGCCACAGGCCGTCGAACAGCACGCATTCCTCGCTCACGGTGCAGTAGGCGCGGCCGAATTCGCCGCCTTCCCCGGTCTCGTGCCCGGGGCGGACCTCGCCGCCGAGCTGCTGGGTCATGACCTGCTGGCCGTAGCAGATGCCGAGGATCGGGACCCCGCTGTCGAACAGCGCCTGCGGCGCGCGCGGACTGCCCTCGTCGGGGACGCTGGCGGGGCCGCCGGAGAGGATCACGCCTTTGGGCTTCAGCCGCTCGAAGGCTTCTTCCGCCTGGGTGAAGGGCGCGATCTCGGAATAGACGCCCGCCTCGCGCACGCGGCGCGCGATCAGCTGGGTCACCTGGCTGCCGAAATCGACGATGAGGATGGAATCGGGGAGATGCTGCGGGTCCATGGCAAGGTCCGTTAGGCGCGAGTGCGGCGGGCTGTCCAGCGGCGGTGAAGTCGGGTGTGGGGACGCTAGGTCGCCTTATGGTCCCGGTCGGTGCCGTGCTGCTGCATGTTTTGCATCCTCCAGCATGCAAACTTTCGGAGAAACAAGGGTTGCACCCCATCGAGTAGTTGCGCATTTTGCAACATATGACGCAGTTTTCTCATTTGTGAAAAGTCCGGCGAAAGATTATTTCCCTCTTCGAGCCGGGCGGAAGGTTCCTCTCCTCTCTCCCCCCTTCCCCCGGCTTCTTTGACAGGAGACAGGCCATGCGCACGACAGCTTCGCATTTCCTCGCCTTCGTCGTGGCTGCTTCGATCAGCAGCCTCATGCTCGGCGCAGCGATCGCCTGAGCCGAAAGGCAGCGAACGAGACGCGGCCGCCACTCAGTCCTCTCCCCCCTTGGTGGCCGCGTCTCAACCGCTCGCTTGAGACGGATCACTCGATCCCGCCCATTTCCTCCGCCATTGTCCGAAGATCGGTCTTAAGCAGCTTGCCGATGTGGCTGCGGGGCATCTCGTCGATCGCGTGAAGCGCGGCGAGGCGCTGCGTCTTGCCCAACCGCGCGTTGACCGCGACGAGAATGTCGGCGGTCGAGGTAGCACCGCCTGCAAGCCGGACGAAGCCGACCGGAGTCTCGCCCCAGCGCCGGCTCTGCACGCCCACCACCGCCGCTTCGGCGACGCCCGGTTCCTTCTCCAGCTCCGCCTCGAGGTCGGAGGGATAGATGTTGAATCCGCCCGAGATGATCATGTCCTTCGCCCGTCCGACGAGCTCGACAAAACCGTCGGTGTCGATCCGCCCGATGTCGCCCATGCGCTGCCACACCTCGCCCGTCGCGGGGTCGGTCCAGTAGCCTTCGCGGGTCTTGTCCGGCTGATTCTTGTATCCGCTCATCATCGTCGGGCTCCGCCCCACGAGATTGCCGGCGGTTCCGGGCGGCACTTCGTTGTCGTCGTCGTCCAGCACCTTGAGCTCGCCGCCCGGAGTCGGACGGCCCACGGTATGGAGCTTGTCCGGAAACTCGTGGCACGCGAGCATGCACACCACGCCGCCCTCGGTCATCGAATAGATCTCGATCAGTGCGCCGGGCATGCGCTGCAGCACTTCCCGCTTGAGCGGCGCGGGAAAGGGGGCGGAGGTGCAGTATTTCATCGCCAGCGAAGAGAGATCGAATTCGTCGAAGCGTGGCTCGTCCATCAGCCGCTGATATTGCACCGGCACGAGCATCGTCACGGTCGCGCGGTCTGCCTCGGCGCCCTCGAGCCAGCCGAGAGCCGAGAACTTGCCCATGACCCGCACGCTGCCGCCCGCCAGCAAGGCAGGGAGGAAAGCCACCATCGTCGTATTGGAATAGAGCGGCGTCGAGGCGAGCGAACGCACATCTAGCCCGCCCGCGCGGTAGGACGCGGCCATTGCAGCGAACTGCCGCCAGCGCATCTGGTGCGAATGGACAATCCCTTTGGGAATACCCGTGGTGCCGCTGGAATAGATGATGTTGAACGGCTCGTCCGGCCGAGGCTCGACCGGGGCGGCGCGTGTCCCGGGCTCAGCCATCCAGCCATCAAGCTCCTCGTCGAGCACGATCCGTTCGAGGCGCGGCAGGAAGTCGTCGCCGAGCTCGGTCAACCGGGCACGGTCGACGAACAGGTGCCGGGCACCGCTGTCGCGGGCCATGCCTTCCAGTTGTTCGCGGCTGGCGCTCGTCGTCAGCGGAGCCGCGACCCCGCCCGCACGCACCGCGGCAAGAAAGACCAGCGCGTAGGGAATGCTCGAAAGCCCGAGGATCGCGACCGACTGGCCACGCTCCAGCCCATCGGCCTGGAGGCGGGCGGCGATCCGCTCGACCCGGTCGGCCAGCTCGCTCCACGTCAGCATGCCCCGCTCGTCGCGCAGCGCCACTGCGCCTGGCTGGTGGTCGGCCCAAGCCGCGAGAATGTCGGAGAACGAACCGTAAGGTTCTGCGAGCGCGGCGGCGGGATCGGTGATCGGCATACCCGCCTTTCTATTTGCACCGGCGGACTTGTCGAGAGATTCGCGGCCGTCGGCGTCAGCCGACGTCCTCGCGGCGCAAGGCCTGCGGCGGCGAGAACGACAGGCGTGCGAGGCGCCAGGCCGGGTCGTCGCCCATCAGCTCGTCCAGCTTCAGCAAATCGGCCGGCGGATGCACGCCTTCGATCGTACCGACGATATAGCGGCCCGATTCGCGGAGCCGCACCTCGCCCTGCGGCCAGAGCTCTTCGAGCCGGGCCTGCAGGCGCTGCGCCTCGGCCGAGATGTCCGAACTGTCCAGTTCGCGCGGTGCGCCGTCGAGCAGTTCCGCCGCCGCAATGCCCATGTTCGACAGCCCGTCGCGCAGGATCGAGAAGGCGATGAACAGCGCGGCCGCACTGTCCGCCCACCAGTAGCCGAAATAGATACCGAGAATGCCGACGATGCCGGCGAGGCCGGTCTGCCAGTCGGCCTTCTGCATCAGCGCGTCGGTGTGCAGAACCTTGTCGCGCAGTCTTTCCGCCACCGGCAGCTTTATCCGCCCGAGAATCATCGGCACGGCAACCGACCAGCCCAGCGCGGCGATCATCAGCCAGCCGAGCCAGACCGTGTGCCCGAAGACCTCGACCGGAGCGACCGTGGGATGTTCGGCCATGATCAGGGTCATCGCGCTCTCGTACATCAGGAACCCGCCGACCGCGGTCAGCGCGACCGCGGCGACGAGGAACGCGAGGCTGTTCACGCGGACAAAACCGAAAGGGTACTTCCCGGTCGGGTCCTTCGGCTCGAAATGAGCAGCGATGAGGAAAGTGATCGCGGGCACGAGGCTCAGCACGTCCTCGATCAGGGCGGAGCGCATCGCCTGGCTGCCGCCCATCGTGGCGAACATCGCTGCGACGACGGTGCTCATCCAGAACAGCGTCTGCCATTCGAGCCGCTTGGCGCGGGCGAAATCCTCGCGGATAGGCGCGGGCAGGCGGTTCACCGCGCTTCCCTTTCGACCAGCGCGATCCAGCCGTTCTCACCGTTGCGGAAGGCGAAGCGCGGCACATGTTCCTCTTCGCCGGCGTTTCGCCTCCGCCCGAGAGGACTGCCGAAGTGCACCTTGCCGGCCCAGGGCGAGGCTTGTGCAAAATGGCCGTAGACCAGATCCACCTTGCCCTTCTCGAGCCGGTTCAGGAGGTCCTCGCCGTGGCCTTCCACCCGCGTGACTCGCGCTCCGAGCCGGCCGGCGACACGTTCGACTATCCGCTCGGCATCGGGCGAACGCGGAGCGCCGGCAATATCGCCGAGCACGATTTCATGCGTGCGCCGGATGCGCTCGGTGGTGCCGTTTGGGTCGCGCGGCAGCTCCGCACATGCGGCGAGCCCTGCAATCAGGATTGCGGCTGATGCGACCGTTCCCGCGAGGCGCAGGAACGCGTTCCCCGTGATGCCCATGGCCGGGCAACGCCGCAGGGCGATGCGGCGTTCCCCACGTGCGATTCGCCTGTGGATGGAAAGGGTGTTCTCACCTTCCGAAACGGCCCCCTTGTGCCTATATGATGTTCATGGACGAGACCCCTGAAAACACCCCGCCCGCAGCGGCGAAGACGAACGGTTACGGCGCGGATTCGATCAAGGTCCTCAAGGGCCTCGATGCGGTGCGCAAGCGGCCGGGCATGTACATCGGCGATACCGACGACGGATCGGGCCTCCACCACATGGTGTTCGAGGTATCCGACAACGCGATCGACGAGGCGCTCGCGGGTCACTGCGACCTCGTTCTGATCGAACTCAACGCAGACGGCTCGGTCTCCGTCGAAGACAACGGGCGCGGCATTCCGGTCGGCGTGCACAAGGAAGAAGGTGTGTCGGCGGCCGAGGTCATCATGACCCAGCTCCACGCGGGCGGTAAGTTCGAGAACACCAGCGACGACAACGCCTACAAGGTCTCGGGCGGCCTCCACGGCGTGGGCGTTTCGGTGGTCAACGCGCTTTCCGAATGGCTCGAGCTGACCGTCTGGCGCGACGGCCAGGAATACTGGATGCGCTTCGAGCACGGCGATGCGGTGGCGCCGCTGAAAGTCGTCGGCGATGCGCCGCCGGTCGCGTCGAATGGCGACGAGGACGGTCTAAAGAAAGGCACGCGGGTCACCTTCCTGCCCTCGACCAACACGTTCAAGAACGTGACCGAGTTCGATTTTGAGAAGCTGGAGCACCGCTACCGCGAGCTCGCCTTCCTCAATTCCGGCGTGCGTATCCTGCTGCGCGACCTGCGCCACGAGGAGACTGCCGAGCACGATCTCTTCTACGAAGGCGGGATCGCCGCGTTCGTGAAGTACCTCGACCGCAACAAGCAGGCGCTGGTGGCCGAGCCGATCTCGGTTTCGGCCGAGAAGGACGGGATCGGGATCGATGTCGCGCTGGAGTGGAACGATTCGTACTACGAGAACGTGCTCTGCTTCACCAACAACATCCCGCAGCGCGACGGCGGCACGCACCTGGCCGCGTTCCGCGCGGCGCTGACGCGCACGCTCAACAACTATGCCTCCGCGTCCGGCCTGATGAAGAAGGAAAAGGTCTCGCTGACGGGCGAGGACATGCGCGAAGGGCTGACCGCCATCGTCAGCGTCAAGCTGCCCGATCCCAAGTTCGGCTCGCAGACCAAGGACAAGCTGGTCAGTTCCGAAGTGCGTCAGCCGCTCGAGAGCCTGATGAGCGAGAAGATGACCGAATGGCTGGAGGAGAACCCGGCCGACGCGAAGTCGATCATCCAGAAGGTGGTCGATGCCGCCGCCGCGCGCGAAGCCGCGCGCAGGGCGCGCGAAATGAGCCGCAAGGGCGCGATGAGCGTCGCCAGCCTGCCCGGCAAACTCGCCGACTGCCAGGAACGCGATCCCGCCAAGAGCGAACTGTTCCTGGTCGAGGGCGATTCGGCCGGCGGCTCGGCCAAGCAGGGCCGCGACCGCAAGACCCAGGCGATCCTGCCGCTCAAGGGCAAGATCCTCAACGTGGAGCGCGCGCGGTTCGACCGGATCATCGGATCGAAGGAAGTCGGCACGCTGATCCAGGCCATGGGCACCGGCATCCGCGACGATTTCAACCTCGAGAAGCTGCGCTATCACAAGATCGTGATCATGACCGACGCCGACGTCGACGGCGCGCATATCCGCACCCTGCTTCTGACCTTCTTCCACCGGCAGATGCCGGAGATCATCAAGGCCGGGCACCTCTTCATCGCTCAGCCGCCGCTCTACAAGGTGAGCAAGGGGCGCAGCGAGGTCTATCTGAAGGACCAGGCCGCGCTCGACCGCTACCTCGTTGACGCCGGACTGCAGGGCCGAATGCTCGAAACGGTGGGCGGCACCCGCGGCGGCGCCGACTTGCGCCATCTCGTGGAGCATGGCCTGCGCATCCGCAACCTGATGGGCTTCATCCCGCGCAAGTACGACGCCGCGATCGTGGAGCAGATGGCGCTTTCGGGCGTGTTCGACCCGGCGATCGACAGCGGAACGCGGCGGCAGGCGCTGGCCCTCGCGACCGAGCGGCTCGGCATGTCCGATCCCGAGGCGGAATGGCGCGCGGAACTGCGCGCCGACGGCAGCGTGCGGTTCGAGCGGCTGTGGCGCGGGGTGACCGACGTTCACGACATCGAGGCAGCTTTCCTGACCAGTGCGGAAGCGCGCAAGCTTCACAGCCTCGCGAGCGAGAACCCCGACGTCTACGCCCGGCCCACGCGGCTCGCGCGCGTCGGCGCGGAAAGCGATGCGGCCGAAGAAGACGAGAGCGGTGAAGGCGACAACGAAGAGACGGAAGTCATCGTCGCGCCCGACGCGGCGATCACCCGGCCAACCGAGTTGCTCGATGCGGTGCTCGCCGCCGGACGCAAGGGCCTCTCGGTCCAGCGCTACAAGGGACTGGGCGAGATGAATGCCGAGCAGTTGTGGGAGACCACGCTCGACCCCGAGAACCGCGCCCTGCTGCAGGTCAAGGTCGAGGATGCCGACGTGACGGACGAGATCTTCACCCGCCTGATGGGCGACATCGTCGAGCCGCGCCGCGAGTTTATCCAGGACAACGCCCTGAACGTCGCCAACCTCGATATCTGATCGGTGCTATTCCGCGGCCGGCGGCGCGAGCCGGTAGGTGCGGTCGGGCGTGACGTCGTCGAACGGCACGTTCTCGTTCTGCATGCGGTAGAGCGCGCCGTCGGCGACGAGGACGACCGGCTGGCGTACCACGCCCTGAAGGCGCAGGCGCTTGCCGTCGGGCAGCCATTCCCAGGTGCCGGTCTGCGTGCGGCCGCCTTCGACTAGCGTGAAAGTGCCATCGTTCCCGATCGAGAGACTGTCGGCCGTGCCGTCGGGATTGGGCCGGGTGTAGGCGGTCGCCTGCTGCAGCGCTTGGCGTCCGTCCGCCGCCACGCGCGGCAGCGAAGGGTCGCGCGGACCGTCCGGCTGCGGGCGGCCGCGCGTGGTCTGCTCTGCCGTAGCGCCGCCGCCGTTGACGCGCGCGGCGAAGTCCTCCGCGTTCTCGCCCTTCGGCTGGTCGCCGCAGGCGGCCAGCGCAAGAGGGGCGGCAAGGATGAAGGCCATCGCGGCGTGGCTGCGGTACATTTGCGTCGGCTCCTGTCGATTCGTGGTTCGAGCCAGTTACGACGCTTAGATGACAGATTTCGGAAAGCCGCCGCATGCATGTGGGCTTGCACGATTTCGAGTTGAGTCTCGCGCCCGCGCCCGGCACGGGAGAGGCGCGCGTCAGGCGGTCTGTCATCTGCCGGACATCCGCTTCAGCCAGGGACCGAGCCATGAACTTTCGCAACCTCCTCCCTCTCGCAGCGGCGATCGCGCTCGGCGCCTGCGTCAGCGTGCCCGAGGCGCCCGACACTCCGGCGGAGCCGGTCACGGTCAAGATCCTCGGGCTCAACGACTTCCACGGCAATCTCGAGCCGCTCCCCCGCCCGATCCGGCTGACCGACGATGCGGGCGCACAACACGAGGTCGGGGCCGGCGGCGCGGCCTATCTCGCCTCGGCGGTCGCAAAGTACCGCGCGGGCGGCGACCATTCTCTGGTCATCGCCGCGGGCGACCTGATCGGCGGCAGCCCGCTCGTCTCCTCATTGTTTCTCGACGAGCCGACGATCGGCGCGATGAACCGCATCGGGCTCGACTTCAACGCGGTCGGCAACCACGAGTTCGACCGCGGCTGGCGCGAGCTCGCGCGCATGCAGGAAGGCGGCTGCGAGAAGCACGGACTGCGCGAACCTTGCGCGGTCGAGCCGGACTTCGGCGGCGCCGATTTCGCCTTCCTCGCCGCCAACGTGATCACCGAGGGCGGAGAACCGCTGTTCCCCGGCTACGCCATTCGCCGCTTCGGCACCGGCGCGCGCGAAGTCACTATCGGCGTGATCGGCCTGACGCTCGAGGAAACGCCGACCCTCGTCACGCCGAGCGGCGTGGCGGGCCTCACCTTCGGCGACGAGGCCGAGGCGATCAATGCACTCGTGCCGGAGATCGAGCGGCAGGGCGCCGATGCGATCGTGGTCGCGATCCATCAGGGGCTCCAGCCGGAGCCCGGCACACCGTTCTCGGGCTGCGGCGCGATCGCCGGGCCGCTCCGCGAGATCCTCGAACGGCTCGACCCGCGGGTGGATCTGGTGGTCTCCGGCCATACGCACCGGACTTACGTCTGCGACTTCGCCACGGTCGACCCTTCGCGCGGGTTCACCGTCAGCAGCGCAGGCTACGGCGGCACCCTGCTAACCGACATCGCGCTCACCATCGACCCGGTCGCTGGCGAGGTCACCGACCTCACCGCACGCAACGTGGTGGTCCAGAACGCACGCATCGAGGGCGTGACCCCCGATCCTTCGTTCGAAGTCTTCCAGCCCGACCCCGGCCTCGCCGCATACGTCGCGCGCTATGTACAGGCCGCCCAGGAGGCGGAGATGCGTCCGGTCGGCCGGATCTCCGGCCCTGCCCCCGATCCCGGCCCCGCAACGGAGGAGACGGCGCTCGGCAATCTGATCGCGGACGCGCAGCTCTTCGCCACGCGCGACGCCACGCGCGACGCGGGTGCGCAGATCGCGCTGATGAACAATTCGGGCGTGCGCGCGCCGATCGTGCCTGATGCGGACGGCACGGTGACGTTCGGCGACATCTATGCGGCGCAGCCGTTCGGCAACGCGCTCGTGACCAAGAGCTACACCGGCGCGCAGCTTCTCGCGCTGTTGGAGCAGCAGTTCGACGAGGACGGATTCGTCCAGACCTTCTCGGTTTCCGAAGGCTTCGCCTTCTCCTACGACTTGGGCCGTCCGGTGGGGAGCCGCGTGGTCTCGGTCACACTCGAAGGCAAGCCGATCGATCCGGCCGCGCGCTACCGCGTCACGATGAACAGCTTCCTCGCCGCCGGCGGCGACACGTTCACCGTCTTTGCCGATGGAACCGACGCGGTGACCGGTCCGACCGATCTCGACGCGATGGAGGAATACCTCGGCGCAGCGGAGATGCGGCATCCGCCCGCAGCGGGGCGGGTCACCGACCTCACGCGGAGCTGAGCAGAAAAATCAGGCGATCCGCAGGCCCGCGACCGGCGCGGCGCCGCGCGCCTCGCCCGAAAGGCCGTCGAACAGCGTATCGATGATCGTCGCGAGCTTGCCGTCCTCCAGCTTGTCCTCGTCCAGGATCATCAGCATCTGCGGCAGGGTGTAGCAGACGACCATCTGGTTGATCAGCGAGAGCGCGCGGTTGATCCCGAGGCCGGCAAAATGGCCTTCCTCCTGCGCCTGGGCGATCAGTTCGGCGAGGTAATGATCGGCCAGGTCGATATAGCCGCTCACGTTCTCGAAGTTGTCCGTCCCGACCTCACAATAGACCGCGAAGGCAGCCGGGTCCTTGCGGAAGCGGGCGCGCTGGCGGGCGAAGCGGCGGGCGAAGAACTCGTAGAACTTGCGGCGGATCGGCAGATCGGAGGCGACGACTTCCTCCATGATCGCGATGTCGGGCGCGTACCACTTCTCGAGGATCGCATCGAACAGCGCATCTTCCGTGTCGAAGATCGCGTCGATCCGCGCACGCGGCATCCGCGCTTCCTTGGCCAATGCGGCGCGCGTGATGTTCTCGCCCGTGCGCTCGATCACGCGCATCGCAAGAGTAACGAGCCGGGCGCGTTCGCTGTCCACATCGCTGGGCGAAGTCATGGTAAAAGTCCGTCCCCTTGATCTTTCGCAATCTAGGAACAGACCCGCGCCGGTTAAAGCCCGTGCGGCGCGAATTTTACGGGCCGGCTACTCGCCCGGACGGTCCGCTTGGTTGCCGTCCGTCGGGGTCGGATCGCTGCGGCGCCAGGTCGTCTCCTCCGCCCGTTCGCCGGAGAGCGGCGCGCTTTCGTCCGAAAGGCGGTAAAGCACGCCCTCCGCCACGGCGAAGGCATTGGTTTCACCGTTGCGGGTGATGAGGATGCGGCTGTTGTCCTCACCCCAGGTGAACTCACCGGTCGTCTCCGTGCCGTCGGGCGCGACCCAGGTATAGGTACCGTCGTCTTCGAGCGTGATCCTGTCGACCTCGCCGGTGCGGCCGTGCAGCTCGTACGTGCCCGCATACTCGACCGTGCTGCGCGCATCGAGCGGCACTTCGGGATATTCGACCTCCACCTTGGGCAAGGTCACGTCGACCGGCGCCTCGACATCATCGGTTTCGACCACGCGATCGTCGACTTCCGTGGTGTCGCCGCAGGCGGCGAGCGCAAGAGCGAGGGGAATGGCCAGGGCGAGGCGGGCGGGGGTGTTCATCGGTTCTCTCCTCCGTAAGCGCTTGCTCGTTTCAATGCGCGAGCCTTGGCAGGGTTTCGAGAAAGTCCGCCAAGGGAGTTCCAATCCTACATCCGGAAGACGCCGAACGCCGGCCGCTCCGCTATCGGAGCCTCGAGCGTCGCGGCGAATGCGAGGCCAAGTACGTCGCGGGTCTGGACCGGGTCGATCACGCCATCGTCCCACAGGCGCGCGGTGGCGTAGTAGGGATTGCCCTCATCCTCATACTTCTGCCGGATCGGGGCTTTGAAGGCTTCGGCCTGCTCTGCGCTCCAGCTACCGGCGTCGCGGTGGACGGTGGCGAGCACGCTGGCGGCCTGCTCCCCGCCCATTACGCTGATGCGGGCATTGGGCCAGGTGAACAGGAAGCGCGGCTGGTAGGCGCGGCCGCACATGCCGTAGTTTCCCGCGCCGAAGCTGCCGCCGATCACAACGGTGATCTTGGGCACGGTGGCGGTGGCGACGGCGGTCACCAGCTTGGCGCCGTGCTTGGCGATCCCTTCCGCTTCGTACTTGCCGCCGACCATGAAGCCCGAGATGTTCTGCAGGAACAGCAGCGGAATGCGGCGCTGGCAGGCGAGTTCGATGAAGTGCGCCCCCTTTTGCGCGCTTTCGGAGAACAACACGCCGTTGTTGGCGAGGATCGCCACCGGCATGCCCCAGATATGCGCGAAGCCGCAGACGAGCGTGGAGCCGTAGTGCTGCTTGAACTCGTGAAACTCGCTGCCGTCCACGATGCGGGCGATCACCTCGTGCACATCATACGGCGCGCGCACGTCCTCCGGCACGAGGGCGTAGAGATCTTCCGCATCGAACTTCGGCGAACGCGGCTCGCGGAGCTGCACGCTCTCGGCGCCCTTCGGGTTCTCGCCGAGATGGCTGACGATGTCGCGCACGATCGTCAGCGCGTGCTCGTCGTTTTCGGCGAGGTGATCGACCACGCCGGACTTCTTCGCGTGGAGATCGCCGCCGCCAAGATCCTCGGCGCTGATCTCCTCGCCCGTCGCCGCCTTCACCAGCGGCGGGCCGGCGAGGAAAATCGTGCCCTGTTCGCGCACGATCACTGTCTCGTCGCTCATCGCCGGGACGTAGGCGCCGCCTGCGGTGCACGAGCCCATGACGCAGGCGATCTGCGGGATGCCCAGCGCGCTCATGTTCGCCTGGTTGAAGAAAATCCGCCCGAAGTGGTCGCGATCCGGGAAGACCTCGGCCTGGTGGGGCAGGTTCGCCCCGCCGCTGTCGACCAGGTAGATGCACGGCAGGCGGTTTTCCTGCGCGATCTCCTGCGCGCGCAGGTGCTTCTTCACGGTCATCGGATAGTAGCTGCCGCCCTTCACCGTCGCGTCGTTGGCGGCGATCATCACCTGCCTGCCTGCGACGCGGCCGATCCCCGCGATCATCGAAGCGCCGTTCACGTCGCCCTCATACATGCCGCCCGCCGCAAGCTGGCCGATCTCGAGGAACGGCGAGCCGGGGTCGAGCAGGCGCTCCACCCGCTCGCGCGGCAGCAGCTTGCCGCGGCTGACGTGCCGCTCCCGGTGTTTCTCCGGCCCACCCAGCGCCGCCTCCGCCACGCGGGCGCGCAGCTCGTCTGCCAGCGCCTTGTTATGCGCAAAACGCGCCTTCGCCTCCGTGCTTTCGCGGTCGAGCTTGGTGGTAAGAACGGGTGCGGTCATGGGGTATCCGAATGGCGTTGGGACGGGCGCTTCTGGCGTATCGCAAGGTAAAAGACAAAGGCGGCAAAGGCGCTCTGCAGCGCCAGGCTGGGCAGCAGTTCGGTGTAGCCGGCGACGAATGCCGTCCAGGCGTTCACCAGCACGTCCGACGCCATGATCAGGCACCCGAGGACCAGCGCCGGGGCAGGGCGCCACCAGATCAGCAGGGCCGCGACCGGGTCCAGGAACAGCAGGCTGGTCCAGTAGAGGTTGAAGCCCAGCGGCATGAACTCGTAGGGCAGCCAACCGTACGTGAAGACGTCGGCCGCGTGGCTGGCCGCGCCGAGCAGGAAGCCGACGGTCCAGATCAACATCGCGATCTGCGGGATCGCCTCACGCGGCGCGCCGGCCCGCTCCTCCTCGGCCTGAGGAGGCTTGCTCACCCGGCGGCCCCGATGAGTTCGCGGCCGATCAGCATGCGGCGGATCTCGTTCGTGCCCGCACCGATGTCGAGCAGCTTGGCGTCGCGCAGGTAGCGTTCGACCGGCCAGTCCTTGGTGTAACCCGCACCGCCAAGCGCCTGCACGGCCTCGCCGGCGACGCGGAAGGCGTTCTCGCTCGCGAGCAGGATCGCGCCGGCCGCGTCGAAGCGCGTGGTCTGGCCGGCGTCGCAGCCCTTGGCCACAGCGTAGGTGTAGGCGCGGGCCGATTGCAGCGCGACGTACATGTCGGCGACTTTGGCCTGGATGAGCTGGAACGCGCCGATCGGCTTGCCGAACTGCTTGCGCTCGCGGACGTAGGGGATCGCGCAGTCGAGGCAGGCCTGCATGATGCCGAGTTGGAGCCCGGCGAGCACGACGCGCTCGTAGTCCAGCCCGCTCATCAGCACGCCGACGCCGCCGTGCAGCGGGCCCATCACGTTCTCTTCGGGCACCCTGCAGTCGTCGAACACGAGCTCGGCCGTGGGGCTGCCCCGCATACCCATCTTGTCGATCTTCTGTCCGATCGAGAAACCAGCCATGTCCTTCTCGATGATGAACGCCGTGATCCCGCGGCTGCCCGCCTCGGGCGCGGTCTTGGCATAGACCACCAGCGTGTCGGCGTGGGTGGCGTTGGTAATCCAGAACTTGGTGCCGTTGAGCACATAGCCGCCCTCGACCGCGTCGGCCTTGAGCTTCATCGAGACGACATCGGAACCGGCCTGCGCCTCGCTCATCGCCAGCGAACCGACGTGCTCGCCCGAGATCAGCTTCGGCAGGTATTTCGCCTTCTGCTCCTCGCTGCCCCAGCGGCGGATCTGGTTGACGCAGAGGTTCGAGTGCGCGCCGTAGGAGAGGCCGACCGAGGCCGAAGCGCGGCTGACTTCCTCGACCGCGATCACATGCTCGAGATAGCCGAGGCCGAGCCCGCCGAACTCCTCCTCCACCGTGATCCCGTGCAGCCCGAGTTCGCCCATCGCCGGCCACAGCTCGCGCGGAAACCAGTCTTCACGGTCGGCCTTTTCCGCCAGCGGGGCAATCTGCTCGTCGGCGAAGCGGCCCGCGCTCTCGCGGATCATTTCCGCGGTCTCGCCGAGCTGGAAATCGAAATCGGGGGTGGCGCGCATGAGAACTCCTGTCTGCGGCCAAGGCGCATAGCCGAGCGCGCGAATGGCGGCAAACGCACTTGAGGATCGAAACCCCGCAGATGTTAAGTGGGATAGTGAAAGTATCTGGGATTCCGGCAATTTTCCTTTATCGTGGCGGCGGATCGGAATGAAATTGCACGAGTCGACCCTTTGGCCGGATCACGCGGCTCCTGCGCCCGCGTTTTGCGGTGAAGAGGAGCGCGCAAAGGTCATCGGAGCGCACGGCTTCAATTCCCTGGGCGAGGACCCGGAGCTGGCGGAAATCACCAGATTCGCGGCGCGCCTGTGCGACGCACCGGTGTCGCTGGTGACGCTGGTCGAATCCGAGCGGCAGCGGTTCCTCGCGCGGACCGGGGTCGACATCGACGAGACGCCGCGTTCGACCAGCTTCTGCGCCCATGCGATGATGCAGGCCGACATGCTGGTCGTGCCCGATGCGACCAGGGACCCGCGTTTCGCCAATTTCGAGCTGGTGACCGGCGAATTTGGGCTGCGCTTCTATGCCGGCGCGCCGCTCGTCTCGGCCGAAGGTGCGCCGATCGGGGCGCTGTGCGTGATCGATACCGCGCCGCGGCCGGACGGGCTGACCGACCTGCAGCGGCACGGTCTCACGGTGCTGGCGCAGGCGGTCAAGCGCCGCATCCAGGCGCGCCGCGAATGGCGCGAGAGCGAGGCCGAACATGCCCGGCGCAACGCCCAGTTCCGCACGCTGGGCGATTGGCTGCCCGACATCATCTGGTCGTCGGACGGCAAGGGCCGGTTCGATTACTACAGCGGCCGGTGGGAGAGGGTGACGGGGGCCAAGCCACCGATCGACATCGAAGGCTGGCGGCCGTTCATCCATTCTGACGACTGGGATACGACATATGCCGGATGGACCGACTGTTCGGCCCGCGGCGATACTTACGAGGCCGAATATCGCCTCCGCCAGGCCGACGGCGGCTGGCGCTGGACGATGGCCCGGGCCCTGCCCGTCAGGGACGAGCGCGGCACGGTCATGCGCTGGTTCGGCACGCTCACGGATATCGACGAGAAGCGGCGCCAGGCCGACAGCAGCGGCGCCGTCGCGCACGAGATGGCGCACCGGATCAAGAACATCTTCGCGCTGATTTCCGGGCTGATCTCGGTCCGCACGCGCGGCCGCGCAGAACTGCGCGAGTTCGGCCAGGATCTCGTCGGCACGATCGCCGCGCTGGGCAAGGCGCAGGACTTCGTACAGCTTTCGGGCGCGGAAGGATCGGGCGACCTGCGCGAGCTGGTCCGCGGCCTGCTCGAGCCGTTCTCCGGCGAGGAGCCGGCGCATATCTCGGTGGAAGGCGATACGGTGCCGATCGGCTCGCGTTCGGCCACGCCGCTCGCGCTCGTGCTGCACGAACTGGCGACCAACTCGGTCAAATACGGCGCCCTGTCTGCGGAGAGCGGGCGCGTCACCATCACGCTGCAGGCGGATGGCAAGGACGTCGTTCTCCGCTGGGTCGAAACCGGCGGACCCGAACCCGTGGCGCACGAAGGGCGTGGGTTCGGCACGCGGCTGATCGACATGAGCGTGACCGCGCAGCTCGACGGCAAGGTCGAGCGGGACTGGCGCACGGAAGGCCTTGCCGCCACGCTGCGCCTCGCGCGCGAGAAGCTCGCCAACTGATCCCGTGCATCGCCGCGGCGGCTCAGCCCGCCGCATCGCCGTCTAGCCGACGCTTTTTCCATCCGCGCTAGGCGCAGCGCCGGAAGCGAGCGGCAGCCGGATTTCCGCGCGAAGCCCGCCCGCCGGGCGGTTGGCGAGGGCAAGCTCGCCGCCATGCTGTTCCGCGATCGCGCGGGCGAGCGTAAGGCCGAGGCCGGCGCCGCCGGTCTCCCGGTTGCGCGATGCCTCGCCGCGGGTGAAGGGTTCGGTCATCTCCGCGATGCGTCCGTCGGGAATCCCCGGTCCTTCATCGTCGACCCGCAGGATCGCGTGGCCGCCCTCGCGCAGCAGCGTCACTTCGGCCCCGCCCGCATAGCGCACCGCGTTGGCGATCAGATTGCGCAGGGCCCGGCGCAGCCAGGTGATATGAACGGGCAGGGCTATGCGGGTGGTCTGGCCGAGCGTGACCGGATCGCCCATGTCCTCGAATTCCTCGACCACGGCGGCGGTCAGGGCGGCGAGATCGGCCCGCTCGGGCGGCTCGCTCGCGCGGCCGACGCGGGCGAGCGAGAGGATGTCGTCCAGCGAACGGGTGATGTCCTCGATCGTCGCGGCCATCTTGGCGCGCTCGCCTTCGTCCTCGACCGATTCGATCCGCACGCGCAGCGCAGAGAGCGGGGTCTTGAGATCGTGTCCGATCGCGCCGAGCATGACGTCCTTCTCGTCGAGCAGCGCGGCGATGCGCGCCTCCATCGCGTTGTGCGCGGCGATCAGGCGGCGCACGTCGTGCGGCCCATCGGGGGTGAGCTGGCCGTCGGCGCTCTGCGTGCGGGCGAAGGTCTCGGTCCGCACGGTCAGCGCCGCGAGCGGGCGCGTGATCTGCCGCAGCAGCAGGAAATGCAGACCGACCAGCAGGATGTAGATCACCAGCGTCTGAAGCAGGATCGACCCTATCACGCCGCCCTGGCGTGGCGGGATCGGAACGCGCGCGATCATCCAGCCGTCCGCGCCGCTCCGCTTCAGCGCGGCGACCAGCACGCGCCGGTCCTCCGTGCCGCCCGGCGTCAGCCGCGCGTGCAGCCGAGGCCGCTCGAGGATGTAGGGATCGCGCGACATCGGACGCTCGATCACGATCAGTTCGGCGACGGAGATGCCTTGATCGACCATGACCGCACGCAGCGCCTCGGCGCGGCCGGCGTCGATCTCGTCGTCGGGCAGCCGCGCGAAGCGCTCCGTCTGTTCGATGCGTAGCGGCCGCGTGAAGCGGTCGATCAGATGTCGGTAGGGACGGGGAACGCGCCAACGCTCGCCGCCCTCGCTGCGCGGTTCGCCCCGCACGATGAAGGCGAAGGCCGCGGCATTGAGGACCGAGGCCTCGCGCCGCGCTTCGGCGGCCTGCCACAGGAGCGCCGCGGAGATCGCCTGGGCGAGCAGCAGCACCGCCGCGACCGCCAGCAGCATCTGGCCGAGCAGGCTTCGGGGCCAGAAGCGCATGATCAGCCGCGTTCCCGCGCGGCGCGGCGCACGTCGGCGGCGAAGCGGTAGCCGCCCCCGCGGACGGTCTGGATGAAATGGGGGCTGCGGCTGTCTTCCTCGATCTTGCGGCGCAGGCGGCTGACCTGATTATCGACCGCGCGGTCGAACAGATGCGCCTCGCGCCCCTGCACCATGTCGAGCAGCTTGTCGCGGTCGAGCACCTGGCGCGCGTGGTCGAGGAAGGCGCGCAGCAGGCGGAACTCGGCGGTGGAGATAGGCACGACCGCGCCTTCGGGATCGGTCAGCTTGCGCTTGAGCGGGTCGAGCCGCCAGCCTTCGAACAGGTAGTGCGCGTCGCTCTCGGCCGGAGCGGCGGAGCGCCCGGCGCGGCGCAGGACCGAGCGGATGCGGGCGACGAGTTCGCGCGGCTCGAACGGCTTCACGACATAATCGTCGGCACCGATCTCCAGCCCGACGATGCGGTCCGTCGCCTCGCCTCTGGCGGTCAGGAAGATCACCGGCAGATCGCGCGATTCGACCAGGTGGCGGCAGAGCGACAGCCCGTCCTCCCCCGGCATCATGATGTCGAGCAGCACGAGGTCGGGGACATCGTCGATCAGCGCACTGCGCGCCGCGGCAGCGCTGGGCGCCTGCCGCACGACGAAGCCCTGGCGGGCCAGATATTCCGCCAGGGGTTCGCGCAGGCTGGCCTCGTCGTCGACCAGCAGCAGGCGTGTGAGCGCGGTTTCGTCCATCGTCTCCCCGCCTAGGCCTTCGACTGGCCGGCGATCAAGCGAGCTGCGTTCAGCCGGCCTGTCGCGCGGCGCGGCGTTCCTTCATCCGTTCACGCATGGCGTCGCGGGCGGCCTTGCGTTCGGCGGCCGTGATCGTGCCGTCGCCGTCGGCATCCGAGCGGGCGAAACGGCGCTCGAGCGCGGCGTCGAATTCGGCACGGGTGATCGCCTTGTCGCCATCGGCGTCGGCCCCGCGCAGCATCGCCATGCCCATCGCACGGCCGCCGCGGCGGCCATGGGACATGGGGCGGGTGCCGCGTTTGCCGCGCGCTTCGCTACGCGCCTCGCGCGCCGCCTGCATCTCGGCCTGCGAAACGCCGCCACTGCCATCCGTGTCGAGCCGGGCGAAGCGCTGCGTGCGGCGCTCCTCACGCTTCTCGGCGCGTTCCGCACGGCGTTCGGCCGTTCGCGCGCGGCGCTCGGCGCGACGCGCGTCCATCTCGGCCTGCGTCACCTCGCCGTCGCCGTCGGCGTCGAGGCGCGCGAAGCGCTGCGCCTTGCGGGCCTCGCGGTCGGCGGTATCGAACCTGCCGTCGCCATTGGTGTCGAGCCGTTGGAACATCGCGCCGGCGTGCGCGGTCATTTCGGCGCGGGTGACGTTGCCGTCGCGGTCAGCATCGGGACTGTGCCGGCCGCCCTGATGCTGGGCGAGCGCCGTGGTGGCACCGCCCAGGACGAGCGCGGCTGCAGAAAGGGAAAGGGCAACCTTCTTCATCGTCGAACCTCCGTTCGGGAAAGGTTGAACTGCGAGACCGCCCGGAAGGGGGGAGGTAGGAGGCGGCTCTCGCAGCTCAGAGTGCCCTTCTAGGCCGCGATTGTCGCAGGATTATCGCGCGAAACGGCAGAAGTGTCGCGGTTTGTCGCAGCGCCGCGACCACGTTCAACCGCGTGCAAGAATCGGAAGCCGCGGCGCGCCTAGCGGGGCCGGTGCTCGGTCCCTTCGCCCGCGGTGATGAACAGCGCGGCCGCCTCACCCTCGATATCCGCCGTGTGCCAGGTTCCCGGGGGATTGATCGCATATTCCCCGGCCCCGAGCGTCACCGTCGCCGTCGAGCCGTCGGCGTGTTCCTGATGCAGCGTCATAGCGCCTTCGAGGCACAGCACGACCTCGTCGCCGGCCGGATGCATCTCCCAGCTGTCCCATGACTGGGTGAAGCGGTGGAAGCCCACCAGCCGCCCTTCCTTCCCGTCGGCGGCATGGCGCGCGACATAGTCGCCGTACCATTCCATGCCGGTGAACTCGGGCTCGCTCACCGCCGTGGCGCCGAGCCCGAGGTGAATCGGGAACCGCTCGATCGGCGTGCCGGCCATCAGCCCTGCACCATGCAGAAGGCGTTGAGCTTGTTGCCCTCGCGATCGCGGAAATAGGCGGCGTAGAACGTGTTCCCCTGCTCATCCGGCTCGCCGCGCGGCCCCGGTGCGCCCTCATCGCTGCCGCCGTTGGCCAGCGCGATCTCGTGCAGTCGCCGGACCTGCTCGGGGTCCTTCGCCTGAAGCGCGGCCATGGTCCCGTTGCCGACCGTCGCCGTGTTGCCGTCGTAAGGCTTGACCAGCGAGATGCCCGCACCGCTGCCGCCCAGTTCGCCCCAGACGACGAACGTGTCGAAATCCATGATCCTGCCGACACCCAGCTCTGCGGCCAGCGCATCGTAGAACCCGGCGTTGCCCTGCAGGTCGTTCGTCCCCAACGTTACGTAACCGATCATCGCATCTCTCCCATCTGCGACTCGCGACCATCAGAACATTACATGAACAAATTCCCGTCGGAAAGACCCTTCAGAGCGGCCGGCAAGCCTCCTCGAGCCAGGCGAGCGCCTCGCCCTCGAGCTGCGGCGCGAGGATTGCGCGGGTCTTCGCGTGGTAGGCATTCCACCAGGCGATCTCCTCGTCCGTCAGCAGGGAGCGCTCCACCAGCGTGCGGTCGATCGGCACGAAGGTGAGCGTCTCGAAGCCGAGCCAGTCGCCTTCGCCGCCCGGAATGTCGCGCGTGACAGTCAGGATCAGGTTCTCGATCCGGATGCCGTACTCGCCGCCCTTGTAGTAGCCGGGCTCGTTCGAGAGAATCATGCCGGCATGGAGCTCCTGCCCGGTGCCGGCCTGCCCGCCGCTCGCCTTGGCGATGCGTTGCGGCCCCTCGTGAACGCCGAGATAGCTCCCGACCCCGTGGCCGGTGCCATGGCCGTAGTCGACCCCGGCCTGCCACAGGAACTGGCGCGCGAAAGCGTCGAGCTGGCTGCCGTTGGTCCCCTGCGGGAACGTCGCGCGGTTGATCGCGATATGCCCCTTGAGCACGCGGGTGAAGCGGTCCTTCTGCTCCGCCGTCGGCTCGCCGGGCGCGATCCACACCGTGCGCGTGATGTCGGTCGTCCCGTCGAGGTACTGCCCGCCCGAATCACACAGGAAGATGCTGCCCGGCTCAATCGGCAGGTTCGATTCCTCGTCGACCCGGTAGTGCGGGATCGCCGCATGCGGCCCGGCCGCGGAAATCGTGTCGAAGCTGTTGTCCTTGAGCGCCCCGGTGGCGAGGCGGAATTCCTGCAGCTTGGCCGCAGCCGAGAGTTCGGTCTCGCCGCCCTTGGGCGCCGCGACCGAGAGCCAGTGGAGGTACCGCGCAACCGCCGCGCCGTCGCGTTCCTGTGCCCGTCGGTGCCCTTCTTGCTCGATCGGGTTCTTGATCGCCTTGGGCAGGATCACCGGATCGCGCTCCGCGACCGGCTTCGCACCCGCATCCTCGAGCAGGCGGAAGATCGCCGCCACGCCGTAGTCGGGATCGACCGAAACGGTCTTGCCCTTCATCCCGCTGAGGGAGTTCTCGAACGCGCTGCGCGCGCGGATCGTCACCGCGTTGCCGAGGTGTTTCTCGAGCTCGGGCGTGACTTTCTCGGGCGCGATGAACAGCTCCGCCGTCCCGTCGCTGTGCGCGATGAGATAGGACAGCGCGACCGGCGTCCGCTCGACGTCGGCACCGCGAATGTTGAGCAGCCAGGCGATCGAATCGAGCGCAGAGACGACGGTGGCGTCATAGCCTTCGCTCTTGAGCCAGTCGGCGACTTCGGCGCGCTTCTCCGCGCTCGAACGGCCGGCGTGCTCGTCCCCATGGACCAGCGCGGGCGCCGGAGACGGGTCAGGCCGGTCGGCCCACACGGCGTCGACCGGATTGCTGTCGACTGCAATAAGCTCGCTGCCCTTCTTCGCCAGCGCCTTGCCGACCTGGTCAGCCCAGCCTTTGGTGTGGAGCCAGGGGTCGAACCCGATCTTCGCGCCTTCGGGCGCATTCTCCGCGATCCACTTGCCCATCGAGACCTGCGGCACCAGGCAATAGTCGTAGAGCTTCCCGTCGACCTGCTCGCGCACCTGGATCGTGTAGCGTCCGTCGATGAACATCGCCGCCTTGTCGCGCAGCACGACCGCGCTGCCGGCCGAGCCGCCGAAGCCGGTCAGCCAGGCGAGGCGCTGGGCATAGCCGCCGATGTACTCGCTCATGTGCTCGTCGGAGATCGGAACGACGAAACCATCCAGCCCCCGTCGCTTCAGTTCCTCGCGCAGGGCGGTGAGGCGGGCTTCGTGGGTTTGCATCAGCATGGTTGCGGTCCTTCCGTGGCCCACATAGAGGCGCAGGATGGATCATGCCACCGAACAATCCGTATTTGGGCCGCCGATCGCGGAGAAGCGGCCCGTTACTGCAACGCATCACGGGCTCGAGATTTCCGACGATTACGCCTGGCTGCGCGACCCGGGCTATCCGGTAGTCGACGATGCCGAGGTCCTCGCGCACCTCGCGGCGGAGAACGCCTGGTTCGAAGCGCGGATGAAGCCTTACCGCCCTTTGGTCGACACGCTTTTCAAGGAGATGCGCGCGCGGATCAAGGAGGCGGACAAGTCGGTCCCGCAGAAGGACGGCGACTGGCTCTACTGGATCGAGTTCGAGGAAGGCGCCGAGTACAAGAAATGGTGGCGACGCCCGGTCGGTGCGCCCGACGACGGCAGCGCCGACGTGCTCATCCTCGACGAACCCGCGCTGGCCGAGGGCAAGGATTATTTCCGGGTCGGCGCGCTGTCGGTCAGTCAGGACGGGAGCAAGCTCGCCTATTCGATCGACGACAACGGCTCCGAACGGTTCACCGTGCGGATCAAGGATCTGGCGACCGGCGAGATGCTGCCCGACGAGATTTCCGGCACGCTCTCCGCACTGGTCTGGGTCGCGGGGGACACCGGGATCGTCTACTCGCTCGCCAACGAGCAGTGGCGGACCGACAACGCGCGGCTCCACTGGCTCGGTAAGCCTGCCGAGGAGGACGTCGAGCTCTATCACGAGGACGACGAGGGCTTCCGCGTCGGCTCGACGCTCTCGGCGGACGACAAGTGGCTGATCGTCGGTACCAGTGACCACGAGACGAGCGAGGTCCGGCTGATTCCGGCGGACGATCCGCTGGCCGAGCCCCTACTGGTCCGCGCGCGTCGCAAGGGCGTGGAGTATGACGTCGACACGAACGGCGAGACGCTGTTCATCCATGCCAACGACACGCACGAGAACTTCCGCCTCGCAATCGCACCGCTCACCGATCCGTCCGACTGGACGACGCTGATCGAGGGTTCGGACGAATTCTACCTCACCGGCTTTGCGCTGTTCCGCGACTTCTACGTCGTCGAAGGGCGGCAGGCGGGCCTCGATACGATCGAGGTGCGGTACTACGACGATCCCGAGCGGGTCGAGCCGATCGCCTTCCCGGAGGAGAGCTACACCGCCGGGCTCGGCAACAATCCCGAGTTCGCGACCGACGCGCTGCGGCTGTCCTACGAAAGCATGGTCAGCCCCTCGACCGTCTACGACTACCACGTGGCGGAGCGGCGGCTCGAAACGCTGAAAGTGCAGGAGATCCCGTCCGGCTACGACGCCTCGCTCTACCGCACCGAGCGGATCGAGATCGCGGCGCGCGACGGAACGCCGATCCCGGTTTCGATCCTCTACCGTGCCGACCGTGCAGGCGCGGGCCCGTTGCACCTCTACGGCTACGGCGCCTACGGCATCGCCATTCCGCCGGGCTTCTCGACGACGCGGTTCAGCCTGGTTGACCGCGGCTTCGCCTATGCCATCGCGCACATCCGGGGAGGCGACGATCTCGGCCGCGCCTGGTACAAGGCCGGGAAGCTGGAGCGGCGGGTCAACACCTTCACCGACTTCGTCGACGTGGCGAAGGGGCTGATCGCGCGCGGTCATACCGAGGCCGGCAAGATCAGCATCTCGGGCGGCTCCGCCGGCGGCGAGCTGATGGGCGCGGTGATCAACTCCGATCCCGAACTCTGGGGCGCGGTCGTCGCCCACGTACCCTTCGTCGACGTGCTCAACACCATGCTCGACGCGAGCCTGCCGCTGACGCCGGGCGAATGGCCCGAGTGGGGCAATCCGGTCGAGGACAAAACGGCGTTCGAGCTGATCCGCAGCTACAGCCCCTACGAGAACGTGCGCGCACAGGCCTATCCGCCTATGCTGGTGACCGCCGGGCTCAACGATCCGCGGGTGACTTATTGGGAACCGGCCAAATGGGTCGCCCGCCTGCGCGAACTCAGGACCGACGACAACGAGCTCCTGCTCAAGACCAATATGGGCGCGGGCCACGGCGGCAAGTCCGGGCGGTTCGAGAGTCTCGAGGAGACCGCCGAGGAGTTCGCCTTCATCCTGTGGCAGATGGGTATGGCGGCCATACCCTCAAGCAGTGAAGCGGTAGGGCGATAAAAGTGAGCGCGCGCTTCCATCGCACCTTCACCGCGAGGTCCGAGCACATCGACGTGATGGGCCACGTCAACAATGCAGTCTGGGTGCAGTGGGTGCAGGATCTTGCGACGGCGCACTGGGAAGCGGCGGCCACGCCGGAGCATGTGCGCGACTACGTCTGGGTGGTGACGCGGCACGAGATCGACTATCGCGGCAACGTCTCCGAAGGCGAGAGTGTGGCCGCCGAGACCTGGATCGACGGCGAGCCGCGCGGTGCGACCTCGGTGCGTCGGGTCGAGTTCCGCGACGCAGCCGGCAAGATCATCGTCGCAGCGGCAACGACCTGGGCGATGCTCGACCGGCAAAGCGGACGCCTGGCACGCGTGCGGCGGGAAATCGTGGCGCCGTTCCTGGACACCTAGGGCAACTCGCCCGCCGCGCCCGGAGCGAAGGCCGCGTCGAGGAGGTCCGCTATGCGCAGGCCCGCCTGAGTCACGCGGCGCTCGACCACCGGGACGGCGGCGACGATATCCTCTTGCGTCAGGGCGGTTTCAAGCGGCAGGTCGCCCTCGCAGGGGTCGCGGTCGAAGGCGTTGGGATAGACGAAGTCGCGCGCGATCTGCCAGCTTTCGCGGCCCCATTCGGCGGGATCGCCGCCGGCAAGCGCCGCCTTCTCCTCTCGCGAATATCGCCGCACCAGCGGCGGCTCGGCCGCAGTGATCGCGCGCTCGGCAAGCGCCGTGTCCCAGATCGAATGAAGGTTGCGGTCGGGCACGATGCCGTAATCGGTCACCCGGTCGTTGCCGCCGCGGTCGTCCTTGTCGCCCGAATGGAGCGGCATGTGCACGTCGCCGGCGAAGTGGACCATGAAGGCAAGCGCCTCCAGCCGCACGTTCGCCGGCAGGCTCTCATCGGACAGGATGCGGAAGTTACGCTCGATCTGCGCGGTCACGCAGTTGTCGCCCGCGCAGTGCTTTTTGGCGTCGTAGGCCTCGCAAACCGGCGCGGTGCGGTAGTGCCAGGCGAAGGTATAGGCCCAGCGCCAGTAGGTGCCGCGAAGACAGTCCGGCCATGTCGCGGCATCGGCGAGATCGCCCATGCGGCATTCGGGCGTGCCGAGTTCCTTCTCGTGCGCGATCAGCCGCGCGATGGCGGCGCGGGTTTCCGGCGTGACATTGGCAAGCGCGATTCTCGCGGTCGTCTGGTGGCCGTAGTAACCCCAGGCATTGGCTGATGCGGGAAGCAGCGACGCAAGCAGCAGCGCCAGCGCGCCGATCAGGTGCGCGGCGCGGTTTCGTACTGCTCGATGACCCATCGTTCTTCTTCCGCGCCTTCGATCCAGGCCTGCATCCATTCGTGTTCCCACACTGCTTCCATGTAGGCCTGCGCGAAACCGGGCACCGCGACGCCGTAGGTGACGAAACGGCTCACGACGGGCGCGTAGAACACGTCCGCCGCGCCGAAGGTGCCGAACAGGAACGGGCCGCCCTTGCCGAAGCGCGCCCGCGCCTCGGCCCAGAGCTGGAGGATGCGCACGATGTTCGCCTTCGCATCGTCGGAGATCCGCACGCCCTCGAACCGCTTGCGCACGTTCATCGGGCACTCGCTGCGCAGCGCCTGGTAGGAACTGTGCATCTCGGCGACCATCGACAGGGCCATGCCGCGCGCGGTGTCGTCCTTGGGCCAGAACCGCTCGCGCCCGACTTTGTCGGCAAGGTATTCGAGGATGGCGAAGCTGTCCCAGATCACGGTCTCGCCGTCCCACAGCACGGGAACTTTGCCCGACGGCATGATCTCGCCCGATTCGCGCCGGACCGAGGCCCATTCCTCGCCGCCGATGTTGACGATCAGCTCCTCGAACGAGAGGCCCGACTGCTTGAGCGCGAGCCAGGCGCGCAGGCTCCAGCTCGAATAGTTCTTGTTGCCGATAATCAGCTTCATCGCATGCCCACCGCTTGTGCCGTGCCGGCCCTAAGGGGTCCCCCGGGGCCTGTCGAGGTTATACCCGCGCGTCCTCCAGCACCGCCACGCGCAGTTCGGCGATGCCCATGCCCTTCTCGGAACTGGTGACGTGGAGCGTGGGGTGCGCCGCGGGATGCTTGCGTGCCTCGGCCGCGGTCGCGTCGCGTACCGCAGCAAGCTCGCTCGCCTTGATCTTGTCCGCCTTGGTGAGAACCAGGCGGTAGCCGACGGCAGTCTCGTCGAGCATCTTCATCATCTCGCGGTCGACGTCCTTCAGCCCGTGCCGCGAATCGATCAGCACCAGCGTACGGTGGAGAACGTCACGGCCCTTGAGGTACGTCCGCACGAGCTGCCGCCAGCGCTCGACCACTTTCACCGGCGCCTTGGCGAAGCCGTAGCCCGGCATGTCGACCAGGCGAAACAGCGTCGGATCGCCGACCTCGAAGAAGTTCAGCTCCTGCGTCCGGCCCGGCGTGACCGACGTGCGCGCGATCGCTCTGCGCCCGGTGAGCGCATTGAGCAGCGAGCTCTTGCCGACGTTGCTGCGGCCACAGAACGCGATTTCCGGCACCGTCGGCTCGGGCAGGAACTTGAGCTGCGGCGCGGACAGCAGGAACTCGACCCTGCCCGAAAACAGCTTCGCCGCGCGTTCCTCCAGCTCCGAGGTGTCGGAAGGCTCGCTCACGCTTTGCCCTTCTGCTCGCCCTCGGCCGCCGTCTGGCGGTCGACCTTGTCCTTCTCCGCCTGCGCCTTGAGCTGCGGGTTCCTCGAGTAGAGGTAGCTCTGCTGCGCCAGCGTCAGCACGTTGTTGGTGATCCAGTAGAGCAGCAGGCCGGCCGCGAAAGGCGCCATGACGAACATCAGCACCCAGGGCATGATGTTGAAGATCTGCTGCTGCATCGGGTCCATGGAGCTCGGGTTGAGCTTGAAGGTCAGCCACATGGTCACGCCCAGCAGCACCGCCAGAGGGCCAATCGCGATCAGGCTCGGCACCTCGAACGGCAGCATACCGAAGAGATTGAGGATATGCGCCGGATCGGGCGCGGAAAGATCCTCGATCCACAGCGCGAACGGCTTGTGGCGCATCTCGATCGACAGCATCAGGACCTTGTAGAGCCCGAAGAAGATCGGGATCTGAAGCAGCAGAGGAAGGCATCCGGCGAGCGGATTGACGCCTTCGTCCTTGTACAGCTTCATGATCTCCTGCTGCTGCTTCTGCTTGTCGTCCTTGTGGCGCTCCTGGATCGCCTTCATCTTAGGCTGGACGGCCTTCATCGCCGCCATGCTGGCGAACTGCTTCTGCGCGATCGGGAACATCAGCAGGCGCACGACCACGGTGAGCAGGATGATCGCCACGCCGAAGTTGCCGGCCAGATCGTAGAGGTGCTTGAGCAGCCACAGGATCGGCTTCTCGATCACGCCGAACCAGCCCCAGTCGATCGCATTGTCGAAGCCGGGGACGCCCGCTGTTTCGTAGGCGTCGAGCACCTCGTTGTCCTTGGCGCCGACGAACAGCCGCGTGGTCCGCGTGACCTGGCGGCCTGGCGCCACGGTGACGGGTTGATAGACCAGCGAGGCGCGATAGTACTGCTGCCCCAGCGGGCGGAATTCGGCTTGCGGCGTACTGCCCGCCTCGGGCGCGAGCGCCGAAAGCCAGTAGATGTCGGTAAAGCCGATCCAGCCGGCGCGGCCTTCCGGCGCCACCGTGCCGTCTTCGTCGAGCTCGTCGTAGTCGGGCCCGAACCGCACGCCGTCGCCGAAATAGCCGATCGGGCCGGAATGGAGCGTCCAGGTGCTCTGGCTGGCGGTGCGGCTGGTGCGGTTGAGCAGTGCGAAGGGCCGCACGACGACGGGGCCCTGGCCGGTGTTGGCGACGGCCTGCTCGGCCGTGATCATGTAGTGCTCGTCGACCGTCAGATGGATCGTGAAGAGCTGGCCTTCGCCGTTGTTCCACCGCATGGTCACCGGGCTTTCGGGCGACAGCGGGCCGCCTTCGACCTGCCAGACGGTCTCGGCGTCGGGGGCCGCGACGCCCTCGCCTACCCAGCCGAACTGCGCGAAGTGCTGCGCCGGGGTGCCCTGCGGCGAGAACAGGCGCACCGGGCCGCTATCGTCCGCCATCGATTCGCTGTGGCTCTTGAGCGTGACGTCATCGACCCGCGCGCCGACAGGGTTGATCGATCCGCCGATCTCGGGCCCGTCGATCGCGACACGCCCCGGTGCGGTTAGCGAGATGGCGAGGTCGGCCTTCTCCTGCGCGATCGCCATCGGGTCGGTCAGCCCGCCTTCGCGCGTATGTTGCGCCTCGACGACTTCGGTCGGGGTATCGACCTTGCCTTCGACCGCGGCGCTCTCGGGCTGCGGGTAGAGCCAGCTCATCCCGGCATCCCAGCCGAGAATCAGCAGGCCGCTCAGCAGGACGGCGAGCAGGAGATTGCGCTGGTTTTGCAAGGCTTCGATCCCGTATTCTGACGTGGTCGGTGTATTATATAGGCACTACGGCACCGGATCATAGCCGTGCCCGCCCCATGGGTGGCAGCGCATTATACGCTTAGCCGCCATCCATCCACCCTTGATTGCCCCGTATTTGCCGAGCGCCTCGATCGCGTATTCGGAACAGCTCGGGGCATAGCGGCAGGTCGGCGGCAGCACCCGCGAGGGGCCGAGCTGCCAGGCACGCGCGATGAGGATCAGGACCCGCTTCACTTCGCGCGGCCCCGGCGGCGGCGGGGCGCATCGCCCTTGCCTTCGGCAGCGCGGTGCAGCGCTTCGACCAATTCGGCCTGCATCCGGGCGAAATCGCGCTCGATCCCGCCTTCGCGGCCGATCAGCACGTGATCGTGATCGGGCAGCCCCCCTTCGGGCAGCGCGATGCGCAGCAGCTCGCGGAACCGGCGCTTCATCCGGTTGCGCACCACCGCGTTGCCGATCTTCTTTGTCACCGTGACCCCGAACCGCTTGCCCCGCCCGCCGTTCGGATGCGCGAGCAGCACGAACCCCGGCCGCGCCACACGCAGCCCCCGATTCGCCGCAAGGAAATCGGCCCGCTTGCGGATCGTCCCGATGGTCATCGCGGAAAAGGTAGGATCAAATGCAGGCAATGGTAAGCACGCACGAAACGGGCTCCCCATGGGAGCCCGCAAGGCCGACCGGCCGCCCGCTGCGCCACAAGGCGCGAGGAAAACGCGCGTCCGGCTGGACGCGCGGAAAGAAAATCAGGCGCAGAGCGTCTTGCGGCCGCGACGGCGGCGGGCGCGCAGCACCTTGCGGCCGCCCGGGCTCGCCTTGCGCGCGAAAAAGCCATGACGGCGGGCGCGGACCAGATTGCTCGGCTGAAAAGTGCGCTTCATGATAACCTCTAGGTGAAATAAAAAGGGCCGCCCCTCCGCTTGAGCCGAAGGGAGGCGACCGCCTGTATGGCCGCGCGGTTAGGGCAGCATGGGCGGCAAGTCAAGATAGGCGATGCGCGGATGGGGCCGCGAGACACCCGTACCGACCCACCGGCGCATCTCCGCCGCGTCGAGCCATTTGGCCGCGGCGAAGGGCGCCGAATTGGTCATTGCATAGAACGCCCGCGCCTGCGCCTCGTCCATGTCCATTTCGCTGTAATAGGCAAGATAGGGCTGATGAATGGCGGCGCCCGGCGCGAAATCGGCGGCTTCGCGCCCATCCTCGTCGATCCAAGAGTGGACCGCGAACTCGGCCCCCTCCTCTATATGGCGCGCGGTGCCGGCGAGGAACAGCTCGACCGCGCCCGAGCGGACCGAGCCCCCGCGCGGAACGCGCGTCGCCAGGCCGGCGGCACGAATCAGGCGCCCGAGCTCCAGATTGGCGCGGTCGTCCTCGGTTCCCGGGCACTCGACCATCTCGAGCGCGGCCAGCGCGGGATAATCGCGCAGCATGGCGGCGAACTGCGCGGGCGTCGCCGAATCGGTCACGCCCACCAGCGCCGCGCGGCCGCTGTCGAGGACGCGGAACGGGCCATAGCGGGCGATCGCCTGCCGCTCGGCCAGGGCCCACGCCGGGACGAACCGCGTCGAACCGGTCTCGGCCGCGACTGCGGCGGCGGGCTCACGCGCGTGCGCCGGCACGGCTAGCGCGGCGAGGAAGCACACAAGGGCAAGAAGCGCCTTTCGCATTCTGCCGGTATGCGGCGGACGGCGTTGCGCAAATCGGAAGCGATATGCTTGCCGCGCGATTCACCTTGTTCGCTCCATCTCCGATCATTCCCTCCCCGCCGTCTCGACAGCTGGGTCCGTTCACGCCACAACGCCCCCGGGGGAACAGGGGGATTTGCGTGGTCGCACTGGTGAGGACGGTGGCCTATCTCGGGCTGGAGGCGCGCGCGGTGGAGGTGCAGTGCTCGATCGCGCCGGGCCTGCCGAAGTTCAACATCGTCGGCCTCGCGGACAAGGCGGTGGGAGAAAGCAAGGAACGCGTACGCGCGGCGCTCTCGGCCATGGGTCTGGCGCTGCCGCCGAAGCGGATCACGATCAACCTCTCACCCGCCGACCTCCCCAAGGAGGGATCGCACTACGACCTCCCCATCGCGCTCGCGCTGCTGGCGGTCATGGGGGTCGCCGATGCCGAGCACCTGACCGATTTCGTCGCGGTGGGGGAACTGGCGCTAGACGGGCGCGTGGTCCCCTCGCCCGGGGTGCTGCTCGCCGCGCTTCACGCCAGCGAGGAAGAGGCGGGGCTGATCTGCCCCGCCGCGCAAGGTTCCGAGGCGCGCTGGGCGAGCGAGGTCCCGGTGATCGCCGCGCCTGACCTCATCAGCCTGCTCAATCACCTCAAAGGCACACAGCGGCTACCTAACCCACCCCAAGGCGAGGTCGAGCAGGCGCCGCACGGGCCCGATCTGAAGCAGGTGAAGGGCCAGGAAACCGCCAAGCGCGCGCTCGAGATCGCAGCCGCGGGCGGACACAATCTGCTGATGATCGGCCCGCCGGGCGCGGGCAAGAGCCTGCTCGCCTCGTGCCTTCCCGGCGTGCTGCCGGAGCTCACTTCGGCCGAGGCGCTCGAGGTGTCGATGGTGCAGTCGGTCGCCGGCACGCTGGACGGCGGGCGGATCAGCCGGACGCGTCCGTTCCGCGCGCCGCACCATTCGGCGTCGATGGCCGCGCTCACCGGCGGCGGGCTGAAGGTCAAGCCGGGCGAGGTCAGCCTGGCGCATCTGGGCGTGCTGTTCCTCGACGAGCTGCCGGAATTCCAGCGCGCGGTGCTCGATTCGCTGCGTCAGCCGGTCGAAACCGGCAAAGTCGACGTCGCCCGCGCCAATGCGCACGTGACGTTCCCCGCACGCGTGCAGCTGGTCGCGGCGATGAACCCGTGCCGCTGCGGCCACCTCGGCGATCCGGCGCTCGCCTGCAGCCGCGCGCCGCGCTGCGCGGCGGACTATCAGTCGAAAGTCTCAGGCCCCATGCTCGACCGGATCGACCTCCACGTCGAGGTCGATCCCGTCAGCGCCGCCGACCTCGCGCTCCCGCCGCCGTCCGAAGGCTCGGCCGAAGTCGCAGCCCGCGTCGCCCGCGCCCGCGCCATCCAGACTGCGCGGGCGAAGGAGACCGGCGCGCGCACCAATGCCGAGCTCGATGGCGAACCCCTCGAACGCTTCGCCACGCCGGACGAGGCCGGACGCAAGCTGCTGATGCAGGCCGCCGAGGCAATGCGGCTATCGGCGCGCGGCTACACCCGAATGCTGCGGGTGGCGCGAACGATCGCGGACTTGTCGGGTGCCGAACAGATCGGCCGTATCCATATCGCCGAAGCGCTCAGCTATCGGCGTCAGCCTCCGCGGGCCTGAGGTCTGCTGTTGACGGTTTTGTGGGGGCCGGCCTTCGGCGGCAGCGTTCAAGCTCGCTCCGCAGCGTCTCGACCAGTCGAGCGGCCGGCATTGCGCGGGTCAACGGCGCGCCCTGTCCGGCCCATTGTGCACCGAAGCCATGCTCGCCCTGCACCTTGGCCGCCGCATGAAGCGCCTTTCCGGCATCATAAGCGATCGGGTAGTCGGGCAGCATGTGTCCAGCGACTTGATCGCCAAGTGCCGTGAAACGGTTGGCCAGCGCTCGCGCGGGTCGGCCGGAGATGAGCGACGTGAGCGTCGTGTGATACGCCCCCGGCCCGGTCAGCGCGGTGCGATAGGCGTCGTCCGCGGCAGACTCCGGGCATGCGACGAAGGCGGTGCCGAGCTGCGCGGCGACCGCGCCGAGATCGAGCGCGGCAGCGATGCCGGTGCCATCCATGATGCCGCCGGATGCGACAATGGGCAGCCTCGTCTCTCGGACCAGCAAGCGGGTCAGGGCGAGGGTGCCGAGTCCATCATCGGGCGCGGCGGGGTCGAACACGCCGCGGTGGCCACCCGCCTCGATCCCTTGGGCGACAACCGCATCGATGCCCGCCGCCTCAATCGCCGCTGCTTCCTCAAGGCTCGTGGCGGTAGCCATCAGGTAGATGCCGCGTGCGCGCAGCGCCAACAGCACATCGGCGGGCGGCAATCCGAAGTGAAAGCTGACGACGGGCGGCGCCAGTTCCAGCAGCATCGCCAGCATGTCGGGATCGTCGGCAAAGCTCCTGTAGATCATGCGGAGCGTTGCTGGAGGCTCCGCTCCGAACTCGGCGAACAGTGGAGCGAGCCATTCGAGCCACGCTGCCTCTCGCTCCGGATCGGCCTTGGGAGTACCATGCACGAACAGATTGACGTTGAAGGCGCGGTTCGTGCGGCCACGCACCTCTTCGATCATCGCTCGAGCACCGGCCGCGTCAGTCGCGCCTATTCCTATCGAACCCAGCCCGCCAGCGTCGCAGACCGAAGCCGCCAGAAGCGAGGTCGAAACGCCGGCCATGGGTGCCTGGATCAAAGGCACCGTAAGGTGAAGCCGATCGATTAGAGACATGAGCACGCAGTGTTCCGCAGTGGACGGTCGTCGCTTTATGGGCACCTCAGCGCGCGAAGTGAACCTCGAGCGTTCGCCCTCCTGCCAACGCTATTCCGCCGCCTGTGCGCGGCCGTCGTAAGCCACGTCCCCTCGCCCCAGCGGTTCGCCCCGCTTGGCGCGGGTACCATCTTCGCGCTGGCCGACGCGGTCGGGTTTGACCAGGCGGAGGTCCTGTGGGCCGAGGATGCGCCCGTCGTGGGAGAGTATCGAGGTCGGGCCGATCGGGAGCCGGTCGAAAGCGTCGACCAGGATCGGGTCCTCGACCACTTCGGAGCCGTACTTCTGCCCCCACTGGCGCAGGGCGACCATTGCGGGGAGGAGATCGTAGCCCTTCTCGGTCAGGCGGTATTCGATTCGCCTGCGGTCGTCGGGGCAGGGCTGGCGGTCAAGAATGCCATGCTCGACCAGCTTGGCGAGGCGGTTGGAGAGGATGTTGCGTGCGATGCCGAGTTCGCTAAGGAACTCCTCGAAATGATGCAGGCCGTTGAAGCTGGCACGCAGGATCATGAAGCTCCAGCGCTCGCCCATTACTTCCAGCGCCTCGGGCAAGCCGCAAGAGGTCAGTTCGCGTAGCGGTTCTCTGAGGTCGCCCATCGCATCATTCTCCCGGCGCCTTGTGTAACCCGAAGGGGCGCCGTCACAAAATTGAAACTAAGTTTTCTCTTGCAACCTAATTTGCGATTCGTTAGGTAGCGAATCGCAACTAGTTGCTAATCGAAACTCAATCGGTTTGAAAGCCCCTCGCGCAAAGGACAAGATCGATGAATCTCTCCTCTCCCCTTTTCCGCAACATCGGCACCGCCTCCCTGGCGCTCGTCTGCAGCGCGCTGGCTCTCGGCGCCGCCGTCACCCCGGTGCCCGCCCAGGCGAACAGCGCCGCCTTCTATACTGCCGAGCTCGCAGCCCCCGCGGCCAAGCAGACCAACATCATCAGCGGCGTCGCCTGGCAGTGCGAAGGCACCAACTGCGCCGCGGCCAAGAGCAACTCGCGCGCCCTCGTCGTATGCCAGCGCGTGGCGCGCGAACTCGGCGAAGTGACCGGCTTCACCGCCAAGGGCGAAGCGCTCGACGCCGAAGCGCTCGCCCGGTGCAACGACTGATTCTCCACCCCGTCCTCTCCATCACAGGGTGGTAACTGCAGGGCCCCTGGCACGCGCCGGGGGCCCTTTTTCAGATCAGGCCCCGCGCCGCAAGGTCGCGCTCGAGCTTTCCGGCATCGGTGAAGTGGTGGACCTGCCAGCCGAGCACCGCGGCCGCATCCACGTTCGCGCGGTTGTCGTCGATGAACAGCATGCGTTCCGGGGCATGGCCGAACCGCTCGGCCGCGAGCGCGAAAATCGCGGCATCGGGCTTGGCGATCCGCTCGTCGCCTGAGACGATGATGTCGGCGAACCGGTCGAGCAGGGACTCGGTCCGGCGAAACTGCGCCCAGAACTCAGCGCCGAAATTGGTGATCGCGAACAGCGGCACGCCGCGCGCGGCCAGCCGCTCGACCAGAGCATCGGTGCCGGGAACCCGGCCGGGAATGGTTTCGAGGAAGCGCGTGGCATAGGCATCGAGCAGTGCTGCGTGCTCGGGGAACTCGGCCTTCCGCTCGGGCACCATTTCCGCCAGCGGACGCCCGCCGTCATGCTGAAAGTGCCATTCCTGTGTTACGACGTTGGCGAGGAACCAGTCGAGCTCTTCCGCATCCTCGATCAGCTTTGCGAACAGCGCGCGCAGATCCCACTCGATCAGCACGCGTCCGACGTCAAACACGACGGCGTCGACCCGATTCGCCTGCCTATCAGGCATGCAAAAAGCCCCCGCTTTCGCGGAGGCCTCTCGCTCCGTCGCGGCCGCGAACGAATCGCGGCGCGGCCGACATCAGCCCTGGCGAGCCTTGAAGCGGCGGTTGGTCTTGTTGATCACGTAGGTGCGCCCGCGGCGGCGAATGACGCGGCAATCGCGGTGGCGGTCCTTGAGCGACTTGAGGCTGTTGCGGATCTTCATTGGTCTTTCCCGGGAAATGAAATCGGCACCGGAGATCATCCCCCGATGCCGGAAAATCAAGCCGCGCGCCTAAGGGCGGCAGGCGGCAAAGTCAAGCGCGCTCAGGCCGCGGGCATGACGCGCAGAGGCGCGGCATCGCGGGTTTCGCGGTGTACTTCGTCGAGCATACGCTCCCACTGCAGCGCGTGGAATACGATCTGTTCGAGATCGGCATATTTCGGCTCCCACGCCAGTGTGGCGCGGATCAGCGACGGGTCGGAGACCAGCGCGCCCGGATCGCCCGCGCGACGGGGCCCGAAGCGCCGCTCGATCGTGCCGCCGGTGACCCGGTCGACCGCGTCGAGCACCTCGAGCACCGAGAAGCCGCGGCCGTAGCCGCAGTTCATCGCCAGCGAACGCGTGGGCTGCGCTATCAGCGCCTCCAGCGCCAGCACGTGCGCCGCGGCGAGATCGCTGACGTGGATGTAGTCGCGCACGCCGGTACCGTCGGCCGTGGCGTAGTCGGTGCCGAACACGTCGACATGGCTGCGCTTGCCGGTTGCGGCCTCGCAGGCGACCTTGAGCAGGTGCGTCGCGCCGGCGGTCGACTGGCCGGCGCGCGCCTGCGGATCGGCGCCGGCGACGTTGAAATAGCGCAGCGCGCAGTAGTTGATCGGATGCGCGGCGGCTACGTCGGCCAGCATGCGCTCCGTCATCAGCTTCGACCAGCCGTAGGGGTTGATCGGGTTCTGCGGCGTAGTCTCGGTGACCGGCGAGACGTCGGGCATGCCGTAGGTCGCCGCGGTGCTGGAGAAGATCATGTGCGGCACGCCCGCCGCGACCGCCGCGGCGATCAGCGCGCGGCTCCTGGCGGTGTTGTTGTCGTAGTACTTGAGCGGATCGGTGACCGATTCGGGCACCACGACCGAGCCGGCGAAGTGCATTACGGCCCGGGTCCCTTGCTCCGTGAATATGCGCGCCAGCAGGGCACTGTCGGCCACGTCGCCGCGGTAGAACGGCACCGATGGGGGCACGGCGAAGCGGAAGCCGGTCGAAAGATCGTCGATCACCGCGACCGGCCAGCCGGCATCGAGCAAAGCGAGCACCGCGTGGCTGCCGATATAGCCGGCGCCGCCGGTCACCAGGACGGGGGGCTTGGATTCCATCGAACCGTGCTAGGCCACCCACGGTAAACGAACCGTTTGCTTCTGCCGCGCGCCGGGCACAGATAAGCGCATCCGCGCGTTGATGGCGCGACCGATGAAGGAGCCGCCGATGAGAACCCTTCCCACCGCGATCGCCGCTGCTGCCGCGCTGGCGACGCTTTCCGCATGCGCCACCCCGGCTGTCACCAGCCCGGTAGAAGTGACCCGCTTTCTCGACCCCGCCGCGCAGGCGCAGCTCGGCCAGGGCACCGTCTTCGTCGAGAGCGCACCCGGAGCCGAGAGCGATTCGCTGGCGCTCGCACCCTACAAGCAGGCGATCGCTCGCGAGCTGGAAGAGCTCGGCTACCGCGAGGCCTCGCGCGCAGCGGCGACGCAGATAGCGCAAGTGCGCGTCGAGCGCTTCGTATCGGGCCGCGGCGGGCGCGAGCGCTCCCCCGTCAATGTCGGCGTGGGCGGCTCGACCGGGAGCTACGGCTCTGGCGTTGGTCTCGGCGTCGGCATCAATCTGGGCGGAGGTGGTCCGCGGGAGATGCTCGACACGCGGATCGGCGTGATGATAAAAGACAAGGAAAGCGGCGCGACACTTTGGGAAGGCCGCGCGCAATTTTCGGTCAGCGACAATTCGCCATATGCCGATACCACTGCCAACGCCTCGGCAATCGCCGACGCGCTGTTTCGTGGCTTCCCGGGCAACAACGGCGAAACGATAGAAGTAAGGGTTAGCGAGTGAACGATATCCGGATCGACAGCAATTTCGACAGCGGCAACATCGAGGTGCTGTCGGTCAGCGGCGCCGAGGCTACCCTGGCGATCCGCCAGGACCACATGTCCGAGTTCAAGCAGTGGTTCCACTTCCGCGCCAGCGGGGCGGCGGGGCGCGAGCTGGTGTTGAAGATCACCGGGCTCGAAGGCTCGGCCTATCCGCTCGGTTGGCCTGACTACAACTGCCGGGTAAGCGAGGACCGCGACTACTGGGCGGCCGCTTCGACCAGCTATGACAAGCAGGCCGATGGCGGCACGCTGACCGTGCGCTATGCGCCGGCGAGCGACATTGCCTGGTTCGCCTATTTCGCGCCCTATTCGATGGAGCGGCACCACGATCTCGTCGCCGAATGTGCGGTGAGCGACGGCGTTTCCTACCGGTGCCTCGGCAGCAGCCTCGACGGGCAGCCAATCGACTGCCTCGAATTGGGCGAAGGCGACAAGCAGGTCTGGCTCTATGCCCGTCAGCACCCCGGCGAGACCCAGGCCGAATGGTGGATGGAAGGCGCGCTCGAACGCCTGACCGATCCCGCCGACCCGATCGCCCGCGCGCTGCGCGCCCGCTGCCGATTCCACGTGGTGCCCAACTGCAATCCCGACGGCTCGCGCCGCGGCCATCTGCGAACCAACGCGCAGGGAGTAAACCTCAACCGCGAGTGGGCCAATCCGACCGCGGAAAACTCGCCCGAAGTGCTCGCCATCCGCAATGCTATGGACGAAACCGGGGTCGACTTCGCGATCGACGTCCACGGGGACGAGGCGATCCCGGCAGTATTCGTCGCCGGCTACGAGGGCATTCCCGGCCTGACCGACGAGCACCTCGCCGGCTTCACCCGCTACCGCACGATCCTCGAGCGCCGCACGCCCGATTTCCAGACCGAGAAGGGCTATACCGTCTCCCGCCCGGGCGAGGCGAACATGAGCATGAGCACCACCCAGGTCGCACACCGCTTCGGCTGCACCGCGATGACGCTGGAGATGCCGTACAAGGACAACGACGACCTGCCCGATCCGGACCAGAACTGGTCGCCCGAGCGGTGCAAGCAACTGGGCCGCGACTGCCTGGGTGCCCTGCTGGAGTGGCTCGAGGGTGCCGACTGACCGAAAAAGCGGCCGCGATCCGTCGCATCGCGCACTCGTGCCGTCCGCCGGTTCATGCCCGGGCAAGATGCGCGGGCTGAACCGGCAGCGTGCATTTCAACGCACGCGAAAGGACGAGCAATGAAAAGAGTTTTCGCCCTGGCCGCCCTCGGGGCCGGCTTCGCCGCCGCCCCCGCAATGGCGCAGGACAATACCGCTCCCGGCGGCCTCTATGTCGGCGCCATTGCCGGCTACGAGGGGATCGACGTCGAAGCGGCCGATGGTTCGGTCAGCGCCGGCGCGGATTCCGCGGTCTACGGGATCACGGCGGGTTACGACCTCAGCCTCGGCAGCGCCTTCGTCGGGGTCGAGGGCGAGCTTTCGACCAGCGGCGGTTCGACGACCTTCCCCGACAGCTTCTCGGGTGCGCGCGACGGGCTGGATGCCGACGGCCAGTACTACATCGGCGCCCGCGCCGGTGTCGCGCTGACGCCCGGCATCGCGGCCTACGGCAAGATCGGCTACACCTCGCTCGACACGACGGCGTTCACCTCGTCGGGCTCGCTCGACGAGCTCGACGACAATGCCGGCGGCCTGCGCTTCGGCGGCGGCGTCCAGGTGCAGTTGCCCGGACCGTTCGAAGGGCGACTCGAATATCGCCGCTCGCGCTACAAGGACATTGCCGACGGCACCTACGGCGACGCGACGACCGATCAGGCCGTGGCTAGCCTCGGCGTCCGCTTCTGACGCAAACGGGAGGCCGCCCGGCAACGGGCGGCCTCTTCTTTCGAATACTAGCTCAGGCTTGCCGGCCCGAAGGCATCGGGCAGAAGCGCGCTGAGCTTCGTCCGGCGCACGTCATCCGGCCCCGCACACAGCACCTCCGGATCGGTGCCGCCGAGTGCGGCGAGTTCGTTGAGGACCTGCCGGCAGCGCCCGCAAGGCGTGAGCGGCTCGCGGCCCGGCCCGGTCACCGCCACCGCCTCCAACCCCCCGCGCACACCGTTCGCCATCGCCTTCGCCACCGCAACCGTCTCCGCGCAGAGCGCCAGGCCGTAGCTGGCGTTCTCGATATTCGCCCCCGTCACCACGCTGCCGTCGGCAAAGCGCAGCGCGGCGCCCACCCGGAAGCGTGAATAGGGCGCATAGGCCATGTCCGCCGCGGCACGGGCGGCGGCGATGAGATCTTCGTCGGTCGTTGTCATTTCCGAGGTCCTACGGAGAAAACGTCAAGGCTGCACCACCACCCAGCGTAGCGGCGCATCGGCGGCTTCGGTCTGCAGGGAGGTGTTGGCGGTCCACAGCAGCCACGGTCGGCCGGCATATTCAGGCGGGAAGCGGGTGCGGGTGAGCCAGAGGTGCCGTTCGAGCATGCCAGCGAGGTGGTAGCGCTCCTCGAAGCCGGGATCGACCTTGAGGATCACCGCCTTGCCCGCGTGCATCTCGATCTGGTTGATCAGCGTCATCAGCTCGCTCTCGACCGCTGCGTCGCCCACGCGCTCGCTGCAGTCCTGTGCGATGCGCGACAGCTCGATCGCCGGCGGCAGGAGCGCCGGATCGCGCGGCACCATGGTGACGAAGTTGGCCGACTGTCCGTCGGCCATCGTGCAAGGGTCGAATCGGTGGACCGCACCGACCTGCAACCCCGCCGCGCGCGCATCGGCAAGATTGCTCCCGAAGCGCAGGTTCCGCCCTTTGGCGCCATCGCTCGCATCCACGTAGACGAAGCTGGCGCCGAGCGCGCGCAAGGTGCGGAAATTGACTGCGCCGTCGGATGCACCGACCCGCGCGCCCTGATCGGGAAACGCGGTCTCGTCCGGCTGCCAGCGCTGCAGGTCCCACCAGAGCCATGCGCCGCCCGCCAGTGCCGCGAGCAGCAGCAGCCCCAGCGCACGCGTACGCCATCCGATTCGTCTCGCCTTGCGTGCCATTAGCCCCCCGTCACCCCTTGATATGGAGGACGCAGATCAAGGTAAACAGCCGCCGTGCGGTGGGAAAATCGGTTTCGACCTTGCCGTCGAGCCGTTCGAGCAGCAGCTCGGCCGCGTTGTTGTGAATGCCGCGGCGGGCCATGTCGATGGTCTCGATCTCCGCCGGCGTCGCCTTGCGGATAGCCTGATAATAGCTGTCGCAGATCGCGAAATATTCCCGGATCGGCCGCCGGAAACGGGCGAGACCGAGAACGATCGTCTCGACGTGCGCATCCGCCATGTCGCGGATCTCCATCGCGAGCCGTCCCTCCGGCACCGAGAGCGTGAGGCGCCAGGGCCCCTCGTGACCCTTCGCCACGGCGCGCAGCGGTTTGAAGGTATTCTCCTCGATCAGGTCGTAGATCGCGACGCGCCGTTCCTGCTCGACATCGGCGTTGCGCCACAGGATCGTATCCTGATCGAGCGCGATGTGGGCGATGCGCCAGGGGTTGTCGGGAACGGGCATGATCCCCGGCGCTTTCGCAGATGCGAAGGGGCCGGGGCAAGCATCGAATATTGCGACCGCCGAGATGCGGAGGTCGCGGGACATCAGCGTTTCGCGAAAACCCAGCGCCTTTACGAGCTTCATCCCCGCTATCCACAAGCAGCCGCCCTACCGCTGCTCTTGCCATCGCTGCGCACCCCTGCGCACAAGGCCGCCGATGGCCGAACAAGACCTCCTGACCCGCCCCGAATCCGACACCGCGCAAGGCCGCGCGCTGCCTGCAAACATCGAGGCGGAGGCGGCGTTCCTTGGTGCGGTGCTGATCGACAACCGGGTGATCGAGGAGCTCCCCGTCGCGGTCCGGCCCGAGCATTTCTTCGAGCCCGTGCATCAGCGCATCTACGAGCGCGTGCTGACGCTGCTCGACCGCAACGCGGTGGTCACGCCGGTCACGCTCAAGCCCTATTTCGAGGCCGACGAAGCGCTGAAGGAACTGGGCGGGATCACTTATCTCGCGCAGCTTACCGCCGACGGGCAGGGCCTGCTCGCCCCGCGCGAGCTGGCGCAGCAAATCTACGATCTCGCGCTGCTGCGCGAGCTGGTCAGCGTCGGCCGCACGCTCGTCGAAGGGGCGCTCGACACGAGCGAGGACGTCGCCCCGATGGACCGCATCGCGCAGGCCGAGGCCGACCTGTTCCGCGTCGCCGAAGGCGCCTCGAGCACGAGCGAAGCCTCGAGCTTCGGCATGGCGACCAACAAGGCGCTCGGCATGATCGAGCTGGCGATCAACTCCGGCGGCCACATCTCGGGCAAGACGACCGGCTTCACCTCGATCAACGACAAGTGCGGCGGCCTGCACAATTCGGACCTCATCATCCTCGCCGGCCGCCCGGGCATGGGCAAGTCGTCGCTGGCGACCAACATCGCCTTCAACTGCGCCGACCGCCTGCTGCGCGATCGGCGCGACGAGATCGAGGACGGCAAGTCGGTCGGCGCAGGCGTGGCGTTGTTCAGCCTGGAAATGAGCGCGGACCAGCTTGCGACGCGTATTCTCGCCGAACAGGCCGGGATCAGTTCCGAAGCGCTGCGCATGGGCAAGATCAGCCGCGACGAGTTCCAGAAGCTGAGCTTCGCCAGCCAGCGGCTTGCCGAGCTGCCGCTGTTCATCGACGACACTCCCGCGCTGACCATCGCTGCGCTGCGAACCCGCGCGCGGCGGCTGAAGCGCAAGCACGACATCGGCCTGGTGATCGTCGACTACCTGCAGCTCCTGCAAGGCAGCGGACGCGCCAACGACAACCGCGTGAACGAGATTTCGGAGATCAGCCGCGGCCTCAAGACGCTGGCCAAGGAGCTCGACCTGCCGGTGATCGCGCTCTCGCAGCTCAGCCGTGCGGTCGAGCAGCGCGACGACAAGCGCCCGATGCTCTCCGACCTGCGCGAATCGGGCTCGATCGAACAGGACGCGGACATGGTCTGGTTCATCTACCGCGAGGACTACTACGTCGCCTCGCGCGAGCCGAAGCGCCCGGTGGAGAGCGACGATAGCAAGACGCACGAGGCGCACAGCGCCTGGGCGGCGGAAATGGAGCGCGTCTTCGGCCTTGCCGAGCTGATCGTCGCCAAGCAGCGCCACGGTGCGACCGGCAAAGTACGGCTGCGCTTCGAGCCGCGCATCACGCGCTTCTCCGACTTGGCCGAGGAAGACCGGCGCACCGGCGAGTACGACTAAGGCGTCATGGCCCGCATTCGAACAGGCCTTCGATCATCTGCCTGGCCTCGCCCGGTCCGGTGAAGGTCAGCGTCGCGGGGTAAGCCGGCGATTCCATGGCGACCTGAGGCTTCTGCGGCAAGGGATCGTCACCTGTCGTCGCGATCGTCAGCGTCAACCCCTGGCCGCCGAAGCGTGCGCCATCTGCCATCGCGTCGTAGCCGCCCCGGCCCTCCATCTCCAGGCGCTGCACGGAGCCGCCGTATTTCACTGCCGCTATCGCGCCGACATCGTCGAGCACGTTGCCGCGCCCGAAGAAGATCGGGGCCTGCCCGTCCTCGTGGCGGAACGTGCAGACCAGTTCGCCCTCAAGCCGGGCCGAGCGGATGTCCGCCTCGTCCAGTTCTTCCAGCGTCGCGGAACGCTCGGCCGTCGGCGTGGCGGACGGTTCGGCAACGTCCGGCTGGCGAGTCCGTTCACCGGTATCGCCGCAGGCTGCCAGCACGAGTGCCGTGCCGAGGATCGCAATTCGCATTGAGTTCTCCTTCGCCCACCAACGCGCAGGGCAGCGTCGGAGGTCCGTGAGCGCCTATAGCCCGAGATTCAGTCGCCGCGTTACCGTATAATCGATCACCGAGACGAGCAGCCAGCCGATGTTCCAGCGCACGCGGTTCCACAGCGTCGCGCGCTTGCGGTGGAGCGCAGGGGTAATCGCCTCCGACGCCTGTATGTGATGTGAGATGTACTCCCGCATCCGCTCGGCCAGTGCGGCATCGTCGATCTGCAACATCAGTTCGAGGTTGAGGTAGAGACTGCGCATGTCGAAGTTGGCGCTGCCGAGATAGACCACGTCGTCGAGCACGATCAGCTTGGTGTGCAGCTTGCAGGGCTTGAACTCCCAGATCCGCGCCCTCTTGCGCAGCAGGTAGCTGTAGAGGGAGCGCGTCGCACCGACGGTTGCGGGGTTGTCGCTCTTCCCCGCCATCACCAGGCGCGTCTGGCCCTTCGCCGCAATCCGGCCGATCCGCCGCTGCAGCCGCGTCGGCGGGGAGAAATAGGCCATCAGCATATCGAGCCGCTGCCCTTCCAGCAGATCCTCGCTAACACAGCGCGCCCAGGTCGAAAGCCCGTTGGTCGGTCCGCCCACCAGCCAGCGCGCGCCGCCCTCGGCCCAGTCCCAGCTTCTCACCGCGCGGCGAATGGAGCGGAACTTGTGGTCGTCGACGTCGCACCAGCCGCTCAGCCGTGCGAACCAGTCGGTCAGTCCCTTTACCGCGGGTCCTTCTATGCGGATGGCGAGGTCGTTCCAGCCGTCCGCGTCGGGCGGGGCGAAGTAGGAATCCTCGATATTGAAGCCGCCGATCATCCCGCATTCGTCGTCGGCGATGACGATCTTCTGGTGGTTGCGGATCAGATACCGCTGCGTCCAGCGCGGGCTGAAACAATAGACGGTGCCGCCGGCAGCGCGCAGGGGGGCGAGGAATTCGTCGCCCGCCGCCGCGCCGAAGCCGTCGAGGATCAGCGTAACGGCGACGCCGCGTTCGGCGGCTTCGATCAGCGCATCGCGCAAGGCGGTGCCGACCTCGTCCTCGGCATAGATGTAGAAGCACAGCTTGAGCGAGCGCTTCGCCGCGTGGACCATCGCGAACAGCGCGTCGCGCCGGTCCTTGCCGGCCGGGTAGAACGTCAGGTCCTGTCCGCCGGCGCGGATCGAGAAGGGGCTCGGATCGATGAAAGCGGCAGGATCTGTGCTATCGCCCGAGGTCTGCGCGCCCGCCATTGCCCAGCCTTAGGGCGAGCCGCGCCCGGGCGCAAATCCTTGACTTTCGCGCTCCGACCGCCTAGCTCACGCGCTTTCCGAACAACCCATACGCAAGCATCGGAGTGCCACATGGCGCGCGTTACCGTCGAAGATTGTGTCGACAAGATCCCCAACCGTTTCGATCTCGTGCTGCTGTCTGCGCAGCGCGCGCGCGAGATCTCCGGCGGTGCGGAGCTCACCGTCGACCGCGACCGCGACAAGAATCCGGTCGTCGCCCTGCGCGAAATCGCCGAGCAGACGGTGCGGCCGAAGGAACTCAAGGAATCGCTCGTCACCGGTCTGCAGAAGATCCTGCCCGACGACGAGGACGAGGCGGACGAGATCGGCTCGCTCAGCCAGTCGGCCGAGGCGCTGCGCATTACCGCATCCGCCCCGACCCGCTCGACCTCGATCGGCTCCGACTACGAGGGCTGAACCGCCCTTCCGCCACGTTCGAAGGGGCCGCCCGCAAGGGCGGCCTTTTTCGTCCGCGCTCCCGAGCCTGAACCGCCGCAGCGCAAAAAATCGGGAAGTCGCAGTCGTTAGTCGATTGCTGACGGGATTCGACGGATTGCAATGCCGTTGGACGATTATTTCTCGCGCGCAGACGCCGATTTGCCAAGCGCCGCCCCATGAGTTTGCATCGAATCGATGGAGCACCGGTCGGCGAGGAGATCGCGTTTCTCCATCGCATGGACAGTGTCGAAGGCGAAACGATCGTGGTGGCGACCGACCGCTCGCAGCTCGCCAGCGCGAGCTTCCTCGACGGTCGTGAGACCTTCTGGCGCGAGCAGGTCCTGCGCCCGCTCGACTTGCGGCCGAGCGGCGCCGAGAAGGCCGCCCGGTTCGTGTTCCATGTCGGCTTTGCCGGCTCGACACTACTGGCCCGGCTTCTCGACTGGCCCGGCCAGGTCGCCGCGCTCAAGGAACCTCAGTGCCTCGCCGACATCGCCGGGCAGCGCGAGCTGATCGCCGCGGGCAAGGCGATCGCCCCGCTCGGCCCGCTACTGGATTACGCGCTGTCGGAGCTCGGAAAGATCGGCGGCAACGGAATCTCGGTCGTGGTCAAGCCGACCAACTGGGTCAATTCGCTGCTGCCCGAACTCTGTGTACCCGGCCGGATCGAACATGCCGTGTTCGTCTCAATGAAGCGGCGGCGCTATCTCGGTGCGACGTTCCGCGGTGGCAACGAGCGGCTGGCATTCTGCGCCCGCCTCGCCAGCCAGATCGCGCCGGTGGTAGGGGGCGGCAATGCGCTCATGCAATCGGCGATAGAAAGCACGCCCGACCCGTTGGGGCGGATGGCGCGGATCATGGCGCTGCTCCACTGGTTTCAGGAAACACTGTTCGACGAGGCCATTGCGCGCAACGGCTGGCCGGATGCCGTGCGGATCGATTTCGAGAGCATCGTCGCCAATCCCGAACGCGTCGTCCGGCGCGCGCAGGAGCAACTCGGCCTACCGGTGCTGCCGCCCGAGCCGGAACGCGCCGCCATCCTGATGAAGCGTCACACGAAGGACCCGTCCAGCCCGTTCCAGCCGGCGATCCACGCGCGCGCCGATGAATTCATCGAAGAACGCTACGGCGCATGTTTCGACGAGGCGCTGGAATGGCTGGAGGACGCGATCGAGGGGCGGGACTGAGCGCTTCCATCGCCGGTTCTGCGGGGCTAGAACGCGCACATGGCAGGGGATATCGGCGAGGGAATGGCGGAGATCGCCACGGGGGCTCTGGCGGCGCGCGCGATCGAGCCGGGCGGCGGAGAGGCATCGCCCGGGGCCACGGGTCATACGCACGAGAGCGCCTGCCTTAACTGCGGTGCAGCGCTGGCCGGACCGCACTGCCACAACTGCGGCCAGCGCGCGCACGTCCACCGCACGCTGCGCGCCTTCTTCCATGACCTGCTGCACGGCGTGCTCCATTTCGAAGGCAAGACCTGGCGCACGCTGCCGCTGCTCGTGTGGCAGCCCGGCAAGCTGACCCGCGAGTATATCGACGGTAAGCGCGCCAGCTACGTCAGCCCGATCGCGCTGTTCCTGTTCGTCGTGTTCCTGAGCTACGCCCTGTTCAGCGCGCTGGGCGGATCGACCGCTTTCGCGCCCGATGTTAGCGGGATGGAGCAGGTCAAGTCGGCCTATGCCACCAACCAGAAGGAGCTCGCAGAGCTGCAGGAGAAGCGCGAGCGGAACATCGACGACCCTGCCGACCTGGCCGAGATCGACGAGCGCATCGCGGAACTCAAGGATGACCAGCAGGGCCTGGAAATGGTCATCGGCGGCGTCGGAAGCGAGTTCGAGACGAACTTCAGGGAAGGGTTCGAGAGCAATCCGCTACCCGAAGGAAACGCCCTTACCGCGGCGTGGGAGAAGGCGGCCGCGAACCCGCAGCTCACGATCTACAAACTGCAGACCAACGCCTACAAGTTCAGCTGGATGCTTATCCCGCTGAGCGTGCCTTTCGTGTGGCTGCTGTTCCCCTTCGCGCGCCGCTTCAAGGGCTACGACCATACGGTCTTCACCACCTATTCGATCGCCTTCATGATCGCGCTCGCGGCAGCGTCGAGCCTGCTGTTCTACTTCGGCATGCCAGGTATCGGCGGGTTGCTGCTATTCTATGCGCCCTACCACATGTACCGGCAGATCCGCGGCGCTTACGGCACCAGCCGCTTCGGCGCCCTCTGGCGCATGCTGGCGCTGAGCCTGTTCGCCTGGATCGCGATCAGCTTCTTCCTGATGGCGATCGGCTGGATGGCCGGGCACTGACCGGCCTCCCGAGAGGCCGGTCAGCTATCCGATAGTCCTGACCCCGACGATCAGGCGCCTTGGGGGGCGCCCTCGTTGCCGCCGAAGCGCTTGCCCGCCTTGGGAATCGCCGAGCCGGTGACCGGGCGCACGGTGGGGCGCGTGGGCGCGTCGGGGCGGTCGATCTTGCCGCTGTCGAGCAGTTCGCGGATCTCGTCGCCCGTCAGCGTCTCGTATTCGAGCATGGCCTGGGCGAGCAGGTGGAGCTTGTCCTCCTGCGTCTTCAGGATCTCGGTCGCCCGGCGGTGCGCGCTTTCGATCAGCGTCTTGATCTCGGCGTCGATCAGCTTGTTGGTCTCGTCAGAACCCATCGTGCGCGCGGTCTGACCCATGCCGAGGTAGCCTTCCTGGCTTTCCTCGTACTGAAGCGGGCCGAGCTTGTCGGACATGCCCCACTTGGTGACCATGTTGCGCGCCAGCTTGGTCGCATACTGGATGTCGGACGAGGCGCCGCTCGAAACCTTGTCGTGGCCGAAGATGATCTCCTCCGCCACACGCCCGCCCATGGCGACCGCGAGGTCGGCGTGCATCTTGTCGCGGTGGTACGAGTAGTTGTCCCGCTCCGGCAGGCGCATGACCATGCCCAGCGCGCGGCCGCGCGGGATGATCGTTGCCTTGTGGATCGGGTCGGATGCCGGCTCGTTCATGCTGACGAGCGCATGGCCCGCCTCGTGATAGGCGGTCATCTTCTTCTCGTCGTCCGTCATGACCATCGAGCGGCGCTCGCTGCCCATCATGACCTTGTCCTTCGCGTCCTCGAACTCCTGCATCGCGACCAGGCGCTTGTTCCGCCGTGCCGCCAGAAGCGCCGCCTCGTTGACGAGGTTGGCCAGGTCCGCGCCCGAGAAGCCCGGCGTGCCGCGCGCGATCGTGCGCGGGTTGACGTCGGGGGCGAGCGGCACCTTCTTCATGTGCACGGCGAGGATCTTCTCGCGCCCATCCACATCGGGCACCGGCACCACGACCTGGCGGTCGAAGCGGCCCGGGCGCAGCAGCGCGGGGTCGAGCACGTCGGGGCGGTTCGTGGCGGCGATGATGATGATGCCTTCGTTCGCCTCGAACCCGTCCATTTCGACGAGGAGCTGGTTGAGCGTCTGCTCGCGCTCGTCGTTCGAGTTGCCGAGGCCGTGGCCGCGATGGCGGCCGACGGCGTCGATCTCGTCGATGAAGACGATGCACGGCGCGTTCTTCTTGGCCTGCTCGAACATGTCGCGCACGCGGCTGGCGCCGACGCCGACGAACATTTCTACGAAGTCGGAGCCGGAAATGGTGAAGAACGGCACGCCCGCCTCGCCCGCAATGGCGCGGGCGAGCAGGGTCTTGCCGGTGCCGGGCGAGCCGACCAGCAGCGCGCCCTTGGGAATCTGGCCGCCGAGCTTGGAGAAGCGCTGCGGATCCTTGAGGAACTCGACGATCTCCTCCAGCTCCTCGCGCGCCTCGTCGATGCCGGCGACATCGTCGAAGGTCACCTTGCCCTGCTTCTCGGTCAGCATCTTGGCCTTGGACTTGCCGAAGCCCATCGCGCCGCCGCCGCCGCCCTTCTGGACCTGGCGCAGCGCGAAGAAGGCGATGCCGAGGATCAGGATAAACGGCAGCGACTGGATCAGCACGGCGAGCAGGATGTTCATCCGCTCGGGCGCGGTGCCGGTGTATTCGACGCCGTTCGCGTCGAGCAGTTCAGTCAACCGCGTGTCGTTGGTGACGGGCACGGTGCTGAACGTCTCGCCGTTGTCGAGCGTCCCGGTGATCTGTTCGGACGAGATCGTGACGTCCTTGACGAGGCCCGCCTCCACGTTCTCGCGGAAAGTCGAATAGCCGATTTCCTTGCCCGCCGGCTGCCCGGCATTGCCGAACATCGAGACCAGAAGCACGAGCGCGAGGAAAATCCCGCCCCAGACCATCAGGCTCTTGATCCAGGGGTTGGGGCCGCCGCCCTCGGGCTCGCCAGGCTGCTTGTCGTCGTTCATCGGAACAGGAATCCTTTCGCCGCTCAATGTAGGGGCGAGCGGGTGAATGGCAAGATAACGCACCGACGCTTGGCGCAGGGCGGCGCGTCAGCCGATCACTCTGTCGATCAGCCAGTAGGACCCGGTGATGCCGATGCCGTAGGCGGCGACTCGCAAACCGGTCGCCATGACGGGCTGCGCAAGGCGACCCAGCGCGGCAAGCAGCGCCATCACCGCAGCGACGACGAGCAGTTGGCCGGCCTCGACGCCGAGGTTGAAGGCGAGCAGCGCGGCGGCGATCTCGCCCTCCGGCAAGCCGATGGAAGCGAGCGCGCCGGCGAAGCCGAACCCGTGGAGCAGCCCGAAGGCGAAGGCAATCGCCCAGGGGAAGCGCAGGGTCCAGCTCTCCTCCCCCTTGCGCAGGCGCACGATCTCGAGCGCGAGGAACACGATGGAAAGGGCGATCAGCGCCTCGACCGGGCGTTGCGGCATGCCCAGCAGGCCGAGTGAGGCACCCGCGAGCGTGATTGAGTGCGCGACGGTAAATGCGGTCGCGGCGAAGACCACCGGCCGCCAGCGGCGCAGCAGCAGGACCAGCGCGATCACGAACAGCAGGTGATCCCAGCCGAGCAGGATATGCTCGACCCCGATCACGAAATAGCTCCTGAGCACCTGCATCCTATCGGGCCGCGCGGCGATCGCCGCACGCGGCTCGGTGGAAGTGAGGCGCAGCGCCTGCACCGGATCGCCGAGCGGAGCGACGCGCACGAGCATGTCGGCCTGGCCGATCAGTCCCGGCATGCCGATCGCGGCGCCGCGCACCGTCCCCTCGCAGCGCGCTTCCGCCGCGCCGACGATGGCGAGGCCGGCGACGCCCTGCTCCACCGCGCCGTGATAGCGGCAGTTCGCGGGCAGGTTGGGCGGCGGCGGTGCTTCGAGCGGCGGCGCGGTGAACGGCTCCTTCCATGCGAGCCGCCACTCGCCCGGAGCGGCCTCGGTGAACTCCAGATAGCCGGGACGCAGCTCGTCCGCACTGGCGGGCGCGGCGACCGGCGCCGAGAGCGCCAGCAGCAGTGCAACCAGCCCCCTCACCGCGCGATCGTCACCCGGTAGGCGTCGCGCAGAAGCGCATAGGCCTCGTCGCGGCGGCCGGCGATCGTCTCCGCGCGCCAGTCGTTCTCGACCCGCTCGCGGATTTCACCGAGTAGCGGGACCTCGCCCGCCTCGCGCGAGCGCAGGCGCACCGCGTGCCACCCGAACCCGGAGGCGACCGGATCCGACCAGTCGGTGCCCGGCTCCAACGCGTCGAGCGAATCCACGAACGCTGTGCCGAACTGCTCGGCCACGCGGCTTCGCGAAACACCGTCGAGCGAGGGCGGGAGCGAGATCGCCTCGCCTTCCACCGTGCGGCCCGCCCGCAAGTGGCCCAACGCCGCCTCCGCCGCGGCGCGGTCGCCGAAGAAGCGCTGATCGAAGCCGTAGCGGACCTCGCGCGCAAAGCGTTCGGGATGATCCGCCAGCCACTTCGCGAGCATATCGTCCGAAGGCTCGACGGTCTCGGCCATGCTCTGCGCGAGGAAGTCCATCTTGTTCGCCATGCGCTTGCGCACCACGGCATCGTCCCGGTCGAGCCCGAGCCGCAGCGCCTCGCGGTAGAGGACCTCCTCGCGCACGTATTGCTCGGTCAGCGTATCGAGCTCCGCGTCGGTCGGCGGGCGTTTCATCGTCCGCTCGTATTGCAGCGCCAGCCGGGCGCGGTCCTCCAGGCCGACGTCGATCGTGCGGCTCGCCGGATCGGCGGGTTCGCCCTGCCAGGCGAACAACCCAAAGAGCACCGCCCCCGCGGCGAGGAAGTGCACCATCGGCTCGCGGGTCCAGGGCCGCAAGGTCATCCGCGGAACCGCTCGCGCGCGAACCAGCCGGCCTGCCGCTCGGCACGCGGCGCAGGATCGGGCGGACCGAGCCAGATCGGTGAACTATAGGCGCGTTCCTGCGCCACCGCGTCCGCCATAGCCTCGGCCGGCAGCTCAATCCCGAAGCGCACCGCGTCGTAGAGCGTCCAGCGCGGCGTCGGGATCGCGAGCACGCGGACGTAGTAGAACGCGCTCTCGCCCTCGCGATAATCGGGATCGGTCCAGACGGCGCGCAACTCGGGCGCGCCGATCGTGTTGGCGTATGTCGCCGTCTCGCGGTCGACCGTGTCGCCGACCGGCGGCACTTTGCCGCCCGCCATCGGCCGTTCGTCCATGTCGGACCACACGACGTCGTGGACTTTCTCGTGCAGCACGCCGTCGGCGGTGATCCAGCCCTTGACGATCTGCACCCGGTCGAGGTGCGCCCCTTCCGGATCCTTGAGCGCGGAGACAAGGAAAGTCGGCGCCGTGCGCTCGTCCACCAGCTTCCCGCCCATCGGCACGCCGCGGGTGTAGCCGGCGCGGACCCAGTCGCCGCGCCAGTCCTCCTCGCTAAAGTCGAACCCGCCGAACAGGCGCACGGTCATGCGCGGCCCGGTGGTGGCATAGACCTCGCGCCGCATCATCGCGTCGAAGATCTCCGCCCGCGTATTCGCCCGCGCCCAGACCGCCGCGTAGCCGCCCGCCATGTAGTGCCAGCCGAAGCGGCCTTCCTCGATGCCGAGGTTCTGCGGCTCCAGCGCGCGGTCCTCGATCGCCGGTTCGTTGCCGGTGTGCTTGCCGAAGAAATTGTCCTCGTCGGCGGTAGCGAGCGAGGTGTGGCTGTCGGTCGAGCCGATCATCCCGAACGCATAGGGATTAACCCCCGTGCGCTGCTCGATCGAGAGGCCGCGCTTCAGCGCCTCGCGCAAGTATTCGCCCGCCATCATGGTATCGGCCTTGCGCTCGGTCAGCGGCAGGTTGCCGAGCTCCCATCCGGCATCGCCGAAGCTGGCGAATTCGTCGTTCGGCGAGAGGAACGGGTGCGATTCGCTGTCGCCCTTGATCTGGGTCGCCTCGACCACCGGTTCGCGCATGGCGCGGCGGCGGGCGTAGTCGGCGCTCATCGGCCCTCCCTGCGAATCGGTCAGCTCGAACATCAGTCCGTTCGAGAGGTTGGAGTTGTGCGGAATGGCGAGCGCCGTGCCCCCGGTCGCCTCCTCGTAAGCGTCCATATAGTCCCACAGATCGTCGACCGGCCCCTGCAGGCCCGAGTAGGGCAGAACCTGGCTCGTGCGCGCATAGCCGTCGCGGAACATGACCACGCGGTGGAGATTGTTGCCGCCCGGCATCAGTGTGTATTCGAAGCCGGCGAGCGGCGTGAACGTGCCCGGCTGGTAATAGCGGTCGATCAGCTGGAGGTGGGCGTCCCAGATTTCGCGCGTGTTCTCCTCGCGCCCCTCGGGATCACGGAACGCCTCGGGCAGCGCGTCGGTCGCCGCGGCGTCGATCAGCTCGGCGACGGCCCGCTGCGACTGCTCGGGGCTCTCGTGCATCATGTCGTGCCAGCGGCGCAGCGTCGGATCGCGGATCAGCAGGCGCGGTGCGTCGTAGAGCCGGCGCATGGCGCCGAGCCCGTCCGAATGGTCGGCGATGACGAGGAAGTCGAGCGGGCGTGAAAGCCGCGCCTTTGCACCTGTGGTCGACGTCACCTCATCGCCGCGCGCGAACTTCAGCGCCTCTTCAGGCCCCAGCCGTGTGCCGAAGCCGAAGGCGTCGATCGAATTGTCGGTGTGAAGGTGGGTGTCGCCCCACAGGACCTGCTGCGGGAACTCCTCGACCTCGATCGCCGCTTCGGCATCGGCCGCGCGCTGGGCCTCTCGCTCCGCACCGCCGCACCCGGCCAGCGCCAGCGTCGCCGCCAGTGCCAGGCCCATCGCTCCCGTCCTCGAACCCGCCATCGCATCCTCCCCCCGGATATGCGTCGTCCTGCGGCCCGTGGGCACAATGACATAGCGGGGCGCGCCGTCAAGCGCAGGGGGAGGTCAACCGGCGAGACCGCCCGAAACGACGAGCGCGATCAGGACGCCGAGGGCGCCGAGCGAGAGCGTGAACGCGATCAGCATGAGCAGCCCGTCGCGCACCATGAGCGCGAGGCCGAAGGCGGCGATCGCGATCATCGGCGCCGAACTGGCGAAGGGCAGCAACTCGAGCGGCGGCACCATGCAGCACAGGAGGAGGATCACCGCAGCGGCGGCGCGGGGCCAGAACCCTTCGGTGAGCCACTTGAGCCGGCCCCTGAACCAGCGGTCCATCGCCGCCGCCGCGCCGTCGAGATGATGCGCCGCGCGCGCCAGCCGGTCGCCGTTGACGGCGCGGCGCTCGATGAAGCGCGGTAGCCAGACATGGTCGTGTCCGAGCAGGAGCTGGCCCGCGATGAGCCCGATCGACAGCGCGAGCAGGCTGGGCACGCCGGGAATCCCGCCGATCGGCGAGAGCTCGATCAACGGCAGGAGCAGCAGGATCGGGCCGAAGCTGCGCCGCCCAAACTGGTCGAGCGCGTCGCCGACGCAGACCTCGTCGCGACGCTCGCCGAGATCCTCGATCCCTTCGAGCACTTCCTCGATGCTGTGCGGTTCCTGGTTCATAGGCCTGCCGTCAGGAACGGGCAGGTCGCCGTTCGGCTCCCGCCGCCGTCAGGCGGACCTCTTCTTCAGCAGGGCCGTGCGCTCGCAGCGGCAGACGACCTCGCCGCGCTGGTTGAGCATCTCGTGGGTGAAGGTGACGATCCCCGCATCGGGCCGCGATTTCGATTCGCGCAGAGCGGCGACCTCGCTGGTCGCGCGCAGCGTATCGCCGATCGCGACGGGCTTCGGCATCGAGACTTTGTCGTAGCCGAGATTGGCGACGAGCGTGCCCAGTGTGGTCTCTCCCACGCTTACTCCCACCATCAGCGCGAAGGTGAAGGTGCCGTTGACGAGGATCTGGCCGAATTCCGACGCCCGCGCCGCCTCGGCATCGAGGTGGAGCGGCTGCGGATTGTGGGTCATGGTCGTGAACAGCAGGTTGTCGGTCTCGGTCACCGTGCGGCGGATCTCGTGCTCGATCCGGTCGCCCACCTGCCATTCGTCGAAATAGCGGCCTGCCATCCTCTGCGCTCCCCAAGTCTTCAACGGCAGCGCCATAGCGGCCCGGCAGCGCGAGGCAAACAACGTGGCGCAAATCGCTCGCCTCGCGCGGCAGGGGCCGATAGGGCCGCGGCGCATGTTCGACCTTCTCGTTATCGGCGGCGGCATCAACGGCGCCGGGATCGCACGCGACGCCGCCGGACGGGGGATGAAAGTCGCGCTGGTCGAGAAGGACGATCTCGCCAGCCACACCTCATCGGCCAGCACCAAGCTGGTCCACGGCGGCCTGCGCTATCTCGAACACTACGAGTTCCGCCTCGTGCGCGAGGCGCTGCACGAGCGCGAGGTTCTGCTCAAAATCGCCCCACACCTCGTGCGCCCGATGCGCTTCGTCCTGCCGCACGACAGAGGGCTGCGGCCCAAGTGGATGTTGCGGCTCGGACTGTTTCTCTATGACCATATCGGCGGGCGGCGAACCCTGCCGGGCAGTCGCGGGATAGACCTGCGCAAGCCGCCGCACGAGGCGATCCTGCAGGACCGGTTCCGGCGCGGGTTCGAATATTCCGACTGCTGGGTCGACGATGCGCGGTTGGTGGTGCTGAACGCCGTCGACGCGCGCGAGCGCGGGGCGGACGTGATGACCCGCACCGAATGCATCGCCCTCGACCGGGTCGGTGAGCACTGGCGCGCGACCCTGCGCGCTGGCGGTGCCGGCAAGACGGTGAGGGCGCGGGCGGTGGTGAACGCCGCTGGCCCCTGGGTGGACAGCGTGGCCGCGATGGCGACCGGCGGCCGGGCGGAGGCCCACCTGCGGCTGGTCAAGGGCAGCCATATCGTGATCCGCCGCATGTTCGAGGGGCCCCACGCCTATATCTTCCAGAACGGGGACGGGCGGATCGTCTTCGCCATTCCCTACGAGCGCGACTTCACGCTGATCGGCACGACCGACCAGCTGTTCGAAGGCGACCCCGATGCGGTGACGATTTCGGAGGAAGAGCGCGACTACCTCTGCGCGGTGGCGAGCGAGTATTTCCGCGAGCCGGTCGAGCCCGCCGATGCCGTATCCACTTACGCCGGAATCCGCCCTCTCTACGAAGACAATGCCGCGAGCAACGCGATCGTAACGCGCGACTATGTCTTCGCCATCGATGCACCGGCCAGCGAAACTGGCGGCGCGCCGCCGCTGCTCAGCGTCTACGGCGGCAAGATCACGACCTACCGCAAGCTCGCGGAGCACGCGCTGGAACGGCTCGGCGAACATCTCTCCGTGCCGGAGGCGCCGTGGACCGCCGATACCGCGCTTCCGGGGGGCGACTTCGAGCACGGCTTCGACGCATTCCTGGCCGAGGTTCGCGCGATCTGGCCGTGGCTCCCGGAAGAGACCGCGCTGCGCTTCGCCCGCGCCTATGGAACACGGATCGAGCGGGTTATTGGGCGCGCGCAATCGCTCGCCGATCTGGGGCGGGATCTCGGCGGCGGGATGAGCGAAGCGGAGGCGAACTATCTGCGCCGCGAGGAGTTTGCGCACACGGCCGAGGACCTCCTCTGGCGGCGCAGCAAACTCGGCCTACATATGACGGCACAAGCCCCTGAAATCGTGGCGGCAGCGCGCAAAAGCGACTTCGCTTGATTGCCGCGGGCGCCGCGTCCAAGGGGCCCTCGAACCCCTCCCCTTTCAGCCGAGTCGCACAAAAATGCCCGTTTCCGCCCCGCTCGATCGTACCGCCATCCGCGTCGCCTACCGGCAGGAGGAGGGCGCGTGCATTGCCGAGCGGCTGCGACAGGCCGCGCCTGCGGGCGCGCTCCATGGCGAGGCTGCGGCGCTCGCCGGGAAGCTGATCGCGGGCGCGCGCGGACGCAAGGCGAGCGGAATCGACGCCTTCCTCCAGCAGTTCGGCCTCGCCACCGAGGAAGGCATTGCGCTGATGTGCCTTGCCGAAGCGCTGCTGCGCGTGCCCGACAACGCCACTGCCGACGCGCTGATCCGCGACAAGATCGGCGACATCGACTGGTCGGAGCATCTGGGCGAATCGAGCTCCACCTTCGTCAACGCCGCGACCTTCTCGCTGATGCTGACGGGCGAAGTGCTCGAACGGCCCGAGGAGCACCAGAAGGGCATGGGCGCGACCGTGAAGCGCGCGATCGGCCGGCTGGGCGAACCGGTGATCCGCAAAGCGACGCTGCAGGCCATGCGCATCCTCGGTGGACAGTTCGTCTTCGGCCGCACGATCGAGGAGGCGCTGAAGCGCGCGGCACCCGAGCGCGCCAAGGGGCTGACGCACAGCTTCGACATGCTCGGCGAAGCGGCCATGACGTTCCCCGATGCCGAACGCTACCGCCGGGCCTACGAGCGCGCGATCGAGCGGCTTTCGCGCGAGACCGACGGCGGCATTACCGGCTCCCCCGGCATCTCGGTCAAGCTCTCGGCGCTCTACCCGAAGTACGACTATTTCCATGCCGAGGCGGCGACTCAAGCGCTCGTACCGATCCTGAAGGATCTCGCGGCCAAGGCGCGCGATGCCGACATGCACTTCACGATCGACGCAGAGGAGGCCGAGCGGCTCGAGCTCTCGCTCGACATCATCGAGGCGCTGGTAGCCGACGATGCGCTGTTCACGCGCCGCGACGGCAGCGCATGGGAGGGCTTCGGTCTCGCCATCCAGGCCTACCAGAAGCGCGGCGTGCCGCTGTGCGACTGGACCGCCAAGCTCGCCCGGCGCCACGGCCGCCGGTTGATGGTGCGGCTGGTCAAGGGCGCCTACTGGGACACCGAGATCAAGCTAAGCCAGGTCGGCGGGTACAAGGATTTCCCGGTCTTCACGCGCAAGGTCGCGACCGATGTGTCCTACCTCGCCTGCGCCGCCAAGCTGCTCGAGGCGCGCGACGTGCTCTATCCGGCATTCGCAACGCACAACGCCTATACGATCGGCGCGATCAAGGCGCTCGCGGCGAAGGGCGAAGGCGATTTCGAGTTCCAGCGGCTGCACGGCATGGGCGAGGAAGTCTATGCCGAGCTTGCTGCGGTCGAGGGCAACCGCCGAACCCCGGTGCGCATTTATGCACCCGTCGGTACCCACAAGGACCTTCTCGCGTACCTCGTGCGCCGCCTGCTCGAGAACGGGGCGAACTCCAGCTTCGTCAACCGCATGGCCGACGCGGAAGTGCCGGTGGAGGAGCTGACCGGCGACCCGGTGGCGGAACTCGCCGCAACCGAACCTCGCCGCAATCCCGCAATCCCGCTGCCCGCCGACATCTTCCCCGGCCGCCGCAACAGCGCCGGGATCGATATCTCGGATCCCTTGGTGCGCGAGCCGCTGCTCGAACGACTGGCGGTGCTCGACACGCGCCGCTGGCATGCCGAGCCGACGTTCCGCTCGCCCGAGCAGGGCGAAGTCGCGCCGATCACCCAGCCGCAGGATCTTACCCACGAGGTTGGCACGCGGCGCGATGCGCTGCCCGAGGAAATCGACGTCGCGATCACCCGCGCGATGGCGATCCAGCCCGGCTGGGACTCGCTTGGCGGCGAGAAGCGTGCGCTGCTGCTCGAAGCCGCGGCCGACAGGTTCGAAGCGCATACCGACGAGATCATCAGCCTGTGCCAGCGCGAGGCCGGCAAGACGCTGATGGACGCCATTCTCGAACTGCGCGAGGGGGTCGACTTCCTCCGCTACTACGCCAACGAGGCGCGGCGGCTGTTCTCCGGCCCGATCCCCCTGCCCGGCCCGACGGGCGAGGAGAACCGGCTGAGCCTGCACGGGCGCGGCGTGTTCGCGACGATCAGCCCGTGGAACTTCCCGCTCGCGATCTTCATCGGCCCGGCCGCCGCGGCGCTCGCCGCGGGCAACGCGGTGATCGCCAAGCCGGCCGAGCAGACGCCGCTGATCGCCGCCCTGGCGGTCAAGCTGTGCCACGAGGCGGGCATTCCCGAAGACGTGTTCCAGCTCCTCCCCGGTGCGGGCGAGGTGGGCCAGCTCATCACCTCCGACCCGCGGCTCGCGGGCGTCGCCTTCACCGGCTCGACCCAGACCGCGCAGGCGATCAACCGCACGCTCGCCGCGCGCGACGGGCCGATCGCGACGCTGATCGCCGAGACCGGTGGGCAGAATGCGATGATCGTCGATAGCTCGGCCCTGCCGGAGCAGGTGACGCGCGACGTGGTCAACAGCGCCTTCCAGAGCGCCGGCCAGCGCTGCAGCGCGCTGCGCGTGCTCTATCTGCAGGAAGACATCGCCGACGAGACGCTGACGATGATCAAGGGCGCATTCGAAGCGCTGACGATCGGCGATCCCGAAGAGCTGCCGACCGATGTCGGCCCGGTGATCGATCCCGACGCCAAGGCCGCGCTCGAGCGCCACGTCGCCAGGCGCAAGAAGCACGGCCGCATGGTTTGGCGCCGCAAGATGCCGCGCAGCACGGCCGCCGGATGCTTCGTCGCGCCGACGATCATCGAGATAGATTCGATCCTCGACCTGCGGCGCGAGAACTTCGGCCCGATCCTGCACGTGGTGCGCTTCAAGGCGAGCGAGCTCGGCCGCGTGATCGAGGACATCAATGCGACCGGCTACGGTCTCACCCTCGGCCTCCACAGCCGGATCGAGGCCACCCGCCGCTTCGTCGAGGCGCGCGCCCGGGTCGGCAACTTCTACGTCAACCGCAACCAGATCGGCGCGGTGGTCGAAAGCCAGCCGTTCGGCGGCGAGGGCATGTCCGGCACCGGCCCCAAGGCCGGCGGGCCGCACTACGTCGCGCGCTTCGCGACCGAGCGCGTGGTCTGCATCGACACCACTGCGGCCGGCGGCAACGCGAGCCTGCTGGCAAGCTGAGGCGACAGGCATTGTGTTGCAGCGCATCGCGCCCGTTTGCTAGAGCGGGCGCGATGCGCCGCTTCGCCGCCCTGATCCTCTCGCTCGTTGCGCTGGCCTGGTCGGTCGGGGCGGCAGCCGAGGTCCGGATGAGCTTTCACAGCTTCAACGGCTCGGTCTTGTTCGGCCGCTTTCCGCACGCCTTCGTCGTTCTGGAAGGGACTCTCGACAAGACCGGCCATCCGATCGACGAGAACTACGGCTTCACCGCGAAGACGATCTCCACCCGCCTTCTGAACGAGCCGGTCGAGCACGCGGTGCTGGCCGAGGAAGACAAGTACATCCGCGAAACCAATCGTCATTTCACGGTGACGCTCACCGACGCGCAGTACTGGGAGGTGCGCGCCGAAGTGGCGAAGTGGCGCGATGCCCCGGGCAAGTACTACGACCTCGACAAGCGCAACTGCATCCACTTCGTCGGCGCCATGGCGCAGATTGCCGGGCTGCGAGTGGAATATCCCGAGAACATGCTGCGCCGGCCGAAGAAGTGGCTCAACCACATCACCCTGCTGAACCCCCAGCTGGGCGCCGAGGCTATCTAGCGACCTCCCGTGAACGGGAGGGGATAAGGTGCGCGCGATACTTGCCCCCTTCGCTCCGCTCGGGAATCACCCGCGCATGGCGATTCTCTCCGACCGGTGGATCCGGCAACAGGCGACTGAAACGGGCATGATCGAGCCCTTCGTCGAAGCGCAGCGGCGCGAGGGCTGCATCTCCTACGGTCTGTCGAGCTACGGCTACGACGCGCGCGTGGCGGACGAGTTCAAGATATTCACCAACGTCGACAGCGCGGTGGTCGACCCGAAGGATTTCGCCGCCAACTCCTTCGTCGACCGCAAGACCGACGTCTGCGTGATCCCGCCCAACTCCTTCGCGCTCGCCCGCACGATCGAATACTTCCGCGTCCCGGAGGACGTCCTGGTCATCTGCCTCGGCAAGAGCACCTATGCACGCTGCGGGATCATCGTGAACGTCACGCCGCTGGAGCCGGGCTGGGAAGGCCACGTGACGCTGGAGTTCTCCAACACGACCCCGCTGCCGGCAAAGATCTACGCCAACGAAGGCGCTTGTCAGTTTCTCTTTCTCAAGGGCAACGAGCGCTGCGAGACGAGCTACAAGGACCGCGCGGGCAAATATATGGGTCAGCTCGGCGTGACGCTGCCGCGCCTCTAGAGCGCCCTGCCAGCAGGTACTGGCATCGCTTGCCGAAATAGCGCATCCTGCTCCCGCTGAACGACGGCTGGAGAGCGTGAATGGCCGACAGAGAATTCGACATCGTCGTCTATGGGGCGACCGGCTACACAGGGCGGCTGGTCGCCGAGCACTTCGTCCGCGAGTACGGCGGCAAATCGGATGCGCCGAAATGGGCCATGGCCGGCCGCAGCCTCACCAAGCTGCAGGACGTGCGCGCGGCGATCGCTGCGCCGGCCGAAACGCCGCTGATCGTCGCGGATGCCGAGGATCCGGCGAGCCTCGAGGCCATGTGCCACCGCACGCGCGTGGTGCTGACCACAGTCGGGCCATACCAGCTCTACGGCGATGCGCTGGTCGCCGCCTGCGTCCGCACCGGCACCGACTATGCCGACCTGTGCGGCGAGCCGGGCTGGATGCGCGAGCAGATCGACCTGCATCACGAGGCAGCGAAAGCGAGCGGTGCGCGGATCTGCTTTTCCAGCGGCTTCGATTCGATCCCTTTCGATCTCGGCGTGCTGATGCTGCAGAAGGAGGCGGTGAAGCGCTTCGGCAGGCCGGCCCCGCGCGTGCGGGGCCGCGTGCGGGCCATGAAGGGCACCTTCTCGGGCGGCACTGCTGCCAGCCTCTCCGCCACCGTGAAGGCCGTCGCGAAGAACCCCAGGCTCGTTCCCATTCTACAGAGCCCGTTCGGGTTGACGCCGGGCTTCGAAGGTCCGGACCAGCCAATGGGCCTCGTGCCGCATTACGAGGACGACCTCGGCAAATGGGCCGCGCCTTTCATCATGGCGACGATCAACACCAAGAACGTCCACCGCACGAACTTCCTCGCCGGTTTCCCCTATGGCGAGGACTTCCGCTACGACGAGATGATGCTGACGAGCCCGGGCGAGGCGGGCCAGGCCGCCGCGAATGCGGTTGCCGACATGCTCAAGAACCCGTTCGGCGCCAAGCCCCCGAAGCCGGGCGAGGGCCCGAGCCGGGAAGAGCGCGAGAACGGCTTCTACGACGTGCTGTTCATCGGCGAGATGCCGGGCGGCGAGCGGCTCCACTTCGGCGTGAAGGGCAGATACGATCCGGGCTATGGCTCGACCAGCCGCATGCTCGCGGAAACGGGCATGGCACTGCTCGGCAGCGAGGTGCCGGGCGGCGTGGGCACACCCGGCTACTTCCTCGGCGAAGCCCTGGTGAAGCGGCTCGAGGAGCATGCCGAGATCGCCTTCGCGCCCGAGGATTGACGCGGCCGCGAGCGCGCGGCGCGATGGCCATTTTCCATTCCCGAGCGTTTGCTCGGCGGGAAATCATGGGGAAGAGGAGAGGAACCAATGTCCACCATCGCCGCCATCATCGGGCGCATCATGCTGGCCGTCATCTTCATTCTGTCGGGGATCGGGAAGATCGTCGATCCGGCAGGAACGGCCGAGTACATCGAAAGCGCGACGACTCTGCCGGGCAGCCTCGCCCTGCCGACAGGCGTGTTCGAGCTGGTCCTGGGTCTGATGCTCGCGATCGGTCTGATGACGCGGATCGCCTCGATCCTGCTGGCGGGTTTCACACTGCTCACGGCGTTCTTTTTCCATAACGAGCTGGGCGACCAGACCCAGCTCACCGCGGCGCTCAAGAACATTGCGATCGCCGGCGGCTTGCTGCTCGTCTTCGCCTATGGGCAAATGCGCGGCAGCTTTGACTATATGCGCGAGCGCAACCGCACGCGCAAAGCCGAGCTGCGCGCAGCACATGCCGAAGGCAAGGCCGAAGGGCTGGCCACCACCCACACCGCCGACTGACCGGCTGCGTGCGGGCGGCGGCTACCCTCAGAAGCTCGTCCGCACGCTCAGCTTGAAGTTGCGGCCGGCAAGCGGCACGAAATCCTTCGTGAAGCTCGCGTGGCGGCGTCCTTCGGCGTCGAAGATGTTGTCCGCCTGCAGCAGGACCGTCAAATTGTCGTTGCCGCGCATCGGCTTCCACGCGAGCGAAGCGTTCACGTGGGTGAAGCTGTCGGTCTCGGTCTCGAACGGCGCGATGCGGTCCTGCTTGCCGAACCACTGCGCTTCCACCCGCGCGTCGAACGGCCCGGTCTGCGCCTCCAGCGCGCCGAGCAGTCGCAGCGGCGGGATGCGCGGCAGCGGCGTGCCGTCGCTCAGCTCGGCGCGGATATAGTCGCCGCGCACGTCGGCGAGCAGAGTGAAGCCGTCGGTTTCGTAGACCGGATAGGTCACCTCGCCCTCGACCCCGAAGTAGCGCGCGTCGCCCTGCAGGTATTCGAACACCGGCAGCCCGTCTTCCTCCAGGCCGGTCTCGGAGAGGTAGATGTAGTTATCGAACCAGTTGTTGAACACTGCGAGGCTGATCGTGCCGTCGCCGATCGGGCCGCGCGCGAAAGCCTCGACGCCCCAGGCGCCTTCGACTTCGAGGTTCGGGTCGCCAACTTCGAATGCCTGAGTCGCGATGTGCGGGCCGTTCGACAGCAGCTCCTCGGCGCTCGGCGCGCGCTCCGCGCGGCTGCCGTTCACGCCGAAGCGCAGGCCGCCGTCGGTCTCGTAAACGAGCCCGAGCGCGCCCGAGAACGTATCGAACGAGCGCTGGAAGCCGAGCACCTGCGATTCGACGTCGGTCGCCTCGTAGCGCCCCGCCAGCTCGAGCTGGAGCGGATCGAACGCGATCTCCTGCAGGGTGAACACCGCGAATTGGTCGGTGCGGTTCTTGGGCACGTAGGCCTCGGCCCCATAGGCGTCGAAATCGCGGAAGTAGTATTGCACGCCGGTCGAGCCGCCCCAGCCGCCGCGGTCGTTCTGCTCCAACTCGGCGCGGGCTTCGAGGCCCTTCACGTCGAACACGGTGCCGACCGCATCGCCTTCGAACTCGGTATGGGTGTAGTCGCTGAAACCGACCCGCGTGTTCAGCGCGGAGAAGAACCCGTCGCCGAGCGCGAGCCGCCCGCGCATGTCGGCACGAAACTGCCTGAGGCCGATGGTGACGAGCTCGTCGCCGTGCTCATGCTCCCCGCCTTCCTCGTGATCGTGCTCTTCCTCGCCGTGATGGTGGCCGGTGCCCGGGCGCATCGGCACGCCGTAAGTCGTGTCGTACCAGCCGATCGCTGCGCCGAGATTGCTGTCACCCTCGAAGAACGCGAAGCCGGTGTTGACGCTCCAGGTCTCGGTCCCGCTGTTCGGCAGCACCCCGCGCTGGCCAGCGAGTTCGCGCAGCTCCTCGGCCTCGTCGAGATGGCCTTCCTCCTCCTCGTGCTCCGCGTCGTGGAGCAGGTCCGCGCGCAGACCGGGCGCGGCGGCATAGCCGGCAATCTCGAGATCGTCGGTCTTGCGGTACGAGCCGTCGACGTGGACCACGAAGCGGTCGCCCAGCGGTACGTCGAGCGAAGCGCCGCCCTGGCGCAGGTCGGACGCGGTATCGACGCCGGCCAGCGCGTCGATGTGGAACGGCTCGTTCAGCCGGCGTAGCGGAATGCGCTTGTCGATCACGTTGACCGCGCCGCCGATCGCCTGACTGCCGTAGAGCAGCACCGCGGGGCCGCGCAGGACCTCGATCCGTTCGGCCGTCAGCGGGTCGATCGAGGTCGCGTGGTCGGCCGAGGTGTTGGAGACGTCGATCGCGCCGATCCCGTCGATCAGCACCTTGACCCGCTCGCCCGAGAAGCCGCGCAGCACCGGGCGCGAGGCGCCGGGGGAGAAGCTGGTCGCCGAGACGCCCGGGACCTTGGCGAGCACTTCGCCGAGCTGCCCGTCGAGATTGCGCTGAAGTTCCACGCCTTCGACGACCGAGGTGCCCGCGAGCACATCGAGCTGCTCGAGCCCGGCGGCCGTGACGACGATCTCCCCGCTCGGTGCGACACGCCGATCGTGGAAGTCGTCTGGCTCGGGCGACTCGCGCCGATCCTGAGCGCGGTCCTGAGCGTGAACGGGAGCAGCCATGGCGCAGAGGGCCAGGCCGAGCGGAAGGACAAGCGGCCGCGCCGCGATCAGATGACGATACAACATATCGGCGGCTTCATAACGATTCCCGCCGCCATGTCCACCGGGGTTCTCGACGAACCGCTAATGGCTGGGGTATGAAAGCGGATCCTGCCGCGCTCGGATGCAAGAGCGCGCACGGTGCGGCGCAAATTTCGTAGTCATGCGATGCCTGATCGATGACGGAACTGGAGCGGGCGAAGAGATTCGAACTCTCGACCCCAACCTTGGCAAGGTTGGGGCTGGTGATCTCGGGACTTTTCAGGAGGTCCGATCGTTTTCATAACTGCCTAATATTAAAGGATCTTTCGGAAACTCAAGACAGAATGGGATTTCGTCGGATCCTGGATCGGTGGTAGACGGTGGTAGACGGGTGGTAGACGACGCAGTATTCTGCTGAACATGGCTAAGCGGCAAAAAGTGGCTTTGAGTGACGGGATAGCGGCCGGTGCCGCCCCTGGCGCTGTGCGCGAGGTCATCTGGGATACGAAGCTTGCAGGGTTTGGATTGCGGATTGAACCTTCCGGCTCTCGGGCGTGGGTAGCAAAGTATCGTGCCGACGGCGGTGGACGCACGGCCCCCGTTCGTTGGCTCACCATTGGCCCCTTCCCGACGATCAAGGCAAGGGACGCGCGAGAGCGGGCGCAGAAAGCGTTGGCGGAGGTGCGACTAGGCGGCGACCCCGCCGGAGATCTCACGGCGCGACGCAAAGAGATGACGATCGCCGGCCTCGTCGATCTGTATGAGGAGGAGGGTCTGATCATCCTCAAGGGCACGCGACGAGGTGAGCCCATGAAACCGAGGACTGCCGCTTACACAATGGCGCGGCTACGCCATCACATCGTGCCCCTTCTCGGCAAACGCCGTGTAAGCGAAATTAGCCCAGGCGATGTTGCCAAGCTCGCGCGCGATATTGCGGCGGGTAAGACCGCTAAAGACGAGCTGCGCGGGCCACGCCGGCGCATCATCGTTCGCGGCGGAGAGGGCGCAGCGCGTAAGGCGGTTCGCGACCTCTCCGCTGTCTTCACCTTCGCAATTCAGCGCCGGATAGTGTCGGACAATCCGGTCTCTGCCGCCAGCGTTCGAAAGACCGACAACCGCCGCAGGCGCTTCCTCACGGTTGCCGAAGTAGCGCGGCTAGGTGCTGCGCTCGATGCGTTGGTTGCAGAAGGCATAAATCTTAAGGCTGCGCAAATCACCCGCCTCTGGGCGCTCACAGGATGCCGACGCGACGAAATTGCCGCTTTGAAGTGGTCTGAGTGCGACCTAGATCGAGGATTGCTTAACCTGGCAGATAGCAAAACCGGAGAAAGTGTCCGCCCCCTGGGAACCGCAGCTGCGGCCCTTTTACGAGAGGTGTTCGCGCGTGCCGCGGATGATGCGCTCTATGTTTTCCCTGCCGAACGAGGCGATGGATTCTACCAAGGAACGAAGCGACTATGGCCGACTATAATCGCCAGAGCCGGCCTGACCGACGTAACTCCTCATACCCTCAGGCATACGTTGGGAAGTGCCGCTGCTTCAGGCGGCGAGGCGCTCTTGATGGTCGGAGCCCTCCTCGGCCATGCAAATGCTCGATCGACGCAAATCTACGCTCACATAGACCATGACCCCGCCCGACTTGCCGCTGATCGCGCCACAGCAGGCATTGCCCGCGCCCTAGGTGCGGTTGCCCAGGCCCCCAACACCGACCATTGTATGGATACTTCCGCCTTAGCGAAAAAGCTGGAGTCAGATGCGCCGCTTAGCGCACCGGAACGGCGAGCGTTAGCGGCTGCACTCCAGGCCGTGTAAAGCCGCGGCACCGCGCAGGCCGATCATCAGCGTGGGATTATGCTGAGCAACAGCCGGAGGTCTCCATCTCTGGAGGTTGCCACGGATTTTGGAAGGCTGCCGCGCAGAAGAGGACTCGAACAGCAAAGTGACGCTACAGATCTGACCATTATACCAGATTTGATTTTGCTGGTTGCCCGGAAAATGCCCCCACACCTAGAATGCTGGAGAGGTTCGAGTACCTTTCAGCTAACTTCCGGCCCCTTCAAGCGCGTGTCCAACACAGCCGCGAAAGGCAAACTTTGAGCCCGTAGGAGACTGTCCGCTTTCAGCAGATACGAAGACAAAGCAAAATTCCGGGATGAACTACCGCAGATCTCTCATCTCTGCGTGGATCGGCGATTGTCGGACATGGCGATGGCTGCCGCTGCCACGTTCGCCAGAAGGGCGGCAAGAATGGCCAGACGATAACTGTCGGTGGCATCGTAGATTAGGCCTGCTGCAACGGGCCCTGTCAGGGTTCCCAGAGCCACGCTGGTGTAGAGAACCCCGATCACGCCGCTCAGCCTGTCGGTGCCGAAACGATCGGCGACCACCGAAGGCAGTACCGCGACCCATCCGCCATAAAAGGCCCCATAGACGAGCGCGAAGATCATGAGAGCGGCGGCGCCCGAAGCGAAGGACCAGTATCCCATCGCGAGTGCCATCGCGAGATAGGTGAGGGCTAGAAAGCGATCGCGCCCGATCCGGTCTGCAACATTTCCGAGCAGGAAACGGCCCGCGGTGCTGCCCAGGCCGATCATCGCGATCAGCGCCGCCGCTGCACTGGCCGTCATCCCGTGGCCGTGCGCGTATGGAACGAGGTGCACGAACGGAACAAAGGTTGCCAAACCGCAGGCGAGGCAAGACAGGTAGAGGCGCAGAAATGTCTGCGTGAAGACCATGTCTCGCAGGCCGGCACTGCGATCACTCGCTTGTGCCGCTTGTTTGCGGGGGGCGTCCAGTACGAGAAGCGCCATGCCTATTCCGGCCGAGGCAGCCATGGCGCCGAGCATCCAGAAGGTTGAGCGCCAGCCCAAATTCTCGATCGACCAAGCTGCGAGCGGCGCGACGACCAGCGTTCCCACACCGATACCGCTCACCGCCAATCCCGAAGCGAACGCCCGGCGCGCGACGAACCATCGCTGCACCGCAGCTAGAACAGGGACATAGGCAAGACCAATCCCTCCGCCGACGCCCAGGCCATATGCGATATAGACTTCGCTGAGAGTGCGAGCACAGCCTGCTAGCACCAACCCTACGGCAAGCAGGGCCATTCCCGAGATGGCAAAGCGGCGCGCACCAAACCGGTCAGCCAGGGGGCCGGTGACCGCGCCAAGCGCGAAATAGAGAAAGCCGGCACAGCTGAACACGAAGGCGATAGCCGCGCGCGAGCCGCCGAACTCCGCCGCCAGTGGGGCCATGAACGCGCTGAAACTATAGGCGCTGCCAAAACCGATAAAGGTGAGCCCGAACGCGGCCATGACCACCACCCAGCCACGCCCGTTCTCGACAAGGCCTTCCTTTGCGAGGAAGGCCGTCATAGCGGGGGGTGACGGCGATGCCATGTCGTCGCCGACTGATACGCACCGACCGCACGAAACAACGACGCTTCGTCCAGATTCTGCGCGACGAGCTGAACGCCGATCGGCATCCCCGATGAAGCCACGCCGCCGGGAAAGGTGAGGCTCGGGCTGCCGGTCAGGTTGAACGGGCAGGTGAACCGTTGCAGCGCGGCGACTAGCGCGGGCTGCGTCCCCAACGTGCTGATCGTTTCCAGCGTGAGCGGCTTCATCGGCTGCGCGGGCATGAGGGCAAGATCGACCTCCCTCGTTGCGGCCGCCCACCTTCCCCGAAAATCCTCGCGCGCGAGGAGGGCGTGCTGATATGCCATTCCCGGAAGCGCGCGGCCCTCGTCGAGAACCCAGGCAAGGACCGGCCCGTATTCGGCGCTGCGCTGGGGATATGTCGCCTCATGCGCGACGGCCGCCTCAACCGAGCAGATCGGGAACCAGGCAGCAACCGCTGGTTCGGGATCGGGGAGGCGTACGTCGACGAGCGTTGCCCCAAGCTCCGCAAGCTGCCTCGCGACATTGGCCACGACCGCCGCGACCTCAGGGTCGACGCCAGACACGACCCAATCCGGATCGATGCCGATGCGTAGGCCGTCGGCGCCGGCGTCGACGGCCTCGACATAATCGACCGGGTCCGCTTGCACAGCAGTGGGATCCAGAGGATCGGGGCCGGCGATTGCTTGAAACAGATAGCTCGCGTCGCGGGCGCTACGCGCCATCACGCCCACGTGGTCGAGCGATGGAGCCAGCCCGAACACGCCGTATCGGCTCACCCGTCCCCAGCCGGGTTTCAGTCCCGTCAAACCATTGGCGGCCGATGGCCATCGGATCGATCCGCCCGTGTCCGTGCCGATCGCACCAAAGCATAGACCCGACGCGAGCGCGACGCCCGAGCCGCTCGACGATATTCCTGGCCAGTAGTCGCCTGCCCACGGGTTGCGAGGCGCGGCGATATCCGGATGGTGGTCGGAATATGCTCCTTCAGTCAGCTGCGTCTTGCCGACCAGGACGGCTCCCGCTTCGCGTAACCGGGCGACGATCGTAGCATCGACCGTCGGCACGAAGTCGCCGTGCAGCGGCATGCCTGCTGCGGTTACCTCGCCGGCGGTCCAGCATAGATCCTTGATCGCGATAGGAACGCCAAGGAGCGGACCTCCGACGTCACCGGACGCGAGCCGGTCATCGGCCCGCGCGGCCTCAGCAAGAGCGCTGTCAGCCATCACTCTGGCGTAGCTGCGCAATTCGCCGTCGAGAGCTTCGATGCGCGTCAGCAAGCAACGCATCGCCTCGGTCGCGGAGATATCGCGAGTGCGGATGGCAAGGGAGAGCTCGTGCAACTCCAGATAATGGAGCGGACAGCCTGGAGCGAGGATTGGTGACGCAGTTTTCAACACCAGTTATCCCTATTTACAGGTCACCCTAGGAGTCAACCATAAAAGCGCCTATACTGGTGTCATGAAACTGTCCGAACGATATGAGGTCCCGGCGGCTGCCGCGTTGCTCTATGACTTTGCCAATACGCTCGACGAGCGGCGCTACCTCGTGGACCATGTCCGGCTCGAAGGCGGCGACGCGATCGCTACCCCTGCGATGTTCGAAGCGTGGCTCGGGCAGCACGGTTTGGGCGGAAGCGCCGATACGGGGGCTTGGCGCGATGCAGTCGCGCTGAGAGACGCGCTGCGATCCTATCTTGCGCTTCTGCCTTCCGAACGCGGAGCCGCTGTTCCTGCGTTCAATGTCGCGGCGTCGGCCTACGGGTTGAAGGTTGAACTTGACACGGACGGCCGCGTCCTTCTCCTTCCCCAGGCAGGAGTTGATACGCTTGGCCTGGTACTGGCTCAGCTCCACGCGCTCGCGATGACGGGGCAGCTCGACCGAATGAAGGCATGCGCCGATCCGGAGTGTCGGTGGATATTTCTCGACCGATCAAAGCCGGGTTCGCGCCGCTGGTGCTCCTCGAGCGGCTGCGGCAATCGACACAAGACACGGGCTTATCGCGCACGCCAGAACCGGGCAGCCGCCTCTCAGGCCTAGGTGGGGTGACTTGCCAACCGCATCGGGTGCATATTGGGCCGTCTTCTGCCTGCCCGGTTTTTAGGGACAGAAGTTCGGAAAGCTGACACTCGGCCGTACCGATGAGCCATCAGCAGCCGCCGACATTTCGGACATTTCCGGCGCAGTGGTTGGCTCCTGAATCCGGTCGTTCGTTCATGCGGCGAATTTTGGCTCCTTCTGGGCCGCTTGCAGACCGGCAACTTTCGGAGCGGCGAGCACCGGAAGCGGACGCAAATCGCGTGCACGTGGGAGCATGGGACCATGGGATCGATAAGCGGGCCATTTTTGAAAGTGACGCTCTTGAAAGCTAGGAATTTCATATCGGATTTATGCCGCCCTTGCGGATCGTCCGTGCACCTCAGTACATCGAAGCTAAACCTACCCCGTGCTAGGGTGCCCAAGCGACTGATCGCCATTACAACGTCCGCCTCCGCCTGGGCGGGTGGTGGTTGCGCCCGGCTGCCGCGCGCGTAATGGTGCGGACGCGGCTTCAATTTTGCCCGGATGGGAATCTTGCTGAACATGAATCTCCGAAAGGACCAGTCGCTCGACCAATTGGCACGCGCTGGAAACGTCGCTCAATTTGTGAGCTACGTGCCGGTCAGTGGCGGTCTGGAGCAAAGCTATTGTCGGGTCGCTGGCTACGAGCCGAACGCAACGTTCGGCTCTGTGCATGATGCGGTGCAGGCGCTGCTCGACCGGTCAGTTGACGGCGCGGTTAACGTCCGCAGCTACACGCCAGATAGCCCGCGCAGCCGCGAATTTGTCTATGGATTGACGACCCGCGACGCGGTGCTCGAAAATGTCAGCCGGCTTGCTGCCGATGGCCTGTTCATCATCATCAATGAAACAGTCGACATCCAGGACGGCGGCGTCTCAGGGGTCGTCCAGAACGGCATTATCGAGTTCGCGCCCGACGACACGCCGCGCTGCGTCGAGAAGCCCGGCGTCGCGTCGTTGCCGTTCGATCTCGGACTGACGCTGCTGCAGCGGGTTTACGGCTTCACGCCGGATGTCGCTCCAGCCGGACGAACCGAGTTCAGCATCCATCCGCGCCCGCGCGGGTGGCGACAGACCCACACCCTGCTGTGGGAATGGGAAGATCTGCCTCCGCAGAACGTCGCACCGGGCTGGCGCTGGCCGAACCGCTTCAGCCAGCATGTCGGCGACAAGGCCTTTGGTCTGTTGATGGCGGATCTGGTCGGATTGCCGGTGCCGCGCACCGAGGTCATCGCACGACGGGTCGCACCCTTCATATTCGGTACGCCGACCGGCAGCGCCCAAAGCTGGATTCGCACGTGCCCGCGCGTGCAGGAACCGGGCCTGTTCACAACGCACAAGGGCTGGCTCGATCCGTTCCGCCTGCTTGCCGACGAGGATCCGACAGGCGATCGCATCGCCTCGGTGTTGCGGCAGGACGCGGTGCCGGCCACGCATTCAGGCGCGGCGATAATTGATGCCAATGGCGAGGTGGTGATCGAGGGTCTGTCGGGCGAGGGCGACCTGTTCATGCTCGGCAAGCGCACGCCCGAGGTGTTGCCGGAGATGGTTCACGCGGCGGTGACGGCCGCGCAGCGGCGCGCGATGGACGTGTTCGGCCCGGTCCGCCTGGAATGGGTATATGACGGCAGCACATTGTGGATCGTGCAGCTTCATCTTGGTGCGACGGTGAGCACGCAGCGCGTGCTGGTGCCGGGCGATCCCGAGAGATGGGTGGCGTTCGAGGTTCGCGACGGTCTCGAGGCGCTGCGCGATACACTGGCGCATTTCGGCCCGAACCAAGGCCTCGAACTCCATGGCGACGTCGGCCTCACCAGCCATGTCGCCGACCTCGTACGCAAATCGGGCATTCCGACCCGCGTGGTGCTTGCCGCAGCCGGCACCTAGAGCCGGTCGAACACCGATCCCATGCGGGGACTGAATAGTCTTTCGTAGGTTTTGAGCAATGCGCCGTCGGTCATGGCGGCGACATGGTCGCAGATCGCGCGATTGCCGCCGCCGGCGTCGTAGGCGGCGAACACGTCGTCGGGGAGGAGATGCTGCGGGTCTGACGCCATTGCCTCGAAGACGGCGACTACCATGCGTTGGCCCTTGAACTCGAGATGCTGGACGCGCGCGCTTTCGATGACTTCGGTCACGACAAGCGCCTGCAAGGCGTCAAGCAAATCGCGTGCGTCGGCGCGAAGGCTGATGCGGCTGCCAAGCATCGGGTCGGCGAAGCCACCCTCGCTCGTCCGCTCAGTGTTGCGCAGCAGATGATTGACCAGCCGGCCGATGGTGCGCTTGCGCGCACCGGCCTCGCCGAACAGGGTCGCGACCAAGGCACCGAACGGGTCGGCATCACTGTCGGCGAGCGGGCGATCGCGCAATTCGTGGAGTAGCAGCGCGCAGCGACTGGGCGGGACGGCTGCACAAAAGCGTGGGGGATCGATGAAGCCGAGCGCGATTGCGTCCTCGAAATCATGGACGCCGTAGGCAATGTCGTCGGCGACATCCATGATGCTGCAGTCGAGCGTCTTATGGAGCGCCTTCGCGTGGCGGTCCGGCTTCGACGCGAATTGAGTGAACAGCGCGCGATCGGCCTCGTTGAATGGCTCGAGCAGCCAGTCGACGATCGCTTGCTCTTCGTCCCCATAGGCCTTGGCCGGCTTGCAGGTCGCGCGGTCCAGCACAGTGATGGTCGTCGCGTGCGGATCGAGCGACGGCACGATCGCCGGATTGGTGACCTGGCTGCGCGCGACGGGATACTTGAGCAGGCCAAGCAAGGATCGCCGCGTCAGATCGGCGCCATGTGCCGGCGAATAGCCTTCGAGCTTGCCGACGATCCGCAGTGTCTGTGCATTCCCTTCGAACCCGCCATCTGCACGCATGCAGTAGTTGAGTGCGAGTTCGCCGCCATGGCCGAACGGCGGGTGGCCAAGATCATGCGCCAGGCCGATCGCCGAGATGAGCGATGGGCTGGGCAGCTCGGGATCATCGCGCCCGCGGGCGCGAAGCTGCTGCAGCACGCCTTGTGCGACCTGCGCCACTTCGAGCGAATGGGTCAGCCGCGTGCGATAGAAATCATCATCACCAAGCGCGAGGATCTGCGTCTTTCCCTGAAGCCGGCGAAAGGCGCTCGAGTGAACGATGCGTGCATAGTCGATCTCGTCGGATGACCGAACGTCGTCGGCATGCGCCGTGCGGCCGCTGCGCCGGTCCGACCATCGGGTGGTGGTGTCGGTCAAGTCACTCAGTCCACCAGCCGGGCGCACCAACGAGGGCCCACGGACAATCCAGCACCAGCACTACACTAGAGAGTTTGGCAACTACGTGAAGCGCAAGATCGATGTACAACTGCCGACGGGTAATCCGTGCCCCATCATGCGCAATTGACCTGACCGCAAGTGGCGCGAATCCAGGGCGCGTCGGCGAAGTCTGCGCGTGCATCGATCAGATCTCGAGCGTGGTCCAGACGCCGTTTTCGACGCGTTCGACCTTGAGCACCATATCGGCGATATCGGGCACGCCGCCTTCGACCGTAAGTTCGACTATCTTGGGCTTGGTTTTGGAGCCAATCCGCCCCGTGCCCGTCGGAAACCCAGCGATCGGCTGGAACGTCGCAGTACCGCGCGATTGCGGCACATAGAGCGTCTGGCCGGAGTTGATCGCGCTGAGCAGGATCGACTCGCGGTGGCGCTCGACCAGCGATTTGGTATCGACGGTGAGCACGACCTGCGGATCCTTGGCATAGGCCTTGGCCTTCAGCAGTCGTTCGAGCCGTTCGCGCTCGACCCACAGGAAACTCTTCCGGTTGAGTATCTCGTACCAGTCACGCGGGGTCAGGCCGTCTTGCAGGCATTTGACCAGCGACGCTTCGAACATCGGCTTGTTGTCGCGCACGACCGCCTCGGGCAACCCGTCCGCCTTCAGGATTACGCATTGCGGCCGCCGGGCGGACTCGATCGGCACGCGCGCTGCGCCGGTCACGCCATAGAAGTCGAGCAGCGCGGTAACGCTCAACAGCCCATGATCGCGGATCGACGGCCAGCTGCCGTCGGCCGCCATATGCCAGAGTGTGGGGTGCCGTTCGATCAGTTCGTCTTCAGTCACTTGGGTCTCCGGTCGATCATGCCGCCTAGCCGCGGGTCGGTCGAAATCAGCGTTACCGGCGCACCCGTAACCTCCTCGATCTGCAACACCAGCGCCTTGGTATGGTCAGTGAGCGCTGCGAACTCGGGGACGTCGACATTCTGCGCGGACAGATAATCGGCGAAGGTCAGCGCGATCTCGTCGGCGCCGTTGAGCGCTGCTGCGCGACGGATTTGCCCGAGATCGAATTCGGCGATGCGCCGCCGCTTGCCCGATACGGTGCCAACTTCGGTCTTCATGATCCCCTCGACATTGAGGCCCGAGCGATCGGCTATTGTCTTGGCGTCGATTTCGATCCCCATATAGCCTGATTTGCCGCCGACCCGGATCGGATAGGTGCGCGCGACGATGATGACCTTGCGCACACGGTTAGGCGGAATGCCGGCGTCGGAAAGACATCCGCTGGCAGTGGTTTCGCGCGAGGTGACGTGCGGCCACATGCCGTGGTGCAGGCTGAGATCTGTCCCTTGGGTGCCCTCGAGCATGATGCGTTCGCCGGCGGCATAAGCGCGCTCGAGTTCGATGAGGACCGGCCGCACGAACGGCTCCAGTTCGGCAACGTCCCGCGCCAGCCGGACCGGCGATCCGAACATCTCCTTGCCGCGACACAGAATCTTACGCGCAGTCGCCACCCCCACGCCCTTCTTGGTCGAACCAATGACTTCAAGCGCGCCGGTTTCCCACGCGATGTCGCTCTCTTCGATGATGATTGCCTGTGGGTCGATCGACAAGCGTTCGGGCAGGATCTTGAGGTCCGCGATCTCGCGCAGGATGACCGGCAGCGATAAGGTCGCGCCCGCACCGATAAGCAGGCGGGCATCGGGATTGTGCAACGCGCCCGACGGCAGATGGATGAAGTCATAATCGGGATCCTTGACACGGTGACCGGCATTGGGGCCACCGACGCGCAGCAACACCTGATATTCGCGGGCGAGGTATGAGCAGACGTTTCCTTTCCCTTCGCTCCCGAACTGCCCGCCGACGATAACATCAACCAGCGGCGTCACCTCGCGCCGCATTAGTCCGAGCCCCGCGAGCGCGACCGCCGCGATGGCGGAGGTATCAAGGCGCGTGGCGTCGAACGTCACGTCGGCGATCTGCGCCATTTTGTCGACGTCGGCTTCGGTCAGATTGGCGCGCACGGCGTCATAGCTGTCGGGCTCAATCACTTCATGATCGCGCCGACGGTGGCGCCGCTCCCGCTCCGCGGGCTCGGCGATGATATGGACGTGGCGCACGTTATCGGGAAACAGTTCGCGCAGATGGGCTACCTGCTCCGGACGGCGAACCGCATCGATGATCACGATCGCATCGGGATCGAGACTGGCAACGGCGGCTTTGGTAGCATCCCCGACCCATTTGAGGTCAGTATCGAGATCGAGCTTGTCGCCTGCGGCCTGAAGCGCTTCGCGGCTGTTGCCGCAGCCAGTCAACTCGAGGATCATCGATCGCGTCGACAATCGCGTTCCGTTGAAATGCGACAGGATCGCCGTGGCGACTGTTGACTTGCCGCTTGCAACCGCACCCGACAGGGCGACAATCTGTCGCATCCCCCCTCCTCGCGCTCGAATGTCCCCCGACATCATGACGCGAACCTAGTGATTGCGTCCTCCAAATACTATGGACTCGTGCACCTGTGTGCAGGAACCGTTCCGATTTGGTGCGATTCATTTTTTGGCGCCCATTCCTCACTTAGCGATTTGGCGGGTTCACTTTTGGCCGGTAACTGAACCGTTTGCATCGCGATTTGGTGATTGGAGAAGCTGACCGTCGGTTCGCAACCCATTGCGAACACTGGTGAGGCTCTTTAGCCTTCTGCAAATGCAGCGCACGAGAGATTTTATACGCTCGCGCCATTCGCGGGGTTCAAGATGAGCACGCTCAAAGATCTGCGAAAGATAGAGCACGTCGTCTTGTACCAGTACTATTTGCTTTCTGAGAACTCCTCCGAGCTCGCGCCAGCCAGCGAGATATCCGAAAAGCTAGCAAGTTGGATTGCTGCTCGGCGAGTGGAAGTTGCAATCGAAGCGTTGGTCGCCAACGGCATGCTCGAGGACGAATTTCTTCCGCAGTCGAAAGCAGGCTGGCGCATAACGAGACGGGGATTGGATTTCGTAGACCGCCAGCTAAAACAACCTGCGAGCTTTATTGCAAGGATTGCAGAGGCCGGGTTTCCGTGGCTTGCTTCTTACGAAGCGCTGAAGGCGAATATTCGGACCTCTTTGGACCAAGCTAGGCCCGAGGATTGGAAGGATGTGTGGGAAGGGCACGAGTCCACGCTCGATGTGCCAAGCGTAGAAGACGGCGGATATCTCGAGTTTGCTGATAAACTTTTGGTCGCCCTCGCCGACGAGCAGGAACCACCTGGTCTTTGTCCCGTCGATTTGGAACAACTAGCACGCCGCCATGGCCTGAGCGCGCATCCTACTTGGCTAAAACTCGTCGGTAGCGATCTCCAAGGTCGTGGCCTTGGCAAGACCATCGGTGATGGCCCAGGCTACAAGTTCCTTTTAAACGGCATTGGCCTCAACACAGCCAACAAGGTTCGTGGATCAAGCCCGTATTCAAACGACGAAGCAAGGTTGCTCCGTCCGCCACATGCCTCTGAACCCAACTGGGGGAAGTGGGGAGTTATTGCGACAATCCTCGGTATCATCGTAGCCGTCGTTATCGCGTTTGCCGCTTGATTACGCGGTAGTCACCAGACGGTCCCAGAACGTTCCATCGGTATTCGCATTGGCGCAGTCGGAGGAAGCGCGTGGACCGCGCCGTCGAACTGGCGGTCGACTATTCGGTGCCCCCTAACGCGGAACATGTGCAAGTCGTTGTAATAATCCGCGCCAACAGCGAGCTTGGGGTGATCCATCAGAACACTTAACGCGTCGACAGTTGGTGGTGACCGGTTCCCCTTCCGCATTTTGATGCAGGTGAGACGGAAGCGAAATACGTGTAATCCTTCACGCTTCAAGTCTGTGGGGTTTGCACCTAGTAGCCCAAGCAAATAGCGCCCTACCAAGAGGAAGACATGCCCAAACGCACCGGAGCACAGCGCACCGGCAAACATGGCGAACGCTTCGTCGGGAACTTGATTGGCAATCATCCACGCTGGGTCGCACGCACTCAGGACGAGGATTTCGGGATCGACCTAGAGGCCGAACTCGCCGATCCAATTGGTGACGACCAAGAGCTGCGCGGCCAGCTGCTCAAGATTCAGGTCAAAGCGAGGGGCCGCTTCAACCGCGCCGACGGTCATATCCTCGTCTCGATCGAGCGTAGCTGGATCGCTTATGCGACAGCGTTCCGCGTGCCAGTCATCCTGGTCGCGATCGAACGCGACACCGACCGATGCTGGTGGCTATGGATGCAGGAATGGGCGCTGTTCCACGAGGACGAACTCGCAAGCGCCAAAACCAAGACCATTACCGTTGGCATCCCCAAAGGTCAGACCCTCGCCGTCGGGCTGGGCGCCGAACTGCCCGATATCGCCGAAGGCCGCCCGGCGAGCGCGATGGTGCTGGCACTGCGCGGCGTGCTCGAGGTCGCGAGCGGCTGGGAGCATCAGGCGATAGCGCGCGGTGTCGTCGAGCTGCTCGGGCGGACCGACTTCCCGAGCCGGGCTTGGACGATCAGCACGATCGTCGACCATCTGACCAGCTTCGGCCCGCATGCACCCTATTGGCAGGCGCAGCAGATGCTGCCGATGCTGTTTGCCGTGATCGACACAGCCGGCGACACGCTGACGGCCGAGCAGATGCTTAGGATCGTGCAGCGCGGAGAAGCGCATTCGCGCGTCGGGATCGACGCGCTCAGCCGCCTCTACGACAGACGGCCGGAGCATGCCGCGAGCCTCAGCCTGCCCCAAGCGTTCAGCAAGGTGGGGCTCGACGGACCGGCCTGGTATGCCGCCATGCGCGAGCGCTTTCCCGGCAAGACCGAGTTCGGGCTGTTCCTCACCAGCCTGCCGGATGGTGAGTTCGAACACGGAGGGGCGGTCCTGCGGATCGACCAGGAGCTACGCGATCACCTTATCGCTAAATGGCCCAATCGCGGGGACTCGGTGCTGCTCGACTGCCTGTTCTGGCCCGGCGCGCTGGATGCCCCGGCCTAGGCCTCGCTGCCGAGTTCTGGGGCCTCGACGAGATCGACCAACTTCCACCCCTGCGCTTTGGCCGCGCCGATGAGCGCACCGGCGGTCGATCTGCGCATCGCCAGGCCCAGCAACTCGCGCGGCCTGGTCACGCCGACAAAAACATTGGTCGCGGCGGTCAGCGCCGCGCCGGCGAAGACGGTTTCAACCACACCGAAGGCATGCGGCAGCACAGTGGTGAGGTCGATGCAATTCTCATTCTTCGCCGGTCCCTTCCAGACCTCGCTCTCGACGACAAGAATGCCGTCGACGCTCTTGCCCTTGACCGAGTGGATAGAGCCGAGCCGCAGAGTCACGCCGCCTAGCTGGATCTGCTTGGTCGAATGGTGCTCGGGGTCGGCTAGGTCGGCTTTCTCGCTGGGGACGAATGCCGCATAGCCAACGACGACGCCATCTGAGCCCTTAGGAACAGGCGCAAATAGCGGTAGCAGCGCATCGACGAAGGATTTCCATGCGCCCTCGTCCCATGGCGCGACGCTGGCCAACACATGATCGTAGGCGATGCGGCGCACTTGGCGCGGCATCGCATGATCGCGTTCGGCCAGCGTCGCCCAAAGGTTGTGCGTAGTCACCGCCTGTCCGTTGGGCGCCTTCCATTTGTGCGCACGGGCAAGCCCCGCGATTCCGGTCCCGAGCATTTCGGCGACCTCGCGCGGCGGGCGACCGGCAGCGTGATGCAGCGCCGCCTTCTGCATCTGGCGGCAGAACAGATTGGCGCTCTTCCGCGCGCCTCCTTCGCTGCGATAGGCGGGGTGATAGTCGACCAGGCTCTTAGGCTGCCACGCGCCCTTCCTGCTTGCGATATTGTGGCGCGAGGCGACCGCCCAGACATCGCGCCCGGCGCTGTCGCCGGCCCAGTGCGCCTCGGCTTCGGCGGCAAACGCACCGAGCACACCGCCGATCGTCGCCTCGTCAAACAGGATCAGCACCCGCGTCGCGTGCCGGTCGGGGGCACCGGCGATCACCTGCGCCGCACGCGCGGTCAGGCGGCTGGCGAAGCCGGCAATTTCCGTGCCGAAGCGGCGGCTTTCATCGAGCGGGATCGATCCTGCGTCTGGGACCCAATAAAAGGGATTCGCGCCCTCGTCCTCGTACAGCGTCTGGTTGCTGTCGCCCAACCGCTGGAAGGCGCTGTCGGCATGTTTGAACACGCGCTCGAGCAACCGAAGTTGATCGCCATGCGTGTCCTGCGCCTCGTCGAGAATCACGAGGGGAAAGCGCGCACGCAACCGCTCGGCAAGCCCCGGCGTGGTGTCGAGCGCGCGGATCGCGAGCGCGGTCATGTCGGCGTAGCGATAGAGGCCGGCATTGACCATCCTCGCCTTGAGAGCAGAGAGCGCCTTGCCGCACGGCGTGTCCGCGCCGTGCTGACCCTTAAGCCGCCGGACCGCGAGACTCCCCGGAGGTCCTTTAAGCGCCAGGAATCCGGGGTCGAGGGTGAGCTCACTCACCCATCTCTCAACCGTTGCCGTGGCTCGCTTGGCATGGCCGTCGAGTGCCCAATTGCCGGGATAGCGCCGCAGCGCTTCACTGGCGAAGACATCGTCGTCGATCTGGCGGACGGTCCAGCCAAGCCCGCGCAGATAGGGCAAGGCGAGATACTGGTTGATGAAGGCGGTCACCGTACCGGTGAAGTGCGGATAGGCCATAAGCCGCGCCGCGGTCGGGTGATTGGCGATCTGGTCCTCGACCTCGGTGCGTGCGGCATTGGTGTGCGAAATGACGCATACGCCATTCCGCCGCGCCACCCAGTTGCGCGAGAGTAACGCGAGCTTGGCGGCGAGCAGGGTCGTCTTGCCGTTGCCCGGCGCCGCCTGGACGTCGCACGCGCCCCTGTTCTCGAGGAAGGCCCTCTGGCTAGGATCGGTGAAATCGCAGCCGCCGAGCTCGGCACCCAGCTCGGCGAGTAGATCCGGGGTAACGGGCAGAATCTCGAACATCAGTCTGCAGACGCCAGCCCGCCGGGCCAGCCCGCAGCCCCGATCTCGCCGCCGCAGACGCTGCCCCCTCCGTCATCCTCGCCGTCGTCCGCCTCGGGTTCGAACTGCGGCGCGCCGGCGACATAGCCGCCGGTCACATAGTCGATGGCCCGAACCAGATAGGGCGGCAGCATGGCGCGCATCTCCGCCGGGCCCTCCGACCGCGCGCGCAGGATAGCCGCCAGCTGTTCGGCAACCTCGGCCTTTGAGGCGTCCTTCTCGAACAGCGGCCGATAGATCAACACCGCGATTTCAACCGCGGATTTGCCGGCCGCCACCCATGCGGCATATTCCTCGGCGGCGCGCTCGCGGATCTTAGCGAGCCGGGCCGGGTTGCGGCTGGAGGTACAGGCGAGCTGGATCGCCTCGTGAACATCGCCTGCGATCCCTGGCTGGAGCGCAAGGTCGAACTCGAGCGTCCAGCTACCGGCGATGAACGCCTCGACGGGATCGCCTGCGTCGCGCCGCAGTGCCTTCATCTGCCTCTCGATCGCCTCGACGGTCAGCTCATCCTCCGTCTCGCGCTTTCCGACTAGCTCCTTGGCCTCTTTTGGTGGGATGTCGCGGTCGGGGATGAGCGCGACCGGTACGGGGATGGCGTTGCCCTCGGCGCGTTGCAGGATGCGGCTGTAGCGAAACAGCCCGCGATGCCCGACGTTGACGAGCGAAACGCCGTGGCTGCTTAGGGGCTTGCCGATCTTCTCGGCGATCGCCGGCAGAAGCAGATTCTCGCCATCACCCTCGACCACGATCAGCGCGCGGGCAAAGAACAGATTGGCCTTGGTCGCGTCGAGGAAGCGGCGCAGGAACTCGTAATCGACGACGTTGAGCCGGGTGTGCCCGGTCCCGAGAGGGAAGGTGCGGTGGCCAACCACCATCGTCATCGTCTCGAGCGACGCGCCTGCGGCAAGCTGGGGGCTGTGCGTCGTGAGCAGCACTTGCACTGGCTGACCAGCCTCCCCTTCCTTAGGTGCGGCGGCGCGCTCGGCGAGTACGTCCATAAACAGCGTCTGGTGCTGCGGGTGGAGATGCGCCTCGGGCTCCTCGATGAGGAGGAACGGTACCTGGTCAGGATGCGACTGGAGGAGCAGCAGCTCGGCGGCCATGAACAGCAGATTGTTGTAGCCCAGACCACGCGGCACGCGCTCGGCGCCGTGCCTTGAGTTGAGATAGAGCTCGAGCCGCTCGAGAACTTGGTCGAACGAGCCCTTGGCGCCGAGGTCGAGCGTCGCCACCAGCGGGTCGCCGACGAACGATAGCTTGTCGAGGAAGCTCGTGTTGACCTGGGTCTGCACCTCGCCGATTGCACGATTGGCGGCGACCGCCTTGTCGACAGCATCAAGCGTATCAAACAGGGTGGCCGGCCCGCCACCCTCTGCCGGCTTCCACTCTTTGCCCATCGTCGGCATGGCGCCAAGGATCCGCGATAGGCGCGAGCGGCGCCCGGCGTGCAACTCGCGCTCGGCATTGCGGAGCGGTTTGAGGTAAGTGGCCTTGAGATATTCGCGCAGCTCTCCGTCGAGCGGCAACCCCTCACCCTCTGCGCCGGCGCGATACTGGCTGGTGACGACGCTGCCACCGCCAGCCGAGGTGCGCAGCGCCCCGCGCATGCAGACATGGAGGCGAAGCATCCCCTTTTCGTTGGTGCACCATTCGAGAAAGCGCGATTGCTCGTCAGCGCTGAGCCCGTCGAACGTGCAGCGCACGACGAAATCGCAAGCGCGGGCGCCCGCAGCGTCGACATGGAAGTCGTGAAGATTGGGCCGGACATAATCGTCGCCGCGGCTCCACAGCACGTAGCGAACGGCATCGACGATTGCAGTTTTGCCCGCGTCATTGGGCCCGACGAGGATGTTGAGACCCGGCGAGAGCGCGAGCCGAAGCGGCGCCTTCGGCGCAAAGCAACGGAAGCCTCCCGCGAAGATCTCGGAAATATACATCGCCTCTCCGTGATGATTCGCTTCGAGTGCGAATCCAGCGCCCTATAGCAAGTGTCTCGGGTGGTATTACAACTGCGGGGCGTGACTTGCGCGCCGAACGAATGGCGGGTTTCGCCGTCGACGATCGCACCTGTGAATTGCCGCTTTGAGGGGGCGAAGCTGACGCGCCGGTTCGCCGTTCGGAACGTCCGCTATCCCAATTGGCGCTCCTAAAAGCAGCCTAACCGGACTGTCCAACGAACCGGTCCTTTGATGAAGCAGGTGTCAGGCCTCCGCGAACGGCAGCTTCCGGCACGGGCATTCGAGCGGCGGACCGATCAGGATGGGCACGCATTGCTGACTGGCGTCACGCCAAGACCGGGCTATCAGCGGTCGCTCATAATGTGATTGCAGATAACTGCCGGATCCGGAGGATTCACCCTCGCTTCAGAGGCAGACTGTTGCACCCAGGACGATCTTCGACGCTCCGTGCGCCGACTGGTTGTTGACATCGGGTAAGTCACGCCTTACACGTAAGCCATGACTTACCCAAGAGATGGGTGGACCGCCCTCGCCGACACAACTCGGCGCACGATTTTCGAGCGACTGGCCGAGCGTCCCTGCTCTGTAGGCGAGCTGGCGCAAGACCTGCCCGTCAGCCGGCCGGCCGTGTCGCAACATTTGAAGGTGCTCAAGGATGCCGGGCTCGTAGTCGACACGCCGGCCGGCAAGCAACGCATCTATCGTATCGATCCGGCGGGGCTGGAAGGTTTTCGCGCGGAGCTCGACCTATTCTGGAGCAAGACGCTTGCGGCGTACAAGCATGCCGCCGAGCAAACATCGGAGGAGTGATGATGAGCACGCAAATAGTAGGCACGTCCGTGAAGCATTCTATCGTCGTCGAGGCGCCGATCGAGCACGCCTTCAAGGTGTTCACCGACGATTTCGGGAAGTTTAAACCCGCCGAACACAACCTGCTGCGCGCGCCGATCGCGGAAACGGTGTTCGAGCCTCGGATCGGCGGCCACATCTACGATCGCGGCGCCGACGGAAGCGAGTGCCGCTGGGCACGTGTGCTCGCCTATGATCCGCCCCATCGGGTGCTCCTCAGTTGGGACATTAGTCCGCAGTGGCAGATCGAGACCGATCCGGATATGGCGAGCGAGTGGGAGGTGCGCTTCACGGCCGAAACGCCGCAGCGCACGCGCGTTGAGATTGAGCATCGGCATCTGGACCGCCACGGCAACGGCTGGGAAGGCGTTTGGGAGGGTGTTGGCGGAGATCGCGGCTGGCCGCTGTACCTGCAGCAGTTCGCGGACTTGGTAGGCCATCGGGCCTAATCGGACGCAAGTCGACGCGGATTGCCGGTCGGGAGGAGTTGAGCTTTGGAGCAGCGGGTAACGGAGCGAGCCTAACACATCACAGCGGATTTGCTCTCTCCGCCGTCTCGATCATCCGCTTCCCTGCCTCTGCCTGATCCATACCCATCGTCTGAGCCGCCATCCACTCAGGCGCGTGCCAGCTCTCTGGCAGGGCGCGAACAACGACGCCGGGTAGGATCGACCACAGCAGTATACCCGCTGCGAACCCAACAACACCGATGATACATTCGCGGTCGGTCCGCCTCTCGACCGCCTGACCGCGATTGATCATACTGTTGATCCAGCCAAGCGAGCGGTTCAGCGCATCGCGCGCCTCGCCCAGCATCTTTCGGTCTTGCGCTCGAACGGCACCAGCCGCGGCGTTGATCTCCTCAGCCAAGGCAACAGGCGATAGCGCCAAGGCACGGCTGTGCTCGATGTGATGCAGCCGCACATTGAGGTCGTGGAGCCGCTCGGTCATCTCGCCGAGCGTTGCGCTGTAATCGGGCGTCTTCTCGCGCGCGGCGGTAAGCCCCTCAACGGCGCTGTGAAGCAGGCTTAGCTCACTGCGAACACGCCGGAAGGCCTCGGTAGGATCGATCTCGGGAGTAGGTTCGTTTGTCATGCTGCGAGCCTAGAGCCCGAGCCCACGAGAACGCGAGCGGCTGAGCCAACTCTGGAGTTCGTGGGACAAAGACGCCCCGCGAGAGGCCCCGATTCCGAGTTCTTTGGTGCGATTTCGGAGAAGCGACTCGAGTTGCGGATCGCGCTGCAGGCTCTTGGCCATCTCGGCCATACCTTCCTGTACACGCTCTTTTGCAAGGAAGTCCTGCGCCTGTTCGAACCGGTCGAGCTGACGCGCCTTCGCCTGCCAGTCGGCAACGAACCGCTCGGCGCGATCATGGGTGTCGATTCTGAGCTGGCGTTCCACCGCCACTTGACGGATCGCGCGCGCGGTCTGTCCTTTGGCCGCCTCGGCGATCAGAGCCGGATCCTTGTTCATGGCGGTGCGCAGATCGTGCGCCGCACCCGGCTGGATTTTGTCCAGCGCCTCCCGGGCTCGTTTGAACGCCTGCTGCTGGTGCGGCAGCGCATCGTAGCCCTTCTCGCGCATGCGAACGATGTCCTGCGCAGCGTGCCCAAAGCGCTCGACTGCTTTGGCAAGCGGATCGGGTGCGGCGCGCTCGATGCTCGGCTCTGCCCGCAGCTTCAGCCCCGCAAACGGATCGCGCTTCTTGACTGGCTCGGGCACCTTTGGCGCCGGCGCATAGTCGCGCGCCATATCCTTCGCCCGCTCGCGGCTGAGCACGCGCACGAGCTTCGAGCGATCGGCGAAGTCATCGCTGCCGTAGTGCAAATCAACCCGGTCCCGGTGCCGCGACAGCGCGACGTAGGCCGCATGCCGATCAAGCCCGGGTGTGGCGAGGACATGCACCCGGTCGATGGTCATCCCTTGCGCCTTGTGGATCGTCGCGGCGTAGCCATGATCGATGTCGCGATAGTCCTTGTGATCGAACGCGACGCTCCGCCCGTCATCGAGCATGACCTGCATCCGGGACGCATCCACGCTTCGTACCGTGCCCAGCGAACCGTTCTTCACGCCGAGGCCGCGCTCGTTGCGCAAGAACATGATCCGGTCGCCGGCGGCGAACGTTCGTGTGCCGCGGGTCACCTGCAGGGTTGTTTCGTGACCAAGCGCACCGTTTGCGCGCATCTTTGCCCGCGCCGCCTGGTTAAGCGCGCGGACATCGTCGTTGGTATGCGTGAGGATAATACGGCTGCTCGCCGGCTGCTCCTGCCGGTCACAGTCCCAGCGCGCGATCAGCTGTTTGCGTGCGTCTTCTCGCGTGGCGGATGCATGCACATGACCCGCGTCATCATAGGCCGCGATCGCCTCGCCCGTGCGCTCGGTCGCCAGCTTGCGTGTCGCATCCCTCTGCCAGTCCTCACGCTGCCGGCGAACGGTGGTGATCTCGGCGCTGCCATGCCGCTCGGTGATCGAACGGAACGCTGCCCCTGCCTCGATCGCCTGGAGCTGCTCGATGTCGCCGACCATCACGACCTTGGCGCCGCGCTTCTCGGCTTCGGAGATCACCCGCTCGATCTGCCGCGTGCCGATCATTCCGGCCTCGTCGATGACAAGCACATCCTTCGGTGTGAGCAGCTCTCTTCCCTGCGCCCACTGATGCTCCAGGCTCGCGATCGTACGTGAGGCTATACCCGAACCACTCTCCAGGTTCTCAGCCGTAATGCCCGACAGAGCGGCACCACGCACACGGTAGCCGGCGCGCTCCCATCCATCGCGCGCCAGGCCCAGCACAGCGGATTTGCCGGTACCGGCATAGCCAGTGACGTTGGCAAGGTCGGGACCTGACAGTAGGCGCCCCAGCGCGGTCTTCTGTTCTTCACCGAGTGCAAGACCGCGCCTCCCGGCCGATGCGATCGATCGCCCGATTGTGTCTGCCGGGAGGTTATGGTGCCGCCGCATCGATAGCTTGTCCGCCGCCCGCTCGAGCCGGTCTTCGCACTCGAGCATCGCGCGCGAAGTGAACCGCTCCTCCCCTCGCCCATCACGCCCGAGCCGCATCAGCTCGGACGAGCGCTTCACTGCAGCGAGCACCTGATCGAACTGCTCCTTGCCGTCGCTGTGCCGATGCACGAACCGGGCAAGATCGCGCGCGGTGAACGTCGCTTGCGAGTGGGTGATCGCATCGAGCGCCAAGGCAGGATTGGCGAGAATGCGTTCGCCGTTCCTCCGCGCGATCTCGGCATGCTCGGCAAGCCGTTCGCTCTCGAGCTCCTGCTCGGCCATGCGCGAGGCGGCGGGACCGATCTTGTTCTGCGGCTCGAGCTCGATCCCTTGTGCTTCCAAGGTCCGGTGATCGATCCGCGCATCGATATCGAGTTCGGCCAGCCTAGTGTTGACGTGCTCGGCCCATGCCTCGCGCCAGTGGCTGAGCAGGTCGGTGCGGTTCCAGTCCCGCACCTTGGCGCCAAGGCCCTGCTCTCCCACCTCGCGCATCGACAGCATCACGTGCGCATGCGGCTTCGCCTCACCGTCGCTACCGACATCCCAGTGCACATTGAGATCGGCGATCATTCCGTGCGCCACGAACTCACGTTCGACAAAGTCGCGCGCCAGGCGAATTCCTTCGGCTTCGTCCAGTTCGCGCGGCAATGCGAACTCGACCTCACGGGCGAGCTGCGCGTCCTTGCGCACTTCCGCTGCCTCGACCGCATTCCACAAAGCCTCGCGATCCGCGAAGTGCTCGGGCGCATGATCCGGCAGCAGCACTTCGGAATGGACGACGCCCGCCTTGTTGGAGAAATCGTGATGCCGGTCGAGCCGCTGGTCGTGTAGCCGCGAGGCCGAGCGGTAGGCGGCGGCCGCCAGTGCCGAGGACCCGGCGGCGCGGGAGATCACTTTGGCGGAGAAGTGGTAGATCGCCATGGTGACCATACCAGTTACAGCAAGCAAGCGACGTCGGCACGACGTATAAGCGCGCCCTCGAAAGAATTCATCTTTCTCGGGACGTGCGAGTCTCACAAGATTTCAGGGCATTGCTGCTAATCGAGTTCCTCGATAACTGGGCTGTCCCCACCAATCAACTGAGGACATATTATGCGCAGACCCCGTGACTATGACGCCGAGCTCAAAGCGCTCGATGCGAAGGCTAAAGAACTCAAAGAACGCAAGCTGCGGCAGTTCGGCGCTCTTGTGATCGCAACCGGCGCCGATACTCTGCCGGTCGAGGAGCTTGTCGGCACGCTGCTGCTTACGGTCGAGGGCAAAGGGCTACCGAAGGAGGAGTGCCGCCAGCGCGGGGAGCGGTTCTTTCGCAGGTCTCCACGAGGGGCTGCGAAGCGCGGCGATCGCGGCGCGAGCAGCAGCCCGGCGGATGCGGGCCGCACGCAACCGGCTGCTGGCGAAGCGGGCGCGGCATGACACGCGTGTGTGGCAGGTGAAGCGCCGCGAACGCACGCGCCGGCTGATCGAGCTCGGCGGGCTTGTTGCCAAGGCCGAGCTCATCGATCTCACGGACGACGATCGGGCGGTGATCTTTGGAATACTCGTTGAAGCGGCGGCGAGGCTCCGCAGCGAGCACGGTGAGCAGGCGATGCTGCTGTGGCGGCGACGAGGCAAGCGCGCATTCGATGCGGATCGGACATAGCACGAGCACACCGCTTAATCCCCGGCCTCAAGTTGCTTCGGCCGCACTTGCCGGTGATGCAGCTGGTGCGGTCGACAGAGCCCTACGTCACCGCCCGCGGATCCGTGAGCTCTGCCATCGCCTCGAAGAGAGTCGAGTGGATGTACTCCAGTTCGGGGCTCGTGAACGACTCCCAGGTGCTATCGGCGTCGGCTGCCTCATCCAGCGTCTCCCAATCCTGCGCATTCGTTGCGGGGTCATGGCGGTACACCCACCACAGGTTGCCTTGCGGATCTTGGAAGCGTGAGAAGACGTCCCCGAAGAACTCTGTCGGCTGCGTGACGATCCGGGCACCCAATTGCTCCGCGCGTGCAAGGGTCGTCGGGACATCGTCAACATAGACCCGCGTGAGTGCGGGCGTGAATGGCCAGTCGGGCTTGCGGTCTGCAACCGTTATCATTGAGTCGCCGAGGAGCAGTTCCGAGTGCAGGATCAGTCCGTCGGTGTCGGCGGTACGCGCCTCGGGCACATCGACCGCACCGAAGACATCGGTGACGAACGCGATCAGCCCAGCGGCGTCGCTCGTGATAATGAATGGGTTGACGGTGTTCGATCCGGCAGGGTGTGCGGGCACGGTTGTCATGTTCGTTCCTTTCGGCGGTGTCTGGCTGGTACTGGTTTGGAGGGCGCGGAGCCCGAGAGAAGCCGAAGATGGCATTCGCGATGGCCGCGAGGCATTCGGCATAGAGGCGTAATACCCGTTCACTGCTGACAGCACCCTGTCAGCATTCTGGCCATCGTAACCGCGAGTCGAACATGAGAAGAACGAGCCGCCTTTTCGAACTCATCCAAGCACTGCGAGTGGCGCAGCGACCGCGCACCGCAGCGGACCTTGCCGAGCAACTTGAGGTCTGCAAGCGAACAATCTACCGCGACGTTGCATCGCTTCAGGCAATCGGCGTGCCGATCCGAGGCGAAGCGGGGGTTGGCTACATGATCGAGCCGGGATTCGACTTACCGCCGCTGATGTTTACGATCGAAGAGGTTGAGGCTCTTGTCATCGCCCTCTGCCTGCTGCAGCGGACGGGCGACGTAGGCTTGAAGGCGGGAGCCGAAACGATCTTACAGAAGATTCAGGACGCGATCCCGAAGTCTGTTAGCGGGCCGCTTATTAGCGACAGCCTTTACGCGACACCGCGCGGTCCATCCCCGGTTGAAGGTTTGGATGTGACTATCGTCCGGCAAGCCATTCGCGAGGAGCGAAAGTTGTTCCTTAGCTATTCAGATGCCGAAGGTAAGACAAGTTCCAGGCAGATCTTGCCCATAGCGTTTGTGTATGACGTCGACGTCCAGATTATCGTCGCGTGGTGCGAGTTGAGGGAAGGCTTTCGTCGCTTTCGTACGGATCGAATTCAGTCCTGCTTTCTAACCACCGAAGGTTTTTCGGGTAGAGGGGACACGTTACGCCGCCTCTGGCAAACACGATTGGGCGTGCGCGGTGGTGATTGGTCGGCCGCGAGACTGCATTGAAAGTATCTTAAACCGAAATGCCCGTTGCCGCCCGATTGAGCGCACGCAAGGGTATCCAGACGGTGCAGAGATCGAATCTAAGCTCCCGCGGCGCCGCAGCGCCGCGGGAGCCCTGCGCTCAATCCGCCGGATTCCAAAGGATGGCGAACCGGTCGTCACGCTTCTCGCCAGCGGCCTGAACGAGATTAGCGTAGAGCCGGCGCGGCCCGAACTCGGGAGCGGCAAAGCTGAGCGAGACGTAAGTGCGCCCGCTTGCTTCGGAGCGCCGATTCCACCCGGCGCCGATCTCGACGTCGCCGACATAGACCCGGTAGTCCGGCTGAACCTCGCTGGTCTTGCGAGGATTGGCGGTGATGGTGATGTCCTCGCGGATGCTGATGGTTTTCAGCTGCCCCTTGAAGGTGCCGTCTTCCTGGGCGGTGACATATCCGATGGCAGGCATGATGCTTTCTCCTTGTCTGTCGACCGGGACCCGTTCCCCGTCGATGGGCCAACCGAAACGGCAGGGACAAGAAGGACGCGAACCCGAAGGGCCGCAGCGCAAGCGGAGGACCGGAGCGGCGCGAGATTCTTGCGCGCGAGGAGCCGCATTGATGCGGCGGGGAAGAATCTCGCGAAGCGATGGTTTCGAGGACTTCGACCGGCCGTAGGTCATGGCTCAAGAGACGGCAAACGCGGGGCCGGTGGCAGTGCAGGAGCAATCTGCCGCGACCACACGCATGTCACCGCCAAAAGCGTCGCACTTCATCGGTACCGACAGTTAGGCAGCCGCTTCCAGCTTCAGCTCTGCCAACCGCTCGCGGCAGACCTCATCGACGATATCGCGAAGCCGTGTGACCGATCCGGCCAGCGCGTCGAGATCCTCGGTAGAGATCGAGTAGCTCGCCGAGTAGCGGGCCTCGACATACGCGCGCTTCAGCCGCTCGAACCGGCGCCGATCGATCTTGCTCGCGCGCGGCCATGCATCGACCAAGCGGGGCTCCTTGTCCTCGGCGAGCGAGCGCAGGAACTTGATGTTGTGCGAGCGCGGAAAATAGAGCGTCCGCACCAGCAAAAAACAGATGTAGAGGCGTTCCGTCGCCTGATGTAGCTCGAACGCGGCCTTGTTCTGCCATCCACGCTCAATCGCATCACTCGCGTGGACGATGAATTGATCAGCGCTGGGTAACCAGCGCTCAAAATACTCCTGCGCCATCCGGTGCGCGTCGGCCGGTGTCAGCGGCTTCGGCGTCGCCAGCGGATGGCACGGCAGCTCGTAGACGATGCAGCCGTCGCGCGCGATATCGACCCAGAAGTACTCGCCGCGCGTGAGCGCCTGGTTCACCTCGTCAAGCGAGTGGACGATGATGTTGACCGGACGCTCGATGGCAGGATCGCGCGCGATCCTGTCCTCGGCAATGTACCAGTAATCGGCGATATCGGTCAGGTCCTCGTGGCTGACCACGATCAGCAGATCGAAGTCGGACTGATAGCCGTTCTCCGGCTCGTCTACCCAGTCGTCGCGGGCATAGGAGCCGAACAGGACGATCTTGTAGACCTTGCCGTTCCGCTTGTGCGGAGAGGTGGCGTTGGCGATCGCCTTCTCGAACTCCTCGAGCAGGATCTCGCGGATGCGGCCGAGCTCCTGCTGCTGCTGTTCGGGCAGATGGTCGAGGCTGGTCTTCATGGCTTCCTCACCCTAGCGGCAGGATGCCGCTTAGCACAGCCTCGCCGGCCGTGGCCGGCGAGGCTGCGGAAGTTCACCAGCGGACATGGTCGCCGATCTATCGCAACCAGCGCCAGCACCTTGGTTCGGGACGACGCTCGCGAAGTGCGCGCCTGACCTGCCGGAGCGCAGCGGCAAACTCGCGCTCGACCTGCCTCGTGGTGATACCCAGCCGCACGGCAATATCGCGGTAGTCGGCATCATCGATCCGCACGGCGAGGTATACCTCGCGCTGCCGATGGGACATGCGCCGCAGAGCGCGGTTCACGTGTTCGATCCCTTCTTCTCGGCTCATTCCCTCCGGCATCACCCTGCCTCCGGTGCAAAGGCGAGCAGGTAGTCGGCCGCCTTGCTGGCAGCGCTGGCCGCACGAAAGATAGCCTTCTCATCCTCGCGCAGCACGGCAAGCCAGCTGCCGATGTAGTCGGAATGGCGTACGGTCGGCACGATCGACAGCGAAGCGCAGGTAAAGGCACTCGCCATCTCGGCTACCATTTCCTCGCGCGCATAGGCGCTGCTGCCGAACCTGCCTGTCTGGTCGCGGTTCAGTCTGCTTGTGTGGCCGGTCCAGTGCCCCAGCTCATGCAGCGCGGTGCGGTGCCAATCGATCGGTACATGAAACGCCTGCGGCGGCGGCACCGGGACATAGTCGCCAACCGGCGAATAGTAGGCCTCGCCCCCGCCAATGCGCAGGTC
>NZ_JBDGIU010000008.1:0-88688 GCF_057657235.1 Pelagerythrobacter sp. Soil_C_18
CACGGCGCGGGGGGCATCGGCCGGCGCGCTTCGGCGGTCGGGCGACCGGCTCGGTCTCGGCGCTTCCGTCCAGGCCGGCCGCGAGACGGCCTGGCGTGCGGGCGCGAAAGGCGAGGTCGCAGCAGTCGCGCAGGCTTCGGACGCGCCCACAGCCCCGGTTCCCGCCTGGGCCAACGATCTCAGGGCTTCGCAGCGCCGGCGAGCGGCCGGCCAGGCCGCGCTCCAGGCGCTCGGCGAGGGAAGCCGCGGCGGGAGCGGCGCCAATCCCGACATTGCCGAGAAGGAGGACTGATCGATGCGCTTTCGCCGCGCCGTGCAACGTTATGGGCGCACGCCCCAACCCGTCACGCCCTATCAGCGGGCCGGCCAGCTGTGGGACGAGCGGATCGGGTCTGCCCGTGTCCAGGCGCGCAACTGGCGGCTCATGGCGCTCGGCGGCCTCGCCCTCTCGGCGGGCCTTGCAGGCGGCCTGCTGTGGCAGTCCATGCAGAGCCGCATCGTCCCCTACGTGGTCGCGGTCGACGAGCATGGCGAGCCGCGCGGCGTGGCGCCGGCCACGGCCGACTATCAGCCGACCGATCCGCAGATCGCATGGATGCTCGGGCGCTTCATCACCTGGATCCGCGGCGTCTCGCTGGATCCGGTGCTCATGCGCGAGCGCTGGCTTTCGGCCTACGATTTCGTGACCGACCGCGGCGCCCTGGCGCTGAACGCCCATGCCCGCGCCAGCGCGCCCTTCGCCGCGGTCGGCGAGCGGACGGTCTCGGTCACCATCAACAGCATCGTGCGCGCCTCGGACCGCTCGTTCCAGGTCGAATGGACCGAGCGCCGCTTCGAACGCGGCGAACCGGCCGGGAGCGAGCGCTGGACGGCCATCCTGACCGTCGTCGTCAAGCCGCCGGCCTCGCGCGAGACGCTGCGCAAGAATCCCCTCGGGCTCTACGTCGACGCGATCGACTGGAGCCCGCAGTTCGAGACACCTGCCGCGCCAGCCCAAGCGCCATCCGCGGCTGCCTTCTCGCCCCTTTCTCTCCAGCAGCCTTCGCAAAGGACCGAGCCATGACTGTCATTCGACCCCTGACCCTCCTGCTCGCGCCGCTGGTGGGTGTGGGCCTGCCGGGCGCGCCGGTCGGAGCGACCGCAGCGGCAACACCGCCGGCGGCGAAGGAAAGCGGACGCGCAGCCGCGCGCGAACCCGAACTGGGCGCCTATCTCGGCGCGATCCAGGTCTATCCCTTCGAGGAAGGCGCGCTCTACCGGCTCGTCACTGCCCCGGGACGGGTCAGCGCCATTGCCCTCGAACCGGGAGAGACGCTAATCGCGGTCGCGGCCGGAGATACGGCGCGCTGGAACGTCGGCGACACGACCAGCGGCGCGGGCGAGACGCAGCGGACCCACGTCATGATCAAGCCGCAGGCCGCGGGGCTGCGGACAAATCTGGTCATCACAACCGACCGGCGCGTCTACCATCTGGCGCTCGAGAGCCGGGAAGCGGCCGCAATGGTCGCCATCCGCTGGCGCTACCCGAACGCCAGTCCGCTCGTCCTCCGACGGGCGGCGGAGCGCACCGAGGCTGCAGCCGCATCGTTCGATCCCGCCGCGCTCGATTTCGCCTACGTGATCGAAGGCGACGACCCGCCCTGGCGCCCGCTGCGCGCATTCGACGACGGCCGCCAGGTCTACATCGAGTTTCCGGCAGACCTGGGGAAGGCGACGGCGCCGCCGCTGTTCGTCGTCGGGCCGGAGGGCAAGCCGCGGCTCGTCAACTATCGGGTCCGAGGACAACACTACGTCGTCGATCGCCTCTTCGCCGTCGCCGAGCTGCGCCACGGCGAAGACGCGCAGACGGTCGTGCGCATCTGCCGCAGCAGCGTTCCGGATGAAACCTGCCGGGAGCGCGAGCGGTGAGCGCGAACCGATCCGACGACGGCGAGGCAGCTCGGGCGGAGCCCGATGAGGCGGCGGCCGAGAGCACGGGCGAGGAATCACCGGACGCCCAATCCCGGCGAGAGGCGGACGCCGATCCCGAAGCGTTCGCGTTGCGCGGCCGGCCGGTGCGCGCCATCCGCTTCCGGCGCGAAATCGTTATCGGGGCAGCGGTCGCCGCGCTGCTCGCGGTGATCGGGACCACTTGGTTTGCCCTGCGGTCATCTGGCCTGCCAGCGCCGAGCGAACGGGTTCCGGACTTGCCAACCCTGCCGCGTCCGCCCGAAATAGTGGCGCAGGCGCCGGCCAGTTACGACACCGTTCCGGAGCTCGGTCCGCCGCTGCCTGGCGACCTGGGGCGTCCGATCCTCAAGCGGCAGCGAGGTGTCGCGGCCGGGCAGGAGGACGATGCGACCGGGGCGGCCGCTGCCCAAGCGGAGCGGGCGCGTGCGGCGGCAGCCGCGCTGGAAGCCCGGGAATCTGACGTGTTCCTGCCGCTCGGGCGCCGCGGGGAGGGCAGGACGCCCACGCGGCTGGGGGGCGATCCGGAACCGATCACGGGCCCGGGCGGCACCGTGGATGCTGCAGTGCCGATCGCCGCGGCGCATTCGCCCGCGGCCAGTTCGCACCGCATCGTCCCCGCACCGTCGCCGTGGGTGATCAGCGGCGGCAGCGTCCTGGCGGCGAGCCTCGTGACGGCGATCGACAGCGATTCCCCCGGCCTTGTGGTGGCGCAGCTCACCGAGCACGCCTACGACAGTGTGACCGGGCGCACGCTGCTCCTGCCCCAGGGAAGCCGGATTATCGGCCGCTACGAAAGCGACATCGGATTCGGGGGGCGAAAGGTGCAGGTCGTCTGGCAGCGGATCGTGCTGCCGGACGGCGCCTCGCTCCTCCTCGACGACTTGCCTGCGAGCGATGCGCAGGGCCATGCGGGTCTTTCTGACCGCGTCGATACCCGCCCGGGACAGCTTGCGCGGGGCGTTGTCCTTTCGACGCTCCTGGGAGCGGGCACCGAGCTGACCTTGGGCGAAGACGAAAGCGAGCTGGTGCGCGCCTTGCGAGAAGGGGCGCAGCAGAGCGGCGCACGGGCCGGCGAACAGCTGGTCGGTCGCGCGCTCGACATTGCCCCGACGATACGCGTCCGACCCGGGTGGCCGCTCAGCGTCATTGTTCACCGCGATCTCGTCCTGCAGCCATGGAGACCATGACATGCCCGATCTCAAATTGTCGCGCTTGCCCGACCGCAAACCGGTGAAGCTCACGATCCATATTCTGCCCGACCTCCAGGCGGCGCTGGGCGACTATGCCGCGGCCTACGAACAGGCCTACGGCACGCGCGAAAGCGTTGCCGATCTCGTTCCCTACATGCTCCAAAGCTTTCTCGACAGCGACCGAGGCTTCACGCGCGCGCGCCGTAAGTAGCGGGGGCCCGCGTGACGATGCGACCGGAAACGAAGACCGAGACGCGGTGCCAAGATGGCGCGTGCGTTCCTCTTGAAGTCGGCGACCGGCAATTGATTACGGTCGAGGATTTTGCCCGGATCGCGCGCCTGTCGCGCCGGACGATCGATCGCTATCGCCGGGCTCGGCCCCCCGGGTTCCCGCTAGAGTACGACCTCGGGCGCGGCACCGTACCGTGTCCGCGCTTCAAACTCGGCGACGTACTGCGATGGATCGACTCCAGAGCGCTATGGTAGCCGAGACCTGTTAGCGCGGGATCGTGAGCTGGCCGGCCATTGCGCCGGCAGTCACGATTTTTGTTCTCCCGTGGCGTTTGAGCGCCAGCAGATCATCCTTGTCTCCCGTGACGAGCCAACCGGCGGCGCAGGCTTCGCATAGGCCGAGAAGAAAGTCGTCGCGCGGATCGGACGAGCGCTCGACCTGGGGGAGGGCAGCCGGCATGTCGGCGATCGCAGCAATCTGGTTGACGAGCCGTCCCGCCTCGGACGGTCGGATGAGCTGCCGGATCTTGTCACGCCGGCTTACCTCGCGAAGTTCGTCCAGCTGCAGAGAATGGCTGACGAGGGTGAAGCGGCGGTCGAGCCATGCTTCGATGAGGCTTGCCGGAGTGCCGTGAGGCGAGATGAGACCGCTCAGCAGGATGTTCGTGTCGAGGATTACCCGCACCTAATTCGCGCGCCTCTCCGACCAGAATGAAGGGCCTGTCGCGGCAAGCTCGGCCTCGATCAGCTTGGTGACTTCGGCGGGGTCAAGATCGGCATTGCGGGCCTGGATATCGCGGACGGTCTCCCGCAGGACTTCGCGATTGACGGCTTCCTCGACGAACCGCGACAGGTCTCCCTTCTTTCCGCCGCGGGCGGCAAGCAGCGTCCGGAGAGCCACGTCGGTCTCGCGGGAAACTTTTAAATTCCAGCGGGCGAGATCACCCATAGCGCCACCTGTGCGTTTATGCGTCTAAGCGTCCATATAGCTATCTGGACCGAGACTACAATGAGTGCTGCCGCGGTTCTGGCGCCAGCTCCCGAATGGCGCTGGGTCCGAAGTTCGCCTGTTCAACAGGCGCCGCTTCGAAGCCGCCAGTTGATGGTGTGCCCCGCAACCAGCAGCAGGCTGCCTGCAATCGTCAGGAGTGTTTCGAGGTTCTGGGTCGGCGCGTGCAGTAACGCGCCAACGAGGCAAGTCACGCCAGCAGCGCCGAGTGCAGCAGGGGCGACCGCCCGGTGACGCCGGTATCCGAGCCAGAACGCCGCAAGCGCCGCAGGCACCACCAGTGCCATAGCCGCATAGTGAAAAGCTTCCGATTGCACGAAGAGGCCTAGCGCTCCTGGAAGGAGCAGGAGAAGGACCGGCAGAGCCAAGCAGTGTACAAGGCAAAGGAGCGACGCAGACATCGCCGTGCTCTCGACGATGTTCGCCCGCCTTTCGGCGATCCCTCGGCTCCCATTTTTCTCCATACCCACAAACATATCCTTAAATGAGATAAGATAACATCTCCTACGCCAAGGTGCGGGCTAGTTCAACCGTCATTTCCCTTTGGGCTGCCGGGTTAGCGTCGTGCGAGGCCGCGGCTCGCCAGCACGACGCCGACTGCCGTCAGGAGCATGCCCAGTATGGCAGTCAGGCTTAGAATTTCGCCGAAGAGGGGCCACGCGATCAGTGCGGTGCATGGGGGGACGAGGAAGAACAGGCTCGCCACCTGCGCCGCGGCACCCCGTCGGATCAGCAGATAGAGCAACGAAATCGCACCGATCGAAAGCACGACCACGAGCCAGAACAGCGCGAAGACGAACTCGCCGCTCCAATCCACGTGCCCGTCTTCGAACCAAAGTGCGAGCGGCGCCGTGACCATGCCGGCGGCGACGAACTGGATGACGCTGCCGGTGCGAAGGTCCATCGTCGCACAGTAGCGCTTCTGGTAGAGCGTGCCGGCGGTGATGCCGAGCAACGCTGCCACGCAGGCGAGGCTGCCCAACACATCGCCGGGACCCTGTCCGAGCTTGCGAGCCAGGATGAGCGCGACCCCGACCAATCCGAGGGCGAGGCCTGCCCATTGCCGCCCCGCCACTCGCTCGCCGAGCAACAGGCCCGCGAGCGCCGCGGTCAGCAGCGGCTGTAGCCCGACGATGAGCGCCGATACTCCGGCCTCGACTCCCAGCGAGATGCCTATGAAGACACCGCCGAGATAGACGCCGTGCACCAGCAGCCCGGCGACCGCATAATGTCCGATGTCGGCGACGCGGCGGGACCACGGAGCCCGCATGGCCAGCGCAACCAGTACGAGCAGCGCCGCCGCGAAGCCGTAACGCAGCGCGAGGAACGTCAGCGGGCCGGCATGGGGAAGGCCGAGCCTGGCGCCGATAAATCCGGTGCTCCAGAGCACCACGAACAGCGCCGGGATTCCTACGTCGCGGAGCGGCACCAAAGCCGGCGGTGTTGCCGCTTCGGGCTCGATCTTGTCGGTCATGTCCGCTCCCCTGTCGGGTCCAGACTGCGGCGTCCAGAGCATCTTCCTCAAGAAGTCTATAGGGAGCATTGGCCGGCGGTGCGTCGCCGCTGCCAACCCGGGTCAACCTCCCGGAGCGACGGGTGGCAGGCGGCGCCGGACGATGCCCATCATGCGTGGAGCAGTCGACCGGCCGACCATCTGCTACCAGGCTTGGCACATCGTCGGCTCACGATCCGAAAACAGACGGGAACTTCCTCTCCCAACTCAGTGCTCCGGTCGGTGATGGCTCAGATTGCCAACGATCCGAGGCCATACAGCTGCGGGCGCGTCTGACTGAAAGGAGACAGACGCTTGGATCCGCGGGATCTGATTAGCCGGAACGCACAGATCCTCTGCAACACCCGCGCGCCTCGCGATCGCGATTACTTCTCGTTCCCACGTCAGGAACCAGGCCCGCTTCTCCTCTTCCAGCTCGTACTGGTCGTAGGTACGCTCCATCCCCTTCTTGACGTGGTTGAGCATCGCTTCCGCAGTCTCATAGTCGACCTTGAGTCGCTTGGTATTGGAGCGCGCGGTGCGCCGAAAATCGTGCGGTGTGAATCGCTCGATGGGACGGCCGGCAAGCTTTGCCATTCTCGCTCGCACGCGGTCGCGCGCCTTGTACCACACCGAGTTGTTCCGCGGCCCATTGCCTTTCGGTCCCGGGAAAACCCACTCGTCATTGCTCCGCATCAGTGACTGTCCCCAAGGCCCCAAGGCAATGGCATGTGCGACCGAGTTCTTCGCGCGCGAGCTGGGGATGGTCCACACTCCGTCATCGATCTCCGAGCTCCTCGCCCTGACCACTTCCGAAATCCGCGCAGCGGTTAAGAGCCAGAGCAGCATGCCGCGTTGAACCCAGCGCGGCTCACAGACGAGAGCCTTAAGGAACCACTCCAACTCGAGGAGGCTCAGCTTGCGTGTCCTCCCGGTTTCCGGAAACTTGAGATCTCCAAGTCGCCGCGAGGGATCGCTTTCCAGCCCGACTTCGAGGCCGCGCAATGACGCGGCCCAGCCGAAGAACACCTTGAGCTCGGCTGCGAGCCGATTAGCCCGTACCTTCGCGGTTTTTCCCTTGGCTTCGACCAGTTTGATCAGGTCAGTTTCGGTAACCTCGTAGATGCTGCGCGACGCGAGCTTGGGAGCAATATCGCGCTCATAGATTTCGAGCTTGTCAGAAATCGTGCGCGGCTTGTTCGGCCGCTTGGCACGGGAGGACCGGCCCTCCCGCACCGCAACCATATAAAGCTTGTGCGCGCGAGCGACGGTCATCTCCGCGCGCGCCTTTGCCTCCCGCACGGCCTCGCGAGGGTCGATCCCGGCTTCAGCGGCCTCATTCAGTCCGCGGGCCCATTGACGCGCATCAGCAATTGATTGCCCCGGAAACACTCCGCCGAACATCGTTGCTACGATCTTCGTGCCGGCTACCTGCCGGCGATATCGCCACCGCTTCTTGCCGCTGCCGAGCACCTCGATGGCGAGGCCAGGCGATAAAAGATCGGACAGCGATCCTTTCTTCAGAGCGTCGATGCACGCGGGCGTAAGCGCAATTTTCCTTGCCATTTAACCGACTCCGGTCGGCTCCCGGCGCAGATAAAATCATGGCAGAAATCCTGACAGAATAGCCGTCAATCCCAGTCTAGCTGGGTCTAGCTCTGTCGATCTCGTTAGTCGCTGGATTTTGCCATAAGGCACTGCAAAGGAACCGAATCTTGAGGACTCGGTTGGCTGGGGCGGCAGGATTCGAACCTGCGAATGCCGGTACCAAAAACCGGTGCCTTACCACTTGGCGACGCCCCAGCAGCGCGGGCCCCTATAGCGGTTTGATCCGCCAGGGGAAGGGGGCGATCAGAGCTTCTTGCCCTCGAAATCCGCAGCCGAATGCCGTTCGCGCAGTTGCTCGTCGTCCTCGCCCCAGGTCTTGTTGACGATGCGGCCGCGGCGGACCGCCGGGCGCTCGGCGATTTGGCGGACCCAGCGCTCGACATGCTCGTATTCGTGGATCGAGAGGAACTGGCGCGCTTCGCCGTAGATGCCGCCGAGGACGAAGGGGGAGAACCAGGGCCAGGTTGCGATGTCGGCGATGGTGTAGTCCTTCCCGCCCAGATATTCGCTCTGTGCCAGGCGCTGGTTGGCGACGTCGAACAGCCGCTTGGTTTCCATTGCATAGCGGTTAATCGGGTATTCGTACTTCTCGGGCGCATAGGCGTAGAAGTGGCCGAAGCCGCCGCCGATGAACGGGGCGCCGCCGACCTGCCAAAAGAGCCAGCTCAGCACTTCGGCACGGGTGCGGTCGGTGGGCAGGAGAGCGCCGAACTTCTCCGCCAGGTGCATCAGGATGGCGCCGCTTTCGAACACCCGCACGGGCTCCGGCCCGCTGCGGTCGAGCAGGGCGGGGATCTTGCTGTTCGGGTTCACGCCGACGAAGCCGCTGGTGAACTGGTCGCCTTCCGAAATCTGGATCGTCCAGGCGTCGTATTCAGCGTCATGTCCGGCCTCGAGCAGTTCCTCCAGCATCACGCCGGCCTTCACCCCGTTGGGCGTGGCGAGCGAGTAGAGCTGGAACGGATGCTCGCCGACCGGCAGATCGCGCTCCTCGCGCGCACCAGCGGTCGGGCGGTTGATGCCGGCGAACTTCCCGCCGTTCTCGCTATAGGTCCAGACTTCGGGCGGGGTGTAGGTCGGATCGGCCATCGGGGGCTCCCTGTTTGTGCGTCGAACGCACGAAATGGGTCGGCACACGCGGAACCGCAAGCGGGAAGCGCGGTTGCATTCCGCATGGCCACCCGCGCGCCCAAGCTCATCTATGTCGACGACGAGCTGCCGGGCATCACGCGTAAGCGGGCGGGGAAGGGCTGGGCCTACTACGACGTACATGGCGGGCTGATCCGCGACCCAGCGGAGCGCAAGCGCCTGAACGCGATCGCCCTGCCGCCGGCCTATGCCGACGCGTGGTTCTGCCCCGCGCCGAACGGACACATCCTGGCCACGGGCATCGATGCCAAGGGACGCAAGCAGTATCGCTATCACCCGGATTTCCGCGCCGCGCGCGAGGGGGAGAAGTTCGACGGCTGCCTCGTCTTCGGCAATCTCCTGCCGCTGGTCCGCAAGCGCGTGGAGGAGGACCTCTCCGGCCGCAGGCTCACCCGCGAGCGCGCGATCGCGAGCGTTGTACGCCTGCTCGACCTCGGCGCGATGCGGATCGGGAACGAGGGGTACGCCAAGGCGAACCGAAGCTACGGCGCAACCACGCTGCGCCAACGTCATGCCGAAGTGACCGGGCGTACGCTGCGGCTGCGCTACAAGGGCAAGTCGGGCAAGCTGCGCGAGGTCTCGCTGACCGATGGGGCGCTCGCCCGGGTGGTGCGCATGATGCAGGACCTGCCCGGGCAGCACGTGTTCCAGTACACCGACGATGAGGGCGAACTGCACGCGGTTGGCTCGCACGATGTGAACCAATACTTGTGCGAGACCATGGGCGAGCATTTCACTGCCAAGAACTTCCGCACCTGGCACGCGAGCGTGCTGGGCTTCCAGATGTTGGCTGAGGCGAAAGAGCGGCTGCCGCTCAAGGCCATGCTCGACATCGTCGCCGAGCATCTCGGCAATACGCCTGCGGTGACCCGCAAGAGCTATGTCCACCCCGCCGTGATCGGTCTGGTCGAGCGGCAGGAGGAGTGGCGCGTCAGCCTGCAACTGCCGCGTGCGACCCAGTGGCTAACCCGTGAGGAACGCGGGCTGATCGAATTGCTCGAGCAGGCGCCCGGCGCCGAGGAGTTGCTTGCCGCGTGACCAAGACCGAAACCCTCGACCCGATCCTGCCCGAAGACCTGTCACGAAAGGCTTGCGACGTGCTCGAGCGTGCGGCCGAGCGCGAGATCCCGCTGATCACCGCCGAAAGCTGCACCGGCGGGCTGCTCGCGGCGCTGCTGACCGACGTTCCCGGTTGCAGTCACATCTTCGAGCGCGGCTTCGTCGTCTATTCCGACGACGCCAAGTGCGATCTGCTGATGGTCGATCGCGACGAGCTGGAGCGGTGCGGGGCGGTGAGCCGCGAGATCGCGATCGCCATGGTGAAGGGCGCTCTCGAGCGCTCGCGCAAGGGCATCGGCGTGGCGATCACCGGCTTCGCGGGGCCGGGCGACGACGACGACGAGGAAGGCCTCGTCCACTTCGCCTGCGGCGCTCACAAGGGCGAGATCGCGCACCGCGAGGAGCACTTCGGCGCGATCGGCCGCGATGGCGTGCGCATCGCCGCGCTTGCAGTCGCGCTGGACATGGTGGACAACGCGCTCCGCGCATGACCGACCGTAACGATCACCCGTTCTTCGACCGCCGCACCCACGGGTTCGTGCGCGTCGCCACCGCCACGCCCCGCACGCGGACCGCCGATGTCGCGGCCAACGTCGCGGGCATCCTGGACGAGTTGCGCAAGGCGCACGAGCGGCAGGCGGACGTGGTGCTCTTTCCCGAGCTCTCGCTGTCCAGCTACGCGATTGACGATCTGCACATGCAGTCGGCACTGCTCGACGCGGTCGAGCGGGGCGTGCGCGAGATCGTGGCGGCGAGCGCCGAGCTCTCCCCCGTGGCGGTAGTCGGCGCGCCGCTGCGCCGGAACGGCCGCATCTACAACTGCGGGCTCGCGATTGCAGGCGGACGGCTACTCGGCGCCGTGCCCAAGAGCTTTCTGCCGAACTACCGCGAGTATTACGAGAAGCGCTGGTTCGCGCACGGCCGGGGCTGCATCGGGCTGGAGATCACGGTTGGCGGTGAGGCCGCGCCGTTCGGCACCGACCTGCTTTTCGAAGCGGAGAACCTGCCCGGCTTCTGCTTCGGCATGGAAATCTGCGAGGATTTCTGGGCGCCCGATCCGCCCTCGACCCGCGCGGCGCTTGCCGGGGCGACGATCGTTCTGAACCTCTCCGCATCGAACATCACCATTGGCAAGTCCGACGAGCGGCACATGTTGTGCCGCTCGCAATCCAGCCGGGCGGTCTGCGCCTATGCTTATTCGGCGAGCGGGCACGGTGAGAGCACGACCGATCTCGCCTGGGACGGGCAGGGCATGATCTACGAGCTCGGTGACCTCCTGGTCGAGAGCGCGCGGTTCGACCTCGAGCCTGAGCTGTGCGCCGTCGACGTGGACACACGCCGCATCCTCAATGACCGGATGCGCATGCAGACCTTCAACGACGGCGCCGAGGCGGCGGGGCGGCCCGAGGACCTCTACCGCCGCATCCGCTTCGAACATGCTGCCGCGCCGGGCGACAGCGGCCTGATCCGCCCGATCCGGCGCTTTCCCTTCGTCCCCAACCGGCCGCACAAGCTCGACGAGGATTGTTACGAGGCGTTCAACATCCAGGTCGACGCGCTCATGCGCCGTTTCCAGGCGACGAACGGGCAGCACATGGTGCTCGGCGTATCGGGCGGGCTCGACAGCACACACGCGCTGCTCGTCGCCGCCAAGGTCTGCGATCGGCTAAGTCTGCCGCGCACGACGATCCGCGGTTACACGATGCCCGGCTTCGGCACTTCGGAAGGCACGAAATCGAACGCATGGAAATTGATGAAGGCGATGGGCATCGCGGCGGAGGAGATCGACATCCGCCCCGCCGCGCAGCGCATGCTGGAGGACATCGGCCATCCCTTCGGGAAGGGCGAGCCGGTCTACGACACGACGTTCGAGAACGTACAGGCGGGCCTGCGCACCGATTACCTCTTCCGACTCGCCGGGCAGCACTCGGGCTTCGTCCTCGGGACCGGGGATCTATCGGAACTCGCGCTCGGCTGGTGCACCTACGGCGTGGGCGACCAGATGAGCCACTACGCCGTGAACGCCGGCGTACCCAAGACGCTGATCCAGTACCTAATCCGCTGGACCACGCGCACCGACCAGTTCGATCCGGAAACCGACGCGGTGCTCGAGGCGATTCTCGCGACCGAGATCAGTCCGGAGCTGGTGCCCGCTGGCGAGGATGGCCAGATCCAGTCCACGCAGAGCATCATCGGCCCCTACGAGCTCAACGACTTCTTCCTCCACCACACGATTCGCTGGGGCCACGCGCCGGGCCACATCGCCTTCCTCGCGTGGCACGCATGGAAGGACGCGCGCAGCGGCCTCTGGCCCGCCGAATTCCCGGAAGCGGCGAAGAACGAATACGACCTCGCGGAAATCGCGAAGTGGCTCGAGAACTTCCTCAAGCGCTTCTTCGCCTTCAGCCAGTTCAAGCGCAGCGCGCTGCCCAATGGCCCGAAGGTGAGCGCCGGCGGCGCACTGAGCCCCCGCGGCGACTGGCGCGCACCGAGCGATGCGGTGGCCGACGTGTGGCTGGAAGACCTGCGCCGCGCGCTACCGCCGTTGTGAGGGGCACGGTGCGCACAGGAAGCCGAATCAGCTCAACCGCGTGACCCAACCGTAAGTGTCGTCCATCCGGCCGCGCTGGATGCCGACGAGCTTCTCACGCAGCTTGCTCGTGAGCTGGCCGGGCCCGCCGCTGCCGATGGTGAACTCGCCCTCCCGCCCGGCGACCGTGCCGACCGGGGTGACGACTGCCGCGGTGCCGCAGGCCATCGTCTCGAGTAGGCGGCCACTGTTCGCGTCATCGCGCCACTGGTCGATGGAATATGGTTCCTCGCGCACTTCCAGCCCTTCCTCGCGCAGGAGCTGGATGAGGCTGTCGCGGGTGATTCCCGGCAGGATCGTGCCGCTGAGCGGCGGGGTGACGACGCTGCCGTCGTCGAACACGAAGAACAGGTTCATGCCGCCCAGTTCCTCGACCCATTTTCGCTCGGCTGCATCGAGGAACACGACCTGGTCGCACCCCTTCTCGATCGCTTCGGCTTGGGGCACGAGGCTGGCGGCGTAGTTGCCGCCGGTTTTGGCGGCGCCCGTGCCGCCCGGCGCCGCGCGCACATAGTCGCGGCTGACCCAGATCTTCACCGCCGGCGCGCCCGATTTGAAATAGTTACCGGCGGGGCTCGCGATCAGCAGATACTTGTACTGCTTCGCCGGGCGGACGCCCAGGAACGCCTCGCTCGCGAACATGAACGGGCGCAGGTAGAGCGAACCGCCCTCGACAGTGGGGAACCAGTCCTTGTCGACCGAGAGCAGGCGGCGGATCGATTCGAGGAACAGCTCCTCGGGCAGGTGCGGCATGGCCATGCGGTCGGCCGACTGGTTGAAGCGCCGCGCGTTGGCCTCGGGGCGGAAGAGGGCGATCCCGCCGTCTTCCTGCCGGTAGGCCTTCATCCCCTCGAAGATCTCCTGCGCGTAGTGCAGCACCGCCGCGGCCGGATCGAGGCTGATCGGCTGGCGCGGACAGACCCTCGCGGTGAACCATCCGCCCTTGTCCGCATCATAGTCGATCTCGACCATGTGATCGGTGAACAGTGTACCGAAACCGGGGTTGGCGAGCGCCTCGTCCCGCGTGGCGGAGGGCACGGGGGCGGCGTGGGGGATGTGTTCGAAATCCATGGGCGCCGCGTAATGTGGAGAAGCGGGCAGGGCAAGACCGATCCTTTCGCGGAAAAGCCCCGAGCCGCAAAATGAGAAAGGCCGCTTCGGCCTGAGCCGAAACGACCTTTCGCATGGTCAGCGGCCGATAGCGCCGCTCACGAAACCTCTATCGCTGTCTGCTCAGCGATAGTGCCTCGCGCGGAAACGTACCGACCTCCCTGCTGAACCATGAGACATCGGATCACCTCCTTTCGCGCTATTAAGCCGAACCCGGCGTTTCACCGCCGGATGAGAACCGCGCTCGCCGCTGGCCTCATGTGCGAATGTGAGTCAGTGAGTGTTGGAAAACAAGGCTTGAAAAAAACTTTTCCCACGTCAGAATTGATCGCTGTGGCCCGCGTTTCGTGGGCCTTTTTTGTTGCCGCTCCAACGCGGGCATTTACCGGCAATCCTCGATCACCCGAGTCACTTCGGGCCAGCTTGGAATGTAGAGCGTCGCGAGGCCTTGCGTCTCGACCGCGAACCGCCCCTTCGAGAACGCCATTGCCATCAGCAGCGGATCGACCGCCGGCAGTGTCGCGGCGAGCATCGGGAGCTCGGTGCCTGCTTGCTGCGCGGGTACCGTGCGCTCGCTCGTCTCGGTGCGGATGTGCATTGCCGTTGCCCCGGCTGCGCCGCCGGCGCGGGTCATCGTGATCGTGCGTTCGGCGCGATTGCAGGTGAGGGCGAAGATCGCCTCGCTGTTTGCCGGGCCGAACACCGCCTGCGATCCGCCTGCCGTGCTGCGGAAGTACCAGTCGCCCGGTGTGGCCGGCGCATCCATCCAGTTGTCGTAGGCCGGCGGGGCCGCCGGCGGCGGGGCCGGCGGGGGCGCTGGCTCGGGAGCAGGAGCGGGCGGGGCCGGCTCCGGCGCCGGAGTGACGCAGGAGGCGAGCGCGAGGCAGGTCATGGCAACGGCAAGGGCGCGGCGGTAGTTCAAGCGAATCTCCCGGTTTCTCAAAGCGACAATGACCGTTAACGGGGTTCGGGTCCATGCCTGCCAAACAGCGCCTCGATCAGTTGCTCGTCGCCCGCGGCCTTGCGGAGAGCCGCACCCGTGCGCAGGCGCTGGTGATGGCGGGCCTCGTGTTCTCTGGTGAAACCAAGCTCGCCAAGGCCGGTCAGCAACTGCCGGACGATGCGCCGCTGGAGGTGCGCGGGCGCGATCACCCGTGGGTTTCGCGGGGCGGGATCAAGCTGGCGCATGCGCTGGAGCACTTCGCGCTCGACCCGGCCGGGGCGGTAGCGATGGATATCGGCAGCTCCACCGGCGGTTTCACCGACGTGCTGCTGCAGAACGGTGCGGAACACGTCTTCGCGGTGGATTCGGGCACCAACCAGCTTGCCTGGAAGCTGCGGCAGGACCCGCGCGTGACGGTCCTCGAACAGACCAGCGCGCGCATTCTCACGCACGAACAGATCGACCGGAAATGTAACTGGGTCGTTTGCGACGCGTCCTTCATTTCGCTTGCCAAGGTATTGGAAAGACCGCTGGAACTTGCCGCGCGCGAGTGCCGGCTGGTGGCGCTGATAAAGCCGCAGTTCGAAGTCGGCCGGGAGGAAGTCGGCAAGGGCGGCGTCGTGCGCGATCCGGCGCTCCACGCGCGCGTTTGCGGGGAAGTGCGCAGCTGGTTCGAAGGTCTGGGTTGGGCGGTGCAGGGGGTCGTCGAGAGCCCGATCACGGGACCGGAGGGGAACGTGGAGTTTCTGATCTCGGCGGAGCGGGGGTGAGCCACGTCTATTGACGAGCGGCCCCATCCCGCGCTGGCACGCCAAGTGCGGGCTTGCTTGCGCGCCCCTCCCGCGCCCGCCAATATCCGCACCTGCCGAATCGAGCGGCAGGGGCTTTCGGGGGACTTGATGACCGCTCTCGCCTCGCGCGGACAGTTGCGCGCCAGCGTCGTGCGCTGGGCGCTGTTCACCGTTCCCGCCTGCATGCTGCTCGGCTTCCTCGCCGGCAATCTCGCGCAGAGCGGCCCCGAGAACGAATGGTTCGCAGGCCTGATCAAGCCCGCAATATTCCCGCCGCCGATGTGGTTTGGGATCGTGTGGACGATCCTCTACGCCGTGATGGGCTTCGCGCTCGCGCTCGTCTGCGCCGCCTCAGGTGCGCGAGGGCGGGCGGCGGCGGTCGCGCTCTTCGGTGTGCAGTTCGTGGTCAACCTGGCCTGGACGCCGGTGTTTTTCGGCATGCACCAGATCACCGCCGCGCTCGGCATCCTGCTGGTGCTCGACCTGCTGGTGATCGCGACGATCGTGCTGTTCTGGCAGGTTCGCCGGCCGGCAGCGCTGCTCCTGCTGCCGTACCTCGCGTGGATTCTCTTCGCCACGCTGCTCAACTACGAGTTCCTGCGTCTCAACCCCGGGGCGGACGGGGCGGGCGAGAGCCACGGCACCGTCCAGCGGATCGAAATTTGAGTTGAGCTTCGCGCCTCCCGCGCCCAAATAGCGCGCATGCAGAGCCAGAACCCGATGATCGCCGATTTCGTGAAGCTCCTCAACGGGGCCGCCGGCACGTTCGCCGGCATGACCCGCGAGGCACGCGAAAGCGCCCGCGAGCGCGTGAAAGAGGCGATGGGCGGAATGGACTTCGTCAGCCGCGAAGAATTCGACGCGGTCAAGGCCATGGCCGCCCGCGCGCGCGAAGAAAACGAAGCCCTCGCCGACCGCCTCGCCGCCCTCGAAGCCCGCATCGGCGGCGGGTGATCCGCCGCGCGCGATGAACTTTCGCGCACCCGCCATTCTCCTCGCCGCGCGGCCGCATGGGGAGACGGCGGTGATCGCGCGGATGCTGACGGAGGAGCATGGGCTCGTCGCCGGCTACGTCGCGGGTGGGCGTGGACGACAGCTTCGGCCAGTGGTGATTCCAGGCAATGTAGTCGAGGCCGACCTGCGCGCGCGGTCGGATAGCCAGGTTCCCTTCGCAAGGCTCGAACTGGTGCAGAGCCGCGGGCCATGGCTAGCCGAGCCGCTCCCTGCCGCGGCGATCGGCTGGGTCACCGCGCTGACCGCCACCGCCTTGCCCGAGCGCAACGCCTATCCCAATCTCTACAGCGCTTTGACCGCGCTTCTTGACGCGATCTGTCACGCACCTTCGGCGCGCGGTTGGCTGCGGGCACTGGTCAGTTACGAGGCGCTGCTGCTGCGCGAGCTCGGCTACGGGGGCGCGCAGCCACCGTCCGAAGCGGGGCTTGAGTCGCTGCTGGAAATCCTTGCCGCACAAGGGCCTCTGCTGGAGCGCTACCTGCTTGCCGACCGCCGGGGCGATGTTATGGCCGCTCGCACCATGCTGCGCGAGCGGCTGGCGAAAATGGCCGGGTGAACGCCGTCCCGGCCGTCGGCAGCCGCACCCATGTCGCGCGCGATGACGGAGGAAATCCAGCACCATGAAGATCGCTATCTTCCCCGGCGACGGGATCGGCCTCGAAGTCACGCGCGAGGCCGTGCGCGTGCTTCAGGCGCTCGACCTGCCGGGCATGGTGCTGTTCGAAGGTGACGCGGGCGGCGCGGCCTATCATCGCCACGGGCACCCGCTGCCCGCCGAGACGCTCGAGATGGCCCGGGCCGCCGACGCCGTTCTGTTCGGCGCGGTGGGTGACCCGGCCTGCGACGGGCTGGAGCGGCACTTGCGGCCGGAGCAGGCGATACTTGGCCTGAGGGCCGAACTCGGTCTCTTTGCCAACCTGCGGCCAGCCACGACTTTCCCCGGCCTCGAGGCCATGTCCACGCTGCGGCCCGAGATCGCGCGCGCGATCGATCTGCTGATCGTGCGGGAGCTCAACGGCGACGTCTATTTCGGCGAGAAGGGCATGCGCACGCTCGATGATGGCCGGCGGCAGGGCTGGGACATGATGTCCTACGCCGAGGACGAGGTGCGGCGTATCGCCCACGTCGCGTTCCGCGCCGCGCAGGGGCGCGACCGGCGGCTGGTCAGCGTCGACAAGGCCAATGTGCTCGAAACCAGCCAGCTCTGGCGCGACGTGGTGAACGACGTCGCCGCCGACTATCCCGACGTTGCGCTCGAGCACCTGTATGTCGACAATGCCGCGATGCAGCTCGTGCGCGATCCGGGCCGGTTCGACGTGGTCGTGACCGGCAATCTGTTCGGCGACATCCTCTCCGATCAGGCGAGCATGTGCGTCGGGTCCATCGGCCTGCTCGCCAGCGCCTCATTGGGCGAGCGGCAGACCGCGCACGGCACGTTCGGGCTCTACGAGCCGATCCACGGAAGCGCGCCCGACATCGCCGGGCAGGGCAAGGCCAATCCGATGGCGACGATCCTCTCCGCCGCAATGATGCTGCGCCACAGCTTCGGCCGCGAGGCCGAAGCTGTGCGGATCGAGGCGGCGGTGGCGAAGGCGCTTGCCGAGGGCGTCCGCGGCGCGGACCTCGGCGGCGATGCCGGCACCGAAGCCGTCGGCGACGCGGTGCTGGAGCGGCTTTGAGGGCGGAAGGCGCCACCCCCCAACCCCCTCCTCCGAAGGGGAGAGGGAGTCACGCCGGCCCACATGAGGCCTCCTCCTCGCGAGAGGAGCGGACTGCTGCTCCCCGCCTCGCCATCGTACTCCCCACGCTCGACGAGCGCGAGAACCTCGCGCCGCTGATCGCGCGGATCGACGCAGCGCTCGGGCGGGAAGGATGGGAGGCGATCGTCGTTGACGACGCCAGCCCGGACGGCACGGCGGAAGAAGCGCGGCGGCTTGCGCGTGCTGACCCACGGATGCGGGTGATCGAGCGGATCGGACGGCGCGGGCTCGCCTCGGCCGCCGTCGAGGGCATTTGTGCCACCGCCGCGCCCTTTGTCGCCGTGATGGACGCCGACCACCAGCACGACCCGGCGCTGCTTCCCACCATGCTCGACGCGGTGGAGCGCGGCGAGTGCGACGTGGCGGTGGCCAGCCGCTTCGTCGAGGGTGCCAGCCTTGAGGGGCTCCCGAGCGCCCGCCGCGAAAAGGGCTCCCGCCTTGCCAACCGCCTCGCGCGGCGAATCGCGGGAGTCGAGCTGACCGATCCGATGAGTGGCTACTTCCTGATGGAAACGGCCAGAGCGCGCGCGCTCGCGCCGCACTTGTCGGGCATCGGCTTCAAGATCCTGCTCGACCTGCTCGCGAGCGCACCCGCGCCGCTGCAGGTGAAGGAGTTCCCGCTGCAGTTCGGCGAGCGTCGCAGCGGTACCAGCAAGCTCGACCGTGCGATCGCGTTCGACTTCCTGGTCGGCCTCTACGACAAGAGCTTCGGCCGCATGGTTCCGACCCGCTTCGCGCTATTCGGTACCGTCGGGGGGCTCGGCGTGCTGGTTCACCTCGCGGTGCTGACGCTCCTCTACCGGGGACTCGGCGCGGCGTTCCTTCCCTCGCAGGCAGCAGCGACTTTTGCCGCGATGACGTTCAACTTCTGGCTCAACAACTGGCTCACCTACCGCGACCGGAGGCTGACAGGCGCGAGCGCATTCCTGCGCGGATGGGCGGCCTTCTGCGCCACCTGCGCGGTCGGTGCGGTCGCGAACGTCGCGGTCGCAGGGCTCCTGAAGCAGCAGGGACTCTATTGGCTGCTTGCCGCAGGCGCGGGCATCGTGGTCGGCGCGGTGTGGAACTACGCCTTGTCGAGCCGCTTCGTCTGGCGGCGGCGATAGTTCCACCATTGTCGTTTCACACGAAGACACGAAGGGGTCGGTGCGAGAATCGCGCCGATCGTCACATCTGTCTCGTGCAGTTCATCCGGACGAGTGCGGCTTCGCCGCGGGCGCGTCATCTTCGTGTCCTCGTGTGAACCCCCGGCTTCACCGCCACCCGTCGAGCCACATCCAGAACGCGAAGCTCTGCTCCCCCGCGAGCGGCGCGGCGCTGAGGATCGGATAGAACCAGGCGAACAGCGCAACGCTGGCGAGCAGCGTTGCCGTTGTCAGCCGCCGCCAGCCGCGCTGCCGGAGCTCGTCGAGCGCCAGCGCCAGCGCCGCGAGGAGGAAGCAGCTCGGCAGGAAGTAGTGGTAGTAGAACTGGACCGGCTTGTTCACGACCATCCAGAAGCCCAGACTCACGGCGTAGAGAACGGCCACGGATAGTGCCGCGCGATCGCCCCCGACGCCTCTCCAGATCGCCCAGACCATCGCCGGCAGACCGAGCAGCATGGTCAGCGGATTGCCGATCAGCAGGATTCCGCGCTGCGCTCCGTCGACCGGCTCGTAGAGATACCAGATCGCGCGCAGGTTGAAGAGCCATTCGGGCCAGCGGGACTGGTACGGGTGCGGCTCGATCACGCTTTCCTGCAGCGCGACGATCTGGCGGTGCAGTTCGATCAGGCCGCCGGGCTGGAGCGCGCCCTTGTCGAAACCATAGGCCGGGAGGAAGGTCGCCGCGTAGACCGCCAGCGGCACGAGGCCGAGCCACAGCGCGGCTTCGAGCAGCGACACGCCGGGCACCGGAATGCCCCTGCGGCTGGTGAAGAGTCGTCGTCGCCCGGCAGCCAGCCGTGCGGCGAAGAAGGCGAGGCCGGGCACGACCGCCAACGGCACCGCATTCCATTTCGCGGCCATCGACAGTCCGATCGCGACGCCTGCGATCGCCAGCCGGCGCCGCCCCGTCTCCGGTTCGCGCACGGCGGCGGCGCATTGCCACAGCGCGAGCGCGAGGAAGGCGACGAAGAACACGTCGAGCATCGCGACGCGGCTGTGCACGAACAGCGCGAACCCGCTCGCCAGCAGCACGCCGTAAGCGACGGCGGCGAAGCGCGAGAGACTGGCGAACCACAGCGCCCGCATGAAGGCGTAGAGCGCGCCCGTGCCGGCCAGCGCCGGGAACAGGCGCCAGCCCCACGGGTTGTCACCCAGCAGTGCAATGCCGAGCGCGAGTATCTCCTTGCCCAGCAGGGGGTGCTCGCGATTGAGGTATTCGCTGCCGTCGAGCAGGGCCCGCGCAGCGGGCAGATAGTGGACTTCGTCGAAATAGGGCGTGCCGGGGATGGCGATTCGCACGATGCACAGGACGAAGAAGACGACGGCGATCGCGGCGCTCCACCCGATCGGGTCGCGCGGATGATCGGGCGCCTCGTTCATTGTCGCGACGGATAGTGCTCGTCCCGGGATGGAGCAAGTCGAACGGGGCATTACATTAGTTAACAATTCGTTGTATAGAGCGGCTAACCGGACGTTCACACGGGGAGAAGCCGGTCTGAAAAAACAAGTGTCGGGGGCGCAGAGAAATGGAGTTGCGCGAAATGACTCGTCACGTTGTTTGCATGGTTTTAGGCCACCAGGTGAATCGCCGGCGCATACGCCGCGAGGGGCTAGCCTACGTCAGTCGTTGCCGTTGGTGCCGTACGCGGATGTGGCGCTCCGAAGACGGATGGGAAGAGGGGGTTCCGCAGGACCCGATGCCCCTGCATGAAGGGGCATCCCATCTGCACAATGCGTGACTCTGTTGCGCCGGGCCGTTGCATTTCTTAAAAAAATTGGGTGACGATGGGGAACGTTTTGGCCTAGACGCCGTCTCTCCTCAGGAACTTCGGTCCCGAACGGAAGGGTAATAGTCTATGAAACTTCGTAACCTCCTCCCAGCTATGGCTGCGGCGTCGCTGGTCGCCGCTCCGGTTGCAGCCCAGGCTCAGATCGCCGAGCGCGCTTCCGAGCCCGTCAGCGGGGAATCCGAGCTCGCTGGTCAGATCGGCCCGGCGCTGATCATCGTCGCAATCGCGGCCGTGGGCATGATTGCCCTGCTCGTGACCGACGATGACGATGATGAAGATCCCGTAAGCGTCTGATTCGCGCTTACTGCGTACTGGTAGGCGCGGTTCCATAACGGATATTCCTTTTTCATTGCGCCAGGGGCTTGCCCGTCGTTAGAGCGACCGCGATGAAGAAGACTACCGGAATGAACCGCGCCGCCACACGCGCATGGCGCCCAGCGACCCGTGCCGTAAGAGGAGGCGCATGGCGCTCCGAGCACGGGGAAACGAGCGAGGCGCTGTTTCTCACCTCCGGCTATAGCTACGACGACGCGGCAACCGTTGCCGCGCGTTTCGCTGGCGAAGCCGAGGGGATGACCTATTCCCGCCTGCAGAACCCGACCGTCGCGATGCTCGAGGAGCGGATCGCGCTGATCGAAGGCGCCGAGGCATGTCGCGCACAGGCCAGCGGCATGGCGGCGATGACTGCAGCTCTCCTCTGCCAGCTATCGCACGGCGACCACCTGGTTGCCGCGCGCGCCGCGTTCGGATCGTGCCGCTGGCTGGTCGACCATCTCTGTCCGCGCTTCGGGATCGAGGCGACCGTGATCGACGGAACCGACGACGCCGCGTGGGAGGCCGCGATCCGGCCGAACACCAAGGTGTTCTTCTTCGAGACCCCGGCCAATCCGACGCTCGACGTGGTCGATCTCGAATTCGTCTGCGGTCTCGCCAGGGCCCACGGCATCACCACCGTCGTCGACAACGCCTTCGCCACCGCGGTGCTCCAGCGTCCGATGGAGTTCGGCGCCGACGTTGTCGCCTATTCCGCGACCAAGCTGATGGACGGGCAGGGCCGGGTGCTCGCCGGCGCGGTGTGCGGCACGCGCGAGTTTATCGACGAGGTCCTCCTGCCGTTCCAGCGCAACACCGGGCCCAACCTCTCGCCGTTCAACGCCTGGGTCGTGCACAAGGGGCTCGAGACGCTCCCGCTCCGCGCGCACCGCCAGAGCGAGACCGCGCTGGACCTCGGCCGCTTCATCGAAGGCCGCGCGCCCCGGGTGCTCCATCCCGGGCTCGAGAGCCACCCGCGGCATGCGATCGCCGCGAAGCAGATGGACGCCTTCGGCCCGATCTTCGCTTTCGACGTCGGAAACCGCGAGAAGGCTTTCGCCGTGCTCGACGCGCTTGAGTTGATCGATATCTCGAACAACATTGGCGACGCGCGCAGCCTCATGTGCCACGCCGCGAGCACTACCCACGCCGGCATGACCGCCGAAGCGCGCGCCGAAATGGGCGTGGGCGAGGGGCTCCTGCGGTTCAACGTCGGGCTCGAGGATCCGGAAGACCTCAAGGAAGACCTCGACCGCGCGCTGTCCGCCGCGGGGTTCTGATTCGGCTCACCTCCAGCGCAGCGTCAGGAAGTACCGTCGTTCCAGCGAAAGCTGGGATCGCCTGCCACCCTTGCGCCGTTGGTTAGCCGTCCCCGCTTCCGCCGGGACGACGACGAACGCAAGGCTCCACACCGCAAATCACCCGAAGAGCGCCCTTTACCGGGCCCGTCCATTGGCTCTATTCTCGCTCCCGCAATGAAACAGTTGTTCCAGCACGCCGCGATCACCGAAGGAATCACCGTCCGCGTGGCGGTGAACTTCCTGCCCGAGCAGTCGCAGCCCGAGGCGGGCAAGTGGTTCTGGGTCTATCACATCCGGATCGAGAACGGCTCGAACGAGCGGGTGCAACTGATCACGCGCCACTGGCGGATCACCGACTCGCGCGGCGGGATCAATCTGGTCGACGGGGAGGGAGTCGTGGGCGAGATGCCGGTGCTCGCGCCGGGGGACAGCCATGACTACGTGTCCGGCTGCCCGCTCGGCACGCCGCATGGATCGATGGAGGGGTTCTACACCTTCCACCGCGCCGACGGCACGCCGCTTGAAGTGCGCATTCCCTACTTCCCTCTCGCGGCACCCGCGACCGCGGACTAGGGCGCCAGCGAAAGGGTCATTCGGCGACCCGCAGCTCCGGCGCCAGCCCCAGCCACTCCGCCAGCGCAGCGAGATCGCGCATCACGCCTTCGCCCGCCAGCGCCGCGCGGCTTCGGTCGAGACGCAGCACCAGACTGGGCCCCTCGCGTTCGAGCGCGCTCGTGGTCACGGACACGCGTGAGGTCGCGCCCATCCGCCGGGCGAGGCGCATGGCGAGGCCCCAGCCCATCGCCTGTCGCAGGTCCGCATCGGGCGCGAGCGCGGCTACGCGCCGTGGCCACGAGGTCTTGCCGCAGCTCCCCAACATCATCGCGGCGAGCATCGCTCGCCCGTACGCGTCGAGACCGATCCACCGCTTGTCGAGCGCCCATTCGACAGCCTGGCTCGTGCGGAAGTTGGGCTCGACCCGGTGTAGCGCCAGCGACAGCAGCGCGCCTGCGAGCCGAAGCCGCTCATTCTCACTGCCGCCCGACTCGGCGATGCCCACCACCCAGGCGGACATCAGCGCTGCGTCGGTGATCGCGCTCTTCATCGGTGCGGCGAAGTCCGCCACCGCGACGATCAGCGGATCCTTGGCCTGTTCGAGGGCGTCTAGCCGCCGGTAGAGCAGCCCCTCGCGCAAACCCCAACTCGAAAAGACCAGCGCATCGGGCCCGATCTCGCCCAGCATGATCCGCAGCAGTGCCGCCGCGTCCGGGAGGGATCTCGCGCGCATCGTCCCGATCCCCTCGATCTCGACAAGCTTTGCCGGATCGCTCCTCGCAAGCTCGCGCGCGATCCGGTCGGCTTCGTGGACGTCGAGATGAAAGCCGTGGGGGTCGGTTACCGGATGCCGCGTGTCGTGCATCGCGTATGCGGCGAACGCGCGCCAGGTTCCGCCGACCAGATAGAGCGGCCCGGCCTGCGCCGCCGCTCCGCCGGCTTCCGCAAATGCCTTCTTCACCGCGCGCTTGAAGCCTTGCGCCTCTTCGGCGCGGAGGGCTGGCAAGCGCAGCGTGCCGAGCGGCAGTGTCGCGCCGTCGCGGCAGGCGCCGTCCTCCACCGTCACCAGTTCGAGGCTGCCCCCACCGAGGTCGGCGACCAATCCGCGCGCACCCGGGAAGGCGGCGATCACGCCGTAGGCGGCGGCATTTGCCTCGTCCTCACCGCTCAGGAGCTGCGGAGTCAGCCCCAGCGCGCGAACCTGTTGGAGCAATTCGCCACCATTCTCCGCGTCGCGCACGGCTGCGGTGGCGACGGTCTGCACGTCGGTCACGCCCAGCTCGCGTGTCAGCAGCGCGAAGCGGGCGAGGGCTGCGAGCGCCTGCTCGCTCGCCTCGTCCGGGATGCGCCCGGTTGCCGCCAGATCTCGCCCCAGGCGGGCGACGATCTTCTCGTTCCACATCGTGCGCGGCACGCGCTGGGGGCCGTCGTAGACGACCAGTCGCACGGTGTTCGACCCGATGTCGATCACCGCGCGGCGATCGGCGGGTGCGACGCGCAGGCTACGCCAGGCAAAGGCTCGCAGGCTCGTCATTCGCCGGTTCCTTCCAGGCGCAACTTCGGTACCGCACCCGCCTTCAGCGCCGCGCCCCGGCCCGAGAGCGAGGGATTGCTCATGAAGTAGTCATGACAGTTGAAGCCGCCTTCGCCCATGCGCATTCGGGCGTACTCCCCATCCGGCAGCAATTGCCAGCTCTGTTCGGTATCGAGGATGTTCGCCAGCATAACCTGGTCGAGCACCTGATCGTGCACGGTCTTGTTGGCAAGCGGCACCAGCACTTCGACCCGCCGGTCGAGGTTGCGGCTCATCGCGTCGGCCGAAGTCAGGTAGACGGCGGCGTGCTTGCTCGGCAGCCGATGCCCGTTGGCGAAGGCCCAGACACGGCTGTGTTCGAGGAACCGGCCGATGATCGACTTGACCTCGATGTTCTCTGACAGACCGGGCACGCCCGCGCGCAGGCAGCAGATACCGCGCACCACGAGCTGGATCTCCACCCCGGCCGCGCTCGCGGCATAGAGCCGGTCGATCAGCTCGCTGTTGGTGATCGCGTTGACTTTCGCCCAGACGCCCGCGGGCTTGCCGGCGCGGGCGTTCTCGATCTCGCGGTCGATCAGCTCGAACAGCTTCTGCTTGAGTCCGATCGGTGAGATCGTCAGGCACTCGGTGCTGCGCGGTTCGACATAACCGGTGACGAAGTTGAAGAGCTTGGCCGCGTCGCGCCCCAGCGCGGGGTCCGCCGTGAAATAGCTGAGGTCGGTGTAGATCCGCGCGTTGATCGGGTGATAGTTGCCGGTGCCGAAGTGGCAGTAGGTGCGATAGCCTTCCTCCTCGCGCCGCACGACCAGGCTGACCTTGGCGTGGGTCTTCCAGTCCATGAAGCCGTAGATCACCTGCACGCCGGCGCGCTCGAGCTCCGCCGCCCATTGCAGGTTGCGCTCTTCGTCGAAGCGGGCCTTGAGTTCGACCACCGCGGTCACTGCCTTGCCCGCCTGCGCCGCATCGATCAGTGCGGCGATAACCGGCGACTGGTCGCCCGCGCGGTAGAGCGTCTGCTTGATCGACACGACCGCGGGATCGATCGCCGCCTGGCGCAGGAAATCGACCACCACCTCGAAACTCTCGTACGGGTGCTGGATCACGATGTCCTTCTCGCGGATTGCGGAGAAGCAGTCGCCGTCGTGCGCCAGGATGCGCTCGGGATAGCGGGACGCGAACGGCGCGAACTTCAGGTCCGGGCGCGGTTCGCCGCAGATCGCGCTCAGGTGGCGCAAGCCGAGCATGCCCGAGGTCTTGATGGTCATAGCCGGGTCGACTTCGAACTGCTCTCGCAGCAGCATCTCCGCCGCGGGATCGCAGTCCTCATCAAGTTCGAGCAGGACCGCGCGTCCGCGCCGGCGCCGCTGGATAGCGGTGCGGAAAAGGCGGACCAGATCCTCCGCTTCCTCCTCCACCTCGATGTCGCTGTCGCGCAGCACGCGGAACAGGCCATCGCCGAGAATACGAAAGCCGGGGAAGAGCTGGCCGGCGTAGCGCACGATCAGCTTTTCGATCGCGATGTAGATCGCCTTCCTGCCCGGCACGCGGACAAAGCGCGGCGCGCCGGTGGGGATGACGACCATCTCGACCAGGTCGGGCTGACGCTTGCCGCGCTTGAGGCGGAAGAGCACGCCCATCCCGAGATTGGCGACAAACGGGAACGGATGCGACGGATCGATCGCCTGCGGTGTGATCAGCGGCAGGATATCGGTGGTGAAATAGTTCTCCAGCCAGCCGCTCTGTTGCTCGTCGAGTTCGTCGATTTCAGCGATCAGGATGTCCTGCGCAGCGAGCAATCCGCGCAGCGCTTCCAGCGTGCGCTGCTGCCGATCCTCGAGCACGAGCACCTGTTCGCGGATCGCCGCAAGCTGCTGCCGCGGGTCCAGCCCGTCGATCGCGGTGGTCTCGATCCCCCGAGTCGCCTGCCCCTCGAGCCCGGCGATTCGGATCATCGTGAACTCGTCGAGGTTGCTGGCCGAGATTGACAGGAAGCGCAGCCGTTCGAGCAGCGGGTAGCGGTCGTTCTCCGCCTCCGCCAGCACCCGCCGGTTGAACGAAAGCCAGGATAGTTCGCGGTTTACGTACCGCTCGGCCGGCGCCGCGCTGCCGCCCTCGGCCCGCTCGGCCGCGCCCTGCGTGAGTACATCCATGGAAGTGCCAAGCCCTCGCAGGCCCACTTGCAAGCCGCGTGTTACGCTCGTGTGACACGGCGCGCGATTGCGGCCCCGATTGCGGCGGAGGCGGCTTGCCGCTATCCGCACCGGACGATGAAGCGCACGCACCTGCCCCTGAACGCCCTGCGCGTTTACGACGCCGCCGCGCGGCACCTCTCCTTCACCCGCGCCGCGGACGAGCTGGCGGTGACGCCGGCCGCCGTCGGCCAGCAGATACGCGCGCTCGAGGATCACCTCGGCACCGTGCTGTTCCGCCGTACGTCCAAGGGGCTGGAGCTGACCGAGGAAGGCCTCGCCGGGCTCGACGCGCTGCGCGAAGGCTTCCTGAGGTTCGAGGAATCGGTCCAGTCGATGCAGGCCGGGCAGGCGAGCGACCGCTACACGATCGCCGCCCCGCGCGAATTCTACGCCCAGTGGCTCGCCCCGCGCCTCGCCGCCTTCCGCGAGGCCAACCCCGGCATCCGCTTCCGCTTCGTGGCGGACGAGCATGCCGACTTCACCGAGACGAACCTCGACTTCGCCGTGCGCCTGGTCGACGGGCCGGGCGAGCTGGAGGGCGTCGAGCTTGCGCCCGCGCGCCGCGTGGTCGTCGCCGCCAAGGACGCGCCGGAGGACGTGCTCGACGCCTGGATCGACTGGCCGGGCGCGCCGCTGCCCGAAGGCGCCGAGCCGACGGTCGAGGTCGGCAACGCCGGCCAGGCCCTGTCGAGCGCGATCGCCGGGCTGGGCAAGGCCGTGCTCCCCTACCTGCTGGTGGAGGACGCGCTGGAGGACGGCCGCCTCACCGTGCTGGAAGGCCCGGACGAAGGCCGCCGCGCCTACTGGCTCGTCGCCCCGCTGCCCCAATGGCGGCAGAAGAAGGTCAAGACGCTGGTCGCCTTCCTCACCTCCGGTTAGCCGCCGCGCAGCCAGGCCAGCGCGCCTGCATCCATCCCCTTGAACTTGGGCCAACCGTCGCGCGTGTCGGCGAGCGGCGCGACGAGCAGCGCGGCACCATCGGGCAGCTGCCACTTGATCCGGTGATAGAGCCGGGAGCGGGACAGCCCGCTGCGGACGAGCCACAGCGCATCGGCCAGCGGATGCCCGTCGCCGTGGAGGTCGAGCCCGCCGGGCGCCTCCACCGCCGGATCGATCCACAGCAGGTAGAGCGCCGCGCCCTCGTCCCCCACGGAACCGGCCATCCTCAGCCCAGCAGCCGCACGAGGATCGCCAGCACGACGAACCCCGCGAGCCCCGCGATGAAGATCAGCCGGTTGCGCCGCTTGCGCAGGATGATCTCCGCCCCGCGCGCATCCTGCGCATCGATATGGATCGCCTCGTCCCGTTCGGGTTCGCTCATCGCTCGTCTCCTCACGGGACCAACGGTCGACACGGTGGGGCGGGTTCCCGTTCGCCGGACGCCGCAAGGGCCTCGGGCAGGAAGGGGGTGTTGACACGAGTGACACGGTCCCCGGGGCAAGTGTCACCTTGCGTGTCATGTGTAACCTTGCGGCATGGCTGCGAGCCCCTGCGTCCCGGTGTGCCGTGCAGCCGGTAGCGCGCCGCGACGCTCCGCCCGGGGCTTGCGGGTGGAAGCGAACGACCCCCGGCAGGCCAGGGCCTGCCACGGCGCCGCATGCGGCTCCATCAGCGCTGATTGGGTTCACGCAAGGACGCGAAGACACGAAGGGGCAGGCGACTCGGTCGGACATAGCCCGCAAGCAGATTGCAAATTTTCGGCGTGTAGGAAAATGGTTTGTGAGCGAGCGTCGACCGGCCCTTAAGTCGACCGGCCCCGGATCAGCCGTCCGGGAACGCGCCGCGGGTCCGGTTGGCGAGCGCGACCAGCGAGAGCATCACCGGCACTTCCACCAGCACGCCTACCACCGTCGCCAGGGCCGCACCGCTGCCGAGCCCGAACATTCCGATCGCGACCGCCACGGCGAGCTCGAAGAAGTTCGAGGTGCCGATCAGCGCGCAGGGCGCGGCGATCGCGTGCGGCACGCGCCAGGCTTTCGCCGCGCCATAGGCGATGAGGAAGATGCCGTAGCTCTGGATCACGATCGGCACGGCGATCAGCGCGACGAGGAGTGGCCGCGCGAGGATGGTTTCGGCCTGGAAACCGAACAGCAGCACCACGGTCACGAGCAGCCCGAGGATCGAGAGCGGCTTGAGCCGGCCGGTGAAGCGATCCACCGCGCCCGGATCGCCGTGGTGCGCGGCGAGGAGCCGGCGGCGGACGAATGCGCCCGCCACGAGCGGTACGACGACGTAGAGCGCGACCGAGAGAAGCAGCGTCTCCCACGGCACGGCGATGTCGGCGACCCCGAGCAGCAGGGCGACGATCGGCGCGAAGGCGACGATCATCACCAGATCGTTCACCGCCACCTGCACCAGCGTGTAGGCCGGATCGCCTTTGGTAAGCTGCGACCAGACGAACACCATGGCGGTGCAGGGCGCGGCGCCAAGCAGGATCAGCCCCGCGATGTATTCCCTCGCGTCGGCCGGCGCGATCAGATCGGCGAAGGCGACTTCGAAGAACAGCACGCCGAGCGCGGCCATGGTGAAGGGCTTGACGAGCCAGTTCACCACCAGCGTGATGATGAGGCCCCTGGGCTTGTCGCCGACCCGGCGCACGGCCGAGAAATCGACCGCCACCATCATTGGGAAGATCATCGCCCAGATCAGGACCGCGACCACGAGATTGACCGAGGCATATTCCACCGCGGCGAGCGCACCGAAGACGTCCGGCGCGAGACTGCCGAGCGCAAGGCCGCAAAGGATCGCGCCGGCGACCCACAGCGAGAGCCATTTCTCGAACAGGCCCAGACCCGCGGCGCGGGTGTCGATGGGCGCGGCAGGAGTGGCGGCGGATGCGTTCATCGTCCGTCCGCCTCCTGCCCGATCGCGTGCAGCCGTTCGCGCAGCGCGACATCCTCGAGGCTGTCGGCGGGCAGGGCGAGCATCAGGTCGATCCGCCGCTTGAGCATGCGGAACGCATCGAGGAAAGCCGCGGCTTTCTCCGCATCGCTCCCGTCGACTGCCGCAGGATCGGGAATGCCCCAGTGCGCGCTGACCGGCCGGCCCGGCCAGACGGGGCAGGTTTCCGCCGCCGCGCTGTCGCAGACCGTGAAGATCAGATCGAAGTGCGGACCTTGCGCGAACTCGTTCCAGCTTTTCGAGCGGTATCCATCGGCCGGATAGCCCATCGTGTCGAGCGTATGGATGGCCCAGGGATTGACCGTTCCGGCCGGATTGCTGCCGGCGCTGACGGCGCGGAACCGGCCGCCTCCGTCGCGGTTGAGGATCGCCTCGGCGAGGATCGAGCGCGCGGAATTGCCGGTGCAGAGGAACAGCACGTTCAGGGGTTGGGTCGGCATCGCGGGTCTCAGCAGCAGGATACGGCAGGAGCCGAGACGTCTGCCGCCTTGGGCACGCAGCAGGCATCCGAAGCCGCATTCGGGGAGGCGAGCTGCGCAAGATCGGGGTTGCCGCCGTAAGTCGTGCTTTCGCCGTCGGTCAGGAAGGCTTCCCACACCACGCCATCGGGATCGGCGATCCAGCTCTTCTCCGACTTCGCATAGCAGCAGGTCGTGGCGCCTTCCTCCAGCACGGGCCGGTCGGCAGCCTTGAGGCGGGCATAGACTTCGGCGAGCTCGTCGCCGTTTTCCACCTGCAGCCCGACATGCTCCACGCCCTTCGATGCGCCTTCGCGCAGCGAGACGGCGAAGTTGATCCGCGGGTCCTCGAGCATCCATTTGGCGTAGTCGCTCTTCACCACCGCCGGCTCGGCGCCGAACAGCTCGTTGTAGAAGGCGATCGATCGGTCGAGGTCGGTCACGCCGACATGAACATGGAAACGCTTCATCACGCGGTCCTTTTCGCTTCTTGGGGAGGGCAGGCCGAGCTGCCGTCGGCGCAGGGAAGGCCGCCGCAGCAATTCTCGGTCAGGTAGCTCATCAGTGCATTCATCGCGGCATAATCGGCCGAATAGATGATCGAACGGCTCTCGCGCCGCTGGGTCACGAGGCCGGCATTGGCGAGCTGGGCGAGGTGGAAGCTCATCGAAGAAGGCGGAACGTCGAGACTGTCGGCGAGCGCGCCCGCTGCCATTCCCTCCTCGCCCGCCTGCACCAGCAGGCGAAACGCGGCGAGGCGGTGCTCCTGAGCGAGAGCGGACAGGGCGCGTATGGTGTCGGTGGCTTCCATGGGGTGCCTTTGATGATTCGATAAATGTCGAAATATAGAATTGTGGGAGGTGAGGCAAGAGGCTTCTTTTGCGATCCTCCGGCGCTGCCTCACTGTCATTCGTCATCCCAGCGAAAGCTGGGATCGCTGTCGGCACAGTCGGACTTCGCGGCGCGCGATCCCAGCTTTCGCTGGGATGACGGTATGGTGTAATGGTGCGGCGACCAGGACGCAGCGATCCGACGCCGAAAGGGCAGCGATGCGCCGGTTCTTGACCGTCAGCCCGAATCCCCCTAAGGGCGCGCTCATCCGAACCGGGGTGCGCTCCGCGTCGGTCAGATAGAGCTGAACATTGCCGGTCATGTCCCGGGGGCCTTGGCGCTGAGCGCTGGAGGCTCTTTTCTATTGAAGCGATCCTTGTGGGGTGCTTCGGGGCAGCCGTCAAAGTAACCCGGTGTCCGTGACCCGGGTGGAGTGTTTCGGGCTCGCTACCGAGCTCCCGCGAAGGCGGGAGCCTCAGGCCGCAGGCAGTGCGCCGGCGGCGCGAGGTCCCCGCCTTCGCGGGGACTCAGGGCAGCCAAATTCTCTCCACCCTGGCCCCAGTGTCACCTCCACACGGTGAAGAGAGAACTCAATGCCGACGATCAACCAGCTGGTCCGCCTGGGCCGCGTTCCGCAGAAGGCCAAGAGCAAGGTCCCTGCGATGGAGCAGAACCCGCAGAAGCGCGGTGTCTGCACCCGCGTCTACACCACGACGCCGAAGAAGCCGAACTCCGCTCTGCGCAAGGTGGCCAAGGTCCGCCTGACCAACCAGCGCGAAGTCATCTCCTACATCCCCGGCGAGGGGCACAACCTGCAGGAGCACTCCGTGGTGCTGATCCGCGGCGGCCGCGTGCGTGACCTTCCGGGCGTGCGCTACCACGTGCTGCGCGGCGTGCTCGACACGCAGGGCGTGAAGGACCGCAAGCAGAGCCGTTCGAAGTACGGCGCGAAGCGGCCCAAGTAAGGCTTTCATGATCCCCCGCGAAGGCGGGGGTCTCAGGCCGCCTGGTCGTTCAACCGACGTCCCGCCGGCCTCCCGAGGTCCCCGCCTTCGCGGGGACTCACGGCTAGAGAAGGAATTTGACCAATGAGTCGTCGTCGTCGTCCCGAGAAGCGGGAGATCCTGCCTGATCCGAAGTTCGGAGATCAGGTGCTGTCCAAGTTCATGAACAACCTCATGCTCGACGGAAAGAAATCCGTCGCCGAGCGTATCGTCTATGGCGCGCTCGACACCGTCGAGACGAAGGCCAAGGCCGATCCGATCGCGCTGTTCCACGACGCGCTGAACAACGTCGCGCCGCAGGTCGAGGTCCGCAGCCGCCGCGTCGGTGGTGCGACCTACCAGGTGCCGGTCGAGGTTCGCCCCGAGCGCGCCCAGGCGCTGGCGATCCGCTGGCTGATCACCGCCGCCCGCGGGCGTGCGGAAACGACCATGGCGGCGCGCCTGTCGGGCGAGCTGCTCGACGCGGCGAACAACCGGGGCAACGCGGTCAAGAAGCGGGAAGACACGCACCGCATGGCCGACGCCAACCGCGCGTTCTCGCACTACCGCTGGTAAGGCGGGGACTGGCGAGGATCGCTCGTCGCCGAGAAGCGGGCCTGGCCGGCGTGAGCCGCGGGCCGGCCCGCTTCCCGCGAGGCGTCTTCAACCGGTCACAGAGTTAACTATATGGGGCGCGCTTCTCCGCCGCTCCTAACGAACCCGAGGAATTTCCCATGGCCCGCAGCCATCCTATCGAGCGCTATCGCAACTTCGGCATCATGGCGCACATCGACGCCGGCAAGACCACCACGACCGAGCGCATCCTCTATTACACCGGCAAGTCCTACAAGATCGGCGAAGTGCACGACGGCGCCGCGACGATGGACTGGATGGAGCAGGAGCAGGAGCGCGGGATCACCATCACCTCGGCCGCGACCACGACCTTCTGGAAGGCCGAGGACGGCGAGGGCGAAGAGCACCGCCTGAACATCATCGACACCCCGGGCCACGTGGACTTCACCATCGAAGTCGAGCGTTCGCTGCGCGTGCTCGACGGCGCGGTCGCCGCCTTTGACGGCGTTGCCGGCGTGGAACCCCAGTCCGAGACCGTGTGGCGCCAGGCCGAGAAGTACGGCGTGCCCCGCATGTGCTACGTGAACAAGCTCGACCGCACGGGCGCCGACTTCTACTACTGCGTCCAGACGATCATCGACCGTCTCGGCGCGGTGCCGGCCGTGCTCTATCTCCCGATCGGCGCCGAAGGCGACTTCAAGGGCCTGGTCGACCTTGTCAACAACCGCGCGATCATCTGGCACGACGAGAGCCTGGGCGCGAAGTTCGACTACACCGAGATCCCCGCGGACCTCGCCGACAAGGCCGCCGAGTACCGCGAGAAGCTGATCGAGCTCGCCGTCGAGCAGGACGACGACGTGATGGAAGCCTATCTCGAAGGCAATCTTCCCGACGCGCCCACGCTGAAGCGGCTGATCCGCAAGGGCACGCTGAACCACAAGTTCGTGCCGGTGATGTGCGGCTCCTCGTTCAAGAACAAGGGCGTCCAGCCCCTGCTCGACGCGGTCGTCGACTATCTGCCGAGCCCGGTGGACGTGCCGGCGATCAAGGGCGTCAAGCCGGACAGCGATGAGGAGGATACCCGTCCTTCGTCCGACGAGGCGCCGTTCAGCGCGCTGGCGTTCAAGATCATGAACGATCCGTTCGTCGGCTCGCTCACTTTCACCCGCATCTATTCGGGCCGGCTCGCCAAGGGCCAGGTCCTGAACTCGGTCAAGGAGAAGAAGGAAAAGATCGGCCGCATGCTGCTGATGCATTCCAACAACCGCGAGGACATCGAGGAAGCGTTCGCGGGCGACATCGTCGCCATCGCCGGTCTCAAGGAGACCACCACCGGCGACACGCTGTGCGATCCGGCCAAGCCGATCATCCTCGAGCGGATGGAGTTCCCCGAGCCCGTGATCGAGCTGTCGGTGGAGCCGAAGACCAAGGCCGACCAGGAGAAGATGGGCGTCGCCCTCAACCGCCTGGCCGCCGAGGACCCCTCGTTCCGCGTTTCGACCGACCACGAGTCGGGCCAGACGATCATCAAGGGCATGGGCGAGCTTCACCTCGACATCCTGGTCGACCGCATGAAGCGTGAGTTCAAGGTCGAGGCCAACGTCGGCGCGCCGCAGGTGGCCTATCGCGAGTCGCTGGCTCGCGAGGTCGAGGTCACCTACACCCACAAGAAGCAGTCGGGTGGTTCGGGCCAGTTCGGTGAAGCCAAGGTTCGCGTGATCCCCGGGGAACGCGGCCAGGGCATCATCTTCGACGACCAGATCAAGGGCGGCAATATTCCGCGCGAATATATCCCGTCGGTCGAGAAGGGCATGCGCGAGCAGGCCGAGAGCGGCTATCTGGTCGGCTTCCCGATCATCGACTTCACCATCGAGCTGATCGACGGCAAGTACCACGACGTCGACTCGAGCACGGTGGCGTTCGAGATCACCGGTCGCGGCGCGATGCGCGAAGCGGCCCAGAAGGCCGGCATCAAGCTGCTCGAGCCGATCATGAAGGTCGAGGTCGTGACGCCGGAAGAGTACATGGGCGACGTGATCGGCGACCTCAACAGCCGTCGCGGCCAGATCCAGGGCACCGACAGCCGCGGCAACGCCCAGGTGGTCGACGCCTTCGTGCCGCTCGCCAACATGTTCGGCTACGTGAACGAGCTGCGCTCCTTCACGCAGGGACGCGCGAACTACTCGATGCAGTTCTCGCACTACGACGAGGTGCCGGCGAACGTCGCGCAGGAGGTCAAGGAGAAGCTTGCCTAAGGCAAGGCAAGCGTCTAGGGGCGGCGCCTGATTCACCCGGTGCCGCCCGCGACTTGGTGAAATTCAATCTGACAGACAGAGGTTACAAGCACATGGCTAAGGAAAAATTCGAGCGCACTAAGCCGCACTGCAACATCGGCACCATCGGCCACGTCGACCACGGCAAGACCACGCTGACGGCGGCGATCACCAAGGTGCAGGGCGCTGCGGTCGATTTCGCGAACATCGACAAGGCTCCGGAAGAGCGCGAGCGCGGCATCACCATCTCGACCGCACACGTCGAGTATGAGACCGATGCGCGCCACTACGCACACGTCGATTGCCCGGGCCACGCCGACTACGTGAAGAACATGATCACCGGTGCCGCGCAGATGGACGGCGCGATCCTGGTCGTGAACGCTGCCGACGGCCCGATGCCGCAGACCCGCGAGCACATCCTGCTCGCCCGTCAGGTCGGCGTGCCGGCGCTCGTCGTGTACATGAACAAGGTCGACCAGGTCGACGACGAGGAAATCCTCGAGCTCGTCGAGCTGGAAGTGCGTGAGCTCCTGAGCTCGTACGACTTCGACGGCGACAACATTCCGATCGTCAAGGGTTCGGCTCTGGCCGCGCTCGAAGGCCGCGACCCGGAAATCGGCGAGAACTCCATCAAGGAACTGATGGAAGCCGTCGACAACCACATCCCGCAGCCCGACCGTCCGATCGACAAGCCGTTCCTGATGCCGATCGAGGACGTGTTCTCGATCTCGGGCCGCGGCACCGTCGTCACCGGCCGCGTCGAGACCGGCATTGTGAATGTCGGCGACGAAGTCGAGATCGTCGGCATCAAGGATACGTCGAAGACGACCGTCACCGGCGTCGAGATGTTCCGCAAGTTGCTCGATCGCGGTGAAGCCGGCGACAACATCGGCGCCCTGATCCGCGGCGTCGGCCGTGACGACGTCGAGCGTGGCCAGGTTCTGGCCAAGCCGGGTTCGGTCACGCCGCACACCGAGTTCAGCGCCGAAGTCTACGTGCTGTCGAAGGACGAAGGCGGCCGTCACACGCCGTTCTTCGCCAACTACCGCCCGCAGTTCTACTTCCGCACGACCGACGTGACCGGCGAAGTGATCCTCCCCGAGGGCACCGAGATGGTCATGCCGGGCGACAACGTGACGATCGGCGTCAAGCTGATCGCGCCGATCGCGATGGACGAAGGTCTTCGCTTCGCCATCCGTGAAGGCGGCCGCACCGTCGGTTCGGGGGTTGTCAGCAAGATCACGAAGTAATATAGGCGCGCGACCGGCGGGGGATTCGTTCCTCCGCCGGTCAGATTTTTCGAAGGGGGCCGCCCCTGACCGGGTTTCCCGGGAGGCGGGGCTGGCCTTTCTTTTTTGGGGAGCGGAACGCTCCTTGGCTCTTTCGCATCGGTATAGGTAATGGAAGCTCAGAACATCCGCATTCGCCTCAAGGCGTTCGACCACCGCGTTCTCGACCAGGCGACTGGTGAAATCGCAGATACAGCGCGTCGTACGGGTGCTCTCATTCGTGGCCCCATTCCCATGCCGACGCGTATCGAAAAGTTCACCGTGAACCGCGGCCCGCACATCGACAAGAAGTCGCGCGAGCAGTTCGAGGTGCGCACCTACAAGCGGCTGCTCGACATCGTGCAGCCCAACGCCCAGACGGTCGATGCGCTGATGAAGCTCGATCTCGCCGCGGGCGTGAACGTGGAAATCAAGCTCGCTTAAACCGAAGGTTTATGCGAGTGCAGCCCCGCGCAGGCGGGGGTCTCAGTCCTCCTGATCGGACTTTAAACGATTGGGCTGATATCGCGGTCGCGTTAGCGGCCTGAGGTCCCCGCCTTCGCGGGGACTCTCGACGACATCGGGATACCGCCGGCACGCTGCCGGGTCTGCGTCCCCCGTCTCGCCTTCTTCGGAAGGCACTCAGCCCGGACGGGGCGACGCATCACAACCAGGGCTGTCACGCACCTTCGGATGGGCCGGGGGTGCCTCTGTTTTAGGAGTCTTACGATGCGCACCGGCGTTATCGCAAAGAAAGTCGGGATGACCCGCCTGTTCCAGGAGGATGGCCGGCACGTGCCCGTGACCGTTCTCGCACTGGAAGACTGCCAGGTCGTTTCGCACCGCACCGCCGATCGCGATGGCTATTTCGCGCTCCAGGTCGGTTCGGGCGAAGCCAAGCAGAAGAACGTGAACAAACCGCAGCGCGAAGCCTTCGCCAAGGCGGAAGTCGGGCTGAAGATGAAAGTCGCCGAGTTCCGCGTCGAGAACGAGGAAGGCCTGATGCCGGTCGGTTCGACGATCAGTGCCGAGCACTTCGTCGCCGGGCAGAAGGTCGACATCACCGGCCACACGCAGGGCAAGGGCTTTGCCGGTGCGATGAAGCGCTGGGGCTTCGGCGGTCTGCGCGCGACGCACGGCGTTTCGCTCAGCCACCGTTCGCATGGTTCGACGGGTAACCGCCAGGATCCGGGCCGCGTCTTCAAGAACAAGAAGATGGCCGGCCACATGGGCGACCGCCAGCGCACGCAGCAGAACCTCGAGATCGTACGCACCGACGCCGACCGCGGCCTTCTGTTCGTCAAGGGCTCGGTCCCGGGCGCGAAGAACGCCTGGCTGCTGGTTCGTGACGCGGTGAAGCTGCCGGTTCCCGAAGGCGTGCCGTTCCCCGGCGCGATCCTTGAGAAGAAGAGCGCTGCTCCGGAGCACGAGGAAGCCGCACCGGGTCTGGTCGAGAGCGCTGCCGAGCACGAAGTGCACCAGCAGGTCGACGCCGAACAGCAGGCGAAGCTCGCCGAAGAGCAGCAGGCTGGGGCCGGTGACGATGTCACTCCCGCGACCGGCGAAGAGAACAAGGCCGAAGGCACTGCCGACGGCGAGAGCAAGGAGTCCTGATCGTGAAGGTCAAGGTCCAGAAACTCGACGGCACCAAGGTTTCGGGCGCGTCGGGCGACATCGAGCTCAATGACGCCGTGTTCGGCGTCGAGCCGCGCGCCGACATCCTGCACCGGGTCGTCACCTGGCAGCTCGAGAACCGGCGCGGCACTGCCCGCCCGACTCGCGAGCGGTCCGACGTCGCGCGCACCGGCAAGAAGTTCGGTCGCCAGAAGGGCGGCGGTACGGCTCGTCACGGCGATCGTGCGGCTCCGATCTTCATCGGCGGCGGTAAGGCGCACGGCGCCAGGCTGCGCGACTTCGACGTCTCGCTGAACAAGAAGATCCGTGCGCTCGGCCTCAAGATGGCGCTTTCGAGCAAGGCGAAGGACGGCCTGGTGGTCGTCGACAGCCTCGATCTCAAGGACGCCAAGACCAAGGCCGTCGCCGAAGCGATCGGCAAGAACGGTTGGAACGGCAAGGTGCTGGTGATCGACGGTGAGGCCGTGAACGAAGGCTTCAAGAAGGCCGCCGGCAACCTCAAGGGGGTCAACGTGCTCCCCGCGATCGGCGCCAACGTCTACGACATCCTGAAGCACGACATGCTCGTCCTCACCAAGGACGCGGTCGAAAAGCTGGAGGCGCGCTTCAATGGCTAAGAAGCAGGAAATCGATGCGCGTCACTACGACGTGATCCTCAGCCCCCACATCACCGAGAAGTCGACTCTGCTCTCGGAGCAGAACGGTGTCGTCTTCAAGGTGGCGAACGATGCGACCAAGCCGCAGATCAAGGAAGCGGTCGAAGCGCTGTTCGATGTGAAGGTGAAGGGCGTGAACACCATTGTCGTGAAGGGCAAGACGAAGCGCTGGAAGGGCAAGCCCTACAAGCGCAGCGACCTCAAGAAGGCGGTGGTTACGCTGGCGGAAGGTGACTCGATCGACGTCACCGGCGGCATCTGAGGCCAGGGACATAGGATCGTAAGATGGCACTCAAGAACTACAAACCGACGAGCCCCGCGCGCCGCGGCCTGATTCTCGTCGACAAGTCCGGCCTGTACAAGGGCAAGCCGGTCAAGTCGTTGACGGAAGGCAAGCGCAAGACGGGCGGCCGTAACAACAAGGGTCATGTCACCTCGCGCGGCATGGGCGGCGGTCACAAGCAGAAGTACCGCTATATCGACTTCAAGCGTCGTAAGTGGGACGTCGAAGGCACCGTGGAGCGGATCGAGTACGATCCCAACCGCACCGCCTTCATCGCGCTGATCAAGTACGCCGACGACGAGCTGGCCTACATCCTGGCGCCGCAGCGCCTGGCCGTGGGCGACAAGATCATCGCCGGCGAGCGGACCGACACCAAGCCCGGCAACGCGATGCTGCTCGGCCAGATGCCGGTCGGCACGATCTGCCACAACATCGAGATGAAGCCGGGCAAGGGCGGCCAGATCGCCCGTTCGGCCGGCGCCTACGTCCAGCTCGTCGGCCGCGACCGCGGCATGGTGATGGTGCGCCTCAACTCGGGCGAGCAGCGCTACGTGCGGGCGGATTGCATGGGTACGGTTGGCGCGGTGTCGAACCCCGACAACCAGAACCAGAACCTGGGCAAGGCCGGCCGCCGCCGCTGGATGGGCATCAAGCCGCTCACCCGCGGCGTCGCCAAGAACCCGGTCGACCACCCGCATGGCGGTGGTGAAGGCCGCACGTCGGGTGGCCGCCATCCGGTCACTCCGTGGGGCAAGCCGACCAAGGGCGCCCGGACCCGCAAGAACAAGGCGACGGACAAGATGATCATCCGTTCGCGCCACGCCAAGAAGAAGAGGTAATCGGACATGGCTCGTTCCGTCTGGAAAGGTCCGTTCGTCGAGCTCAGCCTTCTCAAGAAGGCTGAAGACGCACAGGAAGCGGGTGGCCGTGCGCCGATCAAGACCTGGTCGCGTCGCAGCACGATCCTGCCGCAGTTCGTCGGCCTGACGTTCAGCGTCTACAATGGCCAAAAGTTCATCCCGGTCTCCGTTTCGGAAGACATGGTCGGTCACAAGCTCGGTGAATTCGCGCCCACGCGCAACTTCCCGGGTCACGCGTCCGACAAGAAGGGTAAGCGCTAATGGGCAAGCAGAAAGCTCCCCGCCGCGTCGCGGAGAACGAGGCTCTGGCCGTCGGCACCACGATCCGTGGTTCGGCGCAGAAGCTGAACCTCGTTGCCGAGTTGATCCGTGGCAAGAAGGCCGAGGATGCGATGAGCATTCTCGCCTTCTCGAAGAAGGGCATGGCGCGCGATGCGCAGAAGGTGCTCGCCTCGGCGATCGCCAATGCGGAGAACAACCACGACCTGGATGTCGACGCGCTGGTGGTTGCGGAAGCTTCCGTCGGCAAGTCGATCACCATGAAGCGTTTCCACACGCGCGGACGCGGCAAGAGCACCCGCATCCTCAAGCCGTTCAGCCGGCTGCGCATCGTGGTTCGCGAGCAGGAAGAGGCGTAAGATGGGCCAGAAGAGCAATCCGATCGGTCTGCGCCTGCAGATCAACCGCACCTGGGACAGCCGCTGGTACGCCGAAGGGCGCGACTATGCGCGGCTGCTCAAGGAAGACATCGAGATCCGCAAGCACATCATCGAGAGCCTGCCCCAGGCGGCGATCTCGAAGGTGGTGATCGAGCGTCCGGCCAAGCTGTGCCGGGTTTCGATCTATGCCGCGCGGCCGGGCGTCATCATCGGCAAGAAGGGCGCCGACATCGAGAAGCTGCGTTCCAGGCTTTCGTCCATGACGGCGAGCGAGGTGAAGCTGAACATCGTCGAGATCCGCAAGCCGGAAGTCGATGCCAAGCTCGTCGCGCAGGGTATCGCCGACCAGCTTATCCGCCGCGTGGCGTTCCGCCGGGCGATGAAGCGCGCGATGCAGTCCGCCATGCGTCTGGGTGCCGAAGGCATCAAGATCGTCTGCGGCGGCCGTCTCGGCGGTGCGGAAATCGCGCGTGTCGAACAGTACCGCGAAGGCCGCGTGCCGCTGCATACGCTGCGCGCGAACATCGACTATGCCGAAGCCGAGGCGCTGACCGCCTACGGCATCATCGGCATCAAGGTGTGGGTCTTCAAGGGCGAGATCCTCGGCCACGATCCGACGGCGCAGGACCGCCTGATGATGGAATCGCAGACCTCCGGCGTCCGTCCGGCTCGCTGAGATTAGGTAAGAGCAATGCTGCAACCGAAGAAAACCAAGTTCCGCAAGGCCTTCAAGGGCCGGATCAAGGGCGACGCCAAGGGTGGCACCGCGCTGAACTTCGGCTCGTACGGCCTCAAGGCCCTGGAGCCGGAGCGGATCACCGCCCGCCAGATCGAGGCCGCACGCCGTGCGATCACGCGCCACATCAAGCGCCAGGGGCGCCTGTGGATCCGCGTGTTCCCCGACGTGCCGGTGTCGAAGAAGCCTGCCGAGGTCCGTCAGGGCAAGGGCAAGGGTTCGGTCGAATACTGGGCCGCCCGCGTGAAGCCGGGCCGGATCCTGTTCGAGCTCGACGGTGTTGCCGGTCCGCTCGCCGCCGAAGCGTTCGAGCGCGCGGCGATGAAGCTGCCGATCAAGACCAAGGTCGTCGCCCGTCTCGGCGACACCTCGCACCTGGAGGGTTGATCATGACGAAGATTGAAGACCTCCGCACGAAGTCCGACGACCAGCTCGACGCGCAGCTCACCGAGCTCAAGCGCGAGCAGTTCAACCTCCGCTTCCAGGCGGCGACCAACCAGTTGGAAGCCCCGGCGCGGATCCGCCAGGTTCGCCGCTCGATCGCGCAGATCAAGACTCTGCAGAACGAGCGCGCCGCCGCCGCGGCAGCCAAGGCTTGAGGAGCTAGACAATGCCGAAGCGTATCCTGATCGGGACTGTCACCTCCGACAAGACCGACAAGACCGTCACCGTGCTGGTCGAGCGAAAGGTGAAGCACCCGCTTTACGGGAAGATCATCCGCCGTTCGAAGAAGTACCACGCGCACGACGAGACCAACGAATACAAGCTGGGCGACACCGTCCGGATCGAGGAGACTAGACCGATCTCCAAGACCAAGACGTGGAAGGTGATCGACCGCGTCATCGCGGGCGGCGTCCAGGCGATCGAGGCCGATCTCGAGGCCTAGTCGCAGACAAGTGATTTCAACCGATCCTCGGCTTTGACGAGGACAGGCGTTTTTGGAACTGCCGGACGGGTTCCGGCAAGCCAGGTAAGAAGGAACCGCATCGATGATTCAGATGCAATCGAACCTAGACGTCGCGGACAACAGCGGCGCGAAGCGCGTCCAGTGCATCAAGGTGCTGGGCGGGTCGAAGCGCCGCACCGCGAGCGTCGGCGACGTGATCGTCGTTTCCGTGAAGGAAGCGCAGCCGCGTGCCCGCGTGAAGAAGGGCGACGTTCACCGTGCGGTGATCGTTCGCACCAAGAAGGACGTGCGCCGTCCCGACGGCAGCGTGATCCGCTTCGATTCGAATGCCGCGGTCCTCGTCAACAAGAACGAGGAACCGATCGGCACGCGTATCTTCGGCCCCGTCGTCCGCGAGCTGCGCGGGCGCGGGTTCATGAAGATCATCTCGCTCGCTCCGGAGGTGTTGTAATGGCCGCCGCGAAGATCAAGAAGGGCGACAGCGTCGTCGTGCTCTCGGGCAAGGACAAGGGCCGCACCGGCACCGTCCAGAAGGTCATGCCGAAGGATGGCAAGATCGTCGTCGAGGGCGTGAACGTCGCTGCCCGTCACCGCAAGCCGAGCCAGGCCAACCCGCAGGGTGGCATCGACCGTTTCGAAGCGCCAATGCCGATCTCGAAGGTTGCCGTGGCTGATCCCAAGGACGGCAAGCCGACCCGCGTCCGCTTCGAGGAGCGCGACGGGAAGAAGGTCCGCGTTGCCGTCAAGTCCGGGGAGACCATCGATGGCTGACAACTACACCCCTCGCATGAAGACCCGCTACGACGACCAGATCGTCGCGGCGATGACCGAGAAGTTCGGTTACAAGAACCGGCTCGAGGTCCCGCGCCTGGAGAAGATCACGCTCAACATGGGCGTGGGCGAGGCGAGCCAGGACAAGAAGAAGGTCCAGACCGCGGCCGAGGAAATGGCCCTGATTGCCGGCCAGAAGCCGGTGATCACCAAGGCCAAGAAGTCGATCGCGCAGTTCAAGCTGCGTGAAGGCATGCCGATCGGCTGCAAGGTGACCTTGCGCCGCGAACGCATGTACGAGTTCCTCGACCGTCTCGTGACCGTAGCCATGCCGCGCATCCGCGACTTCCGCGGATTGAACCCGAAGAGCTTCGACGGGCACGGCAACTACGCGATGGGCCTGAAGGAGCAGATCATTTTCCCGGAGATCTCGTACGACAGGATCGAGAAGGTCCGGGGAATGGACATCATCGTGACCACGACGGCGAAGACCGACGAGGAAGCCCGCGAACTGCTGCGTCTGTTCGGCTTCCCGTTCCCTGCAGAGCAGGACGCCGAAGAGAAGGAGGCCGCGTGAGCGGCCCCCTGAACGCTAGGAAAGCAAAGAGAGCTTAAGTCCAATGGCGAAACTGAGTTCCATCAACAAGAACGAGCGTCGCAAGAAGCTCGTGAAGAAGTACGCTGCGAAGTACGCCCAGCTGAAGGCGATCGCGGACGACGAGTCGCTCGACGAGGGCGAACGTCTGATCGCGCGTCTGAAGATGGCGGAGATCCCGCGTAACGCGAACCCGACACGTGTGCGCAACCGCTGCACCACCACCGGCCGCCCGCGCGGCTACTACCGCAAGTTCGGTCTCAACCGCATCGAACTGCGCGATCTCGGCAACAAGGGCCTGATTCCGGGCCTGACCAAGTCGAGCTGGTGAGGATCTGACAGATGGCTATGACCGATCCCCTGGGTGACATGCTCACCCGCATCCGCAACGGGCAGCAGGCGAAGAAGGACAGCGTCCTTTCGCCGGCGTCCAAGCTGCGTGCAAACGTGCTCGAAGTCCTCCAGCGCGAAGGCTACATCCGTGGCTACAGCGAGGACTCGACCGGGAAGCACCCCGCGCTGCGGATCGAACTGAAGTACTTCGAGGGCGAACCTGCGATCAAGCACGTCGCCCGCGTCTCCAAGCCCGGCCGCCGGATCTATTCGGGTTCCAAGGAACTTCCGACCGTCCGCAACGGCCTCGGCATCACCATCGTCTCGACGCCCCGCGGCGTGCTTTCCGATGCGGAAGCCCGGTCGCACAACGTCGGTGGCGAAGTGCTGGCGGAGGTGTTCTGATGAGCCGCATCGGCAAGAGACCGGTCGCGATCCCGAGCGGGGTCACCGCCACGATCGACAACGGCACGCTCACCGTGAAGGGGCCCAAGGGCACTCTTTCGCTGGGGCTGGTCGACGACGTTGAGTACAAGCTCGAAGGCGACGAGATCAGCGTCAAGCCGGCGAACGACACCCGTCGTTCGCGCGACTTCTGGGGCATGCAGCGCACGCTGGTGTCCAACCTGGTCGAAGGCGTGACCGACGGCTACACCAAGGTGCTCGAGATTTCGGGCGTCGGCTACCGGGCGCAGGCGCAGGGCAAGAAGCTCAAGCTTCAGCTCGGCTACAGCCACGACGTCGACCTTGACGTGCCCGAAGGCCTGGAAGTGAAGACCCCCGATCAGACCACGGTCGAGATCAGCGGGATCGACAAGCAGGCCGTGGGTCAGTTCGCCGCCGAGATCCGCCGCTGGCGCAAGCCCGAGCCCTACAAGGGCAAGGGCATCAAGTACCGCGGCGAGTACATCTTCCGCAAGGAAGGGAAGAAGAAGTAAGATGGCCAAGCTTTCCCTGTTCGCACGCCGCCGTCGCCGTGTCCGCACGGCTCTGCGCAGCCGCGCCGGCGATCGCCCCCGCCTGTCGGTGCACCGCACCGGCAAGCATATCTACGCCCAGATCATCGACGATGCCGGGGGCAAGACGCTTGCCGCCGCCTCGACGCTGGGCGGGAAGGCCTCGGGCGCCAATGTCGAAGCTGCCAAGCAGGTCGGCAAGGACATCGCCGCGGCCGCCAAGAAGGCGGGCGTGACCACCGTCGTCTTCGATCGCGGTGGCTTCCTGTTCCATGGCCGCGTCAAGGCGCTGGCCGACGCCGCCCGCGAAGGCGGGCTGGAGTTCTGATGATGGCTGAAGAAAACAACACCGAGAACACCGAGACCCCGAAGGTCGAGGACGCCAAGGTCGAAGAGACCCAGGCGGAAACGACCGAGGCCAAGGCCGAAGCTGTGGCCGAGACCGAAGCCGCTCCGGCAACTGCCGAGGAGCCGAAGGTCGACAACGCCGGCTCGACGCCGACCTCGACCACTGCACCGACCGAGGCGGCCGACAACCAGTCGACCCAGGGCGGCGACGCTTCGCAGCCGCGCGGCCGTGGCGGCCGTGGTGGTGGCGGCGGCGCCGGCGGACGCGATGGTGGCGGCCGTGGCCGTGGCCGCGGCCGTGACGATCGTCGCGGTGGCCGCCGCGAGGAAGAAGACGACGGCATCATCGAGAAGCTCGTCCACATCAACCGCGTTTCGAAGACGGTGAAGGGCGGCAAGCGCTTCGGCTTTGCGGCGCTGGTCGTTGTCGGCGACGGTTCGGGCCGCGTCGGCTTCGGCCACGGCAAGGCGCGCGAGGTGCCGGAGGCGATTTCGAAGGCGACCGCTGCTGCGCGCAAGAAGATGATCCGCGTTCCGCTCAAGGAAGGCCGCACGCTGCACCACGACGGCAAGGGCCGTTTCGGCGCCGGCAAGGTCACCGTGCGCACCGCGCCTCCGGGTACCGGCATCATCGCCGGTGGTCCGATGCGCGCCGTGTTCGAGAGCCTGGGCGTTGCCGACGTGGTGACCAAGTCGGTCGGCACTTCGAACCCCTACAACATGATCCGCGCCACGTTCGACGCGCTGACCGACCAGACTTCGCCGAAGTCGGTCGCCCAGCGTCGCGGCAAGAAGGTCGCCGACCTTCTCGGTCGCGGTGGCGCCAGCGCGGCAGAGGCTGAAGCCGACGCTGCAGCTATGGCGGAGTAATCGAGATGGCCGACAAGAAAACCATCAAGATCAAGCAGATCGGTTCGCCGATCCGCCGTCCGGAAAGCCAGCGCAAGATCCTCGTCGGTCTGGGCCTCGACAAGATGCACAAGGTCGTCGAGCGCCAGGACACCCCCGAGGTGCGCGGCGCGATCGCCAAGATCCCGCATCTGGTGACGATCGTCGACTGAGCTTAAGCCCTCTCCCCTCAAGGGGAGAGGGTTGGGAGAGGGGGCAACGTGATCCCCTCTCAACTCCGACTAGTACCCGCATGCGCGGGCACAAGTCTTCGTATCTCTCCCCTGAAGGGGAGAGAGCGACAGCGCGAACAAAGCGAAAGCGAGTGCAAGACCATGAAACTGACAGACATCCGTGACAACCCCGGTGCCCGCAAGGGCCGCATCCGCGTCGGACGCGGCATCGGTTCGGGCAAGGGCAAGACCGGCGGCCGCGGCCAGAAGGGCCAGAAGAGCCGTTCGGGCGTCGCCGTGAAGGGCTTCGAGGGCGGCCAGATGCCGCTGCACATGCGCCTGCCGAAGCGCGGCTTCAACAACCCGTTCGGCAAGGACTTTGCCGAGGTGAACATCGGCATGGTCCAGAAGTTCATCGACGCCAAGAAGCTCGACGCCGGCAAGGTCGTCGACGACGAGGCGCTCCGCGCCGCTGGCCTCGCGCGCGGCGGCAAGGACGGCATCCGTCTGCTGGGCAAGGGTGAACTGAAGACCAAGGTCCAGTTCAAGGTCGCCGGCGCCAGCAAGGGTGCGATCGAGGCGGTCGAGAAGGCCGGCGGTTCGGTCGAACTGCCCGAGGCGAAGCCCTCGGAGCACGAGAAGAAGACCGCCCGGCGCGAAGCCAACAAGGCTGCCAAAGCCAAGTAACGGCAAAAATAGGGGCGGGGGGTTCGACATCGTGCCTCCCGCACCCTATCTAGCCTTTCCGAGCCGGGAGGGTCCGGCGCCGAGTTAGGGCACAAGCATTTCTCATGGCATCACGCGCCGACAATATCGCGAGCAATCTCAGTCTCGCCAACTTCTCGAAAGCGACCGAGCTCAAGAATCGTATCTGGTTCACGATCGGTGCGCTGATCGTGTTCCGGTTCCTGAGCTTCATTCCGCTTCCCGGCGTCAATCCGCTGGTGCTCCAGGATCTCTACGATACCGCGCGCGGCGGAATCCTCGATCTCTTCAACACTTTCTCGGGCGGCAGCCTGGAGCGCATGAGTCTCATCGCGCTCGGCGTCATGCCCTACATCACCGCCTCGATCGTCATCCAGCTCGCGGCAGCGCTCCATCCCTCGCTGGCCGCGCTCAAGAAGGAAGGCCAGAGCGGGCGGCAGAAGCTCAATCAGTACACCCGCTACGGCACGGTGTTCCTGTGCGCGATCCAGGGCTGGTTCCTCGCCTCGGGCCTCGAGGCCTACGGCGCGCAGAGCGGGCTGCAGGCGGTCGTCCAGCCCGGCGTGATGTTCCGCGTCGGTGCGGTCATCAGCCTCGTCGGCGGCACGATGTTCCTGCTCTGGCTGGGTGAGCAGATCACCAGCCGCGGGATCGGCAACGGCGTCTCGCTGATCATCATGGCCGGTATCGTCGCCCAGTTCCCGAGCTTCGCCACGAACCTGTTCGAAGGCGGCCGCAGCGGCTCGATCTCGCCGGTGCTGATCATCGGCTTCCTGGCGATGATCGTGATCCTGATCCTGTTCATCTGCTTCATGGAACGCGCGCAGCGACGATTGCTGATCCAGTATCCGAAGCGAGCGACCCAGCGCGGCGTGATGCAGGCGGATCGCAGCCACCTGCCGCTCAAGCTCAACACCGCCAACGTGATCCCGCCGATCTTCGCCAGCTCGCTGCTGCTGCTGCCGTTGACGATCAGCCAGTTCGCCGGCAACCAGGTCGATACGGAGAGCACCTTCGGCAGTGTGATCGTCTGGCTCAACCAGTACCTCGCGCACGGGCAGCCCATCTACATGGCGCTCTATGCCGCGGGCATCGTCTTCTTCACGTTCTTCTACACTGCCGTGGTCTTCAACCCGGAGGAAACGGCCGAGAACCTGAAGAAGAACGGCGGGTTCATCCCCGGCATCCGCCCGGGCAAGCGCACGACCGAATATCTCGACTACGTTCTCACGCGCATCACCGTGATCGGCGCGATCTACCTGACCCTGGTCTGTGTGATCCCCGAATACATGATCGCTCAGACGGGCATTCCGCTGTTCCTGGGCGGCACCAGCCTGCTGATCGTGGTCAACGTCACCGTCGACACCATCACGCAGATCCAGTCGCACCTGCTGGCGCACCAGTACGGCGACCTGATCAAGAAGGCGAAACTCAAAGGCCGCATGCGCTGATCGGATTGGCGCGAAGATAGGGGAAGCGGTTTGGACATCATCCTCTTGGGCCCTCCGGGGGCGGGCAAGGGCACGCAGGCGCAACGCCTCGAGCAGCGGCACGGCATGCGCCAGCTCTCGACCGGCGACATGCTGCGGGCCGCCGTCAAGCAGGGCACACCGGTCGGCCTCAAGGCCAAGGAAGTGATGGATCGCGGCGAGCTCGTTTCGGACGAGATCGTCTCCGAACTGATCGATGCCGAGCTGACCGCGATGGGCAAGGACGTCGGCGCGATCTTCGACGGCTATCCGCGCACCGCCGGCCAGGCGGAGTCGCTCGACCGCATTCTCGCCAGCCACGGCCGCACGCTCGATCACGTGATCGAGCTCGAGGTCGACGAGGACGCGCTGGTCGAACGCATCACCGGCCGCTTCACCTGCGCCCAGTGCGGTGCCGGCTATCACGACACTTTCAAGCAGCCCGAAGTTGCGGGCGTGTGCGACAAGTGCGGCAGCGCCGAGTTCAAGCGGCGGCCCGACGACAACGAGGAAACCGTCCGCACCCGCATGACCGAGTACCGCGCCAAGACCGCGCCGATCCTGCCGATCTACGAGGAACGCGGGATCGTCAGCCGGGTCGACGGCATGGCCGGCATCGAGGACGTGACCCGCGCGATCGACGCAATCCTCGGCTGACCGCCATTCCCCTGGCTATCGGTGGGCCTTTGCGCGCGCTCCAAGCTATGGAATAGCAGCGCGGCAGGGGGAGGATTGACGATGCCGAAGATTCGCATGGCCGTGCTGGCCTTGGCCGCCGCCGCGGCGCTGGCGCCCGCGACTGCCGGGGCAAAAGTCGTGAAGCAGGACGCGGCGGGTTTCGTCACCCGCGACACGGTGACCGTCGAAACAACTCCGCGGGAGGCGTGGATGGCGCTGATCTCGCCGGCGAAGTGGTGGAACGAGGCGCACACCTGGTCGGGCGACCCGGCGAACCTCTCGATCACGCCCCAGGCCGGCGGCTGCTTCTGCGAGCGCATTCCCGAAGTGGAGACGAAGGGGGATGTCGGCCTCGCCGGCAGCGTTCAGCACATGGTCGTGGTCCACGCCGCCCCCGACAAGGCGCTGCGGATGCGCGGAGCCCTGGGGCCGCTGCAGAGCGAGGCGGTGACCGGCGTGCTTACCATTGCGCTGGCCGAAGTGGAGCAGGGCACCGCGATCACCTTCGAATATGTCGTCGGCGGCTACATGCGGTACGAGGTGCCCCCAATCGCGGAGGCGGTCGACGGCGTGATGAGCCAGCAGCTCGCCGGACTTGCCGCGCTGCTCGGCCCGGTCGATGCTCCGGCCGAGGAGAACACGGGGGAGGAGGGTGCCGATGCTGAAGCAGCGGGTGCCGACGACCCCGCTGAGGACGAAGCCGATGCGCCGCCCGAGAAGAAGCCGAGCGTCGAAGAGGCCTTCGGCGATCTCTCCGACGGAGCATGACCGCCACCGGAGCATGCATCATGGTAAATCCGACGGAAGGCTTTTGCCGGCGTGCGCAAGCTGCTATAGCATCGGCTTGCATTATCGAGCAGCCAGCCCATATTCGGCGGCGTGCTCGTATGCGCGCGCATTGCGGTTGACGTGCGCAGCGAATCACCCTAAGCGCGCCGTTCATTCGGCATTTCGGGATAGTTGGGCGGACAAGTCTGGCAGGCGGCAGCCTTCGTAGCGCGCCATCCGGGCTTTTTGCCATTCCGGCTCCGGCCATGCCGATGAACGACAGCGTTGAGATAGGGGGTCGCCACCAGTTCGCTTGCGAACCGGCCGGCCGGGTCCCTGTGGAGCATGGAGAAGTAAGTGGCTCGTATTGCCGGGGTAAATATCCCCACCAACAAGCGCGTGATCATCGCGCTCACCTACATTCACGGTATCGGCCGCACCACGGCCGTGCGGATCGCCGACAAGCTGGGCATCGATCATTCGCGCCGCGTGCAGGATCTGACCGATGCGGAAGTCCTGCAGATCCGCGAGACGATCGACAGCGATCACACCGTCGAGGGCGACCTGCGCCGCAACACCGCGATGAACATCAAGCGGCTGATGGACCTCCGGTCCTACCGCGGCCTGCGTCACCGCAACCAGTTGCCGGTTCGCGGTCAGCGCACGCACACCAACGCCCGTACCCGCAAGGGCAAGGCGAAGCCCATCGCGGGCAAGAAGAAGTAAGCGAACGCTTTCGCAGCTTCGCTTTCATCACTTCTTTTTAAGAACAGGATACTCAGCCCATGGCACGCGAACCAGGCCGGATCAGGCGGCGCGACAAGAAGAACATCTCGAGCGGCGTCGCGCACATCAACGCCAGCTTCAACAACACCATGATCACCATCACCGATGCGCAGGGCAATGCGATCAGCTGGTCCAGCGCCGGCATGATGGGGTTCAAGGGCAGCCGCAAGTCGACTCCCTACGCCGCCCAGGTCGCCGCGGACGACGCGGGCAAGAAAGCCGCCGAACACGGCGTGCGCACCCTCGAGGTCGAAGTGAAGGGTCCCGGTTCGGGCCGTGAGAGCGCGCTGCGCGGTCTCGCCGCCGTCGGGTTCACCATCACCTCGATCCGCGACGTCACCCCGATCCCGCACAACGGGGTGAGGCCGTCGAAGCGCCGTCGCGTCTGATCCGTACCTGCCCGGCGGTGTCATGCCGCCGACCCTGACGGACCGGACGCGCCCACCAGCGCAGCCGGTCCTGCCCGTATCTGAACCCTAGGGGAAATCCATGGCCGTCAACACCAAGAACTGGCAGGAACTCAAGAAACCCAACAGCCTCGAGATCAAGGCCGGCAGCAAGTCGCGCACGGCCACTTTCGTCGCAGAACCGCTCGAGCGCGGTTTCGGCCTGACGCTCGGCAACGCGCTGCGCCGGGTGCTCCTCTCCAGCCTCCAGGGCGCGGCGATCACCTCGATCAAGATCGAGAACGTGCTGCACGAGTTCTCCTCGCTTGCCGGCGTGCGCGAGGACGTGACCGACATCGTGCTCAACGTGAAGCAGATCGCGCTCAAGATGGAAGGCGAGGGCCCCAAGCGCCTGCAGCTTTCGAAGACCGGCCCCGGCGCCGTGACCGCGGGCGACATCGCCGTTTCGGGCGATATGGAGGTGATGAACAAGGATCTCGTGATCTGTCACCTCGACGAAGGCGCCACGTTCAACGTGGAGCTGACTGCCGACACCGGCAAGGGCTATGTTCCTGCGGTGCAGAACCGTCCGGCCGATGCGCCGATCGGCCTGATCCCGGTCGACTCGCTCTACTCGCCGGTCCGCCAGGTCAGCTACAAGGTCGAGAACGCCCGCGTCGGGCAGGAACTCGACTATGACAAGCTGAGCCTGACGGTCGAGACCGACGGCACCGTGACCCCGGAAGACGCGCTGGCCTATGCCGCGCGCATCCTCCAGGACCAGCTCACGCTGTTCGTCCACTTCGAGGAAGGCATTCCGCAGCCGAGCTCGGCCATGATCGGCCACGCCGCGCAGCCGGAAGAGAGCGACGCCAACCAGCTCAACCGCTACCTGCTCAAGAAGGTGGACGAGCTCGAGCTGTCGGTCCGTTCGGCCAACTGCCTCAAGAACGACAACATCATCTACATCGGCGACCTGGTCCAGAAGACCGAGGCCGAGATGCTCCGCACGCCGAACTTCGGTCGCAAGTCGCTCAACGAGATCAAGGAAGTCCTGAGCTCGATGGGTCTGCGCCTCGGCATGGACATCCCTGGCTGGCCGCCGGAGAACATCGAAGAGATGGCCAAGAAGCTCGAGCAGGAACTGCTTGGCTGACGAATAGCCCTCTCCCCTTGCGGGAGAGGGTTGGGAGAGGGGGCAACGCGACCCCCTCTCAACTTCGACTAGCGTGCTGCGCACGCAAGTCTTCGTATCTCTCCCCTGAAGGGGAGAGAGGGACGGCCGACCCTCAATTCGGCCAGGACCGGGGTACCTCGTACGGCCCCCTTACGAACGGAGTAACGAGAAATGCGTCACGGAATTTCAGGCCGCAAGCTGCAGCGCAAGACCGGCCACCGCAAGGCCCTGTTCCGCAACATGGCCGCCGCGCTGATCAAGCACGAGCAGATCATGACTACGGCCCCCAAGGCCAAGGAACTGCGCCCCTACGTCGAGAAGCTGATCACGCTCGCCAAGCGCGGCGGCCTCAGCAACCGCCGCCTGGCGATGAGCCGTCTCGGTGACGAGACCCAGCTCAAGAAGCTGTTCGACGTTCTCGCCGAGCGCTATGCCGACCGCGACGGCGGCTACACCCGCGTGATCAAGGCCGGCTTCCGCGCCAGCGACGCCGCGCCGATGGCGGTAATCGAGCTCGTCGACCGCGACGTCGAGGCCAAGGGCCAGGACTCCGGCCCCGTCATGAATGACGAGGAAGAGTTCGAAGAAGCCTGAGGCAAAGCGTGAGTCCCCGCGAAGGCGGGGACCGCGTGCCACACGCATACCATTACCTGCCTGAGGCCCCCGCCTTCGCGGGGGCTCGCGAGGGCCGCGGGGGAAACTCCGCGGCCCTTTCGTTTGACTGGGCGCGAACGCGTGGCACAACGCGGCCCATGATCCGCCACGCTCTCGCCGCCGCCGCGCTGCTCGCGCCCGTTCCCACCCTCGCGCAAAGCCAGCAGGAGGCGCTCGACGCCCGCTACGACCGCGCGCTTGCCGCCGGCTACAAGGCGCTGTTCCTGTGCAGCGCGATCGCCAACGCCGAACGCGCCGGCGCGGAGCGGACGCCGGAGAGCGTGGTGCAGTGGGAACTCACCGGCATTCAGGCGCCGCTGGACGGGATCGTGGGCGAATTGCCCTACGAGATCGTTCGGGCGAGCGATGGCGCCGCGCAGGTCCGCCACGTCTCCGCCACCTGGGCGGACGACATGCCGCCACGCTACGCGGTGCACGACGCGGGCAAGGGCTGCGCGCTGCTCCCGGTCGGCGGGGAGCCCCCGCCGGCAGAGTCCTCCACACGGCAGGCGACCCACCCCTCCGCTCCGGTCGTACAACCCACGGCTGAGGCGCTGACCGCCGCGCTCGAGCGCGGCTTCTCGCCGGCCTACGGTGAAGGCGCGCGCACGACTGCCGTTCTGGTCCGACGCGGCGGAAACACGCTCGGCGAGCGCTATGTCGAAGGCTTCGGCCCGGACACGCCCCAGCGGACCTGGTCGGTCGCCAAGAGCATCGCTGCGACGCTCGTCGGCGCGGCGGTGCAAAGAGGGGCGGCGCGTGTCCATGCTCCTGCCCGGATCGCAGCATGGCAGAATCCGGGCGATCCACGCGGTGCCATTACGCTTGATGCGCTTCTTCGAATGGCGTCTGGACGTTACTCGGACACGCCAGGTAACCGTACAGACCCGATCTATTTTGGTGGAGCGACGGTCGACGAGGCGGCGGCGCCTTGGCCCCTGATCTCACCTCCTTTCGAGCAGGTGGTAACCTCCAGTGTGGAAGATGATCGAGGGAACCTCTATGTCACGACGAAGCCGCGAGGCGTATTCCGCTACGCCAACAACGACACGCTGATGGCGGTGAAAGCGATCGAGGACACATTCGCCGAGCATCCGCCGGCGGAGCTCTTCGCCAGGCTCGGCATGCACGACACCGTCGCGGAGACCGACTGGCAGGGGAACTACATCCTCTCCAGCCAGGTCTGGTCGACCGCGCGCGATCTCGCGGCGCTCGGCCAGCTCTACCTCGAGGGCGGCGTGTGGAACGGGGAGCGCCTGCTGCCCGAGGACTGGGCAGCCTACGTATCCAGCCCGAGCGGCCCGCAGCCGGACGGCGACTTCGGCTATGGCGCGGGCTTCTGGCTGTTCAACAAGTCCGAAGGCATTCCGCCCGACACTTTCGCCGCCATGGGCAACCGCGGGCAATACGTCGTGATCGTGCCGAGCCGCGATGTCGTCATCGTTCGCCGCGGCGAGGATCCGCCCGGCAATGGTTTCGATATCGCCGCCTTCACCCGCGACGTGCTCGCCGCGCTGGACAACTGATCCCTGACCGATTGCAAAGCCGCGTCAGGCGGTTACATCGGCAACGACTCTGGATCGGTCTTTCGGGAGATTACCATGCGCCTTCGTTCCGCCGCGCTCGCGGCTTCTGCCGTTTCGCTCGCCCTTGCAGCGCCGCTCACAGCCGAAGAGGTTCCCTTGCCCGCATATCCCGAAACCCGCACCGGCGACGTCGTCGAGACGCTCTTCGGCGAGGAGATCGCCGACCCATACCGCTGGCTCGAGGCGGACGTGCGCAACGATGCCGAAGTTGCGGCCTGGGTCGAGAAGCAGAGCACCTTCACCGACACTTATCTGAAGGCACTGCCCGGCAACGACTGGTTCAAGCAGCGCATCGGCGCGCTGCTCGACTACGAGCGCTTCGGCATCCCGCAGAAGGCCGGCGAGTACTATTTCTACACCCGCAACACCGGCCTGCAGAACCAGAGCCCGCTCTATGTCCGCCACGGCCTCGATGCGGAGCCGCGGCTGCTGATCGATCCGAACACCTGGGCCGATGACGGCGCGACCGCGCTCGCCGGGTGGGAGCCGTCGCAGAACGGCTCGCTGCTCGCCTATGCGGTGCAGGACGGCGGGACCGACTGGCGCATCATCCGCGTACTCGACGTGGAGACCGGGCAGCCGCTGGAAGACGAGATCCGCTGGGCCAAGTTCACCGGCATCTCGTGGCTCGGCAACGAAGGCTTCTTCTACTCGCGCTTTCCCGAGCCGGAGGAAGGGCAGGACTTCCAGGCGCTGAACTACAATCAGGCGGTCTACTACCACAAGCTCGGCACCCCGCAGTCGGAGGACCGCATGGTTTTCGCGACGCCCGAGCATCCGGAGCGCGGCCACGGCCTCGGCGTGTCCGACGACGGGCGCTGGGGCTTCGTCATCAGCTCGCTCGGCACCGACGCGAAGTACGAAGTGCACGTCATCGACCTGCAGGACCCGAGCGGCAAGTGGGACGCGAAGCCGCTCGTCACCGGGTTCGAGAACGCCTGGAACCCGATCGACACGATCGGCACCAAGGCGTTCTTCGTCACCAACAAGGACGCGCCCCGCTACCGCATCGTCACCGCCGACCTTTCCGCGCCGACGCCGACCTGGACGACGATCGTGCCCGAGACCGAGCAGCCGATCGACGGCGCCTCGATCGTCGGTGACAAACTGATCGTCACCTACCTCAAGGACGCCACGACCCGCGCGGCGGTCTACGACCTCGAAGGGGACCCGCTCGACGATATCGAGCTGGGCGAGCTCGGCACCGCAGGCGGCTTCGGCGGCAAGCCGGGCGATCCGGAGACGTTCTACACCTTCACCAGCTTCAACCGGCCGGGCACGATCTACCGCCTGAACATCGACACGGGCGAGACGAGCACCTTCGCCGAGCCCGAGCTGACGTTCGACCCGGCGCGCTTCGTCACCGAGCAGCAGTTCTACACCTCGAAAGACGGCACCCGCGTGCCGATGTTCATCGTCCGCCGCAACGACGTGACCGGCCCCGCGCCGACGCTGCTCTACGGCTACGGCGGGTTCGACATCTCGCTCACCCCGAGCTTCTCGGCCGCGCGCATGGCCTGGCTCGAGGCGGGCGGCGTCTTCGCGCTCGCCAACATCCGCGGCGGCGGCGAATACGGCAAGGCGTGGCACGACGCCGGGCGCCTGCACAACAAGCAGAACGTGTTCGACGACTTCATTGCCGCGGGTGAGTACCTGAAAGCGAACGGCTACACGACGCCCGAGGGTCTCGCGATCCAGGGCGGATCGAACGGCGGCCTGCTGGTCGGCGCGGTGGCCAACCAGCGGCCCGACCTGATCGACGCCGCCAATGCGGCGGTGGGCGTGATGGACATGCTGCGCTTCGACCGCTGGACCGCCGGCCGCTACTGGGTCGACGATTACGGCTATCCGTCCAAGGAGGAGGACTTCAAGGTCCTGCGTGCCTACTCGCCGTATCACAACATCCGCTCGGGCGTGGACTATCCGGCGATGCTCGTCACCACGGCCGATACCGACGACCGCGTGGTCCCGGGGCACAGCTTCAAGTACGCCGCCGCGCTCCAGGCCGCCGACGTGGGCGACAAGCCGCACCTGATCCGCATCGAGACCCGCGCCGGCCACGGCAGCGGCAAGCCGACCGACAAGGCGATCGAGGAAGGGGCCGACGTGCTCAGCTTCCTCGCGCACTGGACCGGCCTGGCCGTGCCGGAGGGCTCGACGGAGGAATAAGCTTCGTCGTCCCTGTGAGAGCAGGGGCCGGGAAAGACGCGGTCGGGTGCCACGCGCAATTCGCTGATGGCGCCCGACTGCACGACACGAGCATCAGCCGAGCCCTTGCCTTCGCGTGGGCGGCGAGGCCATTCATGTTGTTCCTGAATTTCCTGAACGAAGGCTGTCGCCCCGATTCAGCCTCGTCTCACTGCGACTCGTCTACAAAGGGCATCGCAGTCGGGAGCAGTTCGCTTCCGCCGACGGAGGAACGACCCATGAAGACCATTTCCAAAGCCCTGGTCGGAACCGTCGCCGCAGGTGCGATGGCGATGACTTCAGCTGCGCCCGCGATGGCGCGCGATTATTACGACCGCGACGATGGCATCGACGTCGGCGACGTGATCGCCGGCGCAGTGATCATCGGCGGCATTGCCGCGCTCGCCGGCGCCTTCGATGGCGACGACGACCGCTATCGCAACCGCTACCGTGGCAACAACTACGGCCCGCGCGGCGCGATCGAGCGCTGCGTTGCCGCGGTCGAGAACAACGCGCGCCGCTACGGCTACCGCTATGCCAACGTCACCGAAATCCGCGACGTCGATGGCCGCCGGGGCGATCTGCGCGTGAAGGGCCGCATGACGGTCGACGGGCGCTACGATCGCTACAGCCGCTACGGCTACGACCGCTACGATCGTGGCCGCGGCTACGACAGCGGCAAGTTCACCTGCCGCATCGACCGTGGCCGGGTCTACGACATCGACTACGACGGCATCCGCGGCCTGAGCTGAGGCCGAGGCAGAACACGACGGACCGGGCGGTTCAGGATGTCGAAATCCTGGACCGTCTAGTCCTTTCCGCAATCGAGCGGCAGAATGCCGCCGTTTGGAAGGCACCGGGCCCATGAGCCGCATCTCGAAGATCTCCGCCACGCTCGCGAGCGCCGCTGCGCTCGCCATGGCTGCGACGCCCGCCGTCGCGGCCGAGCTGCCCACGCGCGGCCCGGCAGTCGCGCACGACGCGCAGGCCGTCTGGAGCGCCGAAAGCGTCGCCGCCGAACGTTCGCGCTCGCGGCACCGGCACCGCCATTGGCGGCATCGCGACAACGGCATCGACGCTGGCGATGTGATCGCTGGCGCGGTCCTCATCGGCGGCATCGCTGCGCTTGCGGGCGCCTTCGACAACAATCGAGACGAACCGCGCGCCGACTATCGCTATCCCCAGCCGAGCTACCAGAGCGACGGACTCGACCGCGCGGCCGAGATGTGCGTGGCGGAAATCGAGCGCGACGTGCGCGTGGCCTCGGTTGACGGCGTGGACCGGGCCGCGGGCGGCTGGCGCGTGAACGGCTCGCTCTACGACGGCGGGCGCTTCACCTGCCGGATCGGCAACGACGGGCGCATTTCCGACATCGACTACGGCCAAGGCGGGGTGAGCTATACCACCGAGGCGCACGGCAATCAGTGGAACGACGAGACCTATGCCGCTGCCTGGGACCGTGTGGACGGCGGCACGGCACCCCTGCAGCCGGCCTATCCCGGCGGTCCGTTGCCGGGCGAGACTTACGAAGGCTACTGAGGCGCGGCCGCGGAGCGGTCAGCGTTCCGCCTCCGCATCCTCCTTCTTCCTCCGCTCGCGCTCGCGGTAAGTCGGCAGCGCGAGCTGCCAGCGGATCGCCGCGCCGCGTAGCGCGAAGCCGGCGGCCCAGGCCACGGTCCATGCCGCCGCATCGGGCAGGCCCGCAACAGTGCCGATTACCGTCAGGCTCGCCGAGAGCGCGGCGGCGGTAACATAGAGCTCTGGCCGCATTATGATCGACGGTACGCCCGCGATCACGTCGCGCACCACGCCGCCCGCACAGCCCGTGATGATGCCGAGAACGGCAGCCGGAAACGGGTCGACGCCATAGGCGAGCGCCTTGGCCGCGCCGAGCACGGCGAAGGCCGCCATGCCGGCCGCATCGGCCCATTCGAGCAGGCTCCCCTCCCACCAGCGGCGCGGCGTGAACCAGGCGATCAGCGCCGTGACGAAGATCACCAGCGCCACCCAGGGATCGCGCAGCCAGAAGGCCGGCGCGCCGATCAGCATGTCGCGCAAGGACCCGCCACCCACACCCGTCACCAGCGCGAAGAACGCCATGGTGACGAACGTCTGCTGCAACCTCGCCGCGAGCAGCGCACCGGTGAGCGCGAAAATCGCGGTGCCGGCGAGGTCTAGCAGAGGGGGCAGGGCGGGTGCGTCGGGAAACATGGCGCCCGTCCTAGGCCGGTTTCACGCGCGATGAAACGGGCGGCGTGGGTTCATCAGGGCACAAACCTCAAGTCAAATTGAATTCTTTCCCGAACCCGCTGTGAAGGCGCGGTCTCAGGCGGCTTGGTCGAGCCTGAGAGCTTCACAAGGTGCGCTTACGCCCACGGGACTTCCGCGAGACCGGGAGTCAGGGTCCCATGGCCGAGCGAGCATGGATCCCCGCCATTGCTACGGCTATAACTCGTTACGGGCTCAATTTCGAGCGCTCGTACACACGTTACTGCCATGGGTGCGGGCCTGATTTTCGTCTCAATGAAAGAGGCGCGCTTACTGTTGGCGCAAAAACCGGCTTCCCCCATCCCTCTGCGGTAGCCATGAGTGGTTTCCGAAGAAGGGGGCGGCGGCTCGTCAGACGAACTGGAGGCAGGTGGCAATGAAGACGATCGATATCCTGCTGTTAGCCTATGCTGCGCTCTATGTGGCCGTCTTCACGCTAGTTGGCGTATTCGCGTTCGACGAGGGCTGCTTGTTCAACTGCGCCGGCGGCTCGTTCGAGAACGAAAATCCGTATCACAATCCTATCACTTGGATCGTGCTCATTGTTCTTTTTTGGCCCGTTCCGGTGATGATGAAGCGAGTGATTGGCTTCGCGTCCCGATTCTTTCGCCGATGAAACATAGTCCCTGACCCGCTCGCTAGGAGCCAGCTGAGCTGAAGGCATTTTTGAGACCGTACGCGCCGACAAGTTGCAGTCGGATCCGAACGCAATCATTTAACCGTGCAGCACTTCCCCGATCGCCTTGGCCGCGGCGATGCAGTCGAGGTCGGACCAGCGCGGGCCGATCACCTGCATGCCGCAAGGCAGGCCGTCGGTCGCGCCGACCGGCAGCACGGTCGAGGGCAGATTGGGGAACGTCGCGATCCCGGCCCAGGCGAGGCCCGCGGCCGCGTTTTCCTCGCGCCCGTTGATCGTCAGCGTACCGTCGAACACGCGCCCCTCGCGGTGCGGGATCGCAAGCACCGGGGCGGGCGGAGCGAGGACGAAGTCGTAAGTCTCGAACAGCGCGTGCCACGCCGCTTCGTTGCGGGCCTGGGCGTCGAGCAGGTTGAACCAGTCGGTCGCGGTCGCGCGGCTGCCGTCGGGCGCGGGCATGCCGCGCGCCATCGCGATGTTGAGCATCTTCATGTAGTCCTGCTGCTGCCGGGCGAGATCCGGCAGCAGGTCGGTCGTGCGCTCCACTCGCACGCCTGCGGCTTCCAGCGCCGCGACCGCCGCCTCGATCGGACCGAGCACTGCGGCGTCGACCGGGCTTCCCGGATAGTCGGTCACCAGCAGCAGCCGGCAATCGGTGAGCCGCTTGCCGCGCGCGTGCATCGGGATCGATGCGGTCAACTGCAGCAGGAGGGCGAGATCCTCGGCATTGCGCGCAAGTGGCCCGGCGATCGAAAGCGCGCCGTCGTGCGCATCGCTGCCGGCCATCATCGGATGATCGTGGCCGTGCTTCGATATGAGGCCCCAACTCGTCTTGTGCCCCCAGACGCCGCAGAAGTGCGCCGGCACACGGACCGATCCGCCGATGTCGGTGCCGTACTCGCACGGCACCATGCCGCTCGCGACGGCCGCCGCCGAGCCGCCGGAGGAGCCGCCCGGGCTGCGGCTGGTATCGTGCGGATTGCGGGTGCGGCCGTAGACCGGGTTGCGCGACTGCCAGTCGGCCAGGTCGGGCGGCACATTGGTCTTGCCGATGAAGATCACGCCCGCCGCCTTGAGCTTCTGCACGATCCGTGCGTCGCGTTTGGCGATGTTTCCGGCGAACTGCTCGTGTCCCCACGAGGTCGGCAGGCCGGCGATGTCGAAGCTTTCCTTGATCGTCATCGGCACGCCGAACAGCGGGCGATCCTCGCCCGGCGTTTGACCGTCGAGTGCCTCGGCCGTTTCGCGCGCGCGCTCGAAATCCAGGACCACGACTGCATCGATCTGCATGTCCCGATCCTCGATCCGCGCGATCGCCGCATCGACCGCCTCGAGCGGCGACAGCTCCCCGCTGCGGATCTGCGCCGCGAGCGCGATTGCGCCCGGCTGGTCGGTCAATGTCGGAATCATTCGATCTTATCTCCCGTTCGCGCCGCAGCATGGGCAAACGGGCCTGATTTGCAAGCGCCGAGGCTCACCGCGGGGCGAGCGTGATCGACGCCGTCCCCGTGCCGCGGACCGGCAGGTAGAGCCCCTGTCCCGCTGCGGTCAGCCGGCCGGTCTGCACTTCCTCGATCCGTGCGCGGATCAGCAGGTCACCTTCGCGCTTGCTCTCGATCGCCCGCCCGATCTTCGCCAGGAGTTCGTCGTAGTCGTTCTCGAAGTTCTGGGCGAGCGCCAGCGCGATCGTCTGGGAGAAGCCCGGAGAATTGGCGAGGTCGAGCAGCAGATCCGCGCCCGTGCGGTTCGTATCACCGGTGACTTCGAGGTCGCGGAAGGAAACCTCGCGCGAGTTCTCGGCGTTGACCGGCCTCGCCGTCAGCCAGACCGTACCGCTGGCGGGGCCGAGCGCGCGGTCCCGGGGCGTGGCGGTGAAGGTGACACCCACCGCCAGGCGGCCGCCGGTGGTGCCATAGGCCTCGACCTCGCCGAAACGTGCGTCCACCGCACCGATGCCGGGGAGGGCGAAGGGCCGCTGCGCGCGCTTCGCCAGGGCCTCGGCGATCACCGGCTCGAGCTGGGCATAGTCCGCGATCACGGGGATGAAGAACACGAGCTTGCCGGGCTCCTCGTCGAGTTCCTCGAGCGGCGGAAGCGGCGTTGCGGCCGGATCGGCGGGCCGGTCGCCGACGAACGTCTCGGTACGCGCCTTCATGCCGAGCTGCACCTCGATCCGGTTGCCGGAGAGCGTGAAGCCGCCGTACTGCAGTTCCTGCGGGGTGATGCGCATCCACACCGGCGGGTTGGACTCGTTGAGCTGGAGCGAGGTGAAGGCCTTGCTCCACAGCCGTTCGACCTCGCTGCGGAGCTGCACTTTGGCGATCTCGCGCGGCAGCGTGCGCTCCAGCCGCGCCACCACGCCCTTGAGCTTGGCGTCGGCGCTGCTGGTGAATTCGATGCGCTGGCCGAGGAAGTCGATGTGCGGCGCGTCGGTCCAGTCGTACTCGATGTCGACCGTGCCGCGCGGGGTCCAGTCGCGGTTGAGCGTGATATCGACCACTGCCCGCACCCGCGCGTCGCCGGTCGCGGTCTCTTGCTTGAACACGCCGGCGATGTCCTGGGCGCGCACTTCGGCGTGGATCGGCATGGTGACCACGATCCGCTGCCCGCGCCCTTCGAACGTCAGCCGACCGCGGGTGACCCGGCCGACGATGTCGCACTTGATCCGCGGCGTCTTGAGCTTGACGAAGGCGACCTCGACCTGTTCCGAGGCGACGCAGGTTTCCCCCTTTCGGTCGATCGTCCACAGCGTGCGCGGCACTTCCCGTTCGAGCGCGGTGCGAAGCTCGGACAGGTCGGCCGTGACTGGCACGGCAATGACGGAGGATTGCGGCGGAACCTCGATCGTGCCCTCGGCTCGCGGTGGCGGGCCGGCGGGGGCATCCTTCTTGCAACCCGCCAGCGCGAACGCGGCCACGAGGGCCACCAATGCGGCAATTCGACCGATCGCCATGGATCGCTGCATCCTGTTGCCCTGGATGCAGATATACCCGGGCCGGCGTTCGGTTCCAGCGCGAAACGAACGCCTGCGCCGGAACCGTGCTGCCGGTTACATATGGATCGGCTTGCCGGTCACCGCCATCGCCGCTTCCTTGATCGCCTCGCTGTGCGTCGGGTGAGCGTGGCAGGTGTAGGCGATGTCCTCGCTGGTGGCGCCGAATTCCATCGCCTGGGCGGCCTGCGCGATCATCGTGCCGGCGACGCTGGCGATGCACCACACGCCGAGCACGCGGTCCGTCTCGGCATCGGCGATCACCTTCACGAAGCCCTCGGGCTCGTGGTTGGTCTTGGCGCGGCTGTTGGCGAGCATCGGGAACTTGCCGACCTTGACCTCGCCCTTCTCCTTCGCCTGTTCCTCGGTCAGGCCGACGCCGGCGATCTCGGGCCAGGTGTAGACGACGCTCGGGATCACCGCGTGATTCACGATGCCGGTCTGCCCGGCGATGTTCTCCGCGACCGCAATGCCTTCGTCCTCGGCCTTGTGCGCCAGCATCGGGCCGGGGATAACGTCGCCGATCGCCCAGACGCCGTCGACCTTCGTGCGAAAATCATGGTCGGTCTCGATCTGGCCGCGCTGGTTCGGCTCCAGCCCGATCGCATCGAGCCCGAGTCCCTCGGTGTTCGGCCGCCGCCCGATCGAGACGAGCACGCAGTCGGCCTCCAGCGTCTCGCTGTCGCCGCCGTTCGCGGGTTCGAGCGTCAGCGTCGCTTTCTTGCCCTTGACCGTGCAGCCGGTGACCTTGGTCGAGAGGCGCAGTTCCATGCCCTGCTTCTTGAAGATCTTGGCCGCTTCCTTGCGCACGTCGCCGTCCATGCCGGGGAGGAGCTGGTCGAGGAATTCGACCACGGTGACCTCGGCGCCGAGGCGGCGCCAGACCGAGCCGAGTTCCAGCCCGATTACGCCGCCGCCGATCACGACCATCTTCTTGGGCACTTTGGCGAGCTCGAGCGCGCCGGTGCTGTCGACCACCACGCCCTTGTCGTTGTCGACCTCGACGCCCTTGAGCTCGGTCACCGAGGAGCCGGTGGCGATTACGACGTTCTTCGCCGTCACCGTCTCATCGCCGACCTTCACGGTGTGCGCATCCTCGAACGCGGCGCGGCCCTTGAGCCAGGTTACCTTGTTCTTCTTGAACAGGAACTCGATCCCGCCGGTGAGCTGCTTGACCGCGTCCTGGCGCTGACCGTGCATCGCATCGAGGTTCAGCTTGGGACTGACCTCGACGCCCATCTTCGCCATCGCGCCGTTCGCCGCGGCATCGAAATACTCGCTCGCGTGGAGCATCGCCTTCGAAGGAATGCAGCCGACGTTGAGGCAGGTGCCGCCAAGCGTGTCGCGGCTCTCCGCGCAGGCCGTCTTCAGCCCGAGCTGCGCCGCTCGGATCGCCGCGACATAGCCGCCGGGTCCGGCACCGATAACAAGGACGTCGTAGTCGTAGTTCTGGTCAGCCATTTCCAACTCCGTCATCCCGGCGAAAGCCGGGATCGCTGGCCGCTAGGTCCAGCATTGCCGCACGCGATCCCGGCTCGTCCCGGGACGACGTGAGCGATTACAAATCGATCAGCATCCGCGTCGGATCCTCGATCGCTTCCTTCATGATCTTCAGCGCGGTCACGGCCTCGCGGCCGTCGATCAGGCGGTGATCGTAGGAGAGCGCGATATACATCATCGGGCGCACCACGATCTCGCCATCGACCACGACGGCACGGTCCTCGATCCGATGCAGGCCGAGCACGGCGCTCTGCGGCGGATTGATGATCGGGGTCGACATCAGGCTGCCGAACACGCCGCCGTTGGAGATGGTGAAGGTGCCGCCCTTCATGTCGTCCATCGTCAGCGTGCCTTCGCGGGCGCGCTTGCCGAAGTCGGCGATGTCCTTCTCGATCTGGGCGAATCCCTTGCGGTCGGCGTCGCGCACCACCGGCACGACGAGCCCGTTGGGCGCGCTGACCGCCACCGAAATGTCGACGTAGTCGTGATAAACGATCTCGTCGCCTTCGATATAGGCGTTGACCGAAGGCACGTCCTTCAGCGCGAGGCACGCGGCCTTGGCGAAGAAGCCCATGAAGCCGAGCTTGATATCGTGCTTCTTGGCGAACAGGTCCTTGTACTTCTCGCGCGCCTCGATCACCGCGCTCATGTCGCAGTCGTTGAAGGTCGTGAGCAGCGCCGCGTTCTCCTGCGCGCTCTTCAGCCGCTTGGCGATCGTCTGGCGCATCCGCGTCATCTTGACGCGCTCCTCGCGCCGCTCGCCTTCGGCCGCGGGGGCAGGAATGTCGATCTTCGCCTGCGCCGGCGCGGCGTCGTCGATCGTGTCCGCGCCGCCCTTCTTGGCCTCGGCGGCGGCGAGCACGTCTTCCTTGGTCAGGCGGCCGTCCTTGCCCGTGCCCTTGATGGTCGTCGGATCGACCCCATGCTCCAGCACTGCGCGGCGCACCGCGGGGGACAGCGTCTGCGTATCGACCGGGGCAGCTTCCTTGGCAGCGGCGGGCGCGGGGGCGGGCTTGTCCGCCTTCTCCTCCGCCGGCTGTTCGGGAGCCTTCTCCTGCCGCGGTTCGACCTTGGTGCTCTCACCCGCAGCCACGTCGTCCTCGATCACGGCGATCACCGCGCCGACCTCGACCGTATCGCCCACGGCGAACTTCTGTTCGCCCAGGATGCCGCCGACGGGCGAGGGGACTTCGACCGCGACCTTGTCGGTCTCGAGGCTGACGATCGGCTCGTCGACCTTCACCGCATCGCCGGGCTTTTTCAGCCACTCGCCGATCGTGCCTTCGGTGACCGATTCACCGAGCGTGGGGACTTTGACTTCGCTGGCCATATTCGCGTTCCTCAAGCCTTCTTCTTGCCGGCAGTCTTGCCATTGCGCGCGGCCTCGCCGCCATCGTTCAGTCCGAGCGCCATCGAGACGAGGCAGCGCTGCTGCTCCTCATGCCGCTTGGCGAGCCCGGTTGCGGGGGAGGCCGCGACCTCGCGCCCGGCATAGCGCGGCCGCATGCCCTGATGCCCGGCAGATGCGAGCGCTTCCTCGATCTGGCTCTCGACGAAGAACCAGGCGCCATTGTTCTTCGGCTCCTCCTGGCACCAGATCACATCTTCGAGATTGGTCATCCGGCCGAGACGCAGCGCGAGCGCTTCGCCGGGGAAGGGATAGAGCTGCTCGATTCGCACGATCGACACATCGTCCAGCCCTTCCTCGTCGCGCTTCTCGATCAGGTCGTAGGCGACCTTGCCCGAACATAGCACGAGGCGGCGGATTGTCTCGTCGGCGATATCCGCCGTGTCGCTGACGATGCGGCGGAAGTGGCTTTCGCCCAGGAACTCGTCCGCGCTGCTCTTGGCCATCGGGTGCCGCAGCAGCGACTTGGGCGTCATGATGATCAGCGGCTTGCGGAACGAGCGCTTCATCTGCCGGCGCAGGACGTGGAAGTAGTTCGCCGGCACGGTGATGTTGCACACCTGGATATTGTCGTTCGCGCAGAGCTGCAGGAACCGCTCGAGGCGAGCGGAGGAATGCTCCGGCCCCTGGCCTTCGTAGCCGTGCGGCAGCAGCATCACGAGCCCGTTCGCGCGCAGCCACTTGACCTCGCCCGCGGCGATGTACTGGTCGATCGTGATCTGCGCGCCGTTGGCGAAGTCGCCGAACTGCGCTTCCCACAGCACCAGCGTCTTCGGGTCGGCCGATGCGAACCCGTATTCGAAGCCGAGCACGCCGTATTCGCTCAGCGGGCTGTCGTAGACCTCGAACTTGCCGTGCGGGAGCTGGGTGAGCGGGATGTACTTGCGCTCGTCGGTCTGGTCGACCCAGACCGCGTGGCGCTGGCTGAACGTGCCGCGGCCCGAATCCTGGCCGGACAGGCGCACGCCGAAGCCTTCGGTCACCAGGCTGCCGAACGCGAGCGCCTCCGCAGTCGCCCAGTCGAAGCCTTGGCCGCTTTCGAACATCTTGCGCTTGGCATCGAGCACGCGGCCGAGTGTCTTGTGGATCGTCAGATCCTCAGGCGCGCCGGTGAGCGTGCGGCCGAGGCTGTCGAACAGCTTGCGCTCCACGCCGGTGTCGATGTTGCGGCGCGCGGTTTCCGGATCGGCCGGCTTGTTGAGCCCGGTCCAGCGGCCGCCGAACCAGTCCGCCTCGTTGGGCTTGTAGCTCTTGGCCGCTTCGAACTCCTGCTCCAGCGTATCGACGAATTCGGCGCTCAGCTTGTCGCGCTCGCCTTCGTCGATCACGCCCTGCTCGACCAGCCGCGCAGCGTAGATCTCGCTGACCTTCGGATGGTTCTTGATCGCATCGTACATCAGCGGCTGGGTGAACTTGGGCTCGTCGCCTTCGTTATGCCCGAAGCGGCGGTAGCACCACATGTCGATCACGATGTCGCGGCCGAAGCGCTGGCGGTATTCGACCGCCAGCTTGCAGGCGAAGGTCACCGCCTCCGGATCGTCGCCGTTGACGTGCAGGATCGGGGCCTGGACGCCCTTGGCAACGTCGGACGGGTAGGGCGAGGAGCGCGCAAACTTGGGGCTCGTCGTAAACCCGATCTGGTTGTTGATGACGAAGTGGATGCAGCCGCCGGTGTTGTAGCCGGCGACGCCGGAGAAGCCGAAGCATTCCCACACGATGCCCTGGCCGGCGAAGGCCGCATCGCCGTGGATCAGTACGGGCAGGACCTGCTCGTGCTTCTTCAGGTCGTCGCGGATCGCCTGCTGGGCGCGGGTCTTGCCGAGCACGACCGGGTCCACCGCCTCGAGGTGCGAGGGGTTGGGCACGAGGCTCATGTGCACGTCGATGCCGTCGAACTCGCGGTCGGTGCTGGTGCCGAGGTGGTACTTCACGTCGCCCGATCCGCCGACATCCTCCGGATTGGCGCTGCCGCCGGAGAATTCGTGGAAGATCACCTTGTAGGGCTTGCCCATGACGTTCGCGAGCACGTTCAGCCGGCCGCGGTGGGCCATGCCGTAGATGATCTCGCGCACGCCCGACTGACCGCCGTACTTGATGACCGCTTCGAGCGCCGGGATCATCGATTCTCCGCCGTCGAGGCCGAAGCGCTTGGTGCCGACGTACTTCTTGGCGAGGAACGCCTCGTACTGCTCGCCGCGGACCACGGCGGCGAGGATCGCGCGCTTGCCCTCCGGCGTGAACTGGATGACGTCTTCCGGCCCTTCGAACTTCTCCTGCAGGAAGCGCCGTTCCTCGACGTCGGCGATGTGCATGTATTCGAGGCCGACCTTGCCGCAGTAGCTCGAGCGCAGAATCTCCGCGAGCTCGCCGACCTTCAGCCAGTCGCGGCCCATCAGCCCGCCGACGTAGACTTCCTTGTCGTCCTGCCCGGCGAAGCCGTGCCACTCGATCCGCAGATCCTCGGGCAGCTCGCGATTGCTGAGGCCGAGCGGATCGAGATCCGCCGCCAGGTGCCCGCGCACGCGGTAGAGCCGGATGAGCAGCATGGCGCGGATCGAATCCGCCGCCGCTTCCTCGATCGCCTTGGGATCGGTCGGCTTGCCCGCCTTCTCGGCCGCGGCCTTGACCGCGATCTTCATCGTCGTCGGGTCGAGCGCCTGGATCAGGTCGCTCTCGGAATCGATCCCGGTCAGCGGCCAGCGGGGATTGTCCCAGCTCGGCCCCGGCTGCGGCCCTCCCTGATCGGAAAGTTCGGGGAGAAAATCGTGGCTCTCGTTACCCATTTGAATCTCCGTGAGCCCCCGCGAAGGCGGGGGCCTCAGGCAATTTTCGACTCCCCGCGAAGGCGGGGATCTCAGGCCAGCTGCATACGGTCACAAGTCGCCCGCCAGATCGCGCCACTCCGGGTTCATTTCGACGATCCGAGCCACTTTCCACGCGCGATTCCATTTCTTCATTTGCCGTTCGAACGAGCGGGCATCGTGAATGTTCTCGAATTCCGCGAACCAGACCAGCCGGTGGCAATTGTACTGCTTCGAAAAACTCGAGACCGCGCCTGAGCGATGCTGCTCGACACGATTTGCCAGATCGTCGGTGACTCCGATGTAGAGGACGCCCATCGGCTTGTTGGTGAGAATGTAGACATAGCCGGGTCTCATCCGTCAGCCGGGCGGCCTGAGGTCCCCGCCTTCGCGGGGACTCGGGTTATGCCAGTTCCTTCAGCATCGCGTCCAGCGTCGTGCCGAGTTCGCTCGGCGACGGGGAGACGCGGATGCCCGCGGCTTCCATCGCGGCGATCTTGTCGTCGGCGCCGCCCTGGCCGCCGCTGACGATCGCGCCGGCGTGGCCCATGCGGCGGCCGGGAGGGGCCGTGCGGCCGGCGATGAAGCCGACCATCGGCTTCTTGCGGCCCTTCTTCGCCTGGTGCGCGATGAACTCGGCCGCTTCTTCCTCGGCCGAACCGCCGATCTCGCCGATCATGATGATCGACTTGGTCGCGTCGTCGGAGAGGAACAGGTCGAGCACGTCGATGAAGTTGGTGCCGTTGACCGGGTCGCCGCCGATGCCGACCGCGGTGGTCTGGCCGAGGCCGACCTGCGTGGTCTGGTGCACGGCCTCGTACGTCAGGGTGCCCGAGCGGCTGACGACGCCGACCGAGCCCTTCTTGAAGATCGAGCCCGGCATGATGCCGATCTTGCACTCGCCGGGGGTCAGCACGCCGGGGCAGTTCGGGCCGATCAGGCGGCTCTTGCTGCCGTCGAGCGCGCGCTTGACGCGCACCATGTCGAGCACCGGAATGCCCTCGGTAATGGCGACGATCAGCTCGACCTCGGCATCGATCGCTTCAAGGATCGAGTCCGCGGCGAACGGCGGCGGCACGTAGATGCAGCTCGCGGTCGCGCCCGTCGCGGCCTTCGCCTCGGCGACGGTGTTGTAGACCGGCAGCCCGATATGCTCGGTGCCGCCTTTGCCCGGCGTCACGCCCGCAACCATCTGCGTCCCGTAATCGAGCGCCTGCTGCGTGTGGAACGTGCCGGTATCACCGGTCATGCCCTGGGTGATGACCTTGGTGTTCTTGTCGACGAGGATGCTCATTGATTTTTTCCTTTCCGATCCCCCGCGAAGGCGGGGGTCTCAGGCAGACTGGCGCGAGGCCGACTGAGGTCCCCGCCTTCGCGGGGACTCACGAATTACTTCAGGCTCTCGTCGATGCCCTTGCACGCTACCAGCAGTTCCCTGACCGCGTCGACGCTCTTCTGGAAGCCGGCCTTGGCCTCGTCGTCCAGCGGGATCTCGACCACGCGCTCGACGCCGTTGGCACCGATCACGATCGGCACGCCGACGTAGAGGCCGTCGACGCCGTACTGGCCGGTCAGGTGCGCGGCGCAGGGGAGGACGCGCTTCTTGTCCTTGAGATAGCTCTCGGCCATCTGGATCGCGCTGGTCGCCGGCGCGTAGTAAGCCGAGCCGTTGCCGAGCAGCTGGACGATCTCGCCGCCGCCGCTGCGGGTGCGCTGGACGATCGCGTCCATCTTCTCCTGCGTCGACCAGCCCATCTTGATCAGGTCGGGCACGGGGATGCCGGCGACGGTCGAGTACTCGAGCACCGGCACCATGGTGTCGCCGTGGCCGCCGAGCACGAAGGCGGTGACGTCTTCCATCGAGACGTCGAACTCTTCGGCGAGGAAGTGGCGGAAGCGCGCGCTATCGAGCACGCCGGCCATGCCCACGACCTTGTTGTGCGGCAGGCCGGAGAACTCGCGCAGCGCCCAGACCATCGCGTCGAGCGGGTTGGTGATGCAGATCACGAAAGCGTCGGGGCAGTTGGCCTTGATGCCTTCGCCGACCGCCTTCATCACCTTGAGGTTGATGCCGAGCAGGTCGTCGCGGCTCATGCCGGGCTTGCGCGGCACGCCGGCGGTCACGATCACCACGTCGGCGCCGGCGATGTCCTTGTAGTCGCTCGTGCCCTTGAGGTTCGCGTCGAAGCCTTCGACCGGACCCGCCTGGCTGAGGTCGAGCGCCTTGCCCGCGGGCATGCCCTCGGCGATGTCGAACAGGACGACGTCGCCCATCTCTTTCATCGCTGCGAGGTGGGCGAGAGTGCCGCCGATCATACCGGCGCCGACGAGGGCGATCTTCTTGCGAGCCATGGCTGAGCGTGTGTCCTTCCAATGCGCGGGACGTCATGCCTGGCCGTAGTACGCGCAGCCCCGTGTCCCGCGAGGAAGCCGCGCCGGTTGAACGGCAAGCGACCTAGGCCCCGTGATTGTCGATTGCAACCGTGAAAGATCCCGCACACAGAACTATCTTTGCGATTGGTTCGCATTTGCGATAAGGGATTGAAATAGACCGATAGCCCGGCGTTCGCCAGCCATCGTACACCAATCGATCGTTGCGGTTCCGGTTCCCGGCTGCTCCTGCACCGAGCGTCAGGAGGCGGTCCTGCGCAACAGCTCCTCGTCGCGCTCCTGCGCCAGCAGCATCGCCGCCAGATAGTCCGGCACCGCGCGGCTGAAGTAGTAGCCCTGGCCGAGCGTGCAGCCCGCCTCGCGCACGGCGGTGACCTGCTCGATCGTCTCCAGCCCCTCGGCGACGATCTCCATGTCGAGTTGCGCGCCCATTTCGGCGACCGCACGGATGATCGCCTCGGTCCGCCGCGACACGTCGGGGCCGGACACGAAGCTGCGGTCGACCTTGATCTTCCGGAACGGATACTTGTTGACGTAGGCGAGTGAGGAATAGCCGGTGCCGAAGTCGTCGAGCGCGAAGCGCACCCCTCGCTCAGACAGCTCCCTGATGAACTCGTCGGTCGCCTCGCTGTCGTCGAGGAACAGGCTCTCGGTCACTTCCAGCTCGAGCCGGGCGGGGTCGAGCCCGGCCTCGCGCAGCGCGTTGATGATTCCGAGCGCCGCGCCCGGCGCCTTGATCTGCAGCGGCGAGAGATTGACCGCGAGCGTCACGTCCGCCGGCCACTGCGCCGCGGCGCGGGCGGCCTGCGCGGTGATCCAGTTGCCGAGCGTGACGATCACGCCGGTCTCTTCGGCCACGGGAATGAACTCGTCGGGCCGCATCTCGCCCTTCTTCGGGTGGAACCAGCGCACCAGCGCCTCGAACGTGCGGATGCGCCCGGTCGAAAGGTCGACGATCGGCTGGAAGAAGATCGACAGCTCATTCTTCTGGATCGCGCCGCGCAGTTCCGCCTCCACCTCGCGGCGGCGCGCGAGATCGCGGCTCATCGCGGCGTCGAAGAAGCAGGTCTGGCGCCGGCCGTTGACCTTGGCGTGGTAGAGCGCGAGGTCGGCCGCCTGCATCACGCTGTCGGCGTCGGCCCCGTCCTCTGGCAGCATCGCGACGCCGAGCGAGGCGCCGATTTCGAGCCGCTCCCCGTCGATCCGCACCGGGCGCATGATCTCGGCATGGACCTCGCTTGCCAGCCGCATGCAGTCGGACCGGCTTTCGACTTCGCAGAAGACGATGAACTCGTCTCCGCCGAAGCGGGCCACGATGGAGCCGGCGGGCGTGATCTCCTGCAGCCGCTTCGCCACGGTCTGCAGCAGGCGGTCGCCGACCGGATGGCCGAGCAGGTCGTTCACTTCCTTGAACCGGTCGAGGTCGATCCAGATCATGCCCATCATCTGCCCGTCGGGCAGGTCCATCAGCGTTTCGACCATCGAATGGTTGAGCCCCGCGCGGTTGGCGAGGCCGGTCACCGCGTCGGTCCGGGCGAGCTGTTGCATCTTCTCCGCCAGGCGGGCGCTGGTCTCGGCCGCGGCGATATTGTCGCGCAGCACCTTGAACACACTCATCGTGATCGCGGCCATGGCCGGGATCATCAGCAGGATGGTGATCGCGAACACGATGAACGACAGCGTGCCCAGGTAGAGGCACGCCGCGACCATCGGCAGGCAGACGAGCACGAGCTGCCCGATCGCGATCACCGGGCGCCCGGCATTGCGGGCGCAGATGGCGACGCCGTACCCGATGGCGTTGACCGCGATCAGCACTTCGGCTTCCGGATGCACGCGCAGAATCAGCGCGGCGGCGGCGGCGGTGCCCAGCAGGAGGGAGTAGGTGAACGCGCCGACTTCGTAGACGATCTCCAGCTCGGACGTGCTCGTCTCGCTCTCGGGCGAATGGCTGAAGGCGAGTATCACGCGCGCCAGCGCGACGATGCACAGCGCCACGGTGAGCACGTACATGATCGCGGAATCGCTGACGTAGGCGACGACGAGTGACGAGACGATGCCGCTCGCCGCACCGGCAGCAAGGCTGCTTGGCTGGGTGTAGAGCGTGCGGACCAGCGTGCGGCGCACGCGTTCCGACAACGCGTCGCCCCTCTCGAAATAGGACAAGGCGCTGAAGGCCTTCCCCCCGGGATCGCTGCTCGCCATGTGCGCGGGCTTAGCCGGAAGTGGTCACTGTATAGTTAACGCGCGGCTTACCGCCTGGTGTGCAAGCCGCCGCCGGCACCGGCTCAGCCGTCCGATGCCGGGCACAGGACCGGCGCGGTGCCGTCGCGAGCCATGTTCTCGAGCGACCGCGCGATCCGCGCGTCGAGCGCGCGGCAGACGCCCAGCCACCAGTCGTAGCTTTCGCGGTCGCCGGCGAAGAAGGCGCGCTCCGCCTGGCTGCGCGCCTCGCGCGCGGCGCCGAGGCCGTGGCGCGCGAAGTGCCGCAGCGCCGCGTGCAGCATGTGGTCGTTACCGTCGGACGTGCTGTTGTCGTTCGCAGCGGGGGCGGCTCTGCGGCGCTGAAGAATCCGCGCGAGCGGCGAATTCGCGGCAGAGCGCGATGCTGCGAAATGGAATGTCATGCGAAGGGGGCCTTCCATCAGGCTCCCGCCGGGGGGCGGTGCCGGTTGCGACTTGCGATGGAACTAGGGCGCCAGCCCCTAAGCGACCGTTTGGCGCTAAGGTTTCCGGGGTCTTAAGATTTGGCCTGCCGAGCCGGCGAGCCGGTCAGTTCGGCTGTGCGATCCACCGCCCACTATTGGCGTATTCGGGCCGGATCGTGCCGCCGGAAGGCAGGTTGCCCGCGGTGAACGCCGCGTCGCCGCCGCGCGCCTCGACCGGGGGCGCATAGTCGGGAGCCGGCGCACGAGCGGTGGTTCCGGGGCTCGCCGCCGCCGCGCTGGTCCGCGCTTGCTCATAGGCGCGGGCGAGCGCCACCGGATCGGCCGCTGCGGCAGGTTCCGGCGCGGACGAGCGCGGATGGGGCGCGGCCGCCGGCTCGGCGCCGCGATAGCTGGCGGTGAACGCCGCGGGCCGCCCCGCCGCGCCGCGCCAGCGGTAGAAGCGGTGCGCGCCGATCGTGCCGACGGTGTCGAGGCTCGGGGCCCAGTACGGGTTGATCCAGATCGTGTGGTAATGGGTCGCCAGGCCGACCGGCTGGTAGACTTCGCCCGCCAGCGCCTGCTGCGCGACCGTCAGCGCCCGCTCCCACGCCGCCTTCATCGGCTTGCGCACGAGCGAACCGTCGCAGGTGAAGGTGAACTGGCAGCCGGTCTTGCGCTCCGATCCCTGGAACACCACGCCGCACACGCTGTTCGGATAGCTCGGGTGGGCCACGCGGTTGAGCACGACTTGCGCTACTGCGCGCTGCCCGCCGATCGCTTCGCTCGCCGCCTCGTAATAAACCGCGCTCGCCAGGCAGTGCAGGGCGCGTGCCTTGTCGATGCCGGTGCCGGTCAGCCGGAATGCCGCGGCGGCAGGCCCCGCGACCCGCGCGGCGGCCAGTTCGGCGGCGACGCCGTCACCGGTGCCCGTCGGGTCGTAGAGCGTGGCTGCGTTCTCGGGCAGGGCATAGTCGACGCGCGGCGCGTCCTCGAGGAAGTAGAAGGCGGAACCGGGAAAGTTCTGCCCCGCGCGCTCGTAGGCGAGCGGCTGGACCGCCTCCGCCTGGGTCAGCGCGGCGGCCGGTTCGCCGAACGCAGTCCAGTCGCCGGGCGCCGCCATCGCCGGCACGCCGATCGCCGCGGCCAGCGCCAGGATCCGCCGTCCGCTGAGGCGCCGCATGAGGCGCGCCCACGGCGTCGCCGGCTTGCGGCGCGTGCGGAATCTCGCAGCGGAAGCGGGGGCAGGGGTCACGGCTGTCCTTGATTCGAGAGGCAATGCGGGCGCGCGGCCAGCGCGTATCAGCAGCGAAGGCGCGCTTCGACCGCCCCGTCGCGGGCGTCCCTTGGCGGTACAGATCGCAAGCGCCGGTTAATCGGGATGCTGAATATTTGCTTCTCGCGATGCGTCTTGCCGCTTTGGGAGAGCCCCGCTAGTGCGCGCCCACGTCATGGGTTGTCCGCCTGCCCTTTCGCAAGGGAGGGCGGACCGAAGAGGGAAGGGGGTATGGAGCAAGTCTCCAGGGGCCCCCGCTGCCCCCGCAACTGTGACCGGGGAGCGCCCGCTCCCACGCGCCACTGGCATCGTCCCTCGGACGGCCGGGAAGGCGGAGCGGGCCGCTATGATCCGGGAGCCAGGAGACCTGCCGATGACGGTCGTTCGCGCTGCCGGGCGGGGTGTACCGGAAGCAAGCGGGGAGGGCGTGTGCCCTCGCTCCGTCATGAGCGGCATTTCGTTCGTGACAGGAGGATACATGCGTAATTACTTGATTATCGGTGCAAGTCTCGTGGCGCTCACCGCGCCGCTTCAGGCGCAGGAGAGCGGCGAGGAAGCGACGTCCGAACCTCGGACGCCCAAGATCTCGGCCGATCCCTTCGCCGACTTCCGGCCGGAAGAGACGGAGATCACCGTCACCGCCACCGGCACGCGGATCGAGATCGAGGATACCGGCCAGGCCGTCACCGTGATCGGCGAGGAGGAGATCCGGAGCATCCAGGGCGCCGACCTGACGCGGGTGCTCGAGCGCGTGCCCGGCCTCGTCGTCAGCCGCGACGGCGGCGTCGGCGCGGTCACCAACGTCGGCCTGCGCGGTGCGGAGGGCGAGCAGCTTCTCGTCCTGATCGACGGCGTGCGGGTGGCCGACCCGGCCTCGCCCGGCGGCGCGTTCGACTTCGGCAACCTGCTCACCAGCAACCTCGCCAAGATCGAGGTGCTGCGCGGATCGAACAGCACGATCTGGGGCTCGGACGCGATCGGCGGCGTGATCGTCGCCTCGACCCGCGCCGAAAGCGGGCTTCAGGCGAGCGCCGAATACGGTTCGCGCGACACCGCCACGGGCGCGGTCTCGGGCGGGCTCGGAGGCGACCTCGGCTTCATCGGCGCCTCGGCCAGCTACTACACCACCGACGGCTTCTCGCAGGCCGCGAACGGCACCGAGGCCGACGGGTTCGAGCAGTGGACCGCCAGCGGGCAGGGCCGGCTCTATCTCTCGCCCAGCTTCGAGATCTTCGCACGCGGCCGCTGGGCCGAAGGCGACCTCGACCTCGATGGCTACCTGCCGGACTTCTCCGGCATTGGCGATACCGCAGATACGCAGCACACCCGCCAGTATTCGGCCTCCGCGGGCGCTATCTACGACACCGGGCCGCTGTTCGTCAGCGCCGCTTACTCCTTCGCCGACACCGAGCGGGTGAACCGCAATCCAGCCTCGGACGAACCGACCTTCTCCAGCGACGGCCATTCGGACCGGGCCGAAGTTCGCGGCGAGTGGCGCCCGATCGGTCCGCTGCTGGTCAACTTCGGCGCCGAGAACGAGTGGGAGGCCTTCAGCACCTCCGCCGAGGAGCGCCGGACCACGCGCATTTTCGGCGCCTATACCCAGCTCGGCATCGAGATGGGCCCGCTCGCGGCGCATGCCGGCGTGCGGCTGGACGACCACGCGCGCTTCGGCAGCGAGACGAGCTTCGGCGGCGACATCAGCTACGCCCTGACCCGCGACCTGCGCCTGCGCGCCAGCGTGGGCGAGGGCTTCAAGGCGCCGACGCTCTACCAGCTCTATTCCGACTACGGGAACGAGGCGCTCCAGCCCGAACGCAGCACCAGCTACGACATCGGCCTGGTCCACGGCGACCGCTCGCTGACGAAGTCCCGCTTCTACGGCGCGCTCACCGCTTTCCGTCGCGACGCGCGCGACCAGATCGAGTTCGTGAGCTGCTTCGAAGGCACTGACCCGTTCTGCGTAGAGCGGCCGTTCGGCTACTACGACAACACCGACCGCGTCCGCGCGGAAGGCATCGAGGTCGAGCTCGGCGCGCGCCCGTCCGACCGGGTGACCACCCGCGCGGTCTACGCCTACGTCGACACCGAGAACCGCACGGCGGGGTCGGCGAACCAGGGCAACGTCCTCGCCCGGCGCCCGCACCATGCGCTGACCCTGTCCGCCGACTGGCGCACTCCGCTCCACGACTTCACGATCGGCGGCGACGTGCGGATGGTCAGCGACTCGTTCGAGAACGCGACCAACACCACCCCGCTCGACGGCTACGCGCTCGCCTCGGTGCGCGCCTCGCTGCCCTTCGGCGAGCGGTTCGAGCTGTTCGGCCGGGTCGAGAACCTGTTCGACACCGACTACCAGACCGCCGCCGGCTACGGCACGCCCGGCCGCAGCGCCTACATCGGCGCCCGCGCGCGGTTCTGACCATGAAAAAGCGCCCGGCCTCGCGGGAGGCCGGGCGCTGAATTCTGCTCCGTAGAGAAAACGGCCGATCAGTCGGCGTTGTCACCCGTCGTTTCGGGCGGCAGCGGGCCGTCGGACGTGCCCGGTTCCGCCGTCGGATCGTTGCCGACGAGGCCGCGCGCTTCGAGCATCGGAGTCACGTCCGGCTGGCGGCCGGCGAAGTTCTCGAACATCTCGAAGTAGTTCATCGTCCCGCCGCGGCTGAGCACGGTCTTGCGGTAGTGGTCGCCGTTCGCCCGCGTCAGGCCGCCGTTCTCGAGGAACCACTTGCGGCTGTCGCGGTCGAGCATCTCGGTCCACAGGTACGAATAGTACCCGGCGCTGTAGCCCGCGGGGCTCGAGAAGATGTGGTTGAAGTAGCTCGAGCGGTAGCGCGGCGGCACCAGGTCGACTTCCAGCCCCAGCTCCTCCAGTGACCGGCGCTCGAACGCGTCGACTTCCTCGGGCGTGTCGATCGCCGCGGCCTGCTGCGGCGTCAGCGCATGCCACTTCATGTCGAGCAGCGCGGCCTCGACCACTTCGCCGAAGTCGTAGCCCTGGTTGAACTTCGCCGCCGCCTCGATCTTCTGGATCAGCTCGGCCGGGATCGTCGCGCCGGTCTGGTAGTGCTTGGCATAGTTGCGCAGCACTTCCGGATAAGTCGCCCACAGCTCGTTCACCTGGCTCGGGTACTCGACAAAGTCGCGCGCCGTCGCCGTGCCCGAGAGCGAGGCGTACTTCTGATCCGCGAAGAAGCCGTGCAGCGCGTGGCCGAACTCGTGGAACATCGTGTTGACGTTGTCGAAGCTCACCAGCTGCGGCTCGCCCTCGGCCGCCTTGGGGATGTTGAGCACGTTGTAGATCACCGGCTTGGTGCCGTAGAGATGGCTCTGCTCGACGAAGTTGCTCATCCACGCCCCGCCGCGCTTGCTCGGGCGCTGGTAGGGGTCGAAGTAGAAGATCCCGAGCTCGCTGCCGTCGGCGTCATAGACCGTGTAGGTCGTGACGTCGGGGTGATAGACCGGCAGGTCCGTGCGCTTCTTGAAGCTCAGGCCGTAGAGCTTGTTGGCCGCATAGAACACGCCGTTCTCGAGCACGCTGGTGATCTCGAAATACGGTTTCACCGCATTCTCGTCGATGTCGTACTTCGCCTTGCGGACCTTCTCGGCGTAGCGGTACCAGTCCCACGGCTGGACCTCGAAATCGCCGCCTTCGGCCTTGATCTGCTCGTTGAGCATCGCCGCCTCGCGCCGCTGCGTCGCGGCAAGGGCGGGGACCATCTGCTGCATGAAGTCGAGCGCCGTCTTCGGGTTCTCCGCCATGCGGTCGTACATGACGTAGCTCGCCCAGTCGGGCTGGCCGAACAGCGCCGCCTTCTTGGCGCGCAGCTCGACGATCTCGGCCAGCAGCGTGCGCGTGTCGTTCTCACCGCCGCGATCGGCCCGGTGGACGCTGTTCATGAACAGCTTCTCGCGCGCGGCGCGGTTCTCCATCTCGGGCAGGAGCGGCTGCTGGGTCGTGTTCTGCAGCGCGATCACGTACTTGCCGGGCAGACCTCGCTCGACGGCGAGCTTGGCCGCGGCGTCGATCTCGGCCTTGGACAGACCGGCGAGCTCCGCCGGATCGTCGACCACCAGCGCGCCGGCCACGGTCGCTTCGCGCACTTTCTGCGAGAACTCGGTGGTCAGCTCGGACAGGCTCGAGTTGATCGCCTTGACCTGTTCCTTCTGCGCCGGCGTCAGCTGTGCGCCGGCGTGGACCATCTGCTCGTAGGTTTCCTCGAGCAGCTTGGCGTCTTCGGGCGTCATGCTCCCCGAACTTCCTTGGGCGGCGCGGTTGTCGTAGACCGCCTTGACCCGCTCGAACAGCACGGGGTCGAGCACGATCGCGTCCGAATGCTGCGACAGCTTCGGCCCCATCTCGGCCTGGACCGCGTCGAGCGTGTCGTTGGTGTTGGCCCCGGTCAGCGCGAAGAACACGGTCGCGACCCGGTTCAGCATCTTGCCGGAGGTTTCCAGCGCGACGATCGTGTTCTCGAACGTCGGCGCCTCGGGATTGGTCTTGATCGCCTCGATCTCGGCGCTGTGGATCATCATCGCCTGCTCGAATGCGGGCTTGAAATCGCTGTCCTGGATCTTGGTGAAGTCGGGCGCGTGGAGCGGCAGCGTGCTCGGCTGCGCGAAATAGCCGGTTGCCTCGGGAATGTCGGCGGCGGCTGCGGGCGAGCTATCGCTGGCGGACTGCACGTTACCCTCCTGCATGGTCGAACAACCCGCGAGCGCGAACGCAATGGCGGTGGTGGCCAGAATGTGGGCCTTCATCGTCTCTCCAATCTCGTTTCGAACGGCACCGGCATGATGTGCCTGACATGCGATGGAATCTTCCTGCGGCCGCTTGAACCGGAGATTGATGGCGAATGCAAGGGCTTGCACGGGGGCAGCGGGCGGCACGTGGCCGCGCGTTCAGCGGAGCGCAAAGTCCTCCAGCCGCTCATAATCGGAACCGTAGGGCGTCAGCCGGCTCTCGTAGAGCGCGAAGCTCTCCACCCGCCACGGTCCCAGCGCAAGCAGCGCATGGTCCGCCAGCCAGCCGCCGATCGGCCCGCTCGCACTGTTGAGCCGGGCGAGCGTGACGTGCGGGACGAACTTGCGCGTCTCCGGCGGCAGACCCGCCGCACGGCACGCCCGTTCGACCCGCCGCTGGAGCACGGCCAGCGGCTCGCTCGGCGCGATCCCGGCCCACAGCGTATGCGGCCGCCCCTTGCGCTCGAAATGCCCCGCGCCGCGGATCTCGAGATCGAACGGCTCCCCGTCGACCCGCGCAAGCGCCGTAACCAGATCCTCCCCCTGCCGTGGATCGAGCTCGCCTGCGAACCGCAAGGTCACATGAAGCTGCTCCTCCCCCTGCCACCGCGCCCCGTCGATCCCATCCATGGTATCGAGCAGACCGTCGGTCACCTCGGTCGGCAAGGGCAGGGCGGCGAACAGGCGGTGCATGGGGCGGCTTTAACAGCTCGCGAGCGGAGCCGCATCCGTGGCGGTTGGCTCATTTCAGCCCAGCCCAGCCCCAACCCCTCCCGCAAGCGGGAGGGGTGCGAGACTTACCGAGCCGAGGCGAGGTTAGTCGCAGCGGGGTGGGCCCTCACGCAACGCCAGCCAAATGCCGGTTACCACCTGAACTGCCAAGCGCGACCAGGTCATCAAAACAGGCGATAGGCCGTCAGCTTGCTTGTTCCCCTAGCACCCGTCGTCAGCAGATAATTGTCGGGCGTGATCGCCAGGCGGCCGCCGGTCGGTGCCTCCCAGACCACAGGATGACTGGTCTGCTTGAGATCGACGGCCCAGGTCTGGGTACCGGACGATGCGAACACGAGATTCTCGGTCACGATCACGTTGCCGAGAAGTGGATCCGAACCTGGTAACCGGGTCGACCACATGACATCGCCTGAGGCGGCATTGATGGCTGACAGTACGTGGGCATCCTGCCGCACTGCGTAAATCACCCCATCCTTGTACGCGAATGCCGCCGTGTACTCCGCCGCGGAACGCCACAGAACGGTGCCGCTTGCCAGCGACATCCCAATGATATGGTTCCGGTCCGTGAAGCCCTTGTCGGAAGAGAACAGATAGACGTTGTCCTCACCGTCGAGCACGGGACCGGATTCGTAATCATAGACACGCTGTTCGTAGTAGGGATCGGCGATACTTCTGACGATTGCGCCCGTTGCACGACTGATCTGATCGAGCGCGACCCCGGAATAATAGTAGGCGTACGTGTCATCGAGCGCCATGCTCTGGCCGCCCCATACCATGCCGCCGGTTCGCGTCGTCTCCCATACCTTGGTGCCGGCTAAAGCGTCGTAGCCATACACGACGCCCCCGGTGTCGCCCGCCGCGATATATACATTTTTCCCATCGGCAGCCGGTTGGTTGAAGTCGGTCCACTGCGCCGCGAAGTGCATCTGGTTCTTGAATGCCCCGGTCGCCAAATCGAACACCCATTGCGGATTGGTACTGCTGGAGGAAACCATTGACGTGACGTGCACCAGATTTCCGGACAGCGAAGGTCCGCTCGAATGAAACTGATCGCCCATGTCGTAGGTCCAACGGAGCGCTCCGGTTGCCGCGTCGAACGCCTTGAGCCGTGCAGTGCCGTTGTAGGCTATGCCTCCATCGCGGGCGGCAACGGTTAGCACGATTCCACGAGCGGCTGCCGGAGGACGGATACGGCCCTCGCCGAATTCGTCCTGATATTCCCAGGCCTTCTCGAAATCCTCGACATCGTATCGGACGGGCACGTAGCCGGTGTGGGCATTGTTTCGTTGGAAGGTGGCCCAGTCTTTGACTTTGACGTCGAGATTGACCGTAAATTGTTTGGTCGACCCAGGATAGACCGTCGAACAGGAAGCGGTGGTGCAAAGCCTGAAGGTCACCTGCGATGTGGTCGCTCCCCCAGCGGGAAATGGAACTGTCGCGAGGTTCACCGTGTACGACTTTCCGCTTGCCGTCGGTTCGCCATCGAGCGTGTAGCGCCGCCCGCCAACGTCCACGTCGGCCACGACTGTGCCGCCAGGATCGCCGGCGTAATTCGCAGTGAAGCCGAAGCTGGCGCTCGTACCCTCGTCCACCGCAACATCCACCGAGGGCTGCGAGAGAGACACTGTCAGCGTGGGGATCGGAGCGGGCCCGCCAGTCGGAGGAGGGCTCGAACTCCCGTCCCCGCCGCCACAGGAACTCACCAACACCGCCGCGGCAACCGCGGCGCCGAATCCAACGCCTCTCATTTGACCCCCCGAAGATCCCCCTGGATCTGATCAAATCAGCATGAACCACCTTCACGTGCAAGCAAAACCGCATTCGCGCTCCGCTTGTAAATCGCAGCTCCGGAACCACATGGCCAGTATCGCGGCAGGGCGGCGGATTGTTCTGTTGTCCGCCCATTTCCTGCCTATTGACCCAAGCGAACATTTCCGGAACAGATGCTCCATGGCTCTCACGACAATATCCGTGCGCGGCGCGCGCGAGCACAACCTCAAGGGCATCGACATCGATCTGCCGCGCGATGCGCTGATCGTGATCACCGGGCTCAGCGGCTCGGGCAAGTCGAGCCTCGCGTTCGACACGATCTATGCCGAAGGGCAGCGGCGCTACGTCGAATCGCTCAGCGCCTATGCGCGCCAGTTCCTCGAGATGATGCAGAAGCCGGACGTCGAGCATATCGACGGCCTCAGCCCCGCGATCTCGATCGAGCAGAAGACGACCAGCCGCAACCCGCGCTCGACCGTCGCGACGGTGACCGAGATCTACGACTACATGCGCCTGCTCTGGGCGCGCGTCGGCGTGCCGTACTCGCCCGCCACGGGCCTGCCGATCGAGGCGCAGACCGTCTCCAACATGGTCGACCGGGTCATGGCCCTGCCGGAGGGCACGCGGCTCTACCTGCTCGCCCCGGTCGTGCGCGGGCGCAAGGGCGAGTACCGCAAGGAACTCGCCGAATGGCAGAAGGCCGGCTTCACCCGCGTCCGCATCGACGGCGAGATGTACGAGATCGAGCAGGCCCCGGCGCTCGACAAGAAGTACAAGCACGACATCGAGGTGGTGGTCGACCGGCTGGCGGTGCGCGAGGGGATCGAGACCCGGCTGGCCGACAGCTTCGAGCAGGCGCTCAAGCTGGCGGACGGACTGGCCTATGTCGACCTGGCGGACACGACGGTGGCTGAACTATCCCGAGCCCCCGCGAAGGCGGGGGCCTCAGGCGAAGGCGCGCCATCGCACGAGGTCCCCGCCTTCGCGGGGACTCAGGAAGGCGGCAAGCTCAAAGGCGCCGGCCTCCCGCCCAACCGCATCGTCTTCTCCGAACGCTTCGCCTGCCCGGTCTCCGGCTTCACGATCGAGGAGGTCGAGCCGCGGCTGTTCTCGTTCAACGCGCCGCAGGGCGCCTGCGCCACGTGCGACGGGCTGGGGGAGAAGCAGCTGTTCGACCCGCAGCTCGTCGTGCCGAACGAGGCGCTGACGCTCAAGCAGGGCGCCGTCGTGCCCTGGGCCAAGTCCAACCCGCCGAGCCCCTACTACATGCAGGTCCTCGCCAGCCTCGCGGCGGAGTTCGGCTTCGACCTGACCACCCCGTGGAACGAGCTCTCCGACGAACACCGCGAGATCATCCTGTTCGGCACCAAGGGCCGCGCGGTCCCGCTCACCTTCAAGGACGGGCGCAAGCAGTACACGGTCAACAAGGCGTTCGAGGGGGTGATCGGCAACCTCAACCGCCGCATGCTCCAGACCGAGAGCGCGTGGATGCGCGAGGAGCTCAGCAAGTTCCAGACCGCGCAGCCGTGCGAGACCTGCGGCGGCAAGCGCCTCAACGAGAAGGCGCTGGCGGTGAAGGTCCCCAGCAGCGACGGCCCGACCGACATCGCCACCCCAACGAAGATGAGCGTCGCCGACGCCAAGGGCTGGTTCCTGAACCTCGAGAGCCAGCTCAGCGAGACCCAGGCGCAGATCGCCCGCGCGATCCTGAAAGAAATCAACGAGCGCCTCGGCTTCCTCGACAACGTCGGGCTCGACTACCTCAACCTCGACCGCACCTCCGGCACCCTCTCGGGCGGGGAGAGCCAGCGCATCCGCCTCGCCAGCCAGATCGGCTCCGGCCTCTCGGGCGTGCTCTACGTGCTCGACGAGCCGAGCATCGGCCTCCACCAGCGCGACAACGACCGGCTGCTCGAAACCCTCAAGCGCCTGCGCGATCTCGGCAACACGGTGATCGTGGTCGAGCATGACGAGGACGCGATCCGCGCCGCCGACCACGTGGTCGACCTCGGCCCCGGCGCCGGCGTCCACGGGGGCGAGGTCGTCGCGCAGGGCACGCTCAAGCAGATCCTCAAGGCCAAGGGCTCGCTCACCGCGGACTACCTCACCGGCCGGCGCGAGATCGCGGTCCCGGCCAAGCGCCGCAAGGGCAACCGGCACAAGCTCACCGTCCACGGCGCCCGCGCGAACAACTTGCGCGACGTGACCGCCTCGATCCCGCTCGGCACCTTCACTTGCGTCACCGGCGTCTCCGGCTCGGGCAAGTCGAGCTTCACCATCGACACGCTCTACGCCGCCGCGGCCCGCGCGCTGAACGGCGCGCGCGTGATCGCCGGCCCGCACGACAAGGTCACCGGCCTCGAATTCTGCGACAAGGTGATCGAGATCGACCAGTCGCCGATCGGCCGCACCCCGCGCTCCAACCCGGCGACCTACACCGGCGCCTTCACCCAGATCCGCGACTGGTTCGCCGGCCTGCCGGAAAGCCAGGCGCGCGGCTACAAGCCGGGCCGCTTCAGCTTCAACGTCAAGGGCGGCCGGTGCGAGGCGTGCCACGGCGACGGGCTGATCAAGATCGAGATGCACTTCCTGCCCGACGTCTACGTCACGTGCGAGGAATGCCACGGCAAGCGCTACAACCGCGAGACGCTGGAGGTGAAGTTCAAGGGCCTCTCGATCGCCGACGTGCTCGACATGACGATCGAGGATGCGGAGGAGTTCTTCAAGGCCGTCCCCCCGATCCGCGACAAGATGCACATGCTGAACGAAGTGGGCCTCAGCTACGTCAAGGTCGGCCAGCAGGCGACCACGCTCTCGGGCGGGGAGGCGCAGCGGGTGAAGCTCGCCAAGGAACTCAGCCGCCGCAGCACCGGCCAGACCCTCTACATCCTCGACGAGCCGACCACCGGCCTCCATTTCGAGGACGTCCGCAAGCTCCTCGAAGTGCTCCACCGCCTGGTGGACCAGGGCAACTCGGTGGTGGTGATCGAGCACAACCTCGACGTGATCAAGACCGCCGACCACATCCTCGACCTCGGCCCGGGCGGCGGCGTGCGGGGCGGGGAGGTCGTGGCGCAGGGGACGCCGGAGGAGGTGGCGGCGACGCCGGCGAGCTATACGGGGCGGTATTTGAAGCCGATGCTGGAGAAGGGATAACGTGACCGCGGGGAGCTATTCATACTCTGCCCTTAATCGGTCCCACTCGCTCATCAGCCATTCGATCCGACTTTCGAAGACCGACTGCTCATCGCCACGTAGAGGTACCATTTGAAGCGAGTAGTTGCTGCCTCTAACCACATCTAAAATCCGAAGCTCATTTGGGGGAACTTGCGGGAATGCCTGCTGAAGAACCCAAAGACCAACCCGAGCTGCTTCCTCGTTAAGCCTAGGGTCAGCGGAAAAGTACGGGTAAATAAAGTGATCTTCGGAATTTCCATCTTGAACACACAGGACGTTGCCGATCTTTGCGGTTACGCCGAGGCGTGTGTTTAAGTAGTTTCCTTTGATGGTTGTGGCTTGAGTGAATGGTTGATTAGTCCACCTGCGACGTTCGTTCCACCACAAGAGAAATCCATCCCGCAACCGAGGGTATAGATTTCGTCGCCGAGGGTTTGCGGCAATATGGGCATCAACCGCCGTCCGAAGATCAGCAACTCCAAATACATGATCCTTAGCTGACTTCCAGAACGGCGAGTAGAAATCTGGCCCTCCGACATCATCTCCGCGTTGACGTCCCAGATCATTGCGGATGTCTTCGCGAAGTTTTGATGTACGGAGACCCGGGTCAGCGTACATTAGCTGAAGAAGTTTCCGTAGAGGCATGCTTTGAATGGACATCGTATGCTCCCAGCGAGGCGCCGAGTGAATTATTCCACACCAATCTTGGTAATGCAGACCGGATGGCCCAGACCTGATATAGTCGCTGCTGCGTTAATCAGGCTTTGTTTGCTGAAGAACGGAAGGGCTGTCCTTATATCGCCAGGCGCAGTCGATATTATCGCAAAAACTATTTCATGATTGCCTGGGACGACCTCTCCCTCGAAAATATCTCGAAACGGAGGATCGCATTTTTCAGCAGCTTTCTCTCTAAAGCGACTGTCTTTCAAGCACTGTGCGGAAACCAAGCCTTGATTGAAAAGATGGCTCAAGGTAGAAGATTTTATCTTCGGCTTAACGTGGATGAATTTGCCGTCGTTTGTGAGGATATCACAAACTTCTATCTTGCTGTATTTGCCGCCGTACGACACGTTCTTGCGATCAAGCAGCCAGAACTGATCGGGGGCGCCGTTGCATACCCGTTCGTTATAGTCCTTCTCGATTTCGCCGGATAACGCATCCGGTAAGTTAATTTGGCAATGAGGAATGGAACTTAAATCACTTTCCACAGCGATAACGTGCGCGTTGTCAATACGATAAAAGTCTCCGCCTGTAAGGACATAAAGAAAATCAGGTTCTCGTTTCTCGTAGATAATAGAATTATAAACGGAGAATTTGTCCGATACGAAATCATCCCTATCACTATAGTGACGAATTTGGTCGGACTTGAGCTTGGAGATGCTTATTTTTTCTACACCTACCCGCGATACGTAGTCTTCTATACGTAAATCGGGGTGTTTCTCAGAGGATCTCTCCCGCTCCTTCGGATACAGAAATCCTATGTGTTCCTGAAAATCAACTGTGGTAGGCGGCGAAAGAAAAATGTTCTCAAAATTCCTAGCAATAATATCTGCAACCAACGTATTTTGTAGGTTTGTAATCACAGCAGGGTCCGTGATCCGATGAAAATGATCTACCCAATCATACCCCTTCTGTCGGTAATCCTTAGATTCTGCTAGCGCATTTAGAGCTCTAAGTTTCTGAGGTAGATCAGAAAAGTCGATTCTCATTGAGGTGACTAGACTATCACTTCCTGACATCTGCTCTGCCAACTCTCGGTCTGCAGGCTTGCCAGTGACCGATTTTAAGAGGTCGCGTTGAACATCTATTCCGAACTGCCCCATATCGGATTGTAACGAAGTCTGTGTTCGCGTCTTCTTTTGCAAGGACTCGAACTCTTCGCGGTCGAGACTCCGCAATGAGTTCTCGTCAACCGCATTAAGGGTAACCATCATGCCAAATCGCCGATCGATAGCTTCTTTGTTGATCCAAAAGCGAGCTGATCCGAAGGTTAAAGCGAATACTCTCTGATCTATAGTGATGAGCAACAGCGCTGCTGCGGACTGTGTTTGAAGTGGCGCCAGTCCTGCACGCCCCTCGCGTAGGAAGTTGACCCACTCCGGGACTCGCGAGGGCGATTGCTTTGTTAGAAGGCGAGTGGCCGCCGCTCCGTTGAGTTGTATCTCGTGAGCCTGAAGTGCGACCGCAGTGTCAGCGACAGCATCGTCAAAGTTCAAGCCAGTCTTAAGGCGCCATATGCTTAAGCGGCGCAAAGGTTTCTTCGCCATGATCCCATCCCCCCAGGTATCTATGCTGCCCTGAAAATATCATAATAGCAAATCCGCTCTTTCCCCTCACTGAGTAGGGTTCGAAGTTCGGATGGATTGTACGGATAAGCACTTAGCTCTGCGGCTAGGCGCTCGTTACGCAGCCGAAGCGGAGAAACCATTTTCCTACACGCCCCCTTTCTGCATAAAGGTTCAGTTCTCCCTTTGTTCCATAAGGAGTAGAGCCGATGTCCGACCGATCCTTCGACCGCTTTACGCTCCCCGGCGACATTCCCGATGATCCCGGCTCCGCCCCCTCCCGCGAGCGGGAGGGGGGAAGTCGCGGCGTCCCCACGCAGGACTGGCTGGCGCGCGGGCTCAGGCATCCGGCGGGGCGGGGGTGGGAGGTGGAGCCTGCCGTGAACCCCGCCGAGACCGCCTCTCCCCTCCTCTTCAGCGGAGGGGATCAAGGGGTGGTGGCGGACGCGGCAGCGGCCGCTCGGCGCCGGAAGCACCACCCCCAAACCCCCTCATCTAAAGAGGAGGGGGCTTATGTGCCGCGCCGGCTTTCCGACAGCGCACTCGACGCCCGGCTTGCCGAATACGGCGTCTCGCTGCGGCCCGCGCCCGGGGACAAGCCGTGGCCGGGCGGGTGGCTGCCGGGCGATCCGCCGGTTGTGATCGATACCGGCGACACGGGCCAAAGCGACAGGGGGGCCGAGGCCGATCCCTTCGCCCATTCGCGCGTGTTCGATACCGCGCGGCAGGTGCGGTTCCTCGATGCGCTGGCGACTTGCGGCGAGGTGCGCGCGGCGGCGGCGCGGGTCGGGGTGAGCCGCGAGACCGTCTACCGCGCGCGGCGGCGCGATCCCGGTTTCAAGCGGTTGTGGGATGCGGCGCTGGTCCACGCGCGCGCGCAGGCCGAGGCGGAGCTCGCCACCCGCGCGCTCCACGGCATCGAGGTGCCGGTCTTCGTGCGCGGCGAGCACGTCGCCACCTGGCGTCGGCACGACGCGCGGCTGCTCCTCGCGCACCTCGGCCGGCTCGACCGGCGGGTGGAGGAGGACCATGCCGCCACCGCGCGCGCCGAGCGGTTCGACGAGCTGCTCGCAGGGCTGGCCGGGCACGCGCCGCCCGCGGATCTGGCGGAGGATCTGGCCGGGGCGGCGCGCGAGCGCGATCCCTACGGCGCGGCCGCGCAGGCGGACCTGCCGCCGACGCGCGAGGAAATCCTCGCCCACGCCCGCGACCGCCTGCTCGACACGTTCGAGCTCGAGGACTGGGACGCGTGGGACGCCGATGAGGGCGAGACTGGCGAGGGCGAGACTGGCGACGGCGGGGCCGACGAGGGCGGGGCAGACACGCTCGCCTCGGCCGAGGCGGAGGTCGCCGCGCGCTACGACGCCTGGCAGGCGCAAGGCCTGGCCCGCCTCGACGCGATCCTCGCCGGAGCGCAAGGCGGCGGTCATGCGGCCGACGAGTCCCTGCGCAGGCGGGGACCCCAGGCCGCTGGCGCTCCGCCCGAGGACCCTTCCGCACCCGACGACCAGGCGGCCCGAGACCCCCGCCTCCGCGGGGGATCGGAGGAGGCGGAGGCAGAGGAGGCAGCGCAGGCCGCTCCCGAGTCCCCGCGCAGGCGGGGACCCCAGGCCGCCAGCGCTCCGCCCGAGGACCCTTCCGCACCCGACGACCAGGCGGCCGGAGACCCCCGCCTCCGCGGGGGATCGGAGGAGGCGGGGGAGGAGGAGGCAGCGCAGGCCGCCCCCGAGTCCCCGCGCAGGCGGGGACCCCAGGCCGCTGGCGCTCCGCTTGAGGATCCTTCCGCACCCGACGACCAGGCGGCCGGAGACCCCCGCCTCCGCGGGGGATCGGAGGAGGCGGGGGAGGAGGAGGC
>NZ_JBDGIU010000009.1:0-79212 GCF_057657235.1 Pelagerythrobacter sp. Soil_C_18
CGCGGCCAGCAGCAGATCGATCAGGCGCTCGGCACCGCGCTGGGCCGTGTCGTCAGCCGCAGCGCCTGCAGCGTCGTGATGGAGCGGGACAACTCCTACGGCTGGAACAACGAGATGGATATCACCTCGGCGGTCGCCCGGGAGATGGACGGGCTTCTTCCGGCCGCAGCGCTGCGTTGAGGGTGCCGCGACTTTTGCAGGCGCATTGAGCGGTTGTGTATTGGGCGCAGCACTTGGGAGCCAGAAACCATGACTTTCGCTGCCGTTTCGGATCGTTTGCTGGAAATAGCGGAAACATTCGGTGCGGCCGGGAGTGCTGAGCAACTGTGTAATAGATTTCAGGCGGCTGTTAGCGCCGTAGGCGACTTCCATTATGCCCTCGGCCGTTTCCGGCCGCTTGGGCGCCGCGATCAGGGCATCATTGCGGTCCATTATCCCGACACCTGGCGGGAGCACTACCTCTCCAACCGCTATATCGATATCGACCCCACAATCGACTCCATTACCAAGCGCAGCATGCCCTATGCCTGGGAACAGTTCGGCGACCTCGACACGCAGCGCCGGCGGCTGTTTGATGACCTGCGCGACTTTGGGGTCACCGGAGGGGTGACGGTCCCGATCCACATGGCAGATGGTACGACCTTTGTGGCCAGCTTCGCAGCGCAGTCGGCTGACACCTCCCGGCGTTACCGACCGCTGCTCGGCCTGATCTCCACCCAGTTCGTAGAACGTTACGCCATGCTTTCAGAGAACTCGAAGCCCACTGTCAAACTTTCGGCGCGCGAAGAGGATTGCCTGTCGTGGACCGCACGGGGCAAGAGCGCCTGGGAGATTGGTGTGCTGCTCGGGATCAGCGAAAGCACTGTGAACTTTCACATCAAAAATGCCTGCGCCAAGCTGGACAGCCACGGGCGGATGCTCGGGGTCGTCAAAGCGATTACGCTCGGCCTTATCTCGCTCTGATGAACTTGAGGTCGGCGTGTCAGCCGGCCGTCAGTGACCTGCCCGCTGATTGTTGCCGTTGAGGTGGAGGAGTCTCTGCCTTTCTCCAGACCCTGAGCGTGGCCCGACGGTGCCATATCGTACTACCACCGGGCAAGGACGCTGCGGGCATGGGTGAGCGAGATAAACCAGCTTTCGTTGAGACATTCGTCCTGCAGGCGGACATTGAAGCTTTCGCCAAAGGAATTCTGCATGGGTCCGCCCGGCGCGATGTAGTGTCAGGTCAGGTTGACGACGCAGTTCGAGCGCTGCTTGATCACCTTGAAGAAGGGCTCGAAGGTCTGCGGGGCCTGGTCGGGCTTACCGCTCTTCGCGTCGCGGGCGTGCAAATGGACCATGGCGACCCCGGCCTGGGCCGCAGAGATCGCCGCCTCGGCGATCTCTGCGGCGGTCACCGGCAGGTGTGGGGACATCGACCGGGTGTGGCTCGCTCCGGTGACGGTGCAGGTGATGACGATCTTCCGGTTCTTGGCTATTGGACTGTCCTCCGGTTCAGGCTCCGGTCGTTGCGGCGGGCTGCGCCGCCTTATGGCCCTCGAGCGCCGCGAGGCGCCGGGTCGCGGCAGGCACTGCGGGCGGCGAGCCTTGCCGGCTCCGGGGCCTCGCTCCAGCCGGCCAGCAGCCGCTCGACGGGGCGTATTCGGCAAGCCGAGATCAAGGCGTCGCCAGATGTCGAGCTGCAGCCCAGAAGGGATACCACGAAGACTCCTACAAGGTGCGCCGCAAGAGCGGATCGAGCGTGTGTATCTCACCACCGTACGTCTGCTCAATGTCGCCGATCTGATCCTCGTAGGAACCGATGTGCTCCGAGAGCTTCGCCGAGGCGACCACGCTAGCGTCCTGGGGGTGCGATTGCTGCAAGGCATGCACTGCACCCGAGAGGCTACGCGTGGCCCATTCGAAGGCGTGAGCGCGAACTTCGCCGCCTTCCTTCCGGAGTGTTGCTGCGGTCACCGCCCACGCCACGGCATTGGCCGTACGGGCGGCGAGACGGTGCTGATGCTGCGGCGAAAGTGACGGGAATGTTGCAGACGCTTCCTCAAGAACTGACCAGAGGGGTACAAGAAAATCTGCATCCGAAAAGTCCTCCGTTAGGAGGGCGTGCAGTTTTCGTGGGTTCTTCAGCACTGAACGTCCGAGGTAGCCGGAGATTCCATCCGTGGAACCCTCGAAGACCCTAAGAACTCGGAAATCCCTAAAGTTCTGCGTGACGGGGTTCGAGTCAAGGAAGCCGCGCCACCCCATGAGCTGCACGCAAGTGTCGATAACGCTCCACGACAGCTCGCCGCTGACGATTTTGCATACTGTATAGTACGTGGGATCAACGACGCGCCCCTCGTCAAGGCCATCATAGATCAAGCGTGTTACCGCATCAACAGCCTCGACGGAAGCGACGCAATCACTCAGGATCTGCTCGATCCGGCCATTGCTCAACAATGGGCCGGTCGCCACGGTACGACGCGATACGTAACGTGTGGCGAGCTGGAGGCACCGTTTCATCGTTCCGACGATTCCAGCAGCGAGCATCCAGCGGCCAGTCTGGAAAGCGTGCGTCGCAACAGCCGCGCCATTGCCGACCCCGCCGAGGACAGCATCGGCGTCGAGCCGCATGTCGCGCATCTCGATGTGATGCTGCGGCAGAGCCCTCATTCCCACCGTGAGGGCCTCGGAGACAGGCACCCACCCCGGAGTTCGGGTCGGCACCAGGAAGGTTGTCAGGCTGTCGTCAAGGCGCACCGTGAGGTTGATGTACTTGGCCCAGCCGCCCAGTGAAATCATCGACTTGGTGCCGTTTATGACGTAACCGGATCCATCGCGCACCGCCCGCGACGTCATCGCCTGAAAGTTTGTGCCGACCTCCGGCTCGGTCGCCGCCACGCCCGCCAGCGCGCCCGTGGAGGCTAAGACAGGAAGCACCTTGTCCTTGGTGCCCTGGTCGGCGAAAGCGAGGATGGGGTCGACTCCCACCGCGTTGTGCACGGTCGCCAGCAGCGACACATTGCCGTCGATTGCTCCGAGCTGCTCCAGGACGCGCGCAGTGTCGCGCGCCGACAGGTCCTGACCGCCGTGCTCCACGCCGACCCTCAGGCCGAGCAGTCCCCCGGAAGCCAGGTCGGCTGGCAGTGAGGCGGGTGGCCGCCGGTGTTCGTCGATGAGGCGCGAGTCGAGTCGTTCGCCCGCGTACCAGCGTAAGAACTCGATGATGCTGTCCGCGTTCATGGCAGCAAGTCCACAAAATTGATGGAGAAGACTGTGCACCCTTCGGGGCTTGCCGGGATGTGCGAAGAGCCCTTCTTGCCGTACAGAATCGAACCTGCGGGATAGCTTCCCGCATTATCGGCGAAAGTGCCTTCGAGCACGTAGACGATTTCCAGGCCAAGGTCGTGAGTGTCCTCCATGGGGAGGACTGCGCCCGGAGCGAACCGAATCAGGCGAACCATCACGCCCTCGTCCGTGCCGTGCAGCATCTTGATGAAGATGCCGGGCGCAGCCTCGACCTCTTCGATATCGTCAATGTGGGCTCGGTCGAACATCTCAGGAGTAATCATGATTCCACATCCTTGTTAAGTGAAAATGTTGGGAACAGTGTGTGTCGATAAAAGTGCATTAGTCTTCGGCAATATTAATCGAGAGCTGCTCCGCATCGCACCTGTAATGCTCAAGACAAAGTAAATCGCTTCTGAACTACTGCTCTCTCGCAGAGCCTCGGGCATGTGGTATGGCTTTTTTGAAGCAACCGGCCAGCAGACGGGCTAGATTATCCGCCTCCGTGTAACGGCGGCGGGAGACCGCAGAATAGACGGGCGCCTGAAAGTTCCGACCTGGCAAGAGCGCGACCGAATCACTGAATGTGTCCGGTGCGGACTGCAGCGCCGGATGATGGGCGGCGTATGGGATGGGCAGCTTATAGGCCTTTACCCCGCGACGGCGAGCAAGTGCGCTCAACTCGGCGAGTGCGTCACCGAACAGATGCGCCGTTTGAAGGGTCATCGCCTCGATCATGGGAACAAGAACCTCCTGGCTAATCGTTCCCGCAGATCATCTCGGTCCGGCGTCTCCCCGCCAACTGTCAGATCCGATAGGGCTGCTTTGGCGTAGCGGATTTTTGTGAAACTGCTCGTTGGCGCGCGTTCTGATGAAGAGTCATGCCAACAGGAAAAATGGGAGTTCACAGCAGCATTATTCTTGATTGCCAGTCATCTGGAAGTGAACTTCCTGTCGTTGTTTCCTCGTTCTAAACAGCGGCAGAGAGGTGATGGCCGGGTACCGGCTCCGTCGACAGATTTCTTCACGTCGAGCGAGGAAGAATGCAGTTATTGATTGGCCAGGTCCGGCCGAGAGGGGCCTAGCGGACATCGTCGAGCAAGGCTTCGATTCGGGCGTCCGGCTTGGCGAAGTCGTGCACAAGGACGGTGCCCTTGGCCCTGATCTGCGCTTCCTCGCGGTAAGCATCGCCCGATTGCCTCGCCGCCCATCCCGCACTGGAAGTGCCCGACGCGCTTTTCCGCCATCGGTGCATCCGCCAAAGTCTGCCGAGCGGCCAGCGTTACCGCTGGCAGTTCAGCAAGCGAGGACAGGTTGTGGAGTTCGACGTCCCCCGGGCGCTGACGCTCGACCTCAATCAATTGATGGTCGAAGCCGCAATCGCAGGCTTAGGCATCGCCTACGTGCCGGACATCTACGCACACGCCGCCCAGCGTGACGGGCGCCTCGCGACAGTGCTGGAGGACTGGTGCCCGCCAATCCCGGGGCTTTGTCTCTACTTTCCCGGCAATCGCCACGTATCGGCAAGCCAGCGCGCCTCTATCGACACCGTCGGGAACTCTCGAGACCGCATACGCTTGCGGCATGCTGTAGCGCTGGATCTTGCCTGATCACCGGCTGGCACGGCTCTGACCGGTATCCTTGCTGGCAGTGATCCGGCGGCGTCTTGCGGTCGGTTGCCGCTGCTTTGTCCTTCACGGCTTGCGCCAGGCGCTGGTCGCGGGGTTGGCAAAATCGAGCAGATACGATGGCCCTGCAACAAATGCAGGGCCATCGCGTTGGGGAGTGTAGGATAATCAGCGCTCCGTAGATGTACTTGCCCCGGCACCCGGCACATCGAGTTTGCGTGCCAGCGCCGTTGCATATGTTTGCGTTGAATCCGCGACCGGCGACTGGATGATTGATTGGGGATAGCCAAACGCGCCGATCAAAGTGTCCACGTGCGGGATCAATTGCTCGCACAGCCGGTCGATCGCCGTATCCAGCAACGGATATTGTCTCGCGTCGATCAGCCCTTCACTGATCAGCGATGCGGCATGACGATGCGCACGGTCGAACACGAACAGTGAAGTCAGGTCGCGCAGTATGTCCTGTACGATGCCATTGCTGGTCGAGTCAGCCGCCGCGATTGCGGCATCGACTGCAAGGTTGATGCCATGCGCTTCAGCCGCGTCCCGCGCTAATGGAAGCAGCGGATTCCAGACATCGAGCGACTCCAAGCCCTGATCCGTTCGCTCCTTAACACCGGCGGCAAGCGTGTTGATCAGCCTGTGCTCGCGTTGGCGCAAGGCGTCGATGGCTGCACCCGCTTCAGACCACGCGTGCCCGATTGCCCGCGACCGGGTCGGCTGAATGGCGCCGGAGGCAAGAAACCGCGCCGTGTCCAGCAGGATGAGATAGTTGTTGCCGGAGGCGTCGTTAAATACCTGGCCCAGGCCCAGATAGTCGAGGAAGCGGTTGACCAGCAGCACGCCCGCAACACCGCAATGCTGCCGCGATTGGGTTGCGACCTCCTCGGTCGTCCACGCGGTTAGGGCCTTCACGAGGGCAAGCTTGCGGTTTGTTGCGCTCCATGGCGCCCACATCATCGGCGTCGTACTCTTATCCGACTGCAGCCGATGACGCAGGGTATCGGCCCATTCGCGGCCGCCGTCATTTGCCAGACAGCTGATGACGTAGGAAGCTGCAAGCGAGCGAAAGAGCGCCCGGCGCTGGGTGCTGAAGAACAGCAACGGAACTTCCCGCCCGACGCGCGCCCTGCTCGTGCGGCGGGCCGAGAAATGCAGCGCCTGCGCTGCACTGGCACGCGCTGCGGCGGCAAGGCCGATGGAGCCCGGTCCCCAAATGTTTTGGGCGGCTGTGAGGGTACGTGCCAACCGTTCGGTCGTGTCCCCCAGTGAATCGTGAAACCGAGCGGAGGCGTCGATGGTCGCGCCGTCCGCGAGCCATGCGTCGAACGGAATCCTCACATCTTTGAAACCAACAAGGCCGTAGTCGAACGGCACCAGCGGCATTTCCATGGGCTTTGAGAGACGCACCCCAGGCAGAGGTCCATGCGGCGTCGACAGATCCACTGCAAACGAGAACACGCCGCAGTCGACATCTGCAACGATCAGGCGTGCACAGAGGATGCCCATATTGTCGAGATGGTTGATGCTGACGTTGCCGACTTTCAGCGCGCCGTCGTCTGGCGTGTTAAGGACGAACTCCCGCATTTCAGGGTCGAAGCGGGCCTCTGTACGCGTTGCCAACTGGCTATTGCCGCCGCCCAGCTCGCTAATCATGAACGCGCCAAGCAGGCGCCCGGCAGCCAGTTCCTGGGCGTAGCGCAACGCGCGCGCGTTGCCCTTGCCGAGTTCGAGGAGTGAACCGATGGCCAGGCCGTAATGGATCAGCGCGGCGACGCACAGTGACGGGTCATTCACTGCCGTCAACTCGGCAATCGCCGTGATCAGGGACGGATCAGTCAGGTCGCCGGCGCCGGCCGGAACGCGGCTGGCCAACGCTACGAGACGCCTGTAGACCGAGCGGTGGTTGTCGAGTGCCGGCAGCCCATGCGGTTTTTGAAATTCGGGTTCGGACAATAGTTGGATCATCAGCTGTTGATGCTCGCCCGCCGTCAAGCCGGAGAGGACGCGCCGGAGTTCTACCATTGCAGGTGCGTCTGAATTAATCGGCTCGGGCACGTGATCGGCTGTGAGATCCGTGCTTTGATCGTAATTCATTGGAACCTCCGTCCAAGTCGAAGCGGTGTGCGTGCCACACGCTGGCACAAGCATATTGGCGTCTCGCCATAGGGCGCGACTGCAGCGACTCATGATGCCCGCTGTGCTCCAGCCCATCGGAAGCAGCATCATGTTCGCTGGAAGGAGGGACAAACGCGCAAGAACGGCGCGTTTGTGCGTCAGGGATTCTGCGGATTACTGTCGCGGGCGGATGTCCATGCCAAAGGTACCCTCAACCTGTCCGTGCCAACCCTCGTCATCCATTGCGAACAAATCGACCCGGGATTCATCTGTCGTCCCCGCACGCTAAGCAGGAAGCGGCACCGCGTTGGCTCCGACTGACTGGCGCAGCCGGCCTGCGCTGCTTTCGATGATCTCAAGGGTCTTCTCTGCCCTTGCTGAGGGAGGGCAGTGGGGTGGCAAAAACAGCCCCGGAACAGCCCTGCCCTTTGGTCTGGCGCGGATGGCGCGGGTCCTCCGGCGCAGCGATGCGGCCGGCCGTGGCAATTCCAGACATGATGATTCGATTGCTAGTTTCGGGGATCCGGTTTCGGCACTTTCCGGCACGCAGCCCGTGTCCGCTCAGAAGGCCGCCCAACATCGAACCGCGCATGTTACCCGCCGCGTGAGTGTGCATCTGGCAGACCTCTCAGATCAAATTCGGTTGATGACGCGCCGCGGCACCATAACATTCGCCTCTCGCCAGACGGCGCGAATGCGGCGGCTCATCATGCCCGTCAGGCTCAGGTCGACGAAAAACGCATTTTGTCCGATGCCGCTGTTCTCCAGCGTTGCGGGCATGTGGTACGGCTTTGTGAAGCTGTCGGCGAGCGAACGGGCTAGATTGTCCGATGCGGTGTAGCGCCGGCGTGAGACCGCTGAGTAGACGGGAACCTGAAAATCTCGCTGTGGGAACAGCAGGACCGTATCGTGGAAGGCGTCCGCGGCGGATTGCAACGCCGGGTGATGCGCAGGGTAGGGTATTGCCAGGGGGTGCGCCTTAAGGCGATGGCGGATGGCAGATTCAATCAGTTCATCAAGCGCGGCGTTGGAGCCGCTGACGACGGTTTGTCGCGGCGCGTTCACGCAGGCCAGCACGAGGTCGTCATTCGCGATCGCATCAAGAAGCTTCAGTGTATCAGCTTCTGTTGCCATCAAGACCACCATCCCGCCTTGCCCCTCGAAAGGGCGAAATGCCGTGTTCATGGCAAGCACCGCACGAACGCCGTCGCTGATGCTCCAGACACCGGCGCAAACCAGCGAAGCAATCTCGCCGAGGCTCTGGCCTATGATGGCAGCTGGGGAAAAGCCCAGTCCTTTGAGTATGCGGTGCAGGCAGACGGCGTTCGTGAAAGCGCACAGCTGTGGGACGCCAATTGGGATCGGGCCGCTACTCGCCTCGCCGAGCAGCACGGCGCGAACGAGCTGGGAGTCGACGCCGTCGTGATGATCGCGCAGGACAGCCTTAACGATTTCCAGCGTCTCGTCTATAATTGCGCGCGCAGGATCCCCACCCTCGTAAAGCGGTTGCAATGCACCCACGGGATTATCACCCTGACCGGGAATGATGTATACCGGGAAACGCGACGTATCGTTCCTGATCTTTTCCTTCTCCGATGCGTAAACCAACGTCTGCATGGCAAGGCTCCTTTTGAGATCAGTTTCTCGACTTTGAACGGGTCTGCTTCTCAACTTGGAACGGGTCTGCGACGCCCATGGTATTGACTACTGTGGCCTGTTGGGCCGCCTTTGGGCCAAGTCAGGCCAACCGTATGAACCGGGCGCTCAGCGGCGTTGCCCGCCAGCCGGAAGGGCGTGGTCTCAGCCCATGCCACCACATTCCAGGACCTTGCCGCTAAAGACACTGCCCAGGGCCCCGCGACTTCCCTGCCGGCAACAGCGGCCTTGTCTGGAAGTTTTTCACCCGGCTTCCTTGCGGCAACATTCACGTGTCTTCTCCCTTTTTGGTCCGAAGCTGAATATTGTCGGGCGTTAGATGAATGGGCTTGCTGGACCAGACGTTGGCGCCTGGCGGGCTGCCCCTACTCTCTCCTTGATCGACCCCCGTGCCGGTGCAGACGGTGCGGGGGTGCACATCAGGCGTGCCGTGCCGGCGTTTATCAGCGAGCGCCGCACCGTTTCCTGGCGCAAGACGCGGTGCCCGGCGATAGATCCGGCTGACGGAACGCTCGGCCTTTCCGATCGCGCCTGCGATCTCATGCAGCGCCGCGGCGTTTGCTTCGCCACGCAGATAAAGAAGAGCCTGGGCGATCCTGCGCATCATGGACAACTGGTGCTTGCAGACTTGCATGAGGTGTTACGCAGCCCGAGCCATCAGGTGACTGTCAACGAGCACACTATGGTGAATGCCGACGCGGTCGCGTGCCGTTGCTAGTATTTGTTCGCTTACGGGCACATAGGCGCTTGCCACCGGCCGAGGCCCGAGTGCATTCGTCTTTTGCAGCATCCGATGCGGAATTCCTGCCGACGCCAGGACGCCCTGGAGTACCCAAAGAGGCGAGATCACCAGATAGCGCTCAACGCCGCAGGACAAGCCGAATTCAAGCGACGCAAGGATCAACTCGCTCGTCACGGTCCTGCGAACCGGAGCGGGCAGGTCGCGGTCGACCGCAAAACGTGTGTTCTCCCAGATTGTATCGGAGTGCGGACATCCCTCCTCGGGCGCCAGCTCGGCCCAGAGCGTGTCGGTCATGTAAGGCTGGGTAGTACGAAGGAGCCGCACCATCCCACGGACTCTTGCCGCATTGTCGCGCCACAACAGATAGACCGCTGCGGGCGTGTCGAACTGGTCATATTCCATGCCCTCGAACTGGGGGACAGGCCAGCTTGAGCGAAGTATGAACTGCCGATATCGGAAACGATGCTGATCGGCGAGTGCGTCACCGAACAGATGAGCCGTTTGAAGTGTCACTGCTTCGATCATGGGAACAAGAAACCTCCTGGCAAATTGTTCCCGGAGATCATCTCGGTCCGGCGTCTCCCCGCCAACTGTCAGATCCGATAGGGTTGCTTTTAGCGTGGCGGATTTTTGCGAAACTGCTCGTTCGCACGCGTTCTGATGAAGAGTCATGCCAACAGGAAGAATGGGAGTTCACAGCATTATTATTCTTGGTTTCTAGTCATCTGAAAGGTAACATCCTGTCGTTGATTCATCGTTCTAAATTGCGGCAAAGAAGTTATGGCTGGGTCCCGGGGCGTTCGGCAGATTTTTTGATGTTGCGCGCAGAAGAACACAGGTATTTGATTGGCCAGGTCCGCAAGCATCATGTTACCCGAATTTTCCCGAACGATGCCGTATCATCTTGCGCTGCGCGGACGGGCTGACCAGCCAGGCCATTGCAGCCGAGCTGGGAGTCCATGACTATGCTGTCGGGAACTAACGGCGGCGCGTAGTGTCCAGAATCTTTCGCACATTCTTCAGGCGACGGCCCAGGTTGCTGATGAGTGCGACGCGTACAGCGGTGCCATGTCGATAGTGCGCCGCGTGGCCCACTGGCTGGCGGCGATGTGCCTATCGACGCGCAGAATACGAAGAATGAAGACAGTCCGTGGCGATCACTTTGGTGATTCGCAAGCCGCCGCAGACAGCAACGATTCCGGGTTCGAGAACGGAACCGATCTTCATTTTGATTATGATGGCCCTCTTGATGGACAGCATCAGGAAGGCGGAAAAAATAAACTCATCAGTCAAGCACTTAGTGGAGTAGTTCGATTCCCTTCACCCGCTCCAGCAGGCTGTCCCTGAGATGCCAGAGCGTTCTGCGGGCATCTGTATGAGCCCTTTCCCGGTACGAAGTCTCGACAGATCGGCGCTCGAGTAGACGAGCGATGTGTTATGACTGCATAATTCCAATGCGCCGATCCCGAGGGGACATGCTGGCCAGCGCGTATAGGCACTGAGGCAAGGGCGAGGGTGCGATGGAAGAACGTGTTCGTATCTTGAGCACTGCTGAGCTGCCGGCGCAGCTCGACATGATCGACCAGCCGATCCTGGATCGGCTCTCGGCGCGGAGGCAAGAGGCGGCGCTCACGCGGCGACTGGTGTTGCTGGCGGCGTTCGCCTCGCTCGGCGGGGGCATCTTCGCGAGCGCTGCGATGCCGGAGCCTGCCATTGCCGCCAGTTCGCTCAGTCCGCTGGTGCCGGACAGTCCACTTGCATGTTGTGCACCGATGGAACCGCGCGGATGACATCGTTTCAGCGGGTGCTCGTGGTTGGACTGGTCGCCTTCGTATCTGCGGTGGCCGGCGTGTTTATCGGCCAGGTGATCGTCGACCAACCGCGGGCGAGCGAAACCGAGCTTCACGCCCAGTTGCACGAACGGCTCGAGCTGACGGCCGAGCAGCAGGCGCGGCTCGAGCAGATCGAGACGGACTTTGCCGCCCGCCATCAAGCGCTGGAGCAGGAAATGCGCGCGGCCAACGTGCGGCTCGCGAAGGCGATACAGGCCGAACACGGCTATGGCCCCGAAGTCACCTCGGCGATCGACCATTCGCATCAGGTGATGGGGGCTTTGCAGAAGGAAACGCTGCAGCACCTCTTTGCCATGCGCGACGTGCTGGATCCCGAGCAGGCGAAAGTGTTCGACGGCATCGTGGTCAAGGCGCTGACCGCCGACGCGCGGTGAACCGCGCATTAGACCAGCTTAGCGACCGGGAACTTGCCGCGCTGGCGAAATCCTACGATCAGTCCGCCTATCGGGAGTTCCTCCGCCGCTACAAGGCGCCGGTCTTCCGGTTGATCCGCAGCACTATCGGCGACGAGGCGGAAGCGCTCGATCTCACCCAGGAAACCTTCGTCGCGGCATTCCAGGCGATCGGCCGCTACGACGGAGTGCGGCCCTTCCGCGTGTGGATCGCGCGGATCGCGCTCAATAAGTGCCGCGACTGGGCGCGCCGGCGCAAGGTGCGCGCCTTCTTCTCCTCGGCCTTGCCGCTCGAAAGCGCGAGCCACGTCGCCGGCGACATCCCCGCTCCCGACCAGAATGCCATCGATGCGGACGAGTTGTCGCGCGTGCGGACGGCGATGGCGGCACTGCCGGCGAAACTGCGCGAAGCCATCGTGCTGTGCGGCGCCGAGGAGATGTCACAGCAGGAGGCCGCCGATGCGCTCGGCGTCACCGTCAAGACGGTGGAGACGCGGTTATACCGCGCACGCCAACGGCTGCGCGCGGTATTGGGCGGGGGGTGAGAGCCGCCCTTCTCAGCCCGTGATGCCGGGCAGGTCGAGCCCTTTCTCGCCCGCGCAGGCGATAGCGACGTCATAGCCGGCGTCGGCGTGGCGCATCACGCCGGTCGCGGGATCGTTCCACAGGACGCGTTTGAGACGTGCGGCGGCTTCGGGGGTGCCGTCAGCGACGATCACCATGCCGGCGTGCTGCGAATAGCCCATGCCGACCCCGCCGCCGTGATGGAGCGACACCCAGGTCGCACCGCTGGCGGTGTTGAGCAGCGCGTTGAGCAGCGGCCAGTCGCTGACCGCGTCGCTGCCGTCCTTCATCGCCTCTGTTTCGCGGTTGGGGCTGGCGACCGAGCCTGAGTCCAGGTGGTCGCGGCCGATGACGACCGGTGCCTTGAGCTCGCCGTTCGCGACCATCTCGTTGAAGGCGAGACCGAGCCGGTGGCGATCGCCCAATCCGACCCAGCAGATGCGCGCAGGGAGGCCCTGGAAGTGGATCTTCTCGCGCGCCATGTCGAGCCAGTTGTGGAGGTGTGCGTGGCCCGGCAGCAGCTCCTTCACCTTGGCGTCGGTCTTGTAGATGTCCTCCGGATCGCCCGACAGTGCGGCCCAGCGGAAAGGCCCGATGCCGCGGCAGAAGAGCGGACGGATATAGGCGGGGACGAAGCCGGGGAAGTCGAAGGCGTTCTCGACCCCCTCGTCCTTCGCCATCTGGCGGATGTTGTTGCCGTAGTCGGTCGTCGGCACCCCCGCGGCCTGGAAATCGAGCATGGCGCGGACATGGACCGCCATCGACATCTTGGCGGCTTTCGCGACTCCTTCCGGATCGCTCTCGCGCTTCTCCATCCACTCGGCGACGCTCCAGCCGATCGGCAGGTAGCCGTTCACCGGATCGTGCGCACTCGTCTGGTCGGTCAGGAGGTCGGGACGGATACCGCGGCGGTAGAGCTCGGGGAGCACTTCCGCGGCGTTGCCGAGCAGGCCTACCGACACGGGCTTCTTCTCGGCGCAGCTCTTTTCGATCACCGCCATCGCCTCCTCGATGGTCTGCGCAGCGACGTCGAGGTAGCCGGTGCGCAGGCGCATCTCGATCCGGCTCGGCTGGCATTCGATGGCGAGACACGAGGCGCCCGCCATTACCGCCGCAAGCGGCTGTGCGCCCCCCATGCCCCCGAGCCCGGCAGTGAGCAGCCATTTGCCCGACAGGTCGCCGCCATGGTGCTGGCGCCCCATCTCCACGAAGGTCTCGTAGGTGCCCTGTACGATCCCTTGTGTGCCGATGTAGATCCACGAGCCGGCGGTCATCTGCCCGTACATGGCGAGCCCGCGCCGATCGAGCTCGTTGAAATGCTCCCAGGTCGCCCAGTGCGGCACGAGGTTGCTGTTCGCGATCAGTACGCGCGGCGCGTCGGCATGGGTGCGGAAGACACCGACCGGCTTGCCCGACTGGACGAGCAGGGTCTCGTCGTCCTCGAGCCGCTTCAGCGTCTCGACGATGCGGTCGAAGCTCTCCCAGTCGCGCGCGGCGCGGCCGATGCCGCCATAGACGACCAGCTCCTCGGGCCGCTCGGCGACGTCGGGGTGGAGATTGTTCATCAGCATCCGCAGCGGCGCTTCGGTGAGCCAGCTCTTCGCGTTCAGCTCGGCGCCGGTCGGCGCCTTGATCACGCGGCTGTTGTCGTGTCTCGAAGGAGCGGGGCGGGTCATGGTCGTCCTTTCGCAAAGTCGAGCGCGGCGGCGATCACCTGCCGCAGCGTCGGCAGGATCGCGGGCGCGGGGTCGAGCGGGCTCGGCCAGTTGGTTTCATCAGGGGCGGGCGGTTCGGCCATATAGCCGCGCATCGCGAGCTCCATCTGGATCGCATGGACGCCGGCTTCGGGGCAGCCGTAGTGGCGCGTTGTCCAGCCGCCCTTGAAGCGGCCGTTGACGATATGGCTCTCGCCGCTCGATGCGCAGATCGCGGTTACGGCGGCTTCGAGTTCGCTCGCGCAGGTCGTGCCGCCATTGGTGCCGATGTTGAACTGCGGCAGTTCGCCGTAGAACAGGCGCGGCACACGGCTGCGGATCGAGTGAGCGTCGTAGAGAACGACGCGGCCGTGCAAGGCGCCCAGCCGCTCGATCTCGGCGGTCAGCGCCGCGTGATAGGGTTCGAAGAAGGTTTGCTTGCGTCGCTCGATCTCCGCCGCATCCGGGCCGCCGTCGCGATAGAGCGGGTCGCCGTCGAAGGTCGTGGTCGGACAAAGCTCGGTCGTCGCCTGCCCTGGATAGAGCGAGGCGCCCGACGGGTCGCGGTTCATGTCGATCACGCTGCGCGAGATGCTGGTCGCCACCGTGGTTGCCCCGAGGACGCGCACGAAGGCGTAGAGGTCCTCTACCCACCAGTCGGTGTCGAGCCGCGCACGCCAGGGCGAGACGAAGGTGTCATCGAGCCCGGCCAGTCCGGTGCCGCCGTGCGGAAAGGCGACGACCAGCGGCGCATCGCCGCGATGCACGCTGAGCCAATCCATCAGGCGATCCCCGGCAGCGGCAGCCCCGCCGCCTCGGCCACCGCGCCGCTCCGGACCAGCGCGTTGGCCGCTTCGATGTCGGGGTGGAAATGCCGGTCGTGGTCGAGCATCGGCACTTTCGCGCGCAGCAGGGCGCGCACGGCCTCGAGTGCGTCGGACGAGGTCAGGCTGGCGTGGAAATCGCACCCCTGCGCCGCCGCGAGCAACTCGATGCCGATCACCGCGCTGGCATTCTCCGCCATCGCGAGAAGCCGCCGCGCGCCATGTGCCGCCATCGACACGTGATCCTCCTGATTGGCCGAAGTGGGGATCGAATCTACACTCGCCGGATAGGCGCGCTGCTTGTTCTCGCTGACCAGCGCCGCGGCGGTCACCTGTGGGATCATGAAGCCCGAGTTGAGCCCGGGCTGCGGCGTCAGGAAGGCGGGCAGGCCCGACAGCGTCGGATCGACGAGCATCGCGATCCGCCGCTCGGCGATCGAGCCGATCTCGCACAGCGCGAGCGCGATCATGTCGGCAGCGAAGGCGACCGGCTCGGCGTGAAAATTGCCGCCCGACAGCGCCTCGTCGGAATCGGGGAAGATCAGCGGATTGTCGGAGACGCCATTGGCCTCGATCTCCAGCGTCGCCGCGGCCTGGCGCAGCAGGTCGAGCGCGGCGCCCATCACCTGCGGCTGGCAGCGCAGGCAGTAAGGGTCCTGCACGCGCGTATCGCCTTCGAGATGGCTGGCGCGGATCGCGGACCCGGCCATCAGGCCGCGCAGCGCGGCCGCGACCTCGATCTGTCCGCGATGCTGCCGCAGCTCGTGAATACGCCGATCGAAAGGAGTGTCGGAGCCTTTCGCCGCTTCTGTGGAGAGCGCGCCGGTAACGAGCGCTGCGGTGAACAGCGTCTCCGCCTCGAATAGCGCGGCGAGCGCATTGGCGGTCGAGAACTGCGTGCCGTTGAGCAGCGCCAGCCCTTCCTTCGCCGCAAGCTCCAGCGGGGCAAGCCCGGCGCGGGCGAGGGCTTCGACGGCAGGCAGGCGCTCGCCCGCCAGTGCGATCTCGCCCACGCCGATCATCGCCGCGGCCATATGCGCGAGCGGCGCGAGATCGCCACTTGCGCCGACCGAGCCCTGCGACGGGATCACCGGCGTCAGCCCCTTCACGAGCATCGTTTCGAGCAGCGTCACCGTCTCGGGCCGCACGCCCGACGCGCCTTGTGCGAGGCTCGCAAGCTTGAGCGCCATCATCAGCCGCACCACCGGCACCGGCGAAGGCGCGCCAGTGCCTGCGGCGTGACTGAGGACGATATTGCGCTGGAGCGCCGCGAGATCGCTGTCGCCGATGCGCACGCTCGCCAGCTTCCCGAAGCCGGTGTTGATGCCGTAGACCGGATCGCCGTGCGCGAGAATGCGCCCCACCGCCGCGGCGCTTTCGGCAATGCGCGGCGCGCAGGCGGAATCGAGCTTGGGGGCGGCGCCGCGATAGATGGCGCGCCAGTCGGCGAGCGAAACCGCGCCCGGGACGAGAATCAGATCGGCCATCGGCCACTCCAGATGCGGGCATGAAGCGGATTGAACCCCATGCGATAGACAAGCTCGGCCGGATGCTCGACGTCCCAGATCGCGAGGTCGCAGCGCTTTCCCGCGTCGAGCGTTCCGACTTCGTGCGAAAGGCCGAGCGCGGCGGCGGCGTGACGCGTCATGCCGAGCAGACATTCCTCGACCGTCAGGCGGAACATCGTCGCCCCCATGTTCATCGCCAGCAGCGGCGAGGTGAGCGGCGAGGTGCCGGGATTGCAGTCGGTCGCGAGAGCGATCTTCACCCCCGCCGCGCGCAAGGCGTCGACCGGCGGCAGGCGGGTCTCGCGCATGAAATAGAACGCACCGGGAAGCAGGGTCGCGACCGTCCCTGCGCGCGCCATCGCAGCGACGCCAGCTTCGTCGAGGTGCTCGAGATGATCGGCGGAGAGCGCGCCGTACTGCGCCGCCAGCGCCGCGCCGTGCTGGTTCGAAAGCTGCTCTGCATGGAGTTTCACTCGCAGGCCCGCGCGGGCTGCAGCGTCGAACACACGGGCTGTCTGCTCGGCCGTGAAGCCGATCCCTTCGCAGAAGGCGTCGACGGCATCGGCAAGGCCCAGGCGCGCGATTTTAGGGATCATCTCATCGGCGACCCGCGCGATATACCCATCCGCATCATCGGCATGTTCGGGCGGCAGTGCGTGAGCTCCCAGGAATGTCGCGGCGACGCGTACCGGGCGCACTTCGCCCAGCCGGCGTGCGGCGCGCAGCATGCGGATTTCGCTGTCGGTATTAAGGCCGTAACCCGACTTGATCTCGACCGTGGTCACGCCCTCGGCGATCATGGCGTCGAGGCGGGGGAGGGCGCTGTCGACGAGCTCGTCCTCGCTGGCGGCGCGGGTCGCCTGCATGGTGGAGACGATACCGCCGCCTGCGCGGGCGATCTCCTCGTACGACGCGCCCGCCAGCCGCATTTCGAATTCGCGCGCGCGGTTTCCGCCGTGAACCAGATGCGTGTGGCAGTCGATCAGGCCCGGCGTGATCCAGCGGCCTTCGCAGTCGATCGTCTCATCGGGTTCGAACGAGGGCGCGTCTTCCTCCGCTCCGACATGAACGATCGTGCCGTCGCACGAAGCGACGAGGCCGGCCTCCACCAGCCCGAGGCCGGGCCCCGCCATCGTGGCCAGCCGTGCATTGCGCCACAACCTGTCGCATCGCATTGCCCGAGTCTCCTTCGCGGCAATAAATTGCATTGATCGTCCATAATGTATAGACATAATTGACGACTTCGAGAGGTACGCGAATGAGCCACGACGCACCCCCTGCACGCCGGCACACGATACATTTCGGCCGCGCCCTGCTGCCCGGCGGCTGGGCCGAGAACGTGCGCCTTGCCGTCGAGGATGGGGTTATCGCGGCAGTCGAAGCCGCGGCCGATCCGGCTCCGGCCGACGAGCGTCACGCGATCGGCATCCCCGGCATGCCCAATGTCCACAGCCATGCTTTCCAGCGCGGCATGGCCGGGCTGGCGGAGACACGCGGCGCGGGGGACGACAGCTTCTGGACCTGGCGCGAGATCATGTATCGCTTCGTCGACCGGATCGATGCCGAGGCGCTGCAGGCCATTGCCGCGCTCGCCTATGTCGAAATGCTGGAAACGGGCTTCGCCCGCGTGGGCGAGTTCCACTATCTCCACCACGATCCGGCCGGAGCGCCCTATGCCGACCCGGCGGAGCTGACGCATGGCATCGTCGCGGCGGCCGCCGAGACCGGCATTGCGCTGACGCATTTGCCGGTGTTCTACGCTCACGGCGGATTTGGCGGCCTTCCCGCGAACGAGGGACAGCGCCGCTTCGTCCATGATCCCGACAGCTTCGCGCGCCTGCTCGAAGCCGCTCGGGGAGCCGCAGCGGCGCTCCCCGATGCGGTCGTCGGCATTGCGCCGCACAGCCTTCGCGCGGTCACTGCGGAAGAGTTGCGGCTGCTGCAGGAAATGGGCGGGTCCGCGCCTGTCCATATCCACATCGCGGAGCAAGTGCGCGAGGTGGACGATTGCCTTGCGTGGAGCGGCCGGCGGCCCGTGGAATGGCTGCTCGACAATGTGGAAGTCGATGCACGTTGGTGCCTCATCCATGCGACGCATATGGATCCGGCGGAGGTGACGGCCCTGGCGGCCACCGGCGCCGTCGCGGGCCTGTGTCCGGTGACCGAGGCCAACCTGGGCGACGGGCTGTTCCCCGCTCCGGCTTTCCTGGCCGCTGGCGGGCGAATCGGTATCGGGTCGGATTCGAACGTGCTGATCGATATGGCGGAGGAGCTTCGCTGGCTCGAGTATGGCCAGCGCCTGGCGGCGCGCTCGCGCAATGTCATGGCGCCGGGCGCCGACTGCTCCACCGGGCAGGCGATATTCGATGCAGCGCTGGCAGGTGGTGCGCAGGCGTTGGGCGCACGTGCTGGATTGGCAGCGGGGAACGCCGCGGACTTCGTCAGTCTCGATGCGGATCATCCTTCGCTTGCCGATCGGCCCGCCGCGTCGATCCTCGACGGGTTCCTGTTTGCGGCCGGCCGCGGTGCTGTCGATTGTGTGTGGCGGCGCGGCGACAAGCTCGTCAGCGGCGGCCGGCATGTTGCGCGCGACGCGGTCGCGGCCCGCTACCGCAAGGCGATCGGGGCGCTGATCGCGTGAGCCTGCCACTGCACGAGAAGATCCGCAGCGAGATCGAGGCGGAGATTCTGACCGGCGTACGCACGCCCGGCTCGCGGCTGCCGACCGAACACGACCTGATGCAGCATTACGGCTGCTCGCGAATGACCGTGAGCAAGGCGCTCTCGGCACTTGCCGACGGAGGGCTGATCGAGCGGCGCAAGCGCGCGGGATCGTTCGTCGCTCGTCCGAAAGTCCACTCGATGATGCTCGACATTCCCGATCTGGAGCAGGAGATCGTGCAGCGGGGTCAGCGCTATCGTTTCGAATTGTCGGAACGGACGATCGTGCCGCCGGGCACGCCGCAAGCGCGCGAGGCCGGGCTGGCGGAAGATGGCGAGCTGCTGATGATTGAGGGCGTCCATTTTGCCGATGACGTGCCGCTCGCCTGCGAGGCGCGGCTGGTGAGCCTCTCGGCGGTGCCGGAGATGGCCGCCCAGCCGTTCAGCGACGATTCGCCGGGCGCATGGCTTCTCAAGCACGTTCCCTGGACCGAGGCCGAGACGCGGATCGCCTCGGTCGCGGCCAGCGCCGGCGTGGCCGCGCAGTTGCAGTTGCCAGCCGGAGCGCCCTGCCTCTTCGTCGAGCGGCGCACCTGGCGCGGGGAGGAAGGGATCACACAGGTGCGCCAGCATTTCGTCGGCTCGGCCTACAGCCTCGTCGCCCGTTTCGGCCCGGCCAAGCGCGCGGCGGATTTCTGACTGGCGGTTTGCGCGGTCGCGGTTGAGGGCTGGTCGCCCCGCCTGCGTATGAACGGAAGGATCTGGCACCACCTCACTCCCGGAGTTCCATCCATGACATCGATGACTGCCGTGATGGCGATGACGATCGCCATGCCCGTATCGGCCGAGCGCGCACTGAGCCCGAGGAAATGACGATGACACCGATGATCGACCGCCGATCGCTGCTGCGCGCGGGCGCGGTGGGGGCCGCCGGGCTTGGCTGCTCCGGCCTGTTCCCTGCCTGGGCGCAGACCGGCTCGCGCGGGCTTACCCCGCAGATGCCGACCCTTTCCGGCGAGGACATCCGCCTCACGGTTGGGCACAGCCCCTTCACCGTGGGAGGCCGCACCGGTCACGCCATCACACTGAACGGTGTGCTGCCGGCGCCGCTCATCCGGCTGCGCGAAGGGCAGAACGTCCGCATCCATGTTGAGAACACGCTCGACGAGGATACGTCGATCCACTGGCACGGCTTGATTCTGCCGTTTCACATGGACGGGGTGCCCGGCATCAGCTTCCCCGGGATTCTTCCCAGGACGACGTTCACCTACGAGTTTCCGATCGTCCAGAACGGCACCTACTGGTACCACAGCCACTCGGGATTGCAGGAGCAGAGCGGTCATTACGGCCCGCTCGTGATCGATCCCGCAGAGAGCGACCCTGTCGCCTACGACCGCGAGCACGTGATCGTCCTGTCGGACTGGACGTTCCTGCATCCGCACGAACTGTTCGGAAAGCTCAAGCAGCAGGGCGGCTATTTCAATCGCCAGCGGCAGACGTTCGCAGGGCTGATCGGCGGCGAGGACGATCTGGCGCGTACGATGCCGCTCGAGGAACGGGCGATGTGGGGCAAGATGCGGATGGACCCCACCGACATCGCGGATGTGACCGGCGCCACCTATACCTTTCTCGTCAACGGTCATGGCCCTCGGGAGAATTGGACGGGCCTGTTCCGCCCCGGCGAACGGGTGCGGCTGCGGTTCATCAATGCCTCCGCAATGACGATCTTCAACATCCGGATTCCGGGCCTGCCGATGACGATCGTCAGTGCGGACGGGCAGAACGTGCAGCCGGTGGAAACCGACGAGTTCCAGATCTCGGTCGCCGAGACCTATGACGCGATCGTTACCCCTGCCGAGGACCGGGCTTTCGCACTCATCGCGGAATCGATCGATCGCTCGGGCTTGGGCCTTGCGACGCTGGCACCGCGTATGGGCATGCAGGCGCCGGCTCCGCCGCTCCGCCCCAAGCCGGTGCTGGGCATGAAGGACATGGGCATGGGCGGAATGAACCACGGGGCAATGTCCGGCATGGATCATGGCGCCGGGTCGATGAGCCACGACATGCGCGACAAGTCGCTCGTTCCGTCCAGCGTCAAGGTCGGGGTCGGGGTCGACATGATCGCGCCGATGCCGGTCGATCGCACAGGCGATCGGCCGCTGGGCCTGGAAGACGAGCCCCACCGTGTGCTCACCTATCACGATCTCGCGCCGCTGACGCCGTTTCACGACAAGCGGCAACCGACCCGCAGTGTCGACGTCCATCTGACCGGCAACATGGAACGCTTCATGTGGTCGTTCGACGGCAAGAAGCTCAACGAAGGCGCCGAGCCGATCCGCTTCGCGCGGAACGAACGCGTCCGGGTCAACCTCATCAACAACAGCATGATGAGCCATCCGATTCACATTCACGGCCACTTCTTCGAGCTGGTGACCGGAATGCCGTACGGTAACCCGATCAAGCATACGGTGAACGTCATACCCGGCGGCAAGGCGAGCTTCGATCTCACGGCGGATGCGCCGGGGGACTGGGCGTTCCACTGCCACCTTCTCTACCACATGCACGCCGGCATGATGAACGTGGTCAAGGTCCGGCCGATGGACGACGAAGGAGAGGGTGCGTGAGGCCGCTCCTGATCGCGCTCGGCGCTTCTGCGCTCGTTTTCCCAGGAGCGGCCTTCGCCCAGCACGCCGGCCATCGAAGCGAGCCCTCGCCCCCGTCGGCCCCGGCAAGCTCGGGCTGCACGCCGGAGCACGCGGCAATGGGCCATTGCACGATGGCTCCGGCCGCCCCCACGCCCGACCCGCATGCCGGGCACAGGACGCACGAGCAATCGGCCGATCCCCACGTCGGCCACGCCATGCCGGAAGCGGGTAACGCGCCGCCCGTCGCGCCGCCGCCAGCCGAAGCCTTCTCCGGCCCGGAACACGCCGCCGCGACAATCTTCGACCCCGAGCTGTTCGAACGAAAACGACAGGCGAGGCTGATCGAGGAGCATGGCGGCTACGTCACCGGAACGTTCCTTGCCGACCAGCTCGAATACCGTGCCCGCGACGGAAGCGACGGATACGCGTGGGATGTCCAGGCCTGGTACGGCGGCGACTACGACAAGCTCTGGCTGAAAAGTGAGGGCGAAGGTGCGTTCGGCGAGAGTCCGGAGCAGGCCGAAGTCCAGGCGCTCTACAGCCGCGCGATCGATCCCTGGTTCAATCTCCAGGCGGGCCTTCGCCACGACTTCCGGCCCGATCCCGAGCGAACGTACCTGGTGCTCGGCATCGAGGGCCTCGCCCCCTACTGGTTCGAAGTCGGCGGCTCGATGTTCTTCTCGGACAAGGGCGAACTCGCAGCCCGCTTCGAAGCGGAGTACGACCAGCGCATTACGCAGAAGCTCGTCCTTCAACCGTCGGTGGAACTGGAGATCTCGGCGCAGGACGTGCCGGAAATCGGTGTCGGCTCCGGTCTCTCGACGGCGGAGGCCGGCCTGCGCCTGCGCTACGAATTCGTGCCCGAGTTCGCGCCCTATGTCGGCGTCGAATACGAACGTGCATTCGGCGACACCGCAGATTTCAGGCGTGCGGACGGAGAAGCCGTGGGCGGCTGGAGCGTGCTGTTCGGCATCCGAAGCTGGTTCTAGGCCGATGGCCCCCCGCGAACTGCAAGGTCAATTCGCTGGCGGATCCCGCCACCCGCCGCCGAGCGCCTTGAACAATGTCACCGCGGCCTGTGCGCGCTCGCGCCGGGCATCGGTGGCAGCCCGCGCCTGGTTGAGCATCGCGCGGCGGCTTTGCGCCAGAGTGAGACGGTCCGTCTCGCCCGACGCAGCGCGCAGCCTTGCGAGCGCCAGCGCGCTCTCCTGACGCTCCAGTGCGGCGGCCTGGGCGTTCGCCATTGCTTGTGCGGCGGCGAAGCGATTGAGCGCCGTCTCGCTGTCGGCGAGGGCGGTCAACACCGCCTTCTCGTAGACTGCCGCGGCGGCTTCCGCCCGGGCGTCGGCTGCGCGGATGCGGGCGCGGATCGTGCCGCCGGCGAAGATCGGCCAGGACACGCTGGGGCCCACCTGCAGCCGCGTCGCTCCGCCCGTGAACAGGTCGTCCACGCTCCGCGCCTGCTGACCGATGCTGCCCAGCAGGGAGAGGCGGGGAAAGAGGTCTGCGGTCGCGACGCCGATGTCGGCGGTGGCGGCCGCGAGGCGGCGTTCGGCCGCGCGGACATCCGGCCGGCGGGTCAGCAGGTCCGAGCGGATGCCGGCGGCGATGACCTCGGGACCGAGAGGCAGAGGGGCTGGCTGGGAGAGCAGCGGCGCCATATCCTCCGGCTGGGCGCCGACGAGCACCGCGATGCGATAGGCGGCCGCCGTCGCCTGCGCACGGGCCGCGGCGACCGCTGCCTCGCTCGCCTGCGCTGCCGCGGCCGCGCGGTCGAGCGTGTCGCGCGGGTCCTCGCCCGCCTCGACCCGCAGGCGGGTCAGCCGTTCGGCCTCGGCATCGGTCTCCGCGAGAGTCTGCAGCGTCGCCGCATCCGTCTGGGCGGCGCGCAGATCGAGATAGTTGCGCGCGACTTCGGCGGCGAGCGTCAGCATGACGTCGCGCCGCCCGGCGAGCGCAGCGTCCGCGCGCGCTGCGGCCGCCTCGACCTCGCGCGTGCGGCGGCCCCATAGGTCGATTTCCCAGCTCGCGTCGAAGCCTAGGTCGAACAGCGGGAAATCGCGCTCGAAGCCCGGGATCTGGCCAACCGGCAACTGGCCTTCCTCGCTCAGGACGTTCTCGGTGGCGGAGCCGGTGGCGTTAACGGCGGGCCAGCGGCCGCCCGCCGCCGCGTCGCGGTTGGCGCGCGCTTCGGCGAGGCGCGCGGTCGCTTCGGCCAGATCCGGACCATCGGCGAAGGCACGCTCGATCAGCGCGGTGAGCTGCGGATCGCCGAACCCGCGCCACCATTCCAGATCGACTTCGCCGGGAACGCCCCCTTCGGCCCATTCGGGCGCGACCGCAGCCTGCGGCGGCGCGTAATCGGGGCCGACGGTACAACCGGCGAGGAGAAGCGCAGCGAGAGGGAAAATACGAGCGGTCACGAGCATCACTCCATGCGGGCGCGGAACAGCCAGGCCGATGCGGCCAGGGTCGCGCAGGCGATCACGACGAGCGGCCAGAGCTGTTCGAACACCTGCGCGGCAGGCATCGCCTTGAGGAACAGACCCTGGACGAGGATCAGGAAATAGCGTGCCGGATCGGCGTAGGTGACGGTCTGGAGCCAGCCCGGCATGTTGTCGATCGGCGCGGCATAGCCCGACAGCAGGATCAGCGGCACGGTCGCGAGGAACGAGCCGAGGAAGGCCTGCTGCTGGGTCGCGGACGCCGCAGACACCAGCATGCCGATGCCGATCAGTGCGAGCAGATAGATCGCCAGCGCGAGGAAGAAGAGCAGGTATGAGCCGGTGAACGGCACGCCGAACACCAGCGGCGCGATAATCAGATAGAGCGACCCGTTGAACATGCCGACCAGGAACGGCGGCACCATCTTGCCGATCAGAATCTCGTGAACGCGCAAGGGCGAAACCATGAGCTGGTCGAACGTCCCCAGCTCCCGCTCGCGCGCCACGCTCTGCGACGTGATGGCGATACCCGCCACCGCGACGATGATCGCGACGAGGGAGGGGAGGGTGAACCAGATGTAGTCGAGACTGGGATTGTACCAGTTGGTCACGACGGAGCCGGCCGTGCCCGCCTCCGCCACTCGGCGCGGCAGCAGTTCGGCCCCGTAGCCGCCAGCAATGGCGCTGAGATAGCCGGATACGATCTGTGCCGCGTTCGAACGCCGCCCGTCCAGCACCACGCCGACCGTGGCCGGCTCGCCGCGCGTGACCCGGGCGTCGAAATCGGGGTCGAACACCAGCGCCGCGATCACCTCCTGCCCGTCGATCGCGTGCTCGAGCTCGTCGGTGGAGGACAGACGGCGGATGTCGCGGAAATTGGGGCTGCCGGCGACCCGCGCCATGAATTCTGCCGCATGGACGCCGCCCGAACGGTCGAGCACTGCGACGTCGACGTTCCGCACGTCCAGCGTCGTCGCGTAGGAGAAGATGAAAAGCTGCAGCAGCGGCGGGACCACCAGCACGATGCGCGACTTCGGATCGCGCAGCAGCGCCCACATCTCCTTGACGATCATGGCGAGCAGGCGGCGCATCAATCGAGGCTCCGCTTCGTCACCCGGAACGAGAGGAAGAAGAACAGTGCGCCGAAGCCCAGCATGATGGCGATGTTGGGCAGGATCAGGCCCCACAGATCGCCGGCCAGGAACACCGTTTGCAGGGGCGGGATCAGGTAGCGCGCCGGCACGATGTAGGTCAGCGCCTGGATCGGCCAGGGCATCGAGGCGATCTCGTATAGAAAGCCGGAGAGGAGGAAGGTCGGCAGGAAGGCGGTCAGCAATGCGATTTGGCTGGCGACGAACTGGTTCTTGGTCGCTGCCGATATGAACAGACCGAGCCCCAGCGCGGGCATCAGGAAGGCGGCCGCGATGGCCGCGAGCGCCAGCGGCGATCCGCGAAACGGCACACCGAAGACGAACACCGCGATCAGCGTGCACAGCGTCATCGATCCGATGCCGAGCAGGAAGTAGGGTACGACCTTGCTGGCGATGAATTCCGCCATGCGCATGGGCGTCGCCATCATCGCTTCCATCGTCCCGCGTTCCCATTCGCGCGCGACGACCAGCGCGGTCAGCAAGGTGCCGATCATCGTCATCACGATGGCGATCGAGCCGGGGACGAGGAAATAGCGGCTCTGCAGGCCCGGATTGTACCAGTAGCGGGGCGACAGCGCGATCGGGGGGGCAGCGGCACCTTGGCCGATCTCGGCTGTCATCCACGCCGCCCGCACGCCTTCGCCATAGGCGGCTGCGAAATTGGCGGTGTTGGGCTGCGAACCGTCGGTCACGATCTGGATCGGCGGCGGCTTGCCCGCGACCATGCCTTCGCCGAAGCCCTGCGGAATGACGATGATGGCGCGCGCGGTCCCGTCGATAAGCGTATCCCGCACCTCGGCCACGCTGCGCGCCGGGATCACCTCGAAATAGTCCGAATGGGCATAGGCGCTGGCCAGATCAAGCGCCTGCGCCGAACTGTCCTCCACCACCAGCGCGATCCGCGTGCGCGACGAATCGAGCGACACCGCGTAGCCGAACAGGAACAGCAGGATCAGCGGCAGCAAGAAGGCGATCAGGAAGGTCGAGGGATCGCGCATGATCTGCGCGAATTCCTTAACTGACAGGGCGATCAGCCGGCGGCGATCGAAATGCGCGCTCATGCCGCCGCTTCCAGTTCGCGCGCGCGGTCGCTCTGTTCGATCAGGGCGATGAAGGCGTCTTCCATCGTCGGGTCGGAGGTGCCGGAGAGCTCCGCCGCCTTGGCTTTCAGCGCGTCGGGCGTGCCGCTGGCGATCTGCTCCGCGCGATAGATCAGCGTGACCTCGTCGCAGTATTCGGCCTCGTCCATGAAGTGCGTGGTGACGAGCACGGTCACGCCTTTCTCGACGAGGCCATTGATATGGGTCCAGAATTCGCGCCGCGTCACCGGGTCGACGCCCGATGTCGGCTCGTCGAGAAACAGCACCGGCGGCTCGTGCAGCACCGCGCAGGCGAGCGCGAGGCGTTGCTTGAAGCCGAGCGGGAGCGTGCCGGCGTTGACGTTCATCCGCTCGTCCAGCTCGAAGATCTCGGCCATCGCCTCGATCGCGCGCGCGGCTTCCTGCCGGCCGAGGCCGTAGGCGCCGGCGAAGAAGTCGAGATTCTGGCGCACCGACAGGTCGCCGTAGAGCGAGAACTTCTGCGCCATGTAGCCGAGCGACGCGCGGGCGTCGGCGGCCGCGCGCCGCAGGTCGTTCCCGGCCACGGCGCCCGTCCCTTCGCTGGGCGTGAGCAAGCCGCACAGCATCTTGAAAGTGGTCGACTTGCCCGCACCGTTGGGGCCGAGCAGGCCGAAGATCTGCCCGCGCGGAATCGAGAAGTTCATGTCGCGCGCCGCGGTGAAGTCGCCGAAGCGGCGGGTCAGCCCGTTCGCCTCGATCATCGGCGCGTCGCTGGGCGGGATCTCGCGGTAGCGCACGGCAAGCGCGCTCGTGCCGCGCGGCCCGCCGCCCAGCCGTTCGATGAAGCCGTCCTCGAAGCGCGGGCTGGCGGGCTCGACGCAGGTGTCGGGCCCTGCGTTGAACATGGCGGCATCGGGCACCTCGCGGCCATCGCGGATCAGAAGCCGCACCGAGCGGCCCTGGATGGTCCCGTCGATCACGTCCTCGCGGTCGAGCGCCTCGGTCAGGAACCGCCGCCGCCGGGCCTCGAACCCGCTCACCCGGATCACGCGGCCGGCGACCGGGCCGGTGAGGTCGCCCGGCAGGCCTTCGAACAGCAACTTGCCTTCGCTCAGCAGGTAGACGGTGTCACACTTCTCGGCTTCGTCGAGATAAGCGGTCGACCACAGCACCCCGATGCCTTCGCCGGTGAGCTCGCCCACCATGGCCCAGAGCTCACGGCGCGAGATCGGGTCCACGCCGACGCCCGGCTCGTCGAGCAGGAGGAGCTTTGGCGTCTTCACCAGCGCGCAGGCGAGGCCGAGCTTCTGCTTCATGCCGCCGGAGAGCTTGCCGGCGAGGCGGGCCTGGAACCGCTTGAGATCGGTGAAGTCCAGCAGCCGCTCGAAAACCGCTTGCCGCTCGCCGCGCGGCAGACCGCGCAGTTCGGCGTAGAGCGTGAGGTTCTCGGCGACCGTGAGGTCTTCGTAGAGGCCGAAGCGCTGCGGCATGTAGCCCAGATCGTAGAGCGCGGCGCCCGGCGGCCCGCCGAGGACCGAGACCTCGCCGTCGTCGGATTTCATCAGTCCGGCGAGGATGCGGATCAGCGTGGTCTTGCCCGCGCCGTCGGGCCCGACCAGCCCCGTGATCCGGCCCGGCGCGACGTCGATCGCCACGCCGTCGAGCGCCGTCACGCCTTCGAAGCGCTTGACCACCCCCTTCGCGCTGGCGACGGCGGCGCTCACCGGATCAGTCCTCCGCGGCGGCGGGCGTGGGGATGGTCACCGTCACCGGCTGGCCCTGGCGCAGCGCGTCGTCGGGGTCCTCGACATTGATGCGCAGACGGTAGACGAGGTCGGTGCGCAAATCCTCGGTCTCGACCGACTTGGGCGTGAACTCGCTGCGGGGCGAAATGTAGCCGATCGTGCCGCGATAGGCCTTCGGATTGCCGTCGGCCTTGATTGTCACGCGCATGCCCGGCCGCACGCGGCTGAGGTCCGGCTCGCTGACATAGGCGCGGACGCGCAAGGGCCGGTCGATTGACAGCGTGAGCACGGTCTCGCCCGGCTGGACGATGGCGCCCGGTTCGCGTGCACGAGTGACGACGGTGCCGTCGACCGACGCGGTCAGGACGCCGTCGCCGCGGTCGATGGAAGCACTCTGGCGCGCGGCGCGGGCAGCGGCGACCTGGGCGCGGGCGGCGCGGATGTCCTCGGCGCGCGCGCCATCCTGTACGAGCGAGAGCGCCTGGCGTGCCTCGGCCACCTGGGCCCGTGCACGATCGCGGGCGGCGACGGTCTGGGCCCAGACGGCCGTGCTGATGGCGCCGGGCTCCACGAGCGGTTCGCGTCGCGTGTAATCGCGTTCGGCGTTGACGAGGGCCGCCCGCGCAGCGTCGAGCTGCGCGCGGGTCTGTGCGATCTCCTGCGGTCTGCTGCCATTGGTCAGGCGGGCCAGCTCCGCCTCGGCCCGGGCGACGTCGGCATCGGCGCGCGCGATCTGGGTGTCGAGGCTCGCGGTGTCGAGCGTCGCAAGGCGCTGCCCGCGTTTGACCTTTGCCCCTTCCTCGACCGCGATGCTCTCGATCCGGCCGGGGACGCGGAAGGCCAGCTCGACCTCGCGCACGTCGACGTTGCCGTAGAGCGTCAGCGTCTCGTCGCGGTCGCCCCCCATCAGGCCGAACCCGCGGGTTGCGAGGGCGATGATAACGAGGGCGAGAAGCGCTGCAATGGCGATGAGGCGGCGGCGGTTCATGTGGGTTCCTCCCGCAGGATGGCGAGCAGATTGCTGCGCAGACGGGCCCGCAGCAGGGCGGCGACCTCGTCGTCGATCGCCTCCACGCCGATGACGCGGCAGACCGTCGCGCGGCCGGCGCGCAGGATCATCGTCTGGCCGAACATCACGATGGCAGTCGCGCGTGCCTCGCGGTCCGACAAGTCGGGCCGGGCAACGCGCAGCCACTCGACCACCTGTTCGGACAGACGGCGCATGACACCGCCGTAGAGCCGCTCGAACGCCTCGGTCGGCTCCTGCTGCTCGCGCAGGATGAAGCGGGCCCAGGGCGCCGATTCCGCACACAGCATCATCAGGGCGAAGCTGTCGAAGATGCCCAGCAGGGCGACGACGGCACCTTCGCGCGAACCATCGGCAAGTTCGCGCATCCGCTCCAGCGTCGGCGCCTGCATCTCCGCGATGCGCTGCGCGATATGGTCCGCAGCAGCGAGGTAGAGCCCGTGCTTGCTGCCGAAGTGATAGGTGATCGACGACATGGTCGTCCCCGCCGCGGCAGCAATCGCGCGGGTGCTCGCCCCTTCGAAACCCTTGCGGCCGAACTGCTCGATAGCGGCTTCGAGAATCGAGAGCATGGCCATGCAGCACCTTATAGTTCGTTCGAACGAACAAGAAAAGTGGGAACAGCGAGATCGGTGATTTTTCGGGCGGCTCCGGGACTACTGTGCCTGCGCCGTGCGGCGATACTGGCGCGGGGTCATGCCGAAGCGTTCGTGGAAACGGGCGCTGAAGTGCGACGGGCTGGAGAAGCCCAGGCCGTAAGCGATCTCCGACAGCGATGCGCCGGAGGTCGCGATACGGCGCGCGGCAAGATGGAGGCGGTAGACCCGGGCATAGTCGGTGAAATTCATGCCGAAGACCCGCTTGAAACGGCGGGAGAAGTAGGCGGACGACAAGTTGCACGACGCCGCTGCGCTCTCGAGCGAAATCGCCGCGGACGGATCCCGCCGCAGTTGCTCCACCGCGGGCAGCAGGCGCTCGACCTGTGCCGTGTCGCTGGTCGCCTCACTGCCTGCAACCTCTGGGGCCGCGGCGATCTGGCAGAGCAAGAGCTCGACGATGCGCCCGATCAGCGGATCGAACGGATCCGCGCCAGCCATGTCGATCAGCCAGTCGCCCAGGACATCGATGCGGCGGCGCGCGGCGGCGTCGGGCATGGCGCAGAAGGGCCGGTTCAGCCGCGACAGCGACGGCTGGTGCGCGAGACTCTCGACGATGTACGGATCGATCTGGATAAGCGCCCAGTCTTTCCGGCCCGGCGCGAGAGCGAAGTCGTGGTGGCGCATCGAAGGCGAGAAGGCCACTGCGCCGTCGCTCAGCGCATGCTGCCGGCCATCGGCGATGAAGGCGCCCTCCACGCGGCCGAAGAGCACCAGTTCGCTGACATCGTGGAAATGGAGGAATTGTCCCGACGCGGGCGCATCGATGGCCGCGACGACGCGCTCGGCGACCACGCTCGCGCCGAGCGGCAGCTCGACCGGCTCGCAGATGGGGCGGAGAGTCATGAGGGCAAGAGGGTGATAGTTTTTCCCGTTGTGTGCAAGCCTCTGCTGATGTTGACGTGATCCCGAGAGGATCAAATGCTCGACATCCAGCGGCGGCGGACGCCGTCATTCTATTTTCTGCTGACGCTTCCCGCCACCGCGATGGGCTTTGCCCTGTCGGTCCAGATTTCGGTGCTGAGCTGGATCCTCGCGACCCAATACGGCCTCGACATTCACGAGATCGGCCTGGTCTGGGCGGCAGGCCCGATGGCGGGCATCATCGGGCAGGTCGCCATCGGGCTGATGAGCGACCGGCTGTGGATCTGGAACGGGCGGCGCCGCTTCTTCATCATCGTCGGCGGTGTGCTGGCGGCGCTGATGATCCTGGCGCTTCCGGCCATGGGGCTGATTTCCACTGCGCTGGGACTGGAGAGCGTGATGGGCGTCGCGATCGCCGTGGCGCTGGCACTCGATCTTGCGGTCAACGTCGGCTTCAATCCGACGCGCTCGATCATCGCCGACGTGACCGAAGGCGGCGCGGAGCGCTCGCGCGGCTATAGCTGGATGCAGACGGTGTCGGGCAGTTTCAGCCTGCTCGCCTACGCGATCGGCGCTCTGCTCGGGAACATGGCGCTGATCTACTTTGCGGTGGCGCTCGTCCTGCTCTTTTCCCTCGTTCCCGCACTGCTCATTGAGGAGCCGAGGCCAGACGACGCGAACGACGGTGCGGCGGCGTCTGCCGTTGAGGTGAACTTTACCGGCGTGATGCTGATGCTGTCGCCGCTTTGGGCGATCGCGATTTACAACATCTACGCCATGGCCGTGCGTCTGGCGGGGGCGATGCCTGCCGGATACGGCGCCGAGATCGCCTGCGCGGCGGGGACCGCGTTGCTCATCGGCCATGCGCTGCTTTCCCGATCCGACGGGGGCACGGTGCCTGAGTTCCGCAAGGTTCTCGCGGCGCATTCGCTGAGCTGGATCGGCATCCAGTCGCTCTTCATCTACCTGGTGTCGTTCCTGCAGTACCGGATGCCTTCGCTCGATGCGGAGGGGCTGGGGCGGACGGCGGCGCTCGCGTTCCTGGCGCTCAACGCCGTGGCGGCGCTTGCGCCGGCGCTGCTTCTCGCGCCGCTCGCCCGCAGGTTCCGCCGCACCCACGTCCACGCCGGCGCCCTGGCGCTGATGGCCGCGGCGTTCCTCGCCGCGTGGATGTTCGTTCGGACCGAGCCGCTGCTCTACGCGCTGATGGCCATCGCGGGGATCGGCTGGGGCGCGATGGTGAGCCTGCCCTTCGCGATCATGTCGGAGCGTGTCGACGGGCGCCGCATGGGGCTGTTCATGGGTCTGTTCAACCTCTCGGTCGTCCTGCCGCAGCTCGTCGCGAGCTTTGGTGTGGGCGCTTTCATGAGCCGGGTGGAGGACAAGGGAGCGTTATTCCTGATCGGCGCGGTTTCTATCGGCCTGTCCGCGATCGCATGGCTGTTCCTTCGCTCGAAGCAGGTAGGGTACGAGGGTGAATCGGAGCGGCACCGGAGCGACACGGCACCGACCCGGGGTACTCCGTCTTCAGCCCTCTAGGACAAATACACGATAGTTTATCCACCCGGCAGCAACAGTGTGACCGGCTGACGAGGCCAGATACGCAGCTTATCATGACCGGTATGACAAGCGCCCCTTCCGTGGCGGCTCCGGCCGTCCTCTCGCCCGCAGAGCAGCTCGAGCAGAACGGCTTCGTCCGCTTCACCGACGTACTCGATCCCGTCACCATGGACACCCTGCTGCTGCGCGCCCATGCGACGCTGCTCCGCGAGAAGGAGGCGGCGCGCGAGGCGGTGAAGTCCAACGGTTCGCTCATCCACCTGAGCGACAATCCCGAATATGCCGACGTGATCGGATCGCAGAAGATCGTCGACCTGCTCCGCGAGGTCGGCGCCACCGACCCCCGCTGGACGGGCGGCTTCCTGATCTCGAAGCCGGCAGGCGGCCCGCCGCTGTTCTGGCATCAGGACTGGTGGGGCTGGACCGAGCCGGCGAGCTACGAGGTTCGCGCGTACCAGCTCTTCGTGATGATCTACCTGACCGACACGACGCCGGAGAACGGCTGCCTGCGCGTTATTCCCGGCACGCACCTGCGCGACCATCCGCTCCATCATCTCGAGGCGGCGCATTCTGAGGGGTTGCAAGGCTTCAAGAACCCGGACGCCGCCGATTACGCCGCGCATCCCGACGAAGTGGCGGTGCCGGTGAAAGCCGGCGACGTGCTGATCGGCGATTCCCGCCTGATCCACGGCGCCTATGCAAACCAGACGAACGAGGAGCGCCCGCTGCTGACGCTTTGGTACATGCCGCACTGGAGCAGCATGTCGTCCGGCATGCGCGCCCGCGCGATGGAGAACTACCTCCGGCGCGACGACATCCGCACCAGCGTGGCGCGACCGCTCACGCCGCTCGACTGGACGGCGGTGTTGCGCCAGCGCGTCGAGGCCGTGCTGCCGACTTACGAGGAATCCGAACCGCCCGTGCCGTGGCATCGCACTCCCGACACCGACCGGCTGGTGCCGGCATGAGGGGGCTGACACGGGCCTGGCCGCTCGCCGCGGCCGCTGCTCTGCTCGCCTCCTGCGCGAGCGTTCCCGCGCCCACGCCGCAAACCTCCGCATCGCTCGCGCCGTCGGACGAGGTGTTTTATCACGTCTTCAATCGCAGCCTGCGCGATAGCGACGGAGACGGGCACGGCGACCTTCAGGGGATCACCGACAGCCTCGATTATCTGAAGGAACTGGGCGTCACCTCGATCCTGCTGACGCCGCTCTATCCCTCGGCCTTCTACCACAACTATTTCGCGTCGGATTTCGACGGCATCGATCCCGAATACGGCACAATGGAGGACTATCACCGCCTTGTGGCGGAGGTGCACAAGCGCGGCATGAAGATCTACCTGGATCAGGAGATCCAGTATGTCGCCTACGACCACCCCTGGTACACGCAGTCGCTCGGCAATCCGTCATCGCCCTACAGCGATTTCCTGGTCTGGCACGGGCCGGGCAACACCAAGCCCGACGAGGGCCCATTCGCGATCGTGGTGGCGAAGCACTGGTCGGATCTCGAGACCGGCATCACCACGCTCAACATGCAGTCGCCCGAGCTCAAGGCCTACTTCGACCGCTATTTCCTGAGCTGGGTCGATCCCAACGGCGATGGGGATTTCAGCGACGGCGTGGACGGTTTCCGGATCGACCACATGATGGACAACCTCGACGATCGGGGCATGCACACCAACCTGTTCGCCGAGTTCTGGCGGCCGCTGTTCGACAAGGTGCGGGCGGTCAATCCGCGCGTGACTTTCATCGCGGAGCAGTCCGACTGGGGATACGGAGAGGATTTCCTGGCCCGCGGCGACGCCGATTACGTCTTTGCCTTCCCGCTGCGCGAGGCCATCCGCAGCTTCGACAAGGCCAAGGTCGTCGAGGCGATCCGGGGCACGGCCGAGGCGACGCCGCAGGGCAAGCACCAACTCATCTTCATCGAGAACCACGACATGAACCGGGTCGCCTCCGATCCGGGCATGACGCCCACGCGGCTGCGGACCGCGGCGGCGCTCGGCATCCTGCTCCAGGGCACGCCGCTGCTCTACTACGGTCAGGAGCTGGGCATGCGCGGGGCGCAGGATATGCGTTTCGAAACCGACGAGAAGGATATCGGCATCCGCGAAGCCTTCGAATGGAAGGCCGAGGTCGAGGCGCCGATCCACGCCAACTGGTATCGCGATCCGGCCAAGAGCTATTGGACGGACAAGTATTCCCAGAGCCATGACGGCATTTCGGTCGAGGAGCAGGACGGCGATCCGGACTCGCTGCTCAACTACTACCGGCGCCTGCTCGACTTGCGCGACCAGAATCCGGCGCTGTCACGCGGTTCGCTCACCGTCGTCGAAAGCGCGCCGGAGCTGCTGGTCGTGGAGCGTGCGCTGGACGGCGCACGGTTCCGCCTGGTCTCGAACCTGTCCGACCAGCCGGTGACTTATGGCGGGCCCGGAGCCACGGACCTGCTGGGCGGCACGGGCACGCGGCTGGCGCCCTACGAAACCGCGTTGTTCAGGCTGAACTGAGCAGCCGAGGCGGGCGGCAAGGTCTTGCGCCCTGCCGCCTGCTTCTCAGTCTTCCGTGTCGCCGGGCCCGAGGAGGAAGGCGAGCGGCAGGTGGATACGCTCGCGCCAGGCGCGCTCGTCATGCGCGGCACCGGGGAAGGACTCGGTGCTCCAGTTGCGGCCGCGCTCATAACCTCGGGCGGCGACGACCTCGTCCATCCTGAGCTGATAGGGCTCGTAAAGCGCGTCGATCGTCTCCGAGCCGTAGTCGAACCACAGGCAATGGTTTTCTGGCGCGGGGAGGGTGGTTCGCAGCCAGTCCTCGAAGGTCGCGATCACGGCTGCCCGCTCCGCCGCGGGGCGCGGCTCGACGGGCCAACTCAGGAACAGCGGCCAGTGCGTCGAGATCATCGCCGCGCCGCGATAGACCTCGGGATATTCGCTGATCGCGTAGAGCGAGATGAGGCCGCCCATGCTCGATCCGGCGATGAAGGTGTCCTCGCGGCCGGTAAGCGTGCGGAAGTTCTCGTCCACCCACGGCTTCAGCTCCTCCACCAGAAAGCGGAGGTAATCGTCCGAAACCGGAGTACCCTGATAGAGCTCCGCCAGTTGCCTTTCGTAAGGCGGCGCGGGGCGACTGGGTCGACGAGCCGGAGAACGGCTATCAGTCCGACTTCGACCTGCTGATCGTGGTCAGCCACGAGGACCTGACCGATATCGCCGACTACTGGTACATCGCCGAGGACCGCATCGCGCGCGATCCGTCGATCGAGCGACCGGTCAATATCATCGTCCACTCGCTCGACGAGGTGAACCAGGCGCTCGTGCGAGGCGAGTACTTCTGAGTCGATATCGCGCGCGACGGCTGCATCGTTTACGAGCTGCCGTGCCATCCGCTGGCGACACCGAAGCCCCTGACGCCGGCCGATGCACACCGGATGGCGAGCGAGTACTTCGACGAATGGCTCAGCAGCGCTGATGACTTTTTCGAGAGCGCACGTGACGCGATAGCCAGGGACAAGAGCAAGCTTGCAGCGTTCCTGCTGCACCAAGCCACCGAGCGGCTCTACATCTGCTTTCTGCTCGTGCGGACTCTCTACTTCCCGCGCTCGCACAACATCAAGTTCCTGCGCTCGCTCGCCGAGGACAAGGAGCCTCGGCTGGTCGAGGCATGGCCGCGCTCTAGCAAGATCGACCGGCGGCGGTTCGAGCGGCTGAAGCGCGCCTATGTCGAAGCCCGCTATTCGGCGAGCTATTCGATCACCACCGAGGATCTCGATGCGCTGTCCGTCTGCATCGCGCGGCTACGCGACCTTGTCGGCGAAGTGTGCCGCGAGCGACTGGCAGAGCTGAAGGCGGGAGCAGCGGCTTAGCTGTCAGCACCGGCTGAAGTGTGACGTCTACGGGGGAGACATTCGTGTGCTCGACAGATCGTCCTGCACTGCCACCGGGAACTCGTTTCCCGTCTCTTGAGCCCATGACCTACGGCCGGTCGAAGTCCTGCAAAACCATCGCTTCGCGAGATTCTTCCCCGCCGCATGAATGCGGCTCCTCGCGCGACAAGAATCTCGCCGCTCCGGTCCTCCGCTGATGCTGCGGCCCTTTGGGTTCGTGTCCTTCTTGTTCCGGCCGCTGCGGTCGGCCCATCGACAGGGAACGGGTCCCGGTCGACAGACAAGGAGAAAGCATCATGCCTGCCATCGGATATGTCACCGCCCAGGAGAACGGCACCTTCAAGGGGCAGCTGAAGACCATCAGCATCCGCGAGGACATCACCATCGCCGCCAACCCCCCGCAAGACCAGCGAGGTTCAGCCCGACTACCGGGTCTATGTCGGCGACGTCGAGATCGGTGCCGGCTGGAACCGCCGCTCCGAAGCGAGCGGCCGCACGTACGTCTCGCTCAGCTTCGCAGCTCCTGAGTTCGGGCCGCGCCGGCTTTACGCCAATCTTGTTCAGGCTGTTGGCGAGAAGCGCGACGACCGGTTCGCCATCCTTTGGAACCCGGCGGATTGAGTGGACGGCTCCCGCGGCGCTTCGGCGCCGCGGGAGCTCTTCTTCGGCCGCATACCTGCCGTATCGTTTAGAGCTGACGCTAACTGGCGGCTTCTGGCCGACGCCGGGCGGCCAGCTTTCGGGCAGTCGAGGTCAGAAAACGGGATGCTCATGGTTTTGGACGCTGGCATGGATCGAAGAGAACTTCTGCAAAGACATTATGCTTCTGAAACTGAGCATCGCCCGCTCGAACCGTCGTAGCAGAGGAGTGACTTCGCGCGGGTCGTTGGCGCAGCTCGCCACCTTTTCGTTCTCCTAGTTGCCAAGTTCGATCATCGCCGCGCCCCGTACGTGCGGAATGTGTCTTCGACCCCCGAATGTCACATACGGCTCCTAACGCCGCGCGGAATCACACCTCATCTCGCCGCGTTCCAAGGAGCATCTATGAAAAGCCTCACCGCCTGCGCGCTTGTCGCGTTGCAGCTTGCTGCGCCCTCAGTTCTTCGCGCTGAAGATGACGTGTCGGCAAGCGCCGCGAGCACGGATGGCGACGTAATTATCGTCACTGGCACGCGCGACGCGCGGCGGACGCAGTTCGACACGCTCGCGCCGATCGACGTTCTGTCGTCGGAAGCGATCGACGGCAGCGTCTCGGACGATCTGTCGGATACGCTGGCGCAGTTGCTGCCCTCGTTCAACGTGCAGCGGCTCCCGGCTGCCGATGGCCTCGCCTTCGTGCGACCCGCGACACTGCGCGGCCTGTCCCCCGACCAGACGCTCGTTCTCGTCAACGGCAAGCGTTATCATCGCTCGGCACTGCTCGGCACGCGCGGCGCGCAGGCGGCCGACCTTGCCTCCATCCCCAACCTGGCGATCAAGCGGATCGAAGTGCTGCGTGATGGTGCTTCGGCTCAGTACGGCTCCGACGCGATCGCGGGTGTGATCAACATTATTCTCGATGACCAGCCGGGCATGGATGCCTTCGGCCAGTTCTCGCAGTACTACGAAGGTGACGGCACCAGCTACCAGACCGGAGGCCAGGGTGGCCTCGCTCTGGGCGATCGCGGTGTGCTTGTCTTCACCGGTGAATTTTCGGAGTCGGATGCGACATCACGTACGCGCCAGCGTCCCGACGCTGAGGAATTCCAGGCGGCCAATCCAGATCTCGATGTGCCTGATCCAGTGCAGCGCTGGGGGCAGCCGGATTTGCGCTCCGTGCGCGGTGCGATCAACGCCGACTATGAAATCGTCGATGGCGCGACCCTCTATGCCTTCGGCACAATTTCCAGCGGGGAGGGTGTCACCGATTTCAACTGGCGCAATCCGGCCGGGACAGGGAACGTTTATAACCCGAGCCCAGCCTTCCCGGGCTTCAGCTTCACGAGCCTTTACCCGGCCGGCTTCACGCCGCGGTTCGGAACCGAGTATGACGACTATCAGGCTGCAGGCGGCCTGCGCGGTGAACTGGGGGATGCTTTCACGTACGATCTCAGCGCCTCACTCGGGCGCAGTCGCATCGACTACACGATGCGGGAATCGCTCAACGCATCGCTGGGACCCGACAGCCCGACCAGCTTCTACATCGGCCGTCTCCGCCAGAACGAATTCAATCTGAACGCGGATTTCGTCTACCGCCTGCCGATTGGCACTGTTGAGCCGGTGAACATTGCTTTCGGTGCCGAACGACGCAAGGAGACCTATGCCATTCGGGAAGGCGACCCCGCCTCCTACGCGATTGGTCCCGGCGCAGCGTCGGGCCTCGCCCCGAACAGCAACGGCTTCCCGGGCTTCAGCCCGCTCAACGCCGGGGAATGGTCGCAGACCAGCTATGCCGGTTATCTCGACATCGAGGCTCGCCCCATACAGATGCTAACGCTTGGTGTCGCTGGTCGCTACGGGGATTTCTCGGCCTTCGGCGACACCTTCAACTACAAGCTCTCGGCGCGGCTTGAGCCGTTCAGCGGCGTTGCGCTGCGTTCGACCTATTCGACCGGCTTTCGCGCACCGACGCCCGGACAGCTCAATGCCGTTAACACTACGCAGGGTCTCGACACCACGACCCTGCAGATTTTCAATCGCGGCCGCCTGTCGCCGAGCGATCCGATCGCAATTGCCCTTGGCGCAAAACCGCTCAAGCCGGAGAAATCGCGCACACTGACGGCAGGATTGACCTTCCAGTCAGACGTTGGGCTCTCCGGCAGCATCGATCTATACCAGATCAAATTGCGTGACCGCTTCGGCCAATCGGCAAGTTTCGCGGTGCCAGCGGACTTGCCGAATCCGCAGCGCTTCACCGCCGTGAATTATTTCACCAACGACTTCGACACGCGCACGCGTGGGATTGATGTCGTGCTGGCTTATACCAGCGACGTCGGTCCGGGCCGGGCCGACATCAATCTCGCGTACAACTACAACCAGACCAAGGTAACAACCGGGACAAGCGCAGCCATCGCGAACGAGACCCAGCGGATCCTGTTCGAAGAGCGTCTGCCGCAACACAATGCGACTGCATCGCTCGGCTATACGATCGGCGATTTTGGGGTGCAGTCGCGGGCGCGCTACTACGGTCCGTGGACCGACGTCAGCGGCAACGCGGACGGCGAGATCTTCCAGCGCTTTGGGTCCATGGTGCTGTTTGATCTCTCGGCCAGTGTCCACCTGAACGAACATCTGACGATCCGCGCCGGTGCAGAGAATATCTTCGATAGCTATCCCGACGAAGCCACCAACCAGGCGGTTCGCGGCCTGATGTATTCGCGGAACGCACCCTACGATACCGACGGCGGTCAGTATTACGTCCGTCTGGGCATCACGTTCTGACGCTGGGGCAGAGACATGGAACTCAGCCGTCGCCAGATGATGATGGCCGCAGCGGCGGTGCCGGTGGCGGGGCGGCTTCATGCCGCTCCGACGCTCTCCGGCCCGCTCCCCGACGACGAGAGCTACTGGGCGGGGATCGCCGCCCAGTATGACGTCGTGCCGGGCGTGGTCCAGCTAGAGAACGGCAACTGGGGTATGATGGCTCGGCCCGTCCTCAACCACTATCAGGCAGCGGTGCGGCGGGTGAACCGGGAAACCAGTTACTACGCCCGCCGCGGCCTCGGTCCCGACCTGATGGCGGTGCGCGCGCGTGTCGCGGCAAAGCTGGGCGTTCGGCCCGACGAGATCGCCTTCACCCGCAACGCTACCGAGGCGCTCAAGGCCCTGATCGGCGGCTATAACCGGCTCCGCGCGGGCGACGCGGTGCTCTATGCCGATCTCGACTACGATAGCATGCAGGCATGCTGCGATGCACTGCAGCGGAGCCGCGGCGTCGATATCGTGCGCATCGCGCTTTCTGAGCCCGCGACGCATCAGGGGCTGATCGACTGCTACGCGGCCGCGCTGGATGCCAACCCTCAAGTACGCCTGATACTTCTCACGCACCTCAGCCATCGTACGGGGCTTGTCGTGCCGGTGCGTGAGATCGTGGCGATGGCGCGTGCCCGCGGCGTCGACGCTATCGTCGATGCGGCTCATAGCTGGGGCCAACTCGACTTCACGCTGCCCGACCTCGGCGCCGACTTCGTTGGCCTGAATCTGCACAAGTGGATCGGAGCTCCCCTCGGCGTTGGGGCGCTCTACATCCGCAAGACCAAGGTGGACTTGATCGATCCCGATCCAGCCAACTCCCCTCCGTTCGCAGCCAACAGCCAGGCGCGTGTGCATACCGGCACGGTCGACTTCGCGGCGCAGCTTACCGTTCCCGCGGCACTCGATTTTCAGGACGCCATTGGCGACAGCGCCCGCACAGCTCGTCTGCGCTTTCTGCGGGATCGTTGGGCCGAAGAGCTGCGCGGTATGTCCGGCCTCGAAATACTGACCCCGCCCGATCCGCGGCTTTATGGAGGCATTACGTCATTTCGTTTTGCCGGGCGCACGAACGCGGAGGACAATGTCGCTATCGCCAAGCTGCTGCTCGACGAGCATCGCATATTCACGGTTCATCGAACCGGGCCGGCACGGGGCGCCTGCGTTAGAGTTACACCGGCTCTGTTCAACAGCTCCGCTGACGTGGATCTTCTCCTTGAGGCCGTGAGGTCGCTACTCCGTACGCTCCGCTGACGCCTTGATCGGCCGCCGTGCCGGAACATGACCAGGCGCTGCAGGCGAGCAGCATGACGACCGGTTCGCCATCCTTTGGAAGCCGGCGGATTGATCAGACCACTTCTGGAACAGGGCCATGATCGACTCCCCGTTTTGCGAGTCGGATGGTGACGCAGCGCGTCACCACGATCAGATTGGCCAGAACCGACCGTCCGCGCATCCGGTCGCGCCGCAGTCTTCGATCGTGAGATCATACTGGCCGTTTGGAAAGTACCAGAAGGTAACCTGCGCGGTCGTTTTCCCACCCTTAAGGCAGCGCCCGGTGAACATGCCGGAATGATCCGTATTTTCGTTGGAGACGACTGCGAGCTCTGCATCCTCTAAACACAGTGCTGCTGGCCGCGCATGATCACCTGTCGAGCGCGAGATCATTTGCAATCGACCGCGTTCGTCGATCAGATAGCAGTTCTCGGAGGTTGAGCACGCCGAGATTCTTTCGGCGACGTGATCGATAGTAACCGGAGGTTTGGCGCATCCGGTCAACGTGATCAGTAGAAGGGCAGCCGACGAAGCATGCGGGCCGCTCGATCTACGGTGAGATGTCATCATTCCGAAGTCCGCCCCGTCATCAGCGATCACTCTATCAGCTCTCATCGCAATGGGAATGCCACCCTGCGGTCAGAGTTGGCCTACTGTCCGGCCATCGAACGCGCGCTTGCCTCGCCGCCGCCACAACAGCATTGTCTGCTCACCGTTATCGCTGCAGAGCTTCGCCGCGGCTTCAACCAGTATGCCGAAGATCACCGCCCGATCGTCATCAGTGAGTTCGATGAGCCCGGCCTTGGCAACAAGTCCGCCCAGCTCGATCAGCTGACGCGTGCGTTCGCGCCGCTTCACCTGCCACGCACGCGTGTCATACCGCGCCCGCTTCGCCAGCAGCCGGTTGCGCGCGGCCTGCATCCGCCGCGCCGCTGCTCGCACCGCGATGACCGCGCTTCGCAGCCCCTCGCGCCGACCGGCGAAAGAACCGCTCGCCGCGCTGGCGGCACTCCTCTCTGGGTGGTCCTTTGCTTCGACGGTGAGCAGCAGCGTTCCGACAAGCTCCTCGACCGGCAATCTGTCGGCGCCGGTGACTACCACCAGCACACCGAACTGCCGCAGCTTTCGCTCTTTGAGTTCTTTCGCCTTCGCATTGAGCGCTTTGAGTTCGGCATCATAGTCGCGGGGTCTGCGCATGATCTGTCCTCCAGTTGATTGGTGGAGGTGGTCCAGTTATCGAGGCGCTCGATTAGCGGCAATGCCCTGAAATCTTGTGAGACGCGGCCGTCCCGAGAAAGATGAATTCTTTCGAGGGCGCGCTTATACGTCGTGCCGACGTCGCTTGGTTCGTGTAACTGGTATGATCGCCATGGCGATCTACCACTTCTCCGCCAAAGTGATCTCGCGCGCCGCTGGGTCCTCGGCACTGGCGGCTGCCGCCTACCGCTCGGCTTCGCGGCTGCACGATCAGCGGCTCGATCGGCATCACGACTTCTCCAACAAGGCCGGCGTCGTCCATTCCGAAGTGCTGCTGCCAGAAGGGGCGCCCGAGCACTTCGCGGATCGCGAGCAACTGTGGAATGCGGTCGAAGCGGCTGAAGTGCGCAAGGATGCGCAGCTGGCGCGGGAGGTCGAGTTCGCCATTCCGCGCGAGCTCGATGAAGCCGAAGGCATCCGCCTGGCGCGCGACTTCGTCGAACGTGAGTTCGTGGCGCGCGGAATGATCGCCGATCTCAATGTGCACTGGGATGTCGGTAGCGACGGTGAGGCCAAGCCGCACGCGCACGTCATGCTGTCGATGCGCGAGGTCGATGAGCAGGGCCTTGGCGCGAAGGTCCGCAAGTGGAACCGGACCGATCTGCTCAGCCACTGGCGCGAAGCCTGGGCCGAGCACGTCAACACTAGGCTCGCCGAACTCGATATCGATGCGCGGATCGATCACCGGACATTGGAAGCGCAAGGAATCGAGCTCGAGCCGCAGAACAAGATCGGTCCTGCTGCCTCGCGCATGGCTGGCGAGGGGCTGGAGAGCGAGCGGCTTGCCGAGCATGCAGAGATCGCGCGGCGGAACGGCGAGCGCTTGCTCGCCAATCCCGCGCTGGCGCTCGATGCGATCACGCATGGGCAGGCCACGTTCACCGCGCGCGATCTTGCCCGGTTCGTGCATCGGCACAGCGACGGCAAGGAGCAGTTCGATCAGGTGCTCGCCGCGGTAAAGCGCTCGTCCGAGCTGATGCGGCTCGGGCGTGATGGGCGCGGAGAAGAGCGGTTCACCTCGCGCGCGATGCTCGAGTGCGAGGACCGGCTCGAGCGGGCGGCGGACAAGCTTTCGATGCGGCGGCATCATAGCCTCCCGGCAGACACAATCGGGCGATCGATCGCATCGGCCGGGAGGCGCGGTCTGACCCTTGGGGGGGAACAGAAGACCGCGCTGGAGCGCATACTCAGGGGCGCCGACATTGCCAACGTCACCGGCTATGCCGGCACCGGCAAATCTGCCGTGCTGGGCCTTGCGCGCGATGGATGGGAAAGCGCCGGCTACCGCGTTCGCGGTGCTGCTCTATCCGGCATTGCGGCCGAGAACCTGGAAAGCGGTTCGGGCATAGCCTCGCGCACGATCGCGAGTTTGGAACACCAGTGGGCGCAAGGGCGCGAGTTGCTCACCGATCGCGATGTTCTCGTGATCGACGAGGCCGGGATGATCGGCACGCGGCAGATGGAGCGGGTCATCTCCGAAGTCGAGAAGCGCGGCGCCAAGGTCGTGCTGGTGGGCGATGTCGAACAGTTGCAGGCGATCGAGGCAGGGGCTGCGTTCCGTTCGATCACCGAGCGGCATGGCAGCGCAGAGATCACCACCGTTCGCAGACAGCGCGAGGACTGGCAGAGGGATGCGACGCGCAAGCTGGCCACCGAGCGCACCAGCGAGGCGATCGCCGCCTACGACGAGGCTGGCCATGTCCATGCAGCCGCCACGCGTGAGGAGGCGCGCAAGCAGCTGATCGCGCGGTGGAATCGCGATCGGCAAGAGCAGACGGAGAGCAGCCGCATCATCCTCACGCACACCAACGACGATGTCCGGGCGCTCAATGAGGCGGCGCGGGCAAAGATGCGCGCAAACGGTGAGCTTGGCCGTGAAACTACCCTGCAGGTGACCCGCGGCTTGCGAAGCTTCGCACCCGGTGACCGGATCATGGTCCTGCGCAACGAACGCAGCCTTGGCGTGAAGAACGGCTCGCTTGGAACCGTACGAAGTGTCGATGGCGTCCGCATGCAGGTCACGCTCGATGACGGGCGCAGCGTCGCGTTCGATCACAAGGACTATCGCGATATCGATCATGGCTACGCTGCCACGATCCACAAGGCGCAAGGGATGACGGTCGACCGGGTGCATGTGCTCGCCACACCTGGGCTTGATCGGCATGCGGCTTACGTCGCGCTGTCGCGGCACCGCGACCGGGTCGATCTGCACTACGGTAGGGACGACTTTGCCGATCGCTCGAAACTGGTGCGTGTGCTTAGCCGCGAGCGGGCGAAGGATATGGCGCGTGATTATGCGCCGGCGCCCAAGGTGCCGGAGCCCAAGGTGCCGGAGCCCACGAATAAGCGCGATCCGTTCGCGGGGCTCAAGCTGAAGGCGGAGCCGCTACCGGCTCGCAAGCCGCCTGTACCCGAAAGAACCGTCAGTCCTCTCGACCGGTACGCGGCAGCTGCTCGCAGCCACCAGTCGAAGCTCTCCGTCGCGGTCGTGCAGCACGCGCGGATCGTGCGCGATATGCGCGCTACTCACGCGCGCGGTCAGGACTACACCAGGGAGCAGGGCATTGAACTCACCGCAAGCCGCTCGGCGCTCGATGCTCTGCGGACCCACGGGCGAACCGATCTCGAGAACGCATTTTCTGGCGACCTCAAGCTGATCGAGGAAGCAGCGGGTGGGAGGACCGACCGGGCCATCAACGCGATGGAAGAGCAGGCCAGGTGGCGCACCGATCCCGAGATGCGGGCCGATCGCTTCGTCGCCGAGTGGCGGCATCTGCGCCAGCGGCGTGAGCAGCTTGGCGGATGGCAAAATTTCGAAGAGCGTGATGCGACCGACAAAAGGCTCACCGCCATGGCGCGGTCGGTCGAGAAGGATCCGCAGATGGGCGCGGCCCTGTTCAAGCGTGCGAGTCAGCTTGGGCTTAGCCGTGAGTGGTCACTCGAGTGGTCACCAGGCAGCTTCGATGGCGGTATCGGTGATGAGCTTCAGCGCTCGCGCGGGATCGCGCAGGCCTTGGGCCGTGTGTTGGGGCGGGAACGGGGGTTGGGACTCTAAACCATGTACTATCAGCGATGCACTTGCAGCGATATCTGCACTTGCTTGCGAACTGCTACGGGAGAGACCGGACTGGCTTAGCGAATTAACTCCAAATTAAGCAGTTGCCGGCACCCCGTTCAGACTCGCACAATTGCGGGGCTTTTGAACACCGAACGGAAGGGCAATTACATGAAACCACGCAGCCTCTTATTCGCCGCGGCAGCGGCTTCGCTGGCCACAGCACCGGTTGCTGCACAGGCGCAGCCTGCCGAGCGTGTGTCCAAGCCCATGATTGAAGAGTCAGAACTAGGCGGCGGCAAGATCGGCCCGGCGCTGATCGTTGCAGCGATCGCGGCGGTGGGCATTATTGCGCTGATCGTCACGGACAATGACGACGATGAAGATCCTGTGAGCGTCTGACGAGGCCTATACCTTGAACAACACGGTTCGTAACTGAGCCACCGAGGAACCGTGCGATACGAGAGGCGGTCAAACAGCACCGCCTCTCGTATCTTCGACGAGACGCCGGTCGATACGAAGCGTCAAGTGGGTCGCACCATCAATTAGTAAATACTCATCTTTTCGAGCGCCGACAGTGATCGCCCGAGGCACTTGGCTGCTCTTGGCAGGACCTGCCGGACGGCTACGCGTCCTAACCTCTGGCGTTCAGGATGCGTTGACGAGCCAGAAAGCGCACAGCAATTGCATGCCGCTGGAATGGCAGCATTGTTGGCGTGAGCCGAATGGCAGGACACCTCGCCATCGTCCTGCAAAGCGGAAGGGCAGCTGCCGGCCCAGGGGCTGCAAGGCGACTTCAGCGCGAACTGCCGGTCGGCAATTCGCGCATCGCTGTGGCCCAACATCGTGGCTGAATTGCCGTCGCGCGAGGGCCGCGCCATCCGTGCACAGTATCGTTGCGTGGAGTCCGTGGCCCGGTGGTCTGCCAACTCCAGGCGACACCCGCTGCGGGACGTCTCGCGCGGGGGCTTCCCTGAAGTGATCAGGGCTCAGCCGACGCCTTGAAGTAGCGCTACGCGTGCAGTCACGAATAGGTCAATCCGCAGCGTCGGTCGGGAAACCGATCACGCTCAAGGGCCGCTAACGGTCAGCGAAAACTCCTCCAATCCTACCACAAAGTGTCACAACCTTACGGCAGAGGCCGGCGCGTCGAGCCGCTCACAAGCGGCGAATCCTAAGCAGGGGAAATAATGCGTAAGTCGATCTTAGCGGGTGGCACGGCCGCTGCCGCCGTTTGCACGTTCTTCATCCAGCCGGCTCTCGCGCAGGACGCCGCCGTATCCGAACCGCGCGCTACATCCGAGAGCCCGGCAGCCACCGGCACCGAGAGTGGGTCTGCCGGCTCGGAAATCATCGTGACCGGTGCAGCCCGTGCCCAGCGCCGCTTTGACGCATCTTACGCCATCAACACCCTGGGGCAGGAAACGATCGAGAAGATCGCGCCCGTCAACTTCGCCGACCTCATCGGCCAACTCCCCGGCTTTCAGACGGAGATCACCGGCGGAGAGGTGCAGAACATCTACCGGATCCGCGGCCTGCCCAATGACGGCGGTTTCGTCTCTTTCCAGCAGGACGGTCTGCCGCTGTTCCATGAGAACGACGGCGTGTTCTTCCGCGGCGATGCTATCCTGAAGCAGGATCTGATGACGCAGCGTCTGGAGGTCGTGCGGGGCGGCCCGGCACCGGTGTTCTCCAGCTACTCGGGCGCGATCATCAACGCCATCACGCGCGAGGGCGGCGATACGCCCGAAGGGGGTGCGCAGGTCACGCTCGGCGATACGGGCCTCTACCGCCTTGACGCTTTCCAGTCCGGGCCACTGGCCGAAGACACCTACTTCGCGGTTGGCGGCTTCATTCGCCACCATGATGGTTATCGCGACAATGGCTTCCCCAATGACCGCGGCGGCCAGATCCGTGCCAATATCCGGCAGGATCTGGACAACGGCTTTGTCAAACTGAGTGCGAACTACGTCAACGACAAGAACGTGTTCTATCTGCCGATCCCGATCAGCGATCCTCGCGACCCATCGGTCAGCCTCGACCCCTACATCGACTATTTCGAAGGCACGATGAACTCGCCCGCGTTCCGCAACGCGACCATCCCGTTCCGCAACGGTCAGGGGCTGACGGAAAGCCGGACCACCGATCTCGCCGACGGGCGCCACATGCGCATGTTCAATGTCGGCGCGCAGTACGAAGCGGATTTCAACGGTTGGCTGCTTTCCGCTAAGCTCGGTTACACGCAGGGGAAGAACCGGTTCACGGCCTTCTATTCGACGACCAACCCGGCGGATGCGGAGAGCTTCGCGAACGGCTATCTCGATCGCGCAAGCGCCGCGTTCGGCGCGGTGGCCGGTTTCGACTATACGCTGGCGGGCACAGACACCGTCTATGATCCCAACGGCGCGTCGGGCCTCGTCATGCAGGGTCAGTACCGCGATGTGGCGTCCGACTTCTATTCGGCGCAGGGCAACCTGTCCGTCGCCAAGCGGTTCGAAACCGGCTTCGGTAGTCACGACCTAACCGTAGGCCTCTACGGCAGCCTGTACGGCGAGGATCGCTTCTATGCCTATCAGAATTATCTGATCGAAGTCGCCGGCACTCCACGCACGCTGGACCTCGTCGCCTACGACGCCGCGGGTGCCGAAATCGGCCGCGTGACCGACAATGGCGTGCTGAACTATGCGGCCACGCTGAACCAAGGCGACAGCGACGCATCGATGTTCGCCATCTACGCCAACGATACCTGGGAAGTGATCGACGGGCTGCGTATCGATGCCGGCATCCGGCACGAACGCTACGATTACGAGGGGTGGGGCGGATTGACCGAACAGGTCGATCTCGGCGACCCAGCCACCTTGGCCGACGACGCCACACGCGGCTTCACGGGCGTGATCGTCAACCGCGATCTCGACACCGAAGCCACCAACTGGACGATCGGCGCCAATTACGACTTCAGCGAAAACGTGGGCTTCTATGCGCGCGCCTCTCACCTCGAGACACCGCCAAACGTGCAGGCCGCGATGGATGTGAACCCGAACCCTGTCTACATCACGACCATCGCGGACCAGTTCGAAGTCGGTCTGAAACTGTCGAGCGGCCGCTCCTACCTCTACGCGACCGGCTTCTATTCCAACTTCGACCCGCTGAACGCCTCGTTCCTGGCGTACGATCCCACGACGGGCCGCAACGACGTGAACGTGCCATTCATTGGCGAGGCGCAGATCCTGGGCGTGGAGTTGGACGGCGCCCTGGCACTGACACCATGGTTCACCCTGAACGGCGCGCTGACGATCAGCGATCCCAAGTACAAGAACTTCGAAAGCGCTACCGGCGCCGATCCCGAACAGGTGGAGGGCAACCAGATCGTTCGCCAGCCGAAGGTGTACGGCAACATCCGTCCGTCGTTCGATTTCACGGCCGGTGATACGGACGTGTCGATCTATGGCCGCTACACGTACATGGGTAAACGCTACGTCGATCTCTACAACAACACGGCTTTGCCGGCTTACGGAACCGTGGGGGCGGGCATCACGCTCAATCGGGGGAACTGGAAGCTGCAGGTCGTCGGCGACAATCTATTCAACGAGAAGGGTCTGACCGAAGGCAATACCCGCACGGATTCGCTCGCCGGCCAGGGAAGCAGCGAAGCGATCTATGGCCGCCCGATCTTCGGCCGCAACTTCCGGCTCGTCGTCGGCGTCGATTGGTGAGGACGACGGGGTTCATGATGCGGGCGGCGGTTCTCGCCGCCGCCTGCGCTGTTCCGAGTATCGCAGCGCCGGCGACCGCGGCGCAGACAGCCGAACCTGCGGCGGTGGCCGACGCCATCCTCGCCGCTCTTTCACAGCGCCTGTTTCCGCTGTTCACCGCGCTGGGGCAGGACCGGGATGCCGTGGCCGCGCTGATGGCCCGGCCGGAGGTCGGCGAACTGATGTCGGCTCGGGAGCAGCGATTGGCCGCCTGTCGTCAGGAGCCAGGCTGCGCGGCGCAGGCGCTGATCTGGTCGGACGGCGAGATCCGGGCGCTCGCGAACGCGCTACCTGCCGGTTTGCCCGCTTTCGATGACGGCGTCGCTGCGCAGGCGGCGCGGGAATTGCAGGGCGTCAATGTGATCCTCGGCACCTATGGTCTTGGCCATGTGCCCGCCTATCCCGCGATCGATGGCGCGGGCACCATCGAGCCGGCCGAACGCCGCGCGTGGCTGCAGGCCGCGCTCTGGTTGTCGCAAATACCGCGCGCAGGCTCGGTGCAGCGGCTCGATCCCTCCTTCGACTTCGCGCTGGCCCTGCTCGACGGAAGCACTCGCACCGATGCGATCGGCTTCTTGCCGCTGGATAGCGGCATAAACGCAGCCGCCTTCGACCGCGCCCGGCAGACCGATTGGAACGATTTCCGCTATAGCGCGCTGATCGTCACCGGGATTGGACCGGAGTTGGAGGACATGCCGCTCAGCCCCGGCGGCAAGTACCATCTACGTCTTGCCGCGCAGCGATTTGCTCTCGGCGAGGCACCGTTCATCATCGTCAGTGGCGGCCGTGCCCACCCGTTTGCCACCCGCTTCGTCGAGGCGGTGGAGATGCGCAGCGCGCTGATCGAACGCTACGGCATCCCTGCCGACCGCATCGTGATCGACCCCCATGCCCGGCACACCACGACCAACATGCGCAATGCCGCCCGCCTGCTGATGCAGATAGGCGCGCCGCTGGAAAAGCACACGCTGGTCGTCTGCAATCCGCTGCAGAGCGCCGCGATCGAAAGCCCCGCCTTCGTCGCCCGCAACGAACGCGAACTCGGCTATCAGTCGGGTAGCGCTGGGCTCCGAATCAGCCCCACCGCCCTCGAATGGCGACCCGCTGCCGCTTCCGCCCGGATCGATCCTCGCGATCCGCTCGACCCGTAAGAACAGGAGCCTCTCATGCGCCTCTTCCTCGCCGTTGCCGCCAGTCTTGCTCTCCTCGTCCCCCATACGGCCAACGCCTGGGGGGAACGCGGCCACGCGGTGATCGATGCTGCCGCCATCGAGGCGATACCGGAGGACGGGCCCATCTTCTTAAAGAAGCATGTCGACTACATTGCCGCATCGGCATCTCAGCCGGATGGCTGGCGCGGCAATGCGGAGGGGTTCTCCAAGATCATCGAAGACCCCAATCACGGCTGGTTCCGCGAACAGTTTACCTTCCTGACGCCGATCCCGCGCAGCCGCTACGAGTTCGTGCTCGCGCTGTACGATCGCCACCTGCAGATCCGTGACAGCGATCCCGAGACAGCCGCGCGCACCAACGTGCGCTGGACGGGTACGCTCCCCTACGCCGCCATGGAAGCGTACGACCGGACCGTCGTGTGCATGCGTCAGGTGCGGCAGCTCGCATCGGCCGGCCGTGACACGAACTTTGCCGAGCAGACCTGTGCGTATGACGTGTTCCGCCTCGGCCATTACATCGGCGACGGCGCAAACCCGATGCACAATTCGATCCATTCGGACGGCTGGCGCGGCGACAATCCCAATGGGTTCACGACAGATCGGGGTGTCCACGGGCGGTTCGAAGGCCGCTTTGTCGAAGGTATCGAACTCGCGCCCTCCGACATCCTTCCGCGGATCGGCGCTCCTGCCCGGTCGGAGGGTGATATGTTCGATCTCGTGCTCGCCTACCTCGACGAATCCGGGGACAAGGTCGAGGAGGTTTACGGGCTGGAACAGCGCAACGGCTTCTCGGATTTCGCTGATCCAGATGTTCGGGCGATGGTCTATGAGCGCACCGCGGCCGGGGCCGCGATGCTGCGAGACATGCTGTGCCGTGCATGGGCAGAAAGCGCCAACCCGCCGGCCGAAGTATCGCCTTCCCCGATCGACTTCGACAATCCTGCATTCAATCCTGCGACAGGATCAGCACCCGCAGCGCCGCGCTGACGCGGGCGGAGATCGAAACCACAGGTCGAACGCGAGTCTGAGACTCTTTGGTGTTGTTTGGCATAAAGCCCGTCTGCTGTGACGCGTACAGGTTCAGCGATATTTCAAATAACTCGAGGACAGCGACCCGGCGATTCTTTTCGCCCAAGATCGGCGATGGCTCCGCGACTCCAGGCGAACGTTAGGGTTCGATGGAGCCGCCTGTTCGAAGGGCAGGTTCCGCTCTCGATTATCAAAAGCTGCAAGTCGCCTACCGGCCCAGTTGCCGTCGCAGGTGAGCGCCTGAACATAGGACAGCTTTCGACAAGCTAATCCGAGGCCGGGAATGACGGCTAAGTCGGCGACCTTAGTCGCAGTTTCGCGCCCGCATTTCCGTCACTACGAGTGGCGATCAATTCGCGGAAGCGGACGTCAATCCTGCGATGCCGTCACATCCTCAGGTGCAACGCATGAGATTGTCCGCACTTGTGTCGGGGGGAGCGTCACCTCCGCCTAACCAACGATGCGCGGCAGGCCTTTCTCGCCGATCGCGCAGGTCAGGTCTTTATCCCAACCAGCAAGCCCTGCCGCAGCTTCGAAGGTGGATTCCAGGAATTCCAGCAACGCCTCGCGTGGGTCCGGGGCGGAGCGGACTGCTTCGTACGGCAGCACGAATTCCCCCAAATTGTTGTCGAACCTTGCCGCCTCCGGCCTCACAGGCTTTTCGGCGAACCCGCCGGGTGTCGGATAGGCGTAGGAGTAGAAGCAGGGTTCATCGATCCCGCCGCCGCCGGGCCAGAAGCCGGCGGAACTGACCTCGTGACTGTAGGCTTCGCGCGTGACGGCGTCGGGCAGGTTGGGAATGCCACCGGGATGCAGTGGGGCCGATCTGCCCGAGAAGCGCGTCACGGCAAGGTCGAAGCTTCCCCAGAACAGATGTACCGGACTGACCTTGCCGAGAAATCCGGTGCGGAATTCGTTGAATACCCCGTCGATCCGCACCAGCGCGCGATGGAAGCCGGAAACGGCATCGGCATCCCACGGCCGCGCGGCAGTATCCTCGGCAAAGGGAGTCACCTCGGGCAGTTCGTTGGGGCAGCCATGATATTCGGGCGACCCGCCGAGCGCCGCGATCGTTTTCTTGAACCTGCTGTCGAATGCAGCGATCGACATCGGTTCGAGCGGGAAGCCATCGCTTTTTCCGGTCGGGCACGATGCGACGAGGCGCTGGCGCTGCACGTCGAACTGGACGGTGATGCCCGGGCCGTCGGGGACCAGCCCGGTCGTGAGCCCATCGGCATTGACGTAGAGCGTCGCGTGCCACGAGTGATTGACCCAGGGGGTGTGGGCCAGCCGATACTTGCCGACGATCTGCGTTTGCAGGTGCAAGGCGGCACAACTGTCTTTCCATGGCTCGAATGGAATGGCCGGCCAGTCGGCATTGTCGCTCATTGCAATTCTCCGTGATTTCTCTCGGCTTGGGTCTGCGCCCACTCTTCCATAGCCTGCAAGACGGGCTTGAGGCTGCGGCCACGATCGGTGAGGGTGTAATCGACGCGGGGCGGAATCTCGCCATAGTCCTTGCGCTGGACCAGCCCGTCCGCCTCCATCTCCTTCAGCGTCTTCGACAACGTGCGATGGGTAATCGCACCGAGCCGGCGCTGCAATTCGTTGAAGCGCAGCGGGCTCTCCATGAGCCAGAAAATCACCATGGGACGCCATTTGCCCGAGAGGAAATCAAGCGTCCTTTCTGCCGGGCAATGCCAGCCCTCAGTTGCGGTTTCGGGCCGGCTCATCGCGGTATCCTTTTGGATCGTACTTGCTGACATGTCAGCACATACATAAGTTGCGTCCAACACGGAAGCAATGCCCCGAGGCGGGGTAGATAATACGCCTCTTCGAAAGGCCAATGCGATGAAAACGATCGACACCGTCCTGCGCAACGACAGCTCTCACTGGGTGGGCGACGGCTTCCCCGTGCGCTCTCTGTTCAGCTATCAGGGCGATACCTCGGCGATCAGCCCGTTCCTGCTGTTCGACTATGCCGGACCATGGAACTTCGAGCCCGTGAAGGGTCGTCCGCGCGGCGTGGGCGAACATCCGCACAAGGGCTTCGAGACGGTGACCATCGTCTATGACGGCGAGGTCAGTCACCGCGATTCCACAGGCGGTGGCGGCACCATCGGTGCGGGCGAGGTCCAGTGGATGACCGCCGGCTCCGGTGTGCTGCACGAGGAGTTTCATTCGCCCGGCTATTCGAAGACCGGTGGCCCGTTCCGCATGGTGCAGTTGTGGGTCAACCTGCCTGCCAAGGACAAGCTGACCCCGGCCAAGTACCAGGCGATCACGCGCGACACGATCGCGGAAGTCACCTTCGACGGTGGCCGCGCGCGGATCATCGCGGGTGATTTTGAGGGCACGAGGGGGCCTGCCAGCACCTTTACGCCGATCAATCTGTGGGACCTTCGGCTCGATGCCGGTGCGGATGTCAGGCTGCCCCTGCCCAATGGCCACACCACGATGGTCGCGGTGCTCTCGGGCCACGTCACCATCGACGGCAAGGGGGTGGGTGAGGCCGAGATCGCGCGTCTCTCCAGCGATGGCGAAGGCGTGGCTATCAAGGCCGATGGCGATGCCATGCTGCTGGTGATGACCGGCGAGCCGATCGACGAACCCGTGTTCGGCTACGGCCCCTTCGTGATGAACACCGAGGCCGAAATCCGGGAAGCGATCGCGGAGTTCAACTCGGGCAAGTTCGGCGCGCTGGCGCCCGCCTGACCCATTCGTGCCCGGAGGGAGCGATCTCTCCGGGCACTCTTGCACGCGACTGCCACGCCATCGCTCTGTTGCCGACGAAGAACCTGCGAAGGAAGATTACGAATGATCGAACGCATTATCGACAAGCGCACGCATGACCTTGGCGGCGGGTTCGAGGTGGGCCGCGTGCTGCCCTTCCACGCCCGCCGCACGGTCGGGCCGTATATCTTTTTCGACCATATGGGCCCTGCAGACCTTGCTCCGGGCTTCCCGCGCGAGATGGACGTGCGCCCACATCCGCACATCGGCATCTCCACCGTGACCTATCTCTATGATGGCGCCCTGACCCATCGCGACAGCCTGGGTGTGACGCAGGATATCCGCCCGGGCGAAGTCAACTGGATGGTTACCGGCAGCGGCATCACCCATTCCGAACGCTTCGATCACGCACGGGAGCACGGGGCGCATATGCACGGTATTCAGGCCTGGGTCGCGCTGCCGACCGAGCACGAAGAAGCCGATCCTGCATTCTACCATCACGAAGGCTCTGCCGACTTGCCGACATGGGAGGAGAAGGGCCTGCGCGGCCGCCTGATCGCAGGCAGCGCCGAAGGGATGCGATCAGCGGTGAAGGTCCACAGTCCGCAATTCTACATGCACTGGGATATGGATGCAGGCGCAAGCCGCACTCTGCCTGCGGAGTACGACGAGCGCGCAGTCTACGTCGCCGCGGGGACCGGGGAGATCGCGGGACAAGTCCTGGGGACCGGACAGATGGCCGTGCTCGAGCCGGGCAAGGACGTGCCTGTTATCGCGAAGGAAGCGGCCACCATCATGGTGCTGGGTGGCGATCCCATTGGCGAGCGCTTCATGCTGTGGAACTTCGTCAGCTCGTCGAAAGACCGGATCGAACAGGCCAGGGAAGACTGGAAGCAGGGCCGCATGAAGCTACCCGATGCGGACGATGAAGAGTTTACTCCCTTTCCGGAGGAACGCGATTATGCCTGACGAAGGACCGGAGATCACCGTCACGCTGGAAGATGGCGAAAAGCACGGCCGATACGTCGGCAAGGTCGCCGGAATAGATGCGGAAGGCGAGATCACCTTCACCCATCGCGGCCCGGATCTGATCAGCGCCGACCACACGGGCGCACCCGATGCACTAAAAGGCACGGGCCTCGCTGCGGCGTTGGTCGATCACCTTGTCGCCGATGCGCGGGCACGCGGGTTCAAGGTCATCCCGATCTGCCCCTATGTCCGCGCCCGATACGAAAGGCATCCCGAATGGCGCGACGTCTTTACCGTCGGTCCGGGCGAGAAGCCGAAGCTGGCGGCGGCACAATTCAGAGGGGAGTGACCATACCGTCGACCTTGGATATCGATGACTGGCTACGTCAGTAAGGCGGCGGCGTCTGCGCTCGCTGATGCTTTGCGGCGGCGGTCCACCAGGCCAAGTCGTCGGCGAAGCGTGAGAACGCGCGGTCAAGCGCGCGGCCGGCCTCGCCGATAGGTGCGCCATTTTTGTCGAGCGTCTTGACGATGGGCCCAACCGCCACGGTGCTGGGAATGACCACCATGCCCATCTCGGACAGGGTCCCGTGCCAGGCGAGATTGGCACGCACCCCCGACAATCTGCCCGCCGAGTAACTCGCCACTGCCGCTGGACGCCAGAACCATTCCTCAAGGAAGTGGTCGGTAAGATTCTTGAGGCCGGGCTGGACGCCCCAGTTATATTCGCCCGCCACAAATACGAAGGCATCGGCGCTGCGGATCTGTTCTGCCAAGTCTTCCATCGCCTGCGGCGCTTCGCCCGGCGCATATTCCTTATACATCCGGTCGAGCATCGGCAGCCCGATTTCGCGGGCGTCGAGCAGGCGAGCGTCGTTCCCGCGGTCTTTGAGGCCATGCACTATGTAGTTTGCAAGACGAATGCCCGTGCGATCGGAGCGATACGAGCCGTAGAGGACGAAGATCCGGTCATTCATCTCGTCGTGGTCGCCTCTCAATCCGCCGCGTCGGGAAAGTCCATAGTGGCTGGAGAGGATAGATATTGCAATCCGTGCGGCTCTCGACCGCTAGTTAGCCGAAGCTTGCTAGGCGCTGCCCAATTCGCGGCGAAACAAGTCCACCGCGGCTGCAGTCAGCCTGCTTGCGGCCCAGTTTCCGTTGACGGCGAGTGTCTGAATATATGGCAGCTTTCGATGACCTAATCCGAGGCAGGGAATAACGGCTATGTCGGCGCGGCCCGCCGTCTTGTAGATCTGAAGGCGGCATCCTATCGTGTGATGATGTTACATCGGATGCCCGACCCAGCCAATCCCGCAAATGTCCCGAGCGCTCGCTTCTTCCCCCACATCGGGATAGCCGCGAACATGCGCGTGCTTGATGTCGGATGCGGTAACGGTGATCTCAGCCGGATTGCGGCCGCTTTGGTCGGCCCTGGAGGCGAGGTCGTCGGTATCGACAGGAGTGAAAGCGCCTTGGCATCGGCACGAGCTGTACCGCCCGCCAAGGAGGTCGCCCCGATCCTTTATCAAGCTGCGGATCTCAGCGGAGAACTGCCCGACCTGGGCCTGTTCGACGCGATCATTGGCCGGCGAGTGCTGATGTACCTTCCCGATGCTGCTGCAACCTTGGCGCGGCTTGCACGGTTAGCCAAGCCGGGCACGATCATCGGTTTCCAGGAACATGCTCGCGCCGATCTGCCAACTGGTGCGGGTGAGCTTCCGGTGCATCGAGAGTGCTACAGGATGGTTTGGGACACCGTCGTTGCGGAAAAGGGTGACGTAACTCTCGGCTATCGTCTGGCGCGTCTGATAAGCGAAGCCGGCTTCACAATCGAGCACGCGCGTAGCGAGGGCGTGCTCATCCAGCCCTGGGAAGAGTCCTTCCTGCCGACGCTGACGCGCCTCATGCTGCCACGCATGATCGAGCACGGTGTCGCTCGCGAGGAAGATGTTGATGTGGATGCGCTCGCTGAACGCATCGATAGCGAGCTTCGTGCAGTGAACAGTACAATCTTCTGGGATATGGCCTTTCTGGTCTCTGGTCGTTTCGAAGGCTTCGAATAGCTTCGCCTGAAGCCCTTGGATGTTGAGTCGCTGCCGACGGACGCTTTATGGGTCGGACGCCAGTTTCCGCCCGATTCCGTCACTCGGCGGGAGAAGAGCGTCTGGCCCGGCAGCGTCCTTTTGTTGCGCGGCTCGCCTCTAAGAACTGTAGTTTGAGAAGAGCTGCGGGCGCCAATGTGCCAAAGCTGGTCGATCGCTATGCAGCGAAGGCCTGATGAACAAAGGACAGGTTTCAAGAAGCCGCTTCGAGCGTTCGATTGACTGCAACGTTGGCGAATGGCGCTACGGGTACTCGTCGCTGAGCGACGGCTTGCTCGCTCTCGAAACTCCAGACCCCATTCGGCAGCCGGCGCCGTTGCAGACATTCAGTTGCGCAGGTAAGTTCAGCCAATGTTGAATGCAGGCAACATACCCTGGTTGGTGGCGATGCTCGTCGCTGCTGTTCTGCTCACCGTGGTTGCATTTCTCGCAGTGCGACGACTCACTGCCAACCACCACACGATAAAGATGGTCAGCGGCTTACTCGTGCCCGGTCTCCTTGTCGGACTGGCTCTCGGCATTGAAACTTGGAACCCTGATCCGCATGGATGGGTGCTGACTTTTCTGCTGTTTCTTGCTGCAGCTTGTTTGCCTGCCACGCTTCTGGTTAGTGACTTTCTCGCCAAACGCTATGTGAATAGCGACACTCCAGACGGCTGATTCAAACGTCGGCTCCTCACCTTAGTATACGGGGGCCGGGCGGATCTGGGACCAGGCTCAAACCAGCCGCTCCATGATGAATTCGCGGGCATGAATGGGCGGCAGCTTTCGAGGAGAGCATTTGGGCCGCTGAGCGTCTGAAATGTCGGCGGCCATCGCCGCTGAGAGCGATATTCTTCAGCCCCGGGTTTCGGCGCTCTGCGCCCTGAGCTCGGGGCAGAAATTCAAGCATCCTTGTCTCCGCCGGCACCAAGCATTGCCGCGCCTTACCCCGAGAGCCCACCCAATGACTCGCACCACGCGCGCAGCGCGCCCGCCTATTCACATGATCGATTCCGAGGCCGACGCCATCGCCGAACTGGCCGAACGTGCGAGTGGTGCCCATTCCGTAACGAGCGCCTTGCTCATGGAAGAGATCGACCGCGCCAAGATCCACGCCGCGGGCAAGATTCCCGCCGATGTCGTCACCATGCGTGCGCGTGTGGAGTTCGTCGACGAGGCGAGCGGCGCCTCGCGCACGGTCGAACTCGTCTGGCCGGGCGAGGCCGACATCTCGGCAGGACGCGTCTCGATCCTCACGCCGATCGGCGCCGGCCTCATTGGCCTTCGCAAGGGCGGGGCGATCCTCTGGCCCGACCGCGACGGCCGCAAGCGCACGCTGACGATCGTTTCCGTGGTCCAGTCCGGCCAAGAGGTTGAGCTGCACGAACCCGTGGGCGCCGATAACGCCGTCGGCTAGGCCTGATGACCCAGCAATGACATTCTCACCGGTAGTGGCAGGAAGACATCTGCCCAGTTCCCGCTATAGGAAGCCATGGCTAACCTGTTTTCTCGAAGCCCACGCGCGCGAGCTGATATCGCGATCGACCTGGGCACCGCGAATACCCGCGTGATCGCCCACGGCGCGGACGTGTGCTTCGATCAGCCTTCGCTGTGCTGCTTCGCCGATGATGGCATCCGATCGAGGCTCGTCGCGGCCGGTAACGATGCGGCGGAGATGAGGGACCGAACGTCGGGAGCGCTGCGGATCCGGCATCCGCTTGCCCGCGGCGTGCTGCAGGATATCGAGGCAGCGCGCGAGCTTCTGAAATTCGCGGTGGGGTCGAGCATCGGACGCCGCCGGTTCGGCGCGCCCGACACCATTATCGGCGTACCTGCCGATGCCACTAAGGCAGAGCGTGCTGCGCTGCACAGTGCGGCCGCCGATGCCGGCCTAAGCAAAGTTCGCCTTGTTCGCGAGCCGCTGGCCGCTGCCGTTGGAGCTGGCCTCCCTGTCGACGAGGCGACGGGCTCCTTGATCGTTGAGTGCGGCGCGGGGACCACGGAGGCTGCCGTGTTCTCGCTCGGCGGATCCTGTATCTCGCGCTCCGCGCGCGGCGGCGGAGCTGCCCTGAACTCGGCCATTGCCGCCCATCTGCACAAACAGCACCAGTTCCTGATCGGCGAACTCACGGCCGAACGATTGAAGAGGCAACTCGCCGAACTCCTCGCATCAGGCGGGGCAGACGGGACAGCGGTCGAGATCAAGGGGCGCAATCTCACCAACGGAAAGCCCGGCGCGCTCACCCTTGGCGCCGCCGAATTTCGCCCGGTCGTGACCAAACATGCGCGTGACGTCGCCGAGCTGGTGCGTCAATTGCTGAACGAAACTCCGCCCCAATTGAGCCATGACATCTGCGACAGCGGTATCGTTTTGACCGGCGGCAGCGCCTTCGCCCTGATCGCGGAGACGATCAGCGCCGAAACGGGCCTCAGTGCCGTCATTACCGATGGGAAAGAACATTCCGTCACCCGCGGCCTCGCGGCGATGCTGGGCTGATCCACGCCCCATGCCGGCAAGAGTCTTCGTTGGATCTTGCGTGTCTGGCCCACGCCACCATCCGAAGTGCATCGATAGCTTGAACCAATGAACGCACCTTTCCCAAAGATATCCCTCGCAGTTCATGACACCATATCGGCCCCGTCTGCGTTATGAGGTAGCATGTCCGATCGCCCCAAAGTCCTGCTTCAGTACCTGCTGCCCAAGCAGCATTTGACCCACTTCGCCGGCCGTGTCGCCGGAGTTCGGGGAGGCTCGATGACGACGCGGCTGATCCGCTGGTTCGTGGGCAAGTATGGCGTCGACATGGGTGAAGCCGGGAATCCGGATATTGCCAGCTATAAGACCTTCAACGAGTTCTTTACCCGCCCTCTGAAAGTCGGCGCGCGACCCTTGGCAGTCGCCGATTTCCTCTGCCCGATAGACGGAGCGATCAGCCAGTACGGCGCCATCGATGACCACCACATCCTGCAGGCTAAAGGCCATCGCTTCACGACCACCGAGCTGCTCGGCGGCGACGCTGCGCTGGCGGCCCAGTTCCGCCACGGCAGCTTCGCCAACCTGTACCTCTCCCCCAAGGATTACCACCGCCTGCACATGCCCTGCGACGGCACGCTCACGCGTATGATCTACGTACCTGGCGCGCTGTTCTCAGTGAATCCGGCCACTGCGCGCGGCGTGCCGAACTTGTTCGCCCGCAATGAACGCGTGGTGTGCGTGTTCCAGTCGCCGGAACACGGTCCATTCGTGATGGTGTTGGTTGGCGCCACCATTGTCGGAAGCATGGCGACTGTGTGGCACGGCGTGGTCAATCCAAAGCGTACCGGAAGGATATCCGAGTGGACCTATTCCGACCAGGACATTCAGCTGAAGAAGGGGGAGGAAATGGGCCGCTTCCTTCTTGGTTCAACGATTGTGATGCTCTTCAGGCAGGGCACCATTGCCTTCAACGAAAACTGGGCCCCGGAACGTCCGGTTCGCCTCGGCGAACCGATGGGCAATCGACCGGCCCACGAGGAACGGTGACCTAAGATTGAAAATCGCGACGTACAATGTGAACGGCATCAATGGCCGGCTGCCGGTGCTGCTACGCTGGCTCGAGCTGGCCGAACCTGACATCGTCTGCCTTCAGGAGCTGAAGGCACCGCAAGAGCGTTTTCCGGAAAAGGCAATCCGAGATGCCGGCTATGAAGCCATCTGGCACGGTCAGAGCCGCTGGAACGGCGTGGCCATCCTGAGCCGGATTGGCGAGATCCACGAGACGCGCCGCGGTTTGCCAGGCGATCCGGACGATATGCAAAGCCGCTATATCGAGGCCGCCATCAATGGAGTGCTTGTGGCCGGGCTCTATCTGCCCAACGGCAATCCTCGGCCCGGGCCGAAGTTCGACTTCAAGCTCCGCTGGTTCGATCGGCTGCACAAGCATCTCGGTCCACTGATCGATCTCGATGCGCCGGTGGTCATAGCTGGCGATTACAACGTCATGCCGACCGATCGCGATGTCTATGCGCCAGACCGTTGGCGGGATGATGCGCTGTTCGCGTCCGAAGTGAGGGCAGCTTTCAGCCGGCTTCTCGACCAGGGCTGGACCGATGCCGTCAGACATCTGCATCCGAACGATACGATTTACACCTTCTGGAAATACTGGCGCGGCGCGTTCGAGCGCAATGCCGGGCTGAGGATCGACCATTTCCTCCTCAACACGCCCGCGACCAGCCGCCTCAGGAAGGCAGAGGTGGATACGCGGCCTCGCGGGTGGGAGAAGACCAGCGATCATGCGCCGGTCTGGATCGAACTGGCAAACAAGCCGGAGCGAAAGCGTCGCGGTTAATCGAGTGCGAACCCGATTGAGCATCTGTTTGAAGAAGGTTTCCTACCGGTCGGAGGAGGAGGCGCTCGTCGTCGTCCGGCGCTATGGCTTGCAGCTCCGGACTTACCGCTGCGACCGTTGCCGCCTTATTCACCTCACGAGCCGCAGGAAAGGCAAACGCATTCCTCAACTTGCGGAATGATGATCCAGGAACTGCCGGCTGCCCACTGCCAGACGTTTGGGTGAAGGTCGGAAAACGTGCATGACAGACGGTTGCTTTTGACGGCCGTTTTGAGACGCCTAACGGCCGCTTTGTCGGCGTAAGCGGATTCCGCTCTGCAGGTCGATCACGCCGGCGGGAGCGGCCGCGAGGGTGGGGTCGCAAGCGTGATCAGGTTTCCGTCAGGATCACACACCTGCGCCAACGTTGAATAGTCTCCCTTGATGTCGTCTCCGAGCACGATCCCCAGGCCCTGCAGTCTGCGGCGCTCGGCTGCGAGATCATCGACGTAAAGGAATACCACACCCTTGCCGGCGATCTCGTCGCTGGTTGAAAGCATTAGTCCGCCCTGATCGTAGAGCTCCCACTGCACCAGCGTGTCCATGGGTCGATGATCGGGTCGACGGCCGAGCACCTTGGTAAACCAACTTTCGGCCGCGGCGAGATCTGTGGTGAGCAATGCGGCATAGATCTTCTGCAGGTTCATTTGATCCGCTCCAGGGCCAGACTAGGTTCGAACGCCCGCTCGACCAGCAGAGTTCCCCCGATGCCGGAGGCCGATCGATGGGGAAGTGTGTCGATCCACCGCTTGGAAGAAAGCTGTTGGAAAGCCAACACGTCCGCATGAACCGAAGACCGCTTCCAAGCACTGCTTTCGTGGACCGGAACGACGGCTTTGTCGGCGGATACCGCCCCGACGCCTCATGTGCGAGAACCGGATATCCGGACAAGGAAGCTGTAGTCCAATCAGCTTACTTGGGGACCACTGCGAACTGCTGGAGCGGCGCTAGCTCCGGGGCTGAGCTGCTCCTTGCGGATCGTGTCAGTCCCTTCCGCAATTTGCGCCATGGGCTATTGTTCGATCATATTCCTGGCCTTGCTAACGAGCTACGTGAGGTGACCAAATGGACTCTCGGGGACTTGAGGTGTTCATCTGCGCAGTGCGCAAGGGCAGTCTTTCCGCCGCAGCCCGGCACCTCAAGCTGACGGCCATGTCAGCCACGAGGCGGCTGGCTACGCTGGAAGAAGAACTGGGAGTTCGCCTGCTTCACCGAACTTCTCGGTCGCTGGCACTTACGCCCGAGGGCGAGGCTTTTCTGCCGTTCGCGTCCGAGATGCTCGACACCCAGGAAGCTGCGCTGGCGACGCTCAGTCCTACCGAAGGCGGCGCGACTGGCTTGCTTCGTGTGACGGCAACCGCGACCCTCGGTCGCAAGAGGATCATGCCGATCGTTAATGAGCTGCTCGAAGAGAATCCGCGCCTCCGGATCGATCTCGACTTGAATGATGCCATGGTCGATATCGTTGCTTCCGGCGTGGACGTTGCGATCAGAATTGCGCCACTCAAGGACTCAGGGCTGATTGCCCGGCGGCTCGCAGATAATCCCAAGTTGATCTATGCTGCCCCTGCATACCTGGAACGGCACGGCGCTCCCCGGACTATCGAAGATCTGGCGAACCACGAATGCCTGACATTCACCAACTTCACCCATTGGCAGTTCGTCGTCGATGGCAAGGAGCGATCAGTACCGGTGAGCGGTCGTTTCTCGTCGAGCAGCGTCGACGGATTCCTGTCGGCTTGTGTCTCCGGGTTCGGGTTGGCGCAGCTCTCTGCCTGGGATGCGGAGGACGAGGTAGCGAATGGACGGCTAGTTCCTGTTCCGATTGACGATGCATCACCGCGCGACCTTGCGATCTGGGCGGTCTTCCCGTCGCGGCGACAAGTCCTTCCCAAGCTCCGTGTTTTCCTCGACAGGTTCCAGAAAAGCTTCGCCTGAATCTGCCGGTCGACCAGTTCCCTGGCAATGCTCACGGGAGGGGGCGGGACGTTGCCGCTCCGGCAAAGCTGCAGATCAAGACATTCGGGTTCCTACAGCCGCGAACAAGTGCCCGTGGGGTGGCTTAATTAACATAACGATGTGCGTTACTAAGCTTCACTCCTAACGGATATAGTAACGGTTGACGGAGCGATTTACATCCTTGCCATTGATAACCAGCAGAGGTTCACATGGCACAGGATAACCTATTTACTCCGCTTCAGCTCGGTGCGTTCACCCTCAAGCACCGCGTGGTCATGGCCCCACTCACCCGCATGCGCGCCAAGCAGCCCGGCGACGTTCCGCATGAACTCAACGCCGAATATTACGGGCAGCGTGCCAGCACTGGCGGGCTCCAGATCAGCGAAGCGACCGACATCACGCCTCAGGCACATGGCTATCCCTGGGTACCGGGGATCTACTCGGACGAACAAATCGCCGGATGGCGCCTCGCCACGGATGCTGTCCACGCGAAAGGCGGATTCTTCTTCAATCAGATCTGGCACGTCGGCCGTGTTTCACATTCGACGATGCAGCCTGGGGGTGCGCTCCCGATCGCGCCGTCTGCGATCGCAGTTGCCGGCGATCACATGGACGCTCAGGGCAATCCAGTTGCGTTCGAAACGCCGCGCGCTCTTGAGGTCGAAGAGATTGCTGCGATCATCGGCGATTTTGTCCACGCTGCCCGCAACTCGCGTGAGGCTGGATTCGATGGTGTCGAGATCCACGGCGCGAATGGATATCTGCTTGACCAGTTCCTGCACGATGGCAGCAATCAGCGAACCGACGAGTATGGCGGATCGATCGAAAATCGTGCGCGCCTGCTTCTCGAAGTGGTCGACGCCGTCGCTGCGGCAATTGGTGCAGGTCGCGTCGGCGTTCGGCTGTCGCCCTGGAGCGGTATCCTGGACATGACGGATTCCGCGGGCCTTGCGCTGTGGCAGTACGTGACCGGTGAGCTTGGAGCGCGGAATATCGCCTACCTCCACCTGATCGAACCGCGCGCCGATTTTACGAACGACGAGAAGCCGCTCGACATGGATGCGCCCGATGTCGCGGCGCTGTTCAAGAAGGCGTTCGATGGTCCGATCATCTCTGCCGGCGGATTTCTGCCGGAGACTGCGGCAGCAGCCGTGGCCTCGGGAAACTCCGATGCGATCGCATTCGGCCGCCCGTTCATCGCGAACCCGGACTTGCCCGAGCGCATCCGCAGAGGCGCTCCGCTGAACAGGCACAACCGCGCGACCTTCTATGGCGGCGGAGCCGAAGGATACACCGACTACCCGTTTCTCGTTGGCGCGCAGGCCGCCTGACTGATCGGGAGACCGGCCAGGCCCGGTCTCCCTCCAGCGATGGAGAATTCCCATGGCGTACAAGAGCACCAATCCCGCGACCGGCGAGACCGTTGCGGAGTTTGCCAACCACTCCGACGAGGAGATCGAGAACGCCCTTGCGCAGGCGGACGCAGTCTACAGGTCGGACTGGTCGCGAGGACCTATCGAACGGCGGCTGGCTGTTCTGTCACGACTGGCGGACTTGGTCGAAAGCAGCGCGGAGGAACTGGCGCAAGTTGCCGTCCGCGAGATGGGCAAGCGCATTTCTGAGGCGCGATGGGAAGTCGAGGAGACCGCCAGGATCGCGCGCCACTTCGCCGACAGTGCTGGCAGCATGCTGACGCCGGAGAAGATCGAGACCGACCAGGGAGATGCCTGGATCGAGTTCCATCCGATCGGCGTCATAGTCGCCATCGAACCCTGGAACTTTCCTTACTACCAACTGGTGCGCGTGGCCGCTCCCGCGATCGCGACGGGCAACCCCGTGCTCGTCAAGCCGGCAGGTATCGTGCCGCAATGCGCAAAGCTGTTCGAGGCGCTGATACTGGAGGCAGGTGCTCCCAAGGGTGTCTGGACGACGGTGTTTGCGGGTAAGGACCAGGTGGCCAAGCTGCTGCAGGACGATCGCGTCCAGGGCGTCACGCTGACCGGCTCGGAACAAGCCGGCAGTATCGTTGCCGCCGAAGCCGGCCGTAATCTCAAGAAGTCGGTGCTCGAGCTTGGCGGTTCGGACATCTTCGCCGTGCTGGACGATGCGGATCTCGACTACGCCGCCGAGGCGGGCGCAGCCGGCCGGCTGACGGTTGCCGGACAGGTTTGCACCGCGGCGAAGCGCTTTCTTGTCCACGAGAAGGTGGCGGACAGCTTCATCGAGAAGCTCGCGCAAAGGTTCAGGGCGATGCGAGTGGGCGATCCCATGGATGAGAGTGTCGATCTCGGCCCTCTTTCCTCGATGGCTGCGTGCGACAGCCTCGCCGAGCAGGTTCGTAATGCGGTCGCGGCGGGCGCCCGCGTCCTCCACGGCGGCAATGCGGTTCAGGGCGATGGCGCCTATTTCGAGCCGACGATCCTGACCGACGTCCGACGGGACAATCCGGCCTATTTCGAGGAGTTCTTCGGGCCCGTCGCCCAAATCCACATCGTCCCCAACGACGACGCGCTGGTCGAGCTGGCGAACGACTCGCCATATGGCCTCGGCGGTTCGATCTTCTCGGCCGACATTGCCCGTGCCAAGGCCCTCGCATCGCGGATCGAGGCGGGCATGGTCTGGATCAACGCGATGACCGGCGGGGGGCCCGAACTGCCGTTCGGCGGCGTAAAGCGGTCCGGATACGGCCGTGAGCTAGCCGAGAGCGGTATCAAGGAGCTGGTCAACCAGAAGCTCGTGGTGGTGGCGCCCACTAGGCAGGCCGCATGAACCAGCCATCCGGGCAAGAGGTCGGAGCGTTCCGACCTCCTACTCTTCATCGTGCTCTGGGCGAGGTGACGGAGGCGAGGGTGCTGGGCACGAGCTCGGGCACCTTGGCCACCGTGACCCCCAGCCAATGCACTGCGCTCATGCCGCAGCCGAACACCAATTCGGGTTCAGTGCTTGCGCGAGGAGCGAGCGAGTTCACGTGCGAGGTCGACGAAAACCTTGAACGCAGCAGGCGGATTTCGCCGGCTCGGGTAGTAGAGGCAAAGGCGCGAAAGCGGAGGTGTCCAGTGCTCGAGAATGCGTACGAGCCGGCCCGCCTCGATGTCATCGCGCACATCCGATTCCATGAAGAACCCGATCCCCACGGACTCAAGCACGGCAATGCGGGCCAGACTTGCTTCGTCCAGAGTGATTGGACCGTCTACGTTGACCTGCACGGGCTGCCCTTCGGCCTCGAATTGCCAGCGGAACATCGCTCCGTTGGGCAGCCGCGTGCGAATGCAGTCATGTGCGAGAAGGTCGGACGGGACACGCGGCCGGTCGCGATCCTCGAAATAGGAAGGTGTGGCCACCACGGCATATCGCCTGGATGGGCCCAGGGGGATCGCAATCATATCCGTGGGGACGAGATTTGCGCTGCGCACCCCGAAATCGAACCCATCCGCCACGATGTCGACGAGCTTCCCTTCGGTCACGAGGTCGATGTGGACCTCGGGAAAGCGCCGCAGAAACTCGATCACCAGTGGCGCGATAATCTCGCGTCCGGCCGTCGCGAAGGTGTTGATACGAAGCACACCGGACGGCGTCTCCTGCTGCGAGCGGACGGTGTCGAGCGCCTGATGGATATCCTTCAGAGCAGGCGTGACCTGATCGACGAACCGTCGCCCGGCATCCGTCAGCGAAACGCTGCGGGTCGTGCGATTGAACAGCCGCACTCCCAATTGCCCCTCCAGCTTGACGATCGCATTGCTGAGCGAACTCGTCGACATTCCGAGCTCGAGCGCGGCTGCGCGGAAGGTGCCTCTGCGGCTGATCGCGAGAACCGCATCGAAATCGGTGAGGTTGTAGTTTCGCATTATCCCGAAAGCCGCAATTCCCCGTACCGCTTTATCCCACTTATTCGAACGCCGTTGAAGCCCTAATTCGTGACCGGACGGGAACCGCTGAGAATGCGGGACCAAACTGGAGGCACCGATGACCATTGAACTACCGGGCGCGATCGCAGCCTATTTTTCCGCCGACAAGCAGGGCGATGCGCAGGCGATCTCGGATTGCTTTACGCAGGACGCGATCGTCGTAGACGAAGGCAATACCTACACCGGGCGGGATGCGATCCGGCAGTGGATGGCGAATGCGTCCACGCAGTACACCTATACTGCCGAGCCTTTCGAGCTTTCGGAAGAAGGCGGGCGAACCGTCGTCACCAGCCACCTCGTCGGCAACTTCCCTGGTAGTCCGGTGGACCTGCGATATCTCTTCGTCCTTCAGGACGACAAGATCGCCGAACTGGAGATCGTCCCATGATCCCGTTCGTGAACCTGGAGGGCAAGCGGGCCCTCATCACCTCCGGCACGCGGGGCGCGGGAGCTGCCACGGTAGCCCTGTTCCAAGAACTCGGCGCCCGCGTTTTGACCAGCGCCCGAAGCAACCCAGACAAGCTGTCAGACGAGCAGTTCTTTGCTGCGGATCTTACGCGTCCGGAAGGTTGCATCGGACTTGCCGCTGCCGTGCGCGAACGGCTCGGCGGCGTGGACATCATAGTTCATATGCTGGGCGGCTCGTCGGCACCGGCCGGCGGATATGAGGCGTTGTCCGATCAGGAGTGGAGACAGGAACTCGACCTCAACCTCATGCCGGCGATCCGTCTCGACCGCGAGCTTGTTCCCGCCATGGAGGCGCGCGGGTCAGGAGTCGTGATCCATGTGACCTCGATTCAGCGAGAACTGCCACTGCCGGAGGCGACCACCGCCTACGCAGCCGCAAAGGCGGCCTTGTCCACCTACAGCAAGAGCCTTTCGAAACAGGTCTCGCCGAAGGGCGTGCGAGTCGTGCGAGTTTCGCCCGGCTGGATCGAAACGGAGGCGTCGGTCGACCTGGCCAGGCGACTGGCGGCAGAGCATGGGGTCGACGTCGAACAAGGAAAACAGATGATCATGGACTCGCTTGGCGGAATACCCATCGGCCGACCATCAAGCCCTGAAGAGATAGCGAACCTTATCGCCTTCCTCGCGTCAGACCGCGCGGGCACCATTACCGGTACGGAATACGTGATCGACGGCGGGACGGTGCCCACGGCTTGAGGCGGAGTGACCGTCCTGCGCCAGGATCACACCGACCGAGGGAGGGTGAAGACGCCAATGCAGAATTCCAGTCAGCAGGCGGGATGCGCACTTTGAGGGATGCCTTCGGGGCGATTGTGGCGCTTTCACTGGCGAGTCAGACCGCACCGACCGCGGTGCTTGCCCAGTCGACGCCTTACCGATCGCAGCCTGCTGCCTGCGTCGGGCTCAATAGAGACAATCCCGTCCCGCTGGATTCTCGTATCGGCAGGCCTGACCCCGCGATCATCGAGATTTTCTCGGGCGCAGGGGCGACTGCCATTTCGGCGCACGAGCTCACGCCCGAAGAACAGACCATCGTGAAACGCGCGCTCGCAAGATTGCCGCGCTTGCATCGTGACGTTCTTCAGCGTCACCTCAGGCGGCTCAGCTTCCTCGATCTCCAGCGGGGTTCCGGAAGTGCACTCACGAGCAGGGCCGGCCTCGACGAGACGAGTTCGCAGTTCGACATCACCTTGCGAGCCAGCCTGCTGGACGAAAGCCTGACCGCATTCCTGAACACGAAGGAAGCCCGCCTATTCGAAGATGACGGGTCGGGATTCAGTGTCGAGTTCGACGCCGGGGAAAGCGCCGCGCTTACCTACATCCTGTTGCATGAGGCGACGCATATCGTCGATCAGGTACTTGGCCTCAGCCACGATGCCGCCGGACCTCTTCGTGCGGGCATCTGGGAAGATGTTCGTACCTTGTCCGAGCCGCATGCTTCCAGCTTGGCCGCGAGGACGCCATTTCGCAGGGAGCCGGCCATTCCTCTGCGGTATTCCCCCGCATTCTACGAGTCGCTTCGCAAGAGCCCGTTCATCTCCTTCTATGCCAGTGCCGCAGCGCCTGAAGATCTGGCGGAGCTTTTCGCCTGGCAGCAGTTGGCGTCGCGCTTCGACCAGTCCCTGACGCTCACCGTCCGTGAGCGCGAGGGGGCGACCCTCTATCGCTACGAGCCGCTCGAATCTCCTGAAGTCAGGTCGCGCTTTGCGAAGGTGCAAGCGCTGCTCGATCGCTACGAGCAGCACTGCGGTCCCCTGGCGAAACCCTGAGTAGCCGAACGCGGCGGGAACTTCGCGCAGCTCGAGAGCCGAGAACCAGCCCTGGCCCTCTCCGGCGGCGGGACTGAACCACCGGAGAGGGGGGCTGCGACCCGGGGAAGGGAGTCCGCATAGCCGCAGACTTCAGATGCCGTGGGTGTCGCGAATAAGTTGCGACGCCCGTTCCCCCACGATCGCGCAAGGTGCCTGGGTGTTTCCCGTAGAAACCCGCGGCAGGATGGAGCCGTCGGCCACCCGGAGGCCCTCGATGCCCCGCACCTTGAGCGCCGCATCGACCACCGCCATGTCGTCGCGCCCCATGCGCGCCGTGCCGCTTTGATGCCAGTAGGTCACCGCGGAATCGCGGATGAAGTGATCGTCGATCAGGTTGCCATCGCCCGGGATTGCCTCCCGCTTGACGAAAGGCGTGAAGGCTGCGGCGGCACCCAGTTGCCGGCTGAGCGCGACACAGGCCCGTGCGGCTTCGACGTCCGCCGGATCGGACAACATGTTGGCATCCACGATCGGAGCTGCATAAGGATCGGAGGAGGCAAGGCGTAATTCGCCGCGGCTTTGCGGGCGCGCCAGTCCGCCGAACATCGTCCAGCCGTGCTCCGGCACGCCCAGAGCGGCGGTGCGCTCGCTCGGCACCGGGAACTCGACCTGACAGAACAGCAGGTCCGGCGCTTCCAGTTCCGGCCGCGTTTTCCAGTAGAGGGTGGCCTCGCTCCCACTGTTACGCGGCGCCAGTGGCCGATGATATTCCCAGGTACAGCAGAAGGCGACGTGATCCTGGAGGTTCTGCCCGACACCAGGAATGTGCTCGATCAGAGGGATGCCATGGCGGGCAAGCTCTGCGCGATCACCCAGTCCCGAGAGCATGAGCAGCTTGGGCGTATTGATGGCACCGGTGGAAACGATCACTTCGCTTCCCGCCGCAATCGAGCGAAGCTCGCCGTTTCTTTCGATCTCCACACCGACCGCCCGGCGGCCGTTGAAGAGAACGCGCCGGACGAGCGTATCCCTCAGGATCGTGAGGTTCGGCCGGTCCGCCCAGGGCCGCAGATAGGCGCGGTACAGCGAATGGCGCCTTCCATCGCGCACCAGCATGTCGGTATAGGCTGCGCCGCCTTCGCCTTCCATCATGCGGCCATTGGGGCTGTCGAAGCGGGGGATGCCAAGCTCCTGCGCCGCGTCCAGCATGGCGCCGGCAAGCGGGCTCGGGTCGGCGGCAGGCTGGACCCAGACGGGGCCACCGGTGCCGCGGTACTGCGGGTCCGGCTTGCCCTGCCAGTTCTCGATACGGCGATAGATCTCACGTACCGCGCCGGAGCTCCAAGCCGGATCGCCGGATGCGGCGGCATAATGGTCCCAGTCACTGCGATGCCCCTGCGCCCAGACCATCACATTGATGCTGGAGCCACCGCCGAGGCCCTTGCCCATGGACATCGACAGCGAGCGTCCATCCAGATGGGGATTGGGTTCGGCCTGGAAGCCCCAGTCGCGCTCGCTGCCGAGGTTGGCGGGCCATTGGGCCGGGTCGAGTACAGTCTCTGCCTCGTCGCTTCCGCCAGCTTCGACCACAAGCACCTTGCAGTCCGGATTCTCGGCCAGGCGGCGGGCAATGACCGATCCCGACGATCCTGCGCCGCAGACGATGAAGTCGTAGGCCGGTTGAAGGTGGGTGGTCAGGTGTGCTTGATTCTCGCGAGCCCGGCTCTCGAAGTCCGCGGCTTCGTCGTGGCTATTCTGGTCTGTCATCAGGGGATCCTTGACATGAACACTGCTCCGCAAGCGCACGGCGGACGGGAATGTCCGCCGGCGCTCATCGCAGGTATCGGTCGTGCTTGGGGGGTTGGCTGGTCTTACCGTCCGGAGGTCGACTCCTGCCGGGCGGCTTCGTCCGTCATGCCAGCGACGATCCTCGGTGGGCAACCAGGAGACGGGCTAACAACCGGCGTTGACTTGAGTCATGCGCCGGTCGCGAGCCCGCTGGTTCGCTCAGCTGCGGAAGAAGGCGAGTAGATCAGGGTTGATGATCTCCGGATGCGTCTGGGCCATGCCGTGCGGTAGGCCATCGTACGCCTTCAGCGTTCCGTTCTTGAGCAGTTCGACGGCCTTTGGCGCATGATTGGCGAAGGGCACGATCTGATCGTCGGTGCCGTGCATCACCAGCACCGGCACCTCGATCGCCTTCAAGTCCTCGGTGAAGTCGGTCTCCGAGAAGGCCTTGATGCAGTCGTACTGCGCCTTGGCACCACCGGCGAGGCCCTGGCGCGACCAGTTGTCAATCAGCCCTTGGCTGACCTTCGCCCCTTCGCGGTTGAAGCCGAAGAACGGCCCGCTCGCGATTTCGCGGTAGAACTCCGGGCGATTGGCGATGAGCTGGGCGCGGAAATCGTCGAACACCTCGATCGGCACGCCGCCGGGGTGCGCGTCCGACTTCACCATGACCGGCGGCACGGCGCCAACCAGCACTGCCTTGGCAACCCGGCCCGGTGCGGAGCGGGCGACATAGCGGGCAACTTCGCCGCCGCCGGTCGAATGGCCGACATGGATGGCGTTTCTGAGGTCGAGCGCGGCCGCCAGTTCGGCGACATCAGCGGCATAGGTATCCATTTCGTTGCCGGTGTCAGTCTGAGTGGAGCGGCCGTGGCCGCGCCGATCATGCGCAATGACGCGGTAACCCTCGCCCAGGAAGAAGAGCATCTGGCTGTCCCAGTCGTCGCTCGAAAGGGGCCAACCATGATGAAATACAACTGGCTGCGCGTCTTTGCTGCCCCAGTCCTTGTAGAAGATTTCGGTGCCGTCTTTGGTGGTAATTGTTCCCATGATCGATCTCCTTGGTCGAGCGGCCGGAGCGCCGCTGCTGATCAGTCTTGTGGCCGCCACACGGCAGCGGCACGCTTGGGGGGAAGTGACGCGGTAGGGGTTGAAAATGACATGCTAACGGCCGGGGCAGTTCGCCGCTGCGCTCGGCCGCCGCTCAGTTGCCGGCTCCAGCCCTGGACTCGCCAGCTTGGTCCAGACTCTCCTGTGCCGCGCGATCGATCACCTCGGAGACCGCCTGCGCCTGAGTCATGAACAGCGCATGGCTTCCAGGTACTTCGGTGATGTCGGCGTTCATGCGCCGCGCCATGTGCAGCAGCATGCCCTCACCAAAGGCCTTGTCCTCGCGGGCGATCACGGCCCAGCTGGGCTTGCTCCGCCAGGCGGCTTCGCTGATCGGAGTGGTGAATACCGACATGTTGATCGGAACCTGCGAGTCACGCAGGAAAGCGGCATCGCTATCGCTCGCGTCGGCGGCGAAGGCGGCCTTGAACTTGTCCGGGTTCACGAAGCCGAAGCCGTCGCTCTGCGTGTCGATCACGAACTCGGCGGCAGGAGGAAAGCCTTCATACTGCTGCGCGGTCGTCTCGCCGCTGTCGGGAGCAAGCGCCGAGACATAGACGAGGCCCGCCACCTTCGGATGGTTTCCGGCTTCGGTGATCACCGTGCCGCCCCAACTGTGTCCCACCAGTATGACGTGCCCGGGCTGACGCTCGATCACGCGTTTGGTGGCGTCGACGTCGTCTTCGAGCGAGGTCAGCGGGTTCTGCACGATTGCCACGCGATAACCTTTTGAGACGAGCCGATCATAAACGCCGCGCCAACCCGACCCATCGGCAAAGGCGCCATGAACCAGCACGATGCTGGTTTGTTCTCCAGCCCTGTCGTCCGGTTGCGCATGGGCGGTATTAACAATCGCCAGCGCGGCCGCCGCGCCTAGAGCTATCTGACGAATCTTGTTTGTCATGTCGGGGCTCCTTCCTCGTGGGAGCGTCGAAATATAAAAGATCCGGTACTGCTTACTATACGCCTAAACTGTTAGGCTTGATAACGGGATGCGTGAAGTGACCAACTGCGCCCTGACGACTTGAGTTGTTCATCTACGCGGTGCGCAAGGATGGTCTTGCCACGCAGCCGGCGCCTGCAGCTGACAAGAAATGGCTTCAGTCAAAATTTGTTCGAAAGCAGAATGATAAGGCTAATTTCGATAATGAACGTACGGCCGCTTTCGGGAAGCTAATTTCGCTGTGCCAAGGGCTTTCTTGGCGAAGTTGCACAGCGCGGAATTGGCGCTGAGCGGCAGCTTACCCATTCCTGGAACTCCGAAGCGCGAGCCCATCCACCTGCCCAGGAGCGCCTGCAATTTGGCTGAGCCACCGGTTAGCAATACGCTTGGCCGAAATTGAGACGAAGAGGTCTAGGGAACAGCGTTGCATTTACCGCAACGCGCTCCTTCCAACTCTGCGATGGCAATGCCGAGTCAGATGCTCAAAGCCGGGCTGGTCGGAAGGTCGTTCCTTCAGGCACCTCTCCTATGACTTACGCTGGAGGCGTTACGACGCCTCCAGCTTTTCTTGGGAAGGCCTCGCAGCGCTTTCCTTGCGGGTCTCCTCGATGATCCAGCCGTAGAACCGGTCAATCGCGTGGGCGCTTCCTGATGCGGGCTTCGCTGCAATCGCGTAACTGAACGGCGTACGGACATATTCGCCGAACGGCCGAACCAGACCCGCCGCGTTTCCGTAGAAGTTGACCATGTCCTCGAGCACGAGCGCCATTCCCAGGCCGCTCTGCGCAGCCGCAATCAGCAGCGGACCATCGTCAAATGAGTCGATCGTCAGATCGATGCCCTTCGGTAGCTTCAGGTCGGCTGCCCAGGTTTCGAGGATGTGCGGCAGATGGCGATGCACGAGCAGCGGCGTCTTGCGCAAGGCCGCCCTCAACCCATCCAGAGGATCCACGACTCCTTCCCGCGCTACAAGGAAGGCTCCTTGGGGACGCAGCTTCTCGAACTCGACTCGCTCTGCGCCGTCTTCGGCGAAGAAGACGATCATATCGAGACTTTCACCCAGCTTCTCGATCGGAGATCCGGACGTGTCCAATCGAAGATCGATGTCGGGATTGCTCTTGCGAAAGCGATCGAGCCGAGGAATCAGCCAGGCTGTGGCAAACGAGGTTGGAACGCCAACGACAAGTCCTTTCTTTCCTGGCGTGCCGCGCCGCTCGAACGCAGAGACGATCTCATCGAACGACCGTTCGATCTCAGCGAAAAATCGGCGGCCCTCGTCATTGAGGCGGTACTCGTTGCCCCCACGGCTGAAGAGCGCGCGCCCCGTATGCAGTTCGAGCTTCTGGACGCGGCGGCTCAGGGCGGACACCGACAGATTGAGGTCCTCTGACGCTTTTCGGAGAGACCCAGCGCGTGCAGCCGCGATAAACGCTTCCAGAGAGCCGGTCGGGGGTAGGCGGCGAATGACAAATTCCTCAGTTGCTGATCCGACATGCGCGAGTACGCTGCATCGCACAATTTCCTGCTGAGTGAGCATCTTTTCAAGCGGATATCTGCCATCCACAGCAGGTAATTGTGGAATAACAGTCCTATCTTTGTGCTTACCGGAATCGCAAGGCCCATTGATGCCTTTGCGATGGAAGGCCGCAGCTCCCTCTCTACACTGCAGTGCAGCATCAAAGGAGGCTCCTATGCCAAGTTCCAAGATTCTCCTCGCCGCCGGGCTTATGGCCGTGACCGTACCCTTCGTCGCCAATGCAGGTGAGCGGGTCGATTTCTCTTTCAGAGAAGGTGAGCTGGCGACGGCTGCCACGCGCGAGCTGCTGCTCGATCGGATCGAGAAGGCATCCCTTCAGTCTTGCGAGAGTGCATCCATACTAGCGACGGAAGTCGCAACGAAGCGTTGCGCCGACGATCTTACCGAGCAATTTGTTCGAGCAATCTCCAACGATGCCCTTTCGTCGCTTGCAGAGTCCAAAGCTCGGGGAGCTTACCGGACTGCCCGCCGATAAGGCGCACCTTAAGCGAACTTGATTGGGCTCGGCTTGCCCTGCCGGAGCCGCAGTTGTTTAACGAGGCGTTGTGACGGCACGAAGGGTAGATCGCGCGCGCTGAATGGGAAATGGCTCGCGGCCGATCGACTGCTTTCTAACCTTTGATGTTGCACACCGGCCAGTCGCTTCCCGACCCACCTCCGCCTGCCGCGCCCACCTGAATGAACCGCCGCTTTCGAGGAGCCACTACCGGCCTCTGAACGACGGCTATGTCGGCGAAAGTTATGGGCGCTGTCATCGCCCGGTTGAATAAGTCTGGACGACTCCATCGCGCAGCCCCGCCAACGCGGCAGCATCATGCCAGCGACCGTCTGTCATGACGCCCAGCGGTCGCTGCAGTACCGATAAGTCGTCGAGAGGATTTGCCGAAACCAGGAGCAGGTCTGCACGGCTCCCTTCCGCAATCATCCCGAACGGTTCGCTTTGCGGGCGGGCACGCTTGATGAACAGGCCGGGCTGGCGTGTTGCTGTCGCAAGCACCTCGTAGCGGCTTAATCCCGCCGCTTCGAGCGCAGCGAGATTCCGGTGCAGAGCGTCACCAGCTACGAGCCCAGCGATCGTCGGAGCGTCCGTACCTGCAATCAGTGGCACGCCCGAAGCGGCGAGCGCATGTACGAAGCGGCCAAGAAATGCAGCTCTGCGATCGAGGCTACCGGTGCGTCGTTGATAGCCGCTGCGCCGCCAGTCGATACGATCACCCGGCGACAGATAACGTGCCGCTGGCAGTCGCAGATAATCCTGGACTTGTTCTGGCTTGCCCCATTGCGCGGCGATCGTCTGATAGGCAGCAAGATCGGCAGTGATCGTAGTCCCATTCCGCCTCAGGAAAGCGACGGCGCGAGAGATTTCGGCGTCGTCCGGCGCTGCCTGCGGATCGCCGTCCTCCGGCAGATGGAAGAAGCCGTAAAGAAATTCCTCGAGATGAGCGATCATGCCTTGGCCGTGGGCGATCTGCCGTTCGAGGCCCATGCTTTCGACGTTGTGACCGACGATAGACAGGCCTGAGGATGTGGCTTCGTCAGCCAGTGCGGCAAAAGTCTCGGCCGAAAGCCCGCTGTAGACCTTGATAAAGTCATAGCCGTTCGCCTTCGCGAGCCGGACCGCCCAACGCGCAGCTTCCGGCGACGGCACGACCAAATGACCGTAGCGATCTGAGCCATCGACGGCCAATGCTGCGAAGATGCGGGGCCCAGGAAGACTGCCCCGTTCCACCGCGGCCCGGGTGCGGCCCACGATCGCATTTGGCGCTTCACCCATATCGAGAACAGTAGTGACGCCGCTAGCAAGCAACGTTGCCAGCATTTCATGATCGCGGACATGAACGTGCATATCGGCGAGTCCGGGAAGCAGATAGGCAGTGCCGCCGCCATCAATAACCTGAGCGTCTTTCGGTGCCGTCAGGCGCGGCCCGAGTGCCGCGATCCGACCGTTCCGGACCAATACCGAGTGACCACGAAGCACCCGTTCCTGGTCCATTGGCACAACGTTCACGTTGACGAACAGGGTATCGGAAGCAGACTGCGCAGCAGCGGGCGTCCCGATCAGCGTGCCCAGGATCCCAACGATGATGCTCCCCCAGAAACGGGCAAAGATTCGAGGAATGTGCGGGCTACCTTGCTGCGCTTTGCTCATGCATGGCGCATAGCACGCCAATGTTATGAATGAACGGTCGGTTTCGACGGCCAAGCGAAGCGCCGCAAATGTCGGCTATGTCGGCGTTAGCCATCCACATCGGACAGCCAGGCTGGCATGTCCCGCTTGGGATGAAGCACGCGCCAGACATCGACATGGCTCTCGAATTCAATGTAGAAAACCAGCCACGGAAACCCTTTGAGCCGTATAGCTCTCAGACCGGGTAAGTTGAGTTCATGAGACCACCGCGGAGATCCTGCCGCAGGCATTTCTCCGATAAAGGTATAGGCGTGTTCGAGTGCGCCAATGAAGCTGAAAGCCACATCTGCGCCAGCTTCGTCCGCGTAATGATCAATGGCAAGGTCGACATCCGCCCGTGCCTTGGCGCGCGGTATGACGGGTTTTACAGTCACGACCCCGTGCGTTGCATCACACGTTTACGAAGGCTTTGGAAATATCCTGCCTCGACCGGCGCTGTGGTTGCAGAACCGGCACCGTCCAGGAGCATTTCGCGAAGGCGCTGAATGTCCTGATCCTTGCGGATCAGCTCCCGCACATATTCGCTGCTCGTGCCGTAACCACGTACGTTAACCTGCGTATCCACAAACGCCTTCAGCGCATCCGGAAGAGAGATGTTCATCGTCGACATGGACCGAGATATAGCGGGCATGGCAAAATTTGGCAAGATATCATGGATCTCGAATCGTCGAACGCGCCACCGTTCCGATATCTTCCGATCGGCCAATTCTTGGCTATCGGAGAACTATCATGGGACATTCAGACCTCGCCCCCCGCCATACATGATCGGCGACCCTGGAATGCAGGGCAGAATGTAGGACCGAAGCGCCCATTGAAACCACGGGATATCTGGGCAATCCGCTTCTATCTCGACGAACACAGGCGTCTGCGCGACCGAGCCCTGTTCGACCTTGCGATCGACAGCAAATTGTGTGGCTGCGACCTGGTCAAGATCAGGATAGGCGACCTGATGAGCGCAGGGGTATTCGCGATCGGGGGTATTTCGCGATCGGACGACGGTCATCCACCAGCAGACCGGACGTCCGGTGCAATTCGAAATCATGTCCGAGGCACGCAAGAGCCTGAACGCATGGCTTGATCGGCGCGGCGGGACGATCCGCGACTTCGTATTCCCGAACAGGATCGGCTATCTCGGTCACTTGAGCAGACGGCAATATGCACGCCTAGTCGATGAATGGGTGTCAACGATCGGTCTCGATAGGCGGGAGTACGGCACGCACTCGATGCGAAGAACGAAGGCTTCGCTGATCTACAAAGCCACAGGTAGTCTTCGTGCCGTGCAGATTCTGCTCGGTCATACCAATATCGAAAATACAGCAGATACCTCGGCGTAGATTGTGGGCGCCGCAGTGTTCCGCTGAATAGGTGCGGTGCTGCCAGGACGCCGACGCAGTGCCTCTCGAAAGTGTGAGACCCGATTCGGTCTCGTTGCATCCCAATGATGCTAGGAAAAGCGCATGTCTAATGTGGGGTAAAATGTGGGCCTTCCAGACGCCATATCTGGAAAAAAGTCTTAATAACAAACGGTTGGCTTAGTTCCTGGCATTCCTCCCGCTCCGCCACCTAGTCCGCTAGACCTGCTCTCTTCGAGCCTCCGGTGCGCAGAGTGGCGCAGAACCGCGGCATTCTGCCCGGTGAAACCGTGCATGGGTTCCCGTTTCGCCGCTGACAACGGGGCCATTTCCCCTCGTTCTGCCGCGCTGTCTCTGCCGCCTCCTCGCCACACACCCTTTCACCTTCGGGGGGATTCTACCTGCAACTGGCTTTTTCACCGCTTCGGATGCACTTGATGAAATGCCGAGAGGTTGCGCTGAACGGCGGAATTCCGCCAGTTCTCCCGCTCCACCGGCTCGCCTCTGCTGACAAATGAGCAGGTGACCAGCAGGAGCTCAGCAGGACCGGAGCAGGGGCATAACAGGTGGATTGCAGGTGGCTTGCAGGGTCACAGCAGGTCCTGTTCAGACAAAGCCGAGCAGATTGCGCTGCTCATCCCAGTCGAGCGGCAGGTTGATGGATACAAGATCGGCCAGCCGTAGACCGGTCGGCTGGCGACCCTCGAGAATCGCGCGCTGGATATCGGGAGCAAGAAAAGCAAGCGCGGAGAGTCTGCGCAGGTACGGATCCTCGAGACCGCGCGCGCCGTCGATGGAGCCACGGATATCCGTCAGGTCGATTCCGCGTTCCCCGAGTTCTGCATGCGCCCGGCGCAGGCCTGCGATCAGCGCCCTGTCCGGTTGCAACCGGCCGGAGCGTGCAGTGCCCTCGATACGGGATGCCCGTCCGCCGCGAGTGTGAATCGTTGCGAGCAGTTGCTGCAACGCTGGCCGCTCGATTGTCCCGCCGGACCAGCCGCCGTCATCGTAGCGCGTGCGGGCAAGGCTCCAGCCTTCGCTCTTCTGCGAGGCGATGTCCAATGAACAAGATGTCAAACCAGTTCGCGCTTCCATATGAAGCTGCCAAGAAGGGCGAAGTCTTCGG
>NZ_JBDGIU010000010.1:0-13085 GCF_057657235.1 Pelagerythrobacter sp. Soil_C_18
GCGATGTTGTCCGCGCCGCCGGTGAACGCACCGCGGCCGCTGGCATAGCTCGGATCGCCGATCGCGACCGCGCCGTCACCATAGGCGGTGTTGCCCGAGCCGATCGAAACCGCCTTGCCGCCGGTCGCCGTCGCATTGGTGCCGAGCGCGACAGCATCCACGGCGTCCGCCGTCGCACCGGTGCCCATGGCCAGAGAATTCTGCGCCGAGGCGTTCGCGTCGACACCGATGGCGGTCGCATTGACCGCACTCGCATCCGCTAACGCGCCGACTGCGGTCGAGCCGCTTATTCCACTTGCACTGGCAGCCTGGCCGATCGCGACGCTGTTGGTGCCGGTAGCACTGGCCTGCCTGCCCATCGCGACAGCCGCCTGATCTGCTGCAACAGCGCCTGAACCGACTGCTGTCGAAAACAGTCCGCTTGCATCGGCCGAAGCACCCATTGCTAGCGACGCTTCGCCGGTGGCGGCGGATGAAGATCCGACTGCCGTGGCATTGGCGCCACCCGCCAAAGCGTCCACACCGCCTGCCAACGAATTGAAACCGGTGGCACCGTCATTGTTGTAGTTGCCGCCGACTACCCCCCCGTCGTTGACGCTGTAGTAATGCGCAGCCGCGCCAGTGACCGCCGATTGCAGCGACTGCTGCACGGCGAAGAGCTGCGAGCCGTTGATCGCGTCGGTTGAGGTGCCGCTGATCCGTCCCGCCGCAACGTTCTGGAGCTGGCGCTCGGAGCCGACGGCGCCGATCGAGACCACGCTGGTCGGGGTCGCGCCCGCGAAGTTGTAGGTCGTGCCGCGAATGGTCGTGCTCGCGGTCGGAACCGCCGCCGAAGTCACCGAGCCAGAGCCCAGCGCCACGGAGTCGGTGATGGTGGCCGATGCGCCGTCGCCGAGAGCGACGGCTGAGGGGGCATTGGCGACAGTCGCAAACCATCCGATCGCGATACCGTTTGTCGAAGCGGCGTCGACGGCAATCCCGGTATTCGCGCCCACTGCAATGGAGCCATCGGCTAGCGCAGCCACCTGATTACCGATGGCCGTAGAATTTACGCCAGCAGCATTGGTTCGGTAGCCTAATGCAAAGCTCTCCAGTCCGGTGGCAACAGCCTGATTCCCGACAGCGACCGCGACCCCGCCGTCCGCTCGGGAATTTACGCCGAGCGCTGTCGCGCCCGCACCGGCCGCCGAAGCCCGCAGGCCGGCGGCCATCGAGTTTGCACCTGTCGCGCCATCGTTGTTGTAGTTGCCGCCGACAACACCGCCGTCGTTGACGCTGTAATAGTGAACCGCAGCACCCGCGATGGTCGACTGCAATGCCTGATTGGTCGCGAACAGTTGCGAACCGTTGATGGCATCTGTCGAGGTGCCGCTGATCCGGCCCGCCGCCACGTTGGTGATGGTCCGCTCCGCGCCCGCCGCGCCGACGCTGACCGTCGAGGTCGGCGCGACGCCGGCGAATGCATAGTTGGTGCCGCCGAGCGTCACGCCGGGAGTAGCCACAGCGAGGTCTGTCGCCGAGCCCGAGCCCAGCGCCACATCACCTGCATTGTTCGCAACGGCCGTGTCACCGAAGGCGAGCGAGCCTGCGCCCAGCGCGCTACTGGTGCTGCCCAGCGCGACGCTGCCTTGGCCGACCACTGCGTTCTGATAACCGATGCCGACCGCGCCCTGCGCCGCCGTCCCAGGTGTGCTTACCGCCTGGCCGCCGCCGCCGACCATATTGGTGTTGCCCATTGCCACCGAGCCGTTGCCAGTGGCGGTGTTATCCATACCCTGCGCCACCGCGCCGTCGCCGGTCGCGGTGTTGGGATCGCCGATGGCGACCGCGCCGTTGCCGCTGGCGGTATTGCCCGCACCGATGGCGACGGCCTTGCCGGCGGTGGCGGTTGAACCGGTGCCGATCGCGACCGCATCTTCGGAGTCAGCCACTGCGCCCGTACCTGCGGCAATCGAGTTGACGGCCGATGCGGCGGCGTTCCGGCCGAGTGCCACGGCATTCAGATCGCTTGCGATGGCGCTGCGGCCGAGCGCGGTCGAGGCAATTCCGGAAGCGTTGGCGGAGATACCAAGCGCGGTCGCGCTCGCAGCGGAAACATTGGCCGAATTGCCGATGGCGATCGAGTTGATGTCCGAAACGGAGCTGTTGTAGCCGATCGCCAGCGACGCATCCCCGGTGACCGTCGCGCCTTGACCGAGAGCCACGGTGTTCGCGGCCCCTGCGTTGGCGCCAAGACCGATTGCAGTGGCCTGTTCGAACGACGCCTGCGCGCCTGTGCCCAGAGCGAGCGCGTTTTGGCCGCTCGCAGTCGCGGTGCTGCCGAGGGCGACGGAATTTTCAGCCAGGCTTTGCGAGGCCGCGCCCAGCGCAACCGAATTCAGGCCGGTGGAGTCGCTGTTCGTTCCGATCGAGATGGCTTGTTGGCCAATCGCCGCGGCATTCGCCATCAAAGCCATCGAGTTGACGCCAGAGGCCGTTGACTGATAGCCGAGCGCCACCGCGTTGGCCTGACTGGCCACCGAACTCGCGCCCATAGCCACTGCGGCGGTGCCGCCCCCATTTGCTAGGTGGCCGATCGCTATCGCCCGATCATTCGTCGCTTGGGCAACGGAACCGAATGCAATGCTGTTTAGGCCGGTGGCATCGCTCTGCGATCCGATTGATGTGGCATTGGAACCGCTTGCAACTGCCCCATTTCCGATCCCGATCGCGCTCACGTTGCTCGCGGTCGATCCGCTGCCGAGAGCGGTGGCGCTCGACCCCGTTGCCCTCGCGGCGTTTCCGAGTGCTGTGGCACTGGTTGCCGAAGCATTCGCGCTGACGCCCACGGCGGTCGTTGCTGTTCCGATTGCATCGGAATTGACGCCGATCGCGACCGAATTCACGCCATTCGAAAGGCTGTCGCATCCAACAGCAATACCGCCGGTGTTTGTGGTGCCACTCGTCGTAGCTGGAGCTGAACATCCGGTCCCGCCACTGATTGCGATCTGGCCGCCGTTGGGATTGGCTACCGTGCCGCCGCCAACCGGCGTGCTGGCAAACACGGGCGAAGAGAACAGCAAGGCGAGCGCCGTACCGGTAAACAGCCGCATGCCTGCCCCCGAGGCGCCGGGCACGAGCGCGTCATGCGCGCCGACGTTCACCGCGCGAGCGCCGCCGCCGAAGCCGAGGGCGCCCACGCCGAGGTTCTTGCGGTCGATGCCGAGCACGCGGTGCGCCATGCGCAGCACGGACATCAGCCGGCGCCGCTGGGAGGCACTGCATCCTGCGCCCGCGATCCAGTTTTCGGCGAACCGCGCGCCACGTTGCCGCTTCGAGACTGCATCGAGACCAAGCATGACAAACTCCCTCGTAGTAGATTCCCCGCGCCGGCTACCGGAAACGGGACACACGAAACCCCTCGGCCAGACGCGGGTGCGCCGGCCCATCGACACTCACATTCACTGATGCCGGCCCGCTTCATCGCGGGCCGGACCCGGCCTGCTGCTAGGCGCCCGACAAGGGGGCGACCGTCACCACGACACAGGAATTTCCGCTGCTCACCAACATCGCCTGCCCCTGATTTCCGCCAAGGTTGTAGAGTGGCACGTCCACGAGATTGCCCGCCGGCGTGCTGCCGCTTGGAAGCAGGCCGATCACTTCGGCGCAGGGCTGCTGGAACGGCGCGACGCGCACGAGCTGCCCTTCGCAGCTCTGCCCGACCGGGGCGGCCAGCACGACGCCGGCGGCCGATCCGCGCAGTTCGGGCGTGTCATAGGAAATGCCCGCGACGCCCTGCACCGCATGGGCGTCCGGGCTTTCGTCGCTCGCATGGACCTGCACGGCGTAGGTCGAGCCGGCGGTCGTCATCGCGCCGGCGGTGGAGAAGAGGTTGGCGCAGCGCTGGACACCGAGCTGCTCCGCCTGCTGGCGGAAGGCGTCGACGTTCTGCGCCGGCGCGGGTGCGGCCTGCTGCGACTGGGCAGCCGACTGCGTGGCGCTCAGCAGCACCGCAGCGATCGCGATTCCGCGCAGCATCGGCACTCTCGAAGAGAATAGCTGGGCACGCCGCCCGGCCAAACACGACGCTCCGCCGCGCCGCTTCAATCCTTCTGTCGACAAACCCATCACTGCGTCTCCTCTCAACGGGGAGCGAGGCAGCAGACGCACGAAGCTCCCCGCCGACCAAAGTTATTCGGCCCACGAATGGAAGTATCGATCACGAAGACCCTGCACCATATCAGATGCTAGATGTACGATTTCGCCCCTGCGCCCCCGATGCACATTCCCCTATGCGACTGCTGCACACAATATGAACGGCGTTTCTAGGTCATGTCTAGGACTTTTTTGCTATATCGGCAAAATTTCACAATTCTTTTTAGTTAGCTTACTTACGGCTAACACGCTCAAGTGCAATTACTACCTCGATCTTAACCACCACAATGCCACTTTAGCGCACACTTCAAAGGGACGGCAGGCATGTGAACGGCGAGTATTTTAGCCCGCCAAGTTGCAATTTCGCGTAGCGGCGAGATGAGAAGTTTCGCCAACTGGTTGATTTGTGGCGAAGAGAGCATCGGCGTTGGCTCACCGGGCGCACTTCGAGAGAGCCTCGTCTCTACTGCCCGTCAGGAGGCTTTGACCCGGTGTCCGAAAAAGCATAGTAACGTGGCTCGGTGTTAGGCAGGATCAAGAAGATGTCCGACTCATCAAGTCACGAGCAATCGGCGCTTCCGAAACGCGCATATCACAAAGGCAAAGTTGCTGGCGATTTGCGCAAGGCCGCCGAACGAATTCTTGCTTCCGAAGATCTGGAGAATGTCACCGTTCGCAGACTCACACGGGAGGTCGGCGTTGCCCCAGCTAATTTCTATAATCATTTTCATAATCTTGACGAGCTTCTCTTTCTGATTGGCTCATCGTCACTCGACCATGCAATTTCGCGTGCAGTTTCGATCTGGTCTACCGAGGGAAGCAAGCAGGAGTTGCTTGTCGCAGCCGCAATCGACTTCATTCGGTTCTGCTTGCAAAACAGACAGCTCATGCGCCTCATGTTGCGCCCCCAGGCTCACGAGACGACCGCCAAATACGTGGAGACCTCAGACCGGTCGTTCGGGGAGATCGTTCGCTTCATCCATGGAGACAATGCCGATCTTTCGGCGCCTGCGTGCGATTCCGCCCACTATGGCGTGGCAGTAGGATACATCGCACTCACATACGGCTTTGCGCAAATCCTTGCCGAAGGTCGATTCGGCCTCGACGTCGACAATGAGACCGAACTCTCCCACTTCGTCCGGAACGGCATTCTCCCATTTCTCGACGGCTCGGCGGCGGCTGTTCTGCGCGACAGTCATCATGGTTCTTCCTGACCACGGAACCTCCGCCGCGCCTAGCAATCGCTGCTGCGAATGACAGAATTTGGGCCGTCTACCGCCGGTCAGCTCTCAGCCCCACGTCGCAGAAGTAGACGTTGGGACGGCCGAGGCCCTCTCGATGTAAACGAAATGCTCGTCGATCCAGCTTGTTGTGAGCGGAGAGCGGCTTGTCTGCTTCTCACACGCCTGTGAAGACAGGATTCGAACCTGTGATCTCTGCCTTCGGAGTGCGGCGGCGCCGAACGCGCGATATGAAGGCACGTAGCTGCCGCCGGTTCCTACCTGAAAGAATGGCAGGTTTCGGGACCGCACCGGGACCGGTCGATCGACCGATATCGGGGCGCATAGCGCTTTTCAAAGCCCCAGCCCCCGTTCCCGCCCCAACATACGGCCCAAGGCCTGCGCGATCCGGCGCGAGCGTTGAAGCTCATCGCTGATGCCGCCGTCGAAGCTGCCTGGTGACCACTCGATCGACCATTCGCGGCTAAGCCCAAGCTGGCCGGCGCGCTTGAACAGAGCCGCGCCCATCTGCGGGTCCTTCTCGACCGACCGCGCCATGGCGGTGAGCCGTCAGTCGGTCGCATCTCGCTCTTCGAAATGCTGCCATCCGCCAAGCTGTTCGCGCCGCTGGCGCAGGCGCCGCCATTCGGCAACGAAGCGATCGGCCCGCATCTCGGGATCGGTGCGCCACCTGGTCTGCTGCTCCATCGCGTTGATGGCTCGGTCGGTGTTCCCGCCGGCGGCTTCGTCGATCAGCCTGAGATCGCCAGAGAATGCATTCTCGAGATCGGTTCGCCCGTGGGCCCGCAGAGCATCGAGCGCTGCGCGGCTTGCGGTGAGTTCAATGCCCTGCTCCCTGGTGTAGTCCTGACCCAGGGCGTGCGCAGCGCGCATATCGCGCACAATCCGCGCGTGCCGCACGACCGCGGCTGAGAGCCTCGACTGGTGCCTGCGAGCAGCTGCCGCGTACCGATCAAGAGGACTGAGGGCTCTTTCGGGTGCAGGCGGTTTACGGTCCGGCAGCGGCTCCATCCTCAGCTTAAGCCCCGCAAACGGATCGCGCTTCTTCGCCGGCTCCGGCACCTTTGGCGCCGGCGCATAGTCACGCGCCATATCCTTCGCCCGCTCCCGGCTGAGCACGCGCACGAGCTTCGAGCGATCTGCAAAGTCATCTCTGCCGAAGTGCAGATCGACGCGGTCCCGATGCCGCGACAGCGCGACGTAGGCTGCATGCCGGTCGAGCCCAGGCGTCGCTAGCACATGCACCCGGTCGACCGTCATGCCCTGCGCCTTGTGGATCGTCGCGGCGTAACCGTGATCGATGTCGCGATACTCCTTGCAGTCGAACGCGACGCTCCGCCCGTCATCGAGCACGACCTGCATGCGGGACGCATTCACACTTCGCACCGTCCCGATCGAGCCGTTCTTCACCTCAAGGTCGCGCTCGTTGCGCAGGAACATGATCCTGTCCCCGGCGGCGAACGTTCGTATGCCGCGGGTCACCTGCAGGGTAGTTTCACGGCCAAGCTCGCCGGCCACCCGCATACTGGTTCGCGCCGCCTGGTTGAGCGCGCGGACATCCTCGTTGGTGTGCGTGAGGATGATGCGGCTGCTCTCGGGCTCCTCCTGCCGATCCCGATCCCAGCACGCAATCAGCTGCTTGCGCGCCTCCTCGCGCGTGGCGGACGCATGCACATGACCTGCCTCATCATAGGCCGCGATCGCCTGGCCGGTCCGTTCCGTCGCCAGCTTGCGCGTCGCATCCCTCTGCCAGTCCTCGCGCTGCCGGCGAACGGTGGTGATCTCGGCGCTGCCATGCCGCTCGGTGATCGAGCGGAACGCCGCACCTGCCTCGATCGTCTGGAGTTGCTCGACATCGCCAACCAGCACGACCTTGGCGCCGCGCTTCGATGCTTCGGAGATCACCCGCTCCATCTGCCGCGTGCCGATCATTCCGGCCTCATCGATGACGAGAACATCGCGATCGGTGAGCAACTCGCGCCCTTGCGCCCACTGGTGTTCCAAACTCGCGATCGTGCGCGAGGCTATGCCCGACCCGCTCTCCAGGTTCTCGGCTGCGATGCCCGCCAGCGCCGCACCGCGCACGCGGTATCCAGCGCTTTCCCAACCATCGCGCGCCAGGCCCAGAACGGCAGATTTGCCGGTCCCGGCGTAGCCGGTGACGTTTGCAATGTCGGCGCCGCAGAGTATGCGCTCCAGCGCGGTCTTCTGTTCCTCTCCAAGGGTTAGACCGCGCCTCCCGGCGGATGCGATCGATCGCCCGATTGTGTCTGCCGGGAGGCTATGATGCCGCCGCATCGAGAGCTTGTCCGCCGCCCGCTCGAGGCGGTCCTCGCACTCCAACATTGCGCGCGAGATGAACCGCTCTTCGCCGCGCCCGTCACGCCCGAGCCGCATCAGCTCGGACGAGCGCTTCACCTCGCTGAGCACTTGGTCGAACTGCTCCTTGCCGTCGCTGTGCCGGTGCACGAACCGCGCAAGGTCGCGCGCGGTGAACGTGGCTTGGCTGTGCGTGATCGCATCAAGCGCCAGCGCCGGGTTGGCGAGAATACGCTCGCCGTTCCTCCGCGCGATCTCCACATGCTCGTCGAGCCGTTCGCTCTCGAGCCCCTGCTCGGCCATGCGCGAGGCGGCGGGACCGATCTTGTTCTGCGGCTCGAGTTCGATCCCTTGTGCTTCCAATGTCCGGTGATCGATCCGTGCATCGATATCGAGCTCGGCCAACCGCGAGTTCACATGCTCGGCCCATGCCTCGCGCCAGTGACTGAGGAGATCGGTGCGGTTCCAGTCTCGGACTTTGGCGCCAAAGCCCTGCTCATCGACTTCGCGCATCGAGAGCATGACATGCGCATGGGGCTTCGCCTCGCCGTCAGCGCCTACATCCCAGTGCACATTGAGGTCGGCGATCATTCCCCTCGCCACGAACTCGCGTTCGACAAAGTCACGCGCCAGGCGAATGCCCTCTGCTTCATCCAACTCGCGCGGCAATGCGAACTCGACCTCGCGGGCGAGCTGCGCATCCTTGCGCACTTCGGCTGCCTCAACCGCGTTCCATAGAGCTTCTCGGTCAGCAAGATGCTCGGGCGCATGCTCCGGCAGCAGCACTTCGGAATGCACGACGCCGGCCTTGTTCGAGAAGTCGTGGTGCCGGTCCAGCCGCTGATCGTGAAGCCGCGAGGCCGAGCGGTAGGCGGCGGCCGCCACCGCCGATGAACCGGCGGCGCGGGAGATCACTTTGGCGGAGAAGTGGTAGATCGCCATGGCGACCATACCAGTTACACCAAGCAAGCGACGTCGGCACGACGTATAAGCGCGCCCTCGAAAGAATTCATCTTTCTCGGGACGGCCGCGTCTCACAAGATTTCAGGGCATTGCCGCTAATCGAGCGCCTCGATAACTGGACCACCTCCACCAATCAACTGGAGGACAGATCATGCGCAGACCCCGCGACTATGATGCCGAACTCAAAGCGCTCAATGCGAAGGCGAAAGAACTCAAAGAACGCAAGCTGCGGCAGTTCGGCACGCTGGTGGTTGCCACCGGCGCCGACACCCTGCCGGTCGAGGAACTTGTGGGCACGCTGCTGCTTACGGTCGAAGGCAAAGGACCACCGAAAGACGAGTGCCAGCGGCGCGGAGAGCGGTTCTTTCGCAGGTCGCCGCGAGGGGCTGCGCAGCGCAGCGATCGGCGCACGAGCGGCAGCGCTGCGGATGCAGGCAGCACGCCATCGGCTGCTGGCGAAGCGGGCGCGGCATGACACGCGTGCGTGGCAGGTGAAGCGCCGCGAACGCACGCGGCAGCTGATCGAGCTGGGCGGACTTGTTGCCAAGGCAGGCCTCATCGAACTGACCGATGACGATCGGGCGGTGATCTTCGGAATATTGGTCGAAGCAGTGGCGAGGCTCCGCAGCGAAAGCGGCGAGCAAGCGATGCTGTTGTGGCGGCGGCGAGGTAAGCGTGCGTTTAACTTGGACGAGGAGTAACGCAGGCTCGATGGGTCGTGCAGGCCCGCTTTACCCAAGGAAGCGACCGAGAGTCGCGTTTGGATATTCAGCAAAGGCTCTCGCAAGGAATGCCGTCGTTGTCTCCGTCCAGGCGCCCCACGCCACATTGATGATAGTAGAACTGCGCTTCCTCGCACGAGCTCATGCCAGAGCAATACGGCGCTGCGCCACAGGATCGCCCAGGCGACCCGCGAGCCGGTGACGGGGCGTACCAAGCTTGCGGAGTTGGCGTAGATCGCGCTGGTGGCCGGGAGCTGGAAAGGTAATCACTTGAGACCCAGCACTGACCGCTGAACGTTTCGACAAGAGACCAGCCATTCTGGCGGTCGACTATCGATAGTTCCTCGCCATAGGAGAACTGGGTCGATGCCGGCGCAGCGGTCGTGCGGCCCGACCGGCAATTGAGCGCGCTTGCCGTGACGTACGCAGTCTCAGTTTCCGTCCAGGTCACGCCGTCATCATCCGGCTGGTCCGAACTACATTTCCCGAATATCAGAAGGATGATGCCGAATAGCAGCATCCACCCGCAGCCCGAATTGGACGTGTTGCTTTGAACTCCCCCCATATCGCTGATATAGCACGTCGGTCGCAGGAATTCTTTAAAATGCTGACCAGAGCGAAAGGCAACGCGGGTGCCTCATGCAGAGGCAGATTTTCTCCGATTTCCCCATTTCCGACGTCGCTCTTGAGGCGAGGGTTCTTGCCCTTGTAGGTACAGCGGAGTCTTCTCGATTGGTGGCGGCCAATCGGGCTTTTCAAGCGATCCTTGGTAGGTTGCTAGAAGATTCAGAAGGCCATCGCCTGTTGCGCCAAGTTCTTGCTGAATAGCCGCCCCGTAACCAATCAGCTTGTGGATGCCGCCCGTAGCCGCCTCAAGGTCCGCTTGTGATAGGTGGCGGTTGAAGAAGCGCACTCGCCCTTTGCCGTCCATAGTGAACAGGATGGCATCGGCTTTTGGGATTAGGTTTCGAGTGCCGTAGATGCCGTGGATGTAGAAGTTCCGATAACCGAGAAGGGTGCTGTAGCCTTTCGAAAAGTGCCGCAGGTGCTCTCCCACCTTGCCCATCTCTTCGACGGTTAGATCGTGGCTTGCCGCCTCAATTGCTTCCATGAGGGTGCGGTTGCCCAGTTCGGCAGTTATCGCCATGCTGATCGTGCTCTCTCCCATGAGGAGTTGGGCGATTTGTTTCGCGACCATTTCGGCGTGGTTCCAGAAGATGATGAACCACATAAATCGGCTCGCTAGCCCCTCACTGTCGGATATCTTAGGGTCGACTGCCATGGCTGGTCATCCTGAAACCTATTTCGAAGAGGAAACCGTGCGCCGCCGCGAGGCAGCACAAAAGCGGAGATTGGCAACGCCGCACAAACCGCACGAGAAACTGAAAAAGGGGCGAAAGCCTAGCGGTTAAGGCGCGCCGTCACCGCGTCTGTTTGCCAGACCGGATGGGGGCTCCCGAGCGTTTGTATGCCGTTCAGGCAATCATCGAAGTTGTGATAGCCCTCTGCGCTGTCGGCGGTTGTCTTGTAATTCGCCGCTTGAAAGCGCCAACGGAATTTTCTCGCCGTGTCGAGGTAGATCAGAAAAGACGGATAAGGACGCGTTGCCATGAATACCCCCCCTGAACAGTGCTGGTCCTTCACCTATTCGGTAGGTGAGTCGCGCTATTCGTTTGAAGTCATAGCACCGTCGCGAGAGGTTGCGGAGTCTGCTACTGACGCAGCTGTTTGCAAGGCGCTACCAGCATAGGAGTCAGAGCGAGACTGCCGCGGCGCCGCAGCGCCGCGGGAGCCGTTCGTTCAATCCGCCGGATTCCAGAGGATCGCGAACCGGTCGTCGCGCTTCTCGCCAGCTACCTGGACGAGATTGGCGTAGAGCCTGCGCGGCCCGAACTCAGGGGCGGCAAAGCTGAGCGAGACGTAAGTGCGCCCGCTTGCTTCGGAGCGCCGATTCCACCCGGCGCCGATTTCGACGTCGCCGACATAGACCCGGTAGTCGGGCTGAACCTCGCTGGCCTTGCGAGGATTGGCGGCGATGGTGATGTCCTCGCGGATGCTGATGGTCTTCAGCTGCCCCTTGAAGGTGCCGTCTTCCTGGGCGGTGACATATCCGATGGCAGGCATGATGCTTTCTCCTTGTCTGTCGACCGGGACCCGTTCCCTGTCGATGGGCCGACCGAAACGGGCGGGACAAGAAGGACGCGAACCCGAAGGGCCGCAGCGTCAGCGAAGGACCGGAGCCGCGAGATTGTTGGTCCGCGAGGAGCCGCATTTATGCGGCGGGGAAGAATCTCGCGCAGCGATGGTTTCGAGGCCTTCGACCGGCCGTAGGTCAAGGGCTCAGGAGACGGAGGAACACGGGTTCCGGCGGCAGTGCAGGAGCAACCTGCCGAGCACGCGCATGTCTGCGCCATGGACGCCACCCTTCAGCCGGTCTTGGGGGCTAGGCCGCTGCTTCGGTCTTCAGCACCGCCAGTCGCTCGCAGCACACATCGCCGACAAGGTCGCGTAGCCCCGCGATGCGGACAGACAGCGCATCAAGATCCTCGGCGGTGATCGAGTAGCTCGCCGAGTAGCGCGCCTCGACATAAGCGCGCTTCAGCCGCTCGAACCGCCTTCTGTCGATCTTGCTCGCGCGCGGCCAAGCCTCGACCAGCCGCGGCTCCTTGTCCTCGGCGAGTGAGCGCAGGAACTTGATGTTGTGCGAGCGCGGAAAATAGAGCGTCCGCACCAGCAGGAAGCAGATGTAGAAGCGCTCAGTGGCTTGATGGAACTGAAAGGCTGCTTCCTTCAAGCGGCCTTGTCCCTGAACGTAGGTCGCCGTGTCGAGAAACCCATCAGCCGTAGGAAACCACTCGTCAAAATACTCCTGCGCCATCCGATGCGCGTCTGACGGCGTCAGCGGCTTGGGCGTAGCGAGCGAATGACAAGGCAGCTCGTAAACGATGCAGCCATCACGCGCGATATCGACCCAGAAGTATTCGCCGCGGACGAGCGCCTGGTTCACCTCGTCGAGCGAGTGGACGATGATGTTGACCGGACGCTCAATGGTGGGATCGCGCGCGATCCGGTCCTCGGCGATATACCAGTAGTCGGCGATATCGGTCAGGTCTTCGTGGCTGACCACGATCAGGAGATCGAAGTCGGACTGGTAGCCGTTCTCGGGCTCATCGACCCAGTCGCCCCGCGCATAGGAGCCGAACAGGATGATCTTGTAGACCTTACCGCTGCGCTTGTGGGTGGACGTCGCGTTGGCGATCGCCTTCTCGAACTCCTCGAGCGGATCTCGCGGATGCGGGCGAGCTCCTGCTGCTGCTGGTCGGGCAGATGGTCGAGGCTGGTCTTCATGGTTCCCTCACCCTAGCGGCAGGATGCCGCTTAGCACAGCCTCGCCGGCCGTGGCCGGCGAGGCTGGAAGTTCACCAGCGGACGGGGTCGCCGACCCAGCGCAGCCAGCGCTGCCATCTTGGTCCGGGATAGTGCTCACGAAGCGCGCGGCGGACCTGCCGGATCGCAGCGGCAAGCTCGCGCTCGACCTGCCTGGTGGTGATCCCCAGCCGCGCAGCAATGTCACGGTAGTCGGCATCATCGATCCGCACGGCAAGGTATACCTCGCGCTGCCGACCGGACATGCGCCGCAGCGCGCGGTTCACGCGCTCGATCCCTTCTTCTCGGCTCATCCCTTCGGGCATCATCCTGCCTCCGG
>NZ_JBDGIU010000011.1:0-5130 GCF_057657235.1 Pelagerythrobacter sp. Soil_C_18
GACGGCGCGGTCGCGATCGGCGATCCGAGCTATGCCAGCGGCCGCGGTGCGTTCACCGGCGGCGCGGACAACATCGCCAATGCTGACGGCACGGCGACGGCGACTGCCGCCAACATGGCGAGCGGCGCGGTTGCGATCGGCAACAGCAACGTGGCGGTCGGCCAGGGCTCGGTCGCGCTGGGCAACGACAGCAGCGCGTTGGCGGCGGGCTCGCTCGCCTTCGGCGATACCGCCGTTGCCAACAATGCCGGCGACGTGGCGCTGGGCTCCGGCTCGGTTACCGACGCGGCGGTAGCGACCACCGGCATCACGATCGACGGCACGACCTACGCCTTCGCCGGGACCGCGCCGACCTCGACGGTCAGCGTGGGCGCGGCCGGGGCGGAGCGCACCGTGACCAACGTTGCGGCGGGCCGCATCGATGCGGCTTCGACCGACGCGATCAACGGCTCGCAGCTCTTCGCGACCAACCAGGCGATCGAGGCCGTGGCGACGACCGCGGGCATGGGCTGGAACGTCCAGGCCAATGGCGACGCCGCGACCAATGTCGCACCGGGCGACACCGTCCAGTTCGTCGACGGGCAAAACATCGAGGTGACCCGCACCGGCACCGACATCACCATTGCGACCAGCGCGGACCTCGTTGCCGACAGCGTCACTCTGGCGAGCGGACAGGTGTTCGACGCGGCCGGTCTCGACATGGCCAATACGACGATCACCAACCTGGCCGACGGCGAGGTCAGCGCGACCTCGAGCGAAGCGGTGAACGGCTCGCAGCTCTTCGCGACGAACCAGCAGGTCGATCAGAACACCACCAATATCGCCAACCTCGGGGATACGATCACCGACATCAACAACGGCGCCGGCATCAAGTACTTCCATGCCAACTCGACCGAGGCGGACTCGCAGGCGCTTGGCACCAACTCGGTGGCGATCGGTCCGAATGCGGTTGCCAACAATACAGGCGACGTGGCTTTGGGCTCGGGCTCCACTACGGATGCGGCTGTGGCGACCACCGGCACGACGATCGGCGGCAACACCTACGCCTTCGCGGGTACGGCGCCGACGAGCACGGTCAGTGTCGGTGCGGCTGGCGCCGAGCGGACGATCACCAATGTCGCGGCAGGCCGCCTGAGTGCGATCTCGACCGACGCGGTGAACGGCTCGCAGCTCTTCGCGACCAACCAGCAAGTCGACCAGAACGCGACGGATATCGACAATCTCGACGGCCGCGTGACGACGGTCGAGGGTGACATTGCCAACCTCGGCGACACCATCACCGACATCAACAACGGCGCGGGGATCAAGTACTTCCACGCCAACTCGACCGAGGCCGACTCGCAGGCGCTGGGGACGAACTCGGTGGCGATCGGACCGAACGCCGTTGCCAACAACACCGGTGACGTGGCCTTGGGTTCCGGCTCCACGACTGAAGCGGCCGTGGGGACGACCGGCACGACGATCGGCGGTAACACCTACGCGTTTGCCGGCACCGCTCCGACAAGCACGGTCAGTGTGGGCGCGGCTGGGGCCGAGCGGACGATCACGCATGTCGCGGCAGGCCGCCTGAGTGCGATCTCGACCGACGCGGTGAACGGCTCGCAGCTCTTCGCGACCAACCAGCAAGTCGACCAGAACGCGACGGATATCGACAATCTCGACGGCCGCGTGACGACGGTCGAGGGTGACATTGCCAACCTCGGCGACACCATCACCGACATCAACAACGGCGCGGGGATCAAGTACTTCCACGCTAACTCGACCGAGGCGGACTCGCAGGCGCTCGGCACCAATTCGGTGGCGATCGGTCCGAATGCCGTCGCGAACAACACGGGTGACGTGGCCTTGGGCTCCGGCTCCACGACCGAAGCGGCCGTGGGGACCACCGGCACGACGATCGGCGGCAATGCCTACGCCTTTGCAGGTACGGCACCGACGAGCACCGTCAGCGTTGGTAGCGCCGGTGCGGAGCGGACGATCACGCATGTTGCGGCGGGCCGGCTTTCCGCCACGTCGACCGACGCGGTGAACGGCTCGCAGCTCTTCGCGACCAACCAGCAAGTCGACCAGAACGCGACCGATATCGACAATCTCGATGGCCGCGTGACGACGGTGGAAGGCGACGTCGCCAACCTCGATGGCCGCGTGACCACGGTCGAAGGTGACGTTGCCAACCTGGGCGACACGATCACCGAGATCGCGGGCGACACCTCCGACGCCTACACCGATGCAAACGGTAAGGGCCTTCGCTATGCCCGCACCAACGAGGCCGGCCTCCCGGAGGCGGACGCCTTCGCTCAGGGGATCGGCTCGACCGCCCTCGGTTATCAGGCAAGTGCGACCGCTGCAGACGCAGTGGCGCTGGGCCGCGATGCCCAGGCGAGCGTCGACGGATCGCTGGCGCTGGGCTCCGGCTCCGTCGCAGATCGTCCCGTGGCGCCTGCGACCGGCCAGCTTGCAGCCGGCGCGGTGAACATCGAGTACAACACGACCGACAAGACGCTTCTTGGCGCCGTGTCGGTGGGGAACGACACGTCCTATCGTCAGATCACGAATGTGGCTGACGGGACCAGCGCGCAGGATGCGGTGACGATCCGGCAGCTTCAGGGAGCCATCGCGGCGGTCGCGACCACGCCGACCAAGTACTTCCATGCCAACTCGGATGAGCCGGACTCGCTCGCGGTGGGCGAAGACTCGATCGCCGTCGGTCCCGAGACCGTGGTCAACGCCGACAACGGCATCGGCATCGGCAACGGCGCGATCGTCGATCAGATCGCACCGGGCGGAACCGCCATCGGCCAGGGCGCGCATGTCATGCTCGCCGATGGTCTGGCGTTCGGCACGCAAGCGGTGTCGGCGGCCATCCAGGGCGTCGCGATCGGTGCGGGTGCGAGAGTCGATCATGGCGCGAGCGTTGCGCTCGGGTCGAACTCGGCGACCAGCGTGGGCGCCCAGACGGGTTACACCGGCTACGGACTTGCCGCTCCGCAGAACTCCGCGGGCGAGGTCTCGGTCGGCAGCGCCGGCGCCGAACGCCAGATCACCAACGTCGCAGCCGGTTCGGCGCCGACCGACGCGGTGAACGTCAGCCAGCTCGAGGCGGTCGAGCAGAACCTGGGCACCCAGATCACCGATCTCGGCGACCGGGTGACCAATGTCGAAGGCGATGTCGCCAATCTCGACGGCCGGATGACCAACGTCGAGGGCGACGTGGCGAACATCGACAATCGGGTGACGACGGTCGAAGGTGACGTTGCCAACCTCGACAATCGGGTGACCGACATCGAGGGCAGCATCAGCACTGTCGAGAACAATGTCTCCAACCTCGGCGAAAGCGTGGCGGAGGGTCTTGGCGGAAACTCCAGCTACGATCCGACCACTGGCACGATCAACACGGAACTGAACGTCGGCGGCAACACCTACAACAACGTCAACGATGCCCTGAACTCGATCGAGCAGACTGCGAACGCGGGCTGGAACATCCAGGCCGATGGCGGTCCGTCGACCAACATCGGGTCGAACGGCACGCTGAACGTGGCTGCCGGCTCGAACACGGTGGTGACGCTGAACGGCAACGAGCTCGAGATCGGCGTGGTGGACAACCCCACCTTCTCCGGCATGGTGACGGCCAACGGCGGGCTCGCCGTGGGCGCGAACACGAGCGTCGATATGGGCGGCAACGTCGTCCAGAACGTCGCGGCGGGGGCGGTCAACTCGACCTCGACCGATGCCGTCAACGGCTCGCAGCTCTACGAGGTGCAGCAAGTCGCGAACAACTCCGTGCAGTATGACGAGGACGGTGATTCCGTCACCTTCAACCCCGGCGGATCGGCAACGAAGCTGCAGAACGTGGCCGCGGGTGTGGCACCGACCGACGCGGTCAACGTCCAGCAGCTCAACGACGGGCTTGCGGGCGCGGTGAAGGAAGCCAACGCCTATACCGACTCGCGGCTTGCGGGGATCGACTACGACATCCGCAACCTGCGCGAGGACGCCAACGCCGGCGTTGCCGGTGCGCTGGCGGCGGCCGGTCTTCCCCAGGCGTTCGAACCGGGCCGCGGGATGCTCTCCTTCGGTGCCGGTACGTACCAGGGGCAATCGGCGTTCGCGGTCGGCCTGTCGCGGGTGCTGGATGACGGCAAGACCGTCATCAAGGCGGGCGCCACTTACGACACGCAGGAACGCGCGGGTGCCAACGTCGGCGTCGGCTTCCAGTTCTGATCCGTTCAAATTGCTCGACAGGAGGGCACATATGAAAGCCAGACTTCTCGCGCTTCCGCTGATCGCCGCGACTTCGATCGGCACCGTGGCCGCCGCACAGGAGACCACGGAAACCGGCCCCGCGACTTACGTCGCGACGGTCGACCCCGGGGCCTTCAAGCGCGCCCCGCTGGAGGAGAAGAAGACGGGTGTGACTGCCGACCCGGCGGCGGTGCGGATGATCGTGCCGGGGCTGGAGAAGTTCAGCATCTACCGGCTGATCGGTCCGCCGCATTTCGGCGAAGGCATCACGCGGCGGTGGAACTACGTCCTGTTCCTCCCGCTCGCGCCGGGAAGCACCGAACGGGCGCGCTGCCGGATGGAAATCCGCTTCGAAAAGCCCGAGGGCCGCTATCACGTCGTCGTGTCCGAAGTGGTCTGGCAGGACCAGGCTTGCGCGGACCGGGTTGCGGCGGCGGGCTGATTGAGGGAGAGGGCGGTCATGCGATCCTTCACTCTCTCCGCCGCCCTCTTCCTCACCTGCGTCGCGAGTCCCGCGGCGGCCCAGATGTTCGGGCCGCCGATCGCCGGGCTATGCCTCCTCTCGCGTGATGGCGCGATCAGCGCTTCGCGCGCCGGGCAGTCGCTGCAGGGGCAGTTGCAGCAATTGCAGTCCTCGCTGTCGGGCGAGCTGGCGCAGCGGCGCGCCGCGATCGAGCAGCAACAGCGCGCGCTGGCGGCGCGGCAGAACGCCACCGCGCCGATCGAGTACCAGCGCCAGCAGGCCGCTCTCGCCCAGCAGCTGCAAGTTCTCGATCAGCAGCAGAACACCCGCTTCATCGCCGCCCAGCAGCGCGGCCAGCAGCAGATCGATCAGGCGCTCGGCACCGCGCTGGGCCGTGTCGTCAGCCGCAGCGCCTGCAGCGTCGT
>NZ_JBDGIU010000012.1:0-1213 GCF_057657235.1 Pelagerythrobacter sp. Soil_C_18
AACGCCTGCGGCGGCGGCACCGGGACATAGTCGCCAACCGGCGAATAGTAGGCCTCGCCCCCGCCAATGCGCAGGTCGGCCCCGCTCGCATCGATCAGCGCTTTGACCTCCGGCAGGATATCGGCCTCGGCGGCAAGAGGCTCAGCGGCACGCGTCAGCTCCTCGGGCAGAGCTTCGCACTGCTCGACATTGAACACGGTGAAGCGCTTGAGAAGGGCGATCGTCCTTGCCTCGCGTTCTTCGTCCTGCGCTTGCTCGGCCTCTGCCCGGGGCGTAAACCTGTCGGCGTAGCAGACGGTCGTGCCCCGCTCCCCTTTGCGGACATGGCCGCCTGCTGCGACTGCTTGCCGGTACGTGAGCCAGCGCTGCGAGGCATAGCCGCCCTCGATCACCGCTGCCCACAGGATCAGCACGTTGATCCCTGAATAGCGCCGCCCGCTCATCGCATTCGCCGGCATCGCGCAGCCGCATGCGGCTGCATCCCACGGCTGCACCCACGGCAGCCGTCCTTCTTCCAGCTCCGCAATCACCCGCTCGGTCACCTCGGCATAGAGGCTCCGGCGTAAGCTCCTGGTCTGACCGTTCATCCTTCCACTCCTCTTCTCCACCGCAACCGGCCCCGAAAAAGGCGGGGTGGGCGGCTAGGAGCGGACCGGAAGTCCCGCCGAGGAAGGTGGGCTGCACCCAACGGGCCGAAATGAAATGGAGGACCGGCGCAGCCGGTTGCGGCACGCCGCGGCGGGACTACAGGGTAGCGGCGCGCCCTCCCCGCCTGCTCGGGGCCGACAGGCCCCAGCGCCATCGCGCGAGCAGCGCGATGTCCGCTTGGCCGGCGCAGCAAGCGCCGGCCCCCACCGTCATGCGATCGTCATCCGAATGGGTCGAGACGCGATCAGCGACTCGGCGGCGCGGAAGCGGCGTAGAGCGCGGTCACGCCCCCAACAGTGCGTGAGACGCCGAGTTCTTTCGACGCACCGAGGTACCTTTATGGGGCAGGAAGGGTCGTGTTCGGCCGGGTATGGCGGTGGCACTCTTGCGCATCGAAGAGAACTTCCGATCCTGGTCGCGCGGGAGCTGCAACAACGACCAGGATCATGCCGATGACCGACACCTCAAACCGCTTTCTTCGCCTTAACGCCGTGCTCGACAAGACCGGCCTCAGCCGCTCGACACTCTACCGCAAGATCGAGGAGGGCACGTTTCCGAAGCAGAT
>NZ_JBDGIU010000013.1:0-434 GCF_057657235.1 Pelagerythrobacter sp. Soil_C_18
GCAACCGTCCAGTCGAAGCTCTGCGTCACCGAGGCGCCGCTGCCATCGGTGGCGGTTACGACGACGGTGTAGGTCCCGTTCGGGTTACCCGGAGTGCCGGTCTGGCTCGCCGAGTTGTCTATCGTTCCGCTGATGATACCCGTCACAGGATCGAGCGTCAGACCCGCCGGCAGACCGGTCGCCGTGTAAGTCATCGTGTCGCTCGCATCGACGTCGGTGAAGGCCGAGGTGACGTCCACCGTCGTGACGCCGTCCGCATCCTCGTTCGCCTGATCCGGCAGCGCCCCGACCGCAACCGGCCCATCATTGGTGCCGGTCACCGTAATCTCGAGCGTCGCGGTATCCGTACCGCCCTCGCCGTCGCTTACGGTATAGCTGATGCTCGTCGTCCGGGTCTCGCCCACGGCAAGATCATCGAACTCACCGTTCGGATC
>NZ_JBDGIU010000014.1:0-404 GCF_057657235.1 Pelagerythrobacter sp. Soil_C_18
ATTGGGCAGAACGAGTTCGACGCCGACCTAATCCAGCACGTGCTCAACTTCACTGCCGACCAATCCCCAGCCGAACTCAAGCGCATTGTCGGTGATCGGCTCCGGGAGCATGCGACATACGCCGCGATCCTTGTCGAAAAGAAGCGCTGCTGGCGGCTTGATTATGCGGGCGACTATCATCTCGATATATCGCCAACGATAACAAACCCCACCTGCGAGAACGGCGGTGAGCTGGTGCCAGACAAGAAGCTCCGTCAGTTCAAGCCGACCAACCCGAAGGGGTTCAAATCTCTTTTCGAGCGGCGGGCCAAACTGCTGCCGAGGTTCCGTTTAGCGAAAACAATTACCGATGGTGTATCCACGCAGGCATCCGTTGAGCCCTTTCCTATCCACAGCGGAAATAA
>NZ_JBDGIU010000015.1:0-386 GCF_057657235.1 Pelagerythrobacter sp. Soil_C_18
CCTGCCTCCGGTGCAAAGGCGAGCAGGTAGTCGGCGGCCTTGCTCGCAGCGCTGGCTGCACGAAAGATCGCCTTCTCATCCTCGCGCAGCACGGCAAGCCAGCTGCCGATGTAATCGCAGTGCCGCACGGTCGGCTCGATCGAGAGCGAAACGCAGGCAAAGGCGCTCGCCATCTCAGCAACCAGCTCCTCGCGCGCATAGGCGCTGCTGCCGAACCGTCCGGTCTGATCGCGACCGAGCCGGCTGGAATGGCCTGTCCAATGCCCCAGTTCGTGAAGAGCGGTTCGGTGCCAGTCGATCGGTGCATGGAACGCCTGCGGCGGCGGCACCGGGACATAGTCGCCAACCGGCGAATAGTAGGCCTCGCCCCCGCCAATGCGCAGGTC
>NZ_JBDGIU010000016.1:0-210 GCF_057657235.1 Pelagerythrobacter sp. Soil_C_18
TGGATGGCAGGTGCGAAACTCGCAGTTTGATTTGGCGGGCAGCTAGCGCCCGCGCGCCCGACGGTCGCGTCGGTTCAACTGTTCGGTGTCGGACGGATCAGGGTGCGTTCCCCCGCCTTTCCACTCGCCTGACGCCAGCCACTCTTCGAAATAGTAGAGCCATGTAGCTGCCCAGGGCACGAACGTTTGATCTATCCGCATCGAAGAATC
>NZ_JBDGIU010000017.1:0-204 GCF_057657235.1 Pelagerythrobacter sp. Soil_C_18
TCACGCCGGTGCACTCACTTGGGAATACAAGGTCAGACCGAGCCTGATTGGTCGAGAGTATTCTGTCCGCATCGAATTCCGGCAGGGTACCACTCCGCGTGTCTTTGTTATCGACCCTGATCTTTCGGAACTGGCAGGCGACAGAGAACTCCCGCACGTTTATCGCGACCCATTGCGCCTTTGTCTCATGCTGCCGAAGGCCTT